>JBAZSV010000001.1:0-721676 GCA_041662265.1 Sulfurimonas sp.
ACATCATTCACATGTCATCAATATACAAGGAGAAAGTTATAGATTAAAGGAAAAAAAAGAGTCAGGAATCATCAATTCAGATATTTATAAGTTTGGAGCTAAATCTTCAAATAAACAGGTAGAAAAATAAGAGGTGGTTTAAGTTTCAGAATGTAACTTTTTTTTAATTTAACTGCCTAATTTTAGAGTTCGTTTGACAACAGAGATCATTATAGAGGTAACGCTTCAATTAAAAATATTAAACCTATATTTGATATCTTTAAACTAGCTGGTGTGAATGCTGAAATTAGGGAAATAATTTAAAATTTAGTGTCATCTTGGTTTAGTAGTTCTATCATATACTTATTGGGTTTGCAGAATTTATCAAAATTTAGCAGATTTATAGCAGATTGTTGTAATAAAATGTTGTAAAATTTAAGAACTTGCGTCTTAATATAGCCTATAATAAGGCTATATTAAGAATGGACTTATTAATCCAATAAGTCCACCAAAGACACAATGGGAAAAGGGTATTATTTTGGGTTCGCGTATTAGCACTTGGATAATCAGTTCCGTTTATCCGTTGTTAATTTACATGGATATTGACATTTAGGCGATATTCGCCTATAATATAGAAAATACCAAAGGATTTACTATGACGCAGCAACAAATTAGTAGACTACTGGATGTCTCAGATAGAACCTTGCGAGATTGGAAAAAGAGCAGACAACGATTATATAGCTTGTTAGAATCGTTAAATTATGATGAAGCCAAAGAAAAAATAAATGCAGTCGATATTGATGATGTAGTGACATTTGACCCTAGAAGCTATTCTAATAATCTTTTTTGGCAAACAAATGAGGCAAGTGAGCAAAAAGTTTATGCAATCATTTCAAACTATCTCTCAACCATGAATGATTATGATATAAAAATACTGTGCAGTCAGTTTGGTAAAAATATAGTAAAAAGTGTACTAAAAGACAGGTATAAAAAAATGTATGCTCAAGGTTACATATCCACAACTGGAATGGATATACCTCTAGCTGGAATGTATGACCAAAATCAAATGTATAAACAACTGCTAGGCGTGATTAATGACTGCTAATGTAAAGCAAGTCCTAGACAAAATAAGTAATAATGAAATTTTTAACGATGAGCTGTACTTCGTAGGAGGTACAGCTCTTAGCTTTTATTTAAACCATCGTATATCAGAAGATATTGATATAGTCTCTTTTAAAGCTTTAAATCACCAACAAATTATCCCTAGTATCACAATACTCGGTGCTAGAAAGCTAGAAGATGAAAATGTTACTGCTCTGAGAATGGCTGGATTATTTCCTGATGAGTATATGATTAAGTTTGTACTTGAGAATGTAAAACTAGAATTCTTTCAAGCTAATAGACCGATTCAAAAAGAGATATTGTCGTTAGCATCGTTTAACAATTTTGAAAATTCAAAGTTAAAAATCCTTGATGTAAAGTCAGTTGCAAAATTAAAAATAGTTGCATTAATCATGAGAAATAAATCACGAGATCTGTTCGATTTTGGAGCTATGCTAGAGCATAATATACTTTCTATGGACGAGATAATAGATTTGTTTTCAAAGGTGGATAGCAAACTTGTATCAGCAAATGATATTATCCATTTTATCAAATTAAAAAAAGAGCCTAAGGATGATGAGGCAGTCTATCTTAGCGAAAAAGTTAGAATTCATTTAACGTTTGATGAAATAAAAAATCATGTGATAAAAATCTTGAAAATTTCAGCTGCATAAATATGAATTTATTTGCCTTCATTTTTACATGTAAAATAGTGTAATTATTTGTCTTTACAGTCCATATTCTATTATCTCCATATCGTCATCAATATTTAAGTATTTCATTGTGGTTTTGATATCGGTATGGTTTAAAAACTTTTTGGCATGAACAATTCCATGATTTTTGTATATTTTTGTTCCAGCAGTACGTCTCATTGTGTAAACGCTTACCCTATAAGCAAGGTCATAGCTTCCTATGTCTTTATTAAAGTGCTTATCAAATATTTTTCTTAGGAGTTTTGAGTATCCCTCATATCTTGCAGGGGTGTTTTTTAATTTAACTTTTTCTACATTTGTTGTGGCTCTATCGTGCGTTTGAATAGGGTAGAAAATAAAGTTATCATGTACGAGGGAATGTTTACTAATCCATTTTTTTAATAGGTTGAGCAGTTCGTCAGCTACATTTGCCTCGTAACTTTTCCCTTTTTTCATAGCTTTGATTCTAATTTTTTTAGCTGTAAAGTTTATGTGCTTTACCTGAATTTCAATGACTCCCGCAGGTCTTGCACCAGTAAAGTAGCAGGTTTTCAAAAAGAGAAACAATCTATCATTCATTTGTAAATCATCAATATTCCATAACCTTTCAAGATCATCATCAGATAATACTCTTCCCGCTTCATTCTCCTCTGTTGTTATTATTTTTTTTACTATAACAGGGTTTTTATTAATATAGTTTTGTTCAATAGCCCAGTTAAATATGACACGTAAGTTTTCAATTATATCTTTTACTGTCCGTGGATTGAGAAGTCCGCCCCTTATATTTTTCTTTTTTGATAACTCATTGCTAAGCACTTGGACATCATCTTGAGTTATTTTTGATATTTTCATTTTTCCTAAAGTAGGGCTTATATGGTTTTTATATTTTGCTTCATTCCGTTTTGCTTCGGGATTAGTTTTAGTGGGATGATATTTTAGTGCAACTTCATCAAGTGTGAGAGAGTCGTTTAAAATTTTTTGATGAAGCTTAGAAGAGTCTTTTTGTATTTCTCTTCTATCTTTTGATAATTGTATTTTTTTCTTATTTAGTAGTTCCAGTGCTTCATCTTTATTTATAGCATCTGTTTTTTCTCTTTTGACCTTGTTATCAATATCTCTAAAAGTAATATAGAAAGAAACAGTTTTTTTATCATGATCTGATTTTCTAAAGTATTCGTTTATTCCGTTGTACTTTTTTTGTTTAATTTTTCTAAATGGCATATTTCAACCTATTATTTTGTTTCAACAATTTGTTTCAACATTTTAGCATAAAGTAGTATAATTTTGTTGAAACATGCAAAAAGAAATTTTTATTTAAATCTCTAAATATCCCTATTTTATAGGCTTTTGTGGATGTTATTGTAAGGTTGAAAAAGGTTGTATTAAAGTGTTATAGTCACTCAGAACCCACCACTTTCAAACTCCCTACACAACGAACTTTCAAAGAAAATCAAAAATCAAAAAATCGTTTAAGTTTTCATTGGGTGACACTATGGGTGACACTTTTTTAATTCAAAATTTGACTTAATAGGTATATTTTAAATTTCCATATAACTTTTTTACTGCTGTATTTTTAAGTTGTTAGTATAAAGATTGGTGAAATATTTTGTGTATGTATGCGAATATGTGGGGTTTAGAAGTTTTTTAGTCAATCATTTTTACATTACATGCTTAACATTAGTTTATTGAAACTATGCAGCAACATCATGATGATGTGCTTCAAATAGTTCATCTATTTTTTTTCTATCATATTTGACAAAACCACCAAATTTTACATATGGAAGTTTCTTATCCATTCTATATTTTGATTGAGTACTCTTACTCATTCCAAATTCTTCTTCAAATTCATCTGGGGATAGCCATCTTTTTTCAGTCATTTTAAGTCCTTTGTTTTTCTTGTTCGCAGTTTATTTGAATACAAGAAAAGAAGCGAAGGTAAAACGGCAGTGAAAGTGCAACAGATTTATTGTCTTAAACTGCTTATTATAGGGGATTTGTTAAGGGTGTGATTTTTAAATAAGAGGGGGTGAAAATTAGATTTTTGTGAGGGGTGAAAATGTCTTAACTTTAAAAGTTAAGCACATTTTTCAAGAGATTTTGAATCGAAGATATTGTTTAGAGGTTGTTTGAAGTTATTTTTATATAGTATAAGTTCAACAACATTTTTAACTTTCGCATTTTTTGCACTTGTGATAAGTTCTTTTCTGTTAAAAGGTTTATACTCTAAATCAAGTTTATTAATGTAATGATAAAGAATCGGACTTACATTATTGTTATAGATGAAGTCAATGTCTTTTAAACTATCAAGTACACCTATATGATTGAAGTTTTTTTGTGAATAATTAACAGTACATTCTTTGATTGTCAAACGAACTCTAAAATTAGGAAGCAAAAAAAGAAGTCAAAATAATAGACATAGAACTTACTCACTCTCTATAAACAACTGTTTGTTACTATTTTAAGTATGTTTTGAACAAAGATGTTAAGTTTTCTATCTCTTTTTCTCGTTGCTCGTTGCTTACATGATTTCCTAAATGCTCTTTAATATGACCATCAAGCACTTCACGCATAAGTGATTGTATTGCACCTCTTGATGCACTGATTTGTTGCAAAACTTTAAAACAATCAGTTTCTTGTTCTAGAGCTTTTTCAATGCCATTCATTTGCCCTTTTATTTTCCTGACTCTAAGCAATAGTTTCTCTTTATTAGCAATAGTATGTGCCATAACAAACCTTTAATTTTTAGATAAGATATACTGGGGTATAGTATCGTAAAGATTTTTAAAAAAGGCTAAATACAATGAACACGATAGAAACACTCAAATCAAATTCGCATTCCCATCATTTTGATTCATCTAATCCGATTGCAAAGAAAAATACTCTCTATGCAATGATTTTTACCTTTATGATGATGGTAGTTGAAATTATTGGTGGACTTTATTATAACTCTATGGCACTTCTTGCGGATGGTTGGCATATGAGCTCTCATGTACTTGCACTAGGCATGGCATATCTGGCGTATGTGATGGCAAATAAATATGCGAATGATTTTAGATTTAATTTTGGAACTTATAAGATTGAAGTTCTTGGAGGCTATACAAGTGCGATACTTCTTTTAGTGGTTGCATTTTTCATGGTGTATCATTCAGTGGAGAGAATTTTTAATCCACAAAATATAGCCTATAAAGAAGCGATTATAATTGCAATCGTTGGACTTACTGTAAATTTAGTTTGTGCTTGGTTGCTTAAAGATGACCACCACCATCATGAGCACAATCATGAACATATGCATGAACACCATCATGATATAAACCTCAAGGCGGCATATTTGCATGTTTTAGCAGATGCTCTTACATCCGTTTTAGCTATTTTTGCACTGATTGGTGGAATGCTTTGGGGTGCGAATTGGCTTGACCCTGTTATGGGGATAGTCGGTTCAGTTTTGGTATTTATCTGGGCATTTGGTCTGATTAAACAATCAGGAAAAATTCTTTTAGATGCCCAAATGGATGAACCAATTGTGCAAGAAGTTATAGATGTAATTAATACTATGGAGCAAAAAATTGCAATTGAAGATTTACATATTTGGAGGGTTGGCAAGGGTAAATACTCCTGTATCCTCTCCCTAAACTCAAATCATTCTGTCAATATAAATGATATAAAAAAGCAACTTTCAGTGCATGAAGAGTTAGTTCATATTTCTGTGGAGATTAGCGAGTAATATTTTTACTCTTTAGGAAGTCTAAACTTTTTGGTTTTTTCAGAATTTGCGAAATAGATTATGCACCAATCAATGATTCATTTTATGTCGCTACTTTTTTTAATACTTAATTTTACTCAAATAAAGCCCATTACTCGGTGCAGGTTTTATCTTATAGTTATTTGCACATGCCAACTGAGTTTCTATCTCTTGGCATGTGGATTTTAGAAGTGCTCCTACCATGAGGCGGATTTGGCTTCTTAAAAAACCGTTGGCTTCAAAGTTTAGAACTACATAGCCTTTGTGTTTGTAAGCAAAGGCTTTGTAGATAATGCGTGTAGTGGTTTTGACATCGCTTCCTGTTTTCATAAAAAACTTAAAATCATGTTTGCCCACGAAGAGTTTGATGTTTTGCTCAATTGCTTCAAAATCCACATGCCGAGCAAATGTCACAAAATCATTCTCAAAAGGATTACTTTCCCCCTCTTTTATAATGTAGCGATAGACTCTTCTCTTCGCACCATATCTTGCGTGAAAATCATCGCTTACGGCTTTGATATTTTTGACATGTATTGTCTTTGGAAGCATCTGATTGAGAACTCTTTGGAGTTTTTCTAAATCACTCCAAAAAGGGGGCAAATCCACATGGCAGACTTGTCCTGTGGCGTGAACACCTTTGTCTGTGCGTCCTGAAGCTATAACTTTTGAGTGTATGGATATTTGAGATAAAACATGCTCTAAATTACCTAAAATGGTATTTTTAGATTCCGTTTGCGTTTGAGAACCTAAAAAGCTTGTTCCGTTATAGGCAAGTGTGATTGCACAACGCATCTAAAATCGAGCTACTATCGTCTTTTTATAGAGAGAGTAGGTCGCACCAAGCCAGACAAGTGCAACAAGTGGAATGGTGTAAAAAGATAACAGTTCTTGAAGCCCCATGGAAGCCCCATAAAAAATCAAAATTCCTAAAAAGAGATAAAGATAAATACGACCTTTTTGATGCCTGATGTGTACAATTGAGATACTTGCAACTAAAAACAGAGATAAAATCGGGAAAAGTGATAACAAAGTATCTGTTATGAGCATATGTCTTTTGCTCTCTTTTCTGTCGTCTGAGAGCCAATACTCTATCGGAGTTCTGTACTGTGTCAGGTCTGTTGAGAGCGTATCGTTGATGTTCATTACTTTAAAATTCATTTGTGAAAACTTCTCTTTTGAGTAACTGTATCCCTCTCCATCGGTAAGTTTAAGCCTTAAAATGCCTGAATCGTTGATGATTTCACCTTTTTTAGCATTGATAAGTATCTCTTCTGTTTTGTTTTTATTAAACAAAAAGAGATCTGCATATGAGCCATCAGGGTTATTTTTGCCAATATAAAGTAACCAATCTCCAAAACTATGACCAAACTCAGAGGCGGAGAGGTTAAATTTTGCTTCACTTTTTTTGTAGGAAACAAAATTGCTTGACAAAACTGTGGCATGTGGAAAAAGAATTAAAAAGTCAAAAAACAGTACAATCGATAGAAGCAGGGCGGGTTTGAACAATGTTTTTATAATAAATTTTGGATGAATTCCAAGTGCAAAAAGTACAACAATTTCGTTATCGGTTGAGAGTCTAAAAATAGTAAGCGTAGATGCTATAAAAAAAGTTACGGGCAGAGTGTAAAACAAAATTTCAGGTAAAACGAAAAAGTAAAGCTTTGACATTTCCCAAAGTGTGAGCTGAATAACGGCTGTATAAGTAGCGAGTTTAATCATAAAAATGACAGAAGCAATGGAGAAAAGCGGTAAAAATATTGACAAAAAGAGAATGGATAAGTTGTTGATGATGTATTTTTGAAGTCTATTCATAGTTAATAATTTGCCTCAATGTAAGCTAAAATAGGGCTGTCAAACAGATACACTATAAATGTTGCCATTGCTAAAAATGGAACAAAAGGAACTCTTTGTTCCTCTGGTGTGCGACCGCGTAAAAGAAGCATCACAGGAAGTGCTAAAAGTGCCGATAAAAAGATGGCGACAAGAGTGAGTTTTACACCAAGAAGTGCGCCCATAGTTGCCGCGACCATAATGTCACCTTCGCCCATAGCTTCGATAAAAGGGTAGGTGTGATAGTTTTTTGTCCAAGAAGTTTGCGTTTTTTTTGCCTCTCTATGCGCGGATGCAGTCAAAAGATAAGAGAGCGTAAACCGAAGAAGTGTAAATCCACCTGCAAAAAGTAGGGCATTTTGCAGGTTTGTGAAAATTCCGCCTATGCTCCAAGAGCCTAAAACAGCGAATAAAATTGCTAAAAGATTTAAGCTATCAGGAACCATTTTGTATTTGAAATCTATCATAGAAAGAGCTAAAAGCATTAAAAAACTAAGCCCTATAAGGAAAATAGGAAAACTGATGCCAAATTTATACGCCAAAACTAAAAAAATAAGACCTGATAAAAACTCTATAATTGGGTATTGCATAGATATTTTAGAGTCACAAAAATAGCATTTTCCTCTTAAAACGATCCATGAAAAAAGAGGAATATTGTGCCAAGCTTTCAGAGAATTTCCACATGCCGTGCAGTGTGAAGATGGGAAAACTATACTTTCATCTTTTGGAATTCTAAAAATTACAACATTTAAAAATGAACCCAAAAGTGTTCCAAATATAAAGGCAAAAAGGAGTAGTTGCATTATTTTAAGCCTCCAAAACGGCGTTCAATTGTAGTGAATTCTTGGATAATTTTTTCTAAATCATTTGTTGTAAAATCAGGCCACAAAGTGTCGCAAAAGAAGAGTTCCGCATACGCTGACTGCCAGAGTAAAAAGTTTGAAAGTCTGTGGTCGCCACCCGTTCGAATGAGTAAATCCACATCATGTGGGCAGTCAAGCGCGTTCGAGAGCATCGCTTCGGTTATATCTTTTTCGCAATTTTTTATTTTATTGACAGCTCTTAAAATTTCATCTTGCGCACCGTAGTTGAGTGCTAAAGACTGCACAAGTCCATCACAATGCGCAGTTTTTTCTCTGACCTCTTGTATAGTTTTTTGGAGTGAGGAAGAGAAAGCTCGAATGTCGCCGATAGGCTCAAGGCGAACATTGTTTTGCAGATAAATAGGCAACTCATTTTTGAGGTAATTCTCAAGAAGTTTCATCAAAAACTCAACTTCAAGTCGTGGTCTTTTCCAGTTTTCAGTAGAAAAAGCATAGAGTGTCAATCTCTCAATATCTTTGTGGTTGGAGCAGTAAGTCGTTATCTCTTTTACAACTTTCGCCCCAGCCTCATGCCCTTTGACTCTTTTTTTACCCTGAATTTCAGCCCAACGACCATTTCCATCCATGATAATAGCGATGTGTTTGGCTTGGTTCATAGCTGTTTTGCCTGTTCGAGTATTCCAAAGGCAACGCTTAATTTGTCGGCATGTGGAATGGACTCTATTTTTTCATGTGTGATAAATTCTATTTGATTTGTGTCGCTTCCAAAGCTCGATGCATCTTGAAGCACATTGAGACAAACAGCATCTATATTTTTTGCTTTAAGCATATTTGAGGCGTTTGAGATAGCATTAAGTTCGTCCATTTCAGCTTTAAAACCTATGGTTGTAATGCCTTCTTTGTCTATAGAGCTTAAAATATCTATGTTTTTCTTCATGCTAAGTTCAAACTTATCGCCCAAAGTTTCTTTTTTGAGTTTACCGCTTTGTGCAAATTCAGGAACATAATCACTCACAGCGGCTACCATAAAAAGATAAGGTTTTTTTGCGATAAGGTGAATAGGTTCATCTCTCATAAGTGTTGCTTTAGAGAGCTTTCCTTTTTTAGCAATGCGAATAGAATCCACCAAATACTCTTGCATTTCAAGCGTGTCTTCAACGGCTATTTTGTGCATATCTGTTGGTAGATTTTCTTCAAATTTTGTCGCGATGAGATTGACATCCGCACCTTTACAATAGAGTGCAGCAGCCAAACTTGAAGCCATTTTTCCACTTGAAAAGTTGGAGATATAACGAACATCATCAATCTTTTCTACAGTTCCGCCACCTGTGACGATGACCATTCTATCTTCCCAAAACTCCTCTTTTAGAAGCACTTTCGCACACTTAAAAAAGATGTCGATAGGTTCAGCCATCGCTCCATCGCCTGTAGTTTTACATGCTAACTCTTTTGTTTGCGTGTTTACAATCGTGTAATTTGTTATGGCTAACATTTTAAGATTTGCTTGTGTTATAGGGTTGTTTATCATATTTGTGTTTGCTGAAGGAGCAAGTATCTTGGCATGTGGAAATGCTAGAGCGCATTGAAGAAGCATGTTGTCAGCGATTCCATTTGCAAGTTTTGCTAGAGTGTTTGCAGTCGCAGGAGCGATAACGAACAAATCCGCCCACTGCGTAGTTTTTATATGGTTGTGGTCATTTACCCATGACTCATTTGTGTCATCAAGAACCTGATTTGAAGTAAGAGTTTCAAAAGTAAGCGGTGTAACAAATTTTTTAGCAGATTCACTCATTACAACTTTAACCTCAGCACCAGCTTTTATAAAGAGTCTCACCAACTCGAGTGATTTATAAACAGCGATAGAGCCAGTAACTCCAAGAAGTATCTTTTTGTTTTGTAACAAGTTGGATGGAATAAGCATATGCAACCCTATTTTTATAAAATTATTTGAAATTTATTCTAGCATGAAAAGGCTTAAGTGCTTTAAAGAATCTTTTTTAAGCAAAAAAGAACACTATACATAATCAATAAGTATGAAGCAAAAACTATCTCAGCAAGTGATGATAAAAAGTATTTAAAATTTTGCAACAAAAATTGCTTATCTGCAGTTGCTATATTTTTAGAATGCTTTATTCATCCCTATAATAAACATTTTTAAGGGTGTTTGTAGGGCTCTTATTACACTTGCTTTTCACACATGAAACACGGTATAGGTAGAAACATTCCCACATGCTAGAATTACACAACTTTACTCTTTCGGAAGTCCAAACTTCTGCGTTATCAATTCGCCCTCTTCATTGAAAAAGAGATAGTAAAGTATGTCTTTTTTGACATTCAATCCTGCTAAATATCTGAGTGCCAGATTTGCTTGGAGTGAAGCTATGTGCATGACTATGGGTGCTGCAATTCCTGCTGGTGTTTTCTCTACGATTTTAAAAGCATCGGTAAAAGAGGACTCTTCGATGAATGCTACTTGACCATGAAAAGCTTCGACACTTCCATAGACCCAAGGGAGATTTTTATTTTTTGCGTAGGCGTTTATTTCTGCACGGGTGGGAAGATTATCGGTTGCGTCTAAGATTAAATCAAGCTCGATATTTTTTTCACTGAACTCTTTAAAGTTGCACGGATGCGCAATAGCTTTTACGAATGAACATCGCGCACTAATTAACTCTGCATTTAAAAGAGCCTTGTTCTTTCCTTCATCGCCCATTTTAAAAGCTATTTGTCTATGGATATTATGAAGTGACACTTCGTCAAAGTCCACCATGTGGATTTCTCCGACACCACTCGCACCCAAAGCAAAAGCTAGAGAACTTCCAAGTCCACCTGAGCCAATGATAGCTATTTTTTTGCTCTGGAGTTGTGTTTGTGTCTCTTCTCCCCAGAGTTGAATTTGGCGGTGAAAATAGTGTATCATAATAATTTTCTTTTTTGTATCATCTCGTTAAATCCCCATGATTGACGAGCATGAGCTACTTCGCGGTGATCCATATCTACTATCATCAACTCTTCTTTGTTACCCAAATGGTTCAGCAATTCCCCATTTGGAGAGGCTAAAACGGAATCTCCATAAAATTTCCAAACAAAATTTTCATCTTGGTATTCGCCTATGCGATTTGCTCGAAGTACGAAGCAGTTATGGGTAAATGCGCGTGATTGTATAAGCGTGTTCCATCTCTCATACGAGTCAAAAGTAGATACACTCGGAAGTAAAACACAGTCAATATTTTTTTCAGATACGAACGACCAAAGTGCGTCAAAATGAAGTTCAAATCCACTCATGATAGCAAACTTAAAGTTACCGATTTTAAAAGTCAAAGGCGATTGAATAGGTTTTGCTTGATTTGCAAAGAATTTTTCTTCATTCCAATGCGGATAATTTATAAGAAGCTGTTGCTGATAATAAGAGGTGGATTTTGGAGAAAATTTAGCCACAGTTTTATAAACTTTTTGTTTTTTTACTATTGCAAGTGGAACGATAATGGTCATGTTGTAGTTTACTGCCAACTCTTTTAAAACTTTTATTTGGTGTTCGGCTTGTTCTTTTATCATAACAATGGAGAGATTTTCAAGCTCTTTAAAAAAAGGATTTAAGATATATTCACCAAGAAGTAAAACTTTTACACCATTTTTCGAAGCGATTCTTATGTGGTTGTAGAGTTTTATGGAGCTCATTCCCTGTGCGCTTAGTTGTAAAACAGCTGCTCTCATTTTAAATCATCCCTATGGATAATTTTATCGCTACAAAATGCAAGCATTTTTACTCTCCCTTTATCTCATTGATTTTTATTACGGCATCTTCTAACATTTTTTGAGCTTCTGTGAGTTCACTCATCCCTTTTTCATACGCTTTTATGCTCTCTTCAAGCGTAATTTCAGGATTCATAAGTGTTTCTAAAATTTTCTTAGCACTCTCTAATTTTGTTTCAAATTTCTCTTTTGCCATCGAGTATTTCCTTTACATAATCTTCAAATTTATCTAGCTCAACCAAAAAAGCATCGTGTCCATAGTCACTGTCTATATCTATGTAGGAGTGATTTGTGTTTCCAATTTTGTTTAGAACTTCATTCATCTCTTGCATCTCATAACTTCTAAAAAGCAAGTCATTTTTAAAGCTTATCAAGTGAAACTCGCATTGTACTTTTTTCATAGCTTCTTCAAGAGAATCAAAACCACGCGTTACATCAAAAATATTGATAGCTTTTGTGATGTAAAGGTAAGAGAGCGGGTCAAACCATTTGGCAAAATTATAGCTGTTGTACTCAAGGTAAGACTCCACTTGAAACTTTCCAAAAAGCTCATAAAGTCCATCTGTGAGCTTGTACTCTCGTCCAAATTTACTCTGCATACTCTCAGGAGATAAAAAGCTGATATGTCCAGCCATGCGTCCAATCGCCATTCCAGATAAACCATGCTTTTTTATATGTTCGCTTCCATAATACCCTTGTTTAAAATCAGGGTCTTTTAAAATGGCTTCTTGCGAGACTTTGTTAAAGGCAATCGCCCACGGTTGTGTAGCATAAGTTGCTGCCATAGTGATAATCTTTTGCGCAAAATTAGGGTAGTGAATCGCAAAGGAAAGTGCTTGCATTCCACCCATAGAACCGCCAATTACTGCATATACACGGTGAATGTTCAGTCTATCAAAGAGGATTCTTTGTGCTTTGACCATGTCTTTTATGGTTATGACTGGAAATTTATAGCGATACGGTTCATCGTGTGAATGTTTGGGGCTTATCGGTCCAGTTGAGCCAAAACAACTCCCAATGACATTGGAACAAATTACAAAATATCTGTCAGTATCTATCGCCTTACCTGAACCAATAAGTCCATCCCACCAACCAGCCTTATTGTCATCTTCGTAAGTTCCTGCACAGTGATGAGACCCTGTGAGTGCATGACAGATAACGATTACATTACTTTTGTCTTCGTTTAATACACCATAAGTCTCATAAGTAATGTCATAAGGTTCCAAAATACGACCACTCTCTAAATAAAGAGGATTCGTAAAATGTTCGGTATGCGTTTGTAGGTTAAGTGACAAGTTTACGCCTCTACTCTCTGATTAAGTTCATTGTTTACTTTAAAAACAAAATTTTAAAATATTTTTTGATATTTTAGCAAAAATGACTTAAGATAAAACGAGCTTAACTATGAGTTAGCCTTGCTAATAGGGTTGTCTAATAGTTTATTAAACATATTGAGCTAAAAAATCTTTGAAAAGGATAAGTGAAAAAGTAAATAAAGTTGCACCAATAACCAAGTAAACAGCATATTTATTTAAAAGTATATCAAAAAAGTTTTTTGCTCCAAATGCTTTGATTGTTAAGATGAAACTCACAAAACCGCTAATTGTACTTGCGAGGGCTAAGCCACCAGCTCCCATTTGAGTGACTAAAGAGACTGAAAAGAGCATATAAGCAAGAAGTGAAAAAGTTGAAATTTTTGCAGCACGCATTTGCATCTCTTTTGCGTAGAGCCAGAGTAAAAGCAGTTTTTGAAGTCCAAAGGGAATTAATCCAATCATGTACATTTGTAAAACAAAAGTAGTAGTTTTCGTGTCTTCTGCGCTAAAAGCACCTCTCTCAAATAAAAGCCAAGTTATTTCATGTGCGAGTATATACCCTAAAATGGTACTTGCAGTGAGTAAAAATGCTAAAAACCAAAAAGCTTTTTTCATATAGGCAAGAGCTTTTTCTTCATCGGAGTTTTTCAAAAATCTTGCTATTTTAGGAAAAAGAGCTATGGAGGTGGCAATGGCAAAAATGGCTAAAGGAAGTTGAAATATACGATTTGCATAGTAAAGATAACTGATAGAACCTGTGACAAGAAAAGAAGCAAAAAATGTGTCTAAAAACCCACTTATTTGAGCGGTGGAGTTTCCCCAAACTGCAGGAAAAAATTGTGAGCGAAATTTTTTACTCTCTTTTTTTATGATTTTTGATTTGACTCTTAAGTATTTAAAACCACCAAAAATAAGTTTGCATAAGCCTAGTTTGTAAATAGCGACGGCATGTGCAATAAGCTGTAAAATACCTCCAATCACAACACCATAACTAAGATAATAAACTATTTCGCTTTGGCTTTTATGCTCAGAGAGATAAAGAGCTAAAATAAGTGAGATGTTTAAGAGCGCTGTAGAAAAAGCGGAGACTGCAAAATGATGTTTATACTGTAAAAGAGTGCTTAAAAAGGTCACTATAAAAATAAGAGGAAGATACCAAAAATTTATAGCGACAAAAGGTGCAGCTAGTTCTATGGTTGTTTCATCAAAACCAACGGCTACGGCTTTTGTAGCCAAAGAGGGCAAAAGATTTACAAGGAGCGTTATGATAAGTATGATAGATAAAAAAATAACAAAGATATTTGCTGAAAAAACAGATTTATGTGATGAACGGGCAAAGGCTGGCATAAAAGATTGTGTAAATGCACCCTCGGCAAAAACACGACGAAAAAGATTTGGTAACTTAAAAGCGATAAAAAATATATCGCTATAAATGTTTGCTCCGAGTGCCGAAGCGGTCATTAAATCTCTTAAAAATCCTAATATTCTTGAAACTAAAATTCCAGAACTGTTGGTAAAAATAGCTTTAAACATTTGAACTTCTTATTTTTTTACAAAATTTTAACGAATATTTAGTTAAAATGGAGACTTAAAAAATTTAAAATTTAAAATTCGATGTGAAGGAAAGTTTATGTCATTTTTTGGCTCAAGTGATAAGAGTGCAACAGCATCTAAAAAAATACGACCAATTGTTGTACGCACTCAAAATGTCGCTAAAGAGATAATTGCACTAGCTAAAACTCATAATACAAAAGTTGAAGATATAGATTTTAATATTTTTGAAGTTCAAACATATGTTAGAACAAATGCAGATGGCAGAGAGAGTGAATGGGAAGAAATATCAGCAAATGAACTCTATGAACTTGATGAAAAAAAAGAGTTTTTAAATCCAAACTTTCAAATCAAACAGATGTATGAAATTGAATTGCTTCACAGAGAAGATGAGGAAGATATATACAAAGATTTTCATCTTGCAGTAGGTGCAAATGCAACAAAATGTAAGGTTTATTTGAGTATCAAACAAGGGTCAAAAGTTGAATATAATCATAACTTTACTAAAGACCTATTTCTAATGATTAATAAAAGGAAAGTGCGTGCTGGTATATTAATAAACATTTTTGATGAAATGTTAAATGACGCAGTCTCTAAAATATCAGCGCATGTGAGAGTAGAAGAGAGTGTTGTTTATGATAAATCTGAAACTATACTTATCGCTCAAAGCTATGAACCTACTGCGACAATAGATGACCATTTGATTTTGCATTACAACAAAGAACAAGAAAAAGTAGTTCAAGAAAATGAAAAAATCGATCATTCTGCTAGAGGATTTATAAATAGTGTCATTAAAGAAGAGCTACTTATAGAATATATAAAACCGCAGATGGGTAAACCTGGGAGAAATTGTCGTGGTGAATATATGTTACCAAAAGAACCAGTAGTTAAAAATGTGCCCACATTTACTATTGATGATACGATAAGAATGGTTGAAGATGAAGTAAGTGTTAAATATATTGCAAATATAAATGGATATATTTCGCATGAAGGAACAACTTACACTATAAAAAAAGAGATGGATATTGCTACTATAGATTTTAAATCAACAGGTTCAATCTCGGCAGGTTTAGACTCAGATGTTACGATAAGTGTTAAAGAGTCGGATTCAGAAAAAGATGCTATTGGTAATGGCATGGAAGTCGAAGTTACTGAAATAAATGTGGATGGAAATGTTGGTGCTGGTGCAAAAATAAATGCTATAAAAGCAGTTATTCAAGGTCAAACACATACTGAGTCTATGGTACGAGCAGAAAATTTGAGAATAAATATCCATAAGGGAGCGGCTTATGGTAAACAGGTTTTTATAACAAGACTTGAACATGGTATTGTAGATTGTGATGAAGTTACTATCACACAAGCGACAGGTGGTAATATTCGTGCAAAAGAGATTACTATTGAAATATGTACATCTCATGTTAAGGCAACAGCATCGAGGTTGATAGAGATAAAGAAACTTTTAGGTGGTGAAAATGTTTTTACTATTGACCCACTTTTAAAAAAAGATGCAAGAGCTTCTTTAGATAAAAATAAGCATCAAATTGCTGAACTCGAACTTGAAGTAAAAGATATGAGAAAAGAGATCCTCAAAGATGAACAGCTTGTAGAAGAGAATATGGCTGCTTTTAATGATGTAAAAAAAAGATTGATGCATTATAAAAAAAATGGTGTTAAAATGCCAGAATCTTTTGTAAAGCAATATAAGCATTTTACTGCAATACAAGAAACCCTTTCAAATTTGAAAAAAGAGTGTGAGATTAAACAAGATAAATTGGCACTGCTTAATGCAGGTAAAACATCACTGCAAGAAAATATATTTGATGCAAGAATTATCAATAGAAGCCCATGGACAGGATATAATGAACTCCGATTTAAATTAGTCAATCCACCTGTTGAACTAAAATATTTTCCAAAAGAGGGATCACAAGATAATGTTTTTGGTCTTGTTGAGGTTTCAGATGGTCAGTTTGAGATACAGGTAATGGAACAATGATTGTAGGTTTAAGAGGCGTTGTTGCGTATAAAGAACCAGCTTTTGTGCATGTGGAAGTGAGTGGTGTGGTGTATGAAGTTTTTATCTCTTTGCAAACATTCTCAGCACTTCCACATGCCGAAGTAAAACTTTTTACATCCCAAATCATTCGTGAAGATGCACAGCTTTTGTTTGGCTTTTTAGAGATGAGTGAGAAAAAACTCTTTGAAAGACTTATCAAAATAAACGGCGTTGGCCCGAAAGTTGCCATCGCAATTTGTTCGACTTATACACCCTCTGGGTTCGCAGCCGCGATAAATGCAAAAGATATTAAAGCGATTCAAAAAGTTCCAGGAATAGGTCCAAAAAGTGCAGGGCGCATACTTGTTGAACTCAATGGTTTTGATGAAGAGATGCTCAGTGTAACTTCTCCTAAGACAAAATCTTTTAATGAAGCAAGTGAGGCACTCGAATCTTTAGGATTTACAAAAGCAAAAATACTCAAAGCTCTCAGCTCGTGCAGTGGCAGTGACACCGCAGCACTTGTAAAAGAAGCACTAAAATTATTACAAACCATATAAGGATATAAATATTGAAATTAACTATTTTATTTGGAGGTGCTAGTTACGAACACGAAATTAGCATCGTAAGTGCGATAACTCTTAAAGCAAAGTTATCTGGATTCGATTTAAGTTTTATTTTTTGTGACCAAGACCACACATTTTATTCTGTACCTTCTTCAAAAATGAAGGCGACTACTTTTTCAAAAGGTGAGCATAAAAAAATGCCAAAGTTAAGCCTTGAAAATGGCTACTTTGCTGAAAAAACTATGTTTTCTGTAGTGAAGCACAAAGATTTAGTGATAAATCTTATTCATGGTGGTGATGGTGAAGATGGAACAATCGCGGCACTTTTAGACTTCTTTTCAATCAAATACATTGGTCCTCGCGTAAATGCAAGTGTGTTTTCGTATGACAAAAGATATACAAAGTATTTATGTGAAGCTAAAGGCATAAAAAGCGTTTCGTATGAGACTTTAAGTGCAAAAGAACATAAAAATGTAACTTTATCGTATCCAGTGATTATCAAACCTGCAAGTCTTGGAAGCTCTATAGGTGTAAGCATAGTACGAGATGAAAGTGAGCTTGATTATGCGCTGGACAGTGCTTTTGAATTTGACAATAATGTACTCGTTGAACCATTTATAGAGGGTGTAAAAGAGTATAACTTAGCTGGATTTATGGCGGATGGGAAGATGCATTTTTCTATAGTTGAAGAGCCTCAAAAAAATGAATTTTTAGATTTTGAAAAAAAATATATGGATTTTTCAAGAAGTGAACAGGTCTTAAAAGCAGATATCAGTGAAGTGTTAGTAAGTAAACTCAGAACAAACTTTGAAAAAATTTATCGAGGTCTTTTTGAGGGTGCTTTGATACGATGTGACTTTTTTGTTATAGATGGAGAGGTTTATTTAAATGAGATAAATCCGATTCCAGGGTCGATGGCAAACTATCTTTTTGAGGATTTTAAAGGGTGTATTGAAGCACTTTCAAAATCACTTCCACATGCCAAGAGAGCAAAAGTTTCTTACGAATATATTCATTCCATTTCCAGTGCCAAAGGGAAATAATGGCTCTAAAGTCGATT
The DNA here is from genome assembly GCA_041662265.1 of Sulfurimonas sp. Taxonomy (GTDB): domain Bacteria; phylum Campylobacterota; class Campylobacteria; order Campylobacterales; family Sulfurimonadaceae; genus Sulfurimonas. The sequence continues at coordinate 18,405 of JBAZSV010000001.1, forward strand.
CAATACAATCAACACACGCTCGAAATAAGTTATGAAATTTTAAATCCACATGCCAAGGTTGATTTGATAATCTTGCATGGTTGGGGAAGTAACAAAAACTTGATGAAGCAGGTATTTTCGCCTTATATGGATAGTTTTCGTCATATTTATATTGATTTACCAGGATTTGGAAATAGTACTTGTAACACAGCACTTAAAACGGCGGATTACGCAAGAATAGTTGAACTACTTATGGTGCATCTCAATGCCTCAAAAGATATTATTTTAGGGCATTCGTTTGGTGGTAAAGTGGCTCTTTTGCTTGAACCGAGAGTTTTGGTTCTTGTTGCGAGTGCAGGAATTTATGTAAAAAAATCTTTAAAAGTACAGGCAAAAATCGCACTTTTTAAACTTCTTAAACTCTCTGGATTTACCACGCTTAGAAACTTTTTTGTCGCAGAAGATGCAAAGAGTTTGAGTGAACCGATGTATCAAACTTTTAAAAATGTTGTGAATGAAGATTTTAGAGATGTCTTTGCAAGTTTTGAGGGAAAAGCACTTCTTTGCTGGGGAAAATCTGACACAGCAACGCCTCTAAGTTCTGCAAAAAAGATAAATAAACTCATCAAAGACTCCTCTTTAGAAGTGTATGAGGGTGACCACTACTTTTTTATGAAAAATGCAGAAGATATCTCTAAAAAAATAGAAACAACATTTTTAAAAACTTTGGAGCATTAAGATGCAAGAGTATGAAATTTTAATCGCATTGAGTACAAATGTGCTTTTTGTTATGGCTTTGGGTTGGTATTTAATCACAAATCTTCAATGGTATGACTACAAACTTTCTCGTGTGGTACTCAAACATCATAAGCCACAGTGGCATCTTTTTTACTTTTTTATCCCATTTATAGCCTATTACACGATGGGACAATTTTTTGCTGTTTTCTTTTATCTCATTCTTCTACCAGCTATGTTTTTTTGGCATAAAAAACTCGATAAAAAGCTTGTTTTGACATGGAGAGTGAAAAGATTTCTCATTCTTTTAATCTCTTTGGTACTTTTTTTCGATGTGCTTTGTACGCTCAAGTCGGCATGTGGAACTTACGGTGTTTTTATGCCCCTTGCTTTAGCGTATATCCTTAGTACGATGGTAGAAAAGTTTCTTTTTATGGTCTATAAAAAAGAGGCAAAAAAGAGACTCTCTGAGATGAAAAATTTGCAAATAATCTGTATCACGGGAAGTTACGGAAAAACAAGTATTAAAAATTTTGTTGCGCAGATTTTGGCAAAAAAGTATAAAGTTTATGCAACACCGCGAAGTGTCAATACGCTTGGCGGGATAATGGGCGATGTTAATAACGCACTTCCAGAAGACACAGAGATTTATGTTTGTGAAGCTGGAGCGAGAGAAATAGGCGATATTTATGATATTACTACATTTATTGAACCTCAAACGGTGGTTGTTGGTAAAGTCGGTGCGGCGCATATCGAGTACTTTAAATCTTTACAAAATATCATAGCAACAAAGCTTGAAATCATGCAATCACCGAGGCTTGAGCATGCATTTATCCACACCTCTGTAACGAACGAGCCACATGCCAAAGTTACATTTTTTGGCGATGATATTTTAAATCCACATGCCACATTGGATGGAGTAGATTTTGATTTGAAAATTGATGATGAAATTTTATCTCTGCATACAGATATTTTGGGCGAATTTCAAAGTATGAATATTGCTGTAGCGGTAAGAATTGCTAAAAGTTTTGGCATGAGTAATGAAGAGATAATCAAGGCTGTAAAAGAGTTAAAACCCGTAGAACACAGACTCCAAATGATAAAAGCTGGTGGAAAAATCATCATTGATGATGGCTACAACGGAAATATAGATGGAATGCTCGAAGGTGTACGACTCTGCTCACTTCATAGTGGACGCAAAGTAATAGTAACTCCAGGTTTAGTTGAGAGTTCGGATGCGTTAAATTTAAAACTGATAGAAGCTATAAATAAAGTTTTTGATATTGTGATAGTGACAGGAAGTCTCAACGCAAAGCTCTTTGAGAAAAATTTGGATGTAAAAACAAAAATCATGATGAGCGATAAATCAAAACTTGTAGATACTTTAGCAAACGAAACGGCGTTTGGAGATATCATTTTGTTTGCGAATGATGCACCGAATTTTATATAAATCAATTTTTTGTACATATAGTGTATTAAAATAGAGTTGTGCTAACATTAGAGAGAATTAATATAAATAGGGATATATAAAATGTCTAGTTTTGAAAATTATACAAAAGAAGAATTGATAAAAATCATTCAACAACAAGAAAAAGAACTAGAAAGTAAGAAATATGGTCTTGTTTGGGACAAAGAGAGAGAACCTGAACAAGTTGTTCTTGCTTGTGCAGATAACTTACCAATTTTAAAAGAAGTATCATCGAAGCATATTCGTACAGATGACAGCGATGATAATATTTTGATTGAGGGTGATAGTTATCATGCTTTATCAGTTTTGAACTATACTCATAAAAACAAAATAGATGTCATTTATATAGATCCTCCCTATAATACAGGTGAAAATGATTTTAAATATAATGATAAATTTGTAGAAATAGAAGACAAATATCGCCATAGTAAATGGCTTAACTTTATGGAAAAAAGATTAAATCTTGCGTATGAATTACTACAAGAAGATGGAATTCTTATAGTTCATATTGATGAACATGAATTAAGTAATTTACAACTTTTATTGATAAAAATATTTGGAGATAAAAATAGTTTAGGAAGCATAGTTTGGAATAAAAAAAATCCAAAAGGTGATAGCAAAGGTATTTCGGTTATGCACGAAACTATCGTTTGTTTTGCAAAAAATAAAGAAAAATTTTTGGAGTTAGGAAATACCTTAAAGCGACCAAAACCTCATGCAGAAATGATGTTAAAAAAAGCTAATCAACTATTTAGGAAGCTTGGTAAAACAATCATTCCAGATGAAATTAAAGAAGTTATAAAACCATTTAATTATCCTAAAGAAGTTTTAGATGATTTTAAAATTACATATAATTTAGAATTATTAAATAAAGAATTTCAGAATTGGTTAAATAGACAAGATTTTTCAAATGGAGAAAAAGCTTATAAATTTATTGATGAAAATGCTAAAGTTTATCAATCTGTATCGATGGCATGGCCAAATAAGAAAAAAGCTCCAGATGATTACTTTATTCCTCTTGTACATCCAGATAGCAAATTACTATGTCCAGTTCCTGCAAGAGGATGGAGAAATCCGCCTGTAACTATGCAAAAATTTTTAAAGAATGACTTGATACTTTTTGGAAAAGATGAAAATACTCAGCCAAGGCGAAAGTATATATTAGAAGAAAATATGTATGAAAATATAACATCAATATATGAAAATGCTTCGAGTGATGATGAGTTTTTTAAAGATATTCAGATTGAATTTCCTTATCCAAAGCCTGTTGAAGTAGCTAAATATTTGATATCTACAATGCATCCTAATCCTAAATTAGTTTGTGATTTTATGGCTGGAAGTGGGACAACAGGTCATGCGATATTAGACTTAAATAGATTGAATTCTAGTAATTTAAAGTTTATTTTATGTACTAATAATGAAAATAATATTTGTGAAGATATTACATTACCTAGATTAAGAAGTGTAATTACTGGATATATTAATCAACATGGTGAAGAAGTTGTTGGAATTAATAGTAATCTAAAATACTTCAAAACTTCACTTCTGCCAAAATGTGAAAGTTCCTCTCAAATGAAAATAAATCTTACAAATGAGTGTAGTGAGATGTTGTGTATTAAAGAGGGTATTTACAATTTACACAAGCAAGATTCTGATTTTAAAATTTATATTTCAAATGATAAAACAAAATATTTATGTGTCTATTTTAATACCGAAGATAACAGTTTGAAAGTTTTTTTAGCACAACTCAAAAAGATAAAAGAGAAAAAAATTGTTTATATTTTTTCTGAGAGTGAAGAAGTTGATAAAACAATATTTAAAGGTGTTAAAAACTTTGAAGTTGAAGCGATACCTCAAAAGATACTAAATATCTACAAGCAACTTGTCAAACAAAATATCTCACCAAAAACAAATACGATATTTTTGGATTTACAAAAAGCAAAAGATATTATTTTTATAAATCATGATAAAGATATAGGTGCTCAAATATTGCGAAATGTACTGCAACAAATAATTGATTCTATAGCGTATTTAAATGGTATGAATCTCAATGATTTTGATGCTACATCAAGACTAAATGATACTCTGAAATCAAAAGAGATATTTAGTAAAATTATATGGGAAGAAAATAAAACATATTTAGCGATTGGTAATAGTGCTAGTCATAGTGATTATAATGAGTATGAGATGAAACAAGTACAAAACTTTTATGTACATGTACAAACATTAATAAAAAACTTTGGTATAGGGAGGTAAGTTATGAATCAGTTAAAAAGATACCAAGAAAAAGCGGTAGATAAATTAATTACAAGAACAAAAGAGTTGCTTGAAGAAAAAAAAGAAAAAGCAACCATAGTTTTTCAATCACCTACTGGAAGTGGCAAAACTTTTATGATGAGTCAGTATATAGAACAAGCTATAAAAGAGTTTCCAAATGATGAGTTGTGTTTCTTGTGGATAAGCATAGGTGCAGGAAAATTACATGAGCAAAGTTATTATTTGCTTAAAAAAAGTTTTTGTGGATTTCCAGATGTATATCTGCTAGAAAATGAGTTTCATGGTGGTCGTTCTTGTATTTATAGAAATGAAGTTGTCATAGTAAATTGGGATAAAATAAATCAAAAAGATAAAGCAGGTGATTGGAAGAATAGCCTGATGAAAGATAGTGAAACATACAACTTTAGGGATGTTGTTTTAAACACCAGAGATTTGGGTGTTAAAATTATTATGATTATAGATGAAAGTCATACTAACTCAAGCTCTCAAAGAGCGATGGAACTTCGTGATGATATTATCAAAGCTGATTTGACAATTGAGATGAGTGCAACTCCTCAAATGAGTGATTATAACGATAAAGTGCAAGTAAATCCTCAAGATGTTATAGATGAGGGGATGATTAAAAAAGAAATAATAGTAAATGAAAATTTAGAATCTTATAATAGTAATGACACAACTTCAGAAGAGCTTATTTTAAAGACTGCATATTCAAAAAGATTTGAGTTGGCACAAACATACAAAAAAAATGACTTGGATATAAATCCTCTTTGTTTAATACAAATTCCAACGGGTGAAAATGCAATAAAAAAACAAGAGGTAATAGAAGCATTCTTAGCAAAAAATGGCGTAACTTTTGAAAATGGAAAGTTGGCTATTTGGTTGAGTGATGATAAGATAAATCTTGACATGTTAAACGATAATGAAAATAGAGTAGAATTTTTGATATTTAAACAAGCGATAGCCACTGGATGGGATTGTCCGAGAGCTCAAGTCTTGGTAAAATTTAGAGATAAGGGAAGTGAAACATTAGAAATTCAGACGGTAGGTAGAATTCTTCGTATGCCTGAGGGTGAACACTATGATGATGATAGTTTAAATAAAGCGTACATGTATATAAATACAAATGAGTTTAATGTCAAAAAAGAGGATTATAATCCGAATATAATAAAGTCAAATTATTCAACAAGAAAAGATATTTACGAAAATCTAAAGCTTAAATCGTATTATTTAAATAGAGTTGATTATGGAGATATTACAAGTAATGTTTATGGCGATTTTGAGAAAGTATTTTGTAAGTTTTTTGGCTTAGAAGTTGGCAAAGATGAATTACTCAATGAAAATCAAATAATAGTCAGTCAAAAAATATCATTAGAATATCTAGAAAATAATATAGAAATTATTGATAATAAACATTTGTCAACTGCTATTTTTGATGAACTTTATAAAGAAAAAATAAAATCTAACTCCTCCGTAAAAGTGAAATTATCTAGTGATGATTTGGATGTAGCACTTGAAAATATTGTAAAAAACAATCTTAATGGATTTGCTCCAAAAAGATCACTTAATATCATGAAAAATGGTATTAGAAGATGGTTTAAACAGTATTTAGGAATAAATCCAAGAGAAAATAATGGTTATATAAAGATAAGAAATATTGTTTTAAGTAACTGTGATATTTTTGCTCAATTGTTAAATGATGTAACACTAGCATATAAAAAGACAAAAGATATAGAAATAGAGCAAAAGGTAGAAGAGATAGAAGAATGGGATGATAAATGGGAGATATCATATAAAAGAGCTTTTAATCCAGTAACTTATAAAAAATATGATTTTCAATTATCTCTTTATGAACCTTGCTATTTAAATAAAGATAGTGATTTAGAAATAGAGTTTATAGAATATTTAGAAAAGAATAATGATAAAATTATCTGGTGGTGGCAAAATGGAAGTGAACATATGGCACTTAATTTTGGTATAAAATATAATATAAAATCAACATTTCAGCCAGATTTTTTGGTAATGTTTAAAGATGGAAGATTGGGGATTTTTGATACAAAGCCATTGGATGATAGAGAAGACGATAAAAAAGTTAAAAATGAAGCTTTACAAAAATATATCAAAGAAGAAAATATAAATGGAAAAAATCTTTTTGGTGGACTTATTGTAAAAGATAAAAGTGGACATTTTAGAATCAATCAAAAAGAAGAATATAAATCATTTAAAGATAGTTTAGAAGATTGGGAATATTTTAATATTTAGTTTTATGAGTAATTTAAAAAGATATTTATATGCGAACTGGACTAGCAACATATTAGAAATTGTTAAAGATGAAAATCGAAGAGGAGATTAAGAGTGAATAAGCTTGTAATGTTCTTTGAGCTCTTTTTTTGTAGTTTTAGAACCTTCAACTTTAGCGGAAGTATAGACAGAATTTACAATCATGTTCTCTTTCTTTTTTGCATTGGAAAAATATTTGTTGCTATTGGCAATAGTCGTTTTCATAACTTAAACCTTCGTTTTGAGTGTCGAGATTATAGCACAACCTCCGTAAAGAAAACAAAAAATAAAAGGGGAATAGCATGAAAGATATTTTATACGCGCCATGGAGAGATGAATATATTGCTGGGCATGAATACGATGGTTGTGTATTTTGTCATATAAGTTCACACGCACAAGAGGATGAAGAACTGCAGGTGCTTTATAGAGATGAGCATTGTTTTATTGTTATGAACCGATACCCTTACACTCCAGGGCATTTTATGATAATTCCACATGTCCATACAGATAAACTCGAAGCACTAGATTCTGCTGTTTGGTTACATATGAGCGTGTTGGCTCAAAAATGTGTCAGGCTTTTAAAAGAGGGATTTAATGCGCAGGGTGTAAATATAGGCATGAACCTTGGCGCTGCCGCTGGAGCAGGGATAGCGGAACATATCCACATGCACTTAGTCCCGCGCTACAACAGAGATACAAACTTTCTAACTTCTATCGCGCAAAATAGAGTTTATTCTACAGATTTTCTTAAAGTATATAAAAAACTTAAAGCTTTAATCCCTCTCTATATTAGCAGTGATTAATTTTGTAAATTATTTTTTGTTCTCTTTTTTTCTTGTCAATACAAAGAAAAAAACTCCAGCGATAGCTAGAAATGCTATGGTTCTTATAGTTAGTGTTATTAAATCGTTTGCGGAGTCTTCCAAATTTTTGCCTTAGTAAAATAGATTGATTGTGTGGATGGGGTGGAGGGATTCGAACCCCCGAGTATCGGTACCAAAAACCGAGGCCTTACCGCTTGGCGACACCCCAATGTGTTGCGCAGAAGTAGAGAGAAAAACTTTCTATTTTAAGGCGTATTCAGCCCTTTAAAACGGTCGGAATTTTAAAGTAAATAGCCTTACAATATACTTAATTTTCTATTTTATTTTTTAAATCTTTCGCCGCATGTTTGTCCATGATTGCCAACTCTTGCTCTGCTGTAAAAACTGCTTTAGCGTTCATTGTAAAATCAAGCGTTTTACTTTTTCCATAATAATCCACTTGATTTAAAATGAGTTTCATAGTCTCTAGTCGCGCTCTATGTTTGTCACTAGAACGAATAACATGCCATGGTGCTTTGCTATGGTTTGTATTTTTGAGCATGTTGTATTTTGTCTTTGTAAACTGATCCCACATGCTTTGCGCTTGAAGGTCTATCTCACTTAGTTTCCACTGGCGCAGTGGGTCGAGTCGGCGTTGCTCAAACCTTTGCGCTTGTTTTTCTTTACTTACACTAAAGTAAAGTTTTACAAATATTATTCCATGTTCCACCAAAGATTCCTCAAAAGGAATAACATGTTTCATAAATAGTTCATTTTCTTCTTTGGAACAAAAACCAAATACAGGCTCAACCATAGCACGGTTATACCAGCTTCTATCAAAAAGGACAACTTCTCCGCCATGTGGAAAGTGTTTAATATAGCGTTGAAAATACCACTGTGTAAGTTCCTCTTCAGTAGGACGACCAAGAGCGACTATGCGGTAATGTTTAGGGTTCATATATCTGCTCACGCTTCCAATAACACTTCCCTTACCAGCCGCATCACGACCTTCAAAAAGAATGATAAGTTTAAGTTTATGGCGTTCAAGATGTTGTTGGAGTTTCACAAGTTCAGCTTGATAAGGTTCTAGGGCTAGTGTTTCAGAATAGGTGTTAATCGCTTCTTGATGTTGTTTTTGTGTTAAAGTGTGTAATTCCATTCATAATCCGTTGTTTTAGCTTAAATAATTTTTTTGCATTATATCGAAATAACAAAATAAAGAAAAAACATAAAGTTTTTTTTATAAAAATACTTTGTTTTGAAGGTAAAATTTAACTAAATACAAAGTATAAAATAAGTAGTATTCAATACTTGAATTTTAAAACGGAAGTAAATTTGCAAAACGAAGAACTCATTTTACGCATACTAAGAAACATCGAAAATACACAAAGTCAGAAGTCTTTGGCGGATGATCTTGGTTATAGTGTGGGTAAAATCAACTATATCCTCAAAGCACTCATAGAAAAAGGTCTCATTAAAGCGGACAATTTTATGGCTAGTAAAAATAAAAATCAATACAAATATCTCCTAACACAAGAGGGTATTGAAGAAAAAATAGAACTTACAAAAAAATTTATCACACGCAAAAAAGCAGAGTATGAAGAGCTTCAAAGAGAGTTAGAAAACTTTAAATCATATAAATTAGGAGAAATATAAATGTATCTATTTACAAGTGAAGTAGTAAGTCCTGGACACCCTGACAAATGCGCGGACATCATAGCCGATAGTATCGTGGATGCGCACATCATGGCAGACCCAAATGCGCGTGTAGCAAGTGAAGTTTTTGTTGCGGGTAAACATGTTGTGATAGGTGGAGAGGTGACTTCTAAAGCAAACCTCACGGATAAAGATTATGTACGCATCGTAAAAGATGCACTCATCAAAATTGGGTATGATGGAAAATCAGCTTTTGATGCTTCTCAAACACTTCACCCAGATGATGTAAAAGTTCAAGTTTTACTCAACCAACAATCCCCTGATATTAATCAAGGTGTAGATCAAGAAGATGGTGAAACAGGTGCGGGTGACCAAGGGATTATGTTTGGTTTTGCTTCAAATGAAACAGCAGATTTTATGCCATCTGCTATAACTTATGCCAGAATACTTTGCGAAAAAGTGTATCATTTCGCACTCAAACACAACCATAAACTTGGAGTTGATATAAAAACTCAGGTTACTATGGATTACGGCAATAAAGATAACTTTGAAAATTGTAATCCTCAAAAAATTCATACTATTGTTGTGAGTGCACCAAGCGTCGAGGGTATGGACATCACTGAAGTAAGAGAACTTTTAAAAGGGCTTATAGACGATGCAGGACTTCCTACAAATCTTTATGACCCAAACAATACTATCATCCATCTTAACCCAACAGGCAGATATGTAAATCATGGTCCACTGCATGATAGCGGATTAACAGGAAGAAAGTTAATCGTGGATAGTTTTGGCGGATATGCACCTATCGGCGGTGGCGCACAATCTTCAAAAGACTACACAAAAGTAGATAGAAGCGGACTCTACGCTGCAAGATACATAGCAAAACACATCGTCGCAGCAGGACTTGCCAAAAAAGCAACGGTACAAATCTCCTATGCCATAGGCGTAGCAAGACCAACATCAGTTTCAGTTGATACTTACGGTACTGTTATAGATGGGATGAATGATGATATTTTATCAACATTTGTAATTGAGAACTTCGCCCTTACGCCAAACTGGATAACAAAAAAATTCTCTCTTGATAAACCAAGTGCAGAAACATTTTTGTATGCAGATGTCGCTTCAAGAGGTCAAGTAGGGCAGAGCGATTATCCTTGGGAAAAATTGGATAGTTTGGAACTTTTTAGTGGGTTGAAGAAGTAATTGAAAAAAGGAAATATATGAAAGGCATAATCCTAGCCAGGGGAAGTGGTACAAGACACTACCCAATCACAAAAGGTGTTTCTAAACAACTCGTTCCAATCTATGATAAATGATTTATTATCCACTTTCAGTTTTCATGTTAGCAGGAATCACTGACGTTTTGATTATCTCAACACCCATGACTTACCAAGATTTGAAGACCTTTTAGGGGTGGAAGTGACATAGGAATGAAGTTTTCTTTTGTTGCACAACCAAGCCCAGATGGACTGGTTCAGGCTTTTATTTTAGGTGAAGAGTTTATCGATAGGTTGGAAATATATATAAAAGGAGCAGACAAGTGAAAGTATTATTACTAGCAGGTGGATTAGGTACAAGACTGAGCGAAGAGACTGATACTCGTCCTAAACCTATGGTGGAGATTGGTGGTAAGCCTATTTTATGGCATATTATGAAAATCTATTCAAAGTATGGATTTAATGATTTTGTGATTTTACTTGGTTACAAGGGTTACTTTATAAAAGAGTATTTTGCAAATTATTTTCTTCATCAGAGTGATGTGACTATCGATATGCAAAACGGTAAAATGGAAATTTTAAATAACTCTAGTGAGCCGTGGAAAGTAACACTTCTTGACACTGGACTAAACAGCATGACAGGTGGAAGAATCAAAAGAGCTCAATATTTTATAGGGGATGAGCCATTTATGCTCACTTACGGAGATGGTGTGAGTGACATCAACATAGAAGAACTTGTAGCATTTCATAAATCTCACGGAAAAGCTATGACAATGACTTCAAATCAACCAGATGGAAGATTTGGAGCTTTAAATATAGAAGATAGTAATCAAGTCACACATTTTTTAGAAAAACCAAAAGGTGATGGTGGATGGATAAATGCTGGGTATTTTGTATGTGAGCCTAAAGTATTTGATTATATTACAGAAGGTGATAGTACGGTGTTTGAGCAAGCTCCACTTAAAAATTTGGCTCTTGATGGAGAGTTGTTTACCTATAAACATGAAGGTTTCTGGTCACCAATGGATTCTTTAAAAGACAAAAATGACTTAAATAAACTTTGGGATAGCAATAAAGCCCCATGGAAAGTTTGGTAATGAAAAATTTATTTGGTGGAATTTATAAAGATAAAACTGTTTTAGTTACAGGGCATACAGGGTTTAAAGGCTCATGGCTTAGTTATTGGCTTAAACTTATGGGTGCAAAAGTTGTTGGCTACTCACTCGAAGCTCCAACAACTCCAAATCATATAGAACTACTAAATCTTGATATCACTTCAGTGATAGGTGACATACGGGATTTAGATAAATTGAATCAAATATTTCAAATCCACATGCCAGACATTGTGTTTCATCTTGCGGCTCAACCGCTTGTCAAACTCTCTTATGAAAATCCAATAGAAACTTATGAAACAAATGTTATGGGAACACTCAAAGTTTTTGAAGCATGTAGAAAAAACAATGTAAAAGCAATAGTAAACATTACAAGTGATAAAGCGTATGAGAACAAAGAATGGATATGGGGTTACAGAGAAAATGACCTGATGGGTGGATATGACCCATACAGTTCATCCAAAGGGTGTGCCGATATATTGGCAGCCTCTTATAGAAATTCATACTTCAATATAAAAGAGTATAAAAAAACTCATAATACACTTCTTGCATCATGCAGGGCTGGAAATGTTATAGGTGGTGGTGATTGGGCTAAAGATAGACTTATCACTGACATCATGCTCTCTGTGAGCCAAGGTAAAAAAGTAACCATAAGAAATCCACATGCCACAAGACCATGGCAACATGTACTTGAACCTTTGAGTGGATATTTGCACATAGGACAAAAACTTCTTGAAGAAAAAGTGGAGTTTGGTGAAGCATGGAATTTTGGACCATCAGATGAGGGCAGTATTACAGTAGAAGATGTTGTGAAAAATGTAAAAAAACATTGGAACACAATAGATTATGAGATAAATTATGACCCAAATCAATTGCATGAAGCAAATTTACTCAAGCTTGATTGTTCAAAAGCTCATATATTACTTAAATGGAAAGATGTTTGGGATAATGATACAACTTTTCTTAAAACTGTGAAGTGGTATAAAGCCTATTATGAAGAAAACGCTAAAACACTTACACAAGAGAATTTAGAGAATTATGTTAATGATGCAAGAGCTAAAAAGATAGAGTGGACATTATGAAAACTAAAATTTCAGACTATTTAATAGAATTTCTAATAGATAAAAATATAGATAAAGTTTTTGGATATATTGGTGGAGCAGTTGCACATATATATCATTCTATTGGTAAATATGAAAAAATTGAAATAGTCAATTGTATTCATGAGCAAGGAGCAGCTTTTGCAGCTGAGGGTTATGCTAGAGTTACAGGAAAGTCAGGTGTGGCATTTGCTACAAGCGGGCCTGGTGCTACAAATCTAATAACCTCTATCGGTAGCTGTTACTTTGACTCTGTACCAACTTTATTTATAACGGGTCAGGTAAATACTTATGAATACAAGTATGATAAGCCAGTCAGACAAATTGGCTTTCAAGAGACAGATATTGTAAGTATCATTAAGCCGATTGTCAAATATGCTGTAATGATTGATAAAGTAGAAAATATAAGATATGAACTTGAAAAAGCTTACTTTCTATCGCAACACGGTAGAAAAGGGCCGGTCGTTGTTGATATACCTATGGATATTCAAAGAAGCAAAATAGATATAGGGATTCAAGAGTCCTTTTTTGATAGCCAAGAGTATAAAAGTTTTAATTTTGAAAAATTGCCACCAAATATAGATGCAGTTGCAGAGTTATTGAATGACTCTAAAAGACCTATTGTCTTAGTTGGTGGTGGTGTGAGACTTGCTAATGCTCAAACTGTGTTATTACATTTCTTGAAAAAATACAACTTACCGGTGGTGTATTCACTCATGGGTAAAGATGCTATCAGCGATGAATATGAATATAATATGGGACTCATAGGTTCTTACGGGAATAGGTATGGAAATCTTGCTTTAGCAAACAGTGATATGATATTAGTAATCGGCTCAAGACTTGATACAAGACAAACCGGAACTAGCTTAGACACCTTTGCAAGAGAAGCAAAAATTGTGCAAGTTGATATTGATAAAAATGAATTAGGTTCTAAGATAGATATTGACATTGAGATTTGTTGTGATGCTCAATATTTTATTGAAAAGATTGATAGTCAATCATTACAAATAAATATTGGCGAATGGCTTAAAGTTTTAGAGGCTTATAAAAATAGGTTTTCATCAATTGTTAGTATAGATAACAAAGAAAAAATCCCAAATTTGATAGTTTCTAAAATTGCAAAGCATTTGAGTAATGAAATAGTTTGTGTGGATGTTGGACAGCATCAGATGTGGGTAGCACAATCTATGAGTACAAAAAATTCTCAAAGAATACTTTTCTCTGGTGGGATGGGAGCTATGGGATTTGCCCTTCCTGCCGCCATTGGTGCATGTATAGGTTCTGAGAGAAGAACAATTGTGATCGCTGGTGATGGTGGTATTCAGATGAATATACAGGAGCTTGAGATTATAAAAAGACGAAATTTACCTATAAAAATATTTGTGTTAAATAATAAAAACTTAGGAATGGTACGACAATTTCAAGAGTTGTATTTTGAACAAAAATATTTGGGCACAGTAGATGATTACAGTGTACCAGAGCTTGCAAATATAGCAAAAGCATATAAAATTGCTTCTCGGGTTATTACAACTATGAATAATATAGATAAAGAGTTAGAGGATATCTTTTCAAATGATAATCCAGAACTAATCAATATCGAACTAGTGGTTCAAATGACAACAGTGGAACCAAAGTTAATAGTGAATAAGCCGATTGAAGATATGTATCCATTTTTGGAAAAAGATGACCTTCACTCACTTATGATAGTTAAGCCATTGGATTATGAAAAGTGAAAACATTATGCTACTAGAAGATTTTGAATTAATTAAATTATCGGGTATTGAATGGAGCTTTTTTTCGAATAAGACTATTTTTGTAACTGGAGCCAATGGCTTTTTACCTGCATATATGATTGAAACATTACTTACATTAAATGAGAGTGTATTATTAGAAAGTCCATGTAAAGTAATAGCCTTGGTTAGAAATAAAATACATACAGAAAGTAGATTTAGTAAGTATTTAGGAGATAAAAATTTTATTATAGTTATTCAAGATGTGTCACATGAAATATTAATTAATGAAAAAATAGATTTTATAATCCATGCAGCGAGTTCAGCATCTCCAAAATATTACGATGATGACCCAGTAGGTGTGATAATGCCAAATATTATAGGTACAAAAAATACTCTTGAACTGGGAATAAAAAACGATATTGAAAGTTATCTTTATTTTAGTAGTGGAGAAGTTTATGGGCAACTTCCAGATAATCAAACTATAGATGAAAATAGTTATGGGTATTTAGATCCTATTTCTGTTAGAGCCTGTTATGGGGAGAGTAAGAAAATGGGTGAAAATATATGTATTAGCTATGGATATCAATTTGATATGCCTGTGAAAATTGTTCGTCCCTTTCATACATATGGTCCAGGTATGAAGCTTGATGATGGAAGAGTTTTTGCTGATTTTGTTAAAAATATTGTAAATAGTGAAAATATTGAGTTGAAAAGTGATGGTAGTGCAGTTAGAGCATTTTGTTATTTGGCAGATGCAACAATCGCATTTTTTAAAGTACTTTTGGAAGGTAAAAAAAATAATGCTTATAATGTGGCTAACCCAGAGTGTTTAACAACAATTAAAGAATTAGCAAATATTTTAGTTAATTTGTATCCGGAGAAAAAGCTAACTGCAACTTTTGCAGAGCAAAGTAAAAATTATATTCAAAGTCCTGTTAAAGGTAATAAAGTAGATATTTCCAAACTAAAAGCATTAGGTTGGGAACCAAAAATATCTATTCCTGATGGATTTAAAAAAACGATAGGGAGTTATAAATGAAAATGCAAGAGTTTGAAAAAAGGTTTTTAGAAGGAAAAGTTGCTAAAGCAGAGTATATTTCAGGAATGTATTCAAATAATCATGATGTATTATTTGAATATAGTGAATTTATTAAAAGCAGAGATATTCAAAAAATAGAGATATCAGATGATTCTGTCATCATGACATCACGAGAATTAGGTATCAAAATAGTTTGCAATCGTTATGATGAGCGGATTGCACCTATTGAAATCTTAAATTTTAGAAACTATGAAAAAGATGATTCAGATATGATTTATCGATTAGCCAAAGATGGAGATACAATTTTTGATATTGGTGGGAATATGGGTTGGTATTCTATAGGATTGTATAAAACTAAAAAAGATGTTGATATTCATACATTTGAACCAATTCCTTCAACTTATGAAAGTCTTGTCAGCAATGTAAAAATAAATGGTGCAAAAATAAAGATTAATAAGTTTGGTCTTTCAGATAAAAAGCAAGATTTGACTTTTTACTTTCATAAAGAGGGCTCCGTAAATGCTTCTGCTGCTATTATGAACGAAGATAGAGAAAATATAGAAGTAATATGCCATGTTGATACTTTAGATAATTATTTTAATGAACAAAAACTAGAAAAATTAGATTTTATCAAGTGTGATGTCGAGGGTGCCGAACTTTTAACATTTAAAGGTGGTGTTCAAACAATTAAAAGATGTAAACCAATTGTCTTTACAGAGATGCTAAGAAAGTGGTCTGCCAAATTTAATTATCATCCAAATGAGATTATTCAACTATTTAAAAACATGGGATATGGATGTTATTTTGTATCAAATGAAAAATTAAAAGAGATAACAGAGATGACAGATGAGACTGTGGAAACAAATTTTTTCTTTTTACATTCCCAAAAGCATTCTGAGCAATTAATGGAATTAACAAATGGGTAACTGATATTATGCAATCCTAAGGCTACTTGAAAATTATAGATTTAGGTTCATAAGTAATGGACTATTCATACATTAAATAATGATAGATTAATGAATGAGTTAGTAGATTTTAAATACACTTTATATGAAGATGCAATAGCTAAAATGAGGCAATACTTTATAGTAAATTTAGAAAATTTTGACGATGAAACAGTAGAATAAGACCCGTATCTGAAAGTGATAGATAAAATTTGGAAGAAGGAGTAAAAAATGCAAGCGATTAGAGAGATAGGAACGCGAGATATGTCTATAAATTTTGAAATACCAAAAGAGTTTGGTGATAGGTTTGAGATGATACTTATACCAACTATTGAGTTAGATACAGAAAATGACATTATGTACAAAGATAAGATAATGATGCAATATCAGTCTGAAAACGGTTTTTCAAAAAATGTACTAGCAGCAAAAAGTGAGGATATTTGGAATGACATCTAAAAAAATATATAAATTGCCTTTTCCTTTTACAGATTCAAGTGGAGCAAAAGCAAGACCTGCTTTGGCTATATCAGAGCCAGATGAATATGGAGATGTTGAATTTTTATTTATTACATCAAAGGATGCTAAAAGTTTTGGATTAACGATAGATATTCCTGATGGATTATTAAAATATAGTTCAAAAATTCATATTAACAAAAAATATTTACTTAGTAAAGACATTATCATTAAAGAATTAGCTCAAATAGATGATTTGATCTTTGAAAAAGTCTTAAAAAATCTTATATTGCAAAATACAAAAAATTATTATAATGCCATTCATAAACCAACCCAAACAAAAGAGTTTATAGCTGAAAAATCAAGAGTAAATTACGCTGGTCGTGTATTTGATGAAAAAGAGATGATTAATCTTGTCGATAGTAGTCTTGATTTTTGGCTTACTTACGGGGATTATTCCAAGCAATTTGAAAAAAAACTTGCGGAGTATTTGGGGATAAGATGGACATTTTTAGTAAACTCTGGAAGCAGTGCAAATTTACTTGCTTTTTATGCGTTAACTTCCCCACTTTTAAAAGAAAGACAAGTAAAACGAGGTGATGAAGTCATCACTGTTGCTGCTGGTTTTCCAACAACAGTTGCGCCAATTGTTCAGTATGGTGCAGTTCCTGTGTTTGTTGATATGGATTTAACTTATGCCAATATAGATGTTACACAGCTTGAACTAGCACTTAGCCCAAAAACAAAAGCTGTTATGATAGCCCATACACTTGGAAATCCCTTCAACATAAAAGCAGTAAAAGCATTTTGTGACAAACACAATCTTTGGCTTATTGAAGATAACTGTGATGCACTAGGAACGACTTACGATGGTAAGCCAACTGGAACTTGGGGAGATATAGGAACATCGAGTTTTTATCCACCACACCACATGACTATGGGAGAAGGAGGTGCTACTTACACAGACAATCCACTTCTTAAAAAAATTATGCTTAGTTTAAGAGACTGGGGAAGAGACTGCTGGTGTGAAAGTGGTGTTGATAACACTTGTGGATGCCGTTTTTCTCAAAGCTTTGGAACACTGCCAAAAGGATATGACCATAAATATATCTATTCACACTTTGGATTTAATTTAAAAGCTACGGATATGCAAGCAGCGATTGGTGTTGCTCAACTTGAAAAATTTCCTACATTTGTACAAATTAGAAAAGAAAATTTTGCAAAACTTTATACTGGACTTAAAGATTTAAATGAATTAATTTTGGTGCAAACACAACCAAACTCAGACCCTAGCTGGTTCGGTTTTATGATGACACTTCAAGATGGTGTGAACTTTACAAGAAATGAACTCGTAGAATACCTTGAGAGCAATAACATCCAAACTAGAAATCTTTTCGCAGGAAACATGACAAGACACCCCATGTTTGACACCATGGTTTTAGACAAAGATTACAGAATAGTCGGAGATTTAACAACAACAGACAAAATCATGAATGATAGTTTTTGGATAGGACTTTACCCTGGCATGGGCGACGAGGCTATTCAGTATATGGTTGATAAAATTCAAAAATTTGTATTAAAAAAAAGATAACTTTTGTTAAAAACGCTCATAAGTCATGATTTTCGCCATACTGCTGTAAGTCAATTATTTAAACTTTTTTCAGGTCCGCTATTGCTGATTTTAATTCCTTTATATTTAAGCGTAGAAGCACAAGGGTATTGGTATACATTTGTGAGTTTGGCTGCATTGGTTGTTTTTGCAGATATGGGATTTTCTACGATATTGCTTCAGTTTTCAGCACATGAATTTGCACATTTGAAGTTTGAATCAGATAAGACTTTGTCTGGTAGTCAAGTACATTTAGAGCGAATAGCAAGTTTACTTAGATTTGCTGTGAAATGGTTTAGTGCTATGGGGCTTATAGCTTTTCCAATTATTTTGGTAGTTGGATTTGTGATGTTAAGTCAAAAAGATACTGAAATAAGTTGGATTATTCCTTGGACTATCTATGGTTTAGCATCTGTTTTTGTTTTCGTTAATAGTATGTTACTTTCATTCATAGAAGGATGTAATAGTGTGGGTGAAGTACAAAAGATAAGATTTTTTATTTCATTTACTACCGTTATCTCTACTGTAGTTTTACTGTTGTTTGGTAGTGAACTTTATGCACTAGCCGTTTCTCTGTGCATTGGTGCTTTGAGTGGTACATTATTGATTATATATAGATATTCAAATATGTTACAACAGCTTTATTGTGTAAGTTCAAATGTTTTGTATGATTGGAAAATAGAGATATTACCACTTATTGGGAAATATGCTATCAGTTGGATGAGTGGATATTTCATATTTTCTATCTTTACCCCAATAGCATTTCATTATTATGGCGTTGTAGAAGCTGGAAAAGTTGGACTTAGTATAGCAGTCTGTACAGCTATGTTTAGCATTGCAAATATCTGGATGACTATTATTATTCCTAAAGTAAATATACTTGTAAGTCAAAGAAATTATGTACTCCTTAATCCTATTTTTAAAAAGCACTTGATTTTATCAGTCATTACATATATTGTTGGAATAATTACACTTTTTATAATAATTACTATTTTTAAAGAATATGTGCCATTTGATGAGAGGCTTGTTAGTCCATTTTCTCTTATGATAATCTCGATTGGCTGGTTACTTCAAATCATCATAAACAGTTTGGCTTTATATATGAGATCCCATAAGGAAGAACCACTAGTAATACCATCATTTTTAAGTGGGATATATATAGCATCTGTGACTTTATTTATAGCATTTTATCTGCCATTTGAATATTTTTTTGTTGGATTTTTAAGTAGTTACATATGGATCGTACCATGGGTATTGATAATATTTAAAAGATATAAAAAAGGAGTTTTTCAAAGTTATGCAAGTAAATAATCAAATATCCATAGTAATTCCAACTTATAATAGAGCTGATTTTTTGGATTATAGTTTACAAATCCACATGCCACTTGCAAAAAAGCATAATGTCGCAATTTTCATTTTTGATAATGCTTCAACCGATGGCACACAACAAGTCGCAAAAAAATGGATGCAGGAGTATCCCTATCTCTCTTATGTGAGACATGAGAGTAATATCGGTGCGGTTTTAAATGTAGAGTTTGCTCTGAAATACCCAAAAACAGAGTTTGTATGGCTTCTTGGAGACACGTATCAGATACCAGAAAATGGTATAGATTCTGTTTTGGAGTGCATAAATGAAACAAATCAAAAACTAGATGTAATTGTATGTAATCTAGAAAACAAGCTCGAAATTGCGACAAAAACTTATGAAGATGCAAATAGTTTACTTTATGATTTAGGTGCATTGATGACCTGTATAGCAGTTTTGGTGCTTAGTAAATCAGTGATTGAGAAGGGAGCGTTTGAGCGATTTCGTGCAACTTCTTTTCCACATGCCGGAATTATTTTTGAAGAGATTGCTAAAAGGGATTTTTTGATTTATTGGATGTCGAAGGTCTCTATAAAAGGGCTTCATCGTCACAATTTGAAAAAAACAAACTGGAGCCACACACCAAAAGCATTTGAGATAGGGTGTGAAGATTGGACAAATTTTGTCATGTCACTTCCTCCGTCGTATCGCATCGACAACAAGATGAAATGTATTATGGATTTTGGAAAAGTATCAGGATTATTTACTTTAAGAACTTTACTGTTACTTCGAGCGCTCGGCATCTTAAATATTAAATCACTAAAGCAATTTCACTATTTGTTGCCTTTAACAATTGATTTTCCTAGACTTTTTCTTTATGGATTAAGTTTGATACCAAAAAGAGTAGTTAAGTTTGTTATTTTTTTGTATATATTATTTTTCAATAAAGGTATGAAACAAAAGTATTTACTTTTATTTCGAGAAGCATAATGATTTTATTTATCAAAGATATAGTAAGAATATTCGCTAAAATATTAGTATTTCCTATTAGCCATTACATGTTGCGAGGAATACAAATTATGAGTATCTATACAACATCTGAATATACAGCTAAGCAATTGAAAAAGTGCGGTAATCGCCCAGTGATATATTTTCCTACAAATGTAAAAGGAGGAAAATATGTCACTATTGGGGATAATTTTTTGGCACTATCTAACCTGAGAATTGAAGCCATAGATACTTATGGAAAAGATGTTTTTGTTCCAAATATAATAATCGGACACAATGTGAAAATTGGTGAAAATTGCCATATAGGCTGTATAAATAGAATACATCTAGGGAATAATGTTTTAATTGCAAGCAATGTATATATAACAGATCATTTTCATGGAAATATTGATGCATTATCTTTAAATATTCCACCAGCAGAAAGAAAAGTGATTTCAAAAGGTTCTGTTATTATTGAGGATAATGTTTGGATAGGTGAAGGTGTAGCGATAATGCCTAATATTCGGTTAGGTAAAAATTCGATTATTGGGGCTAATGCAGTAGTCACAAAAGATATCCCAGAAAATTGTGTAGCAGGTGGAATCCCAGCTAAAGTCATCAAATATTTAATATAGAGGATTTAATGAATCAATCTAATTTTTGTAGTTTTACCGTATGTAATGCAGCTTATTTACACAAAGCATTATCACTTGCCGAGTCGTATCATAAAAATGTAGGTAAAAAGATTAATATTTTTTTATTTGATAAAAAAAGAGATTTAGGTAACTTAACAACCTTAGCAAACATCTTTTGGATTGAAGATCTCAATATAGAAAATTTAGAACAGTTAGCGTTTAAATATGACATCATTGAATTTTCTACAAGCTTGAAACCTTTTCTTGCGATGCACTTGCTTGAAACATATGATAAAGTTATTTTTTTTGATCCAGATACATTCCTATTCAATAATATTGATTCAATCATAGCACTACTGGATGAAGAAGATATTGTCGTAACACCTCATTATATTACACCACAAAAAAGAGGGACAGAACTTACCCAAAGCGATACTGCTATGATGCGATTTGGTTCATTTAATCTAGGGTTTTTTGCTATCAGAAAATCAGACGAATCTTTGAGATTTTTAAAATGGTGGGATGAAAGATGCCAAGATTTATGTTATGTTGAGACACAGTTCGGTTTAGCTACAGATCAAAAATGGGTTGCAATCGCCCCTTGTTTTTTTCCTAGTTTACATATATCTTTCAACCTAGGTCTTAATGTTGCTTTTTGGAATTTACATGAAAGAAAAGTTACCGTAGGTCAAAAAGAAAATACATTTATTATCAATGAAAAATTTGATTTAATATTTTTTCATTTTAGCTCGTTTAATGAAAAAGAGCCTCTTAAACTCATAAAAAAATCTTTAGAAGTTGATATAACAAAAGAAATTTTATTGCATCAAGTAATAAATAAATATAGTGATACTGCTGATAAATACAAAAAACTATTGCTGAATATAGATATGACATACTCTTATGATTTTATGGATGATGGCTCATATATTTCTCCTTCATTACGCAGAGCTTATGCTGGCATGCTATCATCGAGTCAATTTCCCATCAAACACAATCCATTTGATGTACATGAAATAGTTGGTATATTTGCTAAAAAGAATTTTCTTTTGAGTAAAACTCCTATTGGATATACTCCTTTTGGCTCAGATAATATAGATGGAAACAAATGGAAATTTTATGTTGTGAATACGCTTATGAAAATATTATTATATTTGCTCGGTCCAAATCAATTCACAAATATTTCACGACTTCTTGTATTTCTTTCTAGTTACAGATTAAATACTAAACTCTGGAAAATTTAATGATATTTAAATTTTTTTGGATTATTCGAGCACTCTTATATAAACCATTCTTTGGTACATTTGGATTTCCATCCTATATTGGGAAACCAATTTTTATCCAAAATTTTCAAAGAATTTTTATAGCTAAAAAAGTTAGAATCTTTCCAGGTGTAAGGATGGAAGTTATTTATCCAACCGCTTCAATTTTTATAGAAACCAATGTGTCAATAGGGCAAAATTTTCATATTATCTCTGGAAGTGAGTTAATTATTGGTAAAAATACTACTATCTCAGCAAATGTTCTAATTACAAATATTGATCATGAATTTAAACAAATTGGTACGCATGTACTCGACCAAACTCTTCTGATAAAAGAAACAACTATTGGTGAAAACTGTTTTATTGGTTATGGGGCAGTGATTCAAGCAGGAACTATTTTAGGTAAGCAATGTATCGTAGGTGCAAATGCTGTTGTCAGAGGAATTTTCCCTGATTATTCTGTAATCGTTGGAATTCCAGCAAGAATCGTAAAACGCTATGACGAAAAGTCTGGCATGTGGAAACAAACAAATCGCAATGGAGAATTCTTAGATGAAATATAAAAATATATTAATAACAGGCGGTGCAGGGTTTATTGGCTCAAATCTATCTTTGAAACTACTAGAAAAAGGGTATTATGTATCGGTATTGGATAATCTTTCACCTCAGATTCATGGGAAAAATTCTCCACTTTATAATTCCATAAAAGATAAAGTTCGATTCATCAAAGGTACTGTTTTAAGTTATGATAATTGGAAAACTGCACTTAATGGGGTAGATGTAGTTGTTCACTTAGCAGCTGAAACAGGCACTGGTCAATCTATGTATGAGATAGAAAAATACACAGATGTAAATATTAAAGGGACTTCCATCCTTTTGGATATTTTAGCAAATGAAAAACATAATGTGAAAAAAATGCTTATAGCTTCTTCGAGATCTATTTATGGAGAGGGAAAATACGAATGTATAAATCACGGTATAGTTTATCCAAATGAGCGAAAAGATGAGGATATGGTGAAGAGTGATTTTCATGTAAAATGTCCAATTTGTAGTCAAGATGCAAAATTACTACCAACCGATGAAGAGAGTAAAGTTCATCCAAGTTCTATTTATGGTATCACAAAGCAAGTTCAAGAACAGATGTTTATGGTTATGGGTAAATCACTAAATATCCCAACCGTTGCTTTGAGGTACCAAAATGTTTACGGAGTAGGACAATCCCTATCAAATCCGTACACGGGAGTATTATCTATATTTTCTACCAGAATAAAAAACGGAAATGATATATCTATATTTGAAGATGGAAAAGAGAGCCGTGATTTTGTTTATATAGATGATATCGTAGATGCTACTATTTTAGGGATAGAAAAAGATGAAGCGAATTATGAAGTTTTTAATGTTGGTTTGGGAAAAGCGATAGATATTTTAACTGTCGCAAACACATTAGTAAAAGAATATAGCAGTAATTCAAAAATAGAGATTTCTGGAAACTATAGGTTGGGAGACATAAGAGACAACTATGCTGATTTGACTAAGATTAAAGAAAAACTTGGGTTTGAACCAAAAATTAGTTTTGAAGATGGAATAAAAAAATTTACAGATTGGGTTAAACAGCAAGAAATTGAGGAAGATAAATATGAAAAAAGTATACAAGAAATGAAAGAAAAAGGGCTTTATAAATAATGGAATTAAAGGATAAAAGAATTTTATATATAAGTCCTAAATTTTTTAATTATGAAAATAAAATTAAAGAAGAATTAGAAAGTTTAGGTGCAATAGTCGATTTTTTTGATGATAGACCAGCAAATGATTTTATAACTAAAGTTTTTATTCGGTTAAATTTTAAATCCTTAATTCAAAAGAAAATTGATACATATTATGAAAGTATTTATTTTTATATTTCTGATAAAAAATATGATTTTATCTTTGTAATTTCCCCTGAAACATTAAGCTATAAAGAACTTACTAAAATAAAAGAACTTCAATTTAATACAGAATTTATTTTATATATGTGGGATTCTTTTGAAAATAAAAATAGCTTAAATACTATTAACTTATATGACAAAGTTTATTCATTTGATAGTAGGGATACGGAAAAATACAGTTTGAAATTTTTACCTCTCTTTTATTGCAAAGATTATAAAAAAAGTGAACAAATTAATAATTTTGATTATGATTTATCTTTCATCGCAACTGCTCACAGTGACAGATATAAAATAGCTGATAAAATTAAAAAGATAATTTATAAAAATCAATTCAAGGAATACTATTATTTTTATTTACCAAACATTATTATCTATTTTATTAGAAAAATATTTATTTCAAAATATTTATATGGTAAATTATCAGAATTTTCTTTTGATTCACTAACTCAAAGTAATATTATTGAAATATTTAATAATTCAAAAGTCATATTGGATATAAATCATCCGAAACAATTTGGTTTAACTATGAGAACTTTTGAATGTCTAGGTGCTGAAAAAAAGATAATTACCACAAACCAGAATATTAAATCTTATGATTTTTATAATCCAAAAAATATTTTAGTTATAGATAGAGAAAATATAAATATTGATATGGATTTTTTTGAAGTTGAATATCAAATCCTGTCGGATGAGCTTTATAAAAAATATTCATTAAATAGTTGGATAAAAAATATTTTTATTAAAAAATAAATTTTCTTTTTTTCACTGTAGAAAGCTATTTATATAAGGAAAAATTTAATGCTATATCTAACTTTATTCACACTCTCTTTTTCACTCACCTACTTCATAAAAAACTACGCCATAAAAAAATCACTTGTTGTCAAAGTAACGGAGAGAAGTTTACATACTGTTGCAGTTCCACATGGTGGGGGTATTGCTATCGCTGTTACTTGGTTCACTGGACTTTTTTATCTTTATTTTAATGAGCTAATTGAGCCGAATCTTTTTTATGCTTTGCTTATTGGCGTGGTTATATCGGTTGTGAGTTACTTTGATGATTTGTTTGAACTTAGCGCAAAATTGCGACTTTTTGTACAAAGCGGTGTTTCACTTGGTGGGCTTTTAGCTTTGGGTGGTCTTCACTCTCTTGATTTTGGATTTTTTGTTTTGCAAAACCAAATTTTTACAAATCTGCTTGCATTTTTTATGATAGTTTGGTTCATAAATCTTTATAATTTTTTAGACGGTATTGATGGCTATGCAGGAAGTGAAGCATTCTTTTTGGCACTTGCTGGATTTTTACTTTTTGGTGGCATGCATTTCATTGTTTTGGCTGTTGGGGTTTTTGGATTTTTACTCTGGAATTGGCACAAAGCAAAAATCTTTATGGGCGATGTTGGAAGTACACTTTTGGGTTATACCGTGGCTATTTTTACTATCTATTATGCAAATATCGAAGCTTCAAATTTATGGATTTGGATTATACTTTTTGGACTGTTTTGGTTTGATGCAACTTTGACACTTTTTAGAAGATATAAAAAAGGTGAGAAGTTAAGTCAAGCGCATAGAAAACATGCATATCAAAGGCTTACACAAAGCGGTTGGTCACATGATAAAGTGGTGGTTTTTTCTATACTCATAAATGTTATTTTGTTTGGATTTGTTTATTTTATATCAAATATATTTGTAGCATTTTTTATATCACTTATGTTATTGTACGGCATTGTAAAACTTGTAGATAAAAAGAGGGTATTTTAGTGTTTCAAATCGATAAACGAATATTAAACTTTTTAGTAATTATTGTACTGACATTTATTACATTTTGGTGGACATTTTTTATATTCCACATGCCATTTGATTTGACTGTTGTTGGAAGTGTGATGCTTATTCGTTCCATAGCATCATTTATTATTTTAAAAGATTATTCTCATTCATGGTCAAAGGCTTCTCAAAAAACTTTTCTTATTAAGAGTTTTGTTTATAGTACAGCATTTTTAGTTTATTTACCTCTATTTTATACAAAAGTTCGACTTTCTTTTTTAACCTCTGAATTATTTTTGTATCTGTTTGCCATAAATTTTTCGATGTATGTTTATTATTATATAATTAATAGAAGCAATGTTGCAAAGACAAAGTCAGTTGTTATTTATGGTGCAGGAAAAGCAGGCATAAAACTAGAATCAGAATTCTCAAATACAGAATATAAAGTTAAATATTTTGTGGATGATGAAAAAATTATTCAAAATCGCTCTATTGACTCTATAAAAGTTATCTCTAAGCAAAAATTAAAAGAGATAATAGTTGGTACTAAGCTTGATTTACTCGTTATTGCCATGCCCTCAGCTCCAAAACACAGAGTAAAAGAGATATATGACAATCTGAATGACTGTTTTAAAGAGATACAAATTCTTCCTTTTATGGATGATATATTAAGAGATAAAGATTTTTCAACACAACTCAAAAATATTTCGGTTGAAGATTTATTAGCACGTCATCCAAAAGATTTGAATAAAACTCTTGTAGAAAATTTCATCAAAAATAAAACTATTTTAGTAACAGGTGCTGGTGGAAGTATAGGAAGCGAGATAAGCAGACAATGCGAGAGATTCGGTGCAAAAAAACTTATACTTTTGGACAGTAGCGAATATAATCTTTATGCTATAACTGAAGAGCTAAAAAAAGTAGTTGTTGTCCCTGTTATGCAAAATGTAGTAAATAAAGAGTTTTTAGAAGAAACTTTTAAAACCCACATGCCAGACATTGTGATACATGCAGCAGCATACAAACATGTGCCTCTTGTTGAGTCAAACATCCATGAAGGCATTTTAAACAATGTGATTGGCACTAAAAATGTGATAGATCTCTCTATAAAATATGGTGTGAAAAAGTTTGTGATGATATCTACAGATAAAGCAGTGCGACCTACAAATGTTATGGGTGCGACCAAACGCATCTGTGAACTTTATGCTCAAAACGCAGTTTCTTTAGAAAATGCAGTTTCTCTAAAAAATTCCAATGGTACGGACATAGTGGCTGTACGATTTGGAAATGTTTTGGGAAGTAGCGGAAGTGTTATACCAAAGTTTAAATCTCAAATAGAAAAAGGAGAAAATATTACGGTGACGCATCCTGATATTACACGATATTTTATGCTTATTTCAGAGGCTTGTGAGCTTGTACTTCAAGCTGGAGCGATAGGAAGAGGAGGAGAAATATTTATTCTCGATATGGGTGAACCGATAAAAATAGTGGATTTAGCTAAAAAAATGATAAGTCTGAGTGGTCGAGAGGATATAAGTATAGAATTCACAGGATTACGCCCTGGAGAAAAACTGTATGAAGAGTTACTCATAGATGAGAGTGAGAGTAAAACAGAATATGAATCTATAACAGTTGCAAAACCAACACTCTATGATATTGATACTTTAAACAAAGATATAGAAGAACTCTTGGCATGTGCAAATCAGTTAGAGAAGTTAAAAGAGATAGTGCCTGAGTTTAATCACCAGCTCAACGGCTCTGTAACTCATTTGTAATCATTTTGTAACTAAGCAACTCTACAATTGCGTTATAAAATGACACAAGGATGAGTTTGGCAACTTTTGAATCAAAACATAGATATGCGCACTTACAAGAAGATGTCATCAAATATCTTCTTATTCTCGCTGCAACTATATCTATACTTACTACATTTGGAATTCTTTTTTCTATTGTTTTTGAAGCTATTGAATTTTTTCAACTAAGAAGTTTTGTTTACTTTTTTACAGGGACAGAGTGGACTCCAGGAGTTGAAAATAGTAAATTTGGGGCACTTCCAATTTTTGCTGGTACTTTTATGATTACTGCAATTGCGATGGCTGTAGCACTTCCTATTGGGCTTGGAAGCGCTATTTACATGAGTGAATATGCAAGTAAAAATCAAAGAACCATTCTTAAACCATTGTTAGAAATCTTAGCAGGTATTCCAACCGTTGTGTATGGTTTTTTTGCTGCTATTACCGTTGCACCATTTATTGTGAAAATTTCCGCAGCAGTTGGACTAGAAGCCTCTTTTAACAGTGCTTTGGCATCAGGTGTTGTAATGGGGATTATGATTATTCCCTACATCTCTTCACTGAGTGATGATGTGATAACCGCTGTGCCAGACAGCCTAAGAAAAGGCTCTTTAGCCCTTGGCATGACAAAGTCTGAAACCATTCAAGATATAGTGATACCATCGGCACTTCCTGGAATTATTTCCGCTACACTTCTTGGTATCTCCAAAGCTTTGGGTGAGACTATGATTGTTGTTATGGCAGCGGGTTTGCGTCCAAATCTCTCTTGGAATTTACTCGAAGATATGACAACAGTAACTGTGCGAATAGTTGACGCACTTACCGGAGACCAAGCTTTTAACTCACCCGCTACACTCTCAGCATTTGCTTTGGGACTAGCCTTGTTTTTTGTAACTTTAGTGTTGAATGTTGTCTCTGTCCGAATGATTAAAAAGTTTAAAGAAAAATATAAAATGAGTAGTTTATAATGAGCAAAATCAAGAAAAATAAAAAAAATGTATTTTATGACCCAAGCTTAAAGAAAAGACACTTTAAATCAAAACTATTTAAGTATTTTACGCTCTCTTCTTTGATTGTGTCCTTACTGTTTTTAGCAATATTTTTTATAGATATGGTTGTAAAAGGGAGTTCTGCTGTACAGCAAACTTATATACAAGTGGAAGTTTCCTACAACGAACAGAGTGCAGAAAATTATAGAGAAGCAGTCGATAAAAAGTATTTAGAGTTGTTAAGTCGTGCAGTTTTGAGAGAAATACCTATGCAAATCAAAGAAAATCCCTCTTTATTGGGTACAACAAAAGTGCTTTGGATGTTGGCGGATGATCAGGTGGATATGTACATGAAAGAGTATTACTACAAAATCAGCAATAAAGATTTAGTTACACTCGGTGAACTCATTGAAAACGGCAGAGTAGAGAAAAAATTTAACACAATCTTTTTTACGCATGGAGATAGTAAAACACCTGAGTATTCAGGAATATTATCAGCTATGATAGGAACGATTTTAACTCTGGCTGTGGCAATGGTTGTAGCTTTTCCTATTGGCGTGGCGACTGCTGTTTATCTTGAAGAGTTCAGTGAACAAAACGCATGGTCAGAGTTTTTGGAAGTAAATATTAACAATCTTGCAGCCATACCTTCCATTCTTTTTGGACTTTTAGGACTTGCCATATTTATAAACCTCTTTGGACTTCCAAGAAGTTCCGCACTTGTTGGAGGACTTACTTTGGCTCTTATGACTTTGCCTATCATAGTTGTAAGCTCAAGAGCAGCACTTAGAAGTGTTCCTGCGACGATAAGACAAGCTGGATATGGTTTAGGACTTACAAAAGTGCAAGTTGTAAAAGACCATGTTCTTCCTTTAGCTTTTCCAGGAATTATGACTGGAAGCATTATTGGACTTGCACATGCCATGGGAGAGACTGCACCGCTTATTATTGTGGGTATGATAGCTTTTATCCCTGATAGCCCAAGCAGCGTTATGGAAGCTGCTACGGTCATGCCTGCACAGATATTTACATGGGCTGGAATGCCTGAAAGAGCGTACATCGAAAGAACTGCGGCGGGAATACTTGTACTTTTAACTGTACTTATTTCACTCAATGCAATAGCGGTTTATTTGAGAAAAAAATTTGAAGTGAAATGGTAATAGGAGTATAAAAATGGCAAAAAATAAAGCAAAAATAGTTGTAAAAGATTTAAACCTTTGGTATGGGGATAAACATGCTTTACATAATCTAAACATAGAAATTCAAAAAAATAAGATTACGGCTTTGATAGGACCTTCAGGATGTGGTAAATCTACATTTTTAAGATGTTTAAACCGTATGAATGATTTGATTAGCTCAGTCAGAGTTGAGGGTGAAGTTATTATAGATGGTAAAAATGTTTATGATAAAGATGTGGATGAAGTAAGTGTAAGAAAAAGAATCGGTATGGTGTTTCAGCAGCCAAATCCTTTTCCAAAGTCCATTTATGAAAATGTGGCGTATGCACCTCTCAAACATGGAAGTGTTAAAAAAGGAAGTGATTGTGATGATTTGGTAGAGCAATCACTTAAAAGTGCTGGTATTTGGAATGAAGTGAAAGACATCCTCAAAGAACCAGGAACAGGTCTCAGCGGTGGGCAACAGCAAAGACTTTGTATCGCTCGAACGATTGCGGTAAAGCCTGATGTTATCCTTATGGATGAGCCAACATCCGCACTTGACCCGATAAGCACAGAGAAAATCGAAGCCTTGATGCTTGAGCTTAAAAAAGATTATACTATCGTCATCGTTACGCATAACATGCAACAAGCGGCAAGGATAGCGGATATGACCGCATTTTTTCATCTTGGGGATTTGATAGAGTATGATGAAACAGAAAAAATATTTATAAATCCAACACATAAGAAAACAGAAGATTATATTACAGGGAGATTTGGATAATGCTAGCAAAATACGAAAATAAATTTATAGAGATAAAAGCGTCTATTGTAGAGATAGGCAATGGGTTAATCAGCGCAAATAAGATGATATTGGATGGGTTTGAAAACTGCAATATTGACAAGTTCAATGATGCAAAATCATATATCAAAAATGTAAGTAGCAAAACAAATGCGATAGATAGAAGTATTATTACTATTCTTGCACTCCAATCGCCTGAAGCTGGTGATTTAAGAGCTATGGTTGCATATCTTAAAATTACGAATGAATTAGTAAGAGCTGCTGCAAATACAAGAAATTTTGTGAAAGGTTTTGTTACTATATGCGGTGAGTTTGATATAACAACAATCAACACTTATGCAATTCCTATGCAAAAGTCAACCGTAGAAGCTTTGGAATATGCAGTGGCTATGATGAGTGTAGATTGTGTGGATGAAATACAAGAGTGTTTTAACAAAGTTTTAATAGCAGAAAGTAAAACAGACGATTTGTTTGAAATGGTGGAAGCAAATTTATTGGAACAATCAAAAAAAGTAGAAGAGTTTGGTAAATATCATAGAATGCTTTCAGCTTTAAGAAAAAGTGAAAAGATAGCTGACCGTGCTATGAGCATTGCTTCACTTTTGCTTTTTGCAAAAATCGGTGGAGAGATTCACCAACTCTAAGGAGTCGCTATTATGGGTACAATTTTAGTCGTTGAAGATGAAGAGGATATTTTAGAACTCATAGAATACACTCTGAGTAAAGATAACCATGAGGTTATCGGCTGTTTAGACACTTCAAATGTTTTAAAACTTTTAGATGAAGAGAACATCGACTTGATACTTATGGATAGAAATCTTCCAAATACAGAGGGAAGTGTTTTCATCCAAAGCATCCGTGCTATGGGCTACACGCAACCTGTAATTTATCTCACTGCAAAAGATAGTGATAGCGATATACTTGAAGGTTTTGAGAGAGGTGCGGATGACTACATTACCAAACCTTTTAACCTTGATGTTTTAAGAGCGAGAGTCAAAGCCCTCATCAAAAGAAGTTCTAACGATGTCGAAGTTATGAAAATAAGAGATATAGTTTATCAAGCATCCAATAAAAAGTTTTTTATAGACGAGAAAGAAATTCCTCTGACGCATTTAGAACATGATTTACTTTTGGAGTTTTTTAATAATAAAAATATTCTTTTAAGTCGCGATACACTGCTGGAAAATGTTTGGAAAGAGAGTGTTGATTTGCAATCAAAAACGGTTAATGTAGCCATAAAAAGATTAAAAGAAAAAATCGACCCAACTGGTGAAAAAGAGTATATCAAACCAGTAAGAGGCGAGGGATATATCTTTTCGTAATCTTATTTTTTATAAAGTTGGCATGTGGAAAAATATTTCCACATGCCAAGAGTGAATATCTGCTATAAAAAAACATTTCCACATGCCAACATAAAAAACTTAAACAGAGATATTTGTTGTTGTTCCAGTTGAAGTGGGCGCATTTGTGTACGCGTTTGTGATTTTATTAAACAAAGATTTTTGAGTTTCATT
The DNA here is from genome assembly GCA_041662265.1 of Sulfurimonas sp. Taxonomy (GTDB): domain Bacteria; phylum Campylobacterota; class Campylobacteria; order Campylobacterales; family Sulfurimonadaceae; genus Sulfurimonas. The sequence goes on from JBAZSV010000001.1 coordinate 50,938, forward strand.
CATCTGTAAATTTGGCTGTTGTATAAATTTACTTGTTTGGTCACTTTGTAAAATTGTACTCAGTGCATTCATGTCTATTTGCTGTTTATAATTTTGCTTTTTTTCACTTAAATCTTTGAGTGCATTTAAAAACTCATTTGAGCTAATGGATGAATCATCGTCTGTGTCGATTTGATTAAATGCATTTGCAACATTTTCACTACTTTGACTTTTTGCTAAAATTTTTGATGCATCTGCAAATTCTGTTTTATCAACTGAACCATTTTTATTTGTGTCGAGTGCCGACATAAGTAATTTTGCGATAGCATCGAAACCTTCGCCGATTTTCATCTCTTGGTCAGACGCATCACCACTTTTATTTGATTGTATATTTTTGTTAGATATCTGAGATGCGTAGTTCGACATCAAAGAGTTATCAGTAACTGTCATTTTAAACTTCCTTAAAATAATTTGCGTTTATATAGATTTTACTAGCAAAAATAGTACCAATAAATGCTAAAAAAATATGATATTATTATGAAATGAGTGATGTAACAGTAGTCGTTTTGTAGATACAAAATAGTATCAAAATTATTCAATAATTATAGAGGAGAGTAAGGTGCTGAGTAATATAGAAATAATGCAAAATGTGAAGTCATTAAAGCAGATAGATGTCAAAGATAAACGAGTTCTCATTCGAGTGGATTTTAATGTGCCTATGGACTCACATCACAATATTACAGATGATGCAAGAATCAAAGAGGCGATTCATACTATCAATTATTGTGTGGATCATGAAGCAAAATATATTGTTTTAGTAACGCATTTGGGTCGCCCTGATGGGGATATTGATCCTGATTATTCGCTTAAACATATTATCAAAAGATTAGAGCGACTCCTTGATAAAAAAGTTGCTTTTGTAGAAGATTTTATCAATAACAAAGAGAAAGTTTTGAGTGCTGAGAATGGACAAATCATTTTGTTAGAAAATATACGATTTTACAAAGGCGAGACCAAAAATGATGAAACGCTCTCAAGAGAGTTGGCATCGCTTTGTGATGTGTTTGTCAATGATGCTTTTGGAACAAGTCACAGAGCGCATAGTTCTACGGTTGGAATTACGGCTTTTGTGGAGACAAAAGTAGCAGGATTTTTACTCAAAAGAGAGATAGACGCATTTGCAAAAGCACTATTTAACCCTATCGCACCGATTTGTTTAGTCGTTGGCGGAGCAAAAGTCTCCTCTAAAATTACACTTCTTAATAATATTATTCCTAAAGTGAATAAGATTGTAATCGGTGGTGCAATGAGTAACACTTTTTTAAAAGCACTCGGATATGATATGCAAAAATCACTTGTAGAAGAGAGTTATGTAGAAGAAGCTATCAAAATCCTTAAAAATGCAAAAGAGGCTAAAGTTAATGTTTATCTTCCTGTGGATGTGGTTGTTACAGACGATATCAAACACCCCGTAGATGTCAAAATAGTTCCTGCACAAGATGTATTAGAGGGTTTTAGTGCTGTGGATATTGGTCCTGCGACGGTCAAACTTTTTGAAGAGGTCATCGGCATGTCCAATACGATTATTTGGAATGGACCAATGGGTATTTTTGAGATAGATAGATTCTCCAAAGGGACATACAGAATTGCACATGCCATAGCTGATACTTATGCGTATAGTATAGTTGGTGGTGGCGACACAGCCAATGCTGCAGAAAAAGCTGGAGAGAAAGAAAATATAAGTTTCATCTCCACAGGTGGTGGTGCAAGTTTGGAACTTTTGGAGGGAATTGTTCTTCCTGGATTTGTAAATCTCGAAAAAAACGAATAGTATGAAAAATAACACATGGCACCCCAAGGGCATTTGTCACTTCGTTCGGGCACAAGTGGAAATCTTGGCATGTGGAAATAATGAGTGACTAAGAAAACTTTAGTCACTCACGCTAAACTACTTTGAGTCTATTTTAAGTCATTAACTTTTTTTCGCTATACTTCCTTTTCAAAATTTTAAACAAAAAAGGAAATAAAATGGCAAAACATCAGTTTCAGACGGAAGCAAATCAGATATTAAACTTAATGATTCACTCACTCTACTCCAATAAAGAAATATTTATTCGTGAGCTTGTTTCAAACGCTTCGGATGCACTTGATAAACTTAATCTTTTGGTTCTCACAGATGAAAAATATAAAGGTGTAGCTTTTGCACCTCGCATAGATATCGTTGCGAACAAAGAGGCAAAAACTCTCACTATTCGAGACACTGGTATCGGCATGAACGAAGAGGATTTGATGAGTCATCTTGGTACGATTGCAAAGTCAGGTACGAAGGCATTTTTAGAAAACCTTACAGGGGATCAGAAAAAAGATTCTAATCTTATTGGTCAGTTTGGTGTTGGTTTTTACGCATGTTTTATGGTTGCAGATAGAGTTGAAGTTACAACTAAAAAAGCGGGTGAAGCGTCAGCATTTTTATGGACAAGTAAAGGTGATGGTGAATTTGATATAGAAAACACTACGCAAGAGGGTCACGGAACAACAATCGTTATGCACCTTAAAGAGGATGAAGATGAGTTTTTAGAGTCACATAGAATTGAAACGATTATTAAAAAATACTCAAATCACATTCCATTCCCTATTTTTATGGATAAAGAAAAATTTGTTTCTTCAGTGAAAGATGAGGATGGCAAAGAGATTGAACCTTCAAGAACAGACATAGAAAACAAACAAATCAACAAAGCAAACGCACTTTGGACAATCTCTAAAAATGAAGTAACAGATGAAGAGTACAAAGATTTTTATAGCTCAATCGCTCACTCTTCCGAAGAGCCTCTGTCTTGGATGCACCACAAAGCTGAGGGTGCAATAGAATATACAACACTTTTTTATATCCCAAGCAAAGCACCTATGGATTTATATAGAGTGGATTATCAAACAGGTATCAAACTCTACATTAACCGTGTTTTTATTACGGATGATGAAAAAGAGTTGATGCCGACTTATTTAAGATTTTTACGCGGTGTGATTGATTCAAAAGATTTACCTTTGAATGTTTCTCGTGAGATTTTACAATCCAACGCAGTTATGGCAAAAATCAAAAATGCCTCTGTAAAAAAAGTTCTCTCAGAACTTGGAAAAATCGCTAAAAATGATGCAGAAAAATATAGTAAATTTTACGCTGAATTTGGAAATGTTCTCAAAGAAGGACTTTATAATGACTACGCAAATCGTGAGAAAATCTTAGAGTTGATGCTCTTTAATACAATGAACTCAAACGAAAAAACAAATATCGAAGAGTTTGTAAAAAATGTAGATGCACAGAAAAAAGAGATTTACTACATTACAGGAAAAACTTCTTTGGCAATGCTCAAAAATTCTCCTGCATTAGAGAGATTTAAAGCGCGTAATATCGATGTTTTAGTGCTTAATGAAGAAGTGGACACTATCATTTTCCCAATGGTGCATGAGTACAAAGAGTACAAACTTGTAGCTGTTGGCGATGCAAAATTTGAAGAGAGCGAAGAGGAGAAAAAAGCGGAGGAAGAAGTTGCAAAAACCTATGAAGGTTTAGCAAAAGAGTTCAAAGATGCACTTGGCGAGAGTGTAAAATCTGTAGAGACTACTTTTGATTTAACGGATTCTCCAGTTGCTATCAAAATCGACAAAGAAGACCCATCGTACATGATGGCTCAAATGATGAAACAGATGGGACAAGGCGGTGATGTTCCAGCTCCTGCACCGATTTTACTCATCAATCCTAAACATGAACTTATTATGAAGTTAAAAGATTCTGTAGATCAAAACCTTGTGAATGATGCTGCACATGTTCTACTCGACCAAGCAAAACTTTTTGATGGTCAAGAGTTAAGGGATACTGCAGACTTTATTGTGAGATTGAACAGAATAATTTCTAAAGCTCTTTAATATTTTCCACATGCCATCCTATGAGTGGCATGTGGAAGTTTTCTTCTTAGCGTTCCAACCTTTCTTGTACAGCTTTAGAAATAGCATCTAGATGACTTTTAGGTTGTATGATGATAGTTTCTTCTTTTTTAACTGGAAGTGCAAAAGCAAGTAAAATAAATAAAAATGCAAAAACCACACCACCAAGCAAGCTAAGAATTAGTTTTAGTTTGAAATCATTCATTACTTCCCTTTCTCGAGTTTATTGATATTATTATACATAAGAATCATTAAAACTATTGTTTTATCTATGCTTGAGAATTATATTTAAGATGTTTTACCGAACTACATGAATATTCCATGGTATAATAATTTACAAATTATAAAATTAGGGTTTTGGAGCATAAAATGTTTTTAAACAAAGAGTTTAGATTACATACTAATGTAGAAGAATATCTTTTAAAATATGCAAAAAAATATAGCATACTCTATGTGGATGACGATGAATCATATAGAGAACTTATGAAAGATATTTTGAGTATGTTTTTTGATAATGTTATCATGGCTAAAGATGGTATTGAAGCTTTAAAGTTATATAAAGAATTTACTCCAAATATAGTAATTACAGATATTAATATGCCTCAAATGGATGGACTACAACTCATAGAAGAGATACAAAAATTAAATTTAGAAGTGAGCTTTATAATTTTAACAGGCTTTATAGAAAATAAGCATCTATTAAAAGCATTGGAACTTGGTATCAACAAATATTTAATTAAGCCGCTCAATAAGGAAGTTTTTTTTGAACGGCTCTATGAAAGCATCTTTGATTTAGAATTTGTCAATCAGTTTGAAGTAATGCAAGAAGAGAAAGAACTTTTAAACCTTGTATTGGAACTGTCTCCTGTATTTACGGTACTTGAGCGAGATGGAAAAATCAAATATATTAATAATTCGTTTTTAAATTTTTTAGGGTATGAAAGTTATGAAGAGTGTATAGAAAGGAATGAAAATTTATATACTTTTATAAAAAATGAGATGTCAAATGTAGTATATAAAAATTATGAAGAGTATGAACGAGATGCTTTAAATTTTGAAGAAAATGATAAAAAAGTGTATATAAAAGATAAAAATAACATTCTCAAAGCATTTCAATTAACAAATAAATTTTATCCAAATATTAATACACTTGTTTCAGTATTTACAGATATTAATAATATAGATAAAGATAATAGAGAACTGAAAAAATTATCTGAAATTGACACGCTTACTAACTTGTACAATAAATATAAGTTTGATAATTATATGAATGAAATATATAAAAAATTTCAAAATAAAATATACGCTGACATATCTTTAGTAATGATTAATATAGATAATCTCACAGAAATTAATAACCTGTATGGAAATCATGTGGGAGATAAAGTTATCCGTTCTGTTGCAAATTTTATCAAAATTAACCTTGGGAGTGATAACTTTTTGGCACGCTTTGGCGGGGAGGCCTTTGTAATTATCTTTAAAAATATGAATATAGAAGATGCTTTCAAAAAATCAGAGAAGTTAAGATTATCTATTAACAAACAATATAAATCTAAATTTACATGTTCTTTTGGTGTAACTGCTTTTAGACATGAGGATAATGTACATGATATTTTAATAAGAGCAAATGATGCAATTTTAAAAGCAAAAAAAGGCGGTAAGAATTTAGTTATTATCTCTGTTTAATAAATATTATTTTAGGAGCATAAAATGTTAGATATGCATCAAAAATTGAATAGTGTAGCGAAAAATATTTCTGTCTTGTACTCTGAAGATGAAGAGGATACGAGAGAGCAGTATGAAAATATATTTAAGCTCCTATACAAAGAAGTTAAATCTGTAGAAAATGGTAAAGAAGCACTCGAAGAGTATAATAAAAAGAAGTATGATTTAATAATTACAGATTTAACAATGCCTAAAATGAGTGGTGTTGACTTAATAAGTGAAATACTCAAAATAAATCCCAATCAGCACATTATTATAATGACCGCTCATAATACAAATGAAAATTTAAGAAACTCAATAGAATTTCAAGTCGATGGAATATTGCTTAAGCCTGTTTCTATGGATAAGCTATTTCAACTACTCTACAAAGTAAGTCATTTAATTGATATTGATAAAAAAGATATTATGTATAGTGAAAAAGATAAAAAGCTAACAAATTTACTAGAAAATAATGACCAAGCACTCTTTTTAGTAGTTGTAGATAAATTTAATGAGATTGTTAAAAGCTTTGGTAATGATACGAAAAAGTTTATTATAGAGGGAGTAAAAGAGCATTTGTCAAATTTTGGTGTAGAAGATGACGATATCTTGCAACTTTATAATGATGTAGTAATATGTGGAATAAATAAGCATTATTTAGACAATACACTTGAAGCAGTACAAGCTTTTTCTAGCAATCATAATAGTCTTATAATAAGATTTAATAATGTAAAAATTTATATAACACTCTCTTATGGTGTAATTTTAGTTAAAGATAGCAGTAGTTCTAATCATATTAGTGAAGACTTTTTGCTTCATATTAATTCTATTGTTGAAAATATAAAAAGTGATGAATATAGTAATTTAGTTGTGAAGATGGACATTGACATGGAAGAGGCAAAAAAAAATAATGCCCTTTCTTGGTTAGGAATTACCCTTGATGCGTTAAAACAAGAGACTATCATACCGTTTTATCAGCCTATAGTTGATATCAATACTATGAAAACACTATCGTATGAAGTTTTCGCTCGAATTAAACAAGGGAGCAAATATGTACTACCAGAATTTTTTATTGATTTGAGTGCAAAAGCTGGAATACTCGAAGAAATCTCACAAAGTGTTTTTAAGCAAAGCTTTATAAAACTAGCCCCAACTGACTTTTATTTTCATCTTAATCTTACAGATGCCGAGTGGAGAAATAGTGCTATGAAAGATTATCTTGTATTTTTAAGTAATCAATATAAAATTGAATATAGTAGAGTTATTTTAGATATTATGAATTATGAATCCTTAGAAGCCACTAGTAGTATGGTGAAATCTTTGTTAAAATTAAAAGAGATGGGATTTAAAATTGCACTCAAAGGATTTGCCTCTACGAATATAAATTTAGAATTACTCTCTATATTACAACCAGAATATATTAAAATAAATCAAGTTTTACTTCAAAAGTCTTTAATAGACCCAAATATGAAAAGCGTTCTCTCTTTTTTGCTTGATTACACAAATAAGGTAAATATTAAAAGTATTTTAGTCGGTGTTGAGAGTGAAGATGTTTTAAATGAAGGTAAAAAACTAGGTTTTCATTATGCTCAAGGTTATTTTATAAAACAACCGTCTAATGAACTTTAGATTTTTGTTATTTTATTGATAGTATTATATTTAGATATGAGTGATATAATCGCTTGGAGCTTAGTTATTTATGATAATCATCAGGCTTAAGGAAATACAAGATGGGTGAGTTAGAAACAATAATTGGATATGCTGAAGATATAGTTGTCTTATATGTTGAAGATGATGATGATGCAAGGCAAGAGCTCAAAGATCTTTTAAAGATGTTTTTTGGAAACATATTTGTGGCTAAAAATGGTAAAGAGGGCTTGGAGCTTTTTAAAAATAATAGTATTGATCTTGTAATAAGTGATATAAATATGCCAATTATGGACGGATTAGAAATGATGCGTCACTTAAGATTAGAAAATAAAGAATTTAAATCTATTTTTATTACAGCCCACTCAGGTAAAAATATTTTGTTAGATTCTATAGCTTTAAATATTGATGGATATATCTTAAAACCTATTCAGCAATCTCAACTTATGAGCATCTTATCAAAAATAATAAATATAATACACTCCGAAAAAGTTAAAAAAGACTTTGATCATCATCTACAAATCGAACTAAAAAAACAAAAAAATATTATTGAACAGCAATCAAAATCATTAATAGATATGCTTCAAAGAGATTCCATGACAAATCTTTATAATGTTGAAAAACTAAAAATAGACTATATGAATTTTATTGAAAAACCGACTTTAATGTTGTTTAATATTGATAACTTTAACTTTATAAACCTAACTCATAGCTATAAAATAGGAGATGAGATAATAAAGAAAGTTGCTCTATTTTTAGAAGCTTTTTCAACGGATGAGATTAAAATATATAAACTTTATGGTGATGAGTTTATGATAACGCTAGAGAATATGGAAATAATAAATAGTTTGTCTTTTGCGGATAAAGTGCAACAACAATTTAATAAAAACAACTATCTAGTTGATGATGAAGAGTTCACTCTAAGTACCTCAATAGGACTTTTAGAATGCTCAGATGAAGATGTAACACTTCCCTATAATAAAGTAAAATTAGCTCTTCAAAATGGTAGAAGTAATCATAAAAACTCTATATCTATCTATCAAAAAAATATGTCACTTTTAGAGAAACAAAAAGAACTTCTAAAATGGGCAAAAAAGACTAAAGATGCAATAAAAAACCATCAGTTAAAAGCATTCTATCAGCCTATATATGAGTTCAAAGAAAGTAGGATAACTAAGTATGAAGCTCTTGTTAGAATAGTTGAAGAGAATGAAGTGATAACACCTTTTTATTTTCTAGACAGTGCAAAAATTTCTGGACTAATGCCAACACTTACAAAAATCATACTCAACCAAACATTTGAATTTTTTAAAGATTTTAAAGAAATTTCTTTTAGTATAAATATTACAGATGAAGATTTAAAAGATGGTGAACTTTTTGGGACACTTATATACTTATGTGACAAATATGACATTCATCCGTCAAAGGTTACATTAGAGATACTTGAAAATATCAATGATAAAGATGTTGAAAATGTTACTCTTAAATTAGAAGAGATAAAAGATGCTGGATTTTTATTGGCTCTTGATGATTTTGGTTCACAAAATTCAAATTTTACGCGTATCCAAAACTTAAATGTAGATATTATTAAAATTGACGGATTATTTATAAAAGATTTAGATACAAATACCAGCTCAAAGCATATTGTTGAAACTATGATATATCTTGCTAAAAAGACAAACAAAAAAACTATTGCAGAGTTTGTTCACTCAGAAGAGATATTTAATATTGTGAAAGATTTAGGCGTTGATTATGCTCAAGGATATTTCGTTGGAAAACCTTTACAGGAGGTAATTTAGATGTTAGATTTTACTAAAGCAATAGAAGTTGCTCAAGATATATATTGGGTTGGAAAGTATTTAGAAAATGACTCCTTTCAGTGTCATCCTTACTTAATATTAAATGGCAATAGTTGTGTTCTTATAGACCCAGGGTCTATGCTGGAATATGATGCACTTGTAGCAAAAGTAGAAACTTTAACATCAATAAAAAATGTCAAATATATTATTGCTCATCATCAAGATCCAGATATCTGTGCTGCTATCCCATTACTTGAGAAGATTATAAATAGAGATGATTTACAAGTAGTGACACACAAAAGAACAGCAGCACTTATAAAACACTATGGCATAAATTCTGAGTATCTGTATATCGATGATGGCGTTAAAATACAATTATCAGATAGTAGAACTTTGATGTTCTTAACAACACCCTATGCTCACGCACCAGGGGCATTTGTTACATACGATGGTATGACAAAAACTCTTTTCTCATCAGATATTTTTGGGGGAGTTAATGAGTCTTGGAACTTTTATGCTGATGAAAATTATTTTGAAGCTGTTAAGCTCTTTCATGAAAGCTATATGCCAAGTAGAGAAATATTGAACTATTCGCTCAATAAAATAGAAGCTTTAGAGATTGAGCTAATTTTACCGCAACATGGTTCAATCATACAAAAAAAGTATATTTCTGATTTAATAGATAAATTAAAAAAATTGGATTGTGGCATGTATATAAATCCACAATACAAAACAGAATTACTAAAACTTCAAGACAGTTTGGAATTAGAAAAAAATAGATATAAAGAGAATTTAGAACACCTTAAAACAATTATAAATATGCAGGATAATATGATAATTGTTAATGCTAATGGTAAAATAATTGAAACAAATCAGGCATTTTTGAACTTTTTTAGAAAAAATAGTTTAGAACAGTTCTTAGATGAAGAACGATGTCTTTGTGATAAATTTATTACTGTAGATGATTTCCGATATATATCTTCAACTCTTTGTATTAATGAATGGCCAGAACATGTAATGAAAAATTCAGAAATTGAGCATAGAGTAATTATGAAAAATTTTTCTGGTGATGTAATAACTTTTAAAGTTCAGGTTAAAGAGTTGTTTACAAAAGAGATGAAAAAGCATTATGTAACCACATTTATTGATATTACAAAAGATATTCGAGAATTAGATATTTTACAAATTTTATCAGAGATAGACGATTTTTATTATATCATATATGACAAAATGCAACAAAAATATAAAGCGAGTAAATCATTTTCGACTATGCTTGATATTCCTATAAATGGTGCTATAAAAGATATAAAAATTAGAGATTATTTTCAAAAAACAGATTGTCTGAAAATATTGAAAAGTGTACATAAAGACTCAGATAAGTTTGAAATTACTCTGAAAAATAAAGATAAAAATATCTCTTTTATGATTCAGAGTTACCAGTCCTATATCGAAAATACTTTAAAACATGTATTTATACTTGTTGATATTTCTGCAATAAGACAAATTGAAGTAGAGTCAAAACAAAGAGATACTCTTATGTTTCAACAGTCTAAAATGGCTCAAATGGGTGAAATGATTAGTATGATAGCACATCAATGGAGACAGCCTATTAATGCGATAAGTGCATCATCCATAAAGTTATCATTATCAAATACATTAGATAAACTTACCTCAGATGGGATAGAAGAACATGCTGTATTCGTACAAAAACAGTGTCAAAAAATGTCAAATGTTATAGACTCCTTCTTGAGTTATTCGAGTAATCGCAGTGAAGAAAAAAACTTTCATCTACGCGATGTTATTAAAACTATAAACGATTTCGTAACAGTACAATATCGCGCACACAATATAAATATAGTTATAGAAAATGATGCATCTTTAGATGATATTGTGTATGGGAGGGAAGATATGTTAGAGCAAGTTTTATTGAATTTATTTTCTAATTCTAAAGATGCTTTTGAAAAATCTGATTTAGAGATAGAAAAATGTATTTGTGTCAAATATACTACATCTAAAGAGATAGTAGTTGAAGATAATGCAGGTGGAATTGATGATTCAATTATTGATAAACTTTTTACTCCATACTTTACAACAAAAGAAAAAGGAAAAGGTACTGGGCTTGGACTCTATATGGGTAGGAGAATTATGAACGAACATTTTGATGGTAATTTAACATACAAAAAAGTTGATAATAAGAGCTATTTTATTATTAAAGTAGGAAAGATATATGAATAAAAAAGATAGTACAAAAATTGCGCATGAATAAGATAATATACTTTTTCCTTTTATACTCTCTTTTGTTAAACTCTTTAAATGCTAAAGAGCCTACTCTGGCAATTTTACTTAGTATCGATTCAAACTCTTTTCAGAGATTTAACATAGAAAAAAACAATTTTATCTGCAGACCTTATGGAATTTTGACTTTAGAAGAGTTGTTAGAAAAGTCTGAAAATGGTTCAAAATGTAAAGAAACGATAGAGAATTTTTACAAAAAACATCCTGATTTAAAATATTTTACCTATGGAATTTTAAAACGACAGCAAATGTATCATGTTGAGTTTAGAGAGAATAAGTGCCTCCTTTACGCACAAGGACAAAAAACACTTTCGGAACTTTTGCTCGAAAAAGGATTAGCTATGAGTAAACCAACATTTAAAGATGAAGAGTTTAAATATAGTTTTGAAAAAGCACAAGCAAATGCAAAATTTTTGAAGCTCGGCATGTGGAATGAACCTATAGAAAAAGAGTGCGCGAAAGAATTAACTAAAGAGTAAAATTAGTCGTGTTTGTTTGTCATATAAATCCAGAACTCTTTGTGTGTGTAGCCCTGATTTAAAAAATATATTTGAAGAATAACTACTCTATATAAAGTGATAAGCATTTTTGCAAAAGGTATAAAAAGGCTAAGGCTTACTAAAAGTGATTGTTCTTTGTCGCCTTTGGATGTAATCATCTCTTGCATACCAATATTTTTCGTAAGATAAATACCAAAAAGTATAGAAAATAAAAAGTTGAGCAGAAGTCCAAAAATCATATATGCCACAAAGTCTTGTTCGTACATTCCAGCTATCATCTATTATCTGTCCTTGTGATTGTAATAATTACGAATCTTATCAAAAAGTTACTTTTATAAAAATATTATTCGTATGATTTTATTTTGTTTTTTGTGTAAAAAGTTCCAAATGGAATAAGTGAAGCAACAAAAAAAAGAATGTTTTCTTTAAGAGACCAATTCGTTTTTTTCCAAGCTTCTACCAATAAAATACAAAAAAGTATAAAGAGTACACCATGCGCCATACCAACAATTTTTACAGCAAGTGGATAACCAAAAATGTATTTCATAGGCATAGCAATAAAAAGAAGAATGAGATACGAATACCCCTCTATAGTGTTGATGAAACCAAATTTTTTAACAATGTTGTCAAACATATTTTATTTTCCTAGATTAATTTGTGGAAGTTTATCATTAAACCATTGCAATAGTAATGGAATATTATGAATTTGTAGTAGATTGCTATACTATTGCTTCGTTTTAGTTTTATAATTCTTTCTAAATAAATAGAAGGTAGATTTTATGCAAGATGTTTCAAAAAAAGCAAATGAAAGTGCTCCGATAATTAATAATAAAATTGTTGCGGCGATATCAGCAGCTCTAACACACCATAAAAAAGTATCAAAGGTTTCTCATGGCTAAGAAGTTTATAGATGTAATGGATACAACTTTTAGAGATGGTTTTCAGTCAGTTTTTGGTGGTCGTGTACTTATGGATGATTTTTTTCCAGCAGTAGAAGCAGCAAAACATGCGGGAATCACTCACTTTGAATTTGGTGGTGGAGCAAGATTCCAATCTCTGTATTTTTACTTAAATGAAGATGCTTTTACTATGATGGATAGATTTCGCGCTATCGTAGGTCCAGAAGCAAATCTTCAAACTCTTGCGCGTGGCGTAAACACGGTAATGCTTGATACAGGGAGCAAAGATTTAATCGATTTGCATGCAAAAATGTTCAAAAAACATGGAACAACGACGATTAGAAATTTTGATGCACTTAATGATGTCGAAAATTTAAAATATTCAGGGGAAAGAATCGTGCATCATGGTCTCAAACATGAAATTGTTGTAACGATGATGGATTTACCTCCAGGATGTTTTGGTGCGCACGATGTTGCATTTTATGAAAAAACTTTGAGAGAAATTTTGGAGAGTGGAATTCCTTACAGCAGTATCTGTTTTAAAGATGCTTCAGGAACTTCAAGCCCTAAAAAAGTGTATGAAACTATAAAAATGGCTAGAAAGTTAGTTCCTGAGGGAACACATTTAAGACTCCATACGCATGAAACAGCAGGTGTTTCTGTAGCAGCTTACTTGGCGGCACTTGATGCTGGAATCGATGGTATAGATATGGCGGCAGCACCTGTAAGCGGTGGAACTTCTCAGCCAGATATTTTAACGATGCTTCATGCAACAAAAGGTATGGATTACGATCTTGGCGGATTGGAAATAGATAAAATTTTAGCGTATGAAAAAGTTGTGCATCATTGTCTTGAAGACTATTTTATGCCACCAGAAGCGACTATGGTTTCTCCACTTATTCCATTTTCTCCGATGCCAGGGGGTGCGTTAACTGCAAATACTCAGATGATGCGTGATAACAATATTTTAGAGAGATTTCCAGAAGTTATCGATGCGATGCGTGAAGTAGTTGAAAAAGGTGGATACGGTACTAGTGTCACTCCAGTTTCACAGTTTTATTTTCAACAAGCACTGAACAATGTTATGCAAGGTCCATGGAATGCCATAGCTCCAGGATATGGCAAAATGGTTCTTGGCTATTTTGGAAAAACTCCTGTTGCTCCTGATCCTGAGATTGTAAAAATTGCTTCTGAAAAATTACATTTACAACCAACAACAAAAAAAGTTCTTGAGTTGACAGAAGCGGATGAGACAAAATCTTTGGCACATTGGAGTAAAAGATTAGAAGAAGAGGGCATTGAGAGAACTGATGAAAATATTTTTATAGCAGCAGCATGTGGAGATAAAGGCATCACATTTTTAAAAGGTGAAGCAGAAGTAAATGTTAGAAAATTATCAGATATGAAAACAGAAGGTGCAAATATGAGTAGTGGAAATTATACAGTAGTAGTGGACGGTCAAAAGTTTAGTGTTCAAGTTGCAGAGGGCAATGCAGATATTCAGATTATAGCCGTAAATGGAGAGAGTGCGAGTGCAGGAACTCCACAAGTTGCAGATAATGGTTCTTCTATTAAAGCACTTCTACCAGGAACTGTTTGGAAAGTAGTTGCTACTTTAGGTCAAAGTGTAAAAGAAGGCGATGTTATAATGATTATCGAATCTATGAAAATGGAAATAGATATTGTAGCACCTCGTAGCGGTGTGATTAAGGCTATCAATGTTGCAACAAGCGATAAAGTTACTGAAGGTGAAGTTGTAGCAATTTTAGAATAAGTTACACTTTCTTTGGCATGTGGAACTTCCACATGCCAAAGATTTTTTTCCAATTATGCGCTTCTCATCGTTTCAATGATTAAAGGTATGATGTTATGACTTTTTGTTTTCTCTATAAAGCCATCCGCTCCGAGTGATTGTGCTTCTCTTCTGTTATTCTCACCCGTCATAGAGCTATTTACTATAATCGGAATTTTATTGAAGAATGGATTTGCTTTGAGTATTTTTATAACTGTAAAACCAGACATTTCAGGCATCTCTATATCTGTAATAATCGCTGCTATTTCATCTGGAGCGCTCTTGCCTAAAGTTGTAATATAATCGACAAGTTTTTTACCATTATCAAAGAGTTTCATATCAATTTTTGCTTTTGTAAATATTTGTATAAGTGCTCTTTGTGCAGTTTTAGAGTCTTCAGCTATTAAAACTGTTCCATTTTTTAACTTGTCTGGCATCTCTAAATTTCTGAAGGTTTCACTATCTGCAACAACATCCACTAAGGCTTGAGGAATAACATCTGCTAAAAGTTTCTCATAATCTAAGATAAGGCATAAACTTCCATCCTCAAGTCTTGTATCATTCATAACAAGACCATCACTTTTAAGTCTGTAGCTATCAGGTGCATGCATTTCATTCCAGTTTTTCTTTATAACTCTGTATGCTGACATAATTCTTAGCCCGATGATTACACCGTTAAAATCACAAACAAGTATATTGGAGAGTTTTACCTCTTCTTTGCTCAAAGGTGCACCCAACCATGCAGGAAGATTTAAAATAGGGATTTGTAAGCCACGAAGTATAATTGTACCTTCGAGTAAATGATGAGACGACGGTATTTGTGTAAGAAAATGGTTTCTTGATTCTACCACTTCTCTTGTTTTAAAAACATTTATTGCATAAAAAGCAGATTCTGGGGCGTTACTAATTCTAAAAACCAATAGTTGCAGTTCGTTATTTTTCGCTAAATTTGTAGAAGCATCAACATTATCTAAAACAGACATAAAGTACCCTTTGTGTAAAAGTTTATTATGGTATCTAAAATAAAATGAAATTATGCTTGAATGTTAAGTGAGGTATTGGTAAAATTATTCAACATTTACAAAAGGTATTTTTCGTATGAAAATTTTATTCGTTCTTTTAAAAGATGAAGATAGTACAGACAAAAAGCTCTCAATTACAAGTAAAACTAAAAAATGAATACTCTTACAGCATGTCCGCTTGATTGTTATGATGCATGTGGCATAGTTTATGACGAGGGCAAACTAAAAGCTTTCAAATCAGGACATACGCAGGGTTTTTTGTGCCCACATCTGAACCATTATGACAAACATAAACAAATCCACATGCCGAGATATAAAGGCAAAGAGATAACTTTAGATGAAGCACTTTTAAAACTGAGAGAAATTTTAGCTGCAACACAAAAAGATGAAATCCTGCACTATCGCGGAGTTGGGAATTTTGGACTTATGCAGGGCGTGACTGACCACTTTTTTGCTTTGTTGGGTGCGACTTTAACAGAGGGAAGTTTGTGTGATAGTGCGGGAGAAGCGGGGATAATGATGGGCAGAGGCTCAAACAAAAATATGCCTCTAAATGAGATAGCAAAATCTGAGGTCGTTTTGCTTTGGGGAAGAAATCCACATGCCACATCTTCACATCTTTTGCCACTTCTAAAAGATAAAACAATTATCGTCATCGACCCTATAAAAACTAAAATTGCAAAGAGTGCGGATTTATATATTCAGATAAAACCACATGGTGACTTAGCGTTGGCGATGCTTTTAAGCCGTTTTTTACATATAGAAAATGGACACGATGAACTCTTCTTAAATGCTCATGCGTCTGCCTTTGAAGAGTATTATGAGCTTACGCAAAATGTAAGAATAAAAGCTACGCTCGACACTATTGATGTAACGCTTGGGCAAATTGGTAAAGTTTTAGAGTTAGTAAAAGGGAAAAAAGTAGCCATAGTTTGCGGTGTCGGCATCCAAAAATATGGCGACGGGGCGGATGTTTTAAGAGCTATTGATGCTTTTGCAGTTATGCTTGGACTTTTTGGCAAAGAGGGGTGTGGCGTTGCATATTTAGGCAACTCAAAAGAGAATATTACTTCACCTTTTAACACAAAGGCAAAGAGAGTTTCAAAAGTAAATACGGAGTTTAGTAACTATAAAACAGTATTTATTCAAGGTGCAAATCCACTCTCACAAATGCCTAATTCTCTAAGAGTAAAAGAGTCTCTTTCTCAGGTTGCAAATGTTGTTTATTTTGGACTGTATGAAAATGAGACAAGTGAAATCGCTGATTTGGTACTTCCAGCGAAAAGTTTTTTGCATAAAAATGACATCCGAACATCCTATTCGCATAACGCGATGATGCCGATGGAAAAAGTCGCTGAAGTAAATTATGGCATAAGCGAGTATGATTTAACTGCTTATTTATGTCGTGCGTTTGAGATTAGTTTAGAGAGTGAAGCGTTTTATCTTGAGCATTTTAAAAGTTTTTCTGTACAAAAAACGGATGGCACACGGCATGTGGAAAGTAGAAATGAAGTTCCATACAAAAATGGTTTTGACACAAAAGACGGCGAGTTTCAATTTTTAGAAGAGTTTGAAGTTGATTTTAATATGAGTGAAAAACTTTTTTTACTTACCCCAAAAAGTTTCACAAGTTTAAATTCACAATTTAATCGCCAAGAAAGCGTTTATTTGCATCCATCACTTGGATTTAATGAAGATGAAGTTGTTACGATATCTTCGGCATGTGGAAGTGTACGGTTAAAAGTTAAGTATAATTACGATTTACGAAATGATTGCGTTTTGATTTACAGCGGTACAAAAGGTGTAAATAATTTAACAACTTCAAAGCACTCTCATGATGGGAAATGTGCAATATATCAAGAAAATAAAGTAGAGGTTTATAGATGAGTAATACAGTTGAATTAGATAAAAAATATGTTTTGCCTACTTACGCAAGAGCAGATGTAGAGTTTGTAAGTGGCGATAATGCGAGATTAGTGGATGCGAATGGCAAAAAATATATAGATTTTACCTCAGGCATCGCCGTGTGCAGTGTGGGTCATGCAAATAAAAGAGTCAATGACGCGATTTGTAAGCAGATAGCAAATATTACGCATATCTCAAACCTTTATTATACCGCTCCACAGGCAAAAGCTGCGCAAAAGATAGTGGAAGCAAGTGGCTACGACATGAAGTGTTTTTTCGGAAACAGCGGTGCAGAAGCGAATGAAGGCGCGATTAAAATCGCTAGAAAGTTTGGCGAAAAAGAGGGCGAAGTTAAAAGATATAAAATCATCACTTTGCAACACTCTTTTCACGGAAGAACGATTACAACCGTAAAAGCGACGGGACAGGCTTCGATGCACAACTATTTTGGACCATTTCCTGATGGTTTTGTTTATGCGGATAATATCGCTCAAATAGAGAGTTTGCTTGACGACCACACTTGTGCGGTTATGATAGAGTTAGTTCAAGGCGAGGGCGGAGTGCAACCGCTTGACAAACAAGCTGTGCAAGAGTTGGCAAAACTTTTAAAATCTAAAAATATTTTGCTTATCGTAGATGAAGTTCAAACGGGAATTTATAGAATGGGCGAGTTTTTAGCTTCCAATCTTTACGAGATAACTCCCGATGTTATTACTTTAGCAAAAGGTCTTGGTGGCGGAGTCCCGATAGGTGTGGTGATGACTGGGCTTAAAGATATTTTCAGTGCAGGGGATCACGGTTCAACTTTTGGCGGAAATTATCTAAGTGCAACAGCGGCATGTGAAGTTATTGATATTTTAAGTGAGATGTACGAAAATGGCATATTAGCAAAAAATATAGAGTATTTTGATAGTGAACTAGAAAAATTTTATGAGGCACATAAAGAGATATTTACCTCTAAAGTCGGCATTGGAATGATGTGCGGACTCCGTGCAAAAGATGGCGATACATTGGCAAAAGTTATTACTAAAGCAAGAGAAGAAGGAGTTATGGTTTTAAAAGCTGGAAGAGATACTCTGAGACTTTTACCAGCCCTTACGATTACAAAAGAGGAAATAGATGAGGGTTTTGTATCTCTTGTACGCGCTGTTTCTGCTTTATAGTCGTGATACATTTTTTACTAAATGAAAGAGTTTACCATGCTTAGTAGTACATTTAGTGCGTACATGGGCGCGTGGCTTTATGGCGAAAATGGTTATTACGCAACTTACAAAAACATAGGCAAAGAGGGCGATTTTTATACCTCTGTGAGTACGAGCAAATTTTTTGGCGGAACGATTGCTAAACATATCATCTCTTTGGTAGATGAGGGTTTTTTAGCAGAAAATGGCGTAGTTTGTGAGATAGGTGCGCATCACGGCTACTTTTTGGCGGATGTTTGTGAGTTTATCTACACGCTTAGACCTAAACTTCTTGAGTCATTAAAGTTTGTGATTATTGAGAGATTTGATACGCTTCAAGAGTTTCAAAAAAACTATTTTAAAGAGTCATTTGGCGACGCTGTGAAGCTTACGCACTATAAATCTTTGCGTGAGTTAAAGTGTGAAAATGCTTTTTTTATTGCAAATGAAATCTTTGACGCCTTTCCTTGTGAACTCTACTTTAAGGGTAAAACTGCCAGAGTCGATGGACATGCCATAGAATTTGATGTGGATGATGCTTGGGTTGAAGAAAAAGCAAAAAAATACCATAAAGATAGAGGCGAAATCGCTTTAGGTTATGAAGAGTTTGCAAAAGAGATGCGTCTGGCATGTGGAAAGTTTGAGTTTATGAGCTTTGACTATGGAGAAATGCAAGCACGACCTGACTTTTCTATACGAGTGTATGAAAAACATAAGGTCATTCCATTTTTTGATGAAAATATAAAAAGAGAAGAACTTTTCGCAAAATCTGACATTACCTACGATGTAACTTTTGCCCATGTAAAAGACGCTTACGAAGAAGCTGGAGTGAAGTTTATAGAGCTGAAAACTCAAATGGTAGCACTTATTGATATGGGTATCTTAGAGCTTTTAGAGATGTTAAAAGAGCATGTGGAAGATAAAATATACAAGCAAGAATTAGAGAAAGTAAAAATGCTGATATTGCCTAACTTCTTGGGTGAGCGGTTTAAGATGATAAAGTTTAGAAAGTTTTAATTATAAATTGAAAATTTAGAGATATAATTAAACAAGTGTGAAGTTTAAAATACTTAAATAGAGGAAAAAATCATTGAAAAAACATTTATTTCTACTATCTTTTTTGGTTCTATCACTTTTTAGTAGTGAGACTAAAAAGGTGTCGATTCAGCTACTTTGGAAGCACCAGTTTGAATTTGCAGGGTTTTATGTAGCAAAAGAGAAAGGTTTTTATAAAGATGTTGAGCTTGATGTCGAAATCAAGGAGTACGATTTTGGAACAAATATCGCAAAAGAGGTCTCCGAGGGTAAAAGTGATTTTGGTGTCGATAGTTCCTCGTTAATTTTAGATAAAGTTCAAGGGCTTGATGTTTATCTTTTGATGCCTTTGCTTCAAACATCTCCGTTTGTTTTAATGACAAAAAAAAGAGATGATTTAAAAACTGTAGCTGATTTAAAAGGTAAAAGAGTTATGTTCACTCCAAATCAGGTGACCATGGCATCGCTCAATGCAATGTTTAAAGTAAATAATCTCTCAAGCAGTGATTTTATAAGTCAAAAACATAGTTTTAACACACAAGATTTAATTGACGATAAAACAGATGCTATATCTATTTACCTCTCAAATGAACCCTATTATATGATAGAAAAAGGGTTGCAATATTCTATTTTAAATCCATCCACTTTTGGATTTGATTTTTATGACAATATTCTTTTTACCTCTAAAAAACTTTTGCAACAAGACCCAGAGTTAGTAGAAAAATTTTATAAAGCTACACAAAAAGGGTGGGAATACGCCTATAATAACCCGCAAGAAGCCTCAAAAATCATATTTGATAAGTACAATACTCAAAATAAATCCATAGAACATCTTATGTTTGAAGCTACAGAGCTAAAAAAAATGAGTCATTTTGGTTTAAGAGAATATGGAAAATTTAAACCCGCAATCATCAGTCAAATCGTTCAAACTTATAATCTTTTAGATATTTCAAAGTCTTCAGTGGATATAAAAGAATTTGTTTATCCTGATGCCATATATGTTGAAAATAGTATTGATTATGCGCTGTTATGGAAGATTTTAGGTGTCATAGTTGTTTTATTTATCGGATTGTATTATTGGAATCGAAAGTTATCTGGACTCAATAAACTCATTCAAAAAAGTCGTTCAAAAATTACAATATTACTCGACAATGCAGGGCAAGGATTTTTGACTTTTGATAAAAATTTTAAAATAGATGATGAGTATTCAAAAGAGTGTATAAAACTTTTAGGTGAAAAAATAGCTTCACAAGATATAGCAAAAATTTTGTTTCATGATGTAAAAAAACAAGAATTTTTCAAAAGCACACTCTTAGATGCACAAAATGAAACTATGGAGATAAAAAGAAACTCCTATTTATCGCTTTTACCAAGTGTTATCATTCTAAATAAAAAAGCTATTAAATTAGAGTATAAAATCTTAGAAGATGAAAATTTTATGTTAATTCTTACAAATATAAGCTCACAAAAGAAACTTGAAAATAAGATAAAAAAAGAACAAGAAGTTTTTAAAATGATAGTTTCAATTGTAAGTGAGACGCAGATTTTTTATGATACGAAAGATGAATATTTAGAATTTATAAATTCAATTGACACACTTATAGATGAAAATAAATCTCCACAAGAAAATTTAAGTGATATTTATAGAACAGTACATACCTTTAAAGGTGCTTTTTCACAACTTTATATGGAAGATGTTGTGCAAGTTTTACATGATGCTGAGAGTGAAATATCCAAATTATCTAAAGAAAATGTACAAAATAGTGATAGATTAAAAGAACTTTTAAAAGCAACTGACTTTCGTACAAGTTTTGAGTTATGTTTAGATGTTATTAAAGAGGTTTTAGGTGCAGAATTTTTAGATTTACATAATTTTATAAAAATAGATTTGTCAAATATTCAAAGTTTACAAGAAAAAATAGCGAAAGTTTTTAATCAAAAAGGGATGGCATCTCTTGAATGTCAAGATATACTTTCTCAGGTTCAAACACTCTCCAGTGTTAAATTATATACATTACTCAAGCCTTACATCGCACTTGTCAGTCAGTTGGCAAAGCGATTTGAAAAAGAGATTTATGAATTAAAGATTGATGGAGATGCTAGTTTAGCAGTTCCAGAAAAAATAAAACCATTTATAAAATCACTTATTCATGTTTTTAGAAATAGTCTTGACCACGGTATAGAGTTACCAGATATAAGAGCTGAAATCGAAAAAGATGAAAAAGGTACAATTGTGTGCAAATTTGAGCAAGTTGGAAATGTGCTTAAAATTATGATTTCAGATGATGGAATGGGGATAGATATAGAAAAAATAAAAGAAAAATTAAAATCACAAAATAGAGATACAGCAAATTTAACATACAAAGAGTTCTATAATTTTATATTTGAAAATGAGTTTAGTACAAAAGAGAGTATTACAGATATTTCAGGGCGTGGCGTTGGTATGGGTGCTGTGAAAGCTGAACTTGATAAGCTCGGTGGTGAAGTTGAAATAAAAAGTGCAAAAAATGTTGGTACGACATTCGTGTTCGTCCTGCCATTATAAAATAAAAGGAAAATAATATGATATTAGATTCGTTGATACTTCAATCGAAACTTTTTTTTATAGAAGATATGGGAATTACAATAGATAATATTGCTCGAGAAGATGACAGTATTGGATTAAATTTAAAATCTCATACCGCTATGATAGGTATTGGTGGTGCGCTTAATATGATGGTTGTTATTAGTTTTGACGATACTATGCTGGGTAAACTTGTTGAAGTTTATATGGAAGGAGAAGATGTTGCTCCAGAGGAAGAAGAAGAGATAAAAGAGAGTGTAACAGGAGAAATTATAAATACTATTATTGGTTTATCTATACCAACATTTCCAAAAAGAGGCAAAGGGGTAACTATAACACCACCCATTAGTATAAATGATGCTTCAAATATAAAAAAACATAAAGACTCAAAGATAGTAACTGCAAATATTAGAACACAGTATGGTGAAGTCAGCATAAGTGCTATTATTGCTAAAGATGCATTGAAATAGTTTATAAATAGGGAAGTAAAATGTTAAAAATTTTAATAGTAGATGATTCACTGATAATTAGAAAAAAGATAACAACAATTGTAGAAAAGTTAGGTCACAAAGTTGTTGGACAAGCTACAACAGGGCAAGAAGCCATAGATATTTATGAAAATGTTCAACCAGATTTAGTAACCATGGATATTACTATGCCCGATATGAATGGTATCACTGCAGTAAAACACATTATGAAAATTAACACGAATGCAAAAATCATTATGGTAACTTCTCTTGGTCAAGAAGATATGGTAATTGATTCAATCAAAGCAGGTGCAATTGGATATATGTTAAAGCCAATTACAGATGAAAAGTTGGCAGAAATAATCGGTGAAGTTTTTTTAGAATACGCATATGATGAAAATGAAGATGATTTAGAACTCTCAGATGATGATTTATAGGATAAATGATGCAAGAAAATAAACTTTTTGAAGCTCTACTCGATGTAATTCCATTTGCAGCGTATGCTGTAGATGTAAACACTTATGAAGTGGTTTATGCAAATAAGCTTATGACTGAAAATATGTATGCACCACGAGAAAAGTATTGTTGGAAAAAAATTTTTGGACAAAATGAAGTTTGTAGTTGGTGTACGATTGATGAGCTAAAAAAAAGAGAAGCTATTTACAAAAGTGAAAAGCTTATTAACCATTTTTTTGATGAAGTGACGGATAGTTGGCTTCAAATATATGATGAAATCTTAAGATGGCCTGATGGAAGAACAGTAAAATACTCTATAACTGTTGATATTACTGAGCAAAAAGAGATACAGGCTGCGATGATTACAACACATACAAAATTAGCCATGCAAAGTAAAAAGTTACAAGAAGCAAATGAAAAATTAGAATTTATGGCTAAAAAAGATTTTTTAACAGCTGTAAACAATCGAGGTAATTTTTTTCACCTTGGTGAGGAAGTTTTTACAAAAGTTTTGCAAGAAGATGAGTTTATTTTTGTTGCTATGTTTGATCTTGATAAATTTAAATTGCTTAATGATGTTTATAGTCATAAAGTCGGTGATTTAGCGCTCCAAGCTTTTACAAAAACAGTTGAGAAACACTTGAATGAAGAGGACATATTTGGACGATTAGGTGGCGAAGAGTTTGCCCTTATTTCTCAATCTTCTTGTAGCGATAGTATTGTAAAAAAACTACAAAAGATAAGAGAAGAGACAGAAAAAATCATCATAGAGCATAATAATCAAAAAATAAGTTTTACAGTAAGTATAGGTTTAGTTAAAAAAGAGGTGAATGATACTCTTGATATGACACTTGAAAAAGCGGATAAAGAGTTGTACAATGCAAAAGATGCAGGTAGAAATAAAGTAAATTTCAGGTTGTAGCATGTTAGAAAATAAATTATTTGAAGCACTTTTAGATGTAATTCCATTTGGTGCGTATGCTGTTGATGTTGATACTTATGAAGTTGTTTATGCGAATAAACTCATGCGTGAAAACATGTATGCACCAAATGAGACACACTGCTGGGGAAAAGTTTTCGGACAAGAAGAAATTTGTAGCTGGTGTAGTATTTTCAAGCTTCAAGATAGACGAGCGCAAAAAACAAAAAGTGGAAAATTTATATTTGAATTTTTTGATGAAGCAGATGACAAATGGATAAAATCTTATGATGAACTTATGAGTTGGCCCGATGGCAGAAATGTAAAGTATTCCATTCTAGTAGATATTACAGATCAAAAAGAGATTCAAGGTGCAATGATGACATCCCATGCTACTCTTGCTATAAAAAATAAACAAGTTTCAAATACAAACAAAAACCTCCAAATTACAAAATTAGAATTGCAAAAATCTTTAAATGAGTTAGAAATACAAAAGCAAAAAGCAGAAGAAACAACAAAGTTTAAATCAAATTTTTTATCAAATATGTCACATGAAATTAGAACACCAATGAACGCTATCGTTGGTATGACGCATCTTGTAAAAGAGACATCTTTAGACAATCAACAATTAAATTATATAAACAATATCGAAACTGCATCTAAAAATCTTTTGAATATTATAAACGATATTTTAGACCTCTCTAAAATAGAAGCTGCAAAACTAGAGATAGAAAAAAGAGATTTTGATATGCAAGAAGTGATTGTAAATGTAAAAAATCTTCTAAAGCAAAAAGCGCATGAAAAAAAATTAGAGTTTACTATTGTTTATAAGGATGAAAACTCTCTATTTTATGGTGACTCACTTAGAATTGGACAAATACTCATAAATCTTTTAAATAATGCAATAAAATTTACAGATGCTGGTGAAGTGAAACTCATAATAAAATATATGCCAAATGAGGTTATAAGATTTAGCGTTCAAGATACAGGTATTGGAATAAGTAAATTGCAGCAAAAGAACTTATTTCAATCCTTTCATCAAGCAGACATAAGCACAACAAGAAAGTACGGTGGAACAGGTTTAGGACTAAGTATATCCAAAGAATTAGCTGAGCTTATGGGTGGTAAAATATGGGTCGAGAGTGAGGTTGGGGTTGGAAGTGAGTTTATTTTTGAGCTTCAGCTTTCTCGTGGAAATAAAAAAACTCAAAGTAAAGAGTCACTTTCAAATTTATATGCTCATGAAAAAATAGTGATAAAAGAAATCAAAAAACAAAATAAACAAGAACTTCCACATGCCAAGAAAGAAGAATTATTTAGTAAACTAAAAGAATCAGCAGCAATTTCAAGACCAACAGAGTGTGAGTTAATTATAAAAGAGTTGGAAGTGTATGCACTTTCAAATGAAGATGAAAATTTGTTTAAGCAAGTAAAAGAGTTAGTTAAAAAATATGAGTTTAAAAAAGTTGGCGATTTATTTCAAGATAAAAAATAAATGGCATCTCTAAAAACTCACTTTTAGACTGCCACGACTTCTTTGAAGTCTCGCAGTGACGGCACTTTGTCATTGCGAGTGAAGCGTGGCAATCTAGTTTTTAGAGATTTTCTATCAATTTTTTAAGCTCATCTGGACGATTTGAGTTTTTAAGCGCATTCTCTTTACTGATTTTTTTAGCTTGAATTAACTCAACGAGTTGTTGCGTTTGGGTTGTCATATTTGTTTCGTTTTGATTTAACTGCATTTGAGAATAAAGTTGATGCACTTTGTCTTCTCTGATAAGGTTTGAAATAGCAGGATTTGTGATAAGAATTTCTTGAGAAGCAACCTTTCCGCCACCGAGTTTTGGTATGAGAGACTGCGAAACAACAGCAATAAGAGAAGATGCCAGTTGCGCTCTTACCTGTGCTTGTTCCACGCCTTCAAAAACATCAATAATACGGTTAATAGTTCCTGGAGCAGAGTTTGTATGGAGTGTTCCAAAAACTAAGTGACCAGTTTCCGCCGCGGTGAGTGCTGCACCAATAGTTTCAGCATCTCGCATCTCCCCGATAAGGATGATGTCAGGGTCTTGTCTGAGCGCAAACTTGAGTGCTGTTGCAAAGGATGCAGTGGAATTTCCTACATCTCTTTGAGAAAAGAGAGATTTTATGTTTTTGTGAACAAACTCAACGGGGTCTTCAACCGTTATGATGTGTCGTCTCTCCGTGAGATTTATCTCATGAAGCATCGAAGCCAAAGTCGTTGATTTACCACTTCCCGTTGGACCTGTGACAAGAATAAGACCTTTCTCTTTTTTGATAAGTTCTTTTAAAATTGGAGGATTTCCATACTCATCAAGCGTTGGAATATCTATAGGAATCATACGAAAAGCACAAGCAATGCCATGAATAGTGCGATAGTAGTTTGCACGAAAACGACCAATGCCATCGAGTTGAAAGGAAAAATCGAGTTCATTATGTTCTTCAAACTCTTTTTTTTGCTTGTCGATAATGAGAGAATACGCCATCTCTTCTATTTCGTCTGCATCTAAAACAGGTAGATTAAGAGGTCGCAACTCTTTATCTATACGAATCTGTGGCTCACTTCCAACAACGAGGTGCAGGTCTGATGATTTAAAAGCTAAAACACTTTTAAGCAACTTTTTTATGTCAATGGGCTTTTTTTCTACTATTTCTTCACTCATAAAAAGAGTCCTTTATATATCTGTTCATCAAAACCAACCACGACTTTGTTATCAAATTCTATGACAGGTCTTTTAATGAGCAAGTTTTCTTTGCAAAGCCACTCTTTTTTGGCTTCGTCATCTAAGTTTAGTTCTTTGAGGTTTAAGTTTTTGTAGGTTGTGCTTTTTGAATTAAAGAGAGTTTTCATTTCCACATGCCATGTGGAAATTGTTTCGCAAGATACTTTTTCACTCTTAAAATCATGAAATCCACATGCCAGATTATGTTCTTTAAAAAAGGAGAGAGCTTTTTTTACACTGCCACAGTTTTTAATTCCATATACTTTTATCATGTTTTTATTCTATGATTTTTGGAACGATAAAAAAGTGGTCAGCAGACTGTGGCGCATGTCTTAAAATGTCATCATTTACTTTTGAATCACATGAAACAATGTCTTCTCGCAGGTATGTACTCGCATCGCTCATAGCAAATGTATCATCCACACCCTCTGTATTTAATTCGCTCAAATTGTCAACAAAACTAACAATCTCTGAGAGTTGATGAATAATTTCTTCTCTTTTGTCATCGGAAACTTTTAAAAAAGATAGTTTTTCAAGTTTTGTTAAAAGTGCATCATTTACTTGCATGTAATAGTCCTAAAAATTTTAATTTAGAAGATTGTAACAAAAAAATGATGTGTGTTTGATGAAACTTTAACAAACTATGCGATATTATTTTGGATAATTTTAAAATATATATATGCTAAGGAAATATTTTTGAGCTTTAAAAATGAAATAGATATGGTACGAGAAGAGTTAAACTCTGAAGAAAAGTTTTTTGAAAAAGCTGTTATTACTGAAAGATTTGTTAAAAAATATAAAAATGCAATGATCGGTTCTTTAGTAGCAATCGTTTTAGTTGTTGGAGCAAATATAGCGTATGACCTTAACAAAAAGAGTCAAATGAACGCTTCGAATGAAGCACTTGCTGAATTAAACAAAGATGCCAATAATGCTGGTGCATTGGCAAGACTTCAATCATTGAGTCCAAATTTATATGATGCTTGGCTCTACTCAAAAGCTATAGCAGATAAAGATTTGACAACATTAGAAAAACTTAAAAATTCAAAAGCGATGTTGATAAGTGATTTAGCTTCTTATGAACTCGCACAAAATAAAAAAGATATGGCGCAGTTAGATGCGTATTCTTTAGAACAAAATGCAATTTATAAGGATTTGGCACAAGTTCAAAGTGCTGTGTTACTTATGAATGAAGGTAAAATTGAAGCTGCACATCAAAAGTTGGCTCTCATAACTGAGCAATCACCACTAAGCAAAACTGCAAAAGCATTGCTTCATTATGGAGTGAAATAAATTTTGAAAACATTATCCTTTGTACTTTTAACACTTTCAATACTTTTTTTTGGTGCATGTAGTAGTAAAAAAGTTTTTGAACCAAAAAATGTTGCAGGGAGCTGGGATAAACACGGTAGCTCTGCCGAAGGTGTTGCAGATATCACTTCAAATGTGGCAATGCTTGAAAATCGTACAGTTTTAGCAAAAGATAAAATCATCGACATTACGATTGCAGAGTCTTATAGACTTTTAGCAAAAAGTGATGGCTGGATAATAAGTTCAACTATTGATGGTAATTTAATGCTTCAATTTATCTCAGATAAAAATATGATAGAGAAATTTGAACTTAAGAAAACTATTGCAAGTGCAAGTATTAAAAACGATATGTTGGCTGTTCTATTTGCTGATAATGAGATGGCACTTTACTCTATTGCGACAAAAGAACTCCTTTTAAAAGAGCAAGGCGACCCATCTTTGGCTGTTGATTCAAGAATTACAAGTCCTCATTTTATGGGTGAACTTGTTCTTTTCCCAACTCTTGATGGTAAAGTAGTTATTATAAATTCTAAACTGAAAAAGAAACTAAGAACTATCATCGTTTCCTCAGAAGAGCATTTTAATAATATTATCTATTTTAATGTAATTGACAATAAAATCATCGCAGCAACGGGCAATAAAATACTTTCAATTTCTACGAAAGAAGAGAGAGAAAAGTATGAAATTAGAACTATCGCTTATGATAATAAAGATATTTTCTTAACTACAAAACAGGGTGAAGTTGTCTCTATTACCCCAGACTTAAAGCTTAATGCAAAAACAAAATTTCCTTTTGCTCACTTTTTGGGAATGATTACGACTGAAAATAAAGTCTATCTTTTAGAAAAAGAGGGATATATTATAGAACTCAGTAAAGATTTAAAAGAACAGAAAATATATGAAGCAGATATAGAAAATGGATATGTTTTCACGGCAGATAAGATGTTTTATGTGGAAGATGAATTTATTTCAGTTGAGTAATGTCTAACGAATTAGAAGCGTATTTAGAGTACATTAGTGTTACAAGAGCGCTTAGTAAAAAGAGTATCGAAGCGTATAAAAGCGACTTACTAACCATAGAAAATGAGTTAGAAAAGTCGCTTATAACACTTGACTCTAAAACTCTTTTAAACCTCTTGTCTAAATATAAAAACAAAAGAACTCTCAATAGAAAATTATCCTCAGTAAACGCTTTTTTTGATTTTTGTTATAAAAGTCAGTTTAAAGAGGAACAGACTAAACTAAAACTCTCCAAAATCCCTAAACTCCTTCCAAAATTTCTTTCTTATAAAGAGATTCAAAATGCACTCAAACTTATAGATAGAAGTTCGTGGATAGGGCTTCGTGACTATGCTTTAATCCTTTTTTTGTATGCAACGGGCACTAGAATTAGTGAGTGTTTAGCTCTTGGGCGTGATGATATCGATGGCGAATGGTTGCATATTAGACATGCAAAGGGTGAAAAAGAGAGAGTTGTTCCAATAGCAAAAGTTGCAAAAGTTGCAATAGAAGCCTATTTGAGTGCGTTTAAGTATGAAAAAGAGTTCGTTTGGTCGAACTATAGAGGCGAGAAGCTGAGTAGAATTTCTGCTTATAAAATTACTGAAAAATATCTTGGTGTATCGCCCCATGTTTTGCGTCACTCCTATGCAACTTCACTTATAACAGGAGGTGCTGATTTGCGAGTAGTTCAAGAACTTTTAGGACATGCTTCACTGTTAACAACACAAATATATACACATATCCAAAAACAAGATTTAAAAAAGACGGTTGACTCTTGTCATCCGATGGCGTAGTTATGATGAATAAAACAAAGAATACTTTTTTTTCAAAACCTTTTCTTCGGTCACTCTTGTGGATGCAAAATAACTGGCATCAGCACGGCGTTTTAGTGCATACACTCAGAGTTGTGTATGCAATTCTTAAAGCAAGAGACTTTAAGTTTTTTGCAGCAGGAATATTGCATGATATTGGAAAACCATTCGTAGCATTTCAAAAGCCAGAGGATGTAGCGTTTAGTGAATATAGTTTTACAGACCATGAAGAAAAAAGTTACCAAATCATCAAAAATTGGTTCTTTATAAGTGAATATACAAAACAAATTGTTCGTTATCACTACCTCATAAGAGACATCAAAAAAAGCTTTTCAGAAGATAAATCTAGGTATCATACAAAGCAAAAAATCTGGGATAGTTTGAGTCCAAATCTTCAAAAAGATTTAGAAATATTTTTGCATTATGACGACTTAGGCAAGGGTAAAAAGAGAAGATGAAAAAAGCAACACCTTTTTTAATTATTTTTATAATTATATTTATCATTGTCGCTCTCTTTTTATCTTTGGCATCTTCGCAGAATATGATAGTTATAAAAGAGGGTAATTACAAAATGTTACCCCTTGAGATGGAGTTAAATCGTTACCAAGATAGTGATTGTGGGATGGTTATAAAAGATTTAGAGTACGCCTCACAAGTCATAGCCAAAAATGGAAAAACTTGGTTTTTTCATGACCATGGTGGATTTATAAACTGGTTGAAAGATAAAGAATTTAAAGAGGATGTTGTTATCTGGGTTATGAGCAAAGATACAAAAAAATGGATAAATGCTAAAGAAGCATTTTACTCTTTAAACGATAAAACACCCATGGGTTACGGATTTGGTGCGTATGAAATGAAAGATGTTCGGCATGTGGATTTTGAGAGTATGAAGCTCAGAATGCTTCGAGGTGAAACTATGAACAATCCACTTATAAAAAAACAACTCTTAGGCAAATAATCTTGGAAACTGTCAATATTATAACTATTATCACTATAGCTTTTTTAGGCTCTTTTGGACACTGCATCGGCATGTGCGGTGGAATAGTTGTAGCCTACTCAACGATTAAAATAGAGCCAAAAAGTTCTAAAGTATCTCAAAGTGTTGCACATTTGTTATACTCTTTTGGCAGAGTTCTAACTTACTCTATTCTTGGTGCTATGTTTGGTTTCCTTGGCGGAGTTGCAACTTTTAGCAATAATGCAAATGGTGGATTATTGATTTTTGCAGGTGTTGCTATGGTTTTGGCTGGGTTATCTTTGATGGGGAAAATAAGATTTTTAACTCTTATCGAACACTCTTTTTCTTCCTCTAAACTCTATAAAAATGCTTTTAAAAAAGTGCTCAATTCTAAGTCAAATCTTAGCTTTTTTGTTTTAGGAATGCTCAATGGTCTCTTGCCATGTGGATTTGTTTACTTCTTTGCTATCACAGCTGCAAGTACCGCCGACCCACTTTATGGTGCTTTAGTGATGGCGATATTTGGTTTGAGCACGATTCCAGCAATGTTTGGACTTGGTTTTTTAACATCCCTCGCCTCGGCAACGAGTTTTAGAAATATGATGGTGAGTTTATCTTCTATCGCAGTTATCCTTTATGGAACTTTCACTATTTACAATGGCTACGATTATATTTCAAATCCTCAAAAAACATTAAGAGATTGTCATAAATAAATTAAAAAATAAGGTTTTGTTGTGAAAAGTTCAATTATAGATAGTATAAAATCGCTCCCACCTCTTTCTAAGACGATTACAGATGTCAATACTATTTACTCAAGCGAAGATGCTTCTCTAGCAGATATGGCAAAAGCTGTAGCATCTGACCCAATGATAGTTGCAAATATACTTAAAGCTGCAAACTCGCCTCTGTATGGATTTGGCAAAGAGATACAAAGTGTTTCTCAAGCAGTGAGTTTGTTTGGTATGAGCATGACGCGTTCTATTGTCGTTGGAAATTCAGTGAAAAAATTACTCAATGTGGACATGCAACCTTATGGAATTACATCTGAGAGATTTGCAGAAATATGTTCACAACAAGCTGCACTGATGCTCAATTGGTATAAAAGAGTCGATAAACAAAAAGCTGCAAAATTATATCTTGCTGCATTTTTACAAGAGACAGGAAAGATAATTATTGCGAGTGATATTATTCAAGAAGATGAAACAACAAGCTTTTTTTCTGAAGTAGAGATGACAAATAATATAGCGCAAGTTGAAAAAGCGTATGTGGATGTAACAAGCTCTGAAGTGACAGCAAAAGTGTTTGAACACTGGGGATTTGATAATGAATTTATAGATATTATCAAATACGCAGACAATCCACATGCCGCACCAAGAGGCATTCAAGAATATTGTATGGCTTTAAATATTATAAAAACAGTTATTCCAATCAATAAACCACTCTCAGAAATATCTATTAATTATGGGTTAAAAAAAGCAAGTGATGCAGGATATGATCACCATTTACTAGAAGATGCCATAGATGAGATGCTCGATATACTTAAACAAGGCGATGCATGAGCAAAACAGTTACAGTCATAGACACTTTTGGTTTTTTTTTCCGTAGTTTTTACGCACTTCCACAACACTTAAAAAACAAAGATGGCTTTCCAACAGGGCTTTTAACAGGTTTTACAAACTTCATAGCAACTCTGCAAAAACAGCACGACAGCGACTACATCGTTTTTGCCATAGACTCCAAAGGTCCGACTTTTAGAAATGAGATAGACACAAACTACAAAGCCAATCGTCAAGCACCACCAGAAGAACTTACAATGCAACTCCCAATTGCTATAGAGTGGATAGATAAAATGGGCTATAAAACTTTGGGTCAAGTAGGTTTTGAAGCCGATGACATCATCGCCACGGTTGTAAAATTTGCAAAAGAGCATGACTATAATGTACGAGTAGTTTCCCACGATAAAGACCTCTACCAGCTTATAGATGATGGCAAAATCGTTCTCGTTGATGCCATCAAAAGAGCCACAGTCGATGAAGAGGCGTGTTTCAAAAAATATGGAGTGACACCTAAACAGTTTATAGATTATCAGTCCATTTTAGGCGATAGTGCGGACAATGTTCCAGGTGTGAAGGGTATAGGCAAGGTCGGAGCTGAAAAACTTTTAGTAGAGTTTGGAACTTTAGATAATATTTATGCAAATATAGAGAGTGTAAAACCCGCTGGAATTCAAAAAAAACTCATAGAATCTAAAGAAAAAGCTTATATGTCTAAAGAACTTGTCTCTTTGCGAGATGATGTTTTTGAGAGTTTTGATTTTGAAGAGTACAAGATGGATATCGAACACCCTTTTTTAAATATCTACGATGAACTTGTAAAGTATGAGCAAAACGCCATTTTAAGAACACTTCAAGCCAAAGGGCAAGTGAGCCAAGAAGCCCATCAAGAAGCACAAACAAGAGTGGATACTTTTTATGAGACACAAAACACAAATATCGAGTTCAAGGCTACACTTTTAACCGATGCAAAGGAGCTTTTTAAGGTTTTAAACACTTTGAGAGCGGACACAATCGTAGCTTTTGACACGGAGACAACAGGACTTGACTATGACAAAGATAGCCTTGTAGGATTTAGTTTTTGTTTTAATGATACAGAGGCATTTTATGTGCCAATCGCTCACTTTTATCTCGGAGTATCAGAGCAAATAAGCCAAGAAGATGCGAAAACGGCTATAAAAAAGATATTTCATTCGCGTGTTGTTGGGCATAACATCAAGTTTGATTTGCATTTTGTGACACGATTTTTAAAAGAGGATGATTTAGAAATATTTGCAGACAGTATGATTTTAGGATGGCTGATAAATCCTGAGAGTGCCTTGTCGTTGGATAAACTCGCAGATAAACTTCTCGGTCATACGATGGTTTCTTTCAAAGAGACAGTCAAAAAAGGCGATACTTTTGCAAGTGTTGAACTAGAGACGGCATGTGGATATGCAGCGGAAGATGCGTACATAACGCTCAAACTTTTTCATAAATTTAACACGATGTTAGAACTTCAAGGTGCGACACATCTCATCGAAGAAGCATGGCATGTGGAAATACCGTTTATTACTACGCTTTTGCAGATGGAAAAGGTCGGTATTCAGGTCGATGGAACATTTTTAAAAGAGTTTTTGGTGGAAGTCAAAGAGAGCTTGGCAGAGCTTACAAAAAGCATTTATGAAAAGGCTGGAACTGAATTTAACATCAACTCCACGCAACAACTCGGCACAATTTTGTTCGATACTTTGGGGCTTCCTTTTGGTAAAAAAACAAAAACAGGCTACTCCACAGATGAGAATGTTCTTAGTTCACTCAAAGATGCACATGCCATAGTACCGCTTCTTTTGGAGTATCGTGAGGTTTATAAACTCTACTCGACTTACATTGAACCGCTTTTGAAACTGAGTGTTGAGAGTGCGGAGAGTCGTGTGCATACTTCCTTTGTACAAACTGGAACGGCAACGGGACGACTCAGCTCTAAAAATCCAAACCTTCAAAATATCCCTGCAAGAACCAAACTCGGACTGAGAATCAGAGAGGCTTTTGTAGCACCAAAGGGCAAAAAACTTGTAGGCATCGACTACTCACAAATCGAGCTAAGACTTCTCGCACACTTCACACAAGACCATGTTTTGGTGGATGCATTTAAAAATGACAAAGATATCCACATGCAAACAGCCATCGCACTTTTTGGCGAAGAGGAAGCTCCAAACAAAAGAAATGTGGCAAAAACTGTAAACTTTGGACTCCTTTATGGCATGGGGCAAAAAAAACTCTCCGACACTTTAGGCATCACAACCAAAGAAGCAAAAGAGATTATCGAGAGATATTTCGAGAGCTTCAAAACGGTAAAAAGCTATTTCCGCTCCATCGTTGACATCTCAAAAGAGCAGGGTTTTGTAGAAACACTTCTGGGTCGCCGCAGATATTTTGACTACGAAAACGCAACGCCAATGTTCCGAGCAGCGTATGAACGAGAATCTGTAAACACTGTATTTCAGGGAAGTGCAAGTGATTTGATAAAACTCTCTATGAATAAAATTCATAAAGTCATAAAAGAAGAAAACCTCAAAGCAAAAATGCTTCTACAAATCCACGATGAACTTATTTTTGAAATAGAAGAGAGCCAAGCCGAAGTTTTAGGAAATAGATTTAGAGAGATTATGGAAAATATTATGGAGCTCAATGTTCCGCTCAAAGCGAGTCTGAATATTGGCGATAATTGGGGTGAGTTGAAATAAGTTCCACATGCCACAATTAACTTCGGCATGTGGAAAGATTATCTTCAGTTGTTTCCATTTTGGAACATACTGCTAAAATCATGAATATAGTAACTCTTTCCATTTTGGAAATAGTTCAAAAAGAGGGTTTTATAAATGAATAATGAAGTCTTACTTTACACAGATGAAAACGGCAATGTGAGTTTAGATGTTTCACTAGAAAATGAGACTGTTTGGTTGAGTCAAAAGCAGATGGCAGAACTTTTTGACAAAAATGTAAAAACAGTCAATGAACACATAAAAAATGTGTATAAAGAAGGTGAGTTGGAAGAAAACTCAACTATCCGGAATTTCCAGAGAGTTCAACTTGAAGGTACAAGAGAAGTTGAGAGAGATATAAATTACTATAATTTAGATGTGATTATTTCTGTTGGTTATAGAGTAAAATCACAACGAGGTACGCAATTTCGTATCTGGGCAACAAAAATACTTAAAGAGTATCTGGTAAAAGGTTATGTCATCAACCAAAAAACAGTGCAAAAATCCCAACTTCATGAACTTACGGCGACTATAAATCTGATTAAAAACTCCATTGAGAATAAAGAGCTTGGTAGTGATGAGGCAAAAGGTTTGTTAGACATCATCAACTTAAGAAAAGGCATTTAATTGAACATGTTTAAATAACATGTTAGAAAAACTAAGAAAATATAACATGTAAATTTTATATGTTAGAAATATTGTAAAATCTTGACATATTAAAAAAACAAAAACTCTGGCATGTGGAACTTTCCACATGCTTAAGATACAACTTTGTTGCGTCCACTCTCTTTTGCTTCATAAAGTTTGGCATCAACACGGTTGATTGCATCATCAGTTGATTCATTATCGGCACACAAAATAACTCCAAAACTGCAAGTAATTTGTTTGTTTATACTAAAACTGTGTTCTTCGATAGATTTGCGTAATTTTTCAGCGGCTAAAACAGCTTCGTGAAGTGTACTTTCAGGAAGAATAATGGTAAATTCTTCTCCACCCCATCTTGCAATAAGGTCACTTGAACGAAGATGTGAACTTATCAATGAAGAGATCTCTTGCAACACTACATCTCCACTATGATGCCCAAATGAGTCGTTGATTTGCTTGAAATGGTCTATATCAAAAATAATCAGAGAGATAGGATGTTTATATCTATCGCTTTTGTCAAGTTCTTTTTTAAAAGTTTCAGTAAAAAATCTTCTATTTCCGATTCCAGTTAATGAATCTAAGAGCGTCAACTGCTCTTTTTCCTCAAGTATTCTTTCAGTTTGGTAGCGTTGTGCTGTCAACATCAAAATAGAAAATGTTACTGTAAAGATAAATATTTGAAGCATTATCAAGGAGAGCTTATGGTCTCCTGCAAATGAAAATTGGCTATATCCTGATGAAGTTCCTAAAATAGCTAAAATTGTAACAACTACTAAAAAAATAAGATTGATGCCATGTCTCAAACGGATACTTGCCCATATAAGTGGAAATAAAATCAGATATTCAATTGGATATCGCTCATCAAAAAAATACCCTGAACCAAAAATGAGAACTGATGATAAAATCAATACGATAAAAATAAGTGCAATTTCTCCGATATGATTTTTTTCCGATAAAGTAATATTTTGTTGCAAAGTATAGGCAATAAAAACAGGTGTAATCATAATAAATCCTATAAGGTCTCCAAAAAACCACATCATCCATCCCAGTATTTGGTGTTCAGATGCTAAGAAACCATGAAGATAGAGCACAGTCGTTCCCATGCTTGATGTTATGAATGCGCCAATTATGCTGTAAAAAATAAAAGCGATAATAGTGTTTGTATCGTGAAAAATATCATCTTTAATTGCAGTGTTGTTTGCAAGCCAATAAGTTATAATTGGACCTATTGTATTGCCAATAGCTATCTCGAATGCTACAATTGGCGAGCTGAGAGTCATATTTAAAAAGAAAGCGCCAAGAAAAATTCCAAGGATAACTCTATTTCCTCTAAAAAATAAAAATGAAAGAGCAACTCCCGTCGGTGGCCATATTGCAAAAATACTTGATGATTCACTTAGAGATAGCGGTGCGACAGCTTTAGCTGAGAAAAAATAAACAAGTGATGTTAATACTGTGTAAAAAAGTATATTCATAATTACTTTACTTTTTATTGAATCTTTATATATTAAAGTCAAAAAAGACCACCTTTACCTTCAAATTATGAACTACAATAAGATTTTACATTAACTTAACTGCATATTTTGTTAAGTGAAATCCTAAAATATACAGTCCATAAGTACATGTTTTAACTCTGTTACAAAAAAAGATATAATCTACATCTAAAATTTATATATTAAAAATATTGCAAAATAAGTAACACAGTAAAAAAGGAAAAATAAAATGAACTACAGATACATAGGAAAAACTGGGCTTCGTGTGAGTCCGATTTGTATGGGGACTATGACTTTTGGTTCGCAGTGCGATGAGAAAGAGGCTTTTCGGATTTTAGATAAGGCGTATGAGGCGGGGGTAAATTTTTACGATACAGCAGAGGTTTACCCGATTCCTCCGAGTGCCGATAAAGTGGGCATTACTGAAAAAATTGTTGGCATGTGGATGAAGACAAAACCTCGTGATAGCATCATCTTGGCGACTAAAGTTGCAGGAGCGGCAAATGGGTGGTTTGTTCCGCCTGTGCGTCATGGTTTGACTGCGATGGACAGCTTCCACATCGAGAGAGCGATTGAGGGGAGTTTGAAAAATCTTGGTACGGATTATATCGATTTGTATCAGATGCACTGGCCTGATTCTATTGTGCCGATTGAGGAGAGTATGAAAGCGTTTGATAGACTGACTCAGAGTGGAAAAGTGCGTTACATCGGCACTTCAAACGATACAGCTTATGGCACAACTAAAGCTTTGATGACTTCGGCTCACAAAGGGTATGCAAGGTTTGAGTCTATCCAAAATAACTTCTCACTTTTGAACCGTCGCTTTTTGGATGAACTCGCAACTGTGGCAAGAAAAGAGCAGATTTCTTTGCTTCCTTATTCGCCACTTGCAGGGGGAGTTTTAAGCGGAAAATACAATCAAGCAAATAGTTTGGGTGGTCGTTTTAGAGATTATATAAACTCTCCAACCCAGCGTTTAAGGGTTATGGCGAACAGATTTATGAACGACAGAACACTTGCCTCCACGCAAAAATATCTCAAAATCGCACAAGAACATGATTTGCATCCCGTAACCATGGCGATTGCATGGTCAAAGCAGTTCGATTTTGTGGCTTCTACTATCATCGGAGCGACTTCGACGGAACAATTGGATGCGAGTTTGGCTGCGATGGATTTGGATTTATGTGCTGAAATTTTAGCTGCTTGTGATAAAGTTCATAATGAAATTTTATATCCGATGGGTTAAGGAGTGATTTATGCTTAAACAGTACAAAGAAGCGATTGAGAAGAGTAACATCATATCAAGAACGGACAAGGACGGAATTATTACTTTTGTAAATGATGAATTTTGTGCTATTTCAGGTTATACAAGAGAAGAACTCATCGGCGCAAATCACAACATCGTGCGACATCCAGATATTCCAGCTTCTAACTTTAAACTTCTTTGGGAGACGATAAAAAGTAAAAATATTTATAAAGCCACTGTGAAAAATCGTGCAAAAGATGGTTCAACCTTTTTTGTAAACACAACAGTCGTTCCTTTACTCGATGAAAATGAAAATATTGTAGAGTTTATAGCCGTGCGTTATGATGTTACAAAAGAGGTTTTTCTTACAATAGAACTTCAGATAAAAGAGATAGAGCTAGAAGAGTTAAACAGAACTTTAGAGATAAGAGTAGAAGAAAAAACAAAACAGTTACAAGAGTTAAATCAAACGCTTGAGCTTCGAGTTAAAGAGGAAATCGCCAAAAATGAGGAGAAGCAACGCGTTATGTTTTGGCAATCGCGACATGCGAGTTTAGGTCAAATGCTTGCAAACATCGCGCATCAATGGAGACAGCCTCTCACAGAGCTTAATCTCACTCTGTTTAACATCAAAAAAGCAGTAGTAAATGAGGACAAAGAGGATGTTGCAAAACTCTATAACGATAGTAAAACTATTATCAGAAATATGTCAAATACAATAGATGATTTTACAAACTTTTTTAAACCAGACAAAGAAAAATATTACTTCAATCTCAGCAATAGTATCAATGAGTCTATTCAAATTTTAGAGAATTTTCTTAAATCAGAGATGATTTGTGTTAAAACAGATTTTGAAGATATTAAAGTTCTTGGAATCGCAAATGAGCTATCACAGGTGATAATAAACCTTATGAAAAACTCAAAAGATGCTTTTGTTCATAATGCTATTTTAATCAGAGAAATACACATTAGAACCTATCAAGAAAAAGGTTTTGGGGTTATTGAGATAGAAGATAATGCAGGTGGAATAAAAGAAAAAGATATTGATAGAATTTTTGAGCCTTATTTCACAACAAAACATACAAGTCAGGGAACAGGATTGGGACTTTTTATGTCAAAGATGATTTGTGAACAGGGTTTAAATGGTTCGATTGATGTTAAAAGTAAAAAAGGCAGAACAACTTTTAGTATAAAAATTCCTTTGGAGAGAGAAAATGGGTAGTAAACTTTTAAAAGAGTTAAAGGTTTTGTTAGTAGAGGATGAGGAAAAATTATCAAGTTTACTAAAAAGTGCGATTGGGGATAATTTTTATGCTTTTTATGTTGCAAATAATGCAAATGAGGGAATGCAAAAGTTTTTAAAACTCTCCCCTGATATTGTAATAACAGACATTGTGATGCCAGATATTACGGGTCTTGAGATGGCAAAAGAGATAAAAAAAATCAACCCAAATATACCTATTATTATATTGAGTGCATTTAGTGAACGAGACAATTTTTTGGATGCCATTGATGTGGGTGTTGTCAAATACTTTATAAAACCATTTGACCCAGAGGAACTTTTAGAATATATAGAGTCTTTGAGTGAGACAATAGGAAGTAAAGTTATTCTGCTTGGCGATGGATTTTCTTTTAATAAAACAGCAAAAAGTTTATACAAAGATGGCAGATATGTAGCGCTCTCAAAAAATGAAAATAAGTTTATACAACTTTTGCTTCAAGAGTATGCAAACCATAAAAATGTAGTAGAAGATGAAACCATTAAAAATACTCTTTGGATGGGTAAAGAATCGAGTGATGAAAAACTGAGGACTTTTATAAGAAGGTTACGAGCAAAAACTTCAAAAGATTTGATTGTAAATCAAAAAGGGCAGGGATACGAGATAGTTGTTTTTTAGAGTATCTTACTCAATAGGCTTTTCATAGGAGAGTATGAAAAGCCCATTATTAGAGTTTACTTACCTTTATTGTTGGTATGTATATCATTATTTGGATAGTTCGGTTTGCTCATTTCAGGCTTTTTTGTCTCGTGAGTGTCGTAGTGAACTACATCCTCTGCTTGAAGCGCACTAAGTGCCAAAACTACTGCTAATACGATTTTTTTCATGTTGTTTCCTTTGGTAAGAGCAAATTATGCTCTAGAATGTTAAATCGGACAAATTTTATCCGATTTAACTTTTAGGAGTAGATAGTCAAATAAAGTAGTGTATTTGTGTAAGATTTATTTTATATAATTATTTTTGTAATAAATTAGGATTGATGATTGGCATGTGGACTTTTTACTCTTTTCGTATAGAAGTCGCAGTTAAGAAGATATACTCTTTTCCCGTGAGTGTCACTCTGAACTTTTTTTGCTGAAGATACTTTTTACAAAAAACCGCATCTTTGTAGAGGTTGGACATCTCAGAAAATGCGTAATGTTTTGCTTTTGCTCCATAGACCATTGCACCATCTATCCAGCGACAGTTTGGAAAGCCTAAAATCATCGCTCCATCTTTTTTGAGGTAGTTTTGAACTAAAGACATAAAGAGTGGATTAAACTCTAGGTTGGAGCTTTGAAGTGTTCCGATGCTTAGTATGAGGTCGAATGTGCCTAAGTTTAATGATGCCAAATCATTTATGTCGTGGGTGTGGAACAAAATATTTCCACATGCCGAGAACTTCTTTTGTGCTTCTTCTATGGCTGAGGCACAGTAATCTATGCCGATGAGTTCCATGTTTTCAAAGTTTGTGGCGTATTTTTGTATCACTTCAAATTCATCACCGCTGTTTACACCAAGGTTAAGAACTCTGAGTCGTTTGTTGATAGTTACATTTTGCAAAGCTTTTAAGTAGTGCGCTAAAAA
Organism: Sulfurimonas sp.; assembly: GCA_041662265.1. Lineage (GTDB taxonomy): Bacteria > Campylobacterota > Campylobacteria > Campylobacterales > Sulfurimonadaceae > Sulfurimonas. The sequence goes on from JBAZSV010000001.1 coordinate 92,394, forward strand.
GGCGGGTTCTTCGTTTTTATGTATTTGGGAGAAGGAAGAGGTTGCCCCGTACTTCTCTTCCTTCGCATCCAAACTTTTGTGAAAAGAGTCATCACTGTTTAGCTTTTGAAACCTGATTGTGACAAAATCTGGAGTTTGGCATGTTGGAGTGAGCATTTTGCATTGAAGTATCTCAGCCAAGTCCGTCCAAGCTTTGTAACCTCTGTAAATATACTCTGCATCTTCAACAATGATAGAAGTTCCTGCATACGCAGATGTGTCGAAATCAGGGTTTAAAACTTCAAATTTGAGTATCTCTTTTACGCTAGTTGTTGTTAAAGTATTTTGTAAAATGTGGAGGATTTCATACATGCTTTGAGAAGTAAATTTATACATTAAATAATCTTTTAAAAGAAACATGCAAAAAATGTTCCAACTCTTACAATTCTTTCAGTTTTATTACTCTACAATACAAAACGATAAGAAAAAAATCACTTTAAAAGTTATAAAAATGAGAATAGATAAATTTTTAAATTCAGTAAATATCACAAAAAGACGCTCCGTTGCGCAAGATATGATAAGCAATGGTGTTGTTTTGATAAACGGCGTTGTAGCAAAAGCTAGTAAAAATGTGGAAGTTGGAAGCGTGATAACGCTCAATTTTCTTGAAGATACTAAAAAATATGAAGTTATTCAAATACCGACTGCAAAATCCACACCTAAATCTCTCCAAGCAGAGTATATCAAGGAGATTCAATGAATTATGAGGAAGCAAAAGCGTCATTTTCTGCACTTTTTAAGCATGAAATGAGTGATGCACAGATGAGAGAATTTTTGCTTGGAGTAACTTTAGATGCGCAAACAAGTGTAAACACTATTGCAGCAGCAGCGGAGGTTATGCGCTCTTTTGCAGTTGCTTTGCCTATCAGCGATGCACTTCGTCTCAAATCTATGGATATCGTAGGAACAGGCGGAGATAAAATAGGCAGTTTTAACATCTCATCGACTGTAGCAATCTTAGCTTCGGCATGTGGAAGTTATGTTGCAAAGCACGGAAGTCGCTCTGTGACTTCAAAATCAGGCAGTGCGGACATGTTTGAAGCGCTTGGTGTGAGACTGGATTTGAGTTTAGACAAAAGTGCTAGACTTTTAGAAGAGTCAGGATTTACCTTTATGTTTGCACAAAATCATCATCCCGCTATGAAATTTATCATGCCCATCCGAAAAACTATACCCGATAAGACTATTTTTAACATTTTAGGACCTCTCACAAATCCAGCGGGAGTCACAAAATCTCTGCTTGGTGTTTTTAACAAATCTTTTGTGCCAAAAATGGCAGAGGCACTCAAAATCAACGGTGCTACTTCCACGATGGTTGTAAGTTCGGCGGAAAATATGGACGAGATAAGTATCAGCGATGTAACTTATGCTTCACAACTTCGTGATGGCAAGATGTTTGAGTTTGTGATTGACCCACAATTTTATGGCATAAAAAAAGCTCCTTTGAGTGCGATTGTTGGCGGAGATGCAAACGAGAATGCAAAGATTTTATACTCTATTTTTGATGCAACTGCAACCGAGGCACAAAGAGATATTGTCCTTATAAATACAGCTGCTGCGCTTATGGTGGATGGTGCGGCTCGTGATATGCAAGATGGTTTCGAGATGGCAAGAGAGGCTATCAAAAAAGGAAAAGCCAAAGAAAAACTAAAACAAATCATCGAGATATCAAATAAATTATGAAAATTTATAGATTAAAGTTAAATGAACTCGCACAACTTGTAGAAGAGATAAGTGAAAATTTCACGGATGGAGTGGTAATTTTACAAGGTGACTTGGCATGTGGAAAGACGACTTTTGTAAAAGAGATGGCGAAGAAACTAGGGGTGAAAGAGGATGTTACCTCTCCTACTTTTTCCCTGCAACACTGCTACGCTAATAAAGTTTTTCATTATGATATTTATAATCATGGTTTAGATCATTTTATTTCTTTAGGAATGTTGGAAGAGTTGGAAAAAGAGGGTTTGCATTTTATAGAGTGGGGCGATGATAAACTTGTAGAACTTTTAAGTTATGCAGGAATAAAAACATTAAAAATAGAGATAGAAAAAATTTCAGATGATAAACGAGAGTATAGGATAGAGTATGCATAAATTAGAAGCAGTGAATTTAGTAAAAAAAATCAAAGATTTAGAGATAGTAAAAGGCATGAGCCTAGAGGTCTCGAGTGGCGAAGTTGTCGGACTTCTTGGACCAAACGGGGCTGGAAAAACAACTACATTTTATATGATTTGTGGTCTTGTTGCATCAAGCGGTGGAGAGGTTTTTTTTGATGGGCAAAACATATCCCACATGCCGTTGCATGAGAGAGCGTTAAAAGGCATCGGCTATCTTCCACAAGAGGCTTCCATCTTTAAAGATTTAAGTGTGGAAGATAACTTAATGGTCGCTGCACAAGTCGGTATTGAGGGCAAAGAGGCACAAGAAGCAAGAATCTTGGAACTCCTTGATATGTTTAACATCGAGCCGATTCGCTACCGTAAAGGGATAAGTCTTAGTGGTGGAGAGCGTCGCCGTGTGGAGATTGCAAGAGCTTTAGTAAACAAACCGAAGTTTTTACTCCTCGATGAGCCATTTGCTGGGGTTGACCCAATTGCCGTTATGGATATACAAAATGTCATTAAGCAGTTGGTTTCTTATGGTATCGGCGTTCTCATCACTGACCATAATGTTCGTGAGACTTTGGCTGTTTGTGATAGAGCCTATGTTATCAAATCTGGTTCACTCTTGGCATGTGGAACGAGTGATGAAATAGGGCAAAATGCGGATGTTCGCACACACTATCTGGGCGAAGAGTTTAAACTCTAGTGGGTTTAAAAGCGTAAAAAATGGCAGGATTAAAACAGACCACAAGCGTTGAAAATAAACATAAATTATCCAACACGCTACGAAATTGGCTACCGATTTTACACTCAAGTCTCAGTGATTTGGGTGAAGCGATGGCTCCATTTGTGGAATCAAATCCTGTTATAGAGATTGAATCTGGGTATGAAGAGGATTTTGAAAAAAAACTTCCTATGAAAATAATTTCAGGCGAAGTGAGTAACTCAAGAACTGAAAAAATAGAAGCGCTTACCATCCAACATAGGTCTCTTTATGATGTTTTAGAAGAGCAAATCGGAAAACCTCTTTTTCCAACACCTCTCTCTCAAAGTGTGGCACTTTTTGTCATTTCAAATCTTGATGAAAACGGCTATTATGAAGGCGATAGTGAAGCTTTTTGTAGCAAACACGCTATCCACATGCCAGAGTTTGAAAAAATCCGTAAACGATTTGCTTTTATCGAGCCTATTGGCATCGGGGCAAAAGATTTAGCAGAATCCTTTATATTTCAGCTCGAAAATTCACAAATCAGCGATGAAGCGTATCCTTTAGCTGTGAAAGTTATAAATGACATGCAAGGCATTCATGGCTATTCTAATGAAAAATATTTTAGTGAAGTGATGCGAATTTTAGGCACTTTTAGAAATCCTCCCTCTATCGATTTTCAAGAAGATTCTGCTCAAGTTATACCCGATTTGATGATTTTTTTTAATGATGATGAGCAAATCGAAGTCAAACTCAACGACGAATACTACCCGACCATACATATAGACACAAATTACGGCGTAGAACATGAGTATGTCGCTCAAAAACTCAAAGAGGCAAAGAGCCTCGTAGATGCCCTTGACATGAGAAAAGCGACACTCTACAAAGTAGGGCTGATGATAGTCGAGTACCAATATGAGTTTTTTACAGGCGGAGCGATTATGCCTCTGACACTCAAAACTTTAGCCGATGAGTTCGGACACAACCCATCTACCATCTCAAGAGCCATCGCAAACAAATACATAGCCTGTAACAGAGGCGTTTTTGCGATGAAAGAGTTTTTCACAACCGCCATAGACGACGATGTTTCAAACGCAGCGATTAAAGAGTTTGTTGTAAGTTTAGTCAAACAAGAAAACCATGCAAAACCCCTCAGCGACATGAAACTATTGGAGTTAATCCAAAATAAATTCAAAGTCGTAATGGTACGAAGAACCATAGCAAAATATAGAAAACAGCTCAACATAGCAGGTTCAAGCGAGAGGAAAAAGCTTTATAATTTGCATTAAGGTTGGCATGTGGAAAAATTTAATGAATGGAATGATGTTAAAAAAAATATCGAAGTCAATGAAGAGGATATCTTTTTTAAAGAAAGAGATATCTTTTGGGCTAAACTTGGACAAAATGTAGGATATGAACAAAATGGTAAGGGCGAAGAGTTTACAAGACCTATTATAGTCATAAAAAAATACTCGAAAAATATGCTACTTGCTGTACCTATATCAACAACTTTAAGAGATGGAAATTTTTTCTTTCAATTTTCATTCAAAAATAAAATAAGCACCGCTTTACTTGTTCAAAGTAGGCTTATAAGTAGTAAAAGGCTTGTGAAGAAAATAGGTAAAATTGATAGTGAAAATTTTACGAAGTTAAAACAAAAATTAGTGGATTTGATAAAGTGATTTTTGCCCTACAAAAAAGTAGGGCGATCCCGAAGGACAATTAGAACAAAATTATATCTGAAAATTTATAATATGACTAAAAAAATTCATAAACTAAAAAAAAAGGATGCCAAAAATGATTTCAATCACAAACTATCTCAACAATGTAAACAGACTTTTTCAAACTGGAAATGCCAGAGAACATAGTTATAGAGGTGATTTACAGCATCTTTTAAATGTAATCATTAACGACAAAGATATCGTTGTCACAAATGAACCCGCTCGAATTCGAGAGGTTGGTGCACCTGATTATAGCATCACAAAAAAAGATATTCCCATCGGCTACATTGAAGCAAAAGATATTGACAAGCCACTTGACAGCAAAGAGTACAAAGAGCAGTTTGAGCGGTATAAAATGCCCTTGATAACCTGATTATTACCGATTATTTAGATTTTTGGTTTTACAGAAGTGGTGTGTTGATAGAAAAAATTTCTATCGCCAAGATAGAAGAGGGCAAGATAGTCGCGTTAGAAAAAAATTTCTCTCTTTTTACAAACAACATTTTAAACTTTACCGCGCATGTATCACGAAGCATTACAAGCCCTATCAAACTTGCAAGACTTATGGCAGGAAAAGCACGACTTCTTGAAAATGTGATAGAAAAAGCTATTTTAAGTGATGAAGAGAGTGATGCAAATAATTCACTTCGTAATGAGATGAAAATCTTTAAAGCCAATCTCATCCACGACATAACTCCAAGCTCTTTTGCCGATATTTACGCTCAAACCATAGCCTATGGAATGTTCGCCGCAAGGCTTCACGACACGACTTTGGAGGACTTTTCAAGACAAGAAGCACAATATCTCATCCCAAAATCAAATCCTTTTTTAAGAGGGCTTTTTAGCTACATAAGTGGAGCGGATTGTGATGACAGACTTATTTGGATAATCGATTCTCTTGCAGAGGTATTTTTAGCGACGGATGTTGCCAAAATTCTTGAAGGCTTTTTTCAAAAAAGCGGAATGAACGACCCGATAATCCACTTTTATGAAACATTTTTGGCAGAGTACAATCCAGCACTTAGAAAGAGTAGGGGTGTTTGGTACACTCCCGAGGCGGTTGTAAACTTTATCGTTCGTGCATGTGATGAAGTGCTTAAAGATGAGTTTTGTTTGCCAGAAGGTTTGACAGACGACACCAAAATCAAAATAAGTGTTGATGATTTGGACGCTGGTAGAACAACAAGCGGAAAGCTCAGACAAAAAGAAAAAGAGGTTCACAAAGTCCAGATTTTAGACCCAGCGACGGGAACGGGAACATTTTTGGCAGAGACTATTAAGTTTATAAAAAAAGACTTTTTTGGTTCGTGGAGCTCTTATGTAGAAAACGACCTCATTCCAAGGCTTAACGGTTTTGAACTTTTGATGGCAAGTTACGCGATGGCACACTTAAAACTTGATTTGCTTCTTATGGAAACTGGATACAAACCTATAAATCAAAAAAGATTTAATGTCTTTTTGACAAACTCTCTCGAAGAACATCATGAGCAAGCGGGAACACTCTTTAGCTCTTATTTGGCAAACGAAAGCAAAGAAGCAGACCGTGTAAAAAAAGAGACTCCAGTGATGGTTGTGATGGGAAATCCGCTGTATAGTGGAGAGAGTTCCAACAAGGGCGAGTGGATTATGAACCTCATGGAAGATTATAAAAAAGAGCCAGAAGGAAAAGAAAAATTAAAAGAGCGAAATCCAAAATGGATTAATGATGATTATGTGAAGTTTTTACGCTATGGACAGTATTACATCGAAAAAAATGACGAGGGAATTTTAGCGTTTATCAATCCGCACGGTTTTTTAGATAATCCTACATTTCGTGGAATGCGTTGGAATCTACTCAAAACTTATGACAAGATTTACACAATCGATTTGCATGGCAATAGCAAGAAAAAAGAAGTTTGTCTTGATGGAAGCAAAGATGAAAATGTCTTTGACATCATGCAAGGTGTAGCGATTACGATTTTTATCAAAACAGGCAAGAAAAAAGCAAATGAACTAGGCAAGGTATTTCATTATGATTTGTTTGGTAAACGAGAGTTTAAATATGACTTTTTAATAAACAACTCTTTAAAAACTATTCCATTTATAGAATTGCAAAATGTAGCTCCAAACTATTTTTTTGTGGCTAAAAATTTTGATGAGCAGAAAGTTTATGATAAAGGATTTGCAGTAAATGAGCTGTTTTCTTTAAATAATGTTGGAATTGTAACGGCAAAAGACGCAATTTTAGTGAATAGCTCAAATGAAGAATTAACAAAAAATGTAGAAAGTTTTTATAAAATCGAAGCTAATCAAAGTTTGATTCAAAAAATTTCTTATCGTCCATTTGATGATAGGTTCGTTTATTATGATACGAAACTTATCGAAAGAGCAAGAGAAAAAGTTATGAAGAATTTTTTAAAAAATGAAAATATTGGAATATCACTTTGTAAGCAATTCAAATCAGGTGAAACATATCAACATATTTTACTTACTAATAAAATTATTGAGAGTTCCTTTGTATCAAATAAAACAAGCGAAATTACAAGTATTTTCCCTCTCTATCTCTATCCAGACGAAAACTCATTAGAAACAGAACGAACACCAAATCTAAATCTTGAAATAGTTGCAGAGATTGAAAAAGCATTGAATCTAAAATTTGTGCCTGAAAAAGATACAGGCGAGGCTGAAGCCTCACTTCCAAGAAAAAATGGAAGAGGGACTTTAGTCACGCCTAATAAAACTTTCGCACCTATCGATATTTTGGATTATATTTACGCAATTTTACACTCTCCAAATTACAGAGAAAAATACAAAGAGTTTTTGAAGATAGACTTTCCACGCGTTCCATTTCCACATGCCAACACTTTCTGGCAATTTGTGGCATGTGGAACTGCACTCAGAGCCTTGCATTTGCTAGAAGATGAGAGCTCCAATGAACGCATTATAGAGATAGATGATGGAAATCCACTTATCACAAATAAATTAAATCAAAAAGATTTTATAGTTGCAAATGAAAAAGTAACTCTGCAAATCAACCCCGAAGTAGCCATCTCAAATATCCCTCTCATCGCATGGGAATTTTACATAGGCGGATACCAACCAGCCCAAAAATGGCTCAAAGACAGAGTAGGAAGAGAACTAAGCCGAAGTGACCTCAAACACTACAACCGCATCATAAACGCACTTGTCAAAACAGATGAGATTATGAAAAAGATTGATACGATTTTTGAGGTTTAAAAATTCCACATGCCAAGAAAATATATAAAAAGCAAATAATTCAAATAATATACACTATAATACGAAATATATAAAATTTCTAAGGAGTATAATATGCAAAAAGTTATAATCTCTCAAAACAAACATTGGGAACACCCTTATGAAAATATTTATCAAAGAGATATTTTTGATACGCTCTTAAAATCATTAGAAATAAAACATATACAAGTTTTACAAGGGATTAGAAGAAGTGGCAAATCGACTCTTTTTAAGCTTCTCATCAATCATCTTAGCCAAATTATTGACCCGCAAGAGATACTTTATGTAAACTTAGATGACCCTTTTTTTATAAAGTATTCAAGTGATGCTACAAGCTTCTATGAAATAATCCAAACTGCAAAAAAACTTACAAATAAAAGTATAAAATATCTCTTTTTAGATGAAGTTCAAGCCATAGAGGGGTGGGAGAGGTATGTCAAAAGTGTGTATGATGGCGAAGAATTTGTAAAAATCTTTATAACTGGCTCTAACTCATCTCTCTTAAATGGCGACCTTGCGACACTTCTCACTGGAAGATATCTTTCCACAAAAGTTTATCCACTCAGCTTTAAAGAGATTTTGAAAATCAACAACATTATGAGCTATATGCATTTGGTACAAGAGCTTCCCAAGGTTTTGAATATCATCGATTCTATGATGAAATTTGGCTCATTCGTAGAAGTGTATGCGATACAAGAGGATTTTAAAAGAGAGCTTTTGGCGAGTTATTATGATGCAATTTTGTTAAAAGATTGCGTGGCAAATAATCAAATAAGAGATATAAAAAGTTTCAAAGAGCTGAGTTTTTATGCTCTTACAAATCTCACGGCTCTCTACTCGTACGCATCTTTGGCAAAATCAATTAACATACATGACAAATCAGCAAAAGAATATGTCTCTTACCTAGAAAATAGCTATCTTTTTAGTGAATTAAAGCTCTTTTCTTATTCACTCAAAGAGCAACAAAACAATAAAAAGAAACTCTATCTAAGTGATAATGGCTTCATGAATTTAGGGTTTAGTTTTTCTTCAAACTATGGCAAACTTTTGGAAAATCTTGTTTTTACAGAGCTCCAAAAACAAGGGTATGAACTCTACTTTTACAACAAAGATACAGAGTGCGATTTTATAGCGAAAAAAGAGAATAAAACAGTAGCCATACAAGTTTGTTATGAGCTAAATGAACAAAATAAAAAAAGAGAGCTCAATGGACTTCTAAAGTTACCTTTTGAAGTAGATGAAAAACTCATTATCACTTATAATCAAACCCAAAAGATAGATACTATAATGGTAGTTAGTTTTTGGGAGTATTTTGGTTGAAAAGTCTTATAAGCTCTAAAAATTGGCACCCCAAGGGTATTTGTCGCTTCGCTCGGGCACATGTGGAAATAAAAAAACTCCTTGATGAAGAAGTAGAAAAACGAAATAATATTGGTGAAATTTCTCTTGATAGACTTGACCCGATTTTAGTTGCTTACAGATATAAAGATCCGACTATTTCGCTTATTTGTGCTTTTTTTGCGTATGGAAATGTGAAACAGATTGTAAAGTTTTTGGATTCTTTAGATTTTAGTTTGCTTCAAAAAAGTGATGATGCGATAGAAGAAGCACTCAAAAATCACTACTATAGATTTCAAAAAGCTGAAGATGTTATAGCTCTTTTTATCGCACTTAAACGGTTGAATGAAACAACAACTTTGGAAGAGGTTTTTAAGAGTGGATATTTGAAAAATAGAAGCGTGATTGAGGGAATTAATGCTCTGATTCAAACGCTCACGGCTCAGTTTCCACATGCCACACAAGGGTACAACTTTTTGCTCTCATCCATCACTACAAAAACTAAAGGTGCAGGGGCATTAAAACGCTGGATGATGTATCTTAGGTGGATGGTGCGAGAGGATAATATCGACATGGGTTTATGGAGCGGAATTGATAGAGCAGATTTGATTATGCCTCTGGATACGCATACTTTTAATGTCTCAAAAAAACTAGGACTTTTGCAAAGAAAAACTTATGATTTACAAGCTGCAATAGAGCTGACGCAAACGCTCAAAAGCTTTGATGAAAGTGATCCATTAAAATATGATTTTGCACTTTATAGACTTGGACAAGAGAAATTAGTTCAATAATGGTCTAATAATTTGATATAATCTATTCAAACAAATAGAGAAAGGTTTGATTATGGAGTGTGAGTTTCCGTCTGTTAATTCAAATAAAAAAGAGATAAAAGAGATTTTTGAGAGTGTGAAAACGATTGCTGTAGTGGGACTTTCTCCTGATGAGAGTAAAGATAGCTATAGAGTGGCGAAATACTTACAAGGGCGCGGATTTGTGATTGTTCCTGTTTATCCTAAAGAGGAGACTATTTTAGGTGAAAAGGTGTATCGTTCACTTGCAGAGATTCCTTTTGATGTCGATATGGTAGATATTTTTAGAAAATCTGATGCTCTTGATATGATAGCTGATGCATGTATTTCTAAAGGGAATGTAAAAGTATTTTGGGCGCAAAAAGGCGTTGTAAATAATGCAGCTGCGCAAAAAGCAAAAGATGCTGGAATGCGAGTTGTTCAAAATATGTGTAGTATGGTAGAACATAGAAGTTTATAAATTAGGTTGAAAATTTGTTAGATATACATAAAATTAATGAAGCTGCAGAGCGTATAAAAGCTGTTGTAGTTGATACACCTTTCTCTTTTGCTCCACATTTAAGCGAAATATCGGGTTGTCAGGTTTACTTAAAAAAAGAAAATTTACAAGTAACAGGTGCTTTTAAAATACGAGGTGCGTACAACAAAATAGCTACACTCAGCCAAGAACAAAGGGCATGTGGAGTTGTGGCGGCGAGTGCTGGAAATCATGCGCAAGGCGTAGCCCTCTCTGCTTCAAAATTTGGCATAAAAGCTGTGATAGTCATGCCAGAATCAACACCGCTTACAAAAGTAAATGGTGTAAAACATTATGGTGCAGAGGTTATTCTTGCTGGTTCAAACTATGATGAGGCGTATGCCTACGCTCGTATTTATGGCAAAGAGAACTCTTTAACTTTTGTGCATCCATTTGAAGATGATGAAGTTATGGCAGGTCAGGGTACAGTTGCTCTTGAAATTTTGAAAAAATGTGCAGATATTGATGCGGTGATTATTCCTGTTGGTGGTGGCGGACTTATCTCTGGTATGGCATGTGCAATCAAAAGTATAAATCCTAAAATTGAAGTTATCGGAGTGAGTGCTTTAGGTGCTCCTGCCCTTAAAAACTCCTTTGACCTTAAAAAAGCTGTGGATAGTTTGAGTGTAAGAACTATTGCAGATGGAATTGCTGTGCGTGATACTTCTGCGATAACATTAAACTATATGCTTGGGAGTGTTGATACATTTATAAGCGTAGATGATGAAGAGATAGCGAGTGCAATTTTATTTCTTCTTGAGAGACAAAAACTTGTTGTAGAGGGTGCTGGTGCGGTTGGTGTTGCTGCACTGCTTCATAATAAATTAGAGCATTTAAAGGGCAAAAAAGTTGCAGTAGTGCTGAGTGGTGGGAATATGGATGTGACGCTTTTGTCTGTAATCATAGAAAAAGGACTTTTAAAATCTGGAAGAAAGATGAAAGTTACAGTTACCCTCATTGATAAACCAGGTTCTTTGATGAGACTTACAGAGATTTTAAAAGATTTAAATGCTAATATCGTTCATATTTCTTATGATAGAACTTCCATTTCACTTGATTATGGCGATGCAAATGTTACTGTTCACATGGAGACAAAAGGCGAAGAACATCAGAAAGAGATTCAGAGTACGCTAAAAAAAGAAGGTTATTTAAGGGGCTGATTGAGTGAAAGCAATTAAAGAAAAGAATTTCTCAAAACCAATTATTTTAACAAAGATTTTGGATGATAATAGTTTGTTAGTTGTGGATTCAAATACAACGATTAGATTTTTAAACAAAGAAACCTTAGAAGTTATTAGTGGTTTTAAAGCGAATGTTAATCATGTAAGATACAAAAATAGTGTTGTTGCTTTTAGTAATAGTGGTGAATATTTTTCATTATTAAGTGAAGACCGTCGTCAAACTAAGCTCTACAATGCAAAAACAAAAAAAACTCTGGCTATTATGGATAGACATCACGGCGAAGCTTCTTGTACGGCGATTGATCCAATGGGTAAATATATGCTCTCTTGCGGTGATGATGGTAAAACATTTGCGACAGATATCAGAAGTGGTCAATTAGCTTTTACAATGCCTATTCATGCGGATGCGATTAATGATGTGGTATTTAACTTTAATGGAACTTGGATTGCAACAGCAAGTTATGATAGAAGGATTTTACTTTTTAACCTAGCTATGATGACACCAAAACATAGGCTCAAAGGGCATGGCGCTCCAGTTATGAAAATGAAGTTTTTGAGTCATAGCAGACTTTTTAGTGTAGATAAAAATAATATAGGGATTATCTGGAATATACATAGTGGAAAAATCATTACAAGACTTGAAGGCATCCATGATGATGTGAGGCAAGTTGTTGTTGGTGGTGATGATAAGTTTCTTTTTTTAGGAACTGCACTTGGGTATATTTTAGTATATGAATTGAAGCAATATCAACAAATTTCTAGAAAATATATAAAAATAAATTCTTCTATAACTGCTCTTGAGTTTGATGAAACAAATCAAAACCTTATCATAGCTTCAGATGAAGGAGATTTGCTTTTTTATAATATTTTTGAAGGAGAAGATTATTTAACAGAACTTTTTCAACAAAAAGATTTTACTCGTATTCAAAGTTATGTAGATGAGAATCCAGTTTTAGCATATACTAAAATATATCAGTTAGTATCAGTATTCTGGGATAAAACAGTAGAAAAAGTGAATCAATTACTTCAAAATGGCGATAGAAAAACAGCTGTAACTCTTTTCTCCTATTTCAAAAGTATTCCATCAAAAAATAAAATCATACAAAATATTTTAAATGAGTATGAAGAGTATGATAAATTTACTCTTCTTGCAAGTCAAGGTAAGATAGTTCTGGCGTATGGAATAGCGAATAAACACCCTATGTATCAAACTTCAAAAGTCTATAAAGCAATGGAAGCGAGATGGAAAAAAGCTTTTGCATTGGCGCAAAAATATTCACTTGACCCAAAAGGAATGGATCAAGCTCGTGAAATTTTAGCTCCATATCGAGGTATTAGTGATAAAACAATATTAACGCAACAGCTTTTTAGTAAAGGTGAAATATATAAACGATTTCGTGTTGCGATAGGTCAAAAAGATTTTAAAATTGCATTTGAACTCATTAAACAAAATCCGCATCTCAAAGAATTTCCAGAGTACGAAATACTTATAAATTATGGAGATAGTTTATATATGAAATCGCAGACTCTTATGCAAGAGGGCGATACACATGCCGCTATCAAACTGCTAAGAATTTTAGCGGACTTTGATGATTTTGCAGTGGAAGCAAAAGAGTTAATGCACGATATAGATGCGAGACAAAAATTCTTTAAAGCTATAACAGAAGAAGATATCATTTCAGCTTATAATATTTTGGCAAGTTCAGAAGATTTGCAAAATACCGATGATGGAAAAAAACTGCAACAGCAATGGAATGATGACTTAAATATAGCATCTTCGTATGCTTCTGAGGGTGATGTAAAAGGTATCCAAACAACACTTGAAAAATATATGACAATGCACTCAAAATATATGTCCCTTGGAACTATTTTTGGATGGTGTTATATGACGCAACTTGAACAAGCTGTTAAAGAACAAAGAGATAAAGCTACCATTGAAAACGGTATAAAAAACTATATATTAAACTTTGGATTGCAAGACCAAATTTTAAGTTTTTTTGAGACATTTACAGAAGATTATAAAGAGTCAAAGTTAAATTTAGAGTTGCTTTCAAAAGGTTCACTAACCATGTGGAGACCATCCATGATAGTAGAATCAATCTTAGTTTAGTTTTGAATCTCTTGGATGGAAACTCCTTTTAACCTCAAATATAGTTGCATTTGTTTATAATTACCGAATTTTTAAAAATATAAATAGTAGAGGAGACTTTTCATGCAAATTAGCGGCGCACAAATGGTTATTGAAGCTTTAATTGCTGAGGGTGTGGACACAATATTTGGTTACCCTGGTGGGGCAATTATGAATGTCTATGATGAGATATACAAACAAAATAAATTTAAACATATTTTAAATCGTCACGAACAAGCATCTGTCCATGCAGCTGAGGGTTATGCTAAGGCAAGTGGTAAAGTGGGCGTTGCCCTTATCACGAGTGGACCAGGGTTTACAAATGCAGTTACAGGTTTAGCAGATGCATATATGGATTCTATTCCATTGGTTGTAATAAGTGGACAAGTTCCAATGAGTCTTATTGGTACAGATGCATTTCAAGAGATTGATGCAGTTGGAATTAGTCGTTCATGTACAAAACATAACTATCTTGTAACCGATGCAAAGGATTTACCTCGTGTTTTAAAAGAGGCTTTTTATATAGCAGCTTCTGGTCGTCCCGGCCCTGTGCATGTGGATATTCCAAAAGATGTAACTGCTCAAATAGAAGAGTTTAATTACGATATCGAAATCAATTTAGAGACTTATAAGCCAAATGTAAAAGGCAACACGCGCCAAATTAAAAAAGCAGTGGAAGCCATAGCAAAAGCAAGAAGACCTCTTTTTTATCTTGGTGGCGGTATCATCAATTCAAATGCTGCATACGAAGTAAGAGAGTTAGTTCGCAAAACTGGAATTCCTGCGGTTGAGACATTTATGGCTCGAGGCACTTTAGCACATGATGATAAACTCCTTATTTCAATGCTCGGTATGCACGGTTCTTATGCCGCAAATATGGCGATGAGTGAAACAGATTTAGTTATCGGTTTAGGCGCACGATTTGATGATAGGGTAACTGGTAAACTCTCCGAATTTGCTAAGAATGCTGGAGTTATCCATGTGGATATTGACCCTGCGAGTATCTCAAAGCTTGTAAATGCAGATTTTCCTATCGTTGGCGATGTTAAAAATGTTGTGTTAGAGATGCTAGGATTGTCTGAACTCATTGATTCAAACAAGTATAAATCTTGGAGAGATACAATCAATAACTTTGATGCTCTGCACCCTTTAACTTTCCATGAAGACAGTGAAAGACTTAAACCTCAATGGGTTATACAAAGAGTGGGTGAGTTGCTTGGCGATAACGCAAATATCTCTACAGATGTTGGTCAGCACCAAATGTGGGCTGCACAGTTTTATCCATTTACAAGACCGCGTCAATGGATAAGTTCTGGCGGACTTGGAACGATGGGCTTTGGTTTTCCAGCGGCTCTTGGTGTAAAAGCGGCTACGCCTGATAAAATAAGTATCAACTTTACAGGCGATGGTTCTATTTTAATGAATTGTCAGGAGTTGATGACGGCGGTTGAGCAAAAACTTCCAGTTATTAACATTATTTTAAATAATAACTTTTTAGGAATGGTGCGTCAGTGGCAAACACTTTTTTATGACAAGCGACACAGCCAAACAGATTTGAGTGTTCAGCCAGATTTCGTGAAACTTTCAGAAGCTTTTGGTGGTCTTGGTTATAGAGTTCACACAAAAGAGGAATTTGATGCAGCTCTAAAAGATGCAGTTGAAAAAAATATTGTTGCATTTATAGAGGTAATTGTTGAGAGATTTGAGAATGTTATGCCGATGGTTCCATCAGGCGGTTCACTTTTTAATATGATGTTACTAGAAAAGAAGGAGAAAAAATAATGACTGAGATGAGTGAAAGAAGAGTAATTTCAGTTATTGTAGTGAATGAAGCGAGTGTTTTGTCTCGTATTACAGACCTTTTTTCGGGTCGTGGATATAACATAACATCATTGACAGTTGCCCCAATTCCTGAGAGTAGATACTCAAGACTTACAATTGTTACATCAGGTTCTGTGAGAGTTATAGAGCAGATTACAAAACAACTCCATAAACTTATACCAGTTCTTCGAGTGTATGAACATGCTGATTTAGTTGAAAAAGAGATGGCGCTCATTAAGTTCCCACTTTCTGAAAATTTAAGTGACATAAGTACTTTATGTGCTGCATACAATGGCAAAATCGTGAATGTAGGCGAAAATGTAATCATAGCAATGGTCGCAGATGAGCCGATAAGAATAGAAAACTTTTTAAGAGTGATCAAAAAATACAATCCTAAAGAGATAGTTCGAAGCGGTGCTGTTGCACTTGAACGATAATTGATGCTCTTTAGCAAAGTAGCGCATCACTTAGACTCTGATTTAATAGGTAACGATTTAGAGCTTAATTCTATGAATGAGTTAGCTCTTGCCTCGCCATATGAGCTCACTTTTGCGGTTGGCAAAAAATACTCAACATCTTTATCTTCTTCAAACTCAAATGCTTTTTTGATTTCTAGTGATTTAGTAGAGTTTTTGCCAGAAAATGCCTCGTATATTGTTTGTGAAAATGTCTCACTTTCTATGGCACACGCTACGAAACTTTTTGCGCCCAAGCCTATAGATTTTTTATCTCCACATGCCGAAATTGGAGATGAGAGTTACATCGATGTCATGGCAAAAGTAGAAAATGGTGCAAAAATTGGCTCAAATGTAATCATCATGGCGGGTGCTTACATCGGCTCAAATGTGACGATAGGCGACGGTTGTGTGATTTACCCAAATGTCACAATTTACCGTGATTGTGTTATCGGAGCAAATTGTATCATTCACGCTGGTACGGTTATCGGTGCAGATGGATTTGGATTTTCGCATACCGCAACAGGTGAGCATATCAAAATCTATCAAAACGGAAATGTTATCATCGAGGATGATGTAGAAATCGGTGCGAATTGTGCGATTGACAGAGCAGTTTTTAACGCAACGCTTATCAAAAAAGGGTCAAAACTTGACAATTTTATCCATATTGCACATAATTGTGAGATTGGTGCGCACTCCATATTTGTTGCACAAACAGGTGTAGGTGGCTCAACCAAACTAGGACGCAACTGTGTAGTAAGTGGACAGAGTGCATTTTCTGACCACCTCGACATCGCTCCATTTTCTACTTTTACTGCTCGAAGCGGAGTGACGAAAAGTATCAAAGAGAGCGGTGGAACTTACAGTGGTTACCCGCTTATGGAACATCGTGAGTGGAGACGCTTACAAGGTAAGATAGCAAAACTAAACAGTAGTGTTACAACCCCCTAAAAAGGTTTTATTATGGATTTAAAAGAGATAGCAAAAATTATAGATGCGGAGTTAATCGGCGAAAATTTTGAAGTGAGCAAGATGAACACGCTCAAAGACGCTTGTAAATCTGAAATATCTTTCGTATCAAACTCTAAATATATCAAAGAGATACAAGACACAAACGCTGGTGCGATTATAGTTGATAAAAGAACTTTAGAGTTTGTTCCTCACGGATGTTCAGCTTTGGTTGTTGATTTTGTCTATTGGCAGATGGCGACACTCACGCAATATTTCGCACCAAGTATCGAAGATGAGTCACTTCCACATGCCAAGATAGGCGAGGGGAGCAAAATATCCCCCAAAGCAGAAATTGCCAACGGTGCGATTATCGGCAAAAACTGCACAATTATGGCTCATGTTTATGTTGGTACAAACTGCGTCGTCGGCGACAATACAATCCT
The DNA here is from genome assembly GCA_041662265.1 of Sulfurimonas sp. Classification (GTDB taxonomy): domain Bacteria; phylum Campylobacterota; class Campylobacteria; order Campylobacterales; family Sulfurimonadaceae; genus Sulfurimonas. The sequence goes on from JBAZSV010000001.1 coordinate 109,839, forward strand.
TTATCCAAGCGTTACTATTTATAGGGATTGTACAATTGGGGCAAATTGCATCATCCATGCGAGTGCGACCATAGGCGGTGATGGCTTCGGATTTGCAACCAATAAAATGGGCGAACACAAAAAGATTTACCAAAATGGCAATGTCGTCATAGAAGATGATGTAGAAATAGGAAGCTCTACGACAATAGATAGAGCCGCATTTGCAACAACACAGATAAAAAAAGGTGTTCGCATAGACAACCTTGTGCAAGTCGGACACAACAGCATCATCGGCGAATACAGCGTTATCGTAGCTCAAGCTGGGATTTCAGGCTCAACAACCATGGGCAGAAATGTAGTCATGGGCGGACAAAGTGCCACCGCGGGACATCTCACAATCGCCCCATTTACAACCATGGCAGCAAGAAGTGGCGTTACAAAAAGCATCAAAGAGAGTGGCTTAACATTTTCTGGTTTTCCTTTGATGGAACATAAAATATGGCTCAAACTTCAGGCGAAAATAGCCCAACTCATGAAATAAAAATCTGCGTCAAAAAATAATCATTGACAACAGAGTATCAAATATGATACATTACTTCAATATAAAAGTATCGTATTCGATACTATTTGGAGAATTGTATGTATAAAAAAGTTATTCTTGAAGAGCTAAAAAAGCAAAAAGAGGCTCTCTGTATTCCCTATGAATCGATTGCCTTACGCTCTGGTGTAGGGATTGCTACTGTAAAGCGTGCATTTGCTGGAAGTGATATCTCTTTAGACAAACTAGACAAAATTGCAGTTGCATTAGATTGTGAGATTATAATTAAACCAAGAAAATCCCCACAATCATTTTACCGTTCTCAGATAGAAAAAAAAGCACGAGAGATAGTCCAAAGAGTGATACAAACTTCAGCTTTAGAAGACCAAGCCATCAGCATTCAAGCAGAGCAAAAAATGCTGACTCAAGCCAAAGCGATGATTACAAAAATGCCAAAATCACAAATATGGGGATGATAACATTTGACAAAGAGGGAGAAACTCCTCTTGATGACATCTCAGGACTAAAACTTAAACACATCAAAACACGCCGTGAGCTTGACGAAGCAGAAGCTCAAAATATCCTCAAAGCTTACATCAAATATACGCTCACTCCATCAAAACTCAAAAAAGTATCATTTGATTTAAGTTTCTTTTGTAAACTTCATAAAGAGATGTTTAATGATGTATGGAGTTGGGCGGGAGAGTTTCGTACAACTCAGACCTCGATAGGTGTAAGTGCAAATACAATTCATCAATATCTCTACCAATTACAAGATGATTTGAAATATTGGGAAAAAGTATGGGAGTATCGTGATACAGCGACACGATTGCACCATACTCTTGTCAAGATTCATCCATTTCCAAACGGTAATGGTAGATGGGCACGATTAGTGACTGATTTATGGTTGCTCAAAATAGGACAAAATGCTCTTGCATGGGGTGGGAATATTACTGAAATATCTGTTGCTCGAACGGAATATATTGTTGCACTTAAAGAGGCGGATGGTGGGAGTTATGAGCGGTTGAAAAAGTTTATGTTTGGAGGTAAAAATGTATAAAATTTTAAATAAATTAATTGAACAACCGTTTTTTAAAAAAATTGTGGAAATGGTTAAGTTTTTTAAATTGCAAAAAACTTATTGGAGTGTTGCCTATGTAATTATATTCTTTTTAATAAGTCAAATGGTTGCTTTGATTAAGGGAAGTAACATTGAAGAATTCACACAAAAGCAAATTGAAAATCCATCAATAGATTTCATTGAAAAAATGTTTTGGTATGCAATTGAATTTATTTTCGCAAATGGTTCTTGGTGGGCATTTGGTTTAGGATTATTTCTATTACTTTTAATATCGTTAGTTAGACTTTATGAGACAAAATATTCAAAATTAGAATTCATTGACAGCATTTTATATAACAAATCTTTTGAATCATTTGATTTTTTTAAATATGAAATAAAACAATCTAGTGAAAATATTGAATATATTTATGACAAAAGAAGAGAAGAAGGTATTGCTCAAATAAGAGAAGAAATTAATAAAATATTAATTTCTCAAACTTCAACATTTATGCGTATAGAAGGGTTTTCTGGAATTGGAAAAACTCGCTTTGTTTATGAGGCATTAAACGATGAAAAATATAAAAAGTTTGTTTTGTATGTTCAAAGTTTTAAAGATTCAATTTTAGATGATTTGAAAATATTTTTTAAAAAACTTCCTGCAAATAGAGAAATAATTATTTTTGTTATTGACGAGTGCCCATACGAAGAACATGTCCAAATATGTAGAAGTTTAAATCAGTTTTCAAATTTAGCAATAGTTACCATAGACCAAGTCTTGTCACAACAAGATAAAACTAATTGTAAAGATGAAAAAAGAATTACATTAGAGGGATTAAGTGAAATAGAAAGAGTAAAATTAATTCAGGAAGTAAATTCAGTTTTATCTGAAGATACAGCTAGAAAAATTGCTTACTATACGGAAGGTTATCCAAGACTTGCAAAGTTTATGGCAGAATCATATGATGTAGAAAAAGGTGATACGAATGATTTTAATGAAAAAACAAGGTTATTGGATGGAATTTTAGAAAAAGTCACTGCTAATAAAGTGGAAGATATAAAAATTCTTCAAGCAATATCTATCTTTAAGATGTTTCCAAATAGTGATGAATTTAAAACATATAAATCTATAATTTTTGAACATTTAGGAATTGATAATTCATCAGCATCAATTAGTATTAAAAATTTTATAAAAAAAGGAATTGTAAGAGAAGCTGGAAGATTTTTATACATCAGTCCACGACCTATTTCTATTCATTTATTTAATCAATTTATTGAGATAAATGACTATGATTTTATTGATAAACTATTTCAAAAATTAAATAATGAAGGACTTATGAATAGCTTTTTTGAAAAATTACAAGGTGTACAGTTTGATACATCTCAGCATAAGGATTTACTTTTTCAGATTTTATCAAAGGTTACATATGAACAACTAAGTAATGGATTTGGCTCTAAGGTATTTTATACTTTATGTCTAAAAGATAGAAATTATTCTATTCGCGTTTTAAAAAAATTACTGAAAGATAAAACAAAAGAAGATTTATTGCAACTTGAAGATGGAAGAAGATATTTGATTTTTGCACTTGAAGAGTTGATAGCTTTTAGAGATACATTTGTAGATAGTGCCAAAATACTGTTTCAGCTTGCAAGAGCTGAAAATGAATCTTGGGGCAATAATTCAAAAGGTATTTTTGTAGCATCTTTTCAATGGATACTTGGAGGTACGGAAGTAAATATAGTAAATAGGCTTGAGTTATTAAAAAGTTTATATGAAAATTATAAAACAGATGAAGATAGACTTATACTATTGGAAGCATTAAAGACTTCATACCCTCAAAATAATTATATGGCAACGCATAAAAATCATTCAAATTTTCCTGAAGATATACCAGAACATTATCATCCTGAAACACAAGTAGAGATTGACGCATATTTTGAAAAACTAAAAGAATTGATAATATTAGTCTATGATGTATCATCGCAAAAAGTACAGTCTAAAATATTAAATGATTTAGTGCATTCAAGTAGAATGATGATGGACTATTCACAAATTAATATTTGGATATTAGATTTTATTGAAAAATCATTAATTGAACACCCTCAATTAAAAACATTAGTTTTTGAAGAAATATCAATGATTATTAAATATGATAAAAATGAAGAGTTATCTCAAGAGATAGTTAATCAATTAGAAAATTTATATAATCAATTTATTAAAACAGATAAAATCGAGGATGTAAAAGAGTTGTTTTTTAAAACTGATAAATACAGATACAACTCTGAAGAAACATTTGAAAGTCATTGTAAAGTTATCGCACAGGATATTTTTAAAAATAAAAACTTTGATGGTTTATTAGATAAAAACAGTTCTAATGTTTTTGATATTGGAAGAGAGCTTGCAGATATAGATAAAGAATGTAGTTTATATAAGGATATATTAAACCTCGTGCCAATGCTTAATAAAGATTCAAACGATAGGTTTATATTGGCTTATTTATTTAACAGTACTGCAGGAAGTGTGGATAATTACGATTCACTTTTTCATGAAATTTATAAAAGACTTAATGATAAAAGTTTAATGTTTAACTTTATACATTTTTCTAAACCTACAGAGGCAAGCATTAAGTATTTGTATTCAGTTTTAGAAAAAAATGAAGTTGATTCTTTAGAATTGGAAAATTTTACTTTTGGATTCTGGCTAAGAGATTTTACAAAAAATGATTTTATATATTTCATTGATAAAATTAATTCCATTATAGAGAATAAATGTGATAGTTTTAATTTATGTATGCAGTATATTCATACTAAAAACGACAAAGAATTAGTTGAAAAATATACGGTGTATTATTTGGAACATACTATATTTCATTGTAGTAGTAAATCGAGAATCACGCATTATATTGATGAGATGATTAATAAATATTTTTCATATAATTTAGAGTTAACAGATAAGTTGTTATCAAGTGTTTGGGAAGCTATTTTAGATGAATTTGATAAGGAAGGCAGATTTGAAGAGAGAGGATTTCGCACTATTTATAAAATCATACAAAAGTATCCAAACTTCTTTTGGGAAAAACTGAAAAATAGACTTGATGAATTAAAACCAGAAACTTACCCATCATATAATCGTTTTCTTGATTTTATGCAAGGTGGGTATATGGCTAGAACATTTAAAAGTTCAATATTTGGTTATATTGATTCTACTAGAGTTATTAAATGGCTAAAAACAACAAATTATAAAGAAGCAAAATATATTGTTGCTGATTCTTTAAATATTGATTTTGAAAGTAATACTTTGCCTAATATTGTTCTTCAACTTTTAACTGAATTTCCTGATGATGAGGATTTGTATAGCAGTATAAAAAATAAAAGTGAGAGCTGGAGTGGTTCTTATGTACCAGTTGCAAATGAGAAAATATCAAATATTAATCTTATGTTAGAAACATATAAAGATAAAAATAGTGTAGTTGATTTTTTAAAATGGGTTAAAAAAGGTTTGGAATATCGAAGAGATAGGGAACAAATTAGGGATGAAGAAAGAAATATTTGAATATTTCTTAAACTTCAGGCGAAAATCGCTAAACTCATGCAATAAAATAAAATTAAGGAATATAAGATGTCAAAAACAATTGAATTAAGCGGAACAAAAAAAGGTGTTATTTCTATAATGAAACTTGAAAAGCCGTATGGTGAAAAAAGTGGAAGTGTCGTTAGTATCGGTATATCTTTAGCTGGAAATGCGGATGGACCTGAGTGGAAAGTTCATATTCCTATGGAAAATTTAGATGAAGTGATTGAGGCTTTAGTAGCACTCAAATAATTACGAAGTCTGGCATGTGGAAGTTCCACATGCCAATCATCTTGGCATGTGGAAATATTTTACGCTTTTAACTCTTTTACAAAACTCTCAATTCTTTTAATACCTGCACGAATACTTTCAATATCAGTCGCAAAGCTAAATCTGAAGTATCCTTCGCTTCCAAAACCAACACCTGGGATGACAGCTACACCTGTTTTTTCTAGTAAATCTTTACAAAATTCCATAGAGTCATTGCTTACTTCTTTGATATTTACAAACAGATAAAACGCACCATCAGGTTTTACAACGCTTAGACCATCGACTGCATTAAAGAGTTTTACCGCTTCATCACGACGCTCTTTAAACGCTTTTCTCATCATTTCGATATCAGCATCTGCATCGCCATTAAGACCTACGATTGCAGCTTTTTGCGTGATTGAGTTGATGTTTGAAGTGCTTTGTGATTGTAGTTTTTTCGTCGCTTGGATAAGCTCTGTGTTGTGAGCCGCCATGTAACCAAATCTCCATCCAGTCATTGCTACTGATTTGCTTAGACCGTTGATTGTTACAGTTCTTTTGTACATATCTTCGCTTACAGCAGCACTTGAAGTAAACTCGCCATCGTAGATGAGTTTTTCATACATCTCATCACTTGCAACAATTACATCCGTTCCCTCAAGAACTTTTCCAAGAGCTGTTAATTCCTCTTTTGAATAAACAGAACCAGTCGGATTTGATGGAGAAGTTAAAACCAACATCTTCGTTTTAGGTGTAAGAGCATTTTTGAGTTGCTCTGGTGTGATTTTAAATGCTGTGTCATCATTTGTTTGTATCTCTACAACAGTTCCACCGTAGTATAAAACCAGTTCAGGATAAGTAACCCAGTACGGAGCAGGGATAATTACTTCATCCCCTTTTTGGATTATTGCCGCAAAGAGATTAAAAAGTGAATGTTTCGCACCGTTGTTTGTGATGATTTGATTTGGAGCGTAAGTTAAACCATTGTCTCTTTTGAGCTTATTTGCTATTGCAGCTTTAAGAGTCGGAATTCCATCTACAGCAGTATATTTTGTGAAACCTTCGTTAATTGCGGCGATTGCAGCATCTTTGATAACTTGAGGCGTGTCAAAATCAGGTTCACCAGCAGAAAAGCTTAAAATGTCTTTTCCCTGTGCTTTGAGCTCTTGAGCGAGCGTACTAATCGCGATTGTTATTGATTCAGATAGTGTGTTAATGCGGTCTGTTAGCATGTTAACCCTTTAGGTGAAAATATTTTCGGCATTATACTAAAAAAAAATAATATAGAAGTCAGAATGATTAATTTTTCATAGCTTTTATGAATGATTCGTAGATATTTTCTAGTTGTAAATCTTGTTCGAGTAGGTTTTTGTTGTCTTCTACTAAAATATGCTCTAAAACAGCAACTCTTTTTAGTAAATATTCAAACATCTCTTTGTTTATGTCAGGAAGCATATTGTGCATAAATGGGTCTTTACATCTTCCTTTTTCAATTACATGTGCAGGAATTCCTATGGCAGTTGAACAATCTGGAACTTCTTTGACCACAACAGAATTTGCACCGATTTTTGCATATTCGCCTACAATAATATTGCCAAGAACTTTTGCACCAGCACCGATAACCGCACCTCTTTTGATTGTAGGGTGTCGTTTGCCTTGTTTGAGAGAAACTCCACCAAGCGTTACGCCTTGGTATATCAAAACATCTTCTTCTATGATGGTTGTTTCGCCGATAACAACACCCGTTCCGTGGTCAATGAAAACGCGTCTTCCTATAATTGCGGCTGGATGTATATCTATATTTGTTATAATTTGATTCAGTCCCATAATCATTCTTGCTACTCTTTTTAAGTTAGCATTATGAAGTTTATGCGCAATTCTATACCACGCAACAGCCCAAACTCCAGGATAATTAAAAATAAAATCAACCCATGAGTTTAGAGCAGGGTCATTTTCGTAAGCATTAGAAAAATCTTCACTTATATCTCTAAAAAGTCCCAAAATACACCTCTAGTATGTAGTTCTTAGATATCCATTTTGTTTGAGGAATATCTGAAGTTTTGCAAGTGTATCATCTTTTTCTTTTTCTGTAATAAATTCGCTACTGCTCAAATCTGTTTTAAGTTTATTTAAAATTTCTTTTTTTTCATATCCAAGAGACTCTAAAATATCTAAAATATTTTTCGATTCTACTTCGTTTGTAATCTCATAACCACTATCATTTACATGAATGGTGTATTCGCTAGGATGTGTAAAAAGATTGTGATTCATACCGAGTGTTTCTTGATACGCACCAACATTGAAGAAGCCTAAATAGTACTCTTCCTCATCTAAGTTTACATCATGCAAATAAAGCGGTTTTTCAGGGTTAAATCCTATCTCCCCATCACTGTCACATGTGATATCCCAAAGTGAAGCGGCGCGTAGTGGAACAGAGTTGAGATTATGCAGAGGCATAATCGGAAAATGCTGATTTAATCCCCAATAATCTGGCAAACTTTGAAATATAGAAGCATTGATGAGATATCTCTCTTGAAGTCTTACTTGCAGTTGTTCAAGCTCGTTTGTAGGATTTGAAGAGGTTAAATAGAGTGCTTTTTTGATAATGTTATGCACCAAAATCTCAGCATTTGAACGGTCTTGCAGGTCGATATATCCCAAATCAAAAAGAGTTAAAATGGACTCCATGTGGTCAAGTGCATCATGTAGGTACTCGATACAATTTTTGTTGTTGAGAAGTTTATTAAGGTCGATGAGCTCATTGATGAGAGGCGGATTTATCTCTTTAAAGTTAATTAGTTTCTCTTGATAATCTTGCGTAAACAACTCTAAAACAGGTGTAATTAAAACCGCATGAGAAGCGACGATAAATCTTCCTGATTCTGTAAAAATATTTGGATGTTGTACTTTTTTTGCATCCATAATCTCTTTGAGCAAGAAAACAACACTGCTTGAAAACTCTTCCACAGAGTAGTTACGAGATTTTGAGTGCGTGTGTTGGTTATACTCAACCGCTAAACCACCACCGATATTGATGCTGTCAAGTGCCTCAGCTCCCATTTTTTTAAGTTCTGCATAGATGTTTCCAGCTTCACGCAAAGCGCGTTTCAGTGGAGCAATATCTGACATTTGAGAGCCGATATGAAAGTGAATCATACTTAGATGTTGGAGTAGATTGTCTTCTCGGAGGAGTTTTATAGCCTCGATGATTTCCGTAGAAGTGAGACCAAACTTTGCGTCCATTCCTCCACTTTTTGCCCAGATACCACTTCCAGCACTATGAAGTCTTACTCTGATTCCGATGTGAGGCACTTTAAGGTTACACTCTTTTGCAACTTCTATAATCGTTTCAAGTTCGCCAAGACCTTCAATAGTAATGGTGATGTTATGACCACTTTGAGCCGCTATAAATCCAAGCGTAATCATCTCTTTATCTTTAAAACCATTAACGGTAATATTTGCACCCATTGGAGTTTTACTCATCGCCAAAATAAGTTCTGCTTTAGAACCCGCTTCAAGACCGTAATTAAACTGTGCGCCTTGGGATGTTATGGCTTCTACGGCATGTGGAAACTGATTTACTTTAAGAGGAAAAACAGCGTTAAACTTGCCATTATAGGAGTTTTCATTCATCGCTTTATCAAAATAGGAGTATAAACTTTTTATCTGTCTTTTAATGAGATGTGGAAACCTTAGTAAAATAGGTCCTCTTACATCGTTTGAGCGAATCTCTTCTATGATTTGTAAAAGAGAAGGCATACTTTTATAGTTTAGTTTTAACTGCCCATCTTCTACTATAAAATTGTTATTTGACCAAATATCAAGACCGTAATTATTCATTTACATTTTTCCTATATGTGAAGTTTGTTGTGAAAATATTTATCTACATCAAAATATATTTCACCATTTCTATTTTTGAAAGTCAAGAATGATTTATTTAAATCTTTTATGCTTTTTACACCCATAACACACAAAACTACTTTCATGTTTTTAACAAGATTTTTGTGGTAGTTTCCTATCTCTTCGCCCTTTTTGACAACCAAATAAGAAGCTCGTTTTTTCTCGTCTTGCGTAGCCATGCCAACAGGGCAGACATGTGAGCCAAAACCTGAACACATCCTTGCCCGAATACAACCGCCACTCATCATAAAACCTCTTGCGATTCCAACCGCATCCGCACCCATACACATCGTTATGATAACATCGTCTGAAGTGAGTATTTTCCCACTTGCTATGAGTTTTATATGTTGGCGGATATTGTGTTTTTTAAGGATAGTATCCATGAGGTAGAGAGCGTTATTTGTCGTAAGTCCAACAGACTCCATAAGCTCAAGCGGTGCAGTAGCACTTCCACCCTCGCCACTATCTATGGTAATAAAATCTGGAAGACTTTTTCCCTCTGCTTTTCGTTTCGCCATTTCTTGTGCCATCTCTTCCACGGCATGTGCATCTGAGATAACTATCTTCATACCAACAGGTTTGGAAGATAGTTTTTGCAATCTCTCCACAAAGTCTAAAAGGTCACAAAGAGAGTCAGCATAAGGAAAACGGTTTGGCGAAAATATATTTTGTCCCTCAGGAACTCCTCTGTAGTAGGCAACATCCGCGGTTACTTTGGATGCTCCGAGTTTTCCACCTGTTTGTTTTGCCCCTTGAGCGATTTTTATCTCTGTCATACGACAAAACTTCATCACTTTTTGGTACTTCAGTTCGTCAAATTTTCCATCTTCATCACGAACTCCATACAGACCAGAACTCATTTGAAAGATTATATTTCCTACACTGCTTGGGACTTCTTTTGGAAAGGAATCAAGCGGAGCAGCCCAATTGACACGAAACAAAACATGAGAAGCCGTGTCATATATATAAGTATTTTGCGTTTTTTTGTTGAGTAAAATCGTTCTGTACCACTTGAGCGCAACAACGCGGTTAAAAAGTGTATCGCCTATTTTAAAAGCTAACTCTGCTAAAGGCGTACTCTGAACTATCTCAAGAAAATCAGCATTTTGTAAATCTGGCTTGAGCGTAAAAAGATGGTTGGAAGTAAGCGAACCTTCTCCTGTGTTTATCGTTAAATCTGTTCTTGCTCCTGCAATTGCAAAAGCACGGATAGCTTCAGGACTTAGAGAACCATCACTCATAGCAGAACGAATAATGGGAGTGTGTGCAATAAAAGGAAATTCTCTTTCTGCACCAAAAATTACACTTGTGTCTTCATCTACTTCATCTTCATTGAGTACAGTTGTAGCATTTTTAACTATAAATCTTGACCCAGAATAGGGCTGTGTCGTAGAAAAAGACATATAGTTGGGTACATTTTTGGCAGCTTTATAAACCCAATCCACTTTGTCTTTGGAGTCATAAAAAACTTCTTCTGCAAAATATTGACGCAAAGGCTCTCTGAGTGCTTCAAAAAAGTATCTAAAACGACCTATAACAGGATAGTTTATAAGCAGAGCATGTTGTCTTTGAATATATTTGTCGTAAACAAAAAGAGCAATAATAAAAAGAGTTGCAAGAACGACAAAAAATTGAAAAAAATCTAAAAATAGACTCCATAAAGTGTGTATAAAGTCCAATTAAAACTCCATTATAGGTATTTTATTTTCTATTTTTTCTTCTAAATCTTTGACCCAAATCGTTCCATTTTCTAGCTCATCTGTACCAATAACACAGCAAAATCTAGCATTTGCCTTGTCTGCGCCTTTGAGGTGATTTTTGAGGTTTTTGGCTTTGTAATCTATGGTCGTTTTATCTGTTTTTCTCTTTTTATGCGCAAGATTCATCACTAAATCTACCGCCTCATCGTCCATCGCACCGATATAATACCCTTCTCTTTTAGCTTCTGGCATGTGGATGAGTTCCATAAGTCGCTCAATTCCCATCGCAAAGCCAACCGCAGGAGTAGGTCTGCCATCCAAAAACTCTACAAGTCTGTCATAACGACCGCCACCAGCGATAGCACTTTGACTGCCAATGTCATCACTCACAAATTCAAAAGCGGTTTTGGAGTAGTAATCAAGCCCACGAACAAGGTTTGTGTTGATTTCATAGGCGATGTCGTTGTCATCAAGAATTTTTTTAAGTTTGTCAAAATCATCTTGGCATGTGGAACATAAATTGTGGATGAGTTTTGGAGCAGTTGCGTATAAATCTTGGCATGTGGAATTTTTACAATCAAGCACACGGATAGGATTTGTCGCAACGCGTCGCACACAATCTTCACAGATTTTATCTTCTAGTTTTGTCACAAAATTGACTAAGTTTTTTTTGTAAGGAGGCATACAGTTTGAATCACCCAAAGAGTTGAGTTGTAATCTGTAACCGATTCCACATGCCGCGAGTATATCCGCAGCCATCATAATCATAGCCGCATCTTCATACACACTCTCCACGCCAAAACTCTCAACACCAAACTGGTGAAACTGTCTCAAACGACCTTTTTGAGGGCGTTCATAGCGAAACATAGACCCATGATAAAAATATCTGTGCGTTCCACCTGCTTTATCGAGTTTTTTTTGAATAAAGGCACGAACAACTCCAGCTGTTCCCTCAGGGCGAAGACAAACATCATTTTCACCTTTATCGATAAACTGATACATCTCTTTTCCGACAATATCGCTAGACTCACCAACAGAGCGTTTAAAAAGAGCAGTTTCTTCTAAAAGAGGAGTTTCTATAAAATGAAAACCGTATTTTTGAGCAATGTTTGTAGCAGTGTTTATAAAGTGCGTAAATCTCTCATAATCCTCTTCTAAAATATCGTTCATTCCTCGTAGTGAGCTAATCATTTTTGTCCTTAATTGTTTGGTTTATTTACTGATGTTACGCACTAAAACGGACGCGTCCGTTTTAGTGGCAGGGACAAATGTCCCTACAACCCCCTAAAGCTACGAAAAACTCTGTTTTTCGAGAATTTTAAGAAGTTTTACTCATTTTTCATTGGTTTAAATTTAAGTCGAAAGGATACCATTTTTTATCTTTTATAAAAACATCCACATGCCAAAGATTTATTTCATATTGATTACTATCTCTTGTGTTATCTCATCTATTTCTCTCGCCGCATCAATGATTATAAGCTCCAATCCTAAAAGTTTTGTAGCTTCTATGAGAGCATCTTGAATTTTTAAAAGGTACTCTGAACCTCTGAGTTCAATTCCGTCTAGCTCTTTTTGCGAGAGTCTGAACTCTAGCTCTTCTTTGCTTAGATGAAGCAAAAAAACTTTCTCAGGATAAATACTATTTGTAGCAAATCTATTGAGATGGAGGATAGCTGTTTGGCTAATTTCACCTTGAATCAACGCATACGCAACACCGCTTACAACACTTCTGTCGGAAATAATCATTTTGCCTAAGTTTGGCTCAATAACCTCTTTTATATGTTCCGCACGGTCTGCTAAAAAAAGTAAAAATTCCGCTTTTTTGCTTTGTGCTTTTGCGCTTAAAACCATCTCTCGTATCTCTTTACCGATAGCTGTCGCCCCTGGTTCTTTGGTGATTATGGCATGTGGAAATTGTTTTTGAAGATTTGCTATTTGTGTGCTTTTTCCAGCGGTATCAATTCCCTCTATTGCAATGTACATGTATTCGCCCCTTCAATGATTTTCTGTACTTCATTTGGAACAAGATGTTCTGTTTTTCCATTAAATTTCAGGAGGTTTCGAACAATGGATGAACTTATAAAAGCATGTTGCAATTTTGGCATAAGATAGACTGTTTCTATCGTATCATCGAGAGAATTGTTTAAGTAGCCAAGTTGCAGTTCATACTCAAAGTCGCTCACAGCGCGGAGACCTCGAATGATGATACTTGCATTATGTGTGTGTGCTAACTCAACTGTAAGGTTGTCAAAACCAAGCACTCTTACATTTTTTAGATTTTTCACAGCCTCTTTTGTCATCAAAATTCGCTCATCAAGAGTAAACATCGTTTGTTTGTCAAGAGAGAGGGCAACAGCTACAATTACTTCATCAAAAAGCCCTAAAGCTCTCTCGATAATGTCAAAATGTCCGTTTGTTATAGGGTCAAAAGTCCCAGGGTAGAGTGCAATCTTTTTCATTACTAGTTCCATCTTTTGTAGAGATTATTTTCTATGCCAAGCAAATCAAACCACTTGCCGATGATAAAGTTTTCCATCTCTTCAAGTGTTTGTTGCTTTGAGTAATACGCCATCACAGGAGGTGCGATGATGATTCCAAGTGAAGCGAGTTTGTGCATGTTTTCAAGAGCTATCGCAGAAAATGGCATTTCCCGTGGAGCTAAAATAAGTTTTTTATGCTCTTTTATCATCACGGCCGCACATCTTGTGACAAGATTATCCGAGATTCCACATGCTATCTTTGCAAGAGTATTCATACTGCAAGGCGCGATAATCATGGCATCTACTCCAAAAGAACCTGATGCGATACTTGCTGAAATATCTTCATTATCATGCGTCGTGAGATTTGCGATATTTTTCATCTCTTTGTCCAAAACAGTTTGAGAGTTTTTAGACATGATAAAGTGTTTTTCTATGGATGCAGGAAGCAACTCAAGAGTTTTTAATCCTAAGTTTACTCCACTTGCTCCACTTGTTGCTATAACTATTTTCATTGAACCTCCACCCTATTTTTGCCAATAACTGTTGCTTTAAGTTTCTTGCCATCGCTTTTTTTTACCATAATAGTATCACCCAGTTTTCCATCTCTTTGTGCCTCAGCTGTGAAAGAAATTGCTATGTCTTGGTCATTGATTCTTACATTTACATTGGAATCTTTATGTACTAAAACGACACTTTCAATATTTTTCAAAGTGATAATTTCATTTTCTTTTAAATTTATTTTACTTTGGTAATCATTTAATTCTTCTGCTTGTAAAGGCATAGCTTTAAACTTATCAAGTGTAATACTCTTTTTTTGAGTGTTTAAAGCTGATAAAGTTGTTCCTTTCTTAATTTCTTGACTTGTTACATAAAATGTTATTTCTGCATCTACTTTATAATCAAAAAATATTTTTTTCTTATCTTCTGTTTTGATGTAAACAATTCCATTTTTTGATAAACTGTTTTTATTATCTATATCGACTATAAAGTTACTATTGATTGGTCTTATTGAGCCTCGGGCATAGATGGAAATTCTATTTATTTTAATCCCATCATATGATTTTTCGTATAACTCTCTTATTTTATTTTCAATTTTAGTAGTATCTATTTCATTAGAAAATAGTTCTAAAGAGATAAAAATAAAGAAGAAAATTTTTATAAACATTGAAATTACTCACTAAGATTTTCGCTATTTTAACAAAATATACTAAAACTAAGTAACTCCTTTATAATCATTTTATGATATTATAGTTTCATATTTCAATTGGAGAAGATATAAATGAAAAAAAGAACCAAAATTGTAGCTACTATTGGACCAGCGTCTGATTCACTTGAGGTTATTGAAGCACTTATTTTTGCAGGTGTGGATGTTTTTCGTTTAAATTTTTCTCATGGAACACATGCCTATCATTATGAGGTTTTACAAAAAATCCGCCAAGCTGAAAAAAATACAGGATTGCTTACAGGCGTTCTTCAAGATATCAGTGGACCTAAAATTCGTGTTGGTATAATAACCGAGCCATTTAAACTAGAAGAAAATGATACGATTGAATTCGTTTCGCAAGAGATTGATGGTATAAAAGTAAGTGAAAATAGTTACCGCACTTGTATTAATCAACCATCGATTTTAAAACAGTTAATTGTTGACGATTTCGTCTATCTTTATGATGGTATGATTCGTACAAAAGTTATTGAAGTATCAGACCAAAGTGTAAAAGTAATTGTAGAAAACAGTGGAATTTTGTCTTCAAAAAAAGGTGTAAACTTTCCAAATACGCACTTAGGGATAGAGGTAATTACTCAAAAAGACAAAGAAGATATGCTTTGGGGCATCAAAAATGATGTTGATTTTATGGCTATTTCTTTTGTTCAAAATGCAGCAGATATGATTCAAGCAAGAGAAATAATTAAAAAAAATAACGGTCGTGTTCAGCTTTTTGCAAAGATTGAAAAGTTTGATGCCGTTGAAAATATTGATGAAATACTTGAAGCAAGTGACGGCATCATGGTTGCTCGTGGAGATTTGGGGATTGAAGTTCCATTTTATGAAGTTCCAGCTTTACAAAAAATGCTCATAAGAAAAGCAAATGAAGCTTCAAAACCTGTTATAACCGCAACGCAAATGCTACTTTCTATGACAAAAAAAGATAGAGCAACGCGTGCTGAAATAAGTGATATTGCAAATGCCGTTTTAGATGGAACAGATGCGGTTATGCTCTCAGAAGAGAGTGCAGTAGGACATAATCCTGTTTTAGCGGTTCAAACTATGCTTGAAACCATTCAGGGTGCTGAAAAAATTTATCCGTTTAACAAATTTTCAGATTTTCATGTAAAAGATGCAACTGACAGTATCAATCAAGCGGCGGTAAGGTTGTGCGAAGATGTGGATGCATGGGGATTTATAGGCTTAACTTCTTCAGGTGCATCGGTGAGAAAAATCGCTCGTTACCGTCCTCGTCGTGATATTTATGCTGTGACACATGATATAAAAGTTTCTAGGTCTTTAACTATGTGTTGGGGAGTAGTTCCTGCATTTTTAGTTGAAAAAGGCTCTCTTGGACAAACTATGGGCGAAGTGATGACACAAGGATTTGATAGAAAAGTACTCCATCTTGATAAGAGTTATATCTTAACAGCAGGTGACCCCGTGGGTGTAGAAGGTTCTACGAATATGATTAGGATTTTAAGACAACATGAGATGGATTTTTTTCATTCATTAAAAAAAATACAAAAATCTTATTTATAGAAGCCTAAATGTATGATGTAGCCATAATTGGTGCTGGAATTAACGGTTGTAGTACTGCTTACGCCTTTAGCCAAGTAAAAAAAAGTGTAATTCTCTTTGATATGGACGGTATCGCACATGGTGGAAGCGGTGCGGCGGGTGCGTTTATTGCACCGAAGTTTTCAAAGGGCGGTGAGTTAAAAAAACTGATTCATGATGCTTTTGTTTACAGCATGGATTTTTATGAAAAAAACTTCCCTTCACATCTCTCAAAAACCACACTTTTACATATTGCTCAAGATGAAAATGATTCTGAGATATTAAAATCCTATAAAAAAAACAGTACGATAAAGTTAAAAACTCCATCAAAAGAAGTGTTAGAACTTTTAGTTCCACATGCCAAGAGTCAGGAAAACATCTGCCTTAATGGCGGTGTTGTAAATGCAAAAGCAGTCTGTGAAGCTATGAGTAAAAATGCCAAGTTTGTAAAAGAAAAAGTTGAAAGTTTGGTGTATGATGATGGCATGTGGATTATTAATGAAACCTACAGTGCTAAAGATGTTGTTTTAGCAACGGGGGCTTATGAGACACTCATTAAAGAGCCATATATTCAGCTTCGTGGCGTTTGGGGACATCGCATAGATATAAAAACAACAACGCAAAATCCTTACTCTATTCATCAGTTTGTTTCTATTTCTCCTAGCAAAGATGGCGTTTTAGCTATCGGAGCGACGCATAATGTTCACTACCATCCACAAACTGCAAAAGAGCCTTATGATGTAAATGAGGGGAGGGCTGAATTACTAGAAAAAGCATCACGAACGCTTAATCTTGAAAATGTAGAAGTCATTCGAGATTACACAGGTTTAAGGTCTGGCTCGTTTGATTACATGCCACTTATTGGAAGTTTAGTGATGTCAAAAGAGACTATGTCTTATGGAACTTTGAGGTTTAAAACAAAAAAGCCAAATTATGATGCATATACAAACTATCCAAATCTTTACATGATAAATGGAAACGGTGGTTACGGCTTTGTTTTAGCGCCTTATCTGGCAAAAATTTTAAGTGAATATATTTTAAGTGGTAAAAAGATAAGTGAAAGGTTCGTTCCCGCAAGATTTTTTGCAAGGTGGGCGAAGAAACTTTAAAGAGAGTGCTGGGAGAGAGCAACTCTCTAATAAAATTATTGTGCTGTTACAGCGCTTTTAGTTTTCTTAGCTTTTTTAGCTTTTTTAGCGTGAGCTTTTTTCTCAGTTTTTGTTGGCTTACTTGCAGACATACTAGCGTCAGCTGCGAATAATGATGTTACTCCAAGAACAAGAACGATTGCGATAATTTTTTTCATAAGGAATTCCTTTTGGGTGTTTACACATTTTGTGTTGGCAGAATTTTATACTATGAAGTGTGAATTATTCGTGAATTTTTCCATGATAAAACAAATGTTGTACCAATTTCTTTTTCTGAGTGAACATCAATAGTAATTTCATAGAGTTCGCATAATGATTTTACAATACTCAGCCCAATACCAAACCCACCACTCGAATTATCAAGCCTTGCGTAGCGTTGAAAGATTTCCTTAGATTCTAGCTGTCCAAATCCTATTCCTGTATCTGAAATTTTAAGCGAAAATTCATCTAATTCAACTTTAATAGTTCCGCCTCTTTTATTATATTTAATTGCATTTGAAAATAAATTATCAATAATTCTGTTCATAAAACGCTCATTTACTGTAATCTCACAAGATTTTAACTCTTTTATAAAAACAATATTTTTCGTAGATGCAAGGGGCATAAAATAAGCTATGCGTTGTGAAATAAGTTCATCCAATTTTATTTTTTGCTCAGCCTCAGAATGGATAGGAAACATGATAAAGGTAAGGTCATTATAGAGATGAGAGAGTGTTCTAACGGCGATAAGTATGCGTTCTATCGCTTTTAAATTTTTAGGAGTAAATTCTTTTGTATCTATCACTTCAAGACTCATAGACAAAATTGAAATGGGAGTATTGAGTTCATGCGTTGCATCCGTTATAAACTTATTCAGAAGTTCAATATATTGGCGTAGAGGCTGTAAAAAAAGTCTTGATAAAATAAAAGTTACAACTGCAAAAAAAAGAATTGAAAAAGATAAAACAATAGTAATTGTATTTTTTGTTTGATTTAACTGTTCATCTATTGTGCTAGTTCTGAGTATAAGATAGTGAATATTTTTTATGCTATCTATTTCAATTGTTTTTACAAAAAAATAGTAGTCTCCTTGAGTGAAAAATCCCTGTTTAACTTTGATGTTAAAATCATTTGTTTTTGGATAAATAGGATTAAATTGTTTATCGGTTATAGCAATATCAAATCTTGTATCATGGAGTAAATATTCATCTAGTTTGTTGCTATCTTCAGCTTCATATATTGATTCATAGGCTGTTTCAGCGTAATTGACCATTTCATTTTGAAGCATATCAATATAAATATTTTTTTGATAATAGTAATAAAGTATCGAGAGTGTGACTAAAAAGAGAGTATTGAATCCAACAAAAACAGATACAAATTTTATAAGAGCTTTTTTCTCAGCTAATAGCAAGTAGATATCCTTGTTTTCGTATATTTTGAATCGTATCTTTACCTAAAATTTTGCGCAACTTTTTTATATGTGTACGAAGATTTTCTTCTGTTGCTTCTTCATTAAATTCCCACGCATCGTTAATAATTTGTTCATTAGATACCATCTTATTTTTATTAGATAAGAGTATGTTAACTATTTTTGTCTCTTTTTTAGTTAAAAATTTTTCACCATTTTCACCATAAAGTTTTCCACTTTTTGGTTCAAAAGACCATGATGTATTAAGAATAATTTTGTCGTTACTATTGAGTGAAAAAGATTTTCGGATTAATTTTTGAAGACGCAGTTGAAGCTCTTTGAGCTCAAAAGGTTTTTTAATATAATCGTCACATCCAGCATCATATCCTTTTGAAAGGTCATCGATACTCGCCAAGGATGTAATAAAAATTGCTGGTGCTTCTTGTTTTGATTCTCTGAGTATTTTTAATACATCAAATCCATTTTTTGAAGGTACTTTAACATCAAAGATGAATGCATCAAAGTGTTGCTCATAGGCTTTGTCAATTGCTTCATTTCCATCATAAACAGATACGACTTCATACCCATTTTCTTCAAGAAATTCAGACAAAATATCACAAATAAGAGGGTCGTCTTCGAGTAAAAGAATTTTTAGTTTTATATTTTTTTCTAACATGGGTGCTTTACTACTCATATGAGCTAGTTTACAAGCACTTTTTTTGATGTAAGTGTTTTGGCTAAAGCGTGTTTGATAGATAGATATGCCTTCTCATTTTGGGTTAAAATTTTCTCTTCTCTATGAAGTTGTCTTAGTATCGTATCGTGCTCTATTCTTAGATTATTATATTTCGTAATAGTACTTTTCTCAACTGTTTTTTCTTTTAGTTTAGCTTTTTCATCTCTTATATTTTGTAACTGAACTTTTCTCTCTTGTATCTCTGCTCGAAGTTCACTTCTTTTCTCTTCATCTTTTGTAATATCTAATAAATCTGCAACTCTTTCTACTCTTTTTTGGTCTTTAAACAATTGTTCTTCAAGTTCCTCTTGCTCTTTGGTGATACTGTTTTGATACTCCAAAGGTGGAAGGTCATTGACGCACAAAGATTGACTACTTTTATTGAGTTCATCTATCTTTTCTCTTGCTTTATCGATGGAAGTTTTTGTTTTTATATATACTTTAACAATAGAGAGCATGGATACAACATTCCATCTCAAACCATTTTCTGATTCGATTTCTGGGACTTTATATTTTTTTCCATCTTGTACAACGATTCCTAAAGAGTAGTATCGTAAAAAATGTATCATATCCTCATTTGAGGCTGCTATTTCTATTAAGATAAAGTTCGCTATATGTCCAAATACCTCTTTAAAGTGTATTCTAAAAATATAACCAGAAAATCCCGTACAAAAATCATCATTTTGATTGTTAAAGTTTTTTATTTGTTCAGCTATGATGGATTGAATGTATGAAAATATATTTTTCTCATATACAATATTGTCAATTTTTTCATCGATTAAATATATTTGAACAAAAAGTTTTGCAACATAATAAAAAAAGTTTTTATTTTCTTGTTTTGCAAAAAAATCATCATAAAGGGATTTGAGGTCTTCTTCATTTACCCCATTGTATCGGTTTGCAATTGTATCTTTTTCATTTTCAGAAACGGTATTTTTATAATTGTCATCCAATATTTTTACAAATATTTGTTCATCCCGTACTAAAACGATATCTTGTGGTTGCAGTTTGAAAAATTCAGCCACTGCAAACCTAGTTAACTCTTTTTTATTTATTTCTTCATTGTTGATATTGTTTATAAAGTGGTAAATGAGTGCTTTTAACGATGAAGGTATTGATATCTGATTCTTTTTTTCTTTATAGTTATATTCTATAAGATGTTTATTTGATTCTATTATTTTGATAACAAAAGATAAATTAATACTATCTTTAGGTTCTACTTTATAGGGGAAAACTTTGAAGCGTATTTGATTTTCATTCATTTTAAAAAGTATGTAACCAACAGGTTCAAAATATTCTTTAAAAGCTTGTTTGATTTTTAGTTGATTATGGATATTAAGAAGACACTCTTTTTCGCATGTTTTATCGAAGTAAGTGAATAGATTAGTATTATCTTCATCGCTCCACTTAAAGTCAATGGTTGGTCTTTTTAAATGTGTTTTTAAATAAAATTTTAACTCAGAGTCTAACATATCTTTCCACTCCCCCATATTATACTTATTTTTTGAGAAGAAGATTGTATTGAGTGCTGCAAAAGAGTAGTGTGAAACTTCATCGCAGTCCGACAATCTTTATCAAAAAGATTCGTGACTTTCCGTCCTTATCTCACGATAAGTTTGGCTTTATGTCCGTGAATTGTACAATAAGATATTTAAAGAGAATATAAATGTATTAGCTATTTCCTTTTTCACAATTTATATGTAATCAAAAAGTGCATATTCTTAACAACCTAAAGCAAAAACAATCTTTTATTTTTACTCTGCAATATTTTATACTTTTTTTAAGATATCATATAACATATTATTATAAGAGGAGTTATACATGAAGTCTGCATTGCTGATATCTATCTTAACATCTGTACTTTTAGCAGGGGTAGTTGAAACAAAAGAGGGAACTTTTTTGGAGATTTATGCTGATGATAATCTTCAGTCAAACATCGTTGCAAATGTTTCTATTGATAAGGGAAAGTTAGAAAAGCACAACTGTTTTAATACAAAAAATGACACAGAATGGTGTAAGATAACTTATGGATACAACGGACTTTTCCTTAAAGGTTATGCAGATAAAAAATCACTTGATGCAATTGATTCTCGTTCTAACACATCTAAAACATTTGAACAGAGCTACGGTGGGCGTTATGATGATGTTGGAAATGCTTTATTGCCACTCAAAGATGGGTTTCTCATAGTTGGATATACGCAAAGTTTTGGCGAGGGGCAGAGTGATGTTTATATTATGAAAGTAGATAATTTTGGCAATAAAATTTACTCAACTACATACGGTGGTGGACAAAACGATGTTGCAAATGCAGTTATAGCTATCAATGATGGTTTTATGGTTGCTGGAACAACGGGTAGTTTTGGGAATCGTATTCAAAGTATGTATCTTGCAAAATTACAAAATGACGGTTCCCTTGTTTGGCAAAATGGATATTATTCAGATGGAGATGACTACTACACTGGTAAATCTATCGTTAAAATAGATGAAGAAAATTTCTTAGTGGCTGGTTCTGAAGAGCATGTAAAGTTTTTTGATTCTCAGATGGATTTTTATATAAATGCTATCAACACAAAAGGTCAAAGAGATGGAATCAAACGCTATGGTGGAGAAAAAGTAGAAGCTATAAACTCAATCATCAAAGTGAACGATGGTTATATCATGGCTGGAGAAACTAAAACATGGGGGCATGGAGCAAAAGATGCTTATGTTGTGAAAGTTGACAATGATGGAAACCAAATTTGGCACAACGCGTATGGCTTTCGTTACGATGAAGTTGCAAATCAGATTATAGCAACACAAGATGGCGGTTACATTTTAGTTGGTACGACAAATAGTGATAATTCTAATCAAAAAGATATTTTTGTTGTAAAGATAAACCGTGATAGTACGGTGCAGTGGCAGTACCATTACGGAACAAGAGAACACGATGAGGGATTTGGAATCGTAGAAGTGGATGATGGATATGTAATAGCGGGATACACTAATGAAACAAAAAATTATAAAAGTGATGTTTATTTACTAAAAATTGACAAAGCAGGAAATGCATCTTGGAGTAAAAAATATGGTGGCGAAAGAGATGATGTCGCGAATGCTATCGTAAAAGTGGATGATGGTTTTGCGATTACAGGGTACACAACTTCAAGTCAAACTTATAGCAAAGACCTCTATTTACTTCGAGTTGATAAAAACGGAAATATATAACTCTTCAACTTTAGCTCTTGCCCAAGGTGTCTTCCTAAGAAACTTGAGGCAAGAGTTTATACTAGGATCAAACAAAAAACATCTTATTTCTATGCGTTTTGCTAACTCTTTAAAACCAAAATGCTTCACTAAACTTTCTAAAATATCTAGTAGCTTTATCCCATGAAGCGGATTATTGCTATTTTGTTGTTCATTCATAAATTTATCTTCTTTTTTTTGTTTGTATTTTAACAGAGAAATAAGATTTTTGCTACAATAGCCGATCGATTTTAAACCCGAATTATGCAATAGATATTTCTAAAAATCGTTTATGCTTGTGCTGAAGGGATATTTAGTAAAAATTTCAAGCCACCTTATTGGTGGGTTAAATTTTTAATGAATGTGCATTGAGTGCAATGATGAATGATTTTTTTAATTTCCTATTGCATAATTAGGGTTAAACTATTATGAGAAATTACAATGAATAAACTATTTTTACTTATACTCTTTTGTGGAACTGTTTTTGGTGATGATTTGCCACTGAGTGAACAAAAAACAGAACTTTTAAAACTCAAAAGAGAGAAAATAATCCAAGATAGCGAAAGTGCCAAAAATAGCTGGATATCGCCTGTGATACTCTCAACTACGGTAAATAAAAACAAAAACCAAAACTTAGAGAGTCAAACAAATAGTGCAGGTTTGGATTGGAGTCAAGACCTCTTTAAAAGTGGTGGAATTTCGCAGAGTATCGCTCAAGCGGAGTATTCAAAAGATGCGAATTTACTTGGTGTTTCCATCGAAGAAGCAACTTATTTGAAACAGATTTATAAACTTTACACACAAATATTGCGGGATAGATTGGTTTATAAACAAAATGAACTCTCACTTAAAAATCGTGATATTGATTTGTTTATCATCAAAGCGAAATATCAAGTTGGGAGTGCAGATATTAGCGAACTCAATCGCATTACAATCGATAAAGACACCGTTCGCACAAACCTCATAACTCTAAAAAATACGCTTAAAAATGAAGAGTATGAGCTGAAAAAACTCACTGGCGATGTAAACAGCGACACAATTACCCTTCCCAATATTCCTCTGATTTCTCAAAGTGATTACATAAAATCTCATCTTGAACTTTTGCAATATAACCAAAAAGAGAAGAGAGATGAAGCTATTTCTGGAGTGACTCGCTCTGCGTATTTGCCAAAATTAACATTTGTAAGTTCGCTTGGATATACAAAACTTAGTAGCCAACTGAATAATTATCAAGGGAATGATTACTCCTACGGTGCAGTTGTTAGTATGCCTTTAGATATAAACATGAATCCTGTTATAGAGTCTTCAAGGTTGCAACATTTACAAACGCAAACGGCACAGTTAGACCGTAAAATGGAGCTTGAAAAAGAGTATGAAATGCATATTGGAACGATTGCAGATTATGAGGAAAAAATCGGTGTGGCAAAAGAGATGGCAGAGATGTACGAAGAGCTTTACAACGCAACAAATGCCCAAGTGAAGGCAGGATATAAATCAACTTACGATTTAGAATCTCTAAAAAACTCTGTAGAAATTCAAAAATATGAACAAGAAATTCATAACAAAAATATTTTAATCGAAAAAATAGCACTCTATTTTGACACACAACACGAAGGAAAATAATGCAAAATTTACAAAAAATTACCGACTATAAAAGTAGTGGATGGAAGTTGAAACTCTCAGTAGTGTTGGGTGCTATCTTTTTAGGTGTGGCGATGTATATGCTGATACCAAAAGAGCAAAAAAATGCGTACAATTTTGTAAGTGAACCTCTCAAATATGGGGATTTAAAACTGAGTGTTTCTGCAACGGGTTATCTTCAACCCATAGATAGTGTGGATGTGGGTTCGGAAGTGTCTGGTACTGTTGAAAATGTGTATGTTGATTATAATGATTTGGTAAAAAAAGGACAACTTTTAGCACAGTTCAATAAAACAAAATACAAAAGTGGAGTGGATAAATCTCTTGCATCTTTAGCGATTACAGAGGCAACACTGCAAAATGCACATGCCACATTTACCCAAGCAAAAGCGACGATTGAGCGAGATAAAACGCTTAGAGAATCCACCGCTGGAGCATTACCATCACAAAGAGATTGGGAGAGTGACTGGGCAAATTATATGAGTGCAAAAGCACAAGTTGCAAATGCAAATGCACAAATAGAACAAGCCAAACAGTCTCTTGTTTCTGGAAAGTATGACCTTGAAAAAACTATGATTTATTCGCCGATTGATGGCATCGTTTTGGTGCGAAATATCAACCCAGGGCAGAGTGTCGCTGCTTCCTTTCAAACACCAGTTTTTTTCAAAATCGCTAAAGATTTAACCAAAATGGAACTTCAAGTAAGCATCGATGAAGCGGATATATCGAAAGTAAAAGCACTTCAAAATGCAACATTTAGTGTGGATGCCTATCCTGAAAAAGTGTTTGAAGGAAATATAAGATTGGTGCGAGTGAACTCGGAAATACTCAATGGAGTCGTCACTTACATAGCTATTTTAGATGTAGATAACCGTGAAATGTTACTTAAACCAGGAATGAGTGCGGATGCCGATATCACGGTAGAAACACTTAAAAATACATTTATAATCCCTAGAACTGCACTTTTATTTAATCCCGTAGAGCCAACTGAAAATAAACTCTTTGGCTTTGGTGAAAAAAATAAAACCATTATCGACTCTAAACCTCATGTATGGATTTTAGAAAATAATAAGCCAAAAAAAGTGTATGTTAAAGTTCTTGGAAGTAGTGGTTTACTCAGTGCTATTAGCTCGAATGAGCTTCAAGAAAAAGACGCAGTAATGATTTCACAGGAAAAAGCGCAATGATAAAACTCCAACAAATCTCTAAAATATATGGAAGCGGTGAAGCTGCTACGCATGTGTTAAAAAATATTGATTTGGAGATTAAACAAGGAGAATTTGTCGCTATCATGGGACCTAGTGGAAGTGGAAAATCAACACTTTTAAATATTTTAGGTGCTTTAGATGAACCGAGCAGTGGGACATACACATTTCTTGATAGTAGTATTAATAGTTTTTCAAAAGAACAACTTGCACTTTTTAGACGCTATATTTTAGGCTTTATTTTTCAGGGTTTTAACCTTTTAAAAAAAACATCGGCACTTGAAAATGTAATGATGCCTCTTATTTATCAAGGGATAGACGCAAAGTTGAGAAAAGAGATGGCATATAAAGCACTGAAGAGTGTAGGGCTTGAGTCACATATCTATCATAACTCAAATGAACTCTCAGGCGGTCAGCAACAGCGCGTTGCCATTGCCAGAGCAATAGTCACAAATCCTCAAGTTTTGATAGCTGATGAGCCAACAGGAAACCTTGACACGCAAAGAAGTCATGAAATTATGGAGCTTATTCGCTCTTTTAATCAAAATGGAATTACCGTGATAATGGTAACCCATGAAGAGGATATTGCCTCGTTTGCAACGCGAACAATCTATCTTCGTGATGGGGTAATAGAGAGGGAAAAAACACATGCTCTTTAGTGCATTTTTACAAGCCATACGAGAAATCAGACGCAACCTTATGCGTTCTATGCTCACGGCTATGGGGATTGTTATCGGTATCGCTTCGGTTATTGCGATGGTAAATATTGGTAAAGGTGCGAGTGAGTCGATTACAAAAAGTGTGAGTAACCTTGGAAGTAACACGCTTTATGTCATGCCAAGTCAAGAGCATGGACCAGGCGGAAACAGTGCTTTTTCAAAACCTTTTACCATGAAAGATGTAGAAATTTTAAAGTCCTCTATTTTAGCACTTCAAGCCATTTCCCCTGTGGCATCTGTTTCTATAACCGCACTTTATAAAGACCAAAATTACCAAACGAGTGTTCGCGGTGTGAGTAATGACTACTTTAGCGTTCAAAACTGGGAGTTAAAAGAGGGGCGTTTTTTTGAGCTAAGTGAACTCAGAGCGGGGCAAAATGTCTGTATTGTAGGACAAACAGTTGTGAACAAAATTTTTCCTCTTGGCGAATCGCCTATCGGTGCGAAAATAAGACTTCAAAATTTTTCTTGTGAAGTGATTGGAATGCTTCAAACCAAAGGGGCAAATACTTTTGGTACGGATCAAGATGATTTGGTTGTTGTGCCAATCAAAATGTTTCAAAGACGCATCAGCGGAAAAGAAGATGTTCCACTTATGATGGCATCGGTGAAGGAAAATATTCCTCTTGAAGAGGCAAAAATCCAAATTGAGCAAGTTATGAGAGAAAGAAGACACCTTAAAGAGCATGAAGAGAGTAATTTTTCTGTGCGAAGCATGACAGCACTTCTGGACACAATTACAAATGTAACCTCCATGTTAACGGTTATGTTATCCGCTGTAGCTGCTATTTCGCTTATCGTTGGTGGCATCGGGATTATGAACATTATGCTTGTCTCAGTGACGGAGCGAACCAGAGAAATAGGCATCCGCATGGCGGTCGGAGCGATGGCAAAAGATATTTTGATTCAGTTTCTTATCGAAGCGACTGTTTTGTCGGCACTTGGAGGGATTATAGGACTTATCATCGGCATCGGCATCACTATCGTAGTGGCGTATGCAATAGACATAGCCATCATAATCGACCCGACAATATCTGTAGTCGCCTTAATTTTTGCGATGCTAATCGGCATATTTTTTGGACTCCTACCAGCGAGAAAAGCATCGAATATGAACCCGATTGATGCATTGAGGTATGAGTAAATATTTTTTGTAATCTTAATGAGACCATTGCACAGTAAATTACTCTAAAATATTACTATAAACCCCTTAACAGCACAATTTACTGAAAAGAAGGTAAAGAAATGGTATTTAAAGATATAAATAATACACTTTCAGACATAGTTGTCAAACGAACTGCTAAATTAGGCAGTCAATAAATCAGAAGAAGGTGCATTATTTGTAGCACAAAGTGATTTTATAAAAAGA
This sequence comes from Sulfurimonas sp., assembly GCA_041662265.1. Classification (GTDB taxonomy): domain Bacteria; phylum Campylobacterota; class Campylobacteria; order Campylobacterales; family Sulfurimonadaceae; genus Sulfurimonas. The sequence goes on from JBAZSV010000001.1 coordinate 137,498, forward strand.
GCACATATAACTGAATCATTTATGTTTGACAAAAATATAAGAGCATTCTATTTAAAACTTAATGGAGAGTATTTAAATAAACAGAATAAAGCAGCTATATTTACATAAAAAATTTCTGTTAAATCAGCATAGATTTTCAGTTCTTCAAAAAGAAAAAAGAAAAATTTTTTAAACCGCTCTAACATTTGCCGATTGGAACGGCATCAGGTGTGTATGCCCCTAAAAAACATTACGTTCACATACATCGCCAATTCTAAAAATAAATGCAATTTTCTAAGATAGTCGGAAGGTAGAGTTAAAGAGTAATCAACTACCATTTTTTCGACCAAGAAAAATAGGAAGATGCATGAAATACGCTCAATTAACTCTGAAAAAAAGATAGCATATTTGCCTGAAAGATACAGCTTTACAAAAGGCTGAGTATAACCAAAAAGAGATAGCAGTTCATCCTTCAACAATAAACAGAGATAGAGTAAGAGGTTATTAGCCAGAATTTGCACAGATACAATCTACAAAAAAGCATCAAGAAAAATCTAAACGAAAATCAATTACCAAAAGAGTAGAAAAGTACATACATCAAGCTAAAAGAGCAATATCAGGACGGATGAAACTTGATACAGGCGTGTATATTGTTTATGAGACCATCTATCGCTATGTCTATTATAACAAAGCAAATAGTGGTAAATTATATATCTTACTTAGACATAACAATAAAAAATATGACAAGCGTTCAGATGATTATAAAGCTAGAGGCACGATTGTAGATCGTGTAATGATAGATAAAAGACCAAAAATTGTAGAAGACAAATCTAAAATTGGAGATAGATACTGTTATAGGTAAAAATCATATTGGTGCATTAGTCACAGTAGTAGATAGAAAATCAATAGACTTAACCATAGACCTAGAAAAGTATTTGGATATAAAACTTCATATGAAGTGTTTTTCAGTGAAATGAGTAAAAAGTTAGCTAGTTAATTTTAGGTGAAAATTGCATTTATTTTTAGAATTGGCGAACTCTTTTTATACCAGACTAACTTGGATTAAAAAGAGATTGAAGTTTCGTATTTTAGGGATTTTCGTGGGCTTTCTTGGATTGGTTTAAATCAATATGTGGTACCTGCGGGCGGACTCGAACCGCCACAACTCGCGTTAGCGGATTTTGAATCCGCCGTGTCTACCATTTCACCACGCAGGCATATACTCAAGTAGAGATATATTTGAGTGCAATAGTAGTGATATATTACTTAAAAGTAAATAACTTTATGTCGATTGTAGAGAGTGGAATTATAAATGCTATAATTTAGATATTATATAAAAGTGGAGGTTCACGATGCGAGTTACGCCTAGTATGTACTATAAAAGCTTATATGCGGAGCAAAACAGTCAGCTTAATAATAAGCTTTTTGATGTTAATAAACAAATAGCTTCTGGACTTAAAATTCAATATGCGAAAGATGATGTTTCTACTTTTGCTGAAACTATGCGACTTGATAATGAAATTGTAGCTTTAGGTCAGATACAAAAAAGTACAGAAAGTGGATATAAAGTGTCAAATCAATCGGATGAAGTTTTAAATGAATTTGTAACTTCAATGAAGAGAATGAAAACCCTTCTTATTTCTTCTGCAAATGGTACGAATGATGTCACTTCGCGTGATGCGATTGCGGCTGAGATGAGAGGTATTGAAACTAATTTAAAAACCTTAGCCAATACATCAATAAATGGTCAGTATCTTTTTTCTGGTTCAGCAGTAGATATTAAACCTATTTCTGATGATGGAACATATAATGGAAATGATGTTGCAATGAAATCATTTTTAGGTTCAAACACACAACAGCAATACAATGTATCTGGTGCACAATTATTTCTTGGTGAAGAAACTCTTACAAGAAGATCAGTCACAACAAATGTTGCAAATAGCAATCTTATTGCAAATTATGGTATATTAAAAAGTGCAACAGATACAAATAATCCTCTAAGTAATGATAGTAATATTCGTGATTTGATGGGAGACACTGATAATATTATAGATTCTGTAAATTCAAAACATAAGTTTTATGTTAGAGGTGTTCGAAGTGATGGAACTGCTTTTAGTGAAAAAATAGCTATGAGAGATGATGAAAAAGTCGATGCTTTATTAACGCATATTGGAAATGCTTTTGGAAATACACTTGGCAACAAAGTCGTCAATGTTTCAATGAATGGATCTGGGCAAATAGTTGTAGATGATAAAATAAAAGGCTCGAGTAAATTAGATTTTAATATGGTTGGTGCTGTTGATTTGAGTGGTGGAGCTGCTGCGGATGTAGCTGATATATCTTTATTGGATAGTGGAGAACCTAATTTCGATAATATAATGCTTGGCTTGAGTACAGCTGTAAATCCAAATTTATATGTAAAAGAATTTATAAAATCATCTTATGGTTCTGTTGGCGCTTCAAATATTAGTGGCTTACTTTATGATAAAACTCAGTTTAGTGTTGTAGGAAATACAGTGTCATCGAATGTTGCTCAAATAGTTAAGGGCACAAATGCTTTTGCTACTCCTTCTACAAAAATTTCTGAAGTTGCTGATTTATCTCAAGGAACTGCGGGAACTCTCGATGGTACGCAGTTTAAATTATCTGGCACAGATACAAGTGGTACTGCTTTTACTGCTCAAATAGATTTTAAAAATACGGCGGGTGGTGGTTCAACTTTTTCACTTGATGGTGGGGTTACAAACTATAGTATTTTTAATGTTGCTACGACAAGGGCAGCAGTAGATGCAGATGAGATGACATATCAACAAATGATGGATGTTATGAATATGGTTGTAACGAATCAAATTCCAGCCGTAAATACAGCGGCTGCTTATGATAGTGCTGCTACTTCTTCAAATGCTGTTGGAAAAACATCTCTCTCTTATGATGGTAAAATTAAATTTGGAGATTTGAATGTCATCAGTACAAAAGCTACTGTAGCTCTTTATGATGTTAATAGTGGTACAGGTTTTCCCCCTGTTTCTGGTGTAGGTTCAACCAGTTCTGTACTGTCATTTAATTCAAACAATGCACTTACTATTCGTGATCCAAAAACAGATTTTTTTAAAACGATAAATGAAGTTATTACAGCTGTTGAAAATCAAAAAAACAATCCAGATAGTTCAATAGGTAATATGAGAAATGTAGGTATAAACAATGCTATGGCTATGATGGATGATTTGCAAGGACATATTTACACAACTCAATCTCAAGTTGGTGCACATTCCAATACCCTGACTTCTTCATTACAACGAACATCTATGTTGGAGTTGAGTACTAAAACTCTGCGTTCTTCTGTAATTGATACAGATTTAGCAGAAGCATCGTTGCAATTAACTCAATTAACAACAAACTATAATGCGATGCTATCTACGGTGGGCAAAATTTCAAAATTGAGTTTAGTAAATTTTTTATAAAATTCTTTAATTTTCACATTTCAAAATGCCAAAAAAATTCTTTATGGAATGCTTTTTGGCTATACTTCGCTCATTAAAATAATTATTAATTTCTAAAGGTAAGATGATTTGAAAGATGCTGTTTTTATTATAGTTTTTGGTTTATTGATATATTTAGGTTTTGCAACAATTTTTGGTAATAGTGGCTTTATAGGGAGTTATGGAGCAGTTTTTGCCTCTTACAACCATCAATATTTTGGGTATTTATCTTTTATTTATCTTTTAGTATCGCTTGTTCCTCTCTATTTTTTATATAAAAACACTGTTTTTGACTTTAGAAAAGCTGAACTTGTTATGGCACTCTTTTTATTATTTTTCTCTTTTTTACTTGCGCAGTCACTTTTGGTACAAAATGGATTTAGAGGAAAAATAGCAGGTGATTTTGTAGATTTTTTATCCCCTTATATTGGGCTTTTTGGACTTTGGGTATTTTGGCTTATTACAACTTTAGTTTCAACTGTAATTATTCTTGATAAAAATTCAGATGAAATTGCATCTATTGTTAGTAATTTTATTAAAAATAAATTTCCAAAATCTACAATCCAAGATATTCCACATGCCGTAAAAGAAGATTCCAATAAAGAGATTAAAAAAAAAGATGAAAAAATAGAAAATAGTGTAAATGTAGAAAATAAAGAAAAAATCAATCTGTTTTCTAAGCCAGAAGTGAATAATCCACCTCTACAAAAGCAACTTTTTGAAGAAATTAAAGAAGTTCCACATGCCAAAGAAGATGTTGTAAAAAATAGTATAAATAGAACTATTGAAAGTGTAAAGTCTGAAAAACCAAACAATATTTTAGAATTAGTCTCAAAAGTAAAAGAACAAAAAAATGCAATTATCATAGATGAACTTGAAGAAAATACAAAACTTTTAGAAACAATAGAAAAAGGTGAAGTTGAAAAACCAAAAAATTTCACTCTTCCTTCTGTTGATTTTTTACAAAAGCCAACATCTGCCGCTCATAGTGTAGATGAGAGTGAAGTAGATGATAAAATCCGCTACCTTATAGAAAAATTGGCTCATTTTAAAATAGATGGCGATGTAGTTCGAACTTATGCAGGTCCTGTTGTTTCTACATTTGAATTTAAACCTGCTGCAAATGTAAAAGTTTCAAGAATTTTAAATCTTCAAGATGATTTAGCGATGGCACTCTCAGCTGAGAGTATCCGCATCCAAGCTCCGATTCCTGGAAAAGATGTAGTTGGCATCGAGATACCAAATGCTACTGTTGATACGATTTACCTCAGAGATTTACTTGATAGCAAACTTTTTAAAGAGTCTTCATCGCCACTAACTATAGTTTTAGGAAAAGATATAGTTGGGAAACCTTTTATAACTGACCTTAAAAAACTTCCTCACTTGCTCATTGCTGGAACAACTGGAAGTGGTAAAAGTGTCGGAATTAACGCTATGATTTTAAGTCTTTTATATAAAAATTCACCAGATCAACTCAGACTTTTAATGATTGACCCAAAAATGTTGGAATTTTCAATTTATAATGATATTCCACATCTTCTTACTCCAGTTATCACAAAACCAAAACAAGCAATCGTAGCTTTAAATAATATGGTGCATGAAATGGAACGCCGCTATCAACTTATGAGTGAAAATAGAACGAAAAATATAGAAAACTATAATGAAAAAGTAAAAATTGAGGGCGGTGAACACTTTCCTTACATCGTAGTAATTATTGATGAGTTAGCGGATTTGATGATGACGAGTGGCAAAGATGTGGAACACTCTATCGCAAGACTTGCACAAATGGCAAGAGCTTCAGGAATACATTTGGTTGTAGCAACGCAAAGACCTTCTGTGGATGTTGTTACAGGTTTGATTAAAGCAAATTTACCATCAAGAATATCATACAGAGTAGGGCAAAAAGTTGATAGTAAAATTATTTTGGATCAACAGGGTGCAGAGTCACTTTTAGGTAAGGGAGATATGCTTTTTACTCCTCCAGGTTCTACTGGGCTAGTTCGTCTTCATGCTCCATGGAGTACAGAAACAGAGATTGAAAATATAGTTAATTTTATCAAATCTCAAAGAGCCCCAAATTATGATAAAAGTTTTTTACTTGAAGAAAATGAGCTAAGTTCATCTTCTTCAAATGACACCTATGAAGAACTTGACCCTCTTTTTGATGAAGCAAAAAATGTGATTTTAACAGATAGAAAAACTTCTATCTCATATTTACAAAGAAAACTTCAAATTGGCTATAACAAATCTGCGAGATTGATTGAGCAATTAGAAAATGAGGGAATACTCTCTTCCCCTAATTCTAAAGGAATTCGTGAAATTCTCTAATGAGTCAGGCACGATTTATATTTACAAAACATCAAAATTCTTTTAGTGTATTTGTTGAGAACTTAGAGCAACTCAGTGTTATAGAGATACAAAATATAGAAACCTTTGTCAATGCGAGACAAGGTTTTTTTGATTTTGAGAGTTATACTTTCTCAATTGCAAAAAGATTAGATTTTGATGAGTTTGTTACACTTTTAAGGCATGTGGAGATAGATGCAAAGTGTGAAGAAAAAACTTTAGAAATACAAAGTTATAAGAAAATAGAATTTGGTCAATATAAAGGAATGTTCTACTCTGAACTTCCAGATTCCTATCTTATATGGCTAAAAAGTAGCTATAGAGGTGTGGATAGAGAGAACATTGACATGGAGTTAAAAAAAAGAAGTTTATAAATGTTACAATAATAAACATATATGGAATTAAATCAAATTAATATGTTTCTTTTTGAAACATATTAAAAATAAGCCGTTTATATTTTGCTATAATCCTACAAAATTTATAAACAGGAAAAACAATGGCATTTATTGAAGAATATAAAGCACATATAATTGAAAGAGAAACACTTGGTGTTCCACCATTACCACTTTCAGTTGAACAAACTGCTGCATTAGTTGAGATGATTAAAGCTGGTGAAGGTGATATGATTCAAAATATCGACCTTATCACAAATCGTGTATCACCAGGTGTTGATGATGCGGCTTATGTAAAAGCTGCTTTTTTAAATGATGTTGCAGCTGAGAAAATAGCTATTAGTGCAATTGCTCCTGAACATGCAATAAAAATAATGGGTATGATGCTCGGTGGGTACAATGTTAAACCTATAATTAATGGATTAACTTCTAAAAATAGTGCTGTTGTAGAAGCTGCTAAAGAGGCGCTAAAGCAGACTTTGCTTGTTTATGATGCGTTTAACGATGTAGAAGAGTTACATAAATCAGGAAATCCACATGCCACAGAAGTTATGACTTCATGGGCAAATGCAGAGTGGTTTACTTCTACTCCTGCATTGGCATCAGAAATCACTATTACTGTGTACAAAGTTCCAGGTGAGACAAATACTGATGACCTTTCTCCAGCTTCTGAGGCATTTACTCGTTCAGATATTCCCCTACATGCGAACTCTATGCTAGTTTCTAAAATGGAAAATCCAATAGCTACTATTGCGAAGTTAAAAGAAGCAGGGCATCCAATCGCTTATGTTGGCGATGTTGTTGGTACTGGTTCAAGCCGTAAATCAGGTGTTAACTCAGTTCAGTGGCATATGGGCGAAGATATCCCAGGTGTTCCAAATAAGCGCACTGGCGGTGTGGTAATTGGTGGTATTATCGCTCCAATTTTCTTTGCTACTTGTGAAGATTCAGGCGCATTACCATTAGAGATGGATGTAACTGCTATGGAGACGGGTGATGTTGTAACGATTTACCCATATAAAGGCGAGGCGCATAAAAACGGTGTTTGTATCGCTACTTTTAAATTAAATCCAAATACTATTACAGATGAAGTTCGTGCAGGTGGTCGTATTCCTCTAATTATCGGTCGTGGTTTAACAGCAAAAGCTTGTAATGTTCTTGGTCTTGGAGCATCGGATGTATTCTTAACGGCAGAGCAACCAACTGATAGCGGTAAAGGTTATACTCTTGCACAAAAAATGGTTGGCAAGGCATGTGGAATCGCGGGTGTTCGCCCAGGTATGTATGTTGAGCCAGTGACTACAACTGTTGGTTCTCAAGATACAACAGGTCCAATGACAAGAGATGAGATTAAAGAACTTGCGGCACTTGGCTTCTCAGCTGACTTAGTAATGCAATCATTCTGTCATACAGCGGCATATCCAAAACCATCGGATGTTATCATGCACCATACTCTTCCTGAGTTTATCTCAAATCGTTCAGGTGTAGCACTTCGTCCAGGCGATGGTGTAATCCACTCATGGTTAAATCGTTTAACGCTTCCAGATACTGTTGGAACGGGTGCAGATAGTCATACGCGTTTCCCAATCGGTATCTCTTTTCCTGGCGGTTCAGGTATCGTTGCATTCGCTGCAGTTACAGGTTCTATGCCTTTAACGATGCCAGAGTCTGTACTTGTGCGTTTCAAGGGCGAATTACAACCAGGGATTACGCTTCGTGACCTTGTAAATGCGATTCCTTACTATGCAATCAAAGAGGGTCTTTTAACTGTTGAGAAGAAAGGCAAGAAAAATATTTTCAATGGTCGTATCTTAGAAATCGAAGGTCTTCCAAATCTTAAAGCGGAACAAGCATTTGAACTTTCAGATGCTTCGGCTGAGCGTTCTGCAGCGGCGTGTACAGTACTATTAAACAATGAACCTGTAATCGAATATTTAAAATCAAATATTATCTTGATTGAATCTATGATTGCTGATGGTTACCAAGATGCGCGCACTTTACAGCGTCGAGCAGATAGAATGAAAGAGTGGGTAGCAAACCCATCTTTGATGCAGCCAGATGCGGATGCAGAGTATGCAGCGATTATCGAAATAGATTTAAATGATGTAAAAGAGCCAATTCTTGCATGTCCTAATGATCCAGATAATGTAAAACTTTTAAGTGAAGTTGCTGGTGAAAAAATTGATGAAGTATTCTTAGGAAGCTGTATGACAAACATTGGTCACTATCGTGCAGCGGGTGAAGTAATGCGTGGTGAAGGTAAAGTTGCAGTTGAGAAGTTCTGGATTGTTCCACCAACTCGTATGGATGAGCAACAACTGATCAACGAAGGTTATTACGAAGTGTACGGTGCAATCGGCGCACGAACTGAAGTTCCTGGATGTTCTCTTTGTATGGGTAATCAAGCAAGTTCACGAGAAGGTGCAACTGTATTCTCAACTTCTACGCGTAACTTTGATAATCGTTTAGGTAAGGGAACTCAGGTTTTTCTTGGTTCTGCTGAACTTGCATCAGTATGTTCTAAACTTGGACGCATACCTACCGTTGCAGAATATATGAGTATTGTTCCTCAAAAACTTGCTGGTAAAACAGATGATGTTTACAAATACTTAAACTTCAACGAAATTGCAGATTATAAGCTTGAAGCGCGTACAGTAGCTGAAGAGAAATATGGTGTTACTATTAAAGCTGTATAAGTTTTAAAACTCTTATAACGACGCAATTCGCGTCGTTATCTCTCATTTGTATAAATTTTTAAACCTAATTAATCTTTTATAATATCAAAATTACTCGGAAATTTTGGAATAAATAACTTCACATCTACATTTTCATTTTGTTTTTGATTTTCAAAAACAATCATCACTTTATTTTCAAACTCATCAATATAAGAGATAGATTTAATAAAATTATTTTTTGTAGTTATAGTAAATTTTGACTCTTTAAAGTTAGTAACAAAAGTGTTTTCTTTCACTTTTTCTGCATTATGAATCATATTAAAAAAATTAAAATTTGAATCTATTTCTTTAATAATAACTTGTTCTATTTCTGGCTCAACAATTGTCACACTATGTGTATCAATATACACATTTTTTTTCACTGGTTTTATGTAGTTCCATTTCACATTTTGTGGCTTTGCAGCAATAATCGAACCACTATAGTTCAAAATTTTGTTATTTTCATCACTCACAGTTTGAACAAAATCAGCCTCAAAAGAGTTGATATCATCGAGTGAAGCGAAACTCAAAGTACATGAGATGAGTAGCATTAGTATATGTTTCATAAGACTCCTTAATGGCGAAATTATATCAGATTTGTTTATTCTCTTTGTAATATTTTTTTCTTATTTGTGCAATAAATTATAGATAAAGAAATTCTTATGATTTATTAAGTAAAATTATAGAATGAAATGATATTACAAGGGGGATTCAATGGCAACGATTAGTACAAATAGCTCTGTAAACACACAAGCTCCTTTATGGAGAGATTCACATCTTCAACTTAGTTCTTCAAAAGAAAAAGCGAGTGATGTAGCCTCAGCAACGAAAACAGATAATACAACAAAAAAAGCAGAAACTATAGAACTCAATGATACGCAAAAGCGAGGAATGAAAGTTATCGAGCATACTCTTAACAATAAAGATATGAATGAAAAAGAGAGAGCAGAGATTCTTCAAACACAACAAAAAGTTTTTGGTTTAAGTGATTCTATGGTTAATCAAGCAACAAGTGAAGCCAAAACAGAAAAAGCAACACAAAAAGCAGAAAGTATCGAGATGAATGATACGCAAAAGCGAGGCATGAAAGTTGTTCAGAGTGTTTTGAATAATAAAAATATGGATGAGAAAGAAAAAGCAGAGATTGTTCAAGCACAACAAAAAGCATTTGGTTTGAGTAACGATATGATAAATCAGGCTACGGGTGTAGCGAAAAATGAGAATACAACACAAACTCAAACAACGCAAAACAAGCCAGATGAAGTTCAAAAAATCGGTATGAAAGCTCTTATGAATGAACTTAATAAAGATTTTAGTGTGAATGGCTCTAGCAGTAAACGAATTAACCAAGATGCTCAGAATAGTATTATTAAAGCATTTAACCTAAGTAAAGATTTGGTTAATCAAGTAGCAGAGCAATTTGCAAAAGACGATGAGAATAAATATATTTTTGCAAAACAGCGACTTGGTAAAACAATGGGGTTGGATATTCAAGCGTAGTTAAATTATGATTTATGCAAACTATAATTTATAGTATGCTAGAATCACGGGAATTTCTTTGACAATTATTGCAATTGTTATACATAAGGTTGAAAATGCTACAAGCATTCATGGGTAAGATTTTTGGTACTTCAAATGATCGTGAACTAAAAAAATATTTAAAAAAAGTAAAAAATATAAATGCACTTGAGAGTAAGTACGAGCTCCTCGGTGATGATGAACTTAAAGCAGAGTTTTTAGAGTTGAGAAACTCTGTATTGAACGAAGAAAAAACATTGGATGATGTTTTAGAAGACTCTTTTGCTATCACAAGAGAAGCAAGTAAAAGAGTTCTTAACATGAGGCATTTTGATGTGCAACTCATCGGCGGAATGGTGCTTCATGAAGGTCGAATAGCTGAAATGAAAACGGGCGAGGGCAAGACCCTTGTTGCAACATTGGCTATTGTTTTAAATGCAATGACGGGAAAAGGTGTTCATCTTGTAACCGTAAATGATTATCTTGCGTCCAGAGATGCAAGAGAAATGGGAGTTTTGTATAACTTTTTGGGGTTTAGTGTAGGAACTGTGCTTGAAGGCATGTATGATTCTAAGGCTAAAAGAGACGCTTATAGTGCTGATATAACTTATGGAACAAATAATGAATTTGGGTTTGATTATTTAAGAGATAATATGAGTTATTCAAAAGAAAATATGACTCAAAGAAATCATAATTTTGTTATTGTGGATGAAGTTGACTCTATTTTGATAGATGAAGCTAGAACACCATTAATCATTTCTGGTCCAACAAATAGAAGTATGCAAGATTATACAATTGCGAATAACATCGCACTTGAATTGGTTAAAGATGAACATTTTACTGTGGATGAAAAAGACAAAGTTGTCTTAATAACTGAAGATGGTATAACTAAAGCAGAAGAGTTATTTAAGGTAGAAAACTTATATAGCATAGAAAACGCTTCACTTCCACATGCCTTAGATCAAGCACTCAAAGCAAATTATCTTTTTGAAAAAGATGTTGATTATGTTGTGAATGATGGCGAAGTTGTTATTGTTGATGAGTTTACTGGTCGTTTAAGTGAAGGTCGTCGTTTTTCTGAAGGACTCCACCAAGCACTTGAAGCCAAAGAAAAAGTGGAAGTAAAAGAAGAGACGCAAACTCTAGCAGACATAACATTTCAAAATTATTTTAGAATGTATAAAAAGCTTTCTGGTATGACAGGAACTGCAGAAACGGAAGCAACAGAGTTTGCTCAAATTTATTCACTTGATGTTGTTTCTATTCCAACAAATATACCTATTTCAAGAAAAGATTTAAATGATTTGATCTACAAAACTGAAAAAGAAAAATTTAGTGCGGTTATAGATACAATCAAAAAACTTTCAAAAACTGGGCAACCAGTTTTAATTGGTACGGCTTCTATCGAAAAATCGGAAGCACTTCATGCTGTTCTTCAAAAAGAAAAAATTGCACATACAGTTTTAAATGCTAAAAATCACGCTCAAGAGGGCGAGATTATCAAAAATGCTGGAGCAAAAGGTGCTGTTACGATTGCTACAAATATGGCTGGTCGTGGTGTTGATATTAAAGTAAATGATGAAGTAAAAGCTCTTGGTGGATTATATATTGTTGGAACTGAAAGACATGAAAATCGTCGTATTGACAATCAACTTCGTGGTCGTTCAGGGCGACAAGGCGATGCTGGTACTACGCAATTTTATCTCTCTTTAGAAGATAATCTTCTTCGCATCTTTGGTTCAGACAAGATTAAATCTATCATGGAAAGACTTGGCGTTGAAGATGGCGAATATATCGAGTCTAAAATGGTGACTCGTGCAGTTGAAAAAGCTCAGAAAAAAGTTGAAAATATGCACTACGAAGGTAGAAAGCAGATTGTAGAGTATGATGATGTTGCAAACGAGCAGAGAAAAATTGTTTATAAGTTTAGAAATCAACTTTTAGATAAAGAGTATGACATAGCGTCAAAAATTGATGATATTAGGATTGAATATGTGCATCACATACTCGCAGCATCCAATATTTTCAACGGAGGAATAAAAGAAGATTTTAATCTTAAAAAAGTTTCTGAACTTTTAAAAGAAGATATTAACTTTGATTTAAGCAGTGATGAATTATCTTCTTTAGAATATGAAAATTTACTAAGTTCGCTCATTCATACCGTTAAAGAGTCTTATGATAAAAAAATGGGTGTTTTAGAAGATGAAATACGCCAAGAAATAGAAAAAGAGTTCTACCTTAAAGAACTTGATAAAGCATGGAGAGAGCATCTCTATTCTATGGATAATATGAAAACAGGGATTAGACTTCGTGCCTATAACCAAAAAGATCCACTAGTTGAGTATAAAAAAGAGAGTTTTAACCTTTTTGAAGAGTTAATTAATGATATTAAATTTAACACTATTAAAACTCTCCAAATTATTCAGTTTAGAGTAGAATCTCCAGAAGATGAAGCTGCAAGACTTGCAGATAAATTAGCTCAAGAGCAAAAAATACAAGAATCTTTGTTACAGTTTAATCATTCGAATGATGAAGAAAATATACTTGAAAAAAAAGTAACTAGAAACGATATCTGTCCATGTGGAAGTGGTAAAAAATATAAACTTTGCTGTGGAAAAAGTGGTCCTAAAAAAGGTGTGTTTGCGTCTTGAAAACTTCAATAGTTCCATATCTTGTAAAGAGATTTTTACGATTTGACAATGAGCAACCTTTTATATTCTTGTCTGCATTACTTGCATTCATAGGAATATCATTAGGTGTTGCAGTTCTTCTCATAGCTATGGCACTTATGAATGGTTTTGATAATGAGTTTAAAAAGAAACTCACAATTATGAATTATCCTCTCACAATTCTTCCCAAGTTTTATGGGTCTGTAGATGAAAACTTACTTTCAGATTTAGAATCAAAATTTCCAGAACTCTCTTTTAGTCCTTATGTCCAATCAGCTGTTATGGCAAGAAATGGAAGCAAATTAGAGGGTGGATATATTTTTGGTGTAAATTTTAAAGAAGAAGCCAAAGTAAACAATGTTATAGATAAAGCTATAAAAAATAGTGATATGGATAGATTTGATATACTTGTTGGAAAATCTTTAAAAGATGAATTTGATTTACACATTGATGATAAATTGATGTATATATTTACCCATGTTGAGCCAGGTGGACTTGCAGTTACACCTAAAATTAAAAGATTTAATGTTAAAAGTGTCTTTGATTCAGGACTCTCAGCATATGATAAAGCATATAGTTATACAACGCTTTCATCACTTCAAACTATACTCAACATTCCATACAATCAATACGATGGTATTCATGTATTTTCAAATAATCCACATGCCGATATACTAAAGATTAAAAAAGAGTTACCTATTAGCGTGAGTGTTAAAGGCTGGTGGGAAGATAATGTAAACTTTTTTGCCGCTCTTGAGCTAGAAAAAGCCTCTTTATTTATAGTTTTAATGCTTATTATATTAATAGCTGCTATAAATATCATCTCTTCGCTTTTAATGACTGTAATGAATAGAAGAGGGGAAATAGCTCTACTTTTATCGCTTGGAACAACAACACTTGAAATTAAGAAGGTATTTTTATATTTAGGTATTGTTATTGGTGTGAGTGGGATTTTAGCTGGAGTAGTTTTTGGTATGAGTGGATTATGGGTACTGAGTACTTTTGATATTGTATCTCTACCAAAAGATGTTTACCCAACTGCAACACTTCCACTCGATTTAAGTTTAAAAGATTTTATACTTATCGTTGTAGGCGCTTTTTTTATCGTAATAATTTCGTCTTATTATCCTGCAAAAAAAGCGAGTGAAGTTGATATTTTAACTGTTTTAAGAAATGAATAGCTAAATATTATTCTTCTTTTTCCTCATCGTTTGAGATTAGATGGTATGGAAGAAATAAAGCTCTTTTAATTATATTTAAAGGGGCTACAACTATATCTTCTGCGATTAAAGATTTTACATCTGGATTGTCTAATGCACCTGTAACATTTACCGTAGTTGAGAGTGTTTTTCCATCAAATAAAATATAACTCACAACGGGAATATTTAAAATACTACTAGCTAAATCAGTTTTTAAGTTCAATAGTAAATTTATATTATTCGTATTTAAGTTAGCTGTTCCTTTGCCTAAAATATCTATCTCTTTAGAATCAAGATATATATCACTTATAGTAAAGAGATTATCTTTAGAATTAAAGTGCATATAAGCACTACTCACATTTAATCCATTGGAGCTATATCCAGGAAGTGAAAATGTTACAAGAGATGGTATCGTGTTTACAAAGGCTAGTACATTATTTAAAATTTTATAGTCTAAGACTATGGTGTCTTTTATATAAAATAAACCATCATATTCTTCTGTTGTGCCATCTACTGAAAAATCAAATGAACCGCCTTTAAACTTTGATAAAACAAACAAATTCTGCATAAAAATATCATTAAAATTTTCTCCATAAACATGAAGTTCACCATTTTGTATATCTATTTTTGCGTTTCCTTTGGCATGTGTAAAATGCGCTGCAGTTATTTTGTCATGATATTCCAAATAAAGGGTATCTGATAATACATGTCTATCTTTACTAATATATAAATAGGAATTTTTAGCATTCATTATTACATTTTTACTTTTAGAACTCTCAGAGCTTTCAGAAGTACTAGAATTATTGGAATCAGGTTGATTGTGTATAAAGTTAATGAGTGAGTCCACATTTACACCTGTATCTTTCATTCTGATTCTAATATCTTTATCTATAGTAATTTTTAGGGCATCGTTATTGATATTTAAGGATGTTTTTTTGGTTGTATTATTTATTTTTCCTTCTATACTATAGTCTTCAACAGGTTCATTTTCTTTTACGAGGAGTTTGTATGGATGTTTTATATTTGCTACAAACTTTGTATGGTTGTCACTAAAATTTTTATTTAGGTTAAAATTGCCCGTCGTTATATTAAAGTCTTGCAGTATTTTTGAATTTTGTGCCAACTTATCTATAGATTTTATATCTAAACTCATCTTCTCATTACTTTGAGTGTAACTTGTGTCTAATTTTGGAATATTCACTTTTATATTTCTATCCGATTTCACTATATCTAAATTTATTTTTTCATCACTTGCAAACATTTCTCCTCTCTCTTTATTTGAAATATTTAATTCTTCTAGTGCAACTAAGCCCTTATTTTCTTTGAAATCATAGTTTCCAGTGAGCTTTGCTTTTGCGAAATCATCAATGTTAACAGAAGAAGATTTTAGAGTAAAGTTGTTATTGTCAATATCTATTGTTGGTTTATCTAATCCACATGCCAAGCTATTAAAAGTAAATCCAATTTTATTGTTTGCACTCAGGGTAATTTTTTTATCATAAAGAAGATTTATAGAACTGATTGGTTGTGATAATTTTATTCCTTCGTATGAGAAAGATGCAAAATCTAGATTTAAATTCACTTTATCTGTTTTAAGTTCGGATACACCAGAAACATATACCGAAGCGATATTTGGCACATTTACGAGCGTTCTTGGCATGTGGATAATGAGTTCTGCTAGGCTAAAAGGGAGAGACATTTTATCTATATTAATTACTTTATCTTTATAGAACCAAGTTGAATTTGCTACATCAATAGTATCTTGTTTTGGTGCAATAGAATAGATAACTTTGAGAGGTTCTTTATTGTTGAGTGAAATATTAAAATCTTTAAATGCAATATTTTTAACATCAAAATTTATTTTACCTTCGCCTTTATGAGCGTCATAACTTACATTCACTTTTGTAGTGGCTATATCTTTATACTGCGCTAACATATTATTTATCTTCACATCGTAATTATTAAGTAAAACGGAAACATCCGATACATCTATTTTTAATCCTAAATAGTCAAAATTGGCTTTTTTTGTGAAAAAATCACCATTTGCTTCAACTCCTATAGTTCGTAAATTAACAGTTAATTTGAGATTTGTTTTTGTTGTTCCACTATTCTGTAAAAAGGGAACATTAATTTTGTAACTGCTCAAAATATTTAATATATTTTTATCTAGTTTTGCATCAAAAAGCAAATGGAGTGTGAGTACTTCTTCTTTTGGTGTAAAATCGATTTTTAACCAACTTTTATCTAAAGCATTATCATAAGAGTAGGCTTGTTTAGGATATATAGAAAGCACTCCATCTTTGAACTTTAATTCTGTTGTTTTACTATGAACAGCGTCTAAATTTGGATTGTATTTATAGGATAAATTATGTCCAGTAGCGGATACTGATATATTTTTATACGCTGTATCTAAATTTTTATATTCTAACCAGCCAAACGCAGATTCTATAGTCGCATGAGACATCTCAATAGCTTCATACGCCCAATATTTAACATCTGGATGTAAATCAAGTAATTTCATTGTGTAATTGATATTTTTAATATTTTTTAGTGAGTTTACTTTGTAAAAAAGCTTATCTTTGTTTGCTAAAGTGAGTACATTCAAAGATATATCATTATTTATATTTACATTCAGAGATGTTGCTAGTTCTAAATTTTCATTGTCAACTATTATATTTCCAGAAGTCGTGATTTTTCTTTTTAAATCTATAAATTCATCAATTTGTAAATTTAATAAATTTGATTCAAAAAAAAGTGAACTTTTAAGTGAAAAATCTGGTGAAGAAGCTGTGAAAAATCCATTTTTTCCTTCTTTATAACTGAATGAGGCGGTGATATTGTTGAACACTAGTTTATCAATAATTATACTCTCAAACCAGTTGTTGAAAATAGGAATTTGTTGTAATACTTTATTTATTTCTTCAAAATCTATAGGGGAATTATTTGTTTTATGAACTATCTCTGTTTCTTTTATAGAAATATTTATTTTTTCGTTCCACTTAATGTATAATTGCTTAATTTCAACATTTGGAAGTGAGATATTTTCTAAATATATTCCATTTTGTAAAACAATAAAAGTTAGGAAAAACAGCAAAAATATGAAAGATAAAAAATTGACAATAGCAGAGTGGATTTTTGATATAGCTTTAATAATTATTTTGTCGTTCATGTACTACCTAAATAAGCCTATAAATACCTCTAAAGTCATATACATACCTCAGGGTTCAATTAGTCAGATTATAACACAAATGCGTCAGGAAAATTATAATGTAAGCAAACTTGACGCCTTACTTTTAAGAATTATAGGCATTCCGCAAAGTGGTTGGGTAAATATAGGAGTAACTCAAAGTACAAAAGCAGATTTTTTATATAAATTAACGACCGCAAAAGCAGCTCTTCAGGATATCACACTTATTCCAGGAGAGACAACTTATATATTTTTAAATCAACTCTCGAGTAATTTGAAACTTGATAGAGAAAAGTTACAAAAAGAGTACGAATTATATACTCCACAAAAAGAGGGTGCTTTTGTTCCAAACACATATAAAATGCCTCTTGGTATTACAGAAAAGGAACTTATAAAAATTTTGTTAGAGACTTCATCCACTCAAATGAAAAACTTATCTATAAAATTTTTTGGAAGTTTTAATGAAACGAAATGGTTTCGATATGTAGCAATAGCATCAGTTATTCAAAAAGAATCAGCAAATGTGGAAGAGATGCCACTTGTAAGCTCCGTAATATATAACAGGCTTAATAAAGGTATGAAATTACAAATGGATGGAACGCTTAATTATGGAGAGTTTTCACATACAAAAGTGACACCAGAGCGTATAAGAGAAGATATGAGTGTTTTTAACACATATAAAAATGCAGATGTTCCATCCATTCCTGTATGTAATGTTAGCTTTGATGCCCTAAGAGCCGCAGTATTTCCTGCTAAAACAGACTATCTATATTTTATGAAGTCTAAAGAGGGAACACATGATTTTTCATGTAACTATTCTACACATTTAACCAATATAAAGCGTGCTACAAAATGAAACAAATTGTAAATATAACTCAATGTTTACACAGGCTTACTAAATAATTAGCTATCTTAGTGTTATCATGAGTATGTAAATTAAATATCACCCTTATGAGGATACAGAATGTCAAAAATAATTTGGTCAAAAATTGATGAAGCACCGGCTTTAGCAACATATTCACTTCTACCTATCGTGAACGCTTTCACACAAGCGGCAGGTGTAGAAGTTGAAACTAGAGATATCTCTTTAGCAGGTAGAGTTATTGCAACTTTTGGAGAATTTTTAACAGACGATCAAAAAATCGCTGACGAATTAGCTTATTTAGGTGAAGTTGTGCAACAACCAGATGGTAACATTATAAAACTACCAAATATTTCTGCTTCGGTACCACAACTTAAAGAGTGTATCGCTGAACTTCAATCTCAAGGGTATAAATTACCAGATTTTCCAGAAGCTCCAAAAAATGCTGAGGAAGAAGCGATAAAAGAAAAATATTCCACATGCCTTGGTTCTGCTGTAAATCCAGTTCTTCGTGAAGGTAATTCAGACAGAAGAGCAGCGTTAGCTGTTAAAAACTTTGCTAAGAAAAATCCACATAAATTAAGAGCTTTTTCTGAAAATTCTAAAGCGTATGTATCTCATATGAATAGTGGCGATTTTTATGCAAATGAAAAATCAGTGATTAAAAGTGGTGATGGCAAAGTAAGAATTGAACTTAATGGTAATCTTTTGAAAGAGATTAATGCTGTTGATAAAGAAGTTTTAGATGGTACATTTCTATCTAAAAATGCTTTAAGAACTTTCTTGGCTCAAACGATAGAAGAGGCAAAAGCAAAAGATGTTTTATGGTCTATTCACCTTAAAGCAACGATGATGAAAGTTTCAGACCCAATTATGTTTGGCCACGCTGTTGAAGTTTTCTTTAAAGATGTATTTGCAAAATATACAGCAGAGTTTAAAGAGATTGGTTTTAACTCTAATTTAGGTCTTGGTGATTTATACAAGAAATTAGAAAAATTACCAGCAGATAAAAAAGCTGAAATCGAAAAAGCGATTATGGATGTGTATGCTACACAACCAAATATTGCTATGGTTGATTCAGACAAGGGTATTACGAACTTACACGCTTCAAACGATGTAATTATCGATGCTTCTATGCCAGTTGTTATAAGAGACGGTGGTAAAATGTGGAATGCTAAAGGTGAAGTTCAAGAGTGTGTTTCTGTAATTCCTGATAGATGTTATGCAACTATGTACAAAGAGTGTGTGGATGATTGTGTAAAAAATGGACAATTTGATGTAACAACTATGGGTTCTGTGTCAAATGTTGGTCTTATGGCACAAAAAGCTGAAGAGTATGGTTCTCACCCAACAACTTTTGAACTGATAGAAGATGGTGTTGTAAAAGTACTTGATACTGACGGTTCGACACTTATGGAATTTAATGTTGAAGCAGGTGATATTTGGAGAATGTCTAGATGTAAAGATGTTCCAATCAAAGACTGGGTTAGATTAGCGGTTGAGAGAGCAAGATTAACTGGTGAACCAGCAGTGTTTTGGTTAGATGAAAACCGTGCGCATGATGCAAATATGATTAAAAAAGTGAATGAGTACCTCAAAAATTTTGATACTTCAGGATTAACAATCGAAATATTAGCACCTGAAAAAGCAATGGCTTATAGCCTTAAATTGGTAAGAAAAGGTCAAAATGCTATTTCTGTAACTGGAAATGTTTTAAGAGATTATTTAACAGATCTTTTCCCAATTTTAGAGCTTGGAACATCTGCAAAAATGCTTTCTATTGTTCCTCTACTCGCAGGTGGCGGTTTATTTGAAACTGGTGCTGGTGGTTCTGCTCCTAAACATGTGGATCAATTTTTAACTGAAGGTCACTTAAGATGGGACTCTTTAGGTGAATTTTTAGCACTTGCAGAATCTTTAAGATTTATTGCACAAAAAAATAAGTCAAAAGAGCTTGAAGTTGTAACTGCGGCACTTGACGAGGCAAATAACGCATACTTGGATAATAACAAAGAGCCATCAAGAAAAGCTGGTGAGCCAGACAATAAAGCAAGTCACTTCTTTTTAGCTCAATTTTGGGCAGAGGCATTGGCTTCTCAAACCCAAAGTAAAACATTAGCTGATAAATTTGCACCTGTAGCAAAAGCACTTAAAGATAATGAGGCTAAAATTATTGAAGAATTACTTTCTGTTGAAGGTAAGGCTCAAGATATTGGTGGTTATTACCATCCAAATGATGCTAAAGCGGAAGCGGCAATGAGACCATCTGCTACTTTAAATAGTATTATCGACGCTATATAATTAACATAAGAAGATTTATATTTTATGCTTTTAGAATGGCATAAAATAGACTTCTTCTGATTTCATTTTTTTATGAAACTTTTTAGTTTTATAAAAAAGATGAAAATTTTAACTGAATATTGAATTTCAAGGGGTTTGCATGAAGCAAGGTAAAAGAGTAGGAATCGTAGGCGCTGGAAATGTTGGTGCAACAGTAGCTTACTCGTTGGCAATGCTTGGTTCTTGCCATGAAATTATTCTTCGTGACAATAAAATAGATGTAGCTCGTGGTAAAGCACTTGATATGTCACAAGCTGCTTCAGCGGTAAGAAGTCATACAGTTGTAAAAGTTGCTGAATCCATGGAAGAGTTAGTAAACTGTGATGTTGTAGTTGTGACAGCAGGTAGCCCTAGACTTCCTGGTATGAGTCGTGATGATTTACTTATGATAAATGCCAACATAACAAAAGAAGTTATCGAAGGTATTGCAAAATATTCTCCTGATGCAATTATCATCATGGTTTCAAATCCATTGGATGCTATGACTTATGTAGCACTTAAAGAGAGTGGTTTTGATAGAAGCCGTGTAATTGGTATGGCAGGTATCTTAGATAGTTCAAGAATGGCTGCATTTATTCAAGAAAAACTTGGATATGGTGGAGGTCAAATTCGTGCTTCTGTTATGGGCGGTCATGGCGATGACATGGTTCCACTCCCACGATACTCAACTGTGGCGGGCGTTCCTCTTACAGATGTTCTAAGTGATAGTGAAATTGCTGAGATTGTTGATAGAACCCGTCATGGCGGGGCAGAAATTGTTGGTTATTTAAAAACTGGCTCTGCTTATTATGCTCCGGCAAAATCAACAGCAATTATGGTTGAAGCTATTTTAAAAGATACAAAACAGATTCATCCTTGTGCAGTTTATTTAGAGGGCGAATATGGTTATAGTGATGTTGTATCAGGTGTTCCTGTAATGTTAGGAGCAAATGGAGCAGAAAAAATTATCGAAGTTACTCTAAATGCGTCAGAACAAGAGATGTTCAAAAACTCTTGTGCTTCTGTTCAAGAATTGATAAAAACACTTAATAAAAATAATTTTTTTGGAGGAAAATAAGTTGAAAACAAGAATTGAAAAAGATACAATGGGTCCTATTGAAGTGCCTATAGATGCGTATTGGGCGGCTCAGACTCAGCGTTCAATAGAAAACTTTGCTATTGGCGAAGAGACGATGCCTTATGAAATAACAAGAGCATTCTCTTATCTTAAAAAAGCAGTAGCACTTGTAAATATGGATCTTGGCAAATTAGATGCTAAAAAAGCAGAAGCAATTGCACATGCCGCTGATGATATGTTATCAGGAAAACTTGATGGAAATTATCCACTCGTTGTTTGGCAAACAGGTTCAGGTACGCAATCAAATATGAACAATAATGAAGTACTTGCAAATCGTGCAACAGAAATATTAGGTGGAGATTTTAGAGTTGAAAAACTAATTCATCCTAACGATGATGTAAATAAATCTCAAAGCTCAAACGATACATACCCAACGGCTCTTCATGTTGCAGCTGTAATCGCTGTTGAGACGCGTGTTCTTCCTGCAATCGCTAAACTCAAGGCTACTTTGATTGAAAAATCAGCTAAATTTGAATCTATCGTTAAAATAGGGCGTACACACTTACAAGATGCTACACCGATTACTTTAGGTCAAGAGATTAGCGGTTGGGTTGAAATGCTTAACAAGTGCGAAAAAATGGCAAAAGATTCTTTAGAGCCTGTAAGAGAGTTAGCACTTGGTGGTACTGCTGTAGGAACTGGTCTTAACGCACACCCTGAACTTGGAGAGCGAGTAGCAAAAAAATTATCAGAACTCACAGGTCATAACTTTATAACTGCTCCAAATAAATTTCATGCACTCACTAGTCATGATGCTCTTGTTTACTCACATGGTGCTTTAAAAGCTTTAGCAGCAGACATGATGAAAATAGCAAATGATGTAAGATGGTTAGCAAGTGGACCAAGATGTGGTATAGGCGAAATTGAAATCCCAGAAAATGAACCTGGTTCATCTATTATGCCTGGAAAAGTAAATCCTACACAAGCGGAAGCTGTAACTATGGTTACATGTCAAGTTTTTGGAAATGATGTAGCTATATCAATGGGCGCTTCACAAGGAAACTTTCAACTCAATGTTTTTAAACCAGTAATTGCCTATAACTTTTTACAATCTTGCAGACTTTTAGCAGATTCGATTGTCTCTTTTAATGACCATTGTGCGGTTGGAATTGAGCCAGTTGTTGATAAGATAGACCATTATTTACATAACTCACTCATGCTTGTAACGGCTTTAAATCCGTACATTGGGTATGACAATGCAGCTAAAATCGCTAAAACTGCACATGCCAACAAATCTACACTTAAAGAGACAGCAATTGAGCTTGGACTTTTAACAGCGGAAGAGTTTGATAAATATGTTATCCCAGAAGACATGATTGCGCCCAAAGCGTAACATCCATTTTAAAATAAGGAGAATAAATGAATATACATGAGTATCAGGCGAAGCAAATTTTTGCTAAATATGGTGTTCCAACACCAAGAGGTATTATTGCTAATACACCAGAACAAGCTGTTGCGAATGCACATGAGTTAGGTGGAGAAGTTTGGGTTGTAAAAGCACAAATTCATGCGGGTGGAAGAGGTCTTGGTGGCGGTGTTAAATTGGCTCGTTCAATAGATGAAGTAAAGCAACTTGCTTCTGAAATTTTAGGAATGACTCTGGTAACACACCAAACAGGACCAGAAGGTAAACTTGTTCAAAAAGTTTATATAGAAGAGGGTGCTAATATTGTAGATGAACTTTATTTAGGTGTTGTTCTTGACCGAGCTAAAGAGATGCCTGTAATTATGGCTTCTACTGAAGGTGGAATGGATATTGAAACCGTTGCGCATAACACTCCTGAAAAAATTATCAAGATAGCGGTTGATCCATCTATTGGTTTTCAAGGTTTTCATGGTAGAGAATTAGTATTTGGACTTGGAATTACGGACCCACAAGAACAAAATAAACTCATTAAGTTCGCAAAAGCTCTTTACACATTGTATATTGAAAATGATGCAGAAATGATAGAAATCAATCCTTTGATTAAAACTGGTTCTGGCGATTTTATGGCACTTGATGGAAAAATGGGATTTGATGACTCAGCACTAGGACGCCATCCAGATATTGAAGCTATGCGTGATATTTCAGAAGAAGATGCAGATGAGCGTGAAGCAAGTCAATATGGACTCTCTTATATCAGTTTAGATGGTGAAATAGGTTGTATGGTAAACGGTGCTGGTCTTGCAATGGGTACAATGGATACTATTAACTATATGGGTGGAACTCCTGCAAACTTTTTGGATGTTGGTGGAAAAGCGAATGCTGAAACAGTTGCAAAAGGCTTTGAAATTATTCTTAAAAATCCTAAAGTAAAAGCTATTTTTGTAAATATTTTTGGTGGTATTGTTCGATGTGACCGAATTGCAAATGGTATTTTAGAAGCTACAAAGCTTGTAGATGTTCATGTTCCAGTTATTGTTCGTCTTGATGGAACAAATGCTCTAGAAGCAGCAGAAATTCTTAGAAATGCAAATATTCCAAATGTAATTGCAGCAACAGACTTAGCAGATGGTGCAGCAAAAGCAGTTCGTGCTGCAAAGGGAGAATAATTTATATGAGTATATTAGTAAATAAAGATACAAAAGTAATCGTTCAGGGTTTTACAGGTAAAGAGGGTTCTTTTCATGCTGAACAATGTATAGCATATGGAACTAAAATAGTTGGCGGTGTAACACCAAATAAAGGTGGTCAAGAACATTTAGGACTTCCTGTATTTAATACAGTAAAAGATGCAGTTGAAACAACTGGCGCTACTGTGTCAATGATTTTTGTTCCACCTGCATTTGTTGCAGATGCTGTAATGGAAGCTGCTGCTGCTGGAATTACATTGGCTGTAGTCATTACTGAGGGTGCTCCAGTTCGTGATATGCAAGCTGCAAAAGCATTTGCTCTAAAACATGGAATGATGACAATTGGACCAAACTGTCCAGGTATTATCACTGCAGAAGAGTGTAAAATCGGAATTATGCCTGGTTCTATTTTCAAAAAAGGGCATGTGGGATTGATTAGTAAATCTGGTACGCTTACTTATGAGGGTGCAAATCAGGTTTGTAGAGAAGGTTTTGGTATTACTACTGCAGTTGGTATTGGTGGAGATCCAATTATTGGACTTTCATACAAACAACTTCTTAAAATGTTCCAAGAAGATGAAGATACACATGCCATCGTTATGATTGGTGAAATTGGTGGCGACCTTGAAATCCAAGCAGCACACTACATCAAAGAACATATTACTAAGCCAGTAGTTGCATTTATAGCTGGTCAAACTGCTCCAGCTGGTAAAAGAATGGGTCACGCTGGTGCTATTATTAGTGGAAGTGCTGGAACTGCAAAAGAGAAAATGGATGCTCTTGAAGCTGCTGGAGTTAGAGTTGTAGTCTCACCTGCTGAAATTGGTAAAGCTATTAAAGAAGTTTTGAGTAGATAATTATGTTAAAAATAATAGAGATCAATTACAATTAAAAAGCTCAAAAAAAAGAGCTTTAAAATGCAAAAGTTGATTTTTCGTGCGAGCCTCGTAAAGTAACAATAATTGTTGAAGATGAGGCGTCTGAAGCACATGCTATAGCTATCTTAAGAAAACTAGGCTATCCTCTTCGTTTTTGGACTTTAGCTACTTTTAAAGCCAAGAAGTTTTATCTCTTGTGCGGTCGGAAAATTTAATATTAAAGATGATGTAAACTAGTTTTATATCTTAATAAATAGGAGAATAGATGGGAACTTTCAAAACAGAAAATCCAGGTAACCAACCTGTTTGGGTAAACACAAGTAACTGTAAGGCATGTGATATTTGTGTATCGGTATGCCCCTCAGGTGTTTTAGGCATGAAATATGAAGTACATTCTACACTTGGTGCTATGATTTCAGTAGATCATCCAGAATCTTGTATAGGATGTAGTGAATGTGAGCTTTCATGCCCAGATTTTGCTATTTATGTAGCAGATAAAAAAGATTATAAGTTTGCAAAACTAACTGATGAGTCTAAACAAAGACAAGTGGCAATTATAGCAAATAATTATATGTCACTTAGCGAACAAGGAGTTAAATAATGGCAAGAGAAGTAATTGGAAATGGAAATGAATTAGCCGCAGAAGCAGCTATTGATGCTGGTGCAATGTTCTTTAGTGGATATCCTATTACTCCATCTTCAGAAGTAATGCATGTTGCATCTGATATGTTGCCAGAAATTGGTGGAAAATTTATTCAAATGGAAGATGAGATTGCTGGTATAGCCGCAGCATTAGGTGCATCAATGACAGGTGTTAAGTCTTTTACTGCAACTTCAGGTCCTGGTATTTCTTTAAAATCTGAGCAAATTGGTCTTGGTTTTATTGCGGAAGTTCCTTTGGTTATCATAAATGTTATGCGTGGTGGTCCATCAACAGGTCTTCCAACTCGTGTATCTCAAGCAGATATTGGACAAGCGCAGTATCCAACACATGGAGATTATGCTTCTATTACTTTATGTGCTGGTTCTTTAAGTGAATGCTATACTGAAACTGTTCGTGGATTTAATTTAGCTGAAAAATATATGACTCCAGTATTTGTACTTTTAGATGAAACTATTGGACATATGCATGGAAAAGCTATCCTTCCAGATTTAGAAGAGATTAAAGCAAGTATAGTAAATCGCGCTACTTTTGATGGTCCTCTTGATGAATATAAACCTTACAAAGTAGCTATGAATAAACCTGCAGTAATCAATAAAATGTTTCAAGGGTATAGACATCATGTTACAGGTTTACATCATGGGGAAGAAGGTTTTCCAACGGAAGATGCAGTTCAATGTGAATTTAATATTGAGCGATTAGTTGGTAAAATTAATACAGTAGCAAAAGAGAATGATGGTCTTGATGACCTTCCAGATTATGAAGAATATATGCTTGAAGATGCTGAAGTTTGTTTAATAGCTTATGGTTCAATTGGGCTTGGAGCATACGAAGCTGTACAAAAACTTCGTGCTGAAGGTATTAAAGCTGGTATGTTTAGACCAATTATGTTATGGCCAAGTCCAGCGAAGAGAATTGCTGAAATTGGTGCTAAGTTTAAAGATAAAATCTTTATTACAGAACTTAATATGGGTCAATACACGAAAGAAATTGAAAGAATAATCAAAAGAGATGATTTCACTACACTTTTTAAAGCGAATGGTCGTCCAATTGCTCCAGCAGAAATGGTAGCAAAAGTTAAGGAGATGATGTAATGGCATTTAATTATGATAAATATTTACGCGTAAATAAGATGCCAACACTTTGGTGTTGGGGTTGTGGTGATGGTGTTATTTTAAAAGCAACTATTCGAGCTATTGATAAAATGGGCTGGGATATGGATAATGTATGTGTTATTTCTGGTATCGGCTGTTCTGGGCGTTTTTCATCGTATATAAATTGTAATACAATTCACACGACTCATGGTAGAACAATTGCTTATGCAACAGGTGTTAAACTTGCTAATCCAACTGTAAATGTAGTTGTTGTAGCTGGTGATGGTGATGCTCTTGCTATTGGTGGTAATCATACAATTCACGGTTGTCGTCGTAATATAGACCTGAACTTTATTTTAATTAATAACTTTATTTATGGTCTTACAAATTCACAAACTTCTCCAACTACGCCTCAGGGTATGTGGAGTGTATCTGCTCAAAACGGTAATATTGACCCAACATTTAATGCTTGTAATTTAGCTATTGGTGCTGGTGCTTCATTTGTTGCTCGTGAGACGATGTTAGACCCTAAAAAATTAGAAAAAATTCTAGTAAAAGGTTTTTCTCATAAAGGTTTTAGTTTTATAGAAGTTAATTCAAATTGTCATATTAACTTAGGTCGTAAAAATAAAATGGCTAATGCTATGGAAAATCTTGCATGGATTGACAGTATTACAACGCCACTTAAAAAATGGGAAGCTCTTTCTCCAGAAGAGCAACTTAACAAGCTCCCAACAGGTGTGTTACGCGAAGTAGAACAAGTTGAATATTGTGATATGTATGACCAAGTAATTGCAGCTGCTCAAGGTAAGCGTGGTAAAATCACTCAAGATGATTTTGCGAAAAAAATCTAAGGAACTGATATGAGAAGTACAATTCGTTTTACAGGAGTAGGTGGTCAGGGTGTTTTACTTGCGGGTGAAATAATGGCTGCATGTAAGATTAAAGAGGGTGGAGAAGGCTTAAAAACTGCAACATATACATCACAAGTTCGTGGTGGTGCTACAGTTGTTGATATTACGCTTGATGATGGAACAATCCGTTATCCGTACGCGAATGAAGGTGAAATAGATTTTATGCTTTCTGTCGCAAATGTTTCTTATCATCAATTTAAAAATGGTGTAAAACCAGGTGGTACAATAGTTGTTGATCCTAATCTTGTTCAACCAACTGATGAAGACCGAAAAAAATGGGTAATTTATGAAATTCCTATTATTACAATCGCAAAAGAAGAGGTTGGTAATGTAATTACACAATCTGTTGTTGCATTAGCTATTACTAATACTATGACAGAAGTACTTCCTAAACAATCACTAATTGACACGATGCTTTCAAAAGTACCTGCAAAAGTTCATGCTGCAAATCAAAAAGCTTATGAATTAGGTGAAAAATATGCAAAAGAAGCTATGGCTCAATAAATAATTTTAGGCAGTCTTCTTTGGCTGCCTTTTTCTAGCAATCAAATACTGTCTCACTCTCAACAGCAATCCACATGCCAAACAAATTCTCTTTTTTTAAATCTTTAAAAAACTATATTAAAGCAATTATTGAGTAACATTCCGCAGGTACAACAGATAGTTACTTGGTTTATCCAAGAGGAAAGTCCGATCTGCTGTAAGACAGTGTTCCATTTAACGAATGGCCGTAGTAATACGAGGGAAAGTGCAACAGAGATTAGACTTCCGCTGTAAAGTGGTAAAGGTGAAAAGGTGGTGTAAGAGACTACCAGTCTCTATAGCAATATAGAGAGCTTGAAAACCCAACATGGCAGCAAGAAACAAATGGTTAGCGTCTTACATTGCTATTGTTTCGCTAGAGATACTATGTAAATAGTATAGTAGATTAATGCTATCAAAACAAAACTCGGCTTATGTTGTGCCTAAACCTATTTACAACCCTATTTATAGGGCTTTTTAACCTCTTTGTTTTTCGATTATGACCGTATCATGACCGAAGAGTGAAAAATTAAATCCAAAATTAATATTTTTAGACTCAATAACATTAGCATAATATTCTAAAGTAACTTTAGCACTCAATGACCTGCTAACTCGTTAATACTTCACTATGTTCTCTCTTAACATCAAGGTTGCAAATGTATGTCGCGTAGAATAAAGTTTATATTTTGGCACTCCAGCATCTTTACAAACATCTTTTTATTGATGCCATATGCATATATTTTCTAACCTTTAAATTGATAAAATTGTTATGAAATAGCACTACAAAACATAAACAATTTAAATATGATAAGTAAAGCTTTTACATTTTTATAAGCTTAAATATCATTGTTCAGAAGTATATTTTGCATAAAGTCAGTGATTACAAAGTATAATACGCGACAAAATATATAAAATTTTCCTTAGAAATTAGGAATGTAAAAAGCGCTAATTTTCTAGTGCTTTATAAAGGTTTTAATGAAATTTTTTAGCGGTTTTTCTTTACTTGGTGAGTCTTATCTCTTTGATGCGTATATAAAAAATTCTGAGTATTCGGCATGTGGGTTTAGTTATGGAGCTATCAAGGCTTTTCATTATGTTGAGGAACAGTTGGCATGTGGAAATAGAATTGACACTTTGCAACTCTTTTCTCCAGCCTATTTTCAGAGTAAAACTAAGGAGTTTAAACGCCTTCAGCTTATGGCATATAGAAAAAATCAGAGTGGCTATTTAAAAGAGTTTATCAACGCTTGTTTTATTCCACATGCTAAGAAAAAAATTAGACATGATGCAACTACTTTTACCGAGCTAGAAGAGCTTTTAAATTACAGTTGGAATATAGCTGCATTACAAGCACTCGCAGATAAGGGCGTGAAAATAGAAGTTTATCTTGGTGGCGAAGATAAAATCATAGATGTAGAGAGAGCAAGAACACTTTTTTTAAATGTGGCAACGGTCACTTATATCAAAAATGCGAACCATTTTTTACAAACAAATTAAAGGAATAGATATATGGCAGAGATTAAAATCGGCGTTATAACCGCAAGTGACAGAGCAAGTAAAGGGATTTATGAAGATATTTCAGGCGTTGCGATTCAAGATACTATGAAAGAGTATTTAAAAAGTGATTTTGAGATAGTGTATAGATGTATTCCTGATGAACAAGACATTTTAGAAAAAACGATGATAGAACTTTGTGATGATGCAGGGTGCTGTTTAGTTGTCACAACGGGCGGAACAGGTCCAGCACTTCGAGATGTAACTCCAGAAGCGACTGAGAATGTATGTCAAAAAATGATGCCAGGGTTTGGTGAACTGATGCGTCAAGTAAGTTTACAGTATGTTCCAACGGCAATTCTCTCTCGTCAGAGCGCAGGAATAAGAGGTAAAAGTCTCATCATAAATCTCCCCGGAAAACCAAAATCTATCCGTGAGTGTTTAGATGCAGTTTTCTCAGCCGTTCCCTACTGTATAGATTTACTAGAAGGTCCCTATATCGAGACAAATGAGGATGTTATAAAAGCTTTTAGACCAAAAACGAAATAATCAATGATACGCTCTAAATTAGCTCATATTAAAAAAATGTTTCAATGTGTTAGAGGAATGCAATCTTATGAAAACTTAAAAAAATTGCGCAATAAACTTAAAATAGAAAATACGAAAGTGAAAGACTTGGCTAAAGAAGCAGAGCAGTTTTCATTAGCACTTGACCAGAGCAGTATTTTATCCAAGACAGATACAAGAGGTATTATTACCTATGTAAATCAAAAATTTTGTGATGTAAGTGGCTATACAAAAGAGGAACTTATCGGGAAAAGTCATAGTATTGTGAGGCATCCTGATATGCCATCTTCTATCTTTGAGTCTATGTGGAATACACTCCATTCAAAAAAGATTTTTAAAGTTATTATTCAAAATTTAGATAAAAATCACAATAGTTACTTTGTGGACTCAACAATTATTCCAATTTTAAATTTAGAAAATGAAATTGTAGAATATATTGCTGTTCGATATGATGTGACGGATTTAGTAAAAGCAAAAAATGAAGCGCTCCAAGCTCAAAAAGCAAAAGATGATTTTTTGGCAATCATGAGCCATGAGCTTAGAACACCGCTCAACTCTATTATTGGTTTTACTGAGTTGGCATATAAAAAAATAGAAGACGAGAGTGTGAATAAACTCTTAGACATATCTTTAGAAAATTCTCATGCTCTTTTGCATTTGATCAATGATATTTTAGATATTTCAAAAATAAAGAGTGGTAAATTTTTTATTTCAAATCATCCATTTAATCCTGGGAAGAATTTAAAAATGCTTTTGCATACTTTTGAGGAGTTATGTAAAAATAAAGGTATTGTAACTAAATATAAAATTTCTAAAACACTCAATACAACTCTTAATGGGGATTGGCAACGCATTTCTCAAATCATTACAAATTTAACTTCTAATGCAATAAAGTTTACTCCAAGCCATAAATCCATCAAAATAGTTTCAAGTTATGAAAATAATATATTTTTACTTAGTGTCACAGATACAGGAATAGGGATAAGTGAAGAGGCACAAAAACATATTTTTAAACCTTTTGAACAAGCGGATTCAACAATTACAAGAGAATACGGTGGTACAGGTCTTGGTTTGAGCATATCACTCGAATTGGCTCAAATGATGAATGGTACGCTTCAGCTAAAGAGCAGTGAGGGCAAAGGTACTTCGTTTACTTTAAAAATACCATTGAATAGTGTGTGAAAATAATCTATAAAGAGAGCCTAATCCCCACAGGACAGTGGTCTGAGCCTTCGATTTGTTCAAGTATAAAAGCATCCTCAAGACTCTCTGCCAAATCTTCACTGATAAAAAAGTAATCAATTCTCCAACCGACATTGTTGGCTCTGGCGTTTGAGCGGTAACTCCACCAGCTGTAACAATCTACTTTGTCGCCATGGACATAACGAAAGGTGTCAATATATCCACATGCCAAGAGTTTGTCTATCCATTCCCTCTCAGTCGGTAAAA
The DNA here is from genome assembly GCA_041662265.1 of Sulfurimonas sp. Classification (GTDB taxonomy): domain Bacteria; phylum Campylobacterota; class Campylobacteria; order Campylobacterales; family Sulfurimonadaceae; genus Sulfurimonas. The sequence goes on from JBAZSV010000001.1 coordinate 169,432, forward strand.
AGCCTGATGTTTTAGAGTTTGCTTTTGGGTTTTTTAAATCAATCTCTTTATGGGCAGTGTTTACATCTCCGCAGATAATGATAGATTTTCCATTTTCTCTTAACTTTTCGCAGTACTCTAAAAAATCATCGTAGAATTTCATTTTATGCGCAAGTCTCTCTTCATCTTTTTGCCCATTTGGAAAGTAAACATTTAAAAGAACGATGTCTCCATAGTGGGTTTCAACGATTCTTCCTTCGCTTGTTGTGTCGATGTGTTGGCATGTGGAATTGTAATCACTTTGTAAAATGCTCCAAGTCATTGTTCCGCTGTACCCTTTTTTTGTGGCGGAGTTTACTAAAACATCTTGATACTTCTTGTCAAACATCGCCTCTGGAATTTGACTCTCAAGTGCTTTAATCTCTTGAAGACATAAGATATCTGTTTCTCGCTCATCAATCCATTTGAGAGCCTCTTTGTTAGCTACAGCACGAATTCCATTGACATTCCATGAGATTATTTCTATTGAGTTTGACATTTTTGTTCCGTTATATGAGTTGGTTTTTATTTGAGAGAATTTCCAGCAAAAATACTGAAAAAAAGAGGTTCAAAATGCAAAACTTAGATTGCTTCGTCATTCTTCCTCGCAATGACAGTCATTGCGAGTGAAGCGAAGCAACCCAAAAAGAGGATTATGTAAGAAATCTATTAGATAAAGTCCACTTTAGTTAAGTGATGTTTCAAACCTAATTGCTCATGCGTACAACCAAGAGCAAGTCCTAACATCTGTTGCATGTGAAGCACTGGAAGTTTTACTTCTCTTCCAATCGCCACAGAAGCGTGATGAGTTTGTGTATCGAGTTTTAAGTGACAAAGTGGGCACGGTGTTACCATCCAGTCAGCATTTCCATCCATTGCTCCAGCAATTGCATTACCTGTTAAGATAGAAGCTGTGCGAGGCGCTTGAAGTTCCACATGGAAACCACAGCATTTATTTTTCTCTTTATAATCAACACTTACACCGCCACACGCTATAATTAAATCATCAAGTGAAGTAGGGTTGTATGGATTTTCTGCTTTTTTATGAGACTCATTTTGAAGCTCAGAAGGGCGGATATTGTGACAACCGTAAAATGGAGCAATATTAAACTGGCTGAGTGGTGTTACAACCATCTCTTTAATTTTATCAAGACCAATGTCATCAATAATCGCATATAAAAAGTGAATTATATTAGAAGTCCCTTTGTATTCGAGTCCAATTTCTTTAAGCTTCTCATTTACTTTTTCTTTGAGTCCATGTTCATTGTCTAATCTATGTTTCGTCATCGCTGTGTTGAGTTGACAAGTGTTACAAATAGTAACCATTGTTAAACCATGTTTTTCAGCATAAGCAATATTTCTAGCATTTAAAACTAAAGATAAAAAGTCATCATAATCTTGTAGATGTGAAGCACCACAACATGATGCTTCTACTAGTTCAACAAGTTCAATTCCAAGTTTTTCTGCAACAGCGAAAGTTGACATATATTGCTCAGGCGTACTTTGTTTTGCTGTACAACCTGTAAAAAGTGCGTATTTTAATTTTTTCATCTGCTATACTCCTAGAACTTTGCTGTTGATGATGATTTTACGAGTTTTTTGATTTCATCAAGGTTCTTCGATTTTGTTAGCGCCCAAGGCGGAACAATTTTACCTTTTACAAACATTCTAAGTGCTACTGGTACATGTTTAACGATGCCTAGACCTTCAGAATAGAGAACGAGTCCGCCTTCATCAAGTATGCCGTTTCTTGCAATTGAGTGCTTAAATCCTACTGCGTGACGCGTAGCAACATTGCTTGTTGCAATTCCTTCTTTAAAGAGCATCTGGTGAAGTTTCGTGATTTTATCGATTGGATTTACATCTTTTGGACAAACCTCTGCACATTCGTAACATTTGACACAATCCCATAAACCTTGTTTTTCTTCATGAAGATTGAGTAATCTTTTATCAAGGGCATCATCACGAACATCTGCTTCAAAACGGTATGCTTTAGCAAATGCAGCAGGACCAAAGAAATCTTCATTTACCTCTACAACAGGACAAGCATAGTGACATGCGCCACATTGGATACATAAGTCAGCTTCAAGCAATCTCTCAGCCTCTTCAGGAGTTACAAGGTGTTCATGTTCTGGATGTTCTTGAACATCTGAGATGAGATATGGGTGGATAGCATCATGCTTCTCCCAGAAATCGCCTTTATCGATAATCAAATCTTTTACAGCTCTTTTAATGCTTAATGGTTCAAGTGTTAATTCATTTCCAAAAAGTTCTATCATGTCGTTCATTCGCTCTTTACAAGCAAGAGTAGAACGGCCGTTTACTTTAATTGCACATGCCCCACAAATGCCGTGACGGCAACTTCTTCTATAAGAAAAACTACCATCGTGATCCCATTTGATTCTGTTTAAAACATCAAGAACAACCTCTTCAGAAGTGATATCCATATTGTAATCTTCATAGTACGGAAGATAGTCTTCATCCGCATTAAAACGAAATACTTTGAAGTTTACTTTTTGTGTAGTGATTTTATGTGTACTCATAAGTTCCCCTTAGTAATTTCTAGCTTTTAGCTCATGTTTGCCAAGAACAACATCCATGTAATCAAGTGAAATATCACCATTTTCATCCATATACGCCATCGTATGTTTTAAGAAATTTTCATCATCTCTTTGGTCGAAATCTTCTCTAAAGTGCGCACCACGACTCTCGTTTCTAGCAACCGCACTCTCAACTATGAAAAGAGAATAATCAAGCATGTGACCAAACTCTATCGCTTCTTGAAGTTCCGTGTTAAACACTTTTGATTTATCTTTGATACGAATATTTTTGTAGCGTTCACGAATAGATTTAACATTTTCTATTTGCGTTGCAAGTGTCTCTTTTGTTCTAAATGCACCAGCATTTGCAGTCATCCCTTGTTGGAGTTCTTCACGAAGAGCTGTTACCGTTTCATTGCCATTATTTGAGAGTACCCAGTTTATCTCAGCTAAAGCAGTTTGTGCATCTTCCTGAGTTGCAGGGCGAAGTTCGATACTGTCAATCTCTGAAACCATTGTTTTACCAACAAAACGACCAAATAAAAGAGCTTCTAAAACAGAGTTTGCACCAAGACGGTTTGCACCGTGAACGGATACACATGAACACTCTCCAGCTGCATAAAAACCTTCAACTATTTCGTTGTTGTTTTTACGAACATGTCCTGGAACATCCACAGGAATTCCACCCATAGAGTAGTGTGCTGTTGCAGAGATTAAAATTGGTTCTTTAATCATGTCAAGACCTAAGAAAGTGATAGCTAAATCACGAAGCTCAGGAAGTCTTTCCATAATCAAATCTTTTCCAAGGTGTGTTACATCAATAAACACAGCATCTTTTCTAGGACCAACACCGCGACCTTCTCTGATTTCGTTGATAATTGCACGGCTTACAACATCACGAGAAGCTAGTTCCATAGCATTTGGAGCGTATTTTTCCATAAATCTTTCGCCTAAAGAGTTGAAAAGTCTTCCACCCTCACCACGCGCAGCTTCAGAGATTAAAACGCCGTTTCCAGATAAACCAGATGGGTGAAATTGAACAAATTCCATATCTTCTAAAGGAAGACCATGTCTTGCTACGATAGACAAACCATCGCCTGTGTTGGCATGTGCGTTTGAGTTAATCTTAAATGCACGAGCGTAACCGCCTGTTGCGAACATTACAGATTTTGCATTAAAAATAACTGTTTGCTGATCGCGAATGTTAAATGCTACAATGCCCGAAACTTTTCCATCTTTATAGATTAAATCTGCTGCGTACCACTCATCCCAAAACTTAACACCTGAACGGTGTGCTTGTTCATAGATAGTTTGAAGAAGTGTTAAACCTGTTCTATCTTTTGCATAACATGCACGAGGAGAAGATTGTCCGCCAAAAGGGCGTTGTGCAATTTTTCCATCTGGAGTTCTACTAAATGCTGCACCCATTCTCTCAGCCCAACGAATAGTCTCGGGAGCTTTTTGGCACATAAACGCAACAGCATCTTGGTCTGCTAAATAATCAGACCCTTTTACTGTATCAAACTCGTGTAATTCTACACTATCTTTATCACTAAATGCTGCATTTACACCACCTTGAGCTGCACCAGAATGGCTTCTAAGAGGGTGTAATTTTGTAATAACAGCAACTTTTTTTCCTGCATTTTGCAATTCTCTTGCTGCTGCACAGCCCGCTAGACCAGCACCAACAACAATCGCATCGTAAGTATAAATAGGAACACTCATTAACTTTCCTTCGTATTAAAAACTAAAATAACGCTGATTATAGCGTGAGTACTCTTATACGAGTTTAAATATCAACTTTGTTTATATGAACTTTTAGTTTGTTACTATTTGAGACACATACAACTGCGTAATTTTAAATTATTTTTACTCTTGTAATCTAGTTTATTCCACACGGTTTCGACCTCGTTCTTTAGCAAGATAAAGTTTTTCATCCACTTGAGTGAGATATTTGTCAATACTATCTTGATTAATCGGCATTGTATTATCAATGATTACAGAGATTGTTCCAATACTGACTGTATATTGAATTGATATATTCTCTATAACAACTTCACTTGAAGCTGTTGCATCACACACCTTTTGAGCAAGCATAATGGACTCTTCTCTGTTTGTCATGGGAAGTAAAACAATAAACTCCTCACCACCGAAACGAAAAATATAATCTGATTTTCTAAGTGTTTGTTCTAAAACATTTGAAAAATGTTTGAGTATAATATCTCCTACCGCATGACCGTATGTGTCGTTTACTAATTTGAAATAGTCTAAATCACACATCATAAGAGCAAATTCTCTCCCTGTTGATTTTGCAATATCAAGCTTGTTTAACATGATTTTATTAAACAATCTTCTCGTTAAAAGATGTGTAAGTGGGTCTTTAGCGCTCTCTTCAATTTCATTTAAAAAGGCAATTTCATTTCCGATTTCAAGTGAATAATAGTCAATTCGTTGCATGAGATGAATGAGAGTCGCTGGAAGGAACTCTTTGTTCTTACAATTATTGATAATATTTGCAGCTAAATCATGTAGATTTAGGTGAAGTTTTTCTATTACTTTGAAATGAGATGTAGAGATTAAATAGGAAGTTGTTGCACCATGCATCCATTTGCCAAATTCGCAGAGAGTTGGGTTAAGTTCTGGATACTTATCATCAAAATTACCTTTTTGGATATATTGAATGAGGCTTATTATCCATTTGATATGGCTCTCGTAATGTATCATAAATTTTTTATCTGGCATTATTGCTATATGAGATAAACGGAGCTCATTTTTAAGGCTAAGTTGCTTTAAAAATCTTTGTAAATATAAATGTGTAATTCTATGTTCATGGTCTGTAAAAAAGCAATTTATTTCGTTTATGTATTCAAAATCGTGCTTTTCTAAAAGTTTGCCAAGGAGCTTACGGACTACCGTAATAAGTTCACTGTAGAGAAATAAATAAGAAATTTCATGCTCAATTGTAAAATATACGAGCACTTTTGTATTGTTGTCAATCTCTTCTTGGGAAGTAGAAAGAAGAAGATTTAAAAACAGTTTTTTATACTCCACTATCGCATGCGTATAGAGAAGCTCTTTATTATTATCAATCTGTAAACTCTCAAGACTGATATTAAAATCGTGTACACACTCCCGAATATCTGGAAAATACTTTTGAATAATTTGCATTTGGCTCTCCATATTTAATAAATTTGGTTAGGTACAAAAAGATATATTAGACTTCTTGCATAACCCAACTTTTAGATTGCTTCACTTCGTTCGCAATGACAGTCATGTGCCAAGGAGGAACGACGAAGCAATCTAGGTTATGCAAGAAGTCTATTAAAAAGTATAACCATAAATTTATCATTTGCAAAATATATTTATCTTCAAAGTATTATAGAAGATGATATAATGTAACACATTTTATATACATAGTCATAAAGTTGTAATTATATGTTTTGTGACTAATTTAAGAAGCTTAATTGAATTTAGAAAATTATTTTATATCACAGTTTGACAACACGCACATAGGCGACGATGGTGCGTTAGTCTTGGATACTGTTTATTCCAAAGATGCTTTTTTTGAGGGCGTACATTTTAAGAGAGAGTGGATGAGTTATTATCAAGTGGCTTCAAAGGCTATGCTTGTTAATATTTCAGATGCAATTGCTATGAATGCAAAGCCAAAATATGCTCTTTTAAGTGTTGCAATGCCAAAGAATATAACAAAAATTCAGATGAAAGAGTTGGCATGTGGATTTAAAGATGTTGCAAAAAAATATGGCATTGAAATTATAGGTGGTGATACAATAAGTAACACAAAACTGGATATAACAGTAACTATAATTTCACATACAAAAAAAGCACTTTTAAGAAGCGGTATAAAAAATGGATATTTATTGGCTTATACTGGCACGATTGGTAACGCCGATAAAGATTTGAAAAAGCTTTTTAATCTTGGAAAAATTCATAGAAAATCTAAGTTTGTAAATATTACGCTTAGAGATTCCTTTATTACAAGAACAAGAAGGTTTTTAAGTTCGGGTATGGATATATCTGATGGTCTTTTTAGTGATTTAGAGAAGCTTTGCAAAGTAAATAAAACAGGCATCAAGTTTCATAAAAAAATAGCTAAAAAGAGTGGATGTAGTGGAGAAGAGTACGAAATGTTGGTAGCTTTTGATAAAAGATATAAAAAGACTATTATAAAACGAGCTGCTCAGAGTAGGACGCCATTGAACATTTTTGCCACAAGTGCAAGAGTAAAATACATAAATAAATGCAAGTCGCATCATTTTTAAGAGAGAGGATTATAGAACATGGATAGATTTTATTCACTCGGACACTCTAGTATAGAGTTCCATTTTAAGCAATCACCACGAGATTTCGTAGTTGAAGAGATACCTCTTTATGAGTTTTCAGGCGAAGGGGAACATCTTGTTTTATTTGTCAGAAAGAAAAGCCTCTCAACTTTGGAACTTGTAAGCATTATTGCAAAGCATCTTGGCATTCAAAACAAAGAGATTGGTTACGCTGGACTCAAAGATAAACATGCGATGACGAAGCAGTATATTTCGCTTCATAAAAAACATGAAGAAGCGATGGAAAATTTTGAGCATGAAAATATAAAAATTCTCTCAAAAAACTACCATAACAACAAGATTAAAATCGGGCATTTAAAAGGGAATCGATTTTATATAAAAGTGAAAAAAGTAAATCCAACTTCAGCCAAAAAGATAGATGAAGCTATCAAAAATATCTCTGATTTTGGTATGCCTAATTATTTTGGATACCAACGATTTGGCAATGATGGCGATAACCATATAGATGGCGAAAAAGTTGCTAAAGGCATCAAAAAAGAGCGAAATCCTAAGATTAAAAAACTGCTGATTAGTGCATATCAAAGTCATCTTTTTAATTTATGGCTGAGTAGAAGATTGGAAATTAATACTTTGATTAAAAACTTTAGTGCCTCTGAGTTAGAACCACTTTTAAATATGCCAATAGAGGAAGTGGAACAACTTAAAGCTCAAAAACATCCATTTAAGGTGATGCTCGGCGATATTATGGAACATTATCCACATGGCAGACTTTTTGATTTTGATGGAAGCCAAGAAGACCTTGAGAGATTTATGAACAGAGATATAAGCGTGACAGGACTTTTGTGTGGCAAAAAAGTCAGAGTATCTTCACAAGCCGCTGGAATGGTAGAAAAAGAGTTTAATGATACTATAAATGAAGATGGAGCAAGACGCTATGCGTGGGTTTATCCTACAGAAGTAGAAGGGCGATATCTCTCAGAAGAAGCACAGTATGAGATGAATTTCTCACTTCCAAAAGGTTCATACGCAACTGTTTTGGTTGAAGAGATAGCAAAGCGTAAGTTAATCTAACAAGGAAGAGGTAAAAATGAGCAGACATATAACATCAGCAATTTCACAAGGTTTTGGAAAATTTGCTTCAAAAGAGTTTCCAAAATGGTTTCAAAATAGAGTCAATAGTTCGTATGTGGGTTTAATGGGCTTAGATATGAAAGAGTTTCATGCACCAAGTACTTATCATAGTTTAAATGCACTTTTTACGAGAAAATTACGAGAAGATAGAAAATACTCGCTCGATGCAGATGATTTTATATCGCCTTGTGATTCGTGGATATCGGAATGTGGAGATTTAAGCCAAGAGTATGCGCTACAAATAAAAGGTATGCAATATAAATGTGATGACTTTTTAGGTGAACACTTTACACAAGAGGAAAAAAATGTTGTGCATAATGGAAAATTTATAAATTTTTATCTTTCTCCAAAAGATTATCATAGATTCCACATGCCAACAAATCTTAAAGTACTTAAAGTTGTTCATATTCCAGGGAAATTCTTTCCTGTAAATGTTCCTTCACTTAAAAGTAAAATAAATCTTTTTGTAGAGAACGAAAGAGTTGTTTTGATGTGTGAAACGCAAAATAAAAAAATATTTTTTATGGTTCTCGTAAGTGCTTTAAATGTTGGCGTGATGCAAGTTTCTTTTGAGCCAAAAATAAAAACAAATGCGGATGCAAAAGTTTCTAGTGTTTACTCTTATGAAAATTTATACATGAATAAAGGCGATGATTTTGGATGCTTTGAAATGGGCTCGACCATTGTGATTTTGGCAGAAAAAGATATGTTAGAGTTGCGTATAAAAGCAGGTGATCATGTTAAATATGCTCAAACCATAGCAAAAATAAGCTAGTAATAGTTCACGCATTTTATGAATAAATCAACACTCGAAAAGGAAGAATTTACAGTAAGACTTTTTAGTAGTAAATCACTTTTTGAAGAAGAGATACTAAGGGCTAAATCAGATGCCCATAGGGCTGAAATTATGAAAATTATGGCTGTACACTTGGTGAGAGATGCTTTAAAAGAAGAACTTAATTTTCTGTATATAAAAAACTTTTCTGATTTTGCACTCTTACCTATTAGAAATATTTTGTTTAAAGAGATAGCAAATGAGTGGTTGGTTTATGCTTTAGAGATACTTCATTATGGCAGAGATGAAGCACTTCATGAGTTACAAGATAAAAAAAGAGTGCAATTTATTTTATCTCTTGTTCATCAATATTTACAAAAATATCAACATTTCATTTTTGAAGAAATAGCGGATACCTTTTTAGAATTAGTCTCTGCATTTCCACATGCCAAGAGTGCAAAACCACTCGTTGAAGAAGTTTTAAAAAGCCCGTTGATTAATGCAAAGCTTCTGCCTATACATAACTTTGAACAACTTCACATAAGAGTAAAGGCTGCGATAAATTCTAAAAATATGGATATAAATAAAATTAAGATAAAAATAAAAGAAGTAAACGAAGCACTTGCAGAAAAAACTTTAGATGCGCAGAAAAAAATTTCCCTTTTAAAATTACTTGAGCAGTCTCAAACGAAGCTTGATAAAATTAATCATGAAACACTTGATAAATTCGATGCAACACTTAAAAGAGTAAAAGATACCATGGTTTATTCCATGGCAAACTCTTATATGCATTAGTTCTTGTTGATAACTTGAAATCTAACGAGTAATTGAGAATTTTCTTTATAAATATCAATATTTGTTTCAACAGGGAATTTTTGTGTTTTTAAAGTTCCTTGAACTGAATGAAGTACATGAAAAAAATTCTGATACATTGGTACTATAATATGGTCTATATGGTCTTTTTTTAATAACTCAGCCAAAGCATTAACAGCACAGTAATAAATAGTTTTATTGATAGAGCGCTGAACTAAATAATCATGCATAATGTTTATATTATTTTCTAGCGTTTGTTTATCTGCATCTTTTAAAACAGAATTTTCGTGTGCCCTTTGTATCTGTCGTTCTATTTCGTCTTCAATGTTATGGTTTTCCTTTTCCATTAAAGAATTTATATTTGGACAATACTTTTTTAACTCCGAAAAAAGTTCATCAGGAGATAATCTTCTAGTATCAGCACCATAAACATAGGTTCTATCATCAAAATAATCATGGTCCAGTGCTTTTAGTAATTGAACGACGATATTTAAGTAGATATACTTATCCTCTTTGTTGTTGTCAAACTCAATGCCTGTATGCGAGATAATTGGTTTTGGACCAACATATTTTAATTCCATGATAAACCCCTTTTTTAAATTTTATTACCTAATAATCTCATAAAATTTATTTTATGTAGCTTTAGAGAGTTGTGTAACATTAGAGATTAAATCTAAAGTGCATAATATCACCATCATTTACGATGTACTCTTTACCCTCAAGTCTCATTTTACCAGCTTCTTTAGCTTTTGCTTCACCGCCGAGCGTTATAAAATCATTGTAAGCGATAACTTCTGCACGGATGAAACCTTTTTCAAAATCGTTATGGATAACAGCGGCAGCTTTTGGTGCAGTTGTGTTTTTACGAATAGTCCACGCACGAACTTCTTTAACACCTGCTGTAAAATAACTCATTAAACCTAGTTTATCAAAGCCTTTGTGGATAATTTGTTCAAGTCCAGACTCTGTTACACCAAGGTCAGTTAAAAACTCTTGTGCCTCATCATCTTCAAGACCTATTAGCTCTTCTTCTATTTTTGCACATAGTTTGATGATTTCACAATTACTTTTTTTTGCATGTGCGCGAAGTCTTACAACATAATCATTGTCTTCAAGCAGACCATCTTCATCGACATTTGCACCATACATAATTTCTTTGTTGGTTAAAAGTCTTACTTCATGGTTGAGTTGTATATACTCTTCTGTATCAACTTTCGAGTAGTTTCTAGCCAAGTTTCCATCGGCTAAAAATTCTAAAAGCTCCTCGGCAATAGTTAAAACAGCAGCAGCATTTTTATCAAATTTGGCTTGTTTTTTGAGTCTTTCGATTCTGTTTTGTAAAACTTCGATATCTGCTAAAATAAGCTCACCTTCGATAATGTCCACATCTCGCAAAGGGTCAATATTTCCCTCGTTATGAATGATATTTTCATCATCAAAACAACGAACTATCTGAAGAATTACCTCAGTTTCACGAATGGTTGAAAGAAACTTATTTCCTAAACCTTCGCCTTTAGAAGCACCTTTTACTAAACCTGCAATATCAACGAAATCTACAACTGAGTATTGAATTCGCTCAGGATTAACGATTTTTGCAAGTTCTGCAAGTCTTTTATCAGGAACTGGAACAACTGCTTTGTTGGGTTCAATCGTACAGAAAGGGTAGTTTGCAGCTTCTGCATTTTGTGCTTTTGTGAGTGCGTTGAATGTTGTAGATTTGCCTACATTTGGAAGTCCTACTAAACCGATACTTAATCCCATTTTTACCCTTTTTGTTGCTTATAAAATAATTGCGTAATTCTAACTAAATTTTACTTTGAGTTTATAGAACCCTCGCTAAATTCTTTCTTCTAAAGATATAGTTGTGATTAAATTGCGAAATTTTGTATTCGTTTAAGAGTTGTTTTAAATCATCTTTTTAAACCTTTAATTTACTAGCATCTTTAATCGTTTAAATTATATCATAAGTGAAGTTTATAAAAGAGAGATATCCACATGCCATGGCATATGGATATTGTTTATTGATGAGCTAACTCATCTCTAATTATATTAACTGCCGCAACCATATTTTTTAGACTAGGTTTTACTTCTTCGTATTTTCTAGTTTTTAGCCCACAGTCAGGATTTATCCATAGTTGCTCTTTTGGCAAGACTTCCAGAACTGATTTTATCTGTTTTACCATCTCCTCTACACTTGGAATTCTTGGCGAATGAATATCATAAATACCAGGACCGACTTCTTGCTTGTATCCAGTACTTTTAAATATTTTTAATAGTCTGTTCCCGCTTCTTGCAGTTTCTATAGATATTACATCTGCATCCATCGCTTCGATTGTTTTTATAATTTTATTAAATTCACTATAACACATATGCGTATGGATTTGTGTCTCTTCTTTTGCACTGCTAACGGCTATTTTGAAATCTCTAATTGCCCATTTTTCATAGATTTTTATCTTTTCATCTCTGAGTGGATAACCCTCTTTAAATGCCGCTTCATCCACTTGTATAATCTTAATATTGCTTTTTTGTAAATCATCTATTTCATCACTCAGAGCAACAGCTATTTGTTTGGATACTTCGCTACGCGGCATATCATCTCTAACAAATGACCAATTTAAGATTGTAACTGGTCCTGTCAGCATTCCTTTCATTATCTTCTTAGTTTTACTTTGAGCATAAACTATCCAATCAACAGTCATAGGTTTTGGTCTGCTTATATCACCGTAAATAAATGGTGGTTTTACACATCTGCTTCCATAGCTTTGCACCCATCCATTTTTACTAAATCCATACCCTTGCAACTGCTCACCAAAATATTCAACCATATCATTTCTCTCAGGTTCACCATGAACAAGCACTTCCAGCCCACACTCTTCTTGAAACGCTATACAATCATTTATATATTTTTTCATAAATATCTCATATGCATCTTTAGATATAAGAGTGTTCTTAAAGTCATTTCTAGCTTTTCTAACCTCTGGTGTTTGAGGAAAAGAGCCTATGGTTGTTGTGGCTAAATCTTTATATCCTAGAAGCTCTTTTTGCAGTTTTATTCTCTCGGCGAATGCACCATCTCTTTGATACTTTGTGAAGTTTTTTACTCTCTCTTGCACGGTTTTATCATGTATGAGTGTTGAAGTTTTTCTACTACTGTTTGCTATTTTGTTCTCTTGGAGTGATAGCTTTTCTTTCGCATCTAAAGCAGAATCAAAAAAGAGTTTTGATAGGAGTGCAATTTCATCTAACTTTTCGCACGCATAACTCAGCCAATTTTTTATGTCGCTATCCATATTTTGCTCATATTTTAGGCTAAAAGGTGTATGGAGCAGTGAACAAGATGAACTCACAAAAATATTATCACGACCGACAATCTGAGCTATCTGCTCTAAAAGTGTTAGCGTTTTTTCTATATCTGTTTTCCATATATTTCTACCATCCACAACACCAGCTATAATTTTTTTATTGCTATTTGCTAAAGAGTTAAGAGAGTTTAGATTTTCATCTCCATGTAAAAAGTCTAATCCTAATGCCCAGATAGGAGTGTGAATTAAAATATTTGTAGCCTCACAAGAGTGCTCAAAATATGTCATAACGATAATTTTTATATTTTTATTGCTATTTGCCAATCTATCATAAGTTGGTTTTATAAGGCTCAATACCTTGCTATCATTATCTTTTGCAAAAATCGGCTCATCAATCTGCACAAATACTTCATCATCCAATAAACTAATTTCTCTTAAAAGATTTTCATAAATCGTGATTATTTTTGAATGTAGCTCATAAGGGTTACCGCCATCTACCCTTTTACTTAGTCCTAAATAAGTAAGAGGTCCAATAAGATTTATTTTTGTTTTTATACCTAAATCTTTGGCTTCATTGTACTCGTCTAAAATTTTTGAAGCATCTAGTTTATATTTGTCATCTACTGATAACTCAGGCACAATAAAGTGATAATTTGTATTAAACCACTTTGTCATCTCCATAGCAACTCTTTTGGAATCTCCTCTTGCCATGCTGAAATAGAGCGCTTCATCTTTTAGCTCTCTAAATCTTTTTGGAATAGCACCTAGCATTATGGATGTATCTAACATGTTGTCATAAAGTGAAAAATCATTCGAGCTTATAAACTCTATTTTTGCATCTTTTTGATAGTTCCAATGTCTTTTTTTAAGCTCATGAGCCACTTTTTTTACATCTTCAAAACTTTTATCTCCATCCCAAAAGCTCTCTAAAGCTTTTTTCAACTCTCTTTGCTCACCAATTCTAGGAAATCCAACTACGAAACTTTTATATTCTATTTTTGACATGACTATATCCTTGTGATTTTTTATTTTTACTGTTTTTGTTGGTTAAGGTTAAGAATGTATGAGAGGAGGGTGTACGCCAGTTCTTCTAAATGCAAAATATTTTGTATAAAAAGCACATCTTGGGATAAAATGATTGATGAGTAAAATAATTCTAGTTTTTATTTTAAAAAAAGAGTTGCAATGACAAGGTTTTGAATTTTGTAGGAGGGCTAATTCCAACAATGCATCTGACGGAATATTTTCTGCTTCATCTTCATTTGAGATTTGAAAAAATGTTAAAATAGATAAAGTCGATTTTTTAGCTATCAAAATAGGTTCTAAACTATAGGCTTGAATAGAAGCTAAAGTAAAATATTTTTTACCAAATCCACGAGGTGATTTCAATTGAGTCTCTTTTTTTTACGAAATTGTATCATTATATTTCATTTTTGAAAGAGAAGTTAGACTTAAAATCAGTACATACCAAGATTTAAGCACTTATTTTAAGAGATACAAGTGACATCATCTGTGATTGAATCGCCCCTATTTGAGCCTGAAGAGAAACTTTACTTGCACCTTTTGCACTTGAGAGTTTTACTTGGAGAGATTTTAAAATATCTTGTAGTTTTTCTAATGTTTTATCGCTAGATTCTGTATTGTCTTGATTGTTAGATTTATAGGAATTTAAACCTTGGAGCTTATTTAAACTGTTTTTTGTAGCCTTAACTTCTTCTTTGATTTCACTTGTAAAATCAACTAAATCAATCTGAGAAATAATGCCTGCTTTTGCATTTTCAAAGAGAAAAAAACTACTTTGTCGCATAGCACCCAGCATCTCATTCGATGAGTTTTTCATCGAAAACGGCGTGTCTATATCTCCCAAAAATATAGCTCCAATACCAACCTCTCCAATAGCAATAAGTTCATTTTTACTCTCTGTTTTTTGCCAGATTCTTAGTTTGTTAAAAATTTTATCATTTTCATCAATCCAACCATTTTTATCATCATCATAGGCTCTTAGTTCCATAAAACCATCACCACTTTTTGCACCAAAAAGCTCATTGCCATTGTCAATGCTACCGTTTAAATTTTTATCAAGTGCTAAAAAAGCACTATTCGCTCCAAGCATAGAAATCTGATTTTCTTTTCCATCACTGTCAATATCAAATGAAAAAGTTTTTGAGCTAAGCGAAGGAAATGAGCCATTGAGTTCGATTGTTAGCGGATCGCGAAGTATTTCTGCTTTTCTTTGAGCATCTGCAAAAGTTGTAAAATCTATTTTAGTCTGTTCAACAAAACTTCTAGAGAGTGAAACATTTAAGTTTAGCTCAATCTCTTTGTCGTTGGTTTTTACATAGGCGATAGTCTTAAAATTAATGGCTTCAGCTTCTGCGTAGCTTGAATCAAAATGAAAGCTACTTTTATTATTGACTGTGTTGCTTATATTTTTTAGCAGTGATGCACTTAAATCTTTAATAACGCTATTTTCATTGACTATTTTAGTTGATGTTATACCGCTAATGTCATTGTTTTTAATCGATTCATCACTTTTAAAATTATTTTGAGATGTGCTTAAATTATCAAGTTCTTTTACAACAGAAATCTTTGCCGACAAACTTTTGTAGCTAAAATAGTCCATATTCATAGAAACAGTGTGTTCATTTACTTTCATCACATTTCTCCATAGTTTATATTGAGTTAAATCGGTAAGTTTTTCTTTTTATTTATCAGAGAGGATTATAAGATGTGTAATTGCGCAGATAATTTAATGTAGTTTTAAAAGTGTTTTCTTTCGTTTGGTGTACTTAAAAAGGCATGTTTTAGACATGTATGCGTTTTATAATCCACATGCCATGGCATGTGGAAACTTTAAAATCAGTCTATATTTTTTAAATACTCACACATCATACGAACACCCGCACCTGTTGCTCCATAGACATGGCAATCCCAAGGTGTTTCAGTGTATGCAGAACCTGCGATATCGAAGTGCATCCATTTTTCTTTGTTTTCATCTTTTATAAATTTATCTAAAAAGATTCCAGCGGTAATCGCTCCGCCGTAGGGTTTAGATGAAGTGTTTGAAATATCTGCTATTTCACTTTTGAGAAATTTTGTGAGATGTTTGTTAAACGGAAGTGAGCCTGTAAGTTCTCCTGAGTTACTTCCTGCTTTTGAAAACTCATGTTTGAGTTTATGAGAGTGTCCCATGATGCCTGTTGTAAAGGGTCCAAGAGCGACAACACACGCTCCCGTGAGTGTTGCAAAGTCAAATATTCCATCTGCTTTTACTTTGTCTTGTGCGTAGTCTAAAACATCCGCTAAAACTAAACGACCCTCAGCATCTGTGTTTCTCACCTCGATAGTCGTGCCACTTCTTGCAACTAAAACATCATCAGGTTTGTAGGCATCTCCGCCAATCATATTTTCAACTGCACCGATAAAGGCGTGAATTTCAACATCAAGTTTTAATTCACTCGCAGCTTTTATCATCCCTAAAACTCCACATGCCCCAGCTTTATCCATCTTCATGGTTACCATAGAAGTTGCTGGTTTGAGGCTAAGTCCGCCGCTATCGTAAGTGAGACCTTTTCCGACAAGAGAGATGATTTGTTTAGGATTTTTTGGTTTGTAAGAGAGATGGATTAAGGCACTTCCATGAATAGAAGCGCGTCCAACAGCCAACATCGCGTGCATGTTCTCTTTTGCAAGTTCCTCTTCTTGAAGAATTTTACATCCGAGTTTATTCTCCTCTGCTAGTTTTTGAGCAAGAGCTACTAGTGTTTGTGGATGCAAATCATGTGGAGTAGTATTTACGATATCACGGGTAAAATTTGTAGCGTTTGCTACGATTATCGCCTCGTTAAATACTCTCTCTATTTTTTCAAAATCTAACCCATCCGCAGTTAAAGAAATCTTTTTGAGTGCTGATTTTTTTGGTTTAGACTTGTAAACATTATACTCATACCCGCCAAGAACGATGCCATCCACCAAAGCGGTTACTGTTCTCTTTGAGTGTATTTTTACTTTTGCACTCTCATAGTTGGATGCTTTAAGTAGCTTCATTCCACATGCCATAGCACTTCGTATATCGTCACTTTTTTGGCTATCTACGCCACAAACTAAAACTCCCTTTTCATGCAAGAAGCATGTGGAATCTTGTTCGGCTTTAAATCCAGCTCTGTTTAAAATCGCAACTTCCACATGCTGTGACAATTCATCTGGTGTTACAAATTCTACTAATATATCTGCGTTTACATCGGTGCTATTTTTATTTGATAATTTGATGTTCATGGTGTTCCATTTTTTTAAATTTTGTAGTTGGGATGATAGCAAAAAGTATATAAAAGAGAGTTAACTCTAAAATATACTTGGCATGTGGAACTTGGACGATGTGTTTAGTTTTTGATTGTAAATGTATTTTGAGGTCTTCCTATGTGGAATCCTTGAAGATAATCGACACCCATCTCTTTAAGTGTTGTTACTATCTCCTCATCTTCTACATATTCGGCGACAGTTTTAACATTTAACTCTTTTGCTAGGGTTAAAATACTATAAACAAAAGCACGGTCTTTTGCATCTTTGTTAATATTGATAATAAATTCTCCATCAATTTTAAGATAGTCAATAGGAAATTTTTTGATGTAATGAAAAGATGAAAAACCAGAACCAAAATCATCAATGGCAAATTTATATCCAGCCATTTTTAAGTTCATTACAAATTTTTCTAAAATAGAAAAGTTCTTCACTGTTTCACGCTCTGTTATCTCAAATACTATATTGTCTCTTGAAATATCATACTGCTTTAAGAGATTCGTAATTGAATCTGCATAATTCCCTACGATTAAAGATTTTGGAGATAAGTTAATAAATAAAATACCTTGATAATCTTCTTCTTTAATCTTTATAAAGGCATTTTCAATATTAATCAAATCCATACGATTTATCATACTCATGCTCTCAGCAACTTCGATAAACTCATAAGCAGGGATTACTTTCCCATTTATTTCTATGCGCATAAGGAGTTCATGTATCTCATTTTTACCTGTTTTTGTAGTTTGAATAGGTTGAAAATAGGGAACTATACGGTTATTTGCAACGGCATCCACAAGCAGTGAAGATTTTGCTTTTTGCTCTTTTATAACAGATAAAATGTCATCCCCTGAAGGAACACGAACGCCATTTTTCCCCTCTTCTTTCACCTTGTACATCATTCCATCAGCTATTAAAAAGAGGTCTTTTTCAGTTTGTCCATGTTCAGGATAGACAGATATACCGATAGAAACAGTAACACCTACATAATTGCCATCTGCTGTAAGCAATCTGAAATCCTCAACAGCTTTTATTATTTTATTGGAAACTGCAAGAGCGCCTACTAGATTACATTCAGGTAAAATGATAGTAAATTCATCTCCGCCATAACGAGATAATATATCTTCATCTCTTTTTGTTTCACCAAGAAGTCTTGCAAACTCTTGTAAGTAGAGGTCTCCAAAAGCGTGACCATATTTGTCATTTATAGGTTTGAAGTTATCACAATCTATAACCATTAGAGCAAAATCGTAGCTATGAACGGATGCTCGTTTTATCTCATATCCTAAAAAGTCATTAAATACTCGTTGGTTAAATAGACCTGTTAATGGGTCATGTGCTGCATAATATTCAAGGTCATTTGTATATTTGTTGATAGCTTTAACAGAACCTACAAGGTTTGCCATAGTTGTTAAAATACTATCAATTACTATATGTTTAATCGGGTCTGTTACTATATCCGATTGCACACTCAGTCCTACGATACCACCAATTTTTGGTGTATCTAAAAAGAGTGATTTTGTTCTGTGTGCAAAGTTTTCATAGTCATTTATATTTATACATGCATTATAATCAGAGGTATTATGGCGAATTGTATAATCTGTATAACCTAAAAAGTGGTCACTTTTTTCTACAGACTCTCTTACATAGGCTTCAAAGTTAATTTTTACATCTTGCTCTGGAATCCCAAACCAAAAAATATCTACTTCAAACTGGTCATCACCAACTCTAAATATAGTCATAAGTGTGTATGTAGGCATAACTTTGTTAATATCAACCAAAAGTTCACCAATGTAATCACGCCAATCTTTTACAATCTCAGAGGTAATGATAAACTTATCTAAAAGCTGTACTTCAAACTCTAGAAGGTCTTTATCAACAGCAATCGTTTTAAGTTTTTTTGCTAATTCATTTACATTTATAATAATTTCATTGAGTTCATTAAATTTTAAATCTATCTCTGTTGCATCAAACTCTTTAAAATCTTTAACAGAATTAATATTTTGAACTTTTTGATTAAATAGTTTTAATGCTCCTGTGATTTTTGCCGTCGTGTATCTTGAAGCGATGAATGCAGCCATCGCAAAAATAGGGAGTACAATTAAGAAAAAGTAGATATATTCTAAAAATGTCTCCTGAATGATATTTATTAAATTTTGCTCAACATCTATAACACCAAGAGTATCTCCAACTTTAGCATTTGTATGGCAACTTAGACACTCTTCTTTTGCATTGAGTGGTAAAAGATTTCTAATAATTTGAGTTTCACTTAGCGTTGTTTTTTGACCACTTTTAAAAACATCTTTAATTGCTTTATCTTTAGTTTTTTCACTTACTTCTCCAAAAAGTTCTTTTACAACTGCACCACGATAAATATTTATAGTGTAGTTACTCTCTTTAAAATTATCTTTGAGTGAATGCATAAAATCATTTATTTCTTCTTTACTCCAACCTCTTTTCATGACTTGATACATAGAAGAAAAAACTTGGTTAGAGACTGCATTGGCATGGCTAATTGCATCTTTTTGTGCCAAGGCTGTATGCAGATAAGTTGTGAAAATAAATATTAATACAAAAAGAGATGAGAGAAGTATAATATTTATAGAAAATATAAAATTCTTTAATGTTTTTGGCAAGATTATGTCCTAAAATATATATTTAATCTAAGTATATCTCATAATATACTTAAAATTAATGTTAATTGTTAAAATCTAGTATATTTTTCGCTTGTATCATGTCTTTATCACCACGACCTGATAGATTTACAATGATAAGTTTATCTTTGATATTTGGCATTTTTTTAAGGTATGCTACGGCATGTGCACTCTCAAATGCTGGAATAATTCCCTCTTTGCGAGACAACCAAACAAAAGCATCAAGCGCCTCTTGGTCTGTAATGTTGTCATACGAAACAGAATTGTTGTCTTTATGAAAAGCGTGTTCTGGTCCAATTCCCGGGTAATCAAGTCCTGCACTTATAGAGTGTGCTTCTTGAATTTGACCATCTTCGTCTTGAAGTAGGTAAGTCATTTGACCGTGTAAAACCCCAGGGCGACCTTTTTCTAGCGAACAGCCATGTTTGTCTGTTTCTACGCCAAGTCCACCTGCTTCGATGCCGATACATCGAACTTCTTTATCTTCTAAAAAGTGTTGAAATGTCCCAATAGCGTTACTTCCACCACCAATACAAGCAATAACATAATCAGGCAAACGGTTCTCTTTTTCTAAAATCTGTGCTCTTGCTTCATAACCGATGATAGCTTGAAAATCTCGCACCATCATAGGGTAGGGGTGTGGACCAGCAACTGTTCCTATGATATAAAAAGTATCTCTTGCATTTGTTACCCAGTGTCGGATTGCGTCATTCATCGCATCTTTGAGTGTTTTTGAACCACTCTCAACTGCATTTACTTTTGCACCAAGGAGTTTCATACGAAAAACATTTAACTCCTGTCGCTCAACATCTTTTGCACCCATAAAAATTTCACACTCTAAACCTAAAAGAGCACAGACAGTTGCTGTTGCAACGCCATGTTGCCCAGCACCAGTTTCGGCGATTATTTTTTTATAGCCTAATCTTTTTGCCATGATGCCTTGTGCTATAACATTGTTTACTTTGTGTGCGCCAGTATGGTTTAAATCTTCGCGTTTTAAGTAAACTTTTGCACCAATTTCATCCGAGATATTTTGTGCAAAGTAAAGCGGAGAAGGGCGACCTACATAATCTGTTAAATAGTAGTGAACTTCACTCCAAAACTCTTTATCAAAACGAATTTTTTTATATTCATCGCTGAGTCTTAAGAGTGCTGGCATCAATGTTTCAGGAACATATCTACCACCAAAAATGCCGAAATGTCCGTTTTCATCTGGATCAAATTGAGAAGGAGAAGGGATATACATTTAGTTCACCTCGATAATAGTATAAACTTCAGTTTGATTTTTCAGAGTGTTTATTCCATCTAAAAAAGTAAGTCCTAAAACAAAACATGCCTCAACACACTCTCCACCAGCTTGTTTGATAAGTTTCGCTGCCGCGTTTGCAGTTCCACCTGTTGCAATGAGGTCATCTATGAGAAGAACTCTGGCATGTGGAATTTTGCTAAAAGCATCGATGTGGACTTCTATCTCATCTACACCATATTCAAGTGAGTATTTTTCACTGATAGTTGTGTAGGGAAGTTTGCCCTTTTTTCGCAGTGGTACAAATCCGATATTTAGCATCTGAGCTAAGGCTGCACCAAAAATGAAGCCTCTTGCATCAATTCCAGCTATATAATCTAACTTGTACTCTTTATATTTTTGATAAAGGTGATTCATCAAAACACTATACGCTTCTTTGTCGTTTAGAAGAGTCGTAATATCTTTAAAAATAATCCCAGGTTTTGGAAAATCTTTTATATCTCTTATTGAGCTTTCTATAATTCTTCTTTCAGTGGAACTAAGTTGCATATTTATCCTTTATAAAAGAGCGTCTATTCGACTCTCTAATGCTTTGATTTTACCGTTTAGACGGTCTGTTTCTTGTCTATGTTTAGAATTTCTTTGTTTTAAAACTTTTAACTCATTGCGTAGTTTTGTCAGCTCTTCACTTAAAATATCAACATTTCCTAAAGCGCGTTGAAGTTGGATTTGATACTTTCTAATGAGTATCTCGGCCTCTTGAAGTGTGAGTTTCATAAGGTCATTGCTTCTTTGTTCTCTGTTGGTAATACTTTTAAAATAGTACATTTTTACAAATAAAAAGATAGAGAGTATAGATAATATTGTTAAAAGTGACCATTCCCAAAACATGCGTTTTCCTTTAAAGTTCTAAGATTTTATAGCTTCTATTTTTGCAACGCGACCTGTATGTCTGCCACCATCAAAGCTACTTGCAATCCAAGCATCAAGTATAGATTCACAAACACCTCGCCCAATAATTCTCTCACCAAAACATAAGATATTTGCATCATTATGCGCACGAGCAACTGTCGCTGTGTAGGCATCGTGACAAAGTGCCGCACGAATTCCCACATGCCGATTTGCTGCCATACTCATGCCGATTCCTGAACCACAAATAAGTATTCCTTGTGATGCTGAATCGCCTAAAACACTTTGTGAAACTTTCACTGCATAATCAGGATAATCCACTCTCTCTTTATCAAATGGACCGAGGTCTATAACTTCATGCCCTTTTTCTCTAAGTAACTCTACTGTAAAGTCTTTTAAATCAATTCCAGCATGGTCTGTCGCTATATAAAATTTCATTTTTTTCCTTTTATGATAATAGTAAATTTAAAATTGTTTGTACGGGCAAAACAAGTAAATAATCTTTTAATGGAGTCATTAATACAATTAAAACTATAACAATTCCATATTTTTCATTTTTGTAAAAAAATTCTGCAATAGAGTTTATTTTATGCTTGAGTGCCAAATGCATTACAAAATGTGCTCCATCAAATTGTGGAATTGGTAGGAGGTTAAATACTCCTAAAACCACATTAATTACAAGGAGTTGAAATACAAAAATATAGGTAAATATATAGATTAGACTATCCACACTTGTTGGTTTAGCCATCGCAACTACAGCAATGGAAGCAAAAACTGCTAATGTAAAGTTATAGACTATACCCGCTAAATCAACCTGCATAGCAGCGTTGTATCCGCCTTTTCTTATAACTTCACTCATGTTGATAGGCACAGGTTTTGCCCAGCCAAATAAAAATCCACCTTCACTTCCAAGTAATAGAGGCAAAAAGTACATAGTTGCGGGAACAATGATAGTCCCAACTAAATCCACATGCAAAAGAGGATTGATTGATAATCTGCCAGCATTTTTAGCAGTTGTATCTCCATACATATATGCTACCCATCCGTGCATGATTTCATGACCTATGATAGCAACTGCCAGAGCAAGAACTGCAGCGAATATTTTTAGTAAATCAATAGATTCCATGGTCAGCTTTGTCTTCTTTTATTCTCTGTTTTTGTGCATTCTCTAAGATGGCTGGAGCTTCTAAATCGGTTGGTGTTTTACCAACTCTATCCCATCTAATTTCCCAATTTTCATCAATAGAAAAGTAAACAAACCAAGGCGTTCCTTCTATGTTATCATAAGGAACACTTCCCCAAAAACGGCTATCGTTTGAGTGGTCACGGTTATCGCCCATCATAAAATAGCTATTTTTTGCAACTTTTGTCGGAGCAAAATTGAAAAGCTGTTGCGGATAACGCCCATCATTTATGATTTTATCATCATGATGAATTCCTGGATGCTCTTTTTCATATGGATTTTTAACCCAAAGTTTAGAATCAAAAATAACGATTTGAGACTCTTTAAAATTCTCTTTTATCCACGCATCACCCTCTCTGTAATGCAAATATAAATCTTTTTCTAAGAGAAAAAGTTCATCATCAGGAAGCCCAACACATCTTTTTACAAAGTGCTGTTTAGGATTGTTTGGATATCTAAAAATGACGATATCTCCACGAGAAGGAGTAGCACCATCCATAAGGCGAAGTTTATCACTCCAAGGCATGATAGACATTTCTAAAAAAGGAATATGTGGCATAGCAATACCGTACGCAAACTTTTTAGCAAAAAGATGGTCACCGATGAGAAGCGAATCTTTCATAGAACCTGAGGGAATTCTAAAAGCCTGTGCTATAAAAAAGATAACAAACAAAACGATGATGATTGTTCCCGTCCATGAGTTGGAAAATTTATATGTTTTTTTTAAAAGTTCTTTCATCTATACTCTTTTTTCTGCGTTAATTTTGGCTGCTTTGAGCGTGTTACTCAAAAGCATAGCGATTGTCATAGGTCCAACTCCACCTGGAACAGGTGTTATATAAGAACATTTTTGGCTTACATTGGCAAAATCAACATCGCCAACTAAAGTTCCATTTTCTGCACGATTAATTCCGATATCGATGATAATGACGCCGTCTTTCACCATATCTTCTTTTATAAGATTGATGACGCCTACACCTACTAAAAGAATGTCAGCATTCAAAGTGTGTTTTTTCAAATCATCTGTAAAAATATGACAAATTTCAACGGTTGCATTTTCGTTTAAAAGGAGTGCGGCCATTGGTTTTCCAACAATATTTGAAGCACCTACAACAACACAGTTTTTACCTTTGACATTAATGTTATATTCATTTAAAAGTTCCATAACTCCAAGTGGCGTACATGGAACAAAACCATCCAATCCTGTTGTAAGTCGCCCAACATTAAAGGGATGAAAACCATCTACATCTTTGCTTGGATCAACGAGTTCAAGGATTTTGGTTGTGTCTATCTGCGCGGGAAGAGGGAGTTGAATCAAAATTCCGTCTATATTAGGGTTTGTATTCATCATTTTGATTGTATTTTCTATCGCATCTTGAGAAATATCTTCAGGCATTTCGTGTGTAACTGAGTAAAAACCAGCTTTATCACATGCTTTTTTTTTCATGTTCACATATGCCGCACTTGCTGGGTCTTGTCCTACGAGTATGACCGCTAAACCTGGAACTGAGCCCGTTTTGCTCTTTAATTCTTTAGCTTCGGTCGATACTCTTTCTTGTATCTTTTGCGAAAGTTTTTTGCCATCAAGAAGTTGCATTTATACCCCATAAATAATTTTTTTGTTATTATATCACTTAATAATAAAGGGTCGCTTTACAATGAAATATCTCATATACTTAATTTTATCATCTCTGCTTGTAGCTGAAACTACTTTTATAACGCCAAGTGAGTATGCAGCACAGCTTTATAAAAATCCTCGAGGCATCGGCTGTCAATACTGTCATGGCGAAAAAGGTGAAGGTAAAGTAGTTGCCAAATATGTCCATAAACAAGAGAAAAAAACTTATGGTGGAGGTCCTATAAATAAACTTGAATGGAGTGTGTTTTACTATGCACTTATTCGCTCAAATAAAGGTATGCCTCGCTATTTTTTAACAGAAAAGGAGATTCAGGCACTCTATCTCTATCTTGATCAAGAAGAGAAGCTAACATCTGAAAAAGAAGCACCAAAAGGAAAAGAAGCTAAAGTTAAAAAAGAAGAACATATTGTGCAAAAAGTAGAGCCAAAAAAAGAGAAACCTCAGGTAAAAAAAGAAGAGCCAAAAGTTCACAAAGCTGAACCAATAAATGAAAGACCAAAGGCGATGCGATATGAAGACTATCCAGATAGATAATTTAAGTAGTATTGAGTCAGCTTTTAAAAATAGAGATTTGGAAGCACTTAAAAAACTTGCCATTCCAGCACAAAGAGTAAATAATAAAAGCACTCATTTTTCTTCTGTTTTAATGCTCTCTTGTAACAATATTATGCATTTATCTAAGATTGCAACGCTTGAAGCTGAGTGTATCATTTTGAATTTAGAAGATGGAGTGAGTCAAGAAGATAAACCTTTTGCTCTTGTTCTTTGTGCAATTTTTTTGTCACAAAATCTTATGAGTGAAAAAAAACTTGTCGTTCGTGTGAATGCACTTGATGAGGGTGGATACGCAGAAATAGCCTACTTAAACCAGTTTATGCCCGATGCCATTCGAGTTCCAAAGATTCAAAACAAAGAGGAAGTGCAAACAGTTTTAGAGCATTTAAAGAGTGACATAGAACTTCATCTCTCCATAGAAACAGCCCAAGCGTGGCAAAATTTAAACTCGTTAGCTCTAAACAAAAGAGTGACGACTTTTTATCTTGGCATATTGGATTTGTTTGCAGACATGAAACTCTCTCAAAGCCTTATAAAAATAGATAATCCTACCATGCTTTATATACTTTCACACTTTTTAGTAACCTGCAAATCTATGGGCATAAAACCTGTCTCTTTTGTCTATCAAGAGTTTCAAAATCTCGATCTCTTTGGCATGTGGATATCTTTAGAAAAACAAATGGGTTATGATGCAAAAGGGTGTATATCTCCAAAACAAGTTGCCTTAGTGAATGCAATGTTCAATCAATCAAAAGAAGAGATACAAAGGGCAAAAAAAATTGTAGAACTTTTTGAGTTAAACAGAGAAAAAGGGATAAGCGGTTTTGTGGATGCAGAGTATGGTTTTATCGATGAGCCGATTTACAAAGGTGCTTTGGCTTTACTTTTAAAATAATAGTATATTAATCAACAAAATAGTATCATCAAGTGGATGTCATTCAAAGGAATTAAATGAAAATATTTTTCTCAATGCTCTTAGTGAGTTTAGCGCTTTATGCAAATGAAATTACATCAAGTGTGGTTTATTCTGAGGTTATGCTCATAGAAGATAAAGTTGATGTTTTGCTGGATTATTACAAAATAGAGCATCAACATAAAAGTGAAGATAAAAATGTAACATACAAAACAACACAGCTCAAACCTAGAAATGTTTGGCAAAAAACTTATGAAATTATGATAAAAATAAATGTGTTGAGAGAGAAATTTGGTTTACCATTTATAGAGCCAGTTGGAATGATGCCAGTTGAAAATGTAAATCCAAATTTGGTTTATGAGCAAACACAAAGAATTTTAACTGAACTTGATATATTTATGGTTCAAAATGCCATAAAACAGCCAGTGTTGAAAAAACAAGTGTTTAAAGATAAAGTTCCTTTAGATGTTTTCAATAGACTTTGTAAAGTATCTTTCATGTTAGACCAAGTAACGCAAAGTAAAACCATGCCATCTTTTAGTTTTGGTGAAACGATGAGAATATATGATGATATAACTCTTATTTTGAGCAATTTAGGCATAGATGATAAAACAATTCCTCAAAAAAAGAATGAAAATGATACTCCCTTAGAATCACTGAACAGCGGTTTAAAAATACTTGAAAAGATACAGCAACTTAAAATACTCGCTGGAATGAGTTCTGTAGATTTTAGTGAATTTAAAAAAAATGAAGCTTCTCCCAGTAATGTGTTTGAAGTTACACAGATGATTTTAGCTGAACTTCAAGCCATAAAAGCGAGACTTGGGATAAATGCAGTTACTCCAGCAGCACTCCATTACAACAATAAAATACCTGCAGAGACCAATCAGCTTATGAGTTGGAATTTAAGAAAAATAGACCTTATCCAATCTCTCAATAAAGGGAAATAGTAATGAATTTTAAATTTTCAGTTAAGAACAAAGTTTTTATATTATTTGTTGCTGTTATTGTTATTTCGCTTAGCATTGTTGGATGGTATGGTTTTAAGAGCGCAAAAAATTCTTACATAGATTCTGCATTACTGTTAAACAAAAGCCAAACAAAAGCTTTATCAACGCAAATAGAGGGTGTACTAGAAACTGTTCCAGATGATGTTTTTTATAATGCTGATATCTCTTCTTTGGGTCAACTCATTATATGGCAAGATTTAGGAGAACAAACGAAGGTTGCATATTGGAAAAAAATATATGTTTCAGCCCTAAAAGATTATTTATCACATAAAAAACTTTACTATAAAATCAGGTTGCTTGATACAAATGGCATGGAAAAAATAGCACTCTCTTATAATAAAACAATGGACACTGTTGTTCAAGTGTATGATGAAGCGCTCCAAAATCAATCCGATAAAGAGTATTTTAAAGAAGCTATGAAATTAAAAGAAGACCAATTTTATATATCTGCCTTAGATTTAAATAGTGAATATGGAAAAATAACGCAGCCAAATATCCCTGTTTTACGATACTCCACACCGATAGTAGATGAAAATGCTCAAATCAAAGGAGTCCTCGTTATTAGCTTGAATGCAGAACGATTTTTAAATATTATAAGTGGTGAATTTAAAAAATTTCATCTCATCGATAATGAAGGGCAATATCTTTATACAGAAGATAAAACTAAAAGATGGGGCAAACAACTAGGAACAGATGCTAATTTTAAAAAAGACTATCCAAACATAATAGAGCAGTTTAAAGATAAAGATGCTGTTTCTTTTAAGCAAGATGGCAAAATATTTTCAATGCAAAAAATCTATCCAGAACCATTAGTACACAAAGATGTTTTTTGGTATCTTGTGAGCGAAGTGGATGAAAATATAGCATTTTCAGCGCTTCATGAGTTTATTTTAATCTTTTTTATCATTTTAGGATGTGTTTTAGCTATTGGTTTGTTAGTTGTAAATGGTTATATCTCAAAACTTATGACTCCTTTAACCAGAATTACCATGCAACTCAAAGCTTTATCCCGTGGAGAGATACAAAAAGAAAATATTCATTATAACGAAGAGGATGAGATTGGTGAAATTGTCAGTTCTACAACTATCCTTATAGAGGCTATAGAAACAACAATTCATCAAGCCAATGCAATTGCAAAAGGTGATTTTACAAAAGATATAAAACTGCTTGGTGCAAATGATAAATTAGGTTTTGCTCTGATAGGTATGACAAAAAGATTAAAAGAGATTTCGTCTCTTGCTACAAAACTTTCTCAAGGTAATTACGATGTTTTGGTTTTGGCAAATTCAAATGAAGATGAACTTGGTTTAGCACTTATTGAAATGATTCAATATCTCAAACAAATAACTATGGTAGCTGAATCAATAGCCCATGGTGAGTTAGATGTCTTGTATAAAAAACAAGGGAATGAAGATAGACTTGGTATTGCTATTTTAGAAATGATACAGTACTTAAAAAGTATTTTAGAACAAGCAAAAGCAATAAGTAAAGAAGATTTTACACATGCCATAGAAGTCAAATCTAATAAAGATGAATTGGGATTGGCAATTGTCACAATGACTGATATTTTAAAAGTAAATAGTGTTAAAACAAAAGAGGATATTTATTTTAACGAAGGAATTGCAGAGTTTAATGACAAACTTACTGGTTTTGTTAGCATGTCTGTGTTATCAACTGAGGCAATTACGGTTATGAGTCGTTATGTTGGTGCGAGTAGTGGCGTTGTTTATATTTTTGATAAAAATAAATTGCAGTTAAATCTTATGGCAACTTTTGCGTTTAGTGTTGTTGAGAAGTTAGCAAATACTCTAGCACTAGGAGAAGGAGTAATCGGGCAAGTAGCCTTAGAAAAAATCCCGATGTTACTTCAAAATGTAAAAGAGAATGAGTTTATAATACAAAGTGCTACAACACAAACAATGGCAAAAGAGGTGTATCTGTTTCCACTTTTATTTGAAGGTAATCTCTTAGGTGTTGTTGAACTCATACATTTGAACGCGTTTCAAACAATAGAAAAGGAGTATCTGACTAAAGCGGCAACTATATTTGCAACAGCAATCAATACGACAGGACAAAATGCGGAAATTAAAATCTTACTTGAAAAATCGCAACAGGCGTATGAAGAGTTGCAAGTACAAAGTGAAGAGTTAGAAGAGTCAAATGTTCAAATGGTAGAACAACAGCAACAGCTAAGCACTCAATCAAAAGAACTTCAAGAAAAAAATAAAATTTTAGCCGAGGCAAAAGAAGAGATAGATAAAAGAGCACATGATTTAGAAATAGCTTCAAAATATAAGAGTGAGTTTTTGGCAAATATGTCGCATGAACTTCGCACTCCACTCAATTCAATCATTCTCCTCTCAAAGCTTTTAAGTGTAAACTCCAATAACAAACTCGATGAAGAGAGTGTAAAAAAAGTTTCAGTTATTAATAGAGCTGGAAATGATTTATTGCTTCTTATCAATGATATTTTAGATTTGACCAAAATAGAATCTGGAAAAATGGAGCTTGATGTGAGTGAAATTTATTCAGGAGATATTTTAGATGAAATGAAAGGACTCTTTGGTGCTTTATTTGAGGAAAAGGGAGTTGCATTTATCTTAAATGATGACTTTAAAAGTACATTTATAACAGATAAAATGAAATTATCTCAAGTACTAAAAAACTTTTTGTCTAATGCTCTGAAATTTACAAAACAAGGTTCTGTGAGTGTAAATATGAGTGCAAATGATGATACGCTTGTTATGAGTGTAAAAGATACGGGAATAGGCATAGCAAACGATAAACTAGATACCATTTTTGATGCTTTTAAACAAGTAGATGGTTCTATAAGTAGAGAGTTTGGTGGAACAGGACTCGGGTTATCGATAAGTAAAACTTTAGTCGAACTTTTGGGTGGTCATATCCGTGTTGTAAGTGAGCTAGGTAAGGGAACAGAGTTTATTCTTACACTTCCATTCTCTAAAGAAAATATCTCTCCTAAAGTTGAAGTTTTGACACAAAAGAGCGAAATTAAAAATGTTGTAACAAACCCTCTTGAGTTGATTTCTATACTCTCTGATGATGATAGCCATTTTAGTGGAAATGAGTTACAAAATAAAAATATTTTAATAGTTGATGATGACAGTAGAAATATATTTACATTAACCTCTGTGTTAGAAGATTTAAAGGCTGAGGTATATAGTGCTTTTGATGGGAAAGAAGCCATTGAAGTTCTTGAAAATGAAAGTAGGATTGACATCATTCTAATGGATATTATGATGCCTGTTATGGATGGGTTAAGTGCTATAAAAAATATCAAATCAAATGAAAAATTTAAAAATATCCCTATCATCGCGATAACTGCAAAGAGTATGCCACAAGATAAACAAGAGTGTCTTGATGCTGGTGCAAATGATTACTTATCGAAGCCGTTAGAACATAATGCTCTGATTTCTCTTATTAAGGCTTGGATAAAGTAAATGCTTCAATTTTTTGAGGAGAGTGAGGTATGTAAAATTATACTTCACTCTCCTCTTATGCCAGACGACATTCTTTTACTGCGAAATTTATTTTATAAAGAGTATAAAGAATGGATTTTAGAGTTTGGTACTATTTATAGCATCGACAAAAATTTAGTGCATTTACTTTACAAAGAAATATTTAAAGCAAATAAAAAAATTTCAATTATTACGCATAAAAATAAATTAAATAGATATTTAAACAAACTTGGGTTTCAAACAAAATTTATCTCTCTTTTAAAAGATAAAGTTGTAAATACACATGATATAAAAGTAATTTTAATAGGTGGAAGTGCAGATTCCTCACCAAAGATAGTAAATATAATCTCAAAAATAGAGAGTTCAAATTTGAGTATTGTAATTGTTCAGCATGTGCAAAGTGAGAGAATTGGAAAATTTGATGAAATATTGCAAAAATATACTACGCAGAGAGTTTGTTATGCACAAGAAGGTGAAAAAATTGAAAAAGGCGTTATTTACTTAGCACCAAATAACAAACATCTCAAAGTAAACAACGGCTGTTTTGTTTTATCGGATGAAGAAAAGTATAACTTTGCCAGACCCTCTGTATCGCTGAGTTATGAGTCGTTTTCATCCTACTATAAAGAGTTTCTTGTGGTAGTTCAAGAGTGTGGAAATGCTTCGGATGGTGTGGATAAACTAGAACTTTTAAAACAAAACAAATCAACAGTTATTCTACAAAACAAAGATGAGTGCAAAGCAAAAAGTATGGTTATGAATGCTTTTGCTCTGAATGTGCATGATT
The DNA here is from genome assembly GCA_041662265.1 of Sulfurimonas sp. Taxonomy (GTDB): domain Bacteria; phylum Campylobacterota; class Campylobacteria; order Campylobacterales; family Sulfurimonadaceae; genus Sulfurimonas. The sequence goes on from JBAZSV010000001.1 coordinate 200,984, forward strand.
ATGTATTTCATCAAGAAGATATTATAACTTATATCAATTTTTTAAATCAGCAGAGTAAAAAAGAGTTTTATATAGAAGAGTTTTTGGAGATGCTTGTAAATAGATATGGTTATGATTTTAGGCTTTATCATAGAGATATGATTCAAAGGCGTATTGAATTTTTTATGATTAAACATGAGATAAAAAATATAAAAGATGCAATGGGACTTGTGCTTTTTAATAAAACTGCATTTAATGTATTTTTTTTAGATGTCTCCATAAATGTGACAGAATTTTTCAGAAAACCAGCTTCATTTGTAAAAACAGTTGAACTTTTAAAGCAAAAATATGTAAAAGCTCACAACATAAAAGTGTGGAGTGCAGGGTGTAGCAGTGGTGAAGAAGTTTATTCTATGGCTATCATACTTGAAAATTTAGGATTACTTGAAAAAAGTATGATATATGCAACGGATTTTAATAGTGTAGTTTTAGAAGAAGCTAAAAATGGAATCTATTCAAATGAGTCGTTCGAGCAAGGCTCTCATAACTATAAGCACATAGGATTGTCTGGAAAATTTGATGATTATGTGAAAAGAAATAATAATTTTGTAACCATAAATGATGAAATTAGAGAGAAAACACTTTTCTTTGGGCATAATTTAGCGACAGATAGCTCTTTTAAGGAATTCGATATTATAATTTGCAAAAATGTTATTATATATTTCGACGACAATTTGCAAAGAAAAGTATTTAAACTTTTTTATGACTCACTGAAATTTGGTGGATATCTGATTTTAGGTCAAAGTGAAACAGTTCACGCTGATTTTATAAATAATTTTAAACAATGTGCATACAACTGTAAAATATTTAAGAAAGTAGATTAATGATTAACAAGCGAATAAAAAACATATTATGTATTGATGACTTAGCAACAAATCTTTTTGTTCTTGAGAGTGTACTTAAAGGTGCAGAAGTTGCGTTATATGATGTTGCTATTGCTAAATCTGCACATGCCGGTTTAGATATCTTGCTTAAACAAAAAATAGATTTAATTCTTCTGGATGTTATGATGCCGGATGTAGATGGATTTCTTTGTGCCAAGATGATAAAATCAAACAAAAAAACAAAAGATATACCTATAATTTTTGTAACTGCAAATAAAGATGATAAAACGATTGAAAAATGTTATGAGGTTGGTGGTGCTGATTACATAAGCAAACCCTATAACAACATAGAACTTCTCAATCGTGTCTCTTTTCATCTTAATCTTGCTGATAAAACAAGGTTGATAGAAAAAGAGAGGGAGTTTGCTCAAAGTTTATTAGATTTGCAAGATAATATCATTGTAGTAACAGATGCAAATCAAATTTTACATGCAAATAAAGCGCTTCTTGATTTTTTTCATTTAGACTCTCTTTATGATTTTCAAAAAAGTAAAGGGTGTATTGCAGATTTATTTGTAAAAGAAGAGCTTTATTTTCACATAGACTTAGCAGAGAATAGTCTTACTTGGATAGATGAATTAGCGAACAGAGATGCAAAAGAAGATGTTTTTGTCAAAATTGTAAATGATTCTAAAGAGTATATTTTTACTCTAAAAATTGCATCGTTTCATGAATATTATGTATTGACATTTACCGATGTTACCGCTATTTCTATGCGTTCACTTGAATATGAACATGAAGCAAATTTCGACAATCTTACTCAGATTTATAGCCGAAATATGTTTCATCGTTTAGTAGAACAAAAAATTTCAAAAGCAAAAGAAGAAAATAGTTCTTTTGTATTTGTTATATTTGATATAGATTTTTTTAAAAATGTAAACGATACATATGGACATCTCATTGGAGATAATGTACTAGTAGAACTCTCTTTGATTGCAAAGGAGCATATTCGAGTGAACGATATTTTTGCTAGATGGGGTGGAGAAGAGTTTGTTTTAGCTTTTGATGTAGGTATAGAGAAAGGTTTAATTATAGCTGAGAGTTTAAGAAAACACATTGAAACTAAAGAATTTAATACAGTACAACATATAACATGTAGTTTCGGAATTACAGAATTTACTGCAACAGACACAATCAATACAATTATTAAACGAGCAGATGAAGCTCTTTATGATGCTAAAGCAACAGGAAGAAATAAAGTATGCCAGCGCAAATAGAACATATTTATAATATCTTGTGCGTAGATGATAATAAAGATAATCTTTTTGCATTAAACGCTCTGTTAGAGACACATAAAAATATAATAAGTATAGAAGTTTTAAATGCTAAAGATGCTTTAAATGTACTTTTAACCAAAAGAATAGATTTAATTCTGTTAGATGTACAAATGCCTGATATAAATGGTTTTGAGTTAGCCAAAATGATTAAATCCAATAAAAAAACAAAAGATATTCCTATTATTTTTGTAACTGCCGTTTTTAGAAGTGATGAGTTTATTAAAGAAGGTTTTAAACTAGGGGCGATTGATTATATAACAAAGCCCATTGATGACAATCAACTCCTCAATAAAATCACACTTTATCTTAAAATTTTTGATCAAAAAAATAAACTTCTTCAAAGTGAAAAGAAATTTTATGATATAGCACAAAGCATTGGGGATGGAATCTATACACTCGATAATAATCAAAAAACTACATTTATTAATAATGAAGCACTTAAAATGCTTGGTTTTACTTATGATGAGTTAATCAATAAAATAATTCATGATTATATTCACTATAAAACTATTGATAATATACCAATCTCCTCAAAAGAGTGTGCTGTACATCAAACAATTTTAAGCGGTGAGAAATTTACAAATGAAGATCAATATTTAGTCAAAAAAGATGGTAGTTTTTTACATGTATCTTTAGTTGCTACTCCACTTTTTAATAATGATCATGTTGTTGGTACGGTTGTTGTGTTTAGAGATAAAACACATCATGGGAAGATACATTTCTTAGAACATGAAAAGATAGAAAATTAAGAACAGATAATTCACTCTATGATTGAAAAGTAGTGGATGCCACGCTCAAAGCCTTCAGTAAAATAGAAAAACAAAGATTTTCTCTTTTTATTAAGATAACATGTGATTTTTAATCTGCTACAATTTTGGCGAAAATGTAAGAGTACAAACAGTTTCCACATGCCATGACATGTGGAAATTAGTGATGTGCTAGATTATAAAAAACATTATACCTTATGAGTATCTTTTCAGTAGGTCGAGGATATTTGCTGTAAGAGTATTCGATAGTCTCTTTTGTAGTATCATCAATGACATAAAGACCACTTTTTTGTAAAAATTTAAAGTCTGTCATATCTCCATTTGGATGGAGATAAAACTCTATTACATTGCTTGTATTTACATTTTCTCTTTTTAAATTGACACTTGCAACACGCGTGAGCGTCTCTTGCGTGATGCGTCTCATAATTTCTTGATTATCTAAAATATATTTTTGTTGCCCTGGAGTGAGTTTTCCAAATACATCTCCGTAGAGTTCTTTTATATTTTGATTTATACTACTCCCATTTTCTGTTTTTGCTTTTACTTTTTTATCTTCTTCTGCAGATTTATCTTCGCTCATCCAAGCAAGAGGGTCTTCTACTTTTGGTTCTTTTTTCTCTTCCTTGAAGGGAATATATACTTTTTTATCAGGAAGAGGTTCTATTTTTGGTTGTTGTTTTGGCTCTGGTTTCATAACCTCAGGCGCAGGATTTAACTTTGGTTTCGTAGGTTGTTTTTTTGGCTCAAATTTCAAAGGTTCTTCTTTTACTATCTCTTTGAGCTGAGAGCCTTTTGGCATTGGCGGAGCGATGGAGGGAGCGACCGGCGCTGGTTGTTCTATAGGCACTTCAGGCTTCTTCTCTTTTTTAGGCATCTCTTTGAGGGAGATTTTAATTTTTTCTTCTTTTGGTTCATTTGGTTTTTTTACATCTGGTAAGAAATGTATAATAATCCAAAAGAGTAAAAAGAGTACAAAATGCAATAAAAATGCAACAAAAAAAGCAAAAGAAGATCTGTACAATAGTATTCCGTTTATTTTAAAATTTAGCCCGAATTATAGCAAATGAATATTAATGCAACTTTGCTATAATAACGCAAAAATCATAAGGTAATAAAATGAGCATAGACGCATCCATAAAAGCATTTGAAGAAGCACAAAGTTTAATTCCAGGCGGAGTAAACTCTCCTGTGAGAGCATTTAAAAGTGTTGGAGGAACACCTCTTTTTATCACTGAGGGCGAGGGTGCGTATTTAACAGATGTGGATGGTAACAAATATGTTGATTTCGTTCAAAGTTGGGGTCCACTTCTTTTTGGACATAGAGATGAAACGATAGAAGCGGCAGTAATAGAAGCTGTAAAACATGGTCTTAGTTTTGGTGCTCCAACACTTGCAGAAACAGAGTTAGCAAAACTTGTTATCTCATTTTTTGATTCTATGGATAAAGTGAGATTTGTGAGCAGTGGGACAGAAGCTGTTATGAGTGCAATTCGCCTAGCAAGAGGCTTTACTGGTCGTGATGACATAGTGAAATTTACTGGTTGTTATCATGGACATAGCGATTCACTTTTAGTTCAAGCGGGGAGTGGGGCTGCTACTTTTGGAAATCCAAGTTCACCAGGTGTTCCAGCAGATTTTACAAAACATACGCTTTTGGCAACTTACAATGACATCGAAAGCGTAAAAAAATGCTTTAATGATTCTAAAGAAATAGCATGTGTAATCATCGAGCCAATCGCAGGAAATATGGGTTTGGTTCCAGCAGACAAAGAATTTTTACATGAACTAAGAAAACTTTGTGATGCGAATGGAACACTTCTTATTTTTGATGAAGTAATGAGCGGATTTCGTGCGAGTGTAAACGGTGCGGAGTCTATTACGGGTGTGAAACCAGATATCTTAACTCTTGGAAAAGTTATCGGTGGCGGTATGCCAGTGGGTGCTTTTGGAGCAAGAAAAGAGATAATGTCAAAACTCTCACCTGAGGGTCCAGTATATCAAGCAGGAACACTCAGCGGAAACCCAGTTGCGATGGCAGCAGGTTTTGCTGCACTTACAAAGTTAAAACAAAATGCAAGAGTTATTTCTGTTTTGGAGAGTCGTGCAAAAAGACTTGTTGAGGGAATGCAACAGTCAGCCTTGGCATGTGGAATTCCGATGCAAATAGATGTAAGGGGAAGTATGTTCGGTTTTTTCTTTAATGAAAAACCAGTAAAAAACTTTGCCGATGCTTGTAACTCAGATGCAGAACTTTTTGCTAAATTTCACTCTGGCATGTTAAAAGAAGGTTTTTATTTTGCTTGTTCTTTATATGAAACAGGTTTTATCTCAACTGCTGTTACAGATGAAATGATTGAAGACACCATAAAAGCAAGTGCAAAAGTGTTTAAGGAAATTACAAATGGCTGATGAGAAACAAGAAACACCTAGAATCAAACCTATCATAGAAGCAGCAGATAGCCTTTCTTTGGGTATTTCTATGGTTGTGGCAGTTCTTATGGGTGTTGGTATCGGCTATTTGCTTCGTAGTTTAACTTCTATTGCGTGGTTATTTTGGGTTGGGGTAGGTATAGGAATCGCAGCGGCAATACTCAATGTTTATAAAGCGTACGCAAAACAATATAAAGAGTATGAAGAGTTGGCTAAAGAACCACGATATGCAATCAAAAAACAGCTTGAAGATGATGACGAAGAGGACTATGGTGAAAAAAGCTATTAAGCTTCTTGCTTTTACAGAATTTTTTGTTTTAGCTTCGTATTTTATATCTTTTAGTTTTTATATGAATCTGCAAATTGCATTTTTGAGTAGTTTATTTATTATTTTAGGTTCATCTTTCGCTTATAAAAAAATGGTAAACACTCAAGTTGAAGCAGATATTATAGAAGAAAAAAGAGACTTTCTTGATGAGCTAGAAGACCCACATGGACTTTATGATGATACGCCAATCAATGAAGCGCATCCTGATGAATTAGACTTGAGAGCTATAGTTCAGCAAGAGAAAAAAAAGATAAAATTAGTAAACTTTAAAGATATGAAAAATGGCTCAAAGGCAGGTTTTTCACTTTTTAGACTTATACCGTATCTGTTTTTAGTTTTAGGATTTATTGCACTCAAAAATAATGAGCTTTTAGACATTTTTATTTATCTGCCATCATTGCTCGTTGGGATTATAGTTGGGTATGTGAGTGGAAAAGAGGTTTTTGCTTAAGAAAAAAAGTTCCTTAAGCTGTAATCATTGGGATATTTATGGTGATTTTGTTTTGTATTTCCATATAAAAATTGCTGTTTGAAACTAAATTTTGCAACTCGACTGCTCTTTGTTCGTTTAAAATAGCACCACTCACTTCAATAGAAAATATACTATATTTTTTATCTTCAAACTTTATATGTTCACCGATTCTATAATATATCTTCGTATTAATTTCACTGTTTTCTTTAAAACAGAGATAGATTTTACTGAGTACTTTTATAAAACTATTTGAGTCTATCATTATCTCTGGTATAGTAGGGTCAAACTCTTTAATAAATTTAATTTTTGAACCTATGGAATTTGTAGATATACATAAATCAACAAGCGTATAAATATTTGTAAGTTCACCTGTTGTTTTTGGGTTTTTTAACTTCACGGATGGTGTTTTATAGAGCTTCATTCCTATTTGTTCATCATCTTCATAACCAACAGTAATGCCAAAAAATTTATATCTTCCAAATTCAAGTTCTAAAAATGTAGTTTTAAAACCAAAAGATATACTTGCGTAAGTTGTTGCTAGTTCAAATAATTCAGAATTTGTAGTAGCACCAAGAAGAAATTGTGCTTCTGTATTGAGAGAAATTATTTTTGCATTTGAGCTAAAGAGTATGAAAGGATTGTAATCATACTCGAGCCATTGCTGTTCAAAAGTCATCTGTTTTTCTTCTTATTCTTCTATATAATTCTTAAGTTTTCGTCCAACTTTAGGGTGTTTGAGCTTTTTAATAGCACTGGATTCGATTTGACGAACTCTCTCCCTTGTCACATTTAACTCTTTTCCAATCTCTTCGAGCGTTCTATCAGATTCATCATCCATAATTCCAAAACGAAGTTTAATAACAGCTTTTTCTCTTTCGTTTAACTGTTCTAAAACATGTTCTATTTGTACTCTTAAATCATCTTTTAAGACTGCATCGGATGGTGAAAGAGATGATTTATCCTCGATAAAGTCACCAAAACGACCATCTTCTTCACTTCCAATAGGTGCTTCAAGAGAGATTGGTTCTTTTGTTATTTTTATAACATTTTTAACTTTTTCAACTGATAATCCAACCTCTTCTGCGATTGTCTCAACATCTGGCTCTTTACCATTTTCTTGGAGGTGTTTACGCATAATTTTATTAATTCTATTAATAGTTTCTATCATGTGAATTGGAATACGAATAGTTCTGGCTTGGTCTGCAATAGCGCGAGATATAGCTTGACGAATCCACCAAGTCGCATAAGTTGAGAATTTATACCCTTTTTGGTACTCAAACTTATCAACTGCTTTCATAAGACCAATGTTCCCTTCTTGAATCAAATCAAGGAATGGTAACCCACGGTTTGTATATCTTTTTGCAATAGAAACAACAAGTCTAAGGTTTGACTTTGCCATTTTTGTTTTAGAGATTTCTGAGATATTTTTACCTCTTTTGATCTGCTCTAAAATATCAGCCAGTTTTTCTGGTTCCATGTCAAAGCTATTTTTTGAAGCTTCCTTCGTTTGAACAAGTTTTTTAATTTCCATATATGTGCTAACCATAGTAGCTTCAGGAACCATACTTGCAATATCTTCTTTGTTTAAATCACAAATTTTTTCTACTAAGACTTTATGATTTGCTTTGAGATTTGAATTAAAAAGTGGAAGTTTATATTCTAGTCTTCGGAGCTCTTTATCGTAACCTTCATCACTTTTGAGTGCAGTTTCCATCGCACGAACAAGCTCGTTTATAAGCTTTGAAGTTGGTCCTAAATCAAGTAGTTTTTCTTTAAGAATAGATTTTTTAAAAGTTACACTTAAAAAGTAATTTACAATATCTTCTGTGAGCTCACCTTCAAGGTCTTGGGGAACTTTTTCTGCAAGTTTTATCCACTCTTTTTTAGCTTTTTCAAGTGCTTTAAAGCTTGTAGTTACTTTTTCAACTCTACTTTTATCTTCTACGGGTTCTTTTTCTTCACCCTCATCATCACTATCATCATCTTTTTCTTCTGCATCATCTTTTTCATCTTCAAAACTTTTAAAAAGTTCTTTAACTCTTCGCTCACGATTAATTAAAGGTTCTTTATAGTCTAAAATAAACTCTATAAGATAAGGAACGGAACAGATGGCATCAATAATAATACTTTCGCCACCTTCAATTTTTTTAGATATTTCTATCTCTTCTTCTTTAGTTAAAAGAGGAATTTGCCCCATTTCACGAAGATACATACGCACAGGTGAATCAGAACGAGACCATTCAAGTAGTTCATGCTCTTTTAAAATGTCAAATTTGTCAGTATCATTATTTTGAAGCATCTTTCTTTGTGCATCTTTTCTTGCATCTGATTCTTTGTCATTAAGTTTTTTTGCATGTTCTGAAGATGTGTAAAGACAAGTTTTATTTTTAACAGCGAGTTTAAAAATATTTTTTGCTTGTACTGTTGAGGGCTGTTTGTCAAAAAGTTCAATTAATGATTCATAAGTTAAACAATCTTTGGCTTTTACATTTGTAAAGAGAGTTTCTATAGCTTTATTTAGATCTTTTGCTGTTACTTTCGCAGTCATATGTAGGTCAAGCTCCGTCGTTTAAGGATTTTTAAAGAGTGGATTATATCCAAATTATTTTAAATATAGCTTACTTTTATAAAAAATAAAATTTAATTCTATATTTATTTTTGGAATAGAATTTGCTCATGTGTTCAAATATATAAAAATAAAGGGTTTCTATGCAAACTGGTTATTACAGTTCGGCTGCTGGTATGGTTGCTCAATTTAATCGTTTGGACACCATTTCGAATAATCTTGCCAATGTAAACACGGCTGGATTTAAAGAAGATAACCTAGTAGTAGGTGATTTTATGCGTCTTTACAAAGAAGCAAGAGATGAATTACCAAATGAAAATCAAACGAAAGAGGGTGCACAGTTCTTAAATAGATCTATGGCAGTTGCACCTCAAATAGTGGACGCTTATACTGATTTTTCACTGGGAAGTATGCAAAAAACAGGAAACAATTTAGATTTTGCACTTTCTAAAGAGGGAATGTTCTTCGCAGTAAAAACTCCACAAGGTGTTAGACTTACTCGTGATGGTTCTTTTACAACTAATGATGAAGGCAAATTGATTACAAAACAAGGGTATGAAGTTTTGCCAAGTGATTATTTTAAAGGTGGAACTGCAATTACTTTAGACCCTCAAAATAGTATTGTTCAAACAGATTCAAATGGTCAAATGAGTGTAAATGCAGGAAATAATTTGCAAATGACTCCTGCTGCTAAAATAATGGTAGTTCAGCCTGATAATTTAGCTTTACTCAAAAAAGAGGGTGCTAATCTTTTTAGATATGATGATACTGCAGAATTTGAAGATGTAGAAAATAGCGGTGCTGTTTCACAAGGTTTTGTGGAAAAAAGTAATGTAAATGCTGTAAAAATGATGACACAGATGATAGAAACAAATCGTTTAGTTGGAATGTATCAAAAAGCGATGAGTGCACAGATGGATGACATGAATACTGAAGCAATTAGTAAAATTGCTAGAAAATCTTAATTAAGGAATAAATTATGATGCAATCACTTTATACTGCCTCTACTGGAATGATGGGGATGCAGACTCAAATTAATACAACCGCGAATAATATCGCCAATGTCAATACTATAGGTTTCAAAAAATCTCGTGCAGAGTTTGCAGACCTTATGTACCGTGTGCAAGAATATGCTGGAACATCCACAAGTGATGCAACAAAAAGTCCTACAGGTATAGAAGTTGGTCTGGGTGTTAGACCAACAGCAATCAATAAGATTTTTTCTGAGGGAAGTTTAAAACAAACTGATAATCAGCTTGACCTTGCTATAACAGGTGGAGGTTTCTTTAAACTTCAACTTCCAGATGGGACTGAGGTGTACTCAAGAAATGGTGCATTTAAAGTTGACAGTAATGGAACAATAGTCAATAGTGATGGTTATACACTTACTCCAGAAGTTGTTGTTCCACCTGATGCAACAAAAGTAAGTATTGGTACAGATGGTACAGTTACAGTTGTACAGCCAGGTCAAACTCAAGCAACACAAGTAGGTCAAATTACTACAACAAATTTTATAAATCCAGCTGGTCTTCACTCTATGGGAGATAATTTATATATAGCAACAGACAGTTCAGGTCAGCCAGTAGAAGGAACACCAGGATTAGATGGACTTGGTGTTGTGCGACAAGGTTTCGTTGAACTCAGTAATGTGGAACTTGTTGTTGAATTAACAGATTTAATTACAGGTCAAAGAGCTTACGATTCTAATTCAAAAGTAATTACAACAAGTGATGAAATGCTACAAACTACAAATAGCTTAAAACGATAAAACCTCATTAAAGTAGCTTGATACGTTTTAGTATCAAGTTGTTTTTTTTATTTCCACATGCCAACAAAAATACTTTTTATAAAAATACAATCTCATTTTGGATACAATCACAAACTTAATTTAAAAAATACATTTAGGAATTTTATATGCAAAAAGCAAATATTGACGGCAAGGTTTGGACATTTGGTAAGGATGTTGATACAGATTTAATTATAGCTGCACGCTATTTAAATACATCCGTACCAGAAGAACTTGCAAAACATGTGATGGAAGATGCTGATCCAGAGTTTGTAAAGAAAATGAGTAAAGGCGATATCATCGTAGCAGGTGAGAATTTTGGTTGTGGAAGTTCTCGTGAACATGCTCCAATAGCACTTAAAGCTGCGGGCGTTGCCGCTGTAATTGCACCTACTTTTGCAAGAATTTTTTATAGAAATGCTTTTAATATGGGTCTTCCTATTTTTGAACTCCCAGAGAGTATAGATATAAAAGAGGGCGATGAAGTGAGCGTGGACATGAACGCTGGGACTGTGACAAATAAAAGTACAAATAAAGTTTATAACTTCACTCCAATTCCTGAGTTTATGCAAGAACTTGTGGATGCTGGTGGATTAATGAACTTTGCACAAAAGGAAATGAAATAATGAAAACATATAAAATTGCACTTATCAAAGGTGATGGGATTGGTCCTGAAATCATAGATGAAGCTGTGAAAGTTTTGGATGCTGTTGCATCATGTTGTGATTTTGACTTCTCTTATGAAGAGGCTTTGATGGGCGGATGTGCTTATGATATGACAGGCGATCCACTTCCACAAGAGACAATAAATATTTCACTTAACAGCGATGCCGTTCTTTTTGGAGCTATCGGTGGAACAAAATGGGATAATTTACCTCGTGAAAAACGCCCTGAAAGTGGACTTTTAAGATTTAGAAAAGAGCTTGGTGTGTATGCAAATCTTCGTCCAGCTGTTGTTTATGATGAACTTGTAAATGCTTCTTCTCTTAAACCAGAAATCGTTCGTGGTGTTGATTTGATGGTTGTTCGTGAACTTATCGGCGGAATCTATTTTGGTGAACCAAAAGGTCGTGATGAGAACAAGGGTTGGAACACTATGGTTTACACGCGTCCAGAGATAGAGCGAATTGCGCATCAAGCCTTTAAAATAGCGATGACAAGAAGCAAAAGAGTTTGTTCTATAGATAAGGCAAATGTTTTAGATGTATCGCAACTTTGGAGAGATGTTGTAACTGAAGTTGCAAAAGAGTACCCTGAAGTTGAACTCTCTCATATGTATGTTGATAACGCTGCAATGCAACTTATTCGCGACCCAAAACAGTTTGATGTTATGCTTACAGGAAATATTTTTGGAGATATTCTGAGTGATGAGGCAAGTATGCTCTCAGGTTCAATTGGTCTTCTTCCATCCGCTTCTGTTGGAGCTAGAATTGGTGTTTATGAGCCAATACATGGTTCAGCACCCGATATCGCAGGTCAAGGTATAGCAAATCCAATCGCTACAATTGCTTCCGCTTCTATGATGCTTCGATATGCACTTGGAGAAATTGATGCTGCAGATAAAATAGACACAGCGATTAAAAGAGCATTGAGCGAGGGTTACAGAACAAAAGATTTAGCACAATTTGATGCAAAAGAAGTTTGTTCAACAAGTGAAATGGGTTCTATTATCGCTAATTATGCGGCAAAATGCAAACACTAACATTAGCAAATATTTATGAACTTCAAGGTCTTAAAGAAGAGGCCTTGGATATATACAAAGAGGTTCTAAAAAAAGACCCTTCCAATAGTGATGCAAAAATTGCAATACGAAGACTCTCAGGAATGAGAAAAAAGTTTTTAAATGTAAATACTCAAATGAAAGATTTTTTCCTAAAGATGGATACAGATATTGAGTTTAATGAGTTTGAAAGGTGGTTATTAAAGTCATGGAATTAAAAGATGTAATACTCTCAACTTTAGCAGAGATGGAAGATAATGAAGTTACAAAAAAAGCTTTAAATAATAGTTACAATTTTGAAGTAAAAGAGATGATAAGACCTAATCTAAATCATATAAATACAATCATCAAAAAAGAGATTCAAATAAAGCCTCACATAGAAGAAATTCAAGAAGAGATTTATGTAGAAATTAAAGAAGCGAGTAGCATACAAACTCACGAGAGTGAACTTATGTATCTTAACTCCATACGAGAAAGACTTTTAGTTTTATTTGAAGGTTTTCAAGCACCAAATAACACAAATATAGAAGCTAAAGTGGATATGACGCTTAATTTTTTAGAATATGTTTTAGCGACAATAGATAATAGAGTAGAGAGTTTAAAAAAAGGGAAAAATAGTGAGTCAATATAGAGTATTAATAGACGCTTATGATGAAAAAGGATTAGTAAATAAAGTTTCTGGTGTTTTTTATAGCTATGACTTAAATATTATGTCAAACAGTGAGTTTGTTGACCAAGAAAATAATAAATTTTTTATGAGGAGCGTCGTAGATGGCGATGTTAATTTAGATGAATTAAAAAAATCTTTAACAGATATTTTGCCAAAAAATACGAGTATAGAGGTTATAGAACCTAAAAAGAAAAATATTATTATTATGGCAACAAAAGAGATGCATGCTCTTGGAGATATTCTTATCCGTCATGAAGCTGGAGAGTTGGAAGCAAATATATTGGCAGTTGTATCTAATTATGATGCATTAGAATCTCTAGTGGGCAAATTTAATATTCCTTTTATAACTATTTCTCATGAAGGGTTAGATCGTTCTGCGCATGAAAATAAAATAATTGAGTGCATAGATAGCTTTCAACATGTGGATTACATAGTTTTAGCAAAATATATGAGAATCTTAACACCAAGATTTGTAGAAACTTATGAAGACAAAATCATCAACATTCATCACTCATTTTTACCAGCATTTATAGGGGCAAATCCCTATAAACAAGCGTATGACAGAGGTGTTAAAATTATCGGTGCTACTGCACACTTTGTAAACAATAATCTTGACGAAGGTCCAATTATTGCTCAGGAAGTTATACATGTGGATCACGCCTATGGCTGGAGAGATATGCAACGAAAAGGTAAAGATGTAGAAAAAATTGTTTTATCACGCGCACTAAAACTTGCTTTAGAAGATAGAATTTTTGTGTATGCAAATAAAACAGTTATATTCTAATGTTTAATCTTGTTTTAGTAAACCCTCAAATCCCTAATAATACTGGTGCTATAGGTAGATTGTGCGTAAACGCAGGAGCTTCTCTTCATCTTATTAAGCCAATAGGTTTTGACATAGATGAAAAGGCGGTAAGACGGGCAGGGCTTGATTATTGGCATAAGTTAGATTTGCATGTTTGGGAAAGTATAGAAGAATTTTTTGAACAAAATGAAATAACGACTAATGCCTACTTTGCGACTACAAAAACAGATAAACCTTACTTTGAGGCAAGTTTTAAAGAGGGCGATTATATATTCTTTGGTAGTGAAACAGCTGGAATTCCAGAAAATATTCTAAACAAATACAAAGAGCAAAATATTACAATACCTATGACAAAAGAAGGTAGAAGTCTTAATTTAGCAATAAGTACAGGAATAGTTCTTTATGATGCTATAAGGCAAAACTATAAAATTTTTAAGGAGAATGTATGAATCCTATAATGGACAACATTATGATGTTCTTATTTGTATTGTTTTTATTTTGGGTCTTTATAGGCTACCATAAAACAAAAACACAAAAGAGGGACAAAGAAGAACAAGAAAAAAAAGATAAAGAAAATTTGGATTCCTAAAAAAATTTATTTGCCCAAATTTCTATATTCTTCTCAAACTTTTCAAATAAGCTTTCTGCACTTTTAATTATAATGATCATATTAAACCCTTTTGTAAATTTTGAGTAATATTACATCAATTTGCAATACTATTGTAAAAATATTGCAAATTGTCAATAAAATATTGACTTTATGACAAAATACTATTATAATTTTTTAAAATAAAGAGGAAAATAGCATGAATAACTTTATAGAAATTGTAGAAGAGATAAAAAGTATTGTGTCAAATGAATATAATGGTAAAAAAATATTTGATAAGGATGTAGCAGATATTTTAGCTATAACACAAATGAATTTTGCAACAATGAAAAAGAGAAATAAAATTCCTTTTGGAGAGCTTTCAGATTTTTGTGCAACTAGAAATATATCTATAAACTGGATGCTTTATGGTCAATCACCAGAGAGTCTTGTAGAAGCTACAAATAAATTCTATATAGTAAGATATTTTAGTGATATTAATGCGAGTGCTGGTGGCGGAAGTGAAAATGAGTGCCAAGAGATAGAAGAATTGGAAATTCCTGAACAATTTGTGAGAATGCTCGGTGGAGAAAAAGAACTTAAAAATATAGAAGCTATCAATGTTACAGGTGATTCTATGGAACCTACATTTAGTTACAATGATATAGTTTTTATAAATAGAGAAAAAACTGACCTTCAAAGGGGTGGTATTTTTACTATGAGAACAGAAGCTGGACTCTTCATTAAGCGTGTTCAAAAACGAATAGATGGAAAAATTGATATAATATCTGACAATAAAGTTTATGCAACGCAAACCCTTAATCCTAATGAGATAGAGGTTATAGGCAGGGTAGTAAGCAGATTTGGTGATGTAGATTAACAAAGGTTTTTAATTGAGATATTTTTTTATACTATTAGCTTTTTTTTTATTTTTAGGTTGTTCTTCAAAAGAGAATGTACTTAAAGATGAGAGTGTATTAAAAAAAAATGAAATAGTTATACATGATTTAGTTACTATCCCTCAAAATGTAGATTATTACACTAAAAGTTTAGATGACAATGTCTCTTTTTATGAGATACAAAAAAATTATGAAGTATCTTATTTTAG
This sequence comes from Sulfurimonas sp., assembly GCA_041662265.1. Classification (GTDB taxonomy): domain Bacteria; phylum Campylobacterota; class Campylobacteria; order Campylobacterales; family Sulfurimonadaceae; genus Sulfurimonas. Next base: position 216,422 of record JBAZSV010000001.1, read on the forward strand.
AATATGGAATATTGAAAAACCTATTGAGAGTGTAGAAGATATCAAATGGCCATTTTATGCTTATGCGAATCAAAAAACTTTTGGAGAAAATTTACAGCCACTGCAAAAATTTTTTTTTGATGAAATGTATGAAAATTCAAATTTTGATGCATTTGCAACACTTAACAAAAGAGCTATAACCTTAAAAGATTCAGATTTAAGATCCTTTCCTACAATCAGACCTTTACTCAAAGACCCATCCTTAGCAGGGGAGGGCTTTCCATTTGATTATTTACAAAACAGTGCTATTTATGCGAATGAACCCATTTTTGCTTCTCATTATTCAAAAGATAGAGAATGGGTCTATGTGTTTAGTAGTTTTGCAAGTGGATGGATAAAAAGTGATAGATTAGTATTTTTAGAAAAAAAATATACCGATATATGGCAAAAATCACAACAAATTTTTTTAACAAAAGAAGGTGTGCCAATCTTAAGTACAGATGGAGCTTTTCTTTACAAATCTAGAATAGGAATGTCCTTTGCATTAGTAGATGAGGACAAAGATAATTATATAGTGTTGTCTATTATGGCATATAAGAACTCTGAACCATTTTATAAACGAGCAAAAATATCAAAAGAAATTGCAACTAAAAAAATATATAATTTAAATAAAGAAAACCTAAACAAGATAATAGGTGAAGTTTCAAAGTCAAATTATGGATGGGGAGGAATGTATGGTCAAAGAGATTGTTCCTCATCGCTTCGTGATATATTTGCACCTTTTGGAATATGGTTGCCACGAAATTCGTCACAGCAGAGTAAAGTAGGGAAAAATATTAGTTTAAAAGATTTAACAGATAATGAAAAAATAGCATTAATCAAGGAAAAAGGTTTGCCTTTCCAAACATTATTGCATAAAAAAGGTCATATCGTTCTTTATGTTGGAACATATAATGACGAGATAATCATCTTTCATAACACATGGGGAATTAAAACTATCAACAATGGCGAAGAGGGTAGAGTCATAGTCGGGAAAACCGTTTTCAGCACTTTAAGATTAGGCAAAGAATTAGAAAGCTACGACCCTAATGCAGAAATGTTGAAAAAAATAACTAGCATGAATATCCTAACCCAGAAAGATTAAGCCTTTATATCTAAAAGTGAACCTAACATTTCGTCTTGTGTTTTTAAAGCCTTTACATTGAGAGCAGTTGCATCTTGTGCCACTATTTGATCTGGAATCTCTTTCGCTAAATCTGTTTGACTTTTTATTGAACCATTGTTATCAGCCATACGACTATTTGCGCTTACAGAGTTTCCATTACTTGACATTCGCGTATTTGATGGAACAAAACCATCTGCATTTACATTTGCAACATTATTTGCACTTGTATTCATCATACTTTGATGTGATTGTATCGATGAAATATTACTTGAAATATTCATAATAAACTCCTTCTATTTCGATTATTGTAATACTACATTTATAAAAGTATGTTTATGAATTGAAAGTAGCATGTGGAAATAAACTTCCACATGCTATAGTGTTAGTGAAGATCAGCGTTTAATTTGATTTCTCTTGTTGAACGAGAGACGGTAGTTTGACCTGTTTGTGAGTTTTGTCTAAAATGAAGACCATTTAATCCTGCTAAATCTCTTCCTTTAAATAGTTCACCCTCTAAGTCACTATTTTTATTTACTTCTTTGATTTTAGAAAGCTCTTTTGCATCGATATGAACTTTTGTACCAGCAAAAATTGCGAGTCCTCCATCTAAAATACAGCCATCGCCCATAGGAATTCCACATGTTGAGTTTGCGCCCAATAAAGTGTTTTGTCCTATTGAGATAGGATTTCCATCCGTTCCACTCAGAACTCCTAAAATCGAAGCGCCACCACCAACATCACTTCCAGCTCCAACGATTGCTGAGCTTGAAATTCTACCCTCAACCATAACTGGTCCAGTTGTTCCAGCATTGAAGTTGATGTATGAAGCTCCAGGCATTACCGTTGTTCCTGCTGCTAATTGTGCGCCAAATCGTACTTTTGATGTATCGAGAATTCTCGTGTTGTCTGCTGGAATAATGTGTTGTAAAAATCTAGGAAATTTATCTACAAAATCAATATGTGGATATTCATTTGCAAGTTTTAGCTCAATTTCAAATTCACGAAGATACTCAAGTTCTATCGGCTGTCCATTTGACCAAGCAACATTTGGTAAAGAAGCAAATGCTCCATTTAAATTAATTCCTCTGATTTGTACTTTTGCTTGTGAAATTGCATAGAGTTTTAGATAAGTTGCTTCAACGCTTTTTAAAGGTGCATCATTGTAGATAAATGTTATCTTAAACTCTCCCTCTAAACTACCATTGCTAATCATTTGATTGTAGAGTGCTGAAACAACTTGAATGTTCTTATGAGCATCGCCGTATGCTTCATCAGAGTAAGGAGTAAATGCAGCCAAAGCACTTCTTAAAAAATCTAAATTAACATTGCAAACAACTTCATCTTGTGTAAAATCAATGTTTATACCTTGTTCTGCTAAAGCTTTTACAAAAATAGCCGCACTTCCAAAATTTTCATTCCAATTGATTAGTGGATAAGTTGCTTGAAGTGATTTATCGACATTTAATTGCCCTAAGTCAACTCTACAAATACCAAATGCTAAAGGGTCTTTATATCCTAGCGTTGTTGCTTTAATCTCTTCTATTAACGCTTTAAAAGCATCTGTTGTTTGTATAATTTCCATGAATTCTCGCTTAAATGATTTATTTGTGGCATTATACTTAAAAAATACTAATGACTTTTGATATATACTAAGCAATTACTAAAGGGATTTCATGAATAAATGGTTAGAGCTTTTAAAACATAACGATTTTTTAAATGTCAAAAAATATATCAGGGGCGGTGCTGATATTAATGATGTGAATGAAACTGGTGAGTCAGTCTTGGCATGTGCAATTCGTGCTAAATGTGATGTGGATTTGTTGATGCTTCTTATTGATAGCGGTGCAGATATATTTGATTTCGATGAAGAGGGTGTGAGTATATTTGACCTTGCTATTACCTATAACCAAATTGCATTGGTTCAATATTTAATTGAGCACGGGGTTGATGTAAACAAAACAAATCGAAGAAGTGGATTTACATCTTTGATGGCGGCATCTTGTTATGGAAGAGTTGAGATTGTAAAAATGTTACTTGAACAAGGTGCAAATCAACATGTTACTGATATAAAAGGTTTTACTGCCGTTGATTTTGCTAGAAAAATGAACAAAAAAAGTATTTTAGAATTGCTTGATTTTGATAAGATTACTGCCAAAAATACCGCGTATGCAAGATAAAGCAATAAGACTTAAGAAATATCTAAAAGTTGCATAAAGTTTTTAAAGCTGTCAACGATTTTTTGGTTTTTCGTATTCATGGCATAAAATTCGATAGCTTTTTTACCAAGTCTTGGAATTTCATCTTTAACAGCCCAGCTGCTTACTGTGCCTTCTGGAACTTCTAAAATTTCCGCAAGTTGTTTTTGTGTAATATTGAGTTCTTGACACACATTTTTGACTACATTTGTTTTATCGTCACTTTTTTCTTTTTTGGATTGTCTCTCAGGGTGTGTTAAGACTAACAAATCAAGTTGCACTGGCCTTTTTTGCTCAGTTTTGATTTCTTCTTCAACTTCTTCAATTTTTTGTATTTCTTCTATTGGTTCTGTTTCCTGAACTATTTCTTGTATCTTTGGTTCAAGTTTTACTTCTTCAACTTCTTGTATCTCTTTTATTGGTTCTATTTCTTGGATTGTTTCTTCTGTTTTTGGTTCAAAGTTTACTTCTTCAACTTTTTGTATCTCTATTGTAGGTTCTATTTCTTGGATTCTTTCTTTTGTTATTTGTTCAAATCTTTTTTGTATTTCTTCTATTGTTTCAGTTCTTTCAGTTCTATCTTCTGCTTTTATAAGTTTTATTTTAAATGGAATTTCTTCATCTTCTTCTTCAATTTGCATTTCTCTGATGTTGATGACTGGTATTTCATAGGCACTTTCTTCTATATTATCTCCAGCTTTTCTTGCTATTTTAAATACTGGTTTCTCTTCTACTATTTCATCATGCTTCTCAAGCCAATCCAAAACATCAAATGCAGTAACTATCCAATCCCTAGAGTTGAGATATCGCACCACATCCATAGTATATTCAGTTGCATTTCTTACTGCTATATCTTTGTTGCTTAATTGGAAAAGCATTGAAAAAGCTAACTGAATTGCTCCAGAACCGCCATTTCCCCAGTCAAAACCACTTTTTGATTTAGAAAAGATTTCGTATCTTGAGGGAAGTTCTACTTCACCATATGTAACAAATTTACTACCAAGTAATGATTTATGTCCTTTAAAGACATGATTATTCATATTAATTGCCATTTTAATTTCTCTCATTTTAAAGGTTTATAATTATATCACTAATCAAACTAATATGAGAAATTTCCTTGACTAATCACTGAAATATATTGATTTAAACTATAATCATAAAAGTGTATAGGGTATATTTTTGTCATTTAATTCATTACAAAATAGATTAAAGTGCTGTTTTAAGCTCAATTCATCAAAACCGCTTAGTGATAATTCAACAGATGCCTTGTTTTCTTTTATCATAGGAAGAGAGGAAAGCTCTATGTTTGAGGGAATATTTTGCATAAGTGAAATTAATGTATTTTCACTTGTTTGTGCCAATAATGTATATCTAAATTTTTCTACCGATTTGGGAAAAAAAGTTTCAATAGCATTGCTAATCATAGGATGTGCCATCTCTGGAAACCCTGGAACAAAGAAAAATCTATCTTCTAAAAAATAACCTGACATATTGTTTATTGGATTAAAAAGTAGTTTCGCATCTTGGGGCAGTTCTGCCATGTGGATTCTATGAGGATATGCTTCGTCTGCAAATCTATCAATAATATCTTTTTCAAATTGCTTATGTAGAGTTAATGGTTTGGATGTAAAAACTTTTGCTGAAATTTCTCTGGTTAAATCATCAGGCGTCGCCCCTATGCCACCAAAAGAAAATAAAATAGAGTTTTTATCACTTTTTACAAGCTCATAACACTTCGTAATAAGCGCAACATCATCTTTAATGATAAACGATGCAAAGAGTTCATGCCCATATTTTTTAAGTTCATTTTGTAAAAAATGAAAATGCTTATCTTCTCTTCTTGCATTTAAAATTTCAGTTCCAATTATAATCGCGTAAAAGTTCATATCTCGTATTCCCTTTGAAAAATTGTTTAATTGTTTATACAATAAAGCTTATGATACTCTATTTTTGTGTATTATTTCATAAATGAATAAAAGAGGTATAGTATGTCTTATGCACAAAAATTAGAAGAGTTGATTACAAAAAGTGTCATTCCTGATATTGACGAAAGATTGGATGAAATTTTTGCAGAAATTGCAGATAGTAAAGATGCGAGTGATGATGCTAAAGAAGAGCTAGAAGAACTTCGTGAATTTAAAGCAGATTTACAAGATATTTTAGCGGATATAGCAAGTGGTGATATCGAAGAAGATGAGTGTAAAGAACTTATAGATGATATTTTAGAAGCTCAAAATGGCGACGATGAAGATTTTGGGTTTGAAGATGAAGACGAAGAATAAAAATATAAATGAAGTTTATTTCCACATGCCACGGCATGTGGAAATAAATTAAAAACTACTCCGTAGCGTTGTGAATACCTTGTCTTGTTTTATTCCAAGCGTTAGTAGTATCTTCTTTCACACCTTCCCATGTTGAAGAGCATCCACTCATAACCAAAATAGCAACTAACACCGATGATAGTACAAAAAACTTTTTCATAAACACATTGCCTCTCTTACTTAAATTTTACATTTTATAACATTTGAAAGTTTAACATTTTTTTCATTTGCCAAATATGAGTCAAGTCTATTAAGCTAATTTTTGCATTTAATATAGTAATTTATTCTGTTTTTATAGTTAGTTTAACCTCGTTTATATATAATATCATCAATAAAATCAACAGGATTAATATGAGAATAATTTTACTAGGAGCTCCAGGTGCAGGAAAAGGTACTCAGGCTCAATTTTTAACAAAAAAATATAACATCCCTCAAATATCTACTGGTGACATGTTAAGAGCAGCTATAAAAGCTGGTACGGACATGGGAAAAATGGCCAAAGCGGCTATGGATGCTGGGCAACTTGTAACAGATGAAATCATCATAGGTCTCGTAAAAGATAGAATTGCTGAAGATGATTGCAAAAACGGTTACCTTTTAGATGGTTTTCCTCGTACACTTCCTCAAGCAGATGCAGTTACAAATGCGGGTATTGTCATTGATGCTGTTATCGAGATAGATGTTCCCGACTCGGAGATTGTGAAGCGTATGTCGGGTCGCCGTGCACACTTGGCGTCAGGGCGAACTTACCATGTTGTTTACAACCCACCAAAAGTTGAAGGTAAAGATGATGCAACAGGTGAAGATTTAGTTCAGCGTGATGATGATAAAGAGTCCGTAGTTCTTGACCGATTAAAAGTTTACCATGAGCTTACAAGTCCACTTATTGGTTACTATAAAGAACAAGCAAGTAAATTAGATTCATTAACTTATGTAACTGTTGATGGTACAGCAGATATTGCTGATGTTGAGGCAAATATTGTTTCTAAATTAGGTTAATTCAACTCTATCTATATGTAAGTGTCCAGAATATTTCTGGATACTTTTTAATTATATTTTACTTTTTACGAAATTTCCCATCTCGTGAACTATCTCTTCGATACTCCCTTCGCCAGAAATTACATATAAAATATTTTTAGCACTGTAAAAAGCTTGAATATCTGCTAAAGGTTCCATATAAACTTTCATACGGTTATCAAACACTTTGTTGTTGTCATCCGCACCACGGTTACGACCTAGAACTCTATCACGAGCAGTCTCTTCGCTTACATGTACTTCTATGACACTGCAAAGTTCTAAAGATGAGTCACTGTTCAGATACTCATCTAAAGCATTTAATTGCTCCATACTTCTAGGATATCCATCAATGATAATTATGTCAGTAGGAGCATTTTTGATGGCGTTTGTGATAGTTTTTATAGCCACTGCGATAGGGACTATTAAACCTTTAGAGATGTACTGGTCTATTTCAAGTCCTAGTTCACTCCCACTTGCAACTTCCCCACGGAGCATATCGCCAGTAGAGTAGTGCGTTATCGCATCGTTTTGTTTGGCTATGAGTTCTGCATCTGTAGTTTTACCAGAGCCAGGTGCTCCGATAATTAGAAATAATTTCTTCATTACGCTTTAGGCTGTTCGCGTAATCTGATATGTAAATCTCTGAGTTGCGTTGCATCCACAGGACTTGGTGCTTTTGTAAGAATACAAGAAGCTTTTTGTGTTTTAGGAAATGCGATAACATCACGAATGCTTGATTTTTTAGAAATAAGCATCATAAGTCTGTCAAAGCCGATAGCAAATCCGCCATGTGGAGGTGCGCCAAATTTGAGTGCGTCAAGTAAGAAACCAAATTTTTCTTTTGCTTCTTCTTCTTCGATGCCTAAAAGTTTGAAAACCTCTTCTTGAACTTCTGATTTGTGGATACGGATACTTCCACCACCAAGCTCAGTACCATTGAGAACAATGTCGTATGCGATAGATTCTATCTCTTCAACATTCTCTTTATCTGTATCTTTAGGCATTGTAAATGGATGGTGCAGAGCTTTTACTCTTCCATCTTCCACTTCAAACATAGGGAAATCAACAACCCATACGAACTCAAATCTATCTTTGTCAATGAGGTTCATTTTCTCGTGCTCAGCGACAAAAATTCTAAATCTTCCCATATAATCAAGTACAGTTTTTTTATCTCCAGCACCAAAGAAAACAACATCGCCAACTTTAAGGTCAGTTCTCTCGATGATGAGTTGAATGTCCTCTTCAGAGAAAAACTTGATAAGTGGACCTTTTAAGCCATCCTCTTTAAGTTGAAAGTATCCAAGTCCATGTGCGCCAAATTTGCGTACAAACTCTTCAAAACTTTGCATCTCTCTTTTTGAAAACACTAAATCTGCCCCTGGAACTTTTAGAGCTTTAATGCGGTTCGTATGTGGGTGTTTAGCGATATTTGTAAAGATTTCATTTGTACATCTTTCAAATATATCGATAACATCTACCATTTTCAGGTCGTAGCGCAAATCTGGTTTATCACAACCATAAAATTCCATAGCGTGGTTGTAAGTGATACGGTTAAACGGAGGTTTGACCTCATGTCCACATGCCGCAAACATAGCTACGAGTAAATCTTCCGCAACTTTGATAACATCTTCTTGGTTACAAAAACTCATCTCAACATCTATTTGTGTGAATTCTGGCTGACGGTCCGCTCTTAAATCTTCATCTCTGAAACATTTTGCTATTTGAAAATAACGGTCAAATCCGCCAACCATTAAAAGTTGTTTGAAAAGTTGTGGTGATTGTGGAAGAGCGTAAAACTCTCCACTGTGAACACGAGATGGCACTAAATAATCTCTTGCACCCTCAGGAGTAGATTTTGTAAGAATCGGAGTTTCAACTTCTAAAAAGCCATTTGCATCAAGGATATTTCTCGCAGCAATCGCCGCTTTTGAACGAAGACGGAAAGTCTCATACATGTCAGGGTCACGAAGCTCTAAATAGCGGTATCTGAGTCTTGTCTCTTCCCCTACATTTTTGTCACCGATTACAAATGGCAGAGGAGCGGCTTTGTTCTCAATAACAAGTTCGTGTACTACGATTTCAATCGCACCTGTTTTAAGGCGTGGATTTACCAAGCCCTCACCACGAAAACGCACTTTGCCTTTAGCAATCAAAACAAACTCATCTCTTACACTATCTGCAAGTTTATGTGCTTGTTCGCTGTCCGCTGGGTCACAAACAAGTTGAATCAGACCTGTTTTGTCGCGTAAATCTATAAAAACAATCCCACCATGGTCACGATGATTGTTCGCCCAACCCATTAGAACAACATCCTGTCCTACATTTGTTTCATTTAAATCTGTACAATAATGACTTCTCATAATATATTAAGTCCTATAAAAAAATTTTCGCGATTATATCTAAAATCTACTTAGAAAATAGTAGCGTTGTTTGTTGATGCTTTTTGAGAACACGACAAATTGTATAGAGTTTTCACTTGTTAGCATGTGAAAATATTTTTAGTTTTTATTTAGATAAATGAGATATAATTTTAACCAGTTGGGACAGAGTGGAGAGCCGTAAACTCTCCACAAAGCTTTTAATACAATCTTGTTGCTAATAGCATCAGGATTATAACAATTACAAGTAGTAGATGCATTGTTATATCCTTAAAAAAAGGCTGACCCTGTCCCACCTTCTCCTTCACAACGCAATCCATACCTTGTAACCGCCAACTAGAAGAAGAGTCTAACGCATTTTTTATTTTGTCTCTAAAATTATTGCAATTTGTCATAGTTTTGACATTATTCTGGGATTGGACTTTAGTCCGATTCGCTCTTATGGGACTGAAGTCCCATCCCCTGATTTTTGGTGTGACATGTGGAATTATTGGCATGTGGAGCAAAAAACGACAAATAATTTTTTGCAATCTAAATTAAAATTTAGATTATTTTAAAGAAACTCCACTTTCTTTCATATGTAGGATAACTTTTATATGGAACATTTAGTGTGTTCTATGAATCATTAATATTAAGTCTTGGTTTAGTATAATCGGAATTGATGAATTGATATTCATATAATAATAAGACATGTTAATATTATTGGGCGAGTTTGTGGGGTATTTTTAAAGGTTTAATAATGAAAACACAATTAGATCAAGACAGTAATCATGCAATTACTTTGTCCAAAAAAGAAGTATTGCCTATATATATAAAAGTAGATGGCAAATTAGTTAGAAAAGAAAATGATATACGTGATCCAAAGAGAAGATATGGCATCGTTAGTAGTCCAAATGGAAATTATGAAGTAGAATGCACAGATGAAGAAGAAGCTGAAGCTGACCTAAGAGAAGCTAAGTGGTTAGAAGAAGCACCATTACGAAAAAAACAAGAAGAGGAAAATCATCGTAAAGAGGAAGAATTTATAGCGTCATTGAAATATGAAACTAGGTATGTAGGTTTTTTTGATATTTTAGGATGGTCTGATACAGTTAAAAATTCTGTGAATAATATAGAGATGCAAAAAAAGTTGGGACTAGCAACTAATGCTATGCGTTTACATACTGAAATGAATGAATGGAAAAAACAACATGGTCCATGGCCTGGTGATGCACAGATAGTTCATTTCTCAGATTCTATAGTTGTATCTACTTCTGCTGATTATAATGGTAAGTCTGAAATTATTTCAATATTATCTTTTTTATCAAGCGCTTTATTACAGCATGGCTTTCTTTTACGAGGTGGTATAACTAAAGGAGAAATATATCATAAGGATTCGTCAGTATTTGGACCGGCTCTTAACAGAGCATATGAATTGGAAAATAAAAATGCTGTTTATCCTAGAGTTATTCTAGATTATATTTTAACTGCTGAATTTGGGCAAGGGGACAAAGTAACACATGAAGATGGTACTTATATTGGGCAAAACAAAACTTGGCGTTTAAGTAATGATGGCTTTCGCTTTTTTGATTTTCTACAGCCATTTGGTGGCTCTCATGGTTTTTCTGATACTAACTTATTACATTTGAATTTGATGAAGATACATTCATTTATAAATGAACGCTTAGTTGAGTATCAAGAAAAACCATCAATTCTACCAAAATATATTTGGTTAGCAAACTATTTTAATGAGGTGCTTAAGGAATCTAATATTCAAGATATAGAATATATAATTACAAAAGAAGAGTTAATTATTTGCTTCTAAAATGTGAGTGATTTAGCCTTATAAAGGCTTATTTTGTTGTGTACGAACATTTCACAAGCAAATAATTAACATTTCATTGGCGTTTGTACAACTCCATCTTAAATATTGTTGAGGAGAGAGTTGCACAAGAGAGTATTCAAAATCCTAAGCTAGTTTTTCCTCTGCTTGGCTGTGGCGTAGGCGGATTACAAAAAGAGAAAATTTTTTTACTGATAAAAAGCGTTTTTCAAAAAGCAAAAATAGATTTGGATGTGATTGTCTATTTCCATAATAAACAAGATTTTTGCACATTTACTAAAAAAGAGCAGTTAGGATAATTTTTCGTATCGTTAGGAATGCATATAAAAGCACAAGTAGTAACTAAAATAAGCATTCTCAAACTGGAATATGGCAACGAGCAAACCCCACCAAGGAACCAAAAAATTTGAAAAAATACCTAACATTCACATATTCTTTAGTCGGCTACATCCTTTCCATCATCACTCTAAGTTTTCTAATTTTATGGGTTTATCCATGGGCGTTTATGCCATTCCATATTGATACTCCTATGATGCGTATAGACATAAATCCAATTTTAATAAATACAGCTTTATTACTGTTTTTTGGTTTGCAACACTCCCTTATGGCGAGGAGTTTTTTTAAAGATGGGTTGCTGAGGAATGTTCCACATGCCGTAAAATCTGCTACTTACTCTGTATCTTCATCCATTTGTTTGGTCATGATATTTTATTTTTGGCAACCGATAGAGGGTTTTGTTTGGAATTTTCAGTCTGATATAGCGTTTTGGAGTATCACAATGCTCTACATTCTCGGATGGCTGAGTGCATTTGTTGCTACTTTTATTATCGACCATTTTGAACTTTTTGGTTTGCATCAAGGGTATCGAGCTTTGAAGAATCTTCCCCAACCAGAAGTGAAATTTCAGGTAAAATATTTTTATAAATACATTAGACATCCTATTCAAGCGGGAACACTTGTCGGATTATGGGCAACTCCCTCTATGAGTTATGGTCATTTGCTCTTGAGTGTCGGTATGACAATTTATGTTTTGATAGGTCTTTATTATGAAGAAAAAAGTCTGATAAATACTTTCGGTGAAGAGTACAAAGAGTATATGAAAAACACTCCGATGCTGATTTCATTTACTATGGATAAAACAAGATGAGCTTGAAATGGTTGAAGAAAATGCCACATTTGTTTTTGATGCAACAATAGACAATAGCATCCTTAAAGCTCATAAAAATAAAATTCTATGACAAATTGAAAGATTTTTATTTTTTTTACCACAAATGTGTATAATCACTCAAAATATTTAATATATGTAAAATTTAATAGTAGGATTTATTTTGCAAACAAATAGCATTAAAAAAGTGGGTGTGATTTTACGACCATCCACTCCAGAACTTAAAAGTAGTTTTTTTAAACTTGAAAAAATTTTCAATAAATATAAAATAGAAGTCTATATCGACAGCATTAGCGGTGGAATGATTGATGTTATGGGCATGGAATTTGAACTTTTATGTAAACAGTGTGACATTCTTTTAACGCTTGGTGGGGATGGTACGCTTATTTCGGTTGTGAGACGCTCTTTCAACTACGACATACCTGTGCTTGGCGTTTATGCTGGAAATTTGGGATTTTTAGCAGATGTGAGCATGGATGAACTTGATGATTTTGTAGCAAACTTGGCATGTGGAAAGTATCGTATCGATGAGAGAGCTGTGCTAGAGGCTAAGGTTACTAAAAATGGACATGAGATAAAAATGTATGCTTTTAATGATGTTGTTTTAACAAGACCCTCTATCTCAAATATGATAACTATAGAAACTTTAGTCGATGGAAAAGCTTTTAATACCTACTTTGGAGATGGCGTTGTAGTTTCTACTCCAACTGGCTCAACGGCTTATAATCTCTCTGCTGGTGGTCCTGTGCTTTTTCCTTTGACAAATGTTTTTGCACTCACTCCGATCTGTCCACATTCACTCACACAAAGACCAGTTGTCCTTCCAGGAACATTTTCCATAGAAATGAAAACCCCTAACAATCGAGCTTTGATGATTATAGATGGACAAGATATGCACGAGTTTGAACAAGGCGATAGTGTTCATATTAAGTTGGCTACAAAAACAGCAAAATTAATTCATAGAGAAGAGTTTAACTATTTTGATGTTTTAAAACAAAAACTTAACTGGGGAGAATAGAGTTGATAGAAAGATTTTATTTAAAAGAGTATCTTAGTTTTAAAGAAGTTGAACTCAATCTGGCATGTGGACTTGTTGTTTTTACGGGTCCGAGTGGAAGTGGTAAATCTATACTCATGAACTCCATTCTCTCATCGCTTGGGGCAAGTAGTTGTGAAGCTGCTTTGTGCGAATCTGGAGTAACTTGGAACCTTGATGCAGAGGATATGGGCATAGAAAATGATGAGATAAATATTTTCAAACATATCAAAAAAGACAAATCAAGATACTTCATAAACAATCAAAGTGTTTCTAAAAAAGCTATGAATGTACTCAGTTCAGACTACCTAAGACATTTGAGTTTAAAAGATTACAGTGACTTTGATAACCCAAACATATTATCCATAATAGACACGAGAATCCAAAGTAAATCGATAAATATAAAAAATCTCAAAGATGAGTATTTGAACTCTTTTAATGAATATTCAGAGTCAGCGAAAAAGCTTGAAAAACTGAGTAGAGAAGAGAATAAACTCTTGGAACTTAAAGAGTTTTTATCGTTTGAAATCAAAAAAATTGAAGATATCAATCCTGTTATTTGTGAAGATGAAGAGTTGTTAAAAATAAAAAAAGAGCTCTCAAAAAAAGAAAAAGTGCTTGAAAATATTGCATCAGCAACTACGATTTTTGATTTTGAACACCATGTATTTAATGCTTTAGACTCTTTAGATGTTGATAGTTCATTTTTTAATGATGCGATGAATGAACTTAGAGTTGTGTTAGATAGTGCGCAAGAGAGATTTAGTGCGCTTGATGATGTAGATGTGGAAGATGTTCTTAACCGCATAGAAGAGATTAGCGGCTTAAAAAAAAGATACGGAAGCATAGAAGAAGCACTTTTATACAAGCAAAAGAAAAAAGAAGAGTTAAGTGAATATGAAAATATAGAAATAATAAAAAATGATTTAGAAAATAGATGTATAGCTCTTGAGAAAAAAGTTCAGGAGTTGGCTGGTCAGCTAAGTGAACTACGGCATGTGGAATTAAACTCATTTGTAAAAGATTTAAATAAATATCTTAAAGAGCTTTATTTAAGAGATGCAGAAGTCACTATAAATGAGACACAATATGGCAATTTAGGCAAAGATGAAATAGTACTTAAACTTAACAACACAGAACTTCAAAAGGTCAGCACAGGAGAGTTTAACAGACTCAGACTTGCGATTTTAGCCCTAAAATCAGAAAATATGAGCCAAAATGGCGGCGTTTTAATGCTTGATGAAATAGATGCAAACCTCAGTGGAGAGGAATCTATGAGTGTTGCAAAAGTTTTAAGACAACTCTCAAAACATTTTCAAATATTTGTTATTTCCCATCAACCACAACTCACTTCCATGGGAGACCAACACTTTTTAATCTACAAAGAGGGCGATGAATCTTTTGCAAAAGAGCTTGATTTTGAGAGTAAAGTGGATGAAATAGCAAGAATAATTAGTGGCGAAAGCGTTTCAGATGAAGCTAAAAACTTTGCAAAAGAGCTTTTAGAGGCAAATAAATGTGTTTTATAGTTTCGATTGTTTGTCTTGCTCTGAGTTATAATTTTTTTCTCGCAGATAATTTACTGGCTGCTTTAGGTTCGTTAGTTGTTGCCATACTTTTTATATATTTTATGATTAAAAATATACTATTTGTTAGAAATTTAAAAAAAAAGAACTGACCTTACATACTTTTCAAAAAGTGTGTGAAATACCTTATAATTCTCGAAAAATAAAGTTTTTCGTAGCTTTAGGGGGTTGTAGGGACATTTGTCCCTGCCACTAAAACGGACTCGTTCGTTTTAGTGCGTAACATAAGATAAAAAGAGAGAAGAAATTGATAATTGATACGCATGTACATTTGGATGACAAAAGATATGATGAAGATTTGAACGAAGTTCTTTGTAGAGCCAGAGAAAGCGGAGTAAAACGGTTTATTATTCCAGGGGCTGATCCTAAAACATTGGATAGAGCAGTGAAAATTGCAGAAAGTTATGAGGATGTTTATTTTGCTGTGGGTGTGCATCCTTATGATTTAGATTCATTTGAGAAATTTGATTTTGACAAATATGCAAGTCATAAAAAATGTGTAGCGATAGGTGAGTGTGGACTTGATTACTTTAGACTTGAGGGAAGTGATGAAGAAAAAGAGTTAGAAAAACAGAGACAAAAAAAAGTTTTTATTGCTCAAATCGAGTTGGCTAAAAAGTATAAAAAGCCTTTGATTGTTCACATACGGGATGCTTCAAGAGATTCAAAAGAGTTGTTATTAGAGCATAATGCAAAAGAAGTCGGTGGAGTTCTTCACTGTTACAATGCAGATGAAGAGCTTTTAAGTCTTGCAAATGAAGGTTTTTATTTTGGAATAGGGGGCGTAGTGACATTTAAAAATGCAAAAAAACTTGTCAATGTGTTACCAAAAATCCCACATGCCAAACTTCTTATAGAAACAGATGGACCTTACCTAACTCCTATGCCGTTTCGTGGAGAGAGAAATGAGCCTTTATATACCACTTTTGTTGCACAAACAATGTCTGAGATTTTAAATATTCCACTCAAAGATATAAAAAATATAACAACGCAGAATGCTCTTAAACTCTTCCATATTTCATAATATGATATATCTTGGCATGTGGAAATTCAACAATAAAATAAGTTTTAATAGTTTTTAGGATAAAATCAATTCTCTAAATTTAATACAAAAAGTTGTGAATATTGAAATTTATATTTTTTTTACTATTTCCTATTTTGCTTGTTGCAAATCTAACCTATACAACGAATCATACAAAAGAGCTTGAAATCCTTGAAGCTTTTGACATAGAGTCGTCGTTTTTATATGACACTCCTATGAATGAAATGCGAAGTAATCACACAGCCGTCGATAGAGATAAAGAGTTTTTTCAAGCTATGGAAGATGCGTATTTATTTATTCCTGCTGTGAAAAATCTTTTGAGTGAGTATGAAATACCGCAAGAATTTTTGTATTTAGCAATGGCGGAATCAAATTTTCACACCAAAGCTCTTTCTGTAAAAAAAGCATCAGGTTTTTGGCAATTTATGACCCAAACAGGTCAAAACTATAATTTAAAAGTGAATGAATATGTGGATGAGAGAAGAGATTTAATCAAATCAACAAAAGCTGCCTCTAAGCATCTTGCAAGATTACACAAAAAATTTGGTAAGTGGTATTTAGCGGCTATTGCTTACAACTGTGGCGAAGGAAAACTCAGCAGTGCTATCGAAGAAGCAGGAAGTGATGAACTCTCTGTCTTACTGGATGAGAAAAAAAAGTATATTCCAGAAGAAAGTCGTGGCTACATAAGAAAAATTATTGCTCTAGCATTTATAGGGAATGATGAGCAATTTATGCTTAAAAGTGAATATGAATATCTTCTAAATCGGGCAAATGCTTACTCCATTTCAACAGTTACTTTGCCGATGGGTGAATCTTTGAGTAGGGTTGCTACTCTTATTGGGATTCCACTTGATGAGTTGAAAAAATTAAACAGACATTTAAACTATGATTTTATGCCCCCGTATGAGAGCAGTTATGATATTTATATTCCCTATATTAAACTCTCAGAGTTTAAGCAAAAATATCATGAAGAACCAATTTCAAATATCTATAAGGTTCATTTAGTGTGTGCAGGTGATAGTTTAGCAAGTTTAGGTCGTAAATATGGCATTTCTTACAAGGCTATTAAAGATTTTAACAGCATCAAAGGCACACATTTAACGCTCCATGCAAAACTCATTATTCCTATACAAAAAAGTGATGAAAAGCCGTTGAGTAAGAAAAAATTGGCAACAAGTTGAAAATGTATGAATAAATTTTCTGCTTTATTTTTTATATCTTTGCTTTTGTTGTTTGATGGATGTAGCACAAAAAAAACGCAAGTTTATTCTGATGATTCGACTAGTTATGAATCAGGGATTGATAAAAAAACATATACGCATCCTACTATGAAACCTTATGTTATCAGAGGTATTAAATATTTTCCGACCGTGGTAAGTGTTGGAGATGAATTTAGAGGAAATGCTAGTTGGTATGGACCTAATTTTAATGGTAAATTAACCTGCAATGGCGAAACATATGATATGTACGATATGACAGCTGCTCATAAAACATTGCCAATGAATACAATCGTTAAAGTAACAAATACCAGAGATGGTTCGAGCACTGTTGTAAGAATCAATGATAGAGGACCATTTGTTGCTACAAGGATTATAGATTTATCAAAATCTGCAGCTGAGAAAATAAATGTATTTGGACCCGGAACTGCACCTGTTACTCTAAAAATTTTAGGATTTTATTCAAATGGCAAAAAAACTATTCCAACAGAAAAAGAACTTAAAAACTTTCCTCAGACTGAATCTTTAAGTGGGTTTGCACTTCAAATAGCAGCTTTTTCAAATATCAATGGAGCTATAAAAACTCAAGAAAAGTATGATAAAACAGATGGATATAGAACTGTGATAAAAGATGTTGACAAAGGAGAGGGTAGGTTGTATAGAGTGTATCTGAAAGGATTTAAGAGTGAGCAAGAAGCAAGAGATTATATCGCTTCAAGTAGCTTTAACGACGCATTTATTGTAAGAGAGGATTAAAATGATAACTAAAACACGAAAAACTAAAGAGACTGATATAACTATTTCACTTGATTTACATGGAAGTGGTAAAAGCAACATAAATACGGGCGTTGGTTTTTTAGACCACATGTTAGAGAGTTTCTCAAAACACTCTTTGATAGATTTAAATATAGAATGTACGGGTGATACGCATATAGATGACCATCACAGTGTTGAAGATGTGGGAATTGTGTTGGGTTCTTTAGTCCATGATGCGATTTATCCTGTTAAAAATATGGAACGCTTTGGAAGTGCAAATGTTGTTATGGATGAGGCATGTGTAAGTTGTGATTTAGACTTGAGCAACAGACCTTATTTAGTGTATGAAGTAGATATGGCTGGTAAAGTAGGGCAGTTTGATTCAGAATTAGTGGAAGAATTTTTTAGAGCATTTGTTTTAAATGCAAAAATTAGTACACATATTATTGCGTTAAGAGGAAAAAATAAGCATCATATCATTGAAGCAGCTTTTAAATCTTTAGCAGTAGCTCTGCGTCGTGCAACGATGAAAAATGATAGAGTAGGAATTCCTAGTACGAAAGATGTTTTATGATTAAATTAATCATTTTAGATGTTGATGGTTGTTTAAGCGATGGTAAAATCACATATTCAGAAGATGGTGTGGAGAGTAAAAGTTTCAACATTAAAGATGGTCTTGGTATAAGTACTTGGGTAAAAATTGGAAATCAAGTCGCTATCATCACTGGGCGAAATTCTAAAATAGTCCAAAAAAGAGCTGATGAGCTTGGCATACAGCATGTTTTTCAAGGCATAAAAGATAAAGATAGAGTTTTACAAGAATTAGTAAGTTCACTTAGTCTTGGTTTTGAAGAGGTTGGTGCTATTGGCGATGACTTAAATGATTTTCATATGCTTCGTCTCGTTGGAAAAAGTTTTACACCAAAAAATGGTGTTAAAGAGATAAAAAATATAGTAAATACTGTCCTCACTTTTGATGGTGGAGATGGTGCAGTAAGAGAAATGATAGATACTTTGATTGATGAAAATGGTCAAAGAGAAGCTTTTATGGCAGTGTGGGTAAAAAACTCTACGCTCTAAAACAATCTTAAAAGGAGATACATGAACATCAATATATTTTTTGTTTTTATAGTGAGTGGTTTAATGATGATTTTTTTTCTGTTTGAACCATTAAATATAAAAGATCAAAAATTTACAGATGTTCCTCTTTTTGAAATGACAGCTTTTACTCTTTTAGAATTCAACGATAAAGGTTTAGCAGCTCGTATGAGTGGAAATAGTGCAGTAAGATATAATGACCGTTACCAAGTTACGAATGTCGATTATACAGATAATACGAAAGAATTTAAAGCAAATATGAAAGCAAATGATGCTCTTTATAAAGATGAAATCATTGATTTAAAAGGTGATGTAGTTTATGTGAGAGAAGATGGTTTAACATTTAAGTCACAAACAGCAACTTATGATAAAAAAACAACAGTCCTTCAGACGGGAAGTGATTATGTTTCCTATTTAGATAAAAATAAAGTTGTGGGTTCTTCTTTCATCTATAACAATCTTTTAAAAAAGATTGAGTCCAAAAATATCGTTGTAAATTACCAACTCAAGGAGAAATAATTATGAAATTTTTACTATATCTGACAATTCTTTTAGCATCAACTCTACTTTCACAAGAGTTAAAAATAAAAGCGGATTTATTTAATGGGGATGAGAAATCAGGTATTTCTGTATTTGAAGGAAAAGTGAATGTAATCAAAGAGCGTGATGAATTGAATGCTTCAAAAGTAACTGTTTATACTGACTCTGAACATCAACCTACAAAATTTATAGCGGAGGGGAAAGCATCTTTTATCGTTTATACAAAAGAGGGCTCACTTTATAAAGGTCAAGCAGAAAAAGTTATTTATTTTCCAAATACGAAAGAGTATCACTTTTTTCAAAATGTACATTTAAAACAAATAGATAACAAAAAAGAAATCATAGGGGATGAAGTTATCCTCAAAAGTATAGAAGGAAAAGCCTATGCAAAAGGTGCCAAAGAAGAGCCAGTTATTATGATTTTTAACATACCAGAGGATAAAAAATAATTATGGTAGAGATTGTCGAAGCAAAATTTATAACATCTGCACCAAATGTAGCGAGTGCGCCTGAGTCATTATCTCAAGATGAAGTTGTCTTTATGGCGAGATCAAATGTAGGAAAAAGCTCACTTTTAAATGCACTTACAAATCATAAAAACTTAGCAAAAGTTTCTTCAACACCTGGAAAAACAAGACTGATTAACTACTTTGATGTAACTTTTATAGATAGAGAAAGTGAAAAAAAAAGTGTTGCAAAATTTGTTGATTTACCAGGGTTTGGTTATGCCAAAGTTGCAAAATCAATGAAATATGATTGGGAAAGAAATCTTACAGATTATATAGAGATGCGAGAACAGATTAAACTTTTTATACATCTCATTGATTGCAGACATCCTCATTTAGAGATAGATGTATCTGTGGGTGAATTTTTAGAAGAGTGTGTAAGAGAAAATCAATATATCTTACAAATTTTCACGAAAATAGATAAGTTAAATCAAAAAGAACAAAGTGCTTTAAAAAAACAATTTCCACATGCCATAATGGTTTCAAGTTCTAAAAAAAGAGGCTTACAAAAAGCTATAAAAATTATTTATGATATATTACAAGAGGATAGTGATGAAAATAGAGTATAAAAAGGCAAAGCTCTCAGATATACAAAATATGCAAGAGCTTGTAGAACCAGAGGTGGAATCTGGCATTATTTTAATGCGAACTTCAGATGAAATAGCTACAAATATTAGGTCTTATACTCTTGTTTTTAGCGAAAATGAGTTGATAGGTTTTTGTGCATTACACATTCACACGGCTTCTCTTGCTGAAATTAGGTCACTCATAATTAAAGAAAAGTTTAGAGGACAAAAAATAGGAGAAAACTTAGTAAATAAATGCCTTGAAGAGGCAGATATTTTAGGGCTTCAAAAAATATTGAGCTTAACTTATAAACAATCATTTTTTGAGCGATTAGGTTTTGTAGAAATTCCAAAAGAGTCATTACCAGAGCATAAAATCTGGGCTGACTGTATTAAATGTAAACATTTTCCTGTATGCAACGAAATAGCACTCATAAAAAATCTGTAGCACCACTTCCTTATGTTGCTTTTTTTCTCATCTATGAGAGCCTGAGTAGTATATATCTTTTTTTGCCACCACTTTTTGGCGTTTTATTTGTTTTGTTTGTGTATGCATTAAATAAAGAAGATACAGTTTCTATTCTCGCTATTTTCCTTTGTTTAGTGTTTTTTGAAGCAGATAGAGGATATATTTTATTTACATCGATTGTGTATTTCATAATTATCTATAGGTTTATTATGCCAAAAATAATACAAAATGTGAATTGTAAAGCATGTGTCAAAATTTCCTATATAGTGTTGGCATACTTAGGTTTTTTTCTTTTTAATGCAATTTTGGCTAAAGTTTTTTTGTTACCGATGCCAACAATTAACTACTATATTATCTACTATATAATTATTGAATTTTTACTGGTGAGTGTTTTATGAAAATCAAATTTATATTGGCTGTATTTGCACTCATTTGGTTGGCACTTATAGCGCGACTCTTTTTTTTAGCTGTTGAGTCAAATAGTTACTATGAACAACTTTCACACAATAATACCGTTAAAACTGAAAAAATTATACCCGTACGCGGCGAAATAGTGGATGTCAATAATAAACCGATAGCCATCAATAAACTTGGATTCAAAATATCACTTAAACCTCATCTACTACTAGAAAAAAACAGAGCTTTATTTGATGAAGAGATAGCCGTACTAACAAAATTGTTACCTAATTTAAAAGCAGATGAGTTAATAAAAAATTATAAGAAAAAGGATTCTTTTTACAATCATAATTATATAGATATTGTTGAATTTATCTCTTATGAAGAAATTATGCCTGTTTATTCTATCCTTAATTTAAGAGAAAATATAGACATTATTCCATCTCCAAAAAGATATTATCCATACAATAAAATTGCTTCTCATGTTATCGGTTATGTTTCTCGTGCCAATAAAAAAGATATTGAGAATAATGAACTGTTAGAGCTTATTGGTTATACAGGAAAAACAGGAATAGAAAAACAATATAATGAATTTTTACAAGGTCAGTCTGGATTTAGAGAAATAAAAGTAAATGCTAATAATAAAGAGATAGAAGAACTTTCATATACAAAAGCTGTAGAAGATAAAAAATTGATTCTTAATTTAGATTTAGAATTACAAAAATATATAGCAACACTTTTTGAAGGTATCGCTGGTGCAGTGGTTGTTATGAATGTGGATGGTTCTATTTTGTCTGCTGGTAGTTTTCCAGAATATGATTTAAATACTTTTGTTTCAGGTATAACTTATGACATGTGGAATGATTTATCAACAAGTTTGGATAAACCATTTACTAATAAGTTAATAAATGGTTTATATCCTCCTGGTTCAACGATTAAAACAGGCCTTGGTCTTATTTATATAACAACAAAATTAAATGCTAGTTGGGGCGTAAACTGTACTGCTGAGATGCAACTCGGTGATAGAGTATTTAGATGTTGGAAACAACAAGGGGGTCATGGCGGTACAACCATTGAAAAAGCAATACGAGAAAGTTGCGATGATTATTTTTACAAAGGAAGCCTTATCGTTGGAAATGAAAAAATGAGCGAAGGACTTATGCGCTACGGACTTGGAGTAAAATCAGGTATTGATCTTCCAAATGAATTTCTTGGTACAGTTCCCTCAAGAGAATGGAAGAAGAAGAAATTTAACCGTCCATGGACTCTTGGAGAAACGGTAAATACCTCAATTGGTCAAGGAGATTTTCTAATTACACCTGTTCAAATGGCACGCTATACTGCACTTATGGCAACTGGTAAACTTCCTACGCCTCATTTTGCAAAAATGATAGGAGATACACCCTATGCACCACCACCACAAGAAGTTTTAGATGCAAATGAACTAAGTAAGTTGCCATTGATACAAAAAGCAATGTACGGAGTGTGTAATGAACCAGGAGGAACTGCCTTGCATTATGTTAATTCCAAAGTTATTATAGCAGGGAAAACAGGTACTGCACAGGTTATTGCCATTAAACAGGATGAGAAGAAAAGAAAATTAGAGCATGATATGGAGTATTACAACCGTTCACATGCTTGGTTTACAACCTACGGCCCATATAATAATCCTCAGTATGTTGTTTTAGTTATGGTGGAACATGGGGGACACGGTGGTTCTGCATCTGGAGATATAGTCTCGAGTATATATAATAAACTTTTAGAGCTTAATTACATCAAGGATGCATCTAAAAAAGAATAAAGATATGATGCCTTTTTAAAAAATATAGCCACACCATCTGACTTCAATATGTCCAAGGAAGATGCCAACCACTTCTTTCAAATCATCTCTGCAAGATATGAAAAAAGCTCAACAATACTTACTTCAAATTTAATATTCAGTCAGTATTTGGAGGAGATAAAATAGTTACAACAGCTATCCTTGACAGGATACTGCATCATTCACATATCATCAATATACAAGGAGAAAGTTATAGGCTGAAGGAGAAAAAAGAATCAGGAATCATCAATTCAGATATTTATAAGTTTGGAGCTAAATCTTCAAATAAAACAACAGAAAAACAAGAGGTGGTTTAAGTTTCAGAATGTAACTTTTTTTTAATTTAACTGCCCAATTTTAGAGTTCGTTTGACAAGAAGTATATCATAGAAAATTAAAAGTATTTATAATTTTTTAATTTTGTATTTGCCATTCCTTTATTTCTACATAAACGAGAACAATAACGACGATTAACACTTGAAAAAATAGTATCGCAATGAGAACATTTTTTAAATGTTTCTTTAACTATAAGTTTACTTCTATAAGTATGATTATATTTTTTACGAGTTAATCTCTTATTTTTTAAAATACAATCATCACATAACTTTTTTTTATTAACAATAATATCAAGATGTAAAGCATAAGAAAAACAGCCACAATCAGCACATTTATATTTTAAATCAAAATCATGTAAGATAAACAATTTCATTTTTAATTATCCTCAATATCACTAAAATTAGGATACATATCATCAAAATCCATAATCAACCGAGTTCTAAAAGAACTAGTTACATCAAGGAGCAGAAACATTATCAAAGCTTTATCGTCAATTTTTTTAGCAACAGCACGAAAAATATTTGAAGACGAGAGAGTAGGGAAGTACTTCAAAAGACTATCTTTGCGAAGATTAAAATCATTAAACTCTTTTTCAATGACTAAAAAACGGATGATTTTAGTTTTTCTCTTATTTTCTGATTTTGATTTGCGTCCCATTTTATCAACCTTGATTTTTAGTTTTAAATTTATCAAAAAGATAATTCCATTGGAACTTGTGTAAAAGATAAAGTAGGACGTTTTAATCTATCAAAACTCATGAAACAACCTTTGTTTTATTTTCATCAAAAAGATTATCTAGGTAAATTCGTAACACATGTGTTTTATTATTTACGACTTTTAAACTAGAACGCAACTTTGTCAAATCATCTTTATCGAGTATAATTCGATTACTGATGTTTTTTTTCTTAGTACCTTGTGAACATAATTTAATTTATAACCACAATCTTTGATTAAGTACAATACAAGAACTTCCATTTTATGCAACCTTTAAATGATTTTTGATACCATATTAAAATTTTAGAAGTGCCTATATTACGAAGTTCTATAAATATATTTTTCAAGAGAATTTACATTATCCAATATTAGGGCTTTTTGGGAGCTATGAAGCGTTCGTAAAATAATTTTATTATTTGAGAAATTATGAACATATAGAAATATGTAGTTTTTTGGCTTAAGGTTAGACTTAATAAAAAGAAGATAAAATTCAAATGTAATCAAATTAAGGTCCTTCTTCTTCTTTTTCTAACTCTAACTCTAACTCTAACTCTAGTTTTAGTTTTAGTCCTAGTAAGGTTTGTCTTAATTGTTTGGGAAAGTGTTGATATTTGTAAGTTTGGCGACATATAAGGCATCAGCATCTTTCCTCTTTTTTAGATTTTCTACAATCTAACTTTAAACCACAAAACAATATTATACTGCTTTCATAAATTTAAAACTAAACCCTTAATGATATTATTTTTAACCTTAAAATACATATCAAGAGAGAAAAATAAAAAAATGAAGGTGTTAAATGAGCAGTGGTTACTCATCCAAACGATATAGAGCAAATCTAATAGACCCGTATGCACGGACAGTTGAAAGAAATTTAAGAAATTTACTTGCAGATAAAAAAAGCAAAGATATGATAAAAAATCTTAAAAAGTACGGCAAATCTTATTCATATAATCCATATCTACTAACAATAGCTAGATCTACTTTAGATGTACGCACTTTTATAAAATTCATGTTGGCATCTGGAGTGCAAGAATTCAATCTTAACATAACAGATGAAGAGTTAGTAAAAATAAATGAATTTGAAGTTCAAAAAGCTTTATCAGATGCAGTGAAAAATTAATGCCATCCGTCTTATATTAGCGATATACGCGGATGCTAAATAATGATTTATATGTTGACAAGGCTGACGACTTACTGCGAAAATATCATACTTACTTATTAGTAATAAAAAACTACGCTAAAAATACAATAAGCCTATATTACAACACAGCTGATGGCTTTATGTACTTCTTAAAATTGAACAATTATTACCATATCAAGCAAATTGATAAAAACACTTTTTCCAGATACCTTACCTATGTTAAATTGAATTCTAAAATTTCTAATCAAACGACAAATATGTTAATTTCTTCTTTGAATAATTTGGCTGAATTCTTATGTCTAACATATAACGCTTGTGAGCTACAAAAACTGAAGCAATTGAAATTTATTTCAAAAATACCAAACATAATTGATCAAGAAGATATGCTCTTGTTGCTTAAGATGAAAAATCCCGATTATGATAAGCTATCAACATGGGTAAGTTATAGAAACTATGCTATTTGTATTCTCTTATATTCCACGGGTATGCGCATAAGTGAGGCGATGAATGTTTTGTTATCGGATATAGCAAATGACCAGCAGTGGATAAGAATAGAAAATGCCAAGAATAATAAAACAAGAGTTGTTCCGATAAACATCCATGTTCTTATATCGTTAAACAACTACAGGGAAGTGTGTCCATTTGAAATATATTCAACTCTATGGTTCTCAAGCAAAGGTACGCGATTAACTGCTACTGCTGCGGCAGTATCAATTACTCACATGTTTGGGAAGTCGCCACATTATTTTAGGCATGCCTTTGCTACTCATCTAGTTTTAAATGATTGTGACTTGCTTGTGGTTAAAGAGTTTTTAGGACACAGTAGCATAGCCACAACGAGTATATACACGCATGTGAAGCCTAAGCATCTATTGGAGGCGGTTCGGTGTCATCCGATGAATTTGGCTAATAATTAATTGTATTTCTAATATGAAATAAGTGAGTAGAATATTACATACTTATTATGTAACATTCAACTTCACCTTACTAAAACTTCTCCCCGTCTTAACAAGAGCATTGCCAAATCCATGTTGCGTAAACTCTAGCAACTGTTTATCAATCCCAAACGATTTTCGAACCGTATCAAAATCCGCAATACCTGTATTCAGAATAATCTGCGCATCAAAATTCTTTAAAAACTCTGGTGGAAAATGTTCTGCTGATTGCGCAGCAACTATAATCCCAAACCCAAATCCTCTAGCTTCAGTCGCGGTTCTGTTTAAATAGCTGTAAGGGTCATTCTTATCTCTCGATGTGCCCGCTATAAGTTTTGATTCATCAACGATAACATAAGTATCACATTTTTCGCCTCTTGTTTTATTTGTTCGCTCTGAGTAAGTACCTCTAATCTTGCAAGATTTAAACACTTTGCCTAACCAAACATCAACAATAAATCTTTGAATACTGACATCAAGCCCGCTAATGTTGATAACATTCAAACCATTCTTTACAGGCGGTCTTACAGAATGGAATACACCTGAATCCACTAGAGCATTGATATATGAGGACATCTTTTCAATCGTCCTAATCGCCTCTTTAGAGGCATATTTGTCAATATTGATATTTCTTGCTTCAAACCACTCTTTATTTGCAGATGTATTTTTTGCAGTGTAGTTTTTTAAGCCGAATTCAATATAGCTATCGAGTGAATCGTGCATCTTCCTTTTTAGTGTACCTATAAGGTTTTCAACTTCGACTGCATCATCTGCATCGCTTAATCTCTCTTGGAGGCTTTTAATGCCAGTTATATCACTTTGAACACTCATGATGAGGCTAATGCTTTCTCCGTCAATAACAGTGCCACTACCGCTCATGTTGTTAGATTTGATTCTTTCTATAAGTTCTTGGGTATCTTTTAAACTCGGCAATTCGTTGAGCCATGTTTTTACATCATCATATTTAAAATCTTTACTTAGATATGTGTCCGATAAGAGATACATTAAAATGTCTTTTTGATTTGTACCCATATTTGGTAAAAAGTTTTTTTTGATAATCTCTATGATTCGTTCAACTTGAACTTTTGGCCCACTGTTTTGAACCTTGAATCTTTGTTCGTCGCTCATAACTCCAGAGGATACAATTTCTTTAAGTTCATCATCAATAACACCTGTATCAAATTCAAAGGGATTGATGCCATATTGGCTATTCCAAGCTGTAAATTCAATATAGTTACCCATTCTGTTTCCATCATCATCTAAGATAATCATGTCGCCTTTCAGGTCAAAAATATAAATATGCTTTTTTGCCAATGTTAAATATTTGGCAATTTTTTTGAGCAGGGTGGTTTTACCTGCTCCTGAAGCTGCACACATTAACAAGTGCGGATTTATGGATTCTCTTGCATCTGGATTCCATGTGATTTCAGGAAGCTCCGGTCTATTGGCTAATTTTCCAAATATATAATCAAAACCCATTTAATTTCCTAATCATTTTCTTGTCTTTACAAAATCAAGTGCAAACACCCATTTCTTTTGCTTTGTGTCTCTATCTTCGTATGTCTCCGTAAATACTCTCGCATCATAAGGCTTTTGATTTTTTGCTATAAAGCCATTGAATAGATAGCCTTTTTTCTTGGAGAGTATTTTCTTTAAAGTGGATGCTCTCTCTTCAACTGTAAAAAGCTCTAGTGCCTTATCTGAAAAGAATTTTTTAACATAGCTATCCCACATTGAAAAACTGCATCCTGTGTGTTTGTTATATTTTTCACATGAAAAATAATATTGTATTTCTCCTGTATCGCTTTTAATAAATTCTTTTTGATAAACAAGTGAGTTGCATTCAGGACAAGAACCGATTTTAATTGGTTCAGCTGCTGGATATTTTGCTAAAATCATGTCGATTTTTATACTGCTTTCATAAACACTTTTGTCAATTGTTAGATTGTTTTTCATAGCAACGGATTTCAGCAAGTTGATTTTGGCTAGACTTGGCGGCTCGTCATCAAATACAAAACCACTTGACTCAAATGCTGCGTTTATTATTCTGTCAATCTCGTCCAAAATCGATGATATCGTAATCTCATTATTGGATGCCATTTCTATCTTTTCATTAAGCTCTGATAAGTATTCCAAATCCAGTAAAAGTGGCATGTGTAAAATCATCCAATTGATAAGCATGACTGCATTCTCTTGTGGATGTAACATTGTCTTAATAAGTCTTACGGCTTTTGATTCAATAAGCTCTTTTATTATCTCATCATGCTCTTTATTTATGCCAATAGAATATTTTTCAAGGACTTGCGTTACAAATCTTCCTATTCCATATCTAGGAGGTCTTTTGCTCTGATAAGAGTAAGCATATATATCAAGAGGTTTCAAAATTACATCAGGGGCAATCTCTGGCAATACGATGGTCTGTTTTTTATTTGTATCTGCATTGTGGGTAATTCTTTTGATGATTTGTCCTGTGAGCTCCTCCCAATTATCTTCACCCTCAATCAATACATTTGCTTGCTCTTTTAGTTTTTTATTGCCGACAACTATCTCGATTGACGATGTGTCATAAACACTATTTTTCATCTGGGTAGATAGCGTGATGTAAAAAATAAATTCGTACAGCTTTATTAGATCAACATCTTCATATTCCACTTCGATTTTAATGCTTTTGAATTCAAAGGATTCTCTGATATTTTTTGGAAAATACTTACTGGAAATCATCGTAGGTCTGATGCATTCTTGTGAGTATCTGTCAACGATTTTATCAGTGAAATTTCTTTTGTGCTGTAAAATTTTTTCTTCGGGATATTTCTGATTGAGAACGGTTATGATATCTTCCGCAATTGCATCGTTGATGAGCCATCCATTCGTCTCTGGGTTTGTTATGAGTTTTGCATGAAAAAGCTTTTTGCTTAGTTCTGTTACACGCTCTGGCTTAAACCCAAAAAGATAGAACGCACTGTATTTTAATTCAGCAGTAGTAAGTGGCTCATGTGGTGTTCTTTCTGTATCCGTTTTTGAAATAAAATTGTCAACTATATGACTATACTTTTGGTTCTTTAAATCGCTAATGCAATCTTCAATTTCTTTAGTCATTGATTGATTGTAGTGAGTTGGATAATAAGCACTAAATTCAATCTCATCATAGATATAATCAGCCTTAACTCTTATGACTTCTTCCGAAGCAAACTCTCTTATTTTTATCTCTCGTAAAACAATAGGATGCAGCGCATAAATTGTTTTATATGAAAGAAAAAAAGTTGAAAGAGATTCAAACCATTGCTTATAGTTTGAGTTGAGCAACTCTCTTTTTTCAATATCACTAGACTTTAAATACTCGGTCGTCTTTATAAACTTTTCTTTTTGTTGTTTTACGATAATCTTTCTGATACCAGCAAAAAGCTTTTCGCTGAGTAGATTATTAATTTTATTTTCTATTTCAAATTTTTCTATCATTTGAGCCACCTTTTAAAATGTTTTTTCTTCGAGTGGTACTCGAAAGAAAGTATTATGCGAGTAGAGAATATCTGCTTCTATTTTTTTGGCACTTTCTCCAAACGCTTTGACTTTGGATAAGCCGTCCACTGACTCTTTTAGTTTTGCATAATTATTTTTGATTGATATATTTGAATCTAGTAGCTGTCCTAAAATTTCTATGTTGAACCTAATAATTGTGGATTTGAAAATCTTGTCCGCAATTACATAAGCTGCATCATTCAAAAAACCTTTGCCATCATGAAAAAATATGTCAGTCGCATCGTTAATATTTTTCAAAAATATATTTATATTCTGTACATTAATATCTTTCCCACTATAGATGAATTTAAAAAAACTCTCTCTATCTTCTCTTTTGATTGTCATATAAATAAAGCTAAGCAAATAATGAATGTCAATTGTGACATAACGAACGGATGTATCTTTGTTTTTTAGCGCCAAATCCCCAATAAAAATATGAGGCATATTATTAAAAATAGAATGTTCAATATCAAATAGCTTAGACAAAAAATACAAATAAAATTCTTCATCAGAAAAAAAGTTTTTTGTCTTAAAATCTTGATGCTTAAATGCTATGTAATCAGCAACTTGTTTATCAAAAAATCTTAAACTTCTATCCTTGAATTTGAAAGCAGCTTGATTCTCTTTTTCATAAAAATCAAGCTCTCCAAATCTGCTTATGTAATCTTTTAGTCTCGTGTCTTCTTTTTGAGCTAATTTTTTAATTTCCTCTTTTGCGGTTTGTACTTTTTGATTTTCAGGTACATCATCTTCAGCAAGAGGCTCTATAACTCTGTAAATCATGATGTCATCTTTCTCAACTATTCTTCCGTCTTTCATAGTCACCAAAATTCTATCACCTTCGATTTTTTCAATAGATGCAATATCTTTATCCATCTCTGGCTCATCATTTTTCAAAGGAACTTCTTGAATATTTTTATCAACGAAAGTGTTGGTTAGAATAATACTAGTTGGAGTAGTTTCATCTTCAGCTTTTTTGATATCATCAACTATTCGCAAAATCACATCTTGATATTCAGAAGCGTGTATCGCCGATTTGATTTTATAGGTAAGACTTGTATCTTCGCTGTCCAAATAGAGACCAAACTTTTTAGCATTTCTCATCATATACAGAACATCTTCCAAATCAATTTTGTTATCTTTTCTTGACATGTTGATTTTATTTTCAATGGCCCCAATATAGTTCATAAATTTTTGAGGATTGTGATAAATCTCTTTTGAAAAGTTTTTGGCAACATGAACATCAATTACTAATTCGCCAGATTCGTTTACTAAAACAGAATCTGAAAAAAGGTCAACAATCATAATGGCTTCAACCGCATTTACAGCAACAGTTGATGTCTTTTGATTTAAAGTAATAATCAAATTTTCAATTCGATTTTTGTAACCCTCAATTTCAGATTTATCAACTTCAAAACCAAGATGCTTTTTCTCTTCTGAGATAACCGGTTCGTAAATCCAAGCGTTCTTTTTTTTCGTTCTTTTATTCTTTATTTTTTTTAACAAAATATTCAAAAAATAAAGAGTGTAGGGCATGGCAATGATGCCCAAAATGAGCCACCAATAATTCAAAAACATGTCAACAAATGTCATTTTCTAACTCCTTTTCTCTAAAACTTCAAATAAATAGCCTAGAAGCTATCAAAACAATATAAGCCATACCCAAGTATTGATTTAGTGAAATAATTGCTAAAAAGTATCTTGAAATTAAAATTAAGACACTAATAGCTACTAAAATAATCACAGTTTTGTAAAAAAATCAATTATTTTAAATAAATTGCAAAAAATACTCGAAAATTAAAGCGTATTAATCAACTCCTGTACAAGTACAGAAGATATATATATGCGCTCGCAAATTCTATTTTTCGTATCAACATCAGTGATACTGAGAATATATATATATGCGTTGATAAAATTGATTTTTTTAAATTTCATCGTATCAACATCAGTGATACTGAGAATATATATATGCGTTCAAACAGTTAATCATTACACATCAACTACAGTGATACTGAAGTTATATATATGCGTTCAAATACGCTATACATCAAAAATCTCATCTATTTCATCCATGTACTCATCCATATATTCATCCTCGTTCGCCACAAAACGATGCCATTTACCATCACCTAAATCTTTTGTTTTTTCAAACATATTGATATCAAAAGGCTGATAGAATTTCACCTCAATTCCTTCTTCTTTTAGCGAGTTAATTTTATTAGTTACATGCACATTTTGAGAGGTTACTTTTTTATAATTCGCACCCATTTTTTTAAGCATATTTAACGAACTATTTCCAATATTTTTCTTCAAAGTATCTTTCAAAAACTGCACACCTTGAAACTTAACATAGGTATTTTTTTGTTCCAAATCTTGCAACAAATAGTAGTGATTGGCAGTTCTAAATTTGGATACAGTTTTCAAATTAATCCAAACCAATTTAGAGAAAACCATGTTGTTTAAAAATGTATGTAAAAAATCATAGCGGCATCTTTTATGAAATTTATCTCCAACTAACCATCCATCAACTACATAGTCAAACATTACCTTTTCTCTCACAGAAAAATCGTACTTGAATATTCTTTTTTTTCTTACGATAATCTCGTTTTCAAATTCATCTTTTTCTTTAAAAGTGTGTATTCTTGGATACTCATGAATAATAGTTTTATGGGAACTATAATGCTCAATCCACTCACCCAAAATATTCACAAAAAAGTTATATTCAATATCAATAGTTGAAGCTTTGTCGTTTTCAATAACAGCTACAAATCGAATATGAAAATCATCTTTTTTTATCTTTTTATGCTCTTCTTTGATTCTAAAAAACAAGTAGTTTAAAAAAGCTTTTGTTGTTATTGGATGACCGAAAAACTGATACATACTATAGGGATTTACATAACTTATACCACTTGGATATATCCCATTCTCAAAATCATATAGCATCACTCTCTCCTCTTTCAATCAACACAACATTTCCATTATCATCAACCATATGCGTAAATGCAAAATCTTCAATAACTTTGTTAAATTTAATATTGTCTAAATCTTCTAACCACTCTTCAAGCTCTTGTTGTATTAGTCTCTCTTGCTCTTGTTCATCAATTGTTAAAAGACCACTCTTAGCAAAGTAATCATCCAGTTCATTCAGCCCAACTTTATTACTCATAGCAGCATGATAAATTTTGCCAAGCTTCATATACTTCTCATCGTTTATCCCATTAATATTACTACTCATTCATATCTCCCGTTGTCTCACTTTTTTGCGTAATTTTTTCAATCAAATCACTAACAGCCGCAACACTTCTTAAATCATTCTCCGTAATCTTTCCATTCAAAAATTCAACACATTTTTTGCCTAATTCAACATATTTTTTTTCTTCAAGCTCGTAAGCTTTTTTCAATAATGATGCGTGTTGTTTCTTTGCATCACTTATTACTTTGCTTGCTTCTTCTTTTAATTCTCTTGCGGTTTTTGCCTTTGCCATATTTGCTTCCTTATAAATTTAGTTTCTTTAACATTCTGTCAATTTCGTCATAGTTTTTACTTCTAAAATTGACACCTATTTGACCAATAAACATATAGAGCATTTCTATGTGCTCTTCTTTTGAAATCACAATATGTTCTAAAAATTCCGACTCCTTTTTAACATGTTCTACCTTGTCAACTTTCGCTTGAATCTCTTGTTGCTTTGCTTCAATAATTTTGCTTGCTCCACTTAAAAACTCACAAGTTCTCATGAACCTGTAAAGAAGATTGCTGAATCGAATACAAATTAGTTTAAATGGATTTATGCGATTGCTTTTATCTGTATGAAAACTTATTCCTTTCAAATGCACTCCCTTTAAAAAATAGTGATAACAATTAGAATTATACTTAAAATAAATTAAAAGTATTCATTATGTATTCTCTTTAAATTCCTATTTGTAAGCTATTGCAAAAAAATATCCAACTAATATATATAAAAAATATTGACTTTTTTGTATTTGTATTATACACTACAGTAAATAATACATTAAGGTAGAATTATGATTGTAAGTAGTATGAAAGTTATAGCAATCGCGAATCAAAAGGGCGGCGTTGGAAAAACTAAAACAGCAGATGAAACAGCGAGAGATTTAGCGGCGAAAGGCTATTCGGTTTTGCTAATAGATTGGGACCCGCAAATGACATTAACAAAACAGTTTGGTGTCAATCCAATAGATATAATAAATACACCCCAAGACAGCTCTACAATCTTTGCCGATAATAAATTTCCACAACCAAAACAAGTCTCAATAAACAAAGATGAAACTATCCATTTGGATATGCTTTTCGCTTCTTCTACTTTAACGGAATATGCTCAATCTGGCATAAGTGCTAGAGAGTTAAAAATGAAAGCCTATTTGAAAAAAGTCAGAAAAGAAAACATCTATGATTATGTTGTAATTGATACCGCTGGTTCACTAGGAGTTTTATTTACTAACGCAGTTTTGAGTGCAGATACAATCATCTTGCCAATCGCTACAGTTGCGGCAGCAGTAGAAGCAACAGAATCTTTTTTTAAAGAGTTAATCATAATCGAAGAACAGTTTGACCACGAAGTAAAAGAGATTATTCTTTTTGGGAATATGTTCAACACAATTGCCTCACATGACAAAGAACAACTCGAAATAATTAAGAGAGATATCCCTGAATATATCAATGCACAAAAAGAGATAAACAACTTTACAAATCTTTCTTTACATGTAGTAAAAGAAGTTCCAAACAGAACGATTATTAAAGATGCAAACGGAAACAAAATGTATCTAAGAGAGTACATAAAAACATACGCAAACACTCAAAGCAATAGAGACATACTTCAAACATATAATCAAATTTTTCAACTCTTGACTGGTGAAGAATTTATCACTGATACCAATACACAAAAGGAGAACTAATGGCAAAAAAAAGACCAGAACCAAAATCAGCATTTGGCGAGAGCATAAAAGCAGTTCAGGATTTAAAAACAGCTATGGCATCTGGAGAAAACATCTCCTTGATACCGCTCTCTTTAATATACTCTCCTAAGACACATGATAGAAAATGCTTTACAGATAATGAGATTAAAGAGTTGGCACAAAGCATAAGAAAATCGGGTTTACTTCAACCAATCGTTGTGAGAAAAATTGGCGATAAATTTGAGAGACTTATTGGGTTTAAGCGAATACTCGCAACCAAGCTAAATGGTGAAGAGTATATAAAAGCTATCGTTCTTGAAAATGTGAATGATAAAGAAGCTGCACTCATAACTATCTCTGAAAATCTCTTTAGAAGTGACCCTAATGCGTATGACCAAATATCTGCATTCCTTGAATATGCCTCTATTGTTTTGGAGATGGAAAATGAGCAAATCAAGAAGCTGCTTCATAAGCATAAAACATCTGCCGAACTTGATGAAGTGGAGCAAGATAAATTAGCTTTATTAACTGAACTTCTTGAAGATGGTTTACAAATTTCAATAAGAACTTTTATAGATAAGCTACGAGTGCTCTCTTTGAATCCTTTGTTAATTGAAGCAATCCAAAAAAGAGAAATACCGTACAGCATTGCTCTTGTATTAGGCACAATTAAGAGTGATGACGCACTAAGAGATATGCTAAAAAACATTGTTGCGAACAACCTCTCTGTGGGAGAAGTAAAGAAGCTTGTTGATAATAAGCCTATAGTGGAAAGCAGTAATAAATTGGGGTCTATTTTATTGGCTCCAAAATATAAAAAAAGTATCAGCAAGCTACCTGAAGATAAACAGAGCGAGGTAAATGCGTATCTTTTAAAAATTGAAAATATTTTAAAGAGTGAAGCATGAGAACAAAAAAAGCACAAGCGGCGAAATGCACACATGGTGAAGTTTATGTGCAAAGAAAAGAGAGTATTGACTTTAAGAAAGATTTAGATGAGATAAATGTCTCTTTTATGAAGCTTCCTCCACGAATGCCAAGGGTAGAAGCTATGAGATATTACAGTTTGAAGCTTACGAAATATTGGCTTGTGGCATTAGGCACTGCAAGTACTAGCCGAAAAGCTTCTTGCAAAGTATAAACCAAAAATTTAATAAAAATAGGATGCAGAAATGAAAATTAAGATTATGAATACACCAGTTGATTACGAGGTCCTGGCATGACTGCATTTATGAAAATTTTCTCTTTGATACAAAATCAAATATTGAGTGGACATGCGCAAAGAAATATAGCAAATGTAAAAAGTTTAACTAGAGCTAATGAGGAAATCAAAGAGGTACTAGAGGCGAAAAAGAATGAAAGCACTATCCGTTAAGCAGCCTTGGGCTTGGGCTATATGCAATCTTCCTGACGCATTCAAAAAACCTTTTGAAAATAGAACATGGAACACTAAATATCGAGGAGAGTTTTTAGTTCATGCTTCTAAAGGGTTTGATTTAAACGGTTATGCTCGTATGTGTTGGTATTTAAAGGAGTTGGGCTATAACGGGAAAATTCCGACTAAGAAAGAATTTATCTATGGTGCGTTTGTTGGCAAAACAGAGCTAGTTGATGTTATGCAACAATCTGAAGATATATGGTTTGAGGGAATTTATGGTTTCAAGCTGGAAAATACAGTTGCTTTTAACGAACCAATTCCGTACAAAGGGCAATTGAATTTTTTTAATGTGGAGCGTGAAATTTATGAAAAGGCATTATAAATGAGAATGGAAGTAATTACGAATGAGAATATCATAAGTCTTGGTTTTTTAGCAAAAGATATGTTTGTTAAGCAGGTGTTGGTGATGGATGAAGATGGCAGCTCTTATGATGTTGTGCAAACAATTCAAGAAGACACGCTTGAAAAAATAAAAGCTTTGCCGGAAGAGGGTGGGTTTAACCAAACCGTCAAAGATGGGACTATTCGAGCTTTCGAGAAAATGAAAGTTGGTGAAAAGTTTTTATGTGTCAATGATTGGCTAGAAAACTATAAATGCTCCAGGGCTAAGTTTTACTCTAAAGTCCAAGAGCTGGTTAATCAAGATATTCCTCTTCAAGAAGCAGCGTTTCAGGCGAACGAAGTTACTCCAAAAGATGAGGCAGAAACAAAATGAACACAAACAATGATTTGAAAAATTCTGTTGCTATTGTAGAGCAAACGCCAAAGGGTCATAAGTTTATTAAAGTGAATCAAACGCAGATGATGCACAAGCTTCATAGCCATTGTATTTGTGATTCATGCTGGGGTGCTA
Source organism: Sulfurimonas sp. (assembly GCA_041662265.1). Classification (GTDB taxonomy): domain Bacteria; phylum Campylobacterota; class Campylobacteria; order Campylobacterales; family Sulfurimonadaceae; genus Sulfurimonas. The sequence continues at coordinate 253,347 of JBAZSV010000001.1, forward strand.
TGTTCGATAGCTATTTGATACCTGTACTCAATAGTGCGTATTGCCCGCATTGTTTCAAAGCGTGGAGTGACAAAGCTCTTTATTATGAAGAGGATAGGGCATGTGAAGATGCAATATCTGAATTGTTTTTAAAACAACTCAATGCGTAGCGGGTGTTTGCTGTGAAAGTAGATATCCAACAGGTGGACAAAATAGCTCGCGTTTCCGCCAATATTGGTTTGCTAAAAAGTTACTAAAACACTACGTGCATATTTTGCTTGAATTATCAAGATTGTATGGATAATGGAAATAGATCTAAAAAAAAATCTTGTTACATTTGGACAAAGGGTAACTATGCCAACAATTAATAATGCCTCGTTGCACACCTCTTTTTTGAAGCAATTCAATAACAAAAATATATCAATCTCATCAGACCTATTAAAACATGCTATAGATAAAAGCTTTACAGGTAATGAAATAAGATATGAAGACATTAAAAAATCTAATGGGGTACTCCATTCACTCATTAAAGATGAAGTTGCTATAAAGCGTACTCAATTGCTTTCTATGATAGCAGTCGCACTTGGTTATGAAAATCATCATGCTTTAAAAAGCGAATATGAAAGAACTTCAAATAAATTCAAATTAAACTTGAGCCACATCACAGATGATATGCATCCGTTAAAAAAACTCTATATCATCAAAGATGAAATGTATAAGGTGCTTAAAGAGCATGATATATTAAGTACATCTTTTAATCTTAGCAATAGTAAGAGAGAAATACATTTGCTACTTAATCTTGAGCCAAACGAAACTTATGTGCGTTCAAGTAAACAAAGAGTAATCAATGAATTCTTTGGTAAATACAATCTTAAAACATACAAAAACATCGTAGTGATTCCATGGAAGTACTCCTCGTATGACATTACGACAGCAATTAATATAATTACTCATTTCGGAGCTTTCTTTTATCCAAATATGGTCATTGAAAATAATAGTGCTATAGAGAGTGCAATAGGTAAAAAAATGATGGTGTCTTTTTCACATATCCATGGTTTTAGAAACAGTATAATTGTTAACGATGCCATGTCTGATAACCCTCATCACACTGTACTAGCTGCTCTGGAGTATTCCTTCAATAGTAAAAACCCAGCGAATATAGATGCATTTATAGAAATCATTACAAATACTTACAAAAAAACAGACTTAATTAAATCAACCAATATGGCCGATTTTTCAGAGCTTACTGAATTTATTGAAACAAAGCGTAAAGATGGAATACGCTCACATGTGGTAGCAAATATAATTGATAAATATAAGAGAGAGATAAGCATATTTGAACCAACTCCTGATGCTATTCCTTATATTAAAGAGATGGAAAAACACATAGGTTTAAATATAGGAAGCTATATGAAGAGTATTGTTCTTGAACTTATTGGTAGCAATGGCGAACAAACGGTTAAACATACAGATAATAAATTTCCTTTTGACGAGCTACTTGAAAAGATGTCTAAATCTTTAACAGATCATACTCATGATGAAACTGACAATAATGATTCAAATAAATCTTATTCTGTGCATCAAGCACTTAAAAATATTATTTATGATATTGAAAAAGATGTTGAATTTTTAACTGAGATGATACTACAGATTAAAAAAGATACTTTAAGCTCATTATATTTCTATAAGACCATACAGCATCATATAGATAAAATTATTGAACTAAATAATGCTATACCTCGCACTAAAAAAGTTCCAGGAATGATTACTATTACACCACTTTCTAAAATAAGTTCGAAAGAGCCAGCAGAAAGAAAGGTTTTAAAAAAATATATCAACAGCTTAAATAATGAATCATATGTAGCCATAGAAGCCCTTTATATATTAGGTCGTTCTGGGTGGGATAGAAGCTATTATGAAACAGAAAAATATTATCAGTATGTTGAAGAGTGTCAAAGTAATGGTGTAAAACCGTCTCAAGATGAAGTCGATAAGCTATTTTTAAAAAATGATGAGAAGTTGAATCAGTGGAGTTATACCATAAATCACTCTAGAACAAATACTACATATCACGATGGAAGCTATAATCATGATTATTTATCTTCTAAAATGAATTTAGCAATATCACTTGTTAAGGGTTTGAATTTATTAAATGAGGTGCGATAGCCGTAAGGGCTTGCATCTTATAAACTAATAAGCTCTTGTAAAACTTCAAAAGTAGGTACTAAAATTACTCTCAAATCGAAAAATAAATATGACATAATTAATGTATTATTTATCGCAAGTCCCTAAACTTGAAAACTTGTCTAATTTTGCTATATCAGTCAACCATTCAGACCGCCACATACACCCGTCAATTAATTCAAAGATTCCTTTTTTTTCAGAAATTCTCTTCTTTATTAGCATATCAATGCTCTTCTTGGTAGCTTTTTTGATAATCCATTTGCTATTAGAAAAATAATAAACATTCATATCAATAAAATCATAATCTGGATCATCGTGCAGCTTTGTTAGCACAATCGCTTTATGTTGTAATTCATACATACACATATTAATGAGTGAATGAGTTCGCGTACTCTTTAGGGGTAAACTTACAATTGCTGTGTATTTCTCTTTTTTCATTTTCTATGTCTCCATAGCTTTTAATTTTTTGATTTGTGACTGTGTCATAATGTTGGCATTTTGACTTCTGCCTCATAGATTGTTTCTTTTTGCTCTTTATCCAGCTCTAAAGATAGAATACAGTTGAGTTCAAAAATTTTATTCATTGGCTGATTTTCTGTCTTTTTAGAAGCACATAAAAGCTCTTGAACTAAACCAAAAACCAATTCATTTTTCTCTCCGTTTCCTATTTTGACTTCATATATTTTTCCATCTTGTTTTGCATTTAACCCCCTGCTGTTCTGATATGCAGTTGTGTTTTTTAATGCCTCTGTTAAAACAGTAAGGTCTTTATTCGTGATTTTCATCTTGTTTCTCCAATTTTAGTTTTCTCTTTTTTAGTAGTTTTTTATGAATAGAATCTAAATCTAATAAAACAGGTGTATATGGATTATATACGGCTGTCCCATCAAGTTGATTAAATTTTTTACCATCTCTTGCAATCCAAAGAAGTTTAGTTTTTCTAAGTTCAATTTCTTTGGAAAACTTTTGACTTTTGCCCACTCTAATAATTATTCCAACATAATTAAAGCGATTGTTCTCCCTCGTTATTCTAGTAAATTCTTTTTGTTTAGATAGCTCTTGTGCTTTAATAAGAACATCATCATTTTTATTATCTAAAATAAAATATTCTAGGTCGTGTGATTGTAGATAATATTCTAAATCATCAATAATAGCTTCATTTTGCTCGTTAATATAAAAAATATATCCATTACATTCATTCTCCCAGAAAAAATGGATATTTAAAAAATCTTCTTTTAGTAAAAAAGTTTTTGTTCCTTGTGCTGGCACATATATTATTCTGCTTACAAAATACAATTTTCAATCCCTGATAACAAAAAAATCGCCACTCTTTACAATTTAGTCTATAATTATTTTTTTATATCCCACATATCCCATAAACTATTTGTGTACATATATGACTTCTTTTTAAATGCTCTTACAAAGCCAATACTTTCATAATAGCTAATAAGACTACTTTCATCTATTTTAAATTGCTTATTTTTAAGAGCATCCCCTTTGCCTTCATGCTGAACAGGAAAAGCAGTTAAAAAAATTGGTGTTTCTAGAAAATCTATATTAAGTAAAGAAAATGCTTGTTTTAAGATGGAAGGGAAAATTTTGTTGCCTCTGTATTTTTCTTCCAAAGCAATAGAATTAATAAAAAGAACTCTCGATAACATTTGTATATCAACTAAGTCACTTTTATTTAAAATTGACGATTTTTTTAAACTTCCATCTTTGTTAAAAATTTCAACATATTTTGCTGTTGAGCTTTCTTCATCAAGAATATCCCAAAAGTCTGCTACATCGTTTCTAAAAAGCATTATTTGCATTGAACCAATGTCTCTTTCAAGGTCCTCGTTGCATATCTGTATGGTAAAGTTATAAGTTTTAGAAAACTCATTTTCATCGCTTGTAATATATTTATATGTTTCCATTTTTAACATCAAGCTATATAGATCTTCTTCATTCATTTTATTGCCCTTGTTTCAGTAAGTTTAAACTAAGTATTCTCTCTTTTACACACCTATCCGAGAAGAGTTCTCATTTGTTAGCCTTTAATCTCTACTTTTTGTTTCGCTTTCAAAAAATCTTCAGCACTTACATTTAGAATCATTAGTAATTTTTCGTCATAAGTAGCGTTGTTTAAAATAAGCTCTCTTATGTGGATTACACCATTCTTTGTTTCAATATATCTTTCAAAGTTTTTAAGCTTGAGAATAGTTAGTCTCTGATGATATTTCTCTTCTGATTCATTACTAAGCCTTACTTGTGATTGTTTTATTTCCCTATTATGAAAATATGTATCTGATGTTCTTTTTACAGGGAACAGCTCTTTTGCCATAAAAAATAGAAAATTGCGCATAATTACATAGGCGATTCTATCTTCATCCCCCTTGGTGACATCACTAATATCTGTTGGAAGAAATAAGGCATGGTCATGTACAAAAGTGGCAGGTGCTTTTATCTTATTCAAATGCCACTGTATTATGTTTTGAGACTGAACATATCCAATACCATGCGAAACCATCCAAGAGAGTAGGTGGCTAAATGTTTCCCCTTGCTCAATGTCGGCTTTAGACGGAATGTAGGGTGTTGAAAAATGCTTTAATATTGTATCTTCATCCGGTGCTTGCTCCTGCGTTGATTGATGAGATGCGTTGTCTTTTGCTAGAGCAGGCTTTAGTATATTAAAATTTTTGTATCCCAATCCTCTTGAGATTGCTTCAATAATAGCAGTGTGTTGAATCTCACAATTGTTTTGTGAAGAAAGTAACTTTAACTCTTTGGTGATGTTTTTGAGAGAAGTCTCGTTTATAGTAATCATCGCATGATTCCTTAGTGTTTTATTTTAAAATGCTTTATGTTTTGAAGTGCTCTCGTTGCTTACACTGGTAGCATTTAATTAAAAACCCAAAAGTGAAACGGAAAAAAGAAATAATAGAAAGTTAATTTGCACTGCCTAAAAGGTGAGAGCTGCTGGAAAACTAATCCGCTCAAATTTTATTTAATTTTTACTTAAACTTTTATTATAGAAGATTACATATTTTAAAATTACAATAATAAATTTCTTTAATAGAAAACAAATATGAGTCCTTATATGGGTATTTTTGTATGCATGTTTTAAAATTATAATTTATTTTCTTGACTCATTTTATTTATTTAATAATAATACATTTATTTTAAATAAAGTATTTGTTATTAAATAAATTGTATCATATGCCAGATTTTATGTCACACAAAACGAGGCATCAGCACATGAAAAAAAAGAAACAAACAGATTTTGAGTATTTAGTGGAGTTAAAACTAAAAATGAAATCTTTCCTTGAAAAAGAAGAAATCATAAGACGACAGATGGATAAGCTAAGCGACAATAAGCAATTCATTAAACTTCAAAAAGAACTAGACCTACACCTTGCATCATTTAAAGCCCTCGAAACCAAGCTCGTTAATGCAGAAGAAAAAATGATTAACATTGAGAGAGGCTTATATAAAGGTATAGCTATTGATGTGCGAGATAAAAATTACACAAAAATCCCTCTTTATCTAAAGTTTCCAAACATAAATAATCATGTCGGCTATACGGGCACAACGCGCGTAGGTAAAACTAAAAATATGATAAATGATGCGCGACAACTCATAAGAAAAGGGTGGGATGTCATCATTTTTGACCCAAAAGGCGGAGAAGGGCAGGAGATACTTACCGAAACAATTCAAGCTACATTTGAGTCAAAACGACCAGAGGACTTCAAATTTTTATCACCGGCATTTCCATCAGAATCTGAGTATGCCAATCTCCTATATGGCATGGGCGATGATGAGGGTGCATCTATGATTAAAACATTTGCAGAATCAGTAAGTGACGATGCCTTTTTTACAGGTGTCGTTTACGAAAACACTTTGGCAGCACTCAAATCATTGACATATATTCAAGCTGCTACGGATCCATCTGGAGAGTACACAAAAAAAATAGAAAGAGAGGAGCTGGATAAATACCTACGACTTAAAACATTAAAAAGTGTCAGCAAGAAGTTATCAATTTCAAACTGGAATAGAACTTCAAACCCGAACGAATTAGTTATCTCTACGCAAAAAACAACAGATAGGATAAGTGAGACTTTCGCATCAAGAACACCATCCCTTTCTCTTTATCAAAACAGAAGTATGGTAACTTTTAAAATATTGAGCAATTTTATTACCTTTGCTAGCTTGAGCAACTTAAAAACTACGGTATCTTCGCTGATAACAATACCGCCTATTGATAAAATAGGCAGAGAAAGATATTTGGAAATAGTTAACTTGCGCGATGAAGCACTGAGCGTTTTAGACAAAGTTCTCTCTACGGATGAAAAAAACTTCTCTAAAATCGCAAAAACACACTCCGTATTGCTTTCACAGCTTGTATATGGAGATATAGGTGAGGTTTTTAGTGGGGTTGGTATCAATCCTATAGCAAACAGACTTCTCTCAAATGAGAACGGCTTGGTATGCGTCATGCAGCCATATCCTATGAAATATAAAACCGTTTCAAATATATCAGTTATGGCCATGCTTAAATCTATCGAATCAATGATGGGCTTAGTGGGAACTTCTGGTAGATCTAATCAAAGACGATTGGCAATTATGATAGATGAAGCCGGTGCGGTTATGTATAAAGGTGTAGAGGATTTATTCAATAAAGCTGGTGGACTTGGTGTTACTTTGTTTGTCTATACGCAGTCGTATGAGGATTACTCTTTAACTCTTGGACCGACAAACGCAAATGTAATTATTGACAATGTGAACACACCGATAACTATGCGCATGAATCATCCTGAATCGTGCAAGAGAGCTGCTGAATCTCTTGGAACTATCAGAAAACATCAAAGTATGTATATGTCCACATCAACAGGTGGGGGAAGGTTTTCAGTAGGCAATGAAGATGATGCAATAGCATTGCCAGAGGATATCGCAGAACTGCCTATCGGTATGGGCTATATGAGACACAATGGCAGTACATACTTAGTGGATTTTCCCTACATAAAAGGGCTTGACAACTATCCAATAAGAATGCCTACTTTAGAGAACGAACGCTCTCGCAGACACATCGCTGAATATGAACTACAAGCTTTTCAAAATCTTCATAAGGCATCTATAAATGGATAAGCGAGAGATAATTCAGCAATCTCAACTTGATGAGATAGTCAAAGAGCTTGCCAGCATGTTTGGTTTAGATTACAGTGAAGCCTATAAAATTATACTGGAGAGTGTTTCGGAAGTGTATGGGTCGGATTATCCTGTTTTACTTGAAGAGGATGGCATATATGCCGTGTATAACGATAAAAAGCAAGAGAGTGCTTTGAAATTTTCAAAAATCAAATATTCTGCTAAGAAAAGTTTGCTCATCATTTCTAAGATACGAGAAAAAGCCAATCTTTTTTATCTTCAAAAGCAAAAAGAGAAGGTCATCCATTTTATTAAAAATAAGAAGAGTTATCTGCATGCGGTGTACTCATATACAATAGATGAAAGTGATTATTATGAGCTGTTCTATGACATGAAACATGAGCGCATGATGCATGCTGTAAAAGCTTCGATGCCGAGGAGTGCAAACAAAAAGAGCAGGGTGTATATTGATTTCACCTCTGCAAGATATGAGCAAGGCGCGGTTGTGTTTAGGGAGCATAAAACTTTCAAAACTTTAGAAAATTTAAAAAGCTTCACGAGAGATATAAGCAGTGAGGTGTATCAAAAAATACAAAAGAGAGTATGGATGGAAGTTAGGAGCGTGAATTTGAGAAGAAAAGAGGTTTATGTACATTTGCCCTATATGAGTACACTTGGAGTCATAGAGCATATTAAGAGTAGGTTTTATGAGGTGTTTGGGTTGAGGGTGGTTTTGATATATTTGAAAGCAAAGAGTGTATAGTCGCGGTAACACAATTTTACAATAGCAATGGAATAGGTGCCTTCGATAAGACATTAATAATTACTCTTTTTTTTCAGAACCAATTTTATAACAATTTTTAAATATAGTGTAAATTCCATATATGCCATAAAAATTTTGCCATTTATCATTTATGACTGAACTTCTTATTTTTATAAATATATCTTTATCAATAAAATGTGCAGTTTCTAAATACACAAGTTTGTTTAAAATATTTAGCATCGTTAACATGTATTTATCATCTTTTGATAATTTGTATAACTCTATGCCTAGAAAATATGTAATTTTCATGTCATCAAAATTAATCACTTTAACATTTTGGTCTTTACAATAATCTAAGACTTTAATAAATATATCTTCTGGAAGATTTTTATGTATAGCAATTTTATCTGCTATTGTTCTATCTTCAAATTTATAATATTCAATGACAATATTTAAAGTAGCGAAGAAATCATTTTTATAATATTGATAATTATTATTTGACATTTATATAGCTTTTTTCTTTATCTTGTATATCTCTCAAGTACTCTTTATATACAATAGAAATTTCTGAATACACAGGATCCATATATTCAGCATTATGACCATTAGATAGCATACTTGTTGCGATGGAAGTCTTTTTGTTTAATAAATCACCATTGTAATCTTTTTCTCTATCGATTAATATATCTATGAAAGGATCGAGTTTTAAATCTTCAGAAGAAGACTTGTTCTCATCTTCTATCATGACTCTTAATGTTTCTAATATTTCCATGTTTTTATCCTTTATTTAATTTTGATGTACACTTCAAAGTGTCTGTGATTACATGTACAATATTCGGCAACTTCTTGCTCATTAGCAATAGTGAAAAAAATTTTACATATGCAAAGCATTACATATTCCTTTTTTGATTTTGCGCCGAGTATATTTGCGGCTTTCGCTAAAACAACTAATTTTTTTGTAAGAGTGTGGTATTCACTGCCCATTAATATTTCACACAAATTATCTAATTTGCTTGAAGCATCTACGAGAAAAATGTCTGCTTTGTTTATTTTAATCTCTGAGTGATTATTTATTTTTGTTTCATTTTCGGAGTCACCTCTAAAAAGATTTAAGATATTTAAGCATGATTGGCGTTTTACATAGAAAATACCGTTCCCAATGAGGTCTATTGTTTGCAAAATTAAAATAGCTTTTTAAATTTTTTAGTCATACGAGAAAGAATACTGAAAGAAAAATTGAGAGTCTCAAAGAATTTAAGAAAATGAGGTAAGTTGAATTCATGAACTGTGCAAGGAACACACATTATAAATGCTTTATTGCAAGGAGCTGATTGAAAAAAAAGATAAATGTCTTATTCATAGCAAAAATTATATCATAAAAGTTGCTAGATTATTTTTTTAATTATTTTATTAAAAATATAAAGTTTAATTTTATAAATACATTTATTTAAATTTAAGTAAAAAGTAAAATAAAGCAAGGTACAATACAGCAATTTATTTTTATTTACAACAAAACTACCAACCTAAGAAACCCGCATTTTTTGCCTTTTTCTTTGCATCCCATTGTGTTAGTAGTTTTTAAGAGCCGTCCTTAAGTGAGACCACCTCGACCAAAGTTAGCCCCATACGGATGGTATGCAGGACTGCTGGCGAATGATAGTGATATATAGATGCTCATTGAGCGAGTCTTTTTGTTATGCAAATTTAGTTTAGCTATTTAGCGATTAAATTTAATGAAAAACCTGCGTTTTTTTATTTAGCTATTTAGCGATAAAAAACATGAAAGCAAATATATATTACGCCAAAACCTAAAGTTTGAGAAAACACAGCTTTAAATAGCTATGTCAAATTTTTAGGCAAAACGGTTTGAAACAAGGTTGAAATTTAGCTATTTAGCTACTTTTTGCGCACTTGTGGATGGTACCGTTTTGAACAACAATAAGCTCCCGTAAGGAGATAAGATTCGCATCTATCTCCTACAAAGGGAGTACTATGTCTGATTTCTTGTCTTTTTATGGGAACTTATTTCCACAATCAAAAAATAATCTACAAAAACACCTAACAAAAACAATCACGCAAACAAAATATTATTAGCTCATCTTTAGGATAGCCCTGTAAGGAATAATATTTTAGTGCTTCATTTTGATTTGAATTTATAGATTGACAAGGAGTCTATCATGGCTAACGACACGATTAAAAGAACTTATGGAAAAAACAGAAATCTAGGCGATATTATTTACAACCCACAAACAAAAACTGTGTTTTGCAGTATTAACTTAGGTTTTTTCGGTTCAAAAACAATTACACTCATGAAAAGAACAGAAGATGGTTGTTACGATTTAATAGTATCAAAGTATAACAGCGAAGAAACTATCAAAATCGGACAAACTTTTCCTGCTAAAGACAGAGATGGAAAAATCATTAATGGTCTTACAAAAGCGACATTGGCACTTTTAAGCAAATATGATAATGAGAAAAAGAAAAATGTTTCTGATTCGTCAGATGCACTTTATATCACTACACATAAACTTAAAGAACCTATATCTTTTGGCGATAAAGGCTTTAAAAAAGTCGGATATATTACTGGTCAATTCGGCATAGAAGATGATATTGCGTCCAATAATGGAAGCTCGTCTGAAAATTCACAAGCTCCAGATAATGCACCAGACTACGATGATGACAATGAAGAAATTCCTTTTTAGCATCGACTATAAAATAAAATAAGTTTAACTCCAAGCGGAGTTTTCACCTTTCAAGGTGTAGGACTCCGCAAGGATACTCCTATGTCTTTTTTAGTCCTAGGAGGACAAAATGACACTATTATTTTTAATATTGACTTCTCCTTTTTCATTGTTGTACTTTGTCGGTGCATTGGCTTTTGATTTATTAAGATACTTTCTTAGTAAATACAGAATTAAAGTCTTGAAAGCCAAAGTAAAGGTAAAGCACTCTTTGTTGGATAATTCATTTATGACTGATTTATCATTGGGTGTATTTACTGGAAGTATTATAGGTTTAGTAGTAACAACAAGTTCAATAGAAACAGCAATTTATGCTGTATCTACATGTGCTTCACTTGTCGCTATGATTGACTATAATTATAAAAAAAAGTATAATAAATAATTACAAAAAAAGGAAAAAAGATGGAAGAGATGAAAGCATTAATCTTACTTGCGTTTGCAATAGGATTGCTTTATGGTTCTATGCAAAAAAAGCATAAGAAGTCACATTCATAATTTTAATAAGTGAAGTATTTATATTATAGAGACTTTACTTTTCTACATACAAACTAAATCCCACAAGGGAGTTTTTAAATGACTCCCTTAAAGGGATATTGATGTCATTTTAACTCCTCTTGTGGATAAAATCTACAAAAAATTCAATCAACTCACTCATCTAACAAAAACAATCACATCTGAAAATATTATTAATATGACTTTGGGCATATCTTGTAAGGAATAATATTTTAGTGTCTGTATATTTGATTTGAGAGAGTTGGTTTATTAGGAAATTATTATGGCAGAGCAAAAAAATAATAGAAGAACAGATGTGCAAATATTAGATGATAAAAGAAGTGAGTTATCAGAAGGATTGGTTAAACACAGACAATATTTGGATGTGGTTCCAAGAGACAAACAAGAAAATTTTAAAAAGAATTTCTTAGAGCTGGTAACACAAGATTATCTACTTAGCATTATTGAAGTAAAAGAGATAATTAGATTTGCGGCAAACATAACTAAGTTAGGCTTAGATATTTCTCCTTCGGCGAAGGAAGTTTATATCATCCCATTTGACACAAAAGTGAATGGACAAAAGGTAATGTTGCCACAAAGCATCATTCCTTTTACAGGCATGCAGCAATTAGCATATCAAAAGGGATTCTTTCTAGAAATAGATGCTGTCTATAAGTTTGATGATAATAGTTGTGAAGCCTCTTCTAAATTAAGCAGAATACAGCAATCTCAGTTGAGAACTGCTGACGAAAAATGGGTGGAAGCTCATTTTATCGGTTATGACGTAAAGTTAACAGACTTAAAAGAAGAATTGCCAACACAGGTAAAATTTGTTGATATTTCTTACATGAAAGAGGCAACTAAAACTGTCAAAGACAATAGATGGAAGCTTCAAACATGGTCGCATAAAGCGGTTAGAAGAGCATATAAGGAATTTATGATTCCAAGAGAAAGAGCTATTGAAACATTGGAAAAAATTGAGCAGTTAAATGATTCTGTTTTAGAAGATGCAGAAGTCATTAGCTCAATAAAACTAACACAGGAGATAGAGGAAGCTATTAAACAATTTGGTCTCTCACTATCTAAACAAAACGGTATTGCTACGATTATAGGTCAAGCATTTGGCAAAGACAAAATCTTAAAAGAGTTAGGGTTTGTTTTTAATAACGGAAAATGGTCTATGGACTATGAAGATGTTAAAGCTTTGGCACCATCGGTTGCAGCACCTAAACCAAGCCCCGCAAAAGAACTAATGCAATACTTAACAAACAATGGACTCACAAAAGAGGAAGTTGGTTCTTTTGTTAAAGATGTGTTGGGTTTAAGCAGTAGCGACACGGATGGGATTCAAGCTTTATTAGCCGATAAAAATGTCCTTGATTTAAAAATTCAAGAGTTTTTAGCAGCCGATAGCGATGAAATCCCAGAAGATGTGTTTTAATATGTAAACAAATTTACTCCATTAGGGGTTCAAACCACGCGTTAGCGTGTGGCTAGGACTCCTTTGGAGACTCCTATGCTATTTTTAGTCGGGAGACTTATTATGAAAACAAAATTAGAAACATTCATCAACAAAAACTTACCTGAAGTGCTTAAAACATATACAACTATGTCTCTTGGAGATAGAAGTAAATATATTGGAGCAAGCGATATAGGTAGTTGCTTACGAAAGGGATACCTCTCAAAAACACGAGAAGTAGAGTACAGCATGGAGCAACATATAGTTTTTGAAAGAGGACATCTAACAGAAGCTCTTGTAGCTAAAATGTTGGAAGGTACTCCGTGCAAACAACAAGTAGAGGTAACTGGAAAGGCTCAAAATGGCCACGCTATCAAAGCACACATTGACTTTGTTGTCGATTGGGGTAAAGAGTGTGTGGTAGTTGAAGCAAAATCAACATCATTTCCGGTTGACGAACCATATGAATCTTGGATTTTACAAGTTCAGATGCAAATGGGACTATTGCAATCACAATGCAACGGAAAAAAAGTCCGTGGATATGTTTTGGCAATAGATGTCAATACTGGATGGTACAAAAGTTTCGAGGTTCTTCAGAATAAGGTTTTATTTAATTTAGCTATGAATAACGCGGAAGCGTTATCTCAGGCTTTATTGGATCAAGAAGAACCAGAAGCTAGTATAGAGCTTTACTGTTCAAAATGCCCATTCAAAGGCGACTGCCCAGCAATTACAAAAGGCTGTGTTGAGCAACTACCAAAAGAAATAATTGAGATTGTAAAAAAAATAGCTTCGTTATCTAAGGTTGAAAAAGAAATCAAATCTCTTAAAAAACAACTTCTAGAATTTATGGAATCTACAAACATTTCATTAGTTAGAGCGGATGATTTTACGGTTTCCCTTATGAAAAAGAAAGGTAAAAAATCAGTTGATTTGGAAATGCTAAAAGAAATGGCACCCGACATATATTCACAAGTTGAATGCTATGACCGCGGATATAGCTATTTACAAGTAGTCTAACATGGCAAAATTCAAAAGATATATAAGCAAAAAAAACTCATCCGCAACCATAGCTGCTGTACTTGCTTATGTCTATCGCAAAGAAGAATTAATTTCTCAATGTGGTAGATATGGCGAGCATGTCATAAATGGTTTGGTCGAACTAGGTTTAGTAAAAAAAGTAGTCTCTAAAAAAGATAATTTTTACTTTAAAACTGAAAAATCAGAGGCTTTTAAAGCACTAGATTTTGCAAAAGAGTTTCTTTGGGCTTATCATAACGCAATAGATAGACGCATTCAAAACGGCAAGAAATTTATTCTTTGTTTTGATGCAACTCTTCCAACTGGGCAAGGCTTAGTTGAAATTGAAGAGGCTATAAAAAAAAATTACATTTAATAAAACAGTTGCCATAGCAGGCAAACCAAACCCTAGCGGTTAAGACATACCATGTCATACCCGCAAGGGAAATGGTGTGCTCTGAATTCTTTAAGGAGAATATTATGACAACTACACATATTCAAAAAGAACAAATATGTTTCTATTCCTAGAAATAATATTATTATTAATACTTTATGTTGTCTTCTTGTTACTACGAAGTTTGATATGGAAGCGACCTGTAAAAAGATTTGTCGCAAGATTGCGCCGAGTTTTTAGAAAAAATAGTCGCGCCCAAGGAGAACTCTTAAGGGACATAGGATTAGGCTCATTCATAAATGCGGCCTATATTCATCCTAAAGATTTAGGCACAGATTTGCTTATTTTGGCATCTATTTGTGCTACAATTATAGGAATATTATTGAAGGAAGAAAATAAAAATGTTTGAAACATTAAATATTATAGTTTTATTGATTGGCATTATATTTGCAATTAAGAAATTAAGTGCACATGGCGCGCCTTCATCAAAACACAAGCACGCATAACACAACACACTCAAAAAAAATCCCACTAATTTATTAAAATAGTTTTCAAAAACTGATTAAGTTCAGAGGGATTTTTATTGTCAAAAATTTAGTAATTCTCCCATACGGAGTTCAACCTTTACAGGTTATAGGACTCCGTATGGACTCCTATGCCTTTTTTTTAGTCTGGAGACTTATTATGAAAACAAACCACAAACTACTAAACGTCAGTTCAGCACAATACGACAAAGCAGAGGCAGTAGCATTTTTTCATGCAATTATTGCACCTATTTTTGTTGGCATAGTCACGCATTTTATTGATGCAAAATATTCAATAATTTCTGGAATTAGCTATGTGTTAATGCTTGCAGCTATCAATCTGTACCGTCACGAAACAACTAATGACGCTTTTTTACAACAAAAAAGTGAAATGTATTTTGAGTGTTTAAAATATTCATTCGGTCTTTTCTTTTTGGTGATGCTTTATGTGTCTTTAATGGCAATGATAGGAGCTTAGTATGTACGATTACCTGAACACACAATACGAAGAATTACAAAACGCAATCCATGAAGAGATATTAGATGATATCAATTGGATTTTTGCTGAAGCTACAAACGAGTTGCCTTTATAGGCTTTTTATTTCATATTACAAAAGGAGTTATTATGAAAAGAGAAAATATGGCTTCTGCCTTAATATCCTTGGGGTATGAAGTGAATCGCCAATGGGAATTCGCATTAAGAACGGAAGAAAAGACACCGTCTGCTAAGATAAATGTGGATGGTCGCGTTCATGACTATGGTTCTGGCTTTCACGGAGACTTAATAGATATTCTTCAAGAGTATCATCGAATGGATTTTGTGAGTGCTAAAAAAGAAGCTGCGAGATTGTTGAATTTGAAAGTTGAAGTTAATTTTACACAGTTTGATTCGTCAACTGGTGAACTTGATGAAAGACCTTTGCCTGATGATTTTATGATTCCACATAGAATAGATGCTAAGAATAATCATCAACCGTACCTATTAGAGTTAAAACAACTCTTTTTAGGTGAGTATGATGGTAAAAAAATGCTATCTGCCGAATGGCCAAAAGTTCTTGAAGTTGCTAAAAAATATGACATTGGATTTAACAAAAAATCCGGTCGTCTTATTATGCCAATCCGTGACACGGATGCAAAAATACGCACTTTTTGGAAGTATAAAAAATCTGGTGAAGATTTTGTAAAAGATGGCAAAACTTACAAGCATCGTAAAGTGCTCTACACAAAACATAAACCTCGTCCACCATTTGCAGTTATGGATTTGATAGAGTTTGCAAAAACTCCGGAGATTCCTGTACTTATTACGGAAGGTGAGAAAGATGCGCTTGTAGCAAATGCAAATGGCTTAAGAGCTGTATGTATTGGTGGAGCAGGGGCTTCTAAAAAACTAAATGAAAAATACCTCCAGTTATTTCGTGGTTTAAATATCATTATTGCTGGAGACTATGACGATGCAGGAAAAATATTTAATGAAAACTTGTTATTACAACTAAAACCTATAGCTAAAACTGTAACTATCTTAAGATGGGAAGAAAAAGCTAAAAAAGATGGTTTTAAGTTGCATCCCAAGTTTGATTTAGCAGATTATTTTGCGTGGAAAACAAATGTGAAAGGAGCATAGTATGAATGAAGATTTAAAAAACTTTATGAATGTTAGCTCTAACACAATTGCTGATGTAATAGGAGATTTGGAAAGTTTTAATATAGGTGTTGCAAAAGATAAACTGTTTACTTTATTAAAGCAAACAATGCAACTATCAGATCATATTGCGTGGAAGAATCAAGTGAAAAATCCTTATTTTGAGTCTTGTCCTATTTGTAATGAAACTCCAAAAATTGTCAATGCAGGAAATCATATAGTTCTATCTTGTTGTTCAAATATGGATTTTAAAAAATCTGATTATTTGGATCAAATAGAAATAAAAACATGGGATACTGCAAAAAACAACTATTCATTACAAGCAGAGCGTAAAGCTTTTAGCGTTGTTTTGTCAATTTGGAATTCAAACGCAAATAGGGAGCATTAAAATGCACTACATCTACAACAAAGATGGTGCGGCTCTAGCACTAGGATTGTCTGACTCATGCCAATTAAAAAGGTATAAAGACAAGGCAATTAAAGCCGGAGCTATGCCATGTAAAATAATCGGCGGAGTAGAACTCTACGACATCGATATTTTAATGAATCAAAAAAACCAAAAAAATCCAGCAATCAATCATCACGGATACAAAGCAAGTGAACTAAAAGTATTTGCTGGAGGATTTTTATTTTAAAAGAAAACTAAAACCTACTGTCGCCTATGGCACGAAATTATATTTGTGCCATAAGGCATATAGTATAGATATTCGTGACTCATAGGCTTTTACCTTATAAGTGGATATTCCACATAGCTTAGGAGCTTAATATGCCAATGATTACAGAAAAACTAGAAGAATTAATATCTAAAAATAATAAGATATTTAATAAAGAACTCAAAGAGGTAATCCAACCATCTTTTGATGGATTAGATAACCCAACAAAATACAATAAAATAATTGCAAATATTCTCAACCAATCAGGAAGAGATAGCTTGTTGCGACAATCAAGACTCGTGGCTGCTGCTACAGAATATATCGAAAACAGAAAAAATAAGTCTCTTATAATTTCTGCGGAGATGGGATCAGGAAAAACTGATATGGCGATTAAAATTTCCATGTCACAAAAGCTGTGTCCAGTGTATTTTGTGGCTTGTCCTCCACACCTTGTGAAAACTTGGCAAGAAGAACTCGCAATGAACTACAAAGACAAAAAAGCTTACAAAGCTGTTGTCATTAAAAGATGGGAAGATTTAGTACCTTATACAAAGAGAAATCTTTGGAATGATGGTGTTAAGTACTATTTCATCGTAGCTCGCGAATCTTTGAAATTAAGTTATCCAAAAGCGATAGCTGTAAAAATAAAAAGAAGATATATAACTGTAGAAAAAGAACTTGATGGACAGCAACTTATGTTTAAACAACTGATTAAAGTTGCTAAATGTCCGGAATGTGATGCAATACTGCATGAGGGCGGAGAAGATCATATCGATATCTCTAACATACCTATAAAATGCGAGTGTGGCTGTGTCCTTCGTACTGTTGATAGAACCGTTTCCCGAAATCTTATGACTAGAGAAGCAGTGGCTGACTATGTATTTAAAAACTTCACAAAAGGCTCATATAATGTGATACTTGATGAAGCGCATGAATACAAAGGTGGCAACACAGGACAAGGAAACGCGATGGCGAGACTTGTATGTGGTGCTAAAAAAACTATTGCTTTGACAGGTACTCTAATGAACGGATACGCATCAAGCTTATTCTACCTTCTATACAGACTGAATCCATATTTGATGAAAGTCAAACTAGGATATGACTACACACAAGTTAAACAATTTGTGAGTACTTATGGTGCGCACGAGGAAATCGTTGAAGCAAAAGAAATAAACAATGAAGGCATTGTTACGCGTATGGGCAAAAGAATAAATGTAAAGGAAAAACCAAAAGTTTCTCCATTTTTATTATCGGTTTTGTTGGATATGACTATCTTTTTAAGACTTGATGAGATTAAAATGCCTAGCCATTTACAACTGCCTGATTATACAGAGATAATAGACCTTGTTCCTATGGAAGAAGAGTTGAAAGTCCCATATATGAGTTATTTAAAAGAAATAACTAAGGCTATACGAAAAGATAAACGATTACTTGGAAATCTCGCTACAGATGCGATGGCGATTCCTGACATGCCGTTTACCTTTAGAAGCGCACAAGACAAAATATTTTACAAACCTGAATTCACAAGAGAAGAATTTGGAACAACTGCGAAAGAGAAAAGATTAGTAGAAAATATAGCAACTGAGATGAATGAAGGTAGAGACTGTTTAGTTTTTATCACTTTTTCAAATCAACAAGTAGCTACGGACATTACTGAACTATTAACGAAAGCGTTTCCAAATAAAACAGTTAAGTTTTTACCATCAACTGTTCAAGCTGCAAAAAGAAAAGAGTGGATCGAAAAAAATCCATCTAATATTCTAATTTGTAACCCTGAACTCGTAAAAACAGGCTTAACCCTCTTGCAATTCAAGACGATTATTTTTTACGAAATAACATACAATGTTTTTACGCTCAAACAAGCAAGTCGTAGAAGTTGGAGAATCGGTCAAACTCATCCTATAAAAGTTATTTTTATGGCATATAAAGATACTCCACAACATAAAGCTCTAGAGCTTATTGGAGCGAAAGTATCTGCTGCTAACTCACTTGAAGGAAGATTATCTGGTGAAGATGATTTAAGCTCTATGGGTGAAGATGATGACAATATTCAACTGGCACTTGCTAAAGCGATTTTAAAAGGCGAATCAAGCTCAAAAGAGATTCAAATGACTACTATCAAAAACTTCGGTAATGATAGAGATTTTGATGCTTTTGAGATGTTTTACCAAGCACAATTAGATGATAGAAAACTAAAAACATACATAACTAAAGTACAAAACGAGGATATAGAGGTTTCTTATAAGCCGGAAAGATTCGTTATTGATGCTGGTGATATGATTAAATATAAAGGCTCATGGATAGAAGTTGATTATTCTAATGATAGAAATTTGATTATCTGCGATGAAGCGACCAATCATAGAATCCTTTTGGTTAGAGAAATTGGTTTGGATATTGAAGGTCATAGACACATAAGTTATCCGACACATTCGATAGCGATTTGTGTATCTTCAGTTGATAACATTATTAAAATGTATGACACACCACGACATGTTGTGGAATACATACTTGATAACTCAAACACTGAGTTTAGAGAAAGAGTGATAAGAGCTCAATCAGATAAAGCTATACAAAAAGAACTCATAGAAGCTGCTGTACAAAATGAAAAAGATGGAATATCTATTCATGATGGACACGGTGGAAATTGGGGTCATAATTTGGCAGATTTATTTGGTATTTCTAATAATCCAAATATTCATATCTGCTCTATACCAAAAGAAGAAAAAATTGAAATTGAAGCTGAGATAGTGATTGAGCATGATTCGATTAAGCAAGAAGAGTTTTTTGTTGCTTATATTGGTAAAGGTAGAAAACAAAAAAGAGTAGAAGTGAAAGCTTCTAATAATCTTTTTAGTGGTGTACCTGAAGGCTTAGTTTCTGGTGCTCAACTAGCATTCTCTTTTTAATAAATCATTAGTTGCCCATAGGGGTTATACACTTAGTGTAGAAGCCCTTATGGGTACTTCTATGCTTATTTTTTTAATCATAGGAGATTAATATGAAAACAAAAATAATAATAGAATTAGCAAAAGCAAACGCAATAGGCACATACACAAGCAGTCATACAACGGCAGAAGACTATGATAGATTTATGTCACTGACTTCTTTAACAGAGGATGAAGATAACGATTTTATCATCTGGGAGCCGTTCGAGGATTATGATTTAGACAATCTTCAATTACTTGTGGAACAAGCATTTAAAGTTGCATGTGCTCTTTTGGAAAAAGGCAGTAAGCTAAACGATTCTTCAATCTTTATGATTAATCAATACGACCAATGGTTTAGTCCTGGCTCTAAAGTTGAGTTTGGTATTTTTACTAATAAAACTTTTGACGAGGTTAAAGAGATTGCTATGGATGGGTTTGAGAAACTATACAATGGTTTTAAAGATGATGTTTATAGCAATGGTCAAAATCAATGGCTGACTGATAAATTCAACTTTGGATTTTGCATCGAAGAAATTAAAAATGTTAATATTTTTCAGGAAATGTGGTGAATTTAAAAATTTGATTCAATTCAGAGGAATTTTCAATACCTAAAATTTAGTAATTCTCCCATACGGAGTTCAACCTTTACAGGTTATAGGACTCCGTATGGACTCCTATACCTTTTTTTAGTCCAGGAGACTTATTATGATTTACATTACCGAAAAACGATACAGCAAAAAACACACTGATTATAGAGGCATCTTTGAGAATTTGCAAGGACATGAAGATATGAAGCATTTAGTAGGCAATCGCTCACTGATGATTTATGGTCCATGCTTGGTTATTGAAGGTGCATCACTTGAAATAGTTGATAACTTTGAAAGAGATTTGAAAACTAAAGGTGGGCTTATCGCTGAATTTTCCTATTTGGATGATTGGCATAGACCCATTTATAGCCTAAAAATGGAAACAGAAAGAGTTATCACAATATGCTTTTTAGAAGAAGGAATTGCAGATGGTAAACCCATGTATTCATATACAAGTGAAGGGGAACCAAATTGTCCTTTAATTGAAGAATATCAAGTGGAGGTAATCAAATGACTTCGCTTATGATGGACAAACCTTGCGAATGCGGTTGTTATGTATATTTTGAGAAACTTTATAATGAATTTTACTGTAATAAATGCCATAAAAAATTAGAAAGTAAACTCAATATTATTTCTGCTACTGACATGTGGGGTAATAGTGTAAAACACTCATATAACAAATAAACAACCGGCAATAGCCACAATATAGAGAATTTTCTATGTGGCTATTGCTACTATAGTACTCTCTTTTTTGTGGCTCCAATTATAGTGATTTTAATCACTTTTTTTTAGTCCTGGGAGGGCTTATTATTATGGGTGCATATTTAAACTTTCAAACAAAATCAAATCCAAACGAAGTCATGGCGTATCTCGATACGAATTCAATCCAAAAAAAGCTTTATCAACTCGAAGAACAAAGCATCTTCATAGTAGATGATGAGCATTTGGCTTGGGTGAAAAAAGAGAGACCAGACATGCTCGAAATGGAAACAAAAAAATACGGCAAAGGAGATATAAAAACTTCTGGTGGCATTTCTTTTAAAACTGAAGAAGCAGGAATAACTTATGAGGATTTAGCAGAGATGTGGGTACAACTTTTTGAAGAGCTAAATAAGCAATTTAAAATGAAATACTATGCGCATTCATGCAGCTTAAGTCTTGATAGTTCTTATTTCACTTTAGAGCAGATGAAAAGAATCACTAATAATGGAAAACTATTGAGTGGCAAAAGCTCAAAAAATGAGCATGTGGTAGCGTTGTATAACAAATACTATGCCGCTTTTAGTGAACCTGAAGAAGAGGTTTTTGATATTTCAATAGTAAATAAAAAAGACTATCTTTTTGTTAATGAAGGATGGAGAAAGGTTGAAAAAGACTACACAGGAAAGCTATGGATACATGATGGAGTTCAACAATTCACAAGGAGTTATATAGCTGACATCCCACATCTAATAGAAGATCATAAAAAATATGTTCCTAAAATTAGATATATGGGTTCTCATTCTGACATTGAAGCATTTATCCAAGATGGAACAACGCTTATCTACCTTGAAACAATCGGGCAAGAAGCTATGATTAAAAGCATAACTTCTGTTTTGATGCAAGGTAGGGTGAAAATGAACGACCATGATGTAGAATCAGATGCAATCCAGCATTTTGACATCAATAAAGCAGGAAATAAAAGAAAACTGGTCGCTCTCGATGATGGTATAGCTCACGCAATACTTTATCATGCTCCATCTATTGTAGATGCTAATTTTAGTGTTTTAATAGGTAGAGACAACGATGAGCTTCTATCTTCTTTTTCTGCATGGATGGAAAAATCTCAACCACTTCCTTATCCAAAAAATTTAACAAAAGAAATTTACACAAAGCTTCAAGAAAAAGACAAATTAGACAAGCTTACTTCCTTGAATATAGAGGCAGCTAAGGTTGATTTATCAATACTTGAAGAAGAGTGTTACGACCTACAAGAAATAATTTTAGAGGTTTGTCGCGAACATGGATTAATTTCTCCAGATGCAAAGCCTTTAAAGCAAAAAGCACCACTACCAAAAAGTCCATCACTTACAGTAATGCAAGTTCAGAAAATCTATGACACATTAGAAGAAATGCCAAAAACTTACAGCCTTGACGGTGTTGCAATTAAGCCAGTTGGATTGAAGTTATTCAATCACAACATGACTGCATATGTTGTTGAAGCTGACAGTGGCAATGACGACGATGAATTTATAGGTTTACAATCTCAATGTTTCGGATTTGTTGAAAATTTATCTGCACCTGATTGTTCAGAGTGGGGCTATATCAATATTGAAGAGTATATTGGTCTTGGTTTTGAGATGGATTTATTTTTTGAAAATATGTATATAGATTCAAACGGTAGAGTGGATACTTTAGAAAATTTAAAAATAAAAGAGGCAGCATGAAAGCAACAATTTTAGGACATAGTATAGTCATAAAAGACTTAGACACGGAGATTACCGATAATAATATTGAGGAAATTTGTCATCACATCTTAATTGGTGCAAATGAAGGCTTCATTACTCAAAATGATCGCTCTTTTTATTGGAAAATTGAACCTAGTGTATCTACAAGTGAAAATATCATGGCTGATTATCAGATATGGTGGGAACGCGAAGGAAGTGGGATGATACCTACTGCCGAAGAAGATACAGAAGAGTTTGTCAATCGAGTAAGCAAGATTGCTTGGAGTAACGGAAGTTACAAAACAAGCGAAAATGCTTATTTATCTCAAAAAGTAGCGATACTTGAAGAGAAAAATGAAGTCGTCTTTGAACATGAGCAGATGATTTATAAAATCTGGTCATGTGAAGATGGCTATATGTACGACTGTTTTTGTTTAAGTGAATTCTCTTCGGGTGAAGAACTTGAATCAGAAGATGGCGGTTGCTGTACTGGAACTGCTCATGATGCTGTGTTTATGGCAATAGAAGAGTAGTTATGATGTCTAATTTAAGCAACAATGTTGCATACGCATCAGTTAGAAAGTTATTCTTAAATATAGGTATTAGTAAAGAAGATGGCGATAAGTTATTTGATGGACTGAACTATAAATACGATGAGTTAAACTTAGTTTATGATTTTCCTTGGAGTGGCAAAGACGCTGAAGAAGCGATTTGGAGATTGTTTGAATTTAATTATTTAGACAACAGAGACAAGGATGATATTGACCAAGGAGGCTTTGAAGAACTTTCTGTTTCGCGCCTTTAATAAAACAAATAAAGTTAACTCCAATAGGGAGTTCAACCACGCTTTAAGTGTGTGGCTAGGAACTCCTTTTGGAGACTCCTATGCTATTTTTAGTCCTAGGAGGACTTCATGAAAACAAAAATAACAAAAAATTTAAGAGTTAAAAGACCGAATAAAAATACTGCTGAAATACTAGCAGATTTATTAATCGCAGGATACATAATTAATATCCATTTGGAGGCATAATTATGAACACAAATAACTTCTTAAAACCAAAAAAATTCAACATAAAAGCAAAGTCTTTGTCGTTTGAGTCAGTTCAATTTATGACTGATTTAGAAAAGAAAAAAATTTACATTAATTTTGTAAGTTTTTTAAATAATCACTTCTCTCATACAACTTTCAAAAAAAATCTCTATCAGCATTTCACTAATCATTGTGGCTTTATCGCTCACTATAACATTAATGGCTTCTATGGAGAATATTTTGGAACAGCTGCTAAATATCATCAAGTAGTAAATGATGTAACTCCACCACAATCAGAGTATTGTGGCATTGATATGAGAAAACCAAATATCAGCAATGGAGAAGCATTCTATCGCATCTATGAAGAGATAAATGGCAGTAGAAATGGATTGGGTGACTTCTATGACACTATTATGTCCAATAGAAATTGGGGTGCATATAGTGATTACAGAGATTTAGATGATGCAATAAAAGAAGCATTTAGTGAGTATATGTCAATTTGGATAGATGAAATCAAAAAAGCTGTAAAGGCTCATAGTGAATTCTTGAAAAATGATGAGATACAAAAACTAAAAGCAGAGCAAGATGAAATAAAATCCAAACAAGCAGCACTTGAAGTAAAAAATAAAGAGATTGAAACAAGACTGATAAAAGAGAGTGTTAAAGCGCAATCTAAACCAGTTGTTATTCAAACTCAATTATCTTTATTTGACTTCATGGTTGCATAGGAGTTAATGATGGCTGAAAATTTAAGATATGAAGAAACAGTGAGTGGAAACTTGGTTTTGGATTACAACGAAGAAGATGACAATTATAGACTTTATTTGGAATGCAATAATAACGAAACAATAGAATTAGAGACACTTTTTGAATACGACCACGCGGTTAAAGTATTCAATAGAACTCTGAAATATTATAAATAAAACAAGGAAAATCAAGATGGCAAGATTAGCAAGTGACACAAAAATGGGCTTCTACCCAACTGCGGTAAAAACAATCAAAAAGGTTATTGATAAAACAATAGCTTTTCCAAAAGACAAAGCTGTATATGCTTTAGATTGTTGTGCAGGCGAAGGTGAAGCAATAGAATTTATAGGTGCTGAATATGGATGTAACACATTCGCAGTTGAGCTAAACGAAAAAAGAGCAAAAACAGCAGCTGCTAGAAATATTGGTAATTTACTGAATGCTGATGCCCTTAGCGGTGTTAGAAAAAGTAATCACTGGGTTGGATTGAATTTTTTAAATCCTCCCTATGGCACTAATGCTTCTGGCGATAGACTAGAGATAGACTTCATCGAAAGATGGGGTTTAGCTACGGCTATTGGTGGGGTTTTAATGTTGGTTATAAATCCGTCATCTGCTGATGACAAGATGGCTAACACATTAAGATTGCAAGGCTACAGACCTGTTGCATCTTTTTATGATCCGCAAAATGAGGATTACATAAAGTTTGGACAACTGTTTGTGATTCTTCATAGACAGCTCCCTGATTTTAGAGCAAGTCATGAGAGGTTTCACAACCTTTTTGAGAATCCTCTAAATATAAATGATGATGTTGAACTTGAAGCAATTTCAATAAGAACGGGTGCAGAACCAGAAATGTTCAAAGAAATTGATGTGCCTCGATGGAAGATAGAAACACATTTGTTGAAGTCAAAACTCAAAAAAGCTTTTTTTGATGAGTTGAGACAGGCAAATATGTTAAATAGCTCTATTGAGCATCCAAACGAAGGACAAGCCGCGATACTAATTGCTAGTGGTGCTTTAAACAAGCAACTTACCCTTGCAAATGGAGACAGAATAATATTGAAAGGAACTTCCACAAAAGAGAAAAAAGCTGATCCAAGAGTCAATGAAGACGGCTATGTTGATTCAGTGAAACTTACTGACCATTATAAAACCGTCGTATTTGGGTTAAATTTAACTCATGGGCAATTCGTAAAGTATCAGTAACGGATATCTCTTATATGTAGTTCTCAATTTAAAAAAATAAAAATAATAAGGAAACAAAAATGAGCAAATTAAAAATAATAGGTAAAGCTCCTCAACTCAAAGTGAACCCACGGGAACACTTTCTTGTAAAAGGATTGCGTAGTGTATTTGACATGAGCGCGATTGTACCAATATATCTTCATGTAAGTAATAATCTTGACACAATCGAGAGAGATATTGACATGGAATATGATGTTGGACGAGCCACTATAGTTTATTCAGTAGATGAGCATAACACTATTCACTTAATAAGTGGCTGGGCTGGAAACAGAAGCAAATCATGACTAAGCAAGTGTGTGACATGTCAAGTGCCGAACAAGCAGTCTATTTTTTGAGCTTTAAGCAAAAAAAAGAGTTAGTTGATGCAACGGAAGTGTACTGCACGATTGAAACCTATGGTAGCAATTGTGATGTTTATACTAGATTGCATTTTCACAATAAAAAAAGAGGCGACTTTGACAAATGTTTTACGACATTCAAAGTTGAAACTTTAAAAGAAATAATGGAGAAATACAATGGCTGAGCTAATGATGTACGATGGAAAAATAGTGAATATTTTCAATTTAACAGTTGGAGATGTGGACAAAGAAGTAATTATCAGAGGTGCCTGTAGAATCAATAGATTCTTGGGTCAAACAAGTTATCAGTATCCAGTAGCAAGTCATTTAATTGGTGGCTGGAAGTATCTCAACGATACAGGTGCAAGTGAGATTTTAAAAAAACAATGGTTAATCCATGAAGCGTTTGAATCTTACTCTGGAGTTGATTTACCGTCACCGCTTAAAGCGATGCTGCCTGACTATAAAAATGCAGAAAGAAGAGCTTTGAAAGTTATTGCAGAAGCATTTGGAGTTGATCCAATGGAAAGCGACGAAATAAAAGCACTTGATAGAAGCATAATGGTCGCGGAAGCACTTGTTTTAATGCCAAATGATGCGTACTGGAATGAGTTTGCACTTGAAAATGCAATTGTTCCATTGAGTAGTAAATATGTACTCAAAGAAGAGAATTACTCTACTTTAAAATATGTTTTAGAGGATGCATGGCTGAGAACTTTTGGTAAATAACTAAAAACTTCATCGCTAACAAAATAAACAAAGTTAACTCCATTAGGAGTTCAAACCACATGTAAACATGTGTGGCTAGGAACTCCTTTGGAGACTCCTATGCTATTTTTTAGTCTTAGGAGACTTCATTATGAAAACACAAGCAACAAAACAACAGCAAAACTTTCTCTTTAAAATGTATATGCACTCTATTGAGCGACCTCAAACAATCGGTAAAAAGATTGATGAAATTTTTGGTCGCAAACATTTAAAACATATTCCCTGGGCTTATGAAATTAGTCTCGATGAAGCAAAGCTTCTTTTTTCAGAAATGGAAATTTATCGTGACTATCACAACGGGGCACAAGGACTTGTTTTAAGCATGGAAGAGTTGGAAGAAGAGCCAGATATACCATATTGTGTTGAAATCAATGCACTTATGAATTGGAAGCCTTTTAGCAACACAGGAGAGCAAAAATGAGTTGTTGTTCACTAAAAAAAAATACAAATTCTTCAATAAAAGAATTTGACATATTAAAATCAAAATTTGATGATGTAGCGTTAGAGGACCTAGAGAAATATAGACTCCTAACGCTTAGAAATAAAGCTAATAAATCAAATATAGACTGGATAGTCTGGCTTCAAGTCAAAGTACCTTATGGTACTGTTGAAACACGTCATGCAAAGAGAACTGACGAGGAACTGCTTACCGGAGTATATAAAAGTATTTCGGATTGGGTCAATATTCTCATTGGTTTCGAAAAATCAAATACAGGTAAGCAATTGTCATTATTTGGTGATGAAACTGATGATGAACTTGAAAAAGAACCAAGTTCTCCCACTCATGGTGAAGATAAGTCATGGGATAAATACTACAGAGAATGCAATAGGATTCGCAAGAATAATCTAATGAAAAAGTATAGCTTTTTTGAGCTATGCGATTTAACAAACTCTTGGTATGCATATCATGAAATAGACTATAAGCATTTGCTACCACAGTCCGACAAAGAGATGATAGAACTCGTCAAAGAAGCTATTGTAAAAGGTACTTCTTCAGGTGAAGGTCACGGTCGCTTTGATGATTTTTGGTGGGATGATAGCCATGATTACATGACTCGCAACGGTGCACTGAGTAATATAGAACTAGTTGATAGGGTAAAGTCTTTGATTAGACTCCATTTAGTGCCATATACGAGGGAATTTCATGTATTCACTGACTTGTCGTATTCATCATGGGAATTTGAGAAAAAAACTGACTACAGATATTGGTTTGATGGTAAAAAAATTATTGGTAGTTCTTGGAACGATGATAAGGATTTGCCGTCTTATGAACTCTATGATTTAGAATTTATTGATTGGCTGAGAAATCATTTTAACATTGCCTATAAAGAGGTAATTAGTGATGATGATATTCTTCGCGAGAATATAAAACACTACATGAGCAGCATGCTTGGTAATTGCAGAAATCAATATGATTTTATTGCCAAAATTAACACTTTTAGAGATTGGAAGCAGTTTAAAGCTGACATATTCTCATTCATGAAAGAAAAAGGTGTTGATAGAAGCAATGGTGGTGGTAGTGGATATTCTATTGATGGATTTAGAGGCTCGTACTCAAAAGACAAAGATGGCAATATTAATATTTCTCAAAATCTTGAACAAAGAATTTCTCTCAATAGAGATTCAAATCTACTTAGATGTTCTTATCGTGAAGATGATGTCTTTGTGTTTAATATTTCAGGTGATGAGATATACAAAAAAGCATTTGATTTGTTCAAAGTAGAGACTATCCGTCAAACTTCAATATTTGATTTTTTAACAGCAGCATAAAATAAAACAAGTTTAACTCCAAGCGGAGTTTTCGCCATATAGGCGTAGGACTCCGCAAGGATATTCCTATGTCTATTTTTTAGTCTAGGAGACTTATTATGAAAAAAGAAGAAATAAAAAGATTTGTTTTAGTAGCAATGCTTAAAGGGCTTATTCATGCAACGGTTATGCCGATTACTATGTTATACCTAGCTTTTAGTTTAACAAGCAGTTTATTCGCGTTTTTGACACCTTTTGCTTATATAGCGATTGTGTCAATAATTTATGTAAGGTCAGAAGATAAAGATATATCAAAAATGGTATTCTTTAGAACTCTTATGACTTTAGTATCTCTAATATTAATTTACCTACTTTTAGTAGTATCTTAATTAAAAAGCGTCGTTAACAAACTTTCTCAACCTTGGAAATTTTCCACTTTCTACTACGATTATGTAGAAGCCAGAAAGTAGAAATACAACCAATATATGAGGATAAGCTCCAAAATTTAAAAGAAGCAGCAAACAAAAACCGATCACAAAATAGCCAAAATAATCATAATTCATAAAAAGCCTTAAAGTTTTTTTTAAGAATTATACCACAAAACAAAAACAACAAAAAAACAATCCCATTTGAAACTTCACGAAAACTTCTAAAAGTAAAAGCACTAAGTGCCGACACCGACTAAGGTAGGGTCACTTTTAAAATAAGTAGAGTAGTGTCTGTTTTCTACGGGAACCGGAGAAAATTATGAAAACATTAACAATCAATACAGGCGCGTTATTAAATTCAGTTGCAGTAGCTAACACATTCATGCCAAAAGAGGGCGACTTCTTAGGAAAAATAGTAATGGTAGGCAGTGACGGCAAACTTCAAGTTAAAGCAAGTGACATGATACAAACAATCATCTATAAAAATATAGATTTTGTATCGTCAGATTTAACGGATGCAAACTTTCAAGCTTTTTCAATAGACGGTAAGAGATTACTAACTACACTAAAAGCTGCTAAGACTGATGAAGTATCGCTTGAAATACATGTAGAACATATCGTTGTTAAAAGTGGTAGAAGCAAAGTAAAAATCGAAACTATGGCAAATACGCAAACAATCGAAATTCAATCTGGCAACGGAAGCAGTTTTGATTTTAGTAGCCAAATCGGAGATTTTGAACAAATCTTACATGCAGTAGATACAAATAATCCTAAATTTGAATTAAATGGAGCATTCCTACAAATCAAAAATGGTGTATTTAGTATCGTAAGTACTGATACTAAAAGATTAGCTGCAGTCACCACAGAAACAACCCTTGATGACAAAGAGGTAATTATTCCTAAATCAGGTATTCAAACGATTGTTAAACTTTTTAAAGGGTTTAATATTTCCGCTGAAATAGAAAAAACTAATCTATCTGTTCACACGGACGGTATTAGCTTTTCTACAAAACTGATAAACGGAAAATTTCCAGAATGGCAGAGAATTGTTCCACAATCTTTAACTCAAAAAATAACATTAGATAGACACCGATTTTCAGAACTTCTCAAAGAAGCTTCTCTCTTTGATTCTTCAGTATCAATTACTATTTGTAATGGAGAAATCATCATAAAAGATTTTGAAGGAAATACTGAGGTCATAGATACTGTGTCTGATGCAAATACAAATATGGTATTTGGGATAAATTCGAGAGTACTCTTGGATTTTCTTGCTTCTTATAATGAGGACAGCGTTCAAATAGGCTTTAATGGTCAAAATTTACCAATAATGCTTATTGCAAATCCTAATTATAGAGAAGTTGCTATGCCACTTGTTATGCAGGCGGAAGTAGGAGTTAAAAATGATGACTCAAAAGCAGCCTGATTCAATTGAGTTTAATAAATTGTTCGGATTTTTCCTCAATAAAAAAGGAATAAGTCCTCAATTTAAAAAAACTGATTATGGATACCGAACATTCGACGGTGCATGGAAACTTTTCAAGAACTCATTATCAATTATCCATACTAAATCCGCACGGGTTTTTAACGGATATGACTACGATAATGGAATTGAAGAAACAACATATGAAATAGTAAAAATGCCTCATTCGGTTGATGTGCATTTTTTATATACAAAACTAATTTAAAAATAATAGGCTACATGCCAATGAATTTAATCGTTGGCATGGGCTAGGGATATCTTTGTTGGTATGTAAAGTTGGCGAAATTGGCATAGTGCTGATTGGCTCATACAACATGAATAAAATCAACGAAGGATTTATTATGACAACTACACAATTAGAAGAAATAAAATTCTCACTCATATTAAATGGCTATTTGCCAAACAGTATAGATATGTACACAAGACTGAATATAATAGACGCAAAAGCATCTAATTATCAATATTGGGGACATAAAAATACAGACGGCAATGAAAATTATCAAAATAGTGCTGTAGCCATTAAGTTCGCCCATTCCATGGTTAAAAAATCTTTTTGGATAGTGCTTTTTAGTGGAGCACAATACAGACATGCGGATATCCAGTTTGTTGGAGCGTATTGGGAATTGCCTCAATTAGATGATGCAATTTATGCAGAAAATGGAGTTAAAGGAATTGATAAACAAGATGGCGTTGAAACCATCTTAGATATCGTTACTAAGTTTGATTATCTTTGGTTCACTGAAGATGAAGCATCCGAATATGAGCCAATAACTCATGATAATTCAAATGCTGTTGAAGATTTAGCAATCAGGATTCTTAATATCTTAAATCTAAATATTTCTTTGTCAGTTCCACTAGAATCAATAAACGAAACTCATATAGAGAAGTTAGAGAACGCACTAGAAGTCGCTAAAAGAGCACTAGGTAAAAAAGCTGACTGTGATGACGAATTTGAGAGGATAATAAATGCAAAACACTTATTTAATATAGGTGAGAAAGTGAAAATTTTAAAAGATGAGATAGACTCCAGCAACGATAAAGACTTTTTAGAGTCTTTACTTGGGCAAGTATTAACAATAACAGATATGAAGGTTATTAATGAAGACTTGGTTCACTACACATGCACAGATAAAAATGGAAATGTCATAATATTCAGAGACAACATTCCATTTGCATTTATTGATGCTGATTTAGTACATGCTTTTAATCTAAAAAACTTTATAGAAGATGAGAACTGCTCAAATTTTGGACATATTGTTAGCATTTATGGATTAGATATTAACAAATGCACTTCAATCGCTTTTGAGGAAGCGATAGAGAATATAACCCAATCAATTTTAAATGGAGATGATGCAGGAAGTGGCTGCTTGGATGACGAGGAATATGAGTGGGAGATTGACAATGAAGAAAGCGAAGAGCTTGAAAATCTTGCTTTTGAAAACAAAGCGATGGCTGAATTTCTAGAAAAACTTGGATTTATTCAAGATGATATCTCTGCTATTTGTAGCAGTGGTGTTAGTGTTCAGCCCGCAAATCTTTCTCTTAATGGAAACATCATCAAGGAATTATTGTCTAGTGATATTGTCGGAGCTTGTGCTGATTTAATAAACACAAATCAAGTTGACACTGTTGCGGAAGCAGTTGTAGAAAGATTGGGAGCGTAATATGATATCTTCAATATTATCGAGCTCATCAGTCATTTCTCATGCAGAGAGAGGACAAGGTGGAGACAATAAATATAGAGGAAATGCAGGTGCAAACTTCATGAAAGATGTTATGCTCTTTGGTATTGAAAATACTAAAACGCAACCACAAAACTTCTATTTTGTAGATGCAAATGAAGGTTCTGGAACAAGTAGAGATATCTCAAAGAATTTGGGAATCATTTATACAGGTCTTGACCTACATGGCATAGCTCCTACTATCCAAAACGATTTCACAAAAGACAGCATTTTAAGCAAATTACAACGACCAGCTGAAATGGTATTCACTCATCCTCCTTATGCTGACATGATTCAATATAGCGGTTCTCAATGGGGGAATAAAATTCTTCCAACGGATACTTCAAATCCAGGTCTTTCTAAAGAGCAATTTTTAGAAATGAGTCAGGTAATGTTAATGAATCAAAGAGAAGCAACAAGAGATGGTGGACTCTATGCGACACTTATTGGAGATATGCGAAAGAGCGGTCAGTTTTGGAGCTTTCAAGCAGATTACCAGATGATGATGCCTAAAAGCGAATTGATTAGCGTTGCAATAAAAATGCAGCACAATTGTATGAGCAATGGCAGAAACTATGGTGGTTCGTTTGTTCCAATTACTCATGAGTATCTTTTGATATGGAAAAAGAAAGCAGCTTCAATCTATTCTATTGGATTTGAGACTGCCTCTAATATTCAAAAGAAAGTTGCACAAACTTGGCGGTCCGTTATTCGTGTTGTAATGATGCGTTTGAAAGAAGCTAAGTTATCTGACATTTATACAGAAGTAGAAAAAGTTGCTGCTCATCTCATCGCCAAAAATCAAAATTGGCAAGCGAAGATTCGACAGCAGCTTCAAATTCACTTTAGAAATGTGGAGCGTGGAGTATGGACATTGGCATAAATAAATTTAAAAATAGAATCTTAAATAAAATTTCCAAAAGGAAAAGTTATGACAACAAAAAAATACAACAAAGAGGTTAGAACAGTCAAGCAAAAACTAGACGCTTGCTATACAGCGATTCGTTGGTTAATGACCGTTATTACTTTTGTAGGTTCAGGTTTTACCGCTACTGTTATTTATAATATTTTTATAAAACAGCTGTTAGGTGAAATTGTCTTACAAGGGATCGTTATGATAGAGCTCATCTCAATATTCTTCTTTATGGCACTTATTATTCAAAAATTTGTTATAATTGAAAAATTAAATTTTGAGGAGATTAGCAAATGACACCTGTAGAAATAACAGTTATAGTTGGAATAGCATTATTTATAGCTAGCGTTGCCCATTCTTTATGGCAAATGTATCATATAAATATATTCCCTCATAATAACTCTAAAAACTAACACTACTTACAAAATCCCACTAATTTATTAAAATAGTTTTCAAAAACTGATTAAGTTCAGAGGGATTTTTATTGTCAAAATTTACTCCAATTGGGAGTTCAACCACGCGTTTGCGTGTGGCTAGGAACTCCTCTGGAGACTCCTATGCTATTTTTTAGTCCTAGGAGGACACAATGGAACAAATAATAAAAAAACATATTGATGAGTACCACAAGAAGGAGAAAATAGCCCACGCTGAAAAAGAGTGGAATAGGTTTTTGGCTTCAAGTGAAATTAACAGAATATTTGCTATTCAAAAAGCAAATATGGCTACTCATTAATATAAAAAATACTACATGCTCCTCTTGGTAGGGAGCCTTTAACGCACAGCAACGAATACTCCAAGAAGCTTTTAGCTTTTTAAGTTGCTGTCTCCTTTTGTGTGGGCTTGTATTGTCGCTCTAAGCTCTTATAAAAGGGTTTAGAGTGGCAATACATTGCCATTAATTTAAACACATCAAAGGAGACTATCATGATTAAGATAGTGCAATACACAAAAATAAGTGACAACTACTTCTTCTTCGCGGAAGGTAGCAATAAAGGAATGTCTTCGGACTATGTTCAAGCTTTAGTAGATATGGGAAAGACTGATTTAAGTCAAGAACAATTCTATAAAATTTTAGGAGCATAATCATGAAAACATGTTTACTTATCGCTGCCATATATGTAGCATTTCAGCTGTATCCAAATTTGTTTCAAATTAGTATGAAGCTTGGGGAGCATAAGGCTGAGATTGAGAGAATGTATGTTGTCAACAAATGAGTTTTGCTCTTGCTATGCAAGTGCATACACCTAAAGAAAAACCAAAAACACAAGTTTATGGTTTTCGCCTTTTATGGTCTTTTTTAATTTTTTAGTGACTATTTCCTATCAATTTTTTCATTGTTATACTCATACAAGCCCGTAGTTTTATCAAGCCACGCTGTTAGTTTGTTCATGAGCATGGAAACATCAGATGATAGAGTAAATACATCATCTTTATTGACCCTCTTTTCCCCCACACTATCCTCACTATGATACACATGATTTTTGTAGTTCATTAAAAAGATGTTCTCTTCTATTGCGCGCTCCATAGTAATAGCAAAGGCATAATTGTCTTTGATGCTGTTGCAGTTGCTATTGACTACCTGCGTGTTGTCACATATTTGTTGAATAAAATCCCTGTTTTGAATAAACTCGCTTTCAGCGTTCACTCCATGAAAGTTATAGGAGTAATTCAACACATTACCTACTTGTCCTCGCAATTGAGACTGTATAACTTTATAGGAATCCTGATTGCTCTTTAGAACATCTAACACATTTGAAGGGTTGCCAAAAATCAAGTCGAATACAATCCGTCTAACCCTGTCTATGTCATCATGATGTTTCCATGCAATATCAAGCAATAGAAACAGTTCTGATAGTTCCACTTGTGCTCTACCGTTGATATATGCAGATGCTTGAAAGATATCCAATGAGCTTTGAAGTTTTCTATCTGAAATTCTTACTTTTTCCGTTCCAAGCTTTGTGCGGATATCTGAGTAAATAGCTACAAAATCATCGTGAATAAATATTTTTTTAGACTCTTCATTTATATCTGCAAGTTCTGTTAAGTCAAAAGAAACAGAGAACTTTTTTGTCATATCAAAATCTCTTTTTGCAAAGCGTTTGAAGTTCTCTGTATCTTTTATCTCATCTATCCAAAAACGAAGCAAAATTCTATCATCAAACGCATCAGCTGTGTCATTTTCTGGCAGCTCATTTGAAGCAGCAAACATTGAAATCATCGGTGATTTAAGCTTTCCTCTACCTCTTTGATAGAAACTTCGACTACTATGTGTAATACCTAATAGAGAATTTGTTAATGATGATGGGGCTTTGTAGAGTTCATCCACAAAACAAAGATGAGAATCCAGCATAGAGTGTTCTATGTTATATACCATGTTTCCATCTGCATCTACAACTTTTGTTCCAAATAGCTCATCGAGTGTTGTATTATTTGTTATCAAATACTCAAAATATTTTAACTCTTTTATGAAGTACCTAATAAGTTCAATCGCATAAGTTTTACCAACACCTGGTGGTCCAAGCAATAACATATGTGACCTAGAAAACAAAGTTAACAAGATGATTGGTACGACATGTTCCCTCTCTATCAACTTTGCATTTAGCTCGTTAATAATGATGGTTGTTTTTTCTCTTATGTTCATATTTTTACTTTTTAGTTCGTTGGATAAGATTCATCATCTTCAAGAATTTCCACTCCATAATCAGAAAGTTCGACACCATAATATTCGGCAATCTCTAGTCCGATCTCTTTGTTTGTTTTATTGAGAATTCCAACTGTTTCTTCTCTAACCTCACCATTTTCAGTATCATACATCATCATGGTTTTGTTGTCTTTATCTATTTCTACTGCCAAACTTCTTTTTGCATTTTTATACATTTTCATACTCCATATTGAATTTTTAATTTTTTTAAAACAGATTCTGCATACATGTTGGACCTGTCAACAATCTCTTTATCTGCATCGGCACACAATAAATCATATAGCGTATTCAACTCATCATGGCCTTTTATTTTGATAATTTTTTCTTGTAATTCTAAATAAAATCCAAATAGTGATAGTCCAACTAGAAATACATTTGTTTTGCTTTGCTCTTCTGTTTGCATTATGTCAACTACTATTTTTGAAACTTCTTTGTGTAATTTTCTATATGGCTTGATTGCAAATGATATCCCTTGAGTAAGCTTTTTGGTTAAAACCAAGTCTTCATGCTCTTCGGATTCTTTTTCGCCTATTACAGCTTGATATTGTGAAAACATCAAGCTGAAACTAGGCAAAAGGAGCCCAAGCTCAAATTTTAGCTTATTTAATTTTATTGCTTTTTCTTTTGCTTTTTTTGTTGTTTTTGGCATAATATTTTTGCTATGTTTAAATACTAGCAACTCTATCTTTTAGGCTTTTTCCAGCTTTAAACTTAGGAACCATCTTATCTTCTGTTGTGTAATCTTTATCAGTTCCTGGAACTTTTCCTGTTTTACCTTTTTGAAGAGCAGTAGCAAAGCTACCAAAGCCAACTAGAGATATTTCATCTTTATTTACCAGCAATTGTGTTATTGCTTCCGTAACAGCATCAATAGCTTTGTCAGCTTCTGCTTTTGTTTTGTAATTTCCTTTCCCTTGTACTAATTCAACAAATTGCGCTTTATTCATCTTTTGTCTCCAATGTTTTTATGACTATTTTTTTACTTTGCCCACTGGCAGGGAGTTAAGTGACATAGTTATCTTTTATGAGGTTTCAATAATCGTCTTATTGCCCAAAAAAATGCTCTATACATTATTCTCTGTATCCTTTTTTTATTTTCATATTCAATAGCAACATAAGTTTAGCTACTGCTTCATCAAAAAGCGTAAAATATTCTTGAATAACCCCAGTGGGCTTTTTATTTTTATTGGAACCGTATTCTCTAATTAATACAAACTCTTGAAATAGAGTAGGGTGTATCTTTAGAGAGTAATATCTTGCTTGACCGTTCACGGTTCTGTGTAGTACCGTATGTGAATTCACAAGCATTATTTCGGTTCTTTTTTTCATGTCTATGATGCTTTAATTGTTAGCATTCGATTAAATTTATCTTCATCTTCAAAAACAACTTTTTGCGCTATAAAATGCGCCAATACAATGTCATCTGCTTTAAGTGGCAACAGCATCATTAACCTTGGTTGCGTTGCCCGTGAGATATCATATATTGATAGCATGTAGATATTCATCGTTAATTTCTTATTAATTCTTTACACTCAAGAAAGGGAAACGATAGGATAGAGTTATGTTTTCTTTCTCTTCTAAATATTTTTTCTATTTGTGTACTCTTTTTTTCAATTCTCTCAGCTTTCCGTCTTTGCTGACGAGTGCCTTTTGAAAAATCAGGAGCTTTCTTTTCATGCTGAATTGCATCACGAGGGTAAGACTTTCCTGTGTCTCTTGGGGCTTGTTTGGCTAAATCCTGTAGATACTCTTCTTCGCTTGAATAACCTGCTTTTAGTAATGCTTCATTCATAATTTAACTCCTTTGGATTTAATTTAAAACACATTTAATCCTCCCAAAAAGAGAGGCTAAAATCTGCTTTAGCGACTTATTTCATGATTATTTATTATAAAATTTCCGTAAGCACATCATTGAATATAAACTCATCTTGCCCTGTGTTTTCGTTATAAATTTTATTCCATACACTTTGAGTCACTAAGCCATCCATAAAATCAAATCTTACTCTTAAGTCAGAAAAAGAACCTTCTCTCTCAAATTCGACAAAAGAATTGTTTTTTACAAAAGGAGCAATCGTTTTAAAAACTAATTCTTCCTCTGCAATATTAAATCCATCGTGAACCAAAGATATTACATCGCCATCGTTGTTTACTTCCGGTATCCACCTCATAGCCATCATAAGCTCAGTAAAGTTTTTAGATTGTTCTACTTCACTGATTGTAATCCAACCACTTAAATCATCTTGCTTTAAAACCTCTTGCTTTAAAATATCAAATGCTTTGCCCGCTATTTTTTTTGTAATAAAAACTTTTGATTTTACTGTCTCATTATAAATATTTACACTCATATTTTTTCCCTTAAATTTTGTTTTTAAAATCATATTTCAGTAATTACGGGTTTTAAATCTTATTTATGTTTTTGTTTTGAGTTAAGTAACTATATAAACCAAAGCATCCAAGAGAAGAATAATCTTTATCGTTAAACCATGAATCATTTGCATTTATTTTATTTAACTTAATATTGTATAGAACCATAGCCAAGGCAACATCCCTCATTCCTTCTATTTCAATATCTTGAAATGAGCTTACCATTACAATATATCGATTATAGTCATTCCCAAATTCAATTATTTGCCAGTCTTCCCATAAAACAAATTCGGGTAGTTTTATTCTAAATTCCTTTAGTTCTTCTTCAAAAAGTTCAGATTGTTGCGCGAGAACTTCTTCGTCTCTATTAGGAGTTTTATAGCAATTTGGAACTGGAATTTTAAAAAGCTTTGAAAATTTAGGTGTGGTGTTTCTATATTGACCAGCTTTAAAAGATTCAAGTGTTATAGTCATATCTCCTTCCCGCATATTGTCAAAAATACTCCAATTAGATAGCTTAGAATCGGATACAAGCACAAAAATAGAATTATCTCTCAATTGTATTGGAACATCATATTTGTCGTGCTCTTTTTGTTTTGATTCAAAAACTTCAATTAGCTTTGGAAGAATTTCATTTTTAGTGATATCTAATGTATTACTTCCATCAATAATGTCAATAAATGTTTTAGCATCTTCAATATTTTCTAGTTTCACCCTTAAACTCATAACTTCTCCTTTTAAACTCTTATTTCAGTATTTTATAATCACAAGTACCAATTAAATGCCAAAAACCAATATTTTTTATATTATTATTTTCAGCCATTTTAAAAACAACAAATGTTCCTGCTGTAATTCCAGATAAAATATAAAAGAGTAAATCATTATCTATCCCAAGCCCAAAAACAATTAATCCGTTAGTAACTAATAAAAAAATTGTTAAACGGAACATTATTTTTATTAATAAATTTCTATTTATTTTAAGCATTTTTTTCCTTAATTCATGACTTTTGACAATACAAACTGCAACTAAATTTACTAGACTCAAAATCTTCATCACTTTCTTTTAAAAAATCATAAATACTACATTTTCCAATACCATCTGTTTTATCTGCACAAGTCATACAAGAACGGTTTTTAAAAGTCTCATACTCTTCTTTAATGTGTTCTATGTGAGGTTTTTCATAATCTATATAATACTGAACCAAATCAAATATTTTATTGGCTTGTTCCAGAGGAATTGCCCCACTATTTATTGTCATGTCAACTCTGATATTATCCATATCTTCTTTGGTTATGCTGTCGATACTTTCTCTATCCATTATGCTCATTTTACTCTCCATTTCTATTTTTTTCATCTATTTTCATCCTTTAAGCTACTCACTAAGAGTGTATAAAACCCCAATGTCACTATAGCCATCCACCATGCTACAGAAATATTAGTTGTGCCAAATAATGGATATTTTGACGACACAGAGATAACCAAAATCAAAATCACAGCGACTATATCCATGAAGTAGTATAACTTGCCAACCCGACCATTTTCTTTTTGTGCTATCATGGACGAAATTATTATTAAAATAAAACCAATCGCTGAAACGGCAATTAAAAGAAAAATTCCAACCTCAAAATCGTTCATTTCTCTACTTGTTACTATTTCGCTTATAAACAACAAAGTTGTAAAAGATACTAATATTTTAAGTATAAACATCCCAATTATTCCATTCATTCTAAACTCCTTCTTTTTTATAGTACATTTATGCATTCAGAAGTTTACACAACTCTCGTATTTTCTCAATACTTTTGGAATGTAAATCAACCTTTTTAATTTTAAAAATCAAATCATTTTTTTCTTTCGTATCTAAATGCTCTTGTGTTGCTAGGACAACCTTCTTACAACCACCAACTACACAAAAGTCTTTTTTATGGAATCGCACATTAAATTCAGTAATGAACATCGTCTTGGTCTCACGAACTACAGTTTGTACACTGTTTATATAAACTTTGCTTCCGATTTGTATTTCTTTGATTGCATCCATCTTTTTTAACCTTTTTCGCACTCAACCTTGAGAGTCTCATTTTTTTCTCTAACTAGCATGTCAATACAACTTCCAATCATATCAAGAGAAATTTTTCCATCTGAGTCCAAATCTAAGTCAATTACCATTTTCTTTAAAGACTTATGTGTATCTTGTAAAAGTGGAATTTTTTTGGTTATTTTCTCTTCTATTCCTAATACTGCTTTTTTTTGCATCTTTTGGCTACCTTTTTTATAAACTGTCAAATACTACTAAAAAAATCTAAAAGTGTCAACTATTTATATAAATATAAAATAAATGTATTCAATAATACATAATAATAGTTCAAAATCCTTGCATCTTTTAGCCCTTTAATATATAATCTAAGAGTAAAATAGATATAGAGATAATACATAATATACATTATGTATCATTTATCTTTTCACGGTTCTAAAGATTTGTATTCGAGTTCTTTGCGCGTATAATTTCTTATATCGCAGAGTGAAAACATTGCAAAAAAAGTTTATTTTCTGAAATAATTTAGAGAAAAGGCTTTTTTGCACAAAAGGGTAGGGTTTGGAAAATAATTTCATAAATAGCGCAATAGTTCAAAAAATAAAGTATATTGATATATTTGAAGATAAAGTTTATATTGAGCTTACTAATTTCGATAGTGATTACTTTTCTTTCAATAAAGCAAAAAAAATCATTAAAGAGAGCAAGACTGAAATTATTAAGTATTCTTGTGCAGATAATGAAAAGGCAGTGAGTTTCGTGAACTCATTATCTTTTTATGCTTCACGCATGGATTCTGATGTAAGTGATAGATATTTAAAATTTAAGACAAATACGAGGACTAAAGAATGAAAATACTCTTACAACATATAGAAGATTTAGAAAGAACAAAAAAAGTTCTACAATCTATTGATGGTCTTAATGGCACTGTACTCGACATTGAAAAAGCGATTATAGAGTTAAAATTTGTAGTAGATAATTTTGAGTTAGCTCCAAAAAATCCGCCAACTGGAGTATGCTTGCCATTTGTAAATTTGCCTCATATCAAAAGTGGAGAGCAGTCGGCTAGAACATTTTATATGAATTGGTTACAGGATAGCGTAAGTGATTCCTCAAATAGAATGCAAGATGAATTTTTGAAAAGTTTAGTTTAAAAGTATGGAGATGAAAATATTATGAGCAAAGCCCAATTCTGTGAGCAACTAAACAGCTACATCAAATCCTTAAACACAAAAATGAAAATAGAGAAAAAGTCTCAAAACACTCTCTTGTCATACATGCGGACCTATAAAGATTTTATAATATTTTGTGAGCAGCACTATAAAGAGCTGACATTTAAAAACATTAAAGAAGATGATATCTATGCCTTTTTAGAGTACAAATCTCAAAACATGCAGAAGCAAGGCGACATATCAGTAAGCACCTCTAACGCTATTGTTTCGCATCTTAAAAGACTATTTAAACACATAGAAAGAAACTCGGATGAGCTGCATGATTTTGATAGAGTATTTGAAGATATCAAACTTAAACAACCAACGAGAAAACCAAAAGGTCTTAGTGAAGAGCAAGTGGACAAGCTTTTAAAATATCTCGAATCACTAAAAGTGGATGAAACATATACTAATTTTAGAAATATTTTCCTTTTTAAGTTGATGATATTTGGCGGTCTTAGAGCAAGCGAAGCAGTTTCAATTATGCTATCAAATGTCAAACAAACAGAAGAGAGCAATTTATATAAAATTACCTTTAAAGGCAAGGGTGATAAAGATAGGTTCACATACATCAAAGTTGATGATATTGAGGATGAAATTTCTACGCTTAAAAAAGTATTTGATTTGAATGATGATGTGTTTATTGCCAAAACGAGTACTGGTAATCAGATGGATAGGATTCAGCTGAGCAAGATGGTTAATTCAATGTATGGCAGAGCAGGAGTAAAGGCATCTAGTGTTCATGTATTGAGACATACTGCGGCCAAGAGATTATTGGCGAATGGAGTATCTATTGTCGTGGTTCAGTCGTTGTTGGGGCATAGCTCTAT
Organism: Sulfurimonas sp.; assembly: GCA_041662265.1. Lineage (GTDB taxonomy): Bacteria > Campylobacterota > Campylobacteria > Campylobacterales > Sulfurimonadaceae > Sulfurimonas. The sequence continues at coordinate 295,820 of JBAZSV010000001.1, forward strand.
TCAAACTACTTCTATTTATGCTAATCCTACTGAGGATATAATCAAGAAAGAGATGCAAAGAATTTAGTTTTTTTCTCATATTTCTAGATTAAATAGTAGTTCTGGATTAACACCTATTCCTAGGATTCTGACTTCATAATGCAAATGAGGACCCGTTGTGAGTCCACTATTGCCTACATAACCAATAATATCACCTTTTTTTACTTCTTGGCCTATTTTTGACCCTTCTTTAAAACTATCCATATGTTTATAAATACTGCTAAAGAATGCACCATGTTTTATAATAACAATTTTTCCATCTGGACCTTTTGTGCCAATATGTTCGATAACCCCATTATTTGTTGCTATTATAGGTGTTCCTATTCTTGCGGCAAAGTCAATCCCAGAATGAGATACATATGTTTTCAAAATTGGATGAGATCTATTTAAGTCGTAGCTGGAAGTTATTCTATATTCGCCGATTAAAGGTTTAATAGTTGGCATATCGTCAATATTAAAAATATGTTTATTGTTTGCTAACTCTAGTTTATTCTTTCCAATATCCAAAAAATCTAAACTATCATAATATTCTTTATTTATTTCATTATAGCTCTGTTGCAAGTTGTCAATCTTGCGACTAATTGTATTCAGTAGTCTTATATCTTCTTTTTCAGGTTTTAAATTATTAGCAAAACTTTCCTTTATCGCTAATACAGTTAGTTCATCTAAATAATTATTAAAGTTTTCAGTAAAGTTATTTATTATTTTTATAGATTTATAATCATTCTTGGGCTCAGTTTCCCATTTATGTGATAAATAATATTTTTCAATTTCTGAAACGCTACATGTCTTTATCTTAATATTATTCATATGAAATTCTTGATAGCATTTTTTATAGTCATAGATAAGAGACCGTACAACCTCAAGGTTTTGCTCATCTTTAATCAAATTATTATTATGAATTTGTAACCACACCAGATACCCTGCAGTTAAAGCACTTATAAAAATAGAAGACAATGCAATATAATCACTTGTTTTAATAATGCTAATCCTTACTGAATATTGTATTTATAACTGAACTTTCGCACATAATTTTAGATGACATGACTTGATAAATTGCCGTAAGCATGGCATTATAGTAAAATATCTCATACTACTTGACAGTAATTTTTTAGAATTTTAAATCCCTAAAATAGGGACTTTGAAAAACAGAAAAATGTTTGTCAAGAGATATGACAAATACCAACAAAACACCCTTGCTATCGAGTAAAGCACCATTAAATTAGATGCGAAAGTTGAGTTTATAATTATACAAAAAAATAGACGAATATCCAATAGTTTTTACACCTAACATGGCTGTTTCATACAAGATGGAAATTTCACAAACATTAGACTTCTTGCATAACTCAAGAAACTTGATTCAGGGCAAGAAGTCTATTATCATTTTCTCATTATCAATTTATTTTGAATATGATAGTTAATATCCTTAATCCAATCCGATATATCTTGAAAATCTTTTAGAGAGACTTTATTTGATGTTGATATAGCAGTGTTAATTGCGTCTTTTGTAAATGTTGAAGTAGTGGCAATAATTCCTTTATTTGCACCATATTGATTAACAGCACCTACTAATCGCTGAACAACTCCTAGTCCTACTTTATTTTCTTTTGAATATCTTTTACACTCAATGAGAATGCGCTCTTCCCCTATTAATTTATCATTTCTAATAGCAAGAATATCAAATCCACCATCTCTTGTTTGTGGGGTAAGTTCAACTTCAAATCCATATGTGGTAAAAACTGAAGCAACTAGTCTTTCATATTCTCTAGGAGTCATATTATGCATTTTGTTTGGATTTCCAGCTAAATATTTTGTTAACTCTGCTTCATTTTCCATTAGCCAAATCATCTCAGTAGGTAGTAACAATCTTCCATCTAAATATAATACTTTAGGAATGGAAGTAATCAATTCAATAGAGTCTTTATAATTATCTCTTATTGATAACTCTTCAAATTCAAAAGTCATTTTTAAAGGCATCGCAGGAATACCATACTTATAAAGTTCATTTATGAACTCTTGTATTCCCACATTGCCTGATAATAAAGTTCCAAGTGTATTATGATGGTAAAACATTTCTTCTAAAGTATCCGGAGTCATATATACTGCGTAAGAAATATTTGGCCAGTCATGAATTATTTCATTAACATAATCAAGCATCTTATTTTTTGTTGTGCTTGTGTAGCTTGCATATCTAAATTCATATTTTTCAATAGCATCTATATATGTTTGATATGACGAAATATATTTTTTATCGATTGTATAGTGTATATCAAGATCTAATCCGAGTCTATCACTTACTGTACCAGGAGTGATTATTAAAACTTCAGTCTTTTGTTTTATCATAGTTATATCTTTGAAATAATAATTTAGTTAATAGTGATTATATAAAAAACAATCTGAGAATAAATTCAATTCTTATAGTCTTATAGTTAGTTTGTCTCAAATTGAGATGGTGCATAGTCAAGTACTTCGGTAATTTTTAAATAATTAAATATTTTCAAGCACTTCATCAATATATTCATCAGACATATATGCAGATTGTACATACTGCTTTTCGCCAGCGAATTTTACAATCATATGTCCATATCCCAATAATTTTTCCGCTCCAGATTCATCAATGATAATATTTGAATTTTTTTCAGTATCAACACGTAATGCAAATTTTGCACCTAAGTTTGCACGCAATATCATTGGAACAACTGTATTATCTGGTCTTTGTGTGCTAACAATTAGGTGTATACCCGCGGCCCTAGCTTTACCAGCTAATCTTTGAATAGCTTCACTAGCACTTTTTTTAAATTCATCATCTAGCATCCAGTCAGCAAACTCATCAAAAATTAGTACTATTCTTGGAATTATCATGCCAACTTTCTTGTTATATTTAGACAGTTCATTAACACCTGCTTCTTGAAAAAGAGAATATCTTTTTTCCATTTCATCTACTACACCAAGTAATTTTTCTATAGCTAACTCTTTTTTCGTAATGATTCCATCTTTATCAAGGTATGGTATATTTTTATATCTTGTAAACTCAACTTGTTTTGGATCAACTAAAATTAATTGCAATTCATTTACTTTATTTGTTCTTATCAAATCAACTATAAATATGTTCAAAAGAACACTCTTACCACTCTTAGTCATACCAGCTACAAGCGCATGAGGGTCTTCACTATCAAGATTGTAATAAATGACATCATTATTTTTTTCTTTTCGACCTAGTAAAATTTTCGTATTGCCAGGACCATCAGTAAGTTCTCTATTCAGTAAACAATCTTTATATAAAATAATCTGTCGCTGCTTTCTTTCAAAAACCAAATTATATGCACCAGGAACAACTTCTACCCTTAATAATTTTAGCATCTCTACTGCTAAAAAATCATTTGCCATCTTGTAAAAGTCACTCTCTTTCCATCCTAGTTCTGGCTTCAAAGATACACTGACAGCATTTGGGGTAAATAAAACATCTAATATTTTTGCTCGATAATTATGATGCATAACAATAGTCTTTACGGCTTGACTAACTTCTTCTACTTCTTCTTTCTCAGCTTCTTTTTGTCGTTCTTCTTTTTTCTGTTGCATACTTTCAACTTCTTGTATAGGAGCTAAATTATTTTCAACAATTATTTTCACATCTTCTTGTTCTAGTTCGTCATCTACAAGCAACACCTGTTTTTCAAGGCTAATATTTGTATATATTGGCCATTTTAAATCTGGAGACATCAGATCAAAACTAGGAAGTGATTCAATCATTGATACGATTGATTTTGAACCAATTATGTATTGCTCTATTCCTTGTATTCCAGTTGGCAATTGAAAATTATCTTCATAGTCGTGTACAAATACATATGACATACCTCTAACAATAAAATTGATTTCTTTATCCAATCGCATTGAATTACGAATATCTTCAGATGTAAGTCCACCTACGAAGCTTTTATGATGTGTTTCAACAATAAGGTCAGAAATCTTTGCCAACCAGTAGTCTTTATCAAAACAATCATTTTTTTCAAAAACTTTTCTTATCTGCGAGTATGAGTCTTTTGTTTGCTGTAGTGATTTCTTAGCATGGGCTGCTCGATTTGACTCATTACAGAATTTTGACTCAACGATATCTATATAAACCGTAGTTAATTTATTTTCTGTAAATATTGGCGTAATAAAAAGAATATCAGCTAAGACGTTATTTTGAGTCATTAATAGTTTTTCTTCAGAGTTTACACTTGATAAAAACCAGTCAGCATAATCATCTATATATATCAATACGTTATCATGAGTTGAGCAACCTTCTAAAATGGTTTTCGTAAGTACTAATCCAAGCATTTCATTTGCAAAGCTACCACGACCTATCGCTTTTAATAATATATCGCCTGAAAGCTCATTTGCGGACTTTATTATATGCGCAACTGAACTTTTTACAACTGACTCTCGTACGTTAAAGTCTTTGAATTTTTTAATCAAATGACTTTCAAGAAGAATAGTATTCGCCTTAGACGAAACAACGAGATTACGATTTATATGTCTCGCTTTTCGATACTTAATAACATTTGCTCCAAACTCTTCTAAAATCTTTTTATCTAGTAGAGAGTCGAGGTTAACAACCCAGTCCGTGCGCTTATGTATTGCTTCTAAATCTGTATGTAAATCTTTATTACTACGATCAACATTTAATGTTGGAATTTTATCTTTATAATCATCTCTATGAGTGCTCATTGTTAAGTAAAGTAAATTATAAAATGCACTAGTTAAATCACTTTTTGCCGGAGACACTAAATACTTCCCAACACTACTCTCTTTTTCTGTCATATACTTTCGTTTAGACCACATTGTAGGGTGATAGTCAAAAAGGCTATGTGATTGATTCAGCAATTGCTTTCTAAACTCTAACTTCGCTTTTGAAGATACAAAATCATTTAAAAAGGCAATATTGATTTGATCGTTAACATTATCTAGTTGTTTAAAACTTTGATCAAAAGCGTTAAGGCGAATATTAGACAAAAATGAAACTTCATTGTATTCCAATGCTTCTTCCGCGTCTTTAGAATCTTGGTTTACCAGGAATGAACGATACATTTTTCGTATATGAGAGGCATCAACGTCATTAAGATAAATCTCAAAATTATTTTCTTTTGCTATAAAATCAAGCGTCATTAATTTTTTCATAAACTTTACAGGAAAGTCATAGTTGTTTACCGCATGAAGTAATACTTTTAAACTACTCTGCTTATGATTATTTAGCGCTAAATAATTTTCAATAACTTTAGTCAAAATTGTAGTTTGTGCAGATGGGTCTGTGCTCTGCCCACTGTCTAAATAACTTTGAATTGGTTCTAATATAGTGTAGTCATCACACATTTCTGAAATATGTAACAGACTTTCCTCGTTTCTCGCAATATCAAAAAGTCTAAATACTTCAGGATAATAAGGAGTGTTAAAACTTTGTTCGAGATCGCTAAAATAAAGTTCTTCTTTAATCATTTCAATTTCATTACTAACGATGTATGTATCTATAAATTTGAAAGTCTGTTTTAATTTAACAAAGTATGATATTAGCCTTAAAGGATGGAAAGACGGAATTATTACAGAGTTCTCTTCGCCCACCCTTACAGTAACCAAAGAGAGGAATGGCTCAATTACTTTACTTTTAAACTTATCATTTTCACTATTGTTAAAAAGTAGGATAGACAACTCTACATACTTATTGCTAAGCTCCTCAACGCGACTAAAATCAAAATCTGACTTAGAAAGATTTTCATTGATATTTAATTGTTGTAATAACCATGAGTATTCTTTTGTAAATTCACTAAAAAGCTTTGTAAAGTTTGTAAAATGATTCACATCAAGGATTTGCTTGGCAGATTGTAAAATATTTTTACTAGATATATCGTGGTCACATATTTTTGGGAAAAGTCTGTATCCAGAATTGTTGCCACGACTTTCTAAAGATGAAAAATCGAAAAGCGAAAGAGGCTTTTTTTCACCTTTTTCTGAACCGCTAGTACGATAAACTACATTAGCATATAAACAATTACTAGCTAGGTGCTTCTCTATAGCTTCAATATCCTCTTTGTAGCCACTCATCATACTATTTGAGTTAAACGACCATATTAATTTACGTTCTGCCAATTTTACATCGTATATATCTTTAGCTTGCACAATAAAATGTAATTCATTAGCCGTTCTTGATTGACTACCTATTCTATATTTTTTAGTTGCTGGTGTAATGGAGCCTTCTAGCTTCTCTTCGATATCTTGTATAAATTGGAATTCAAAATGAATGCTTTTGGATATACGATTTAAAATGGAATACCGTTTATTCAAATAATTAATAGCATGTTTAGAGTAGTTTCTCATTATTGCCGCTGTTTGAGACTGCTTTAAAGAGACAACGACATGATTAATATCCTCAGCATCAGCTTTTAGTTTCCTAACGGTCTCAAGGATGCCTAAAATGAAATCATTTGATTTTGATTGTGAAGGATATAAAAATTTATCCCATTTACTACGAAGCGATTTATTATCTTCAATATGCCCTTTATACTTTTTATACACCGGTTCTAAAATATGCTTTAGTGCTTCTCTACCTTTTGGTGGAAGGCTATCATATTGCAGCAAGTTCTCTTTTTCTTGTAAGTCTAATTCTATATCTTTTTCTTCAAGAATATCTATCGTTTCTTTTCCAAGTTTCTTAGATGTATCCGATTTTGTTTTTTCAAATAGTCTATAAATAGAATTCTCATACCAATCCAAAGTACTAAACATCTGTCTATTTTGAGGAAGTTCTCTCGAGTCTGCTTCTATAAATTTTAATATTAATGATTTAATTTCTATGTCTAAAAGATTAAATTCTTCCATATTTTCATCATATTTTTCATGCAACTCTTCTGCCGATACAGTCTTATTTCCTACTCTTTTTGATAATGCGGCAGATATTGATTTGAAAGAATTAACAATTATTTTGATATCTTTAATAAGAGCACTTTTCTTTAGTGATTCAAAACATTTACGACAACTAAACGCTCCTAAAGAATTTATTGACATTCCCATTGCATCTTCTAAAATATAGCCCTCGCTACCCATCCATGAAATAGTTGAACTAACAAAATCTTCCATCTCAAATGGACTAATACCATCCAACTCTTTTAGGAATACTTTACAAACATTTTGAAGCTTTTGCTTGGATTGTCGAGTGAGCAATGTGTTTTCAATTGCTCCAACCACAGAATCAAATTCACTTCTAATGTCATCAGGGGACAATGTGCTAATGTCATTAAGTGTGTCAATAACCTCATTTGTAATAAAAACGATATATGATATCTTGCTTAGTTCTATATGTGAATGTTGAACATTTTCATTTCTATACTGTGCCATAACTTCATGATTAGCTTTTATAATACCATTACCCGTTACCGCTATCTCTAATCTTTCATCGACGATTAAAAGAATTTCATCTTGTTTATGAACAAAAAAATAGTCCACTAATGATTGAAAAGTTTCTATAGGATAGTTTTTAAGTATAAACTTTCCACTAGTCCCTTCTTTTTCAGACACTTTACTTTCTGAGAGAATTTTTTGAACAATGTAATTAGTGATAATACTCATATCTATTTTCTCCCATATCTATTGATGACATATGCGTAGCCATCAGATTTGCTTTCTAGTAAACCTAAAGCTCGTAGTCTTTCAAATAATCTAGTTTCATTCTTTTTATAATCATTTTCATCATATGTTTCGATTAATAGTGATGAATGTTTATTGCCTATAATGAATCCATACTTTTCATAAAGTTTGTCTATAAAATCATAAAAAGGCATGCGATTATCAATATTGACAAGAACTAATGTTTTCAACCAATCATCATTAGCTAGGTAGCGGTAGCTATTAGTTTTTTTAACGCTCGCCAAACCGGTTCCCTTTAAAAGGATCCTGTGAATTGAAATTAAATCACTTTTTGCTTTTTTCTCAATCTCTTTCCAAATCTTATCTTTTAACTTATCTAGGTTAATATTTTCAGTAAAATTATCTTCATCATCTTTATAATTCAACTCAGTTTCTAGTTTTTTAATTAACTCTTCTTTATCTGTAATATTAACTAAAGTCCCCATATATTCATCAAATACTTTATTCAAAGCTTCTATTGGCAAATCTTCATTTATTTTATAAATTTGACGAGAAGACCTTCTTACATGATCACTTCTAGGTGCTAAAAGTTCTATTGGGTATACTATTTTTTGCTCTCCACTTTTGAGAAGACTAGTTTGCTTACTTTGTAAAGCAACGGTTAAAATAAAGTGAACCATGTAAAACGAAGATATTGACGAGAAGTGTTCAAAAAGATCATTATGAGGAATATTTGATTTTAATAAAGCTATTAAATCATCCACTAGCTGATCAAATACATCGTGAGAATCAGCACCTAAAAACCCAAGTTGCGTATCGTTAGAATATATGTTTTCACTACCTCTTAACGTGCTTAGTAAATTATTCCATCGTTTGTTCTGTGTTGGATTTTGAAAAACTCCTAGCATTAATTCTTTTAATGAGTCGGCATTTTTAGCTCGACTGATCATCATATATAAAACTTCTCCGCCACGAGAAAAAAATCTTCGGTCCATTGAAAATGATTCTTTGCGGTTGTCTACGTCGATAAATAGTGTTTCAAAAGAAAAAGGGAATAAAAATTTACTTGTCCATCGTCTAGAAGTATTCAAGCCCAACGAGGCTTTTCGTAAAAGTGATACAGAAGTAAAAAATACGAAAATTGATTCAAATATTTCTTTTAAATATTCATATTTATATGGAAGTTCTAATTTTTTCTGTAAAGTTGTCTCTATTCTTTGCCATTTTACGTTATCTTCATCTGTAGAGCGCATAATAGACTCTAACTCTGGAAAGTTATAAAGAATATTTCTCACTTGCATATCTTTACGATATATTACGGTACTTAATTCTTTATCAAACAATTTTCCTTTCATGGCATGACCTGCACACACATTTAAAAATTCTAGCGTTAAGAGTTCTTTGTCCTGATCTGCTTTAATTCTGTGAAACCATAAGATTTCTTGTAAAAAAGGGGTACTTAGGCTATTGCCATATCGTGCTTTGAGTATTTTAGCCTTCTCTAACATAACCATCCCCTACTTGAATTTCATCAAACTGTAATATACCTTCGGAGTCGTTCATTGTAAATAAATTAAAAGATGAATCTAACTCTTGATTTTGCAATATGTAATTTACAATCTGTGATTTAAAGGTCAGCACTCTTTCATAGTACTCTACAGAAAAACTTGTAGGTAAAATACCATCAGCTATTCTTTCCAAGAATTCAAACATGTGCAAGTCTAGTTCAAGTTTCGCTATTGAATTACCTTCAAATTCTATCTCTAAATTCACCTTACAATAGTCATCGTCAAATCCCCTAAGCAGTCGTAGATGTATACCTTGATTTATATGTTTTTGATTAAAGGCTATTGAAGACAATACTTCAGAAGAGAGCTTTGACATCGTACCTGTTAGTGATGTAGCTATATAGAGTTTGTCATTTCCATCTTTACTTAACAACTCACCTAAGAAGACTCTATTTAAGCCTAAAGCCAAGTCTTTGATAATATGCTTTGACACTTTTAGATCTTTTTTAAGCGGTACCACAACATCCGCGTAAAATGTTTCCGCATGCTCATAGGTTATCAAATCTTTTGAGTTAATGGTAATGTTATTCCAATGTATTTCTTCTTGATAGTTAAAAAATAGATGCCTACGTAAAAACACTAGGTATTTTTGAATTTCAATACCGCTTTCATTTTCACTTTCGTTTAGGTAGTTTTCTTTTATTCCATTAAATGCACTGAAATCAAAAAATGGATTTGACAACTCTTTTGTATACAGCGCAGCAGTCTGTATGTCTCCAAAGAGAATAAAGTTATCTATGTTATTTGTAGTTTCATATCCAATTCTAAGTTCTCTTAGCTCCTTAAACGGACTTTGCTCCTGTTTACTAGTTGAAAGGTTGTCAGCAAAAATATTGTTGTAAAAAGAAGCGTCTGACTTTTTGTTTGGAGTGCGATAATACTCAATCGCAACATCACAACCATTAAAAATTTTCTTCTCACCCTTATATCCCAAAATCATATTTGCTATTAACATAAAGAGTTTACGAAGGGTTATATGGTTGTAGTTCAAGTCGCAGCTTCTAATGATAGCTAGAAGCTGTTTTTGGATGTGTTTTTGCTTTAGCAAATGGATATTTGAATGTATTGGACAAAAGACTGTTTCATCTGTCAAGCTTGGACAATCACTTTCGTAGCGGTCACAGTTAGCAAGAATTTCATTTAAAAGAAGTTCAAAGTTTTTAGTAGAAGATGTTTGGCTCAGGTCAAGTAATAGTAAGTCATTTTCCATACTTGGGTTTTCAATATGTTCTTCAATTAGTGTAAGTAACTCACCTAAGTGCTCATTCTTTTTTAGGTGCTCACGAAGAGTATCTGTGAGTATTCCGTCATTTGCGGCAATGATATATAATTCATTAGATTTTTCATATATTGACTTGTACAATCCTTCTAAAGCTGCAACTTTGTCTTTCTTTTCAAGTTCCGTGAAATCTTTGATAAACTTGATTTGAAAATCATTATAGGTTATTTCTGGGATATAGTCTTTTCCCCACTTAATAGAATCCCCATTTAACGTTTCATATAGTTTACGTAGAAGGTAAGTTTTACCATCTCCAGCTGAACCTGATATGATGATAGATTTAGGTTGAGATATAAATATATCATGAAGTTTTTTGAAAAGGCCATTATCTATGTTAATTTCATCAATACCTAACTTTTTAGCATATGTTGATACATGTTCATCGTATGATGCTTTGTTTTGTGAAGTTGGAGCATATGCTGCTAGTAGTTTTAAAAAGTTTGTTTTCAAATTTTTATTCCTATATATTAAATTACTTTTTCTAATATATTAATCGCATCACCTATATTTTTAAGTCTTTCATCTTTTGAATATTGCAACATATCCATTAAAATGTTTTTTAATTCATCATCAATATGTTCTAATTCTTGTTTAATATCAATTAATCCTATAGGATATTTTCCTGTAAAAATATAAAAAAATAAACAGCCTAAGTTAAATATATCACTTTGCTCATCCAGATCCTGTAATTTTTCATCACAAGCTTGAAGAAATTCTGGATTTGGCCAATATTTAGGCCCTTTTCTTCTGATAGTTTTTACTTTCGTACACCCACTCATTCCAAAATCTGCAAGTACTGGTAAATCACCTTTAAGTAAAATATTTTCAGGTTTAATATCTCTATGTGCAAATGAAGATTTGTGCAGTACATTAATAGTTTCTGTCAAATGTTTAATTTGACCAATTAACTTACTCATATTTCTTTCTTCTTGATATGCGCACATTAAATCATTAATGGTACCATCTGCTAAATCCATAACAATATAATACAACTTAAATTCGACACCATTAATAATTATAGTTGTATCACCTTGCTCTATATATTGAGTAACTCTATAGTTTGGAGACGTATTTGGATGAAATAGGTTTTGAATATCAGTTATTTTTTTTACTTCATCATTTCTGTTTTTTCTGTTTAAAGAAAATTTTATAGCTAGTTTAGTATTCTCAAGTTTATATTTAAATACAAATCCACTTCCACCTTGACCAAGGAAACAAGACTCTATATTATCTTCTTTGATATCTAACAAATAAATATTATCGTTATTAACTAAAACTTTAAACTTATTAAGCCATTTCTCTTGGCAGTTTTCATCGAATAAACAAGTGCTATTTCCAATTCTCATTGATTTTACATTATCACTATTCTCTTTTGACGAATGAGATTTCTTTTTACTCTTTGTCTTATTGCTATTACTGCTCTTCATCACTTTTCCATATTACATTGAGTAAATCTTGAAAAGTACTTTTTGAGGTATCTAGAATATCTCCAATATCATAAAGTTTATTCGTTTCTTGAAATATAGACTTAATGGCATCTAACCTTTCCATATTAACAAAAGAGAGTTTATCAGCATTGTCTTCACCAATAGCATAATCAATACCTTCTAAAATAAATTTTGACCTAAATTCCCTACTTGTTTTACTATTAGATTGAGAAACACACTTAACACCATACTCGGAAATTATTGTTAAATCAGAACTTGGAGCTATTTCAGAGTCCATATATATAAAGAAATTTTTTATTTCCGATATTTTTGTAGGTGCTAGTTCATTAAAGTTAATAATATCCTTTAATTTAAATAAAACATAAAAAAGAGACAGGAAATCATTTTTTTGTCTAAAGCGCATATTTTTTAAATAATATTCTGCTGATTGAGTACTGTCTTCTTCAAAATAGTTTTTATATTCTTCCCCTGTAAACATCAATTTAATTAAATCTAATGTTTCATGAAAATGCTTTTTAGTATCAGCTATCATTGAACTAGACATATCATCATATTTATTGAAAGCTTCAGATATAGCTTCATCTTTATTAGTTAAATGCCCCTCTAAAATAAATGCAAGTATCAATGTAAATAATTCTATATCACCCATTCTATCTACAGATTTTTGTGTAAATATATTTGATATTAAAAAAAAGTTTAAAATATCTTCATCGTAACTCAAATCTTCAACAAGATGCATAAAATCAGTATTATGATTTAAAGCGTACTTTAGTTCCATTTTATTTAGGTTTACTGTATATTTGTTCACCCTAGTGTACATGTCTATTATTTCATCTTCATTAGCATCTTTAATTAAAATGAAATAAAGCTTATACTCATCAAATCTCTTTTTGTAATTATATTCTGAAAATAGTTGCGTATTTAAATCTGAATAACTATTTCCTTTGATTTCAGCATGCACACCCGACAACTTAAAATCATTATTATAAAACTCGGATAAGGCACGTAATCTCTGCTGTCCATCTATTACTTCTAATAGTCCACTCTCTTTCTCTTGTATTAAAAAAAAAGGAACAGGTTTATTTTGTAATACAGTTTCAACTAAAGAAGACTTTGCTGGTTTTGACCATACTGATCTTCTTTGATACTCTGGTCTTAATATAAGCTTTTTTTCCTTAATCAATGAAATAACATCTACTATCTCATAAGGGGTTATTTCCCAACTAAAATCACTATTCATTAAATATCCTTCTATAAACTATAATGCACACATACTACAAAATTGATCATCTTCAAAATCCTCACGGTTTATACCATTACGATTTAAAAAATCCATCTCTTCAATCATGGTTCCATTTTTTACTTTATGATTTTTCTTATACTCTTCGTACTTTTTGTATGACTCTTTTACACGAAAAATATTTTCTGGTTTTGAAAATTCTTCTAAAGACATATCTCTTATCCAAGTAAAACCATCCTTCTCAAATGCAGATGCTTTCCAAAACTTATCTGGATGTTTTTCTAATAGCCATACCCACTCGATTTGACGCATAAAAAAACAGAAGTAACAGCCTGAACGTGTTCGGTTGTAAGTAATATCATGTTCTTGATCATGTACTGGCTCGTAGTAGGCTGGAAGTCCCACTCCATTTTCGTCAAGTATACGCTTAACATCATTCAGTGTTATACCATCTTCTACAAAAGGCATTTTAGTTTCGAAATCTTCACGATGTGGAATTAAACCTTGACGATTTTCATCTGCTCTAATCCCTACATAGTTATAAATAATGCCTTCTTTTACATAGTCTATGAGAGCATCTAGTTTTAGTTGGCGAGTACACCATCGTTCCGTCGGTGAAGGTAGGAAGTTGTTGTATTGTTGTAAAAGTTTTTCAAAAGATTTTTGAGGATGGATGTATTCTACTTTTATACCTAAAGCACGTTCAAGTTTATGTAGATAATCATATGTCTCGGGTAGTTCTTCACCTGTATCAAAAAACACATACTCAAAATCAACATCCGGGCGAGTATCTCTAAGATGAAAAGCAAGTGCGGCGCTATCTTTACCACCAGATATTGATAGTATATGCCTAATTTTGCTCATTACTTTCCTTAAATGTTTTTTCAGCCATCATTGTAATTAAATAAAGTTTTTCATCTTTAGTTAAGTTTTGTTCCAAACTATACAGAATATCATCTGCTTTCTTACTTAATTCTGGTAATTTATTTTTATCTACTGTCATAACAAGATTATTATCTCCATCAATAGTAGATATTTTCAGTTTTTTAACATCAACAGGGCGGTTATTAATTATTTCAGCTATATCAAGTTTTGATAATACTCTATTAGCGAATGCATTTATATTTTGCTTTAAATTTTTAACATCATGGTCAAAGGTTTCATCGACTTTCTTATGGCTTAGCAATAACGATAATCCATTAAGAAACGAAATTATATCATTTGCCGTCGTGCATACTCTGTACGCAGCACTTACATCTTTATCATCATGTTCAGTTAAGTACTTTTCTAGAATGATTTCAAGCTCATTTTCAAATGGATAATGGTTGCTTGATAAATCAAAAGCTTCTGTCACTACTTGCTCTAGTTCAAGAGCCATTTTCTTATATGAAAACACTATTTCATTAAAAGCTTCTTTAAATTCAGTAATAAAGTTATCAACATTTGTTTCATTCAAGTTTTTATAATTTAAGGCTTCTGGAAATAATTCAAAAAAAGTTGTATGAGGCTCTTTGGAAGCTATAATACTTGAACGTAAAGCTATCGCTTTATCAGATAATTTTTTTGTTTGATGGCAATACCTAGGAAGTGCCATAAATTTTGAACTTAACTTTTGAAAAATATATTTAATATTCTTTTTTGAATAGTCTGTCTCAAAATACTTATCAAATATATTGATGTATTTTGCAAAAATTATTTCTTCTTCTTTAGATAGTTTATACCACTTAATAGTATACATCTTAGAGTTTTTCCACACATCCATTAGTTGATCAATATCAAAATCAAACTGATAAGTTTTCTCTCTAAAAAAATGTATATTTGGTTCATTGATAATTAAAAATATAAATAAAATAAATTTAGCTGCATCTTCATTTAATCCATAAGGTTCTAGTTGAAACATATCTATTATTCTATCTAGGGCTATATTCTTTTGAGATTTTATATAATCAGAAAGCTTCTTCCAAATATGAGAAAAATTATTCTCAGTAGGGCTAGTAAGTGTCCACTTTCCATCTTTAAGAACGTGAAAACCAGATCGCTTTATAACCGAAAGATATATTGCTAATTGTGGAGGCAGTTTCTCTATAGCTAATCTTTCATCTTCCGCATTGTTCATCATATGTTCAAATAATTTTTTCATGCCATTTGGCACAGAAACTTCATGCTGTATGGGATTTACTAAATCGTTAATAATTATAGGCATTTGCGGATATGTTGTACTTAGTATTTGAGAAATAGTTTGCTGAAGTTTTTCAGAAGAATAAGGAAGAATCTCTCCAGAATAGAATAGTATTTCTTTAATATCTAAGATTTTATTAATTTCATTTTTATTTGTGTTAAGCATACCTTGTAATATTCTATAAACTCTCTGATTAGAAAGAATATCTTTTTGACTTAATAAACTATTGATTGCAAATGATAAATCTATCAAGCTTTTTACTTGATTTGTTAAAGATAAAGGAATGTAAATACTAAATTTATTTTTCTTACTTGCTTCAATTATGTCATTTTCTAAGACTTCCGAACCAACGTATATTAGTTTAAATTTTAAACTAGCACTTTTCGAAATGCTATCGTCAAAAAATTCTTTACTAAAAAACTTAGCTGTTCCAGTTTCAATATGAAATCGTTTTGCTAATACAACGTCTTGCTCAATAATTTTATTGATAACCTCTCTATAATCTATCTTAATTTGACTCTTTAAAATACTTGTCAATTCTTCGTCAATATTAATACTAGTTTCTTTAATTAATGCATATGAATGTGTGACTCGCTTATAAAGAAGTAAACCTCTTGATTCTAGTTCTTTAATCTCTATCTCTACATTTAGTGAGTCAGAAAGAGCAAGACCAAAAGTTTCTTTATTGAGCTGAATAAGGCTTTCGAATCCAAACGCAGAAATAAGAGCCGTCGCTTTTATTATCTGCTTCTGCACTGGATTTAATACATTTGCGCTGTCTAAGTACTCATTAGCTAATTTCCAGGACTCTTTATCAAACATGTTCACAGTATACGCATTAGAAATATAATTGATATAATCAAAAAGCATATCAAGTGTATATAAAGATTCTTCATCTGTTTCTTTACTTATAAAGCTTTGAAAAGAGTAAGGCTCTTGTGCAGATAGAAATGAAAATACTGAACGCTGATTTTGAAAATGTTTGGAAAAAATATGAAACAAAGCAAGAGATGAAAATGGATGTAATGGAGCAAGCCTTGCCAAGGATGATGAATCAACCGGTATTCGTTTATTTGGTAGATTTTTTTTGTATGTCTCAAAAACAGATGTAATCTTTTTATTGACTTTTTGCATTGACTGAGAAGAATCGATAGTAATCGCTTCTTCAAAAATGTGCATTAATTCATAAAAATCATCCTGGAAAATAATATTGTCAAAACGTCCTTGTATTTTATCCCATTCTGTAAATGATATATGTGTTGTGTTTTGTACATAATCTTTGAAACTCTTGTGAAGTGCTACTACAAGGCGAATATTTCTTTGTTTATTTACATACTCGGCAAGATCTTGCAAAGCATGAATATCTGAATCTAAATATTTTTCAGAGGCATATTCAATTATCTTTCCAAGTTCATCAATTAAAATAAGCAAACCAGTATAACCAAGCTCATTGACTTCTTTATTAAGCTGCCTAAGCAAAAGGGTAAAAGATGTATCTTCATTTGATTGAATAAATTTGTGTGTTTCTTTTAATTCTTCGTATTCCATCAAAGTACTAATAAATGATTTTTTAAATGAGATATGCTCACCTACAACCTTTATACTAAAGAAACCTTTCTTTTTATTTCCTACAAACTTTTGATATTCAGCATATATCTCCGCATCTTTTTCTTCTAGTTTATCCATACATACTTTAAGCTTTTTATCTTTACTTAACAAGGCATCTAAGTAAACCAGTAATGATGACTTACCAGATCCAAATGGACCAGTAATAGCAATTGAATTAGATGTATTTGTTACAAAAATACGACGTAAAGCTTGAATAGATGAAGTGGAAAGGATATATGAATCACAGTTCGTGTCAAACATAATATTTGAAGAACGCTGAAAGCCGGTGCTTATACTTATAAAATCAGAATATTTCAATGTTTTTCCTGGATATAAACATGTTTAAGAGCTTCGTTTAAGTTTAGTGGGTTATTTATATATATTTGCTTTATGCCCGCTGCTTCTTGATAAACTATATTTCCATTAGATAAGTCACTTAACTTCTCTAGCTTTTCTAATAATTTCTCTTCAGTTAAACCTAGCGTGTATTGCAAACTCACTTTTCCATACTGTAAATCTTTCACAGATATTGTTTTTTCTTTATTGTTTCTAATAAAATACAAGAAGATATATAAAAAAGTAGTATCAGTTAATTCTGCTGGATTTTTAACATTAAAAACATATTCATTATCATTTTTATGTAAAAGATTTAGATCACTAAAAAGACTACTTGAAAACTCACTTTTAGTGTCATTTTTCAGATACATTTTTATAAGAATATTCACATCACTTTCAAGAGTATTTGCAGACATATTAATATTTTTATCTTCGCACCATTTTTGTGTTCTATCTAAAAGTGATTCTTTTGTGAAAGTGGATATAAAGAACTCATTAAAAAAAAGAGAATACAAAGTAGCCTTTTCAAAATTTTGAGTAATATAAGTGTGTAGTATCCAAAGTGATTCAAGCTTTTCAAGATAAGGATCATGAGAAAAGATAACTTCTGCATTACTGGAAAATCCGTTATCATCTAGCAATGTAAATTTACTAATCCATTGTTTCAGAGATTTTATTTTATTACTACCTAAACCAGTGACAGCAATAGCAATTTCGAGATCATTGTAAATAGCTTGGATGTCTTTATAAGCTAAAGGCAACCAAGACATTTTACAATCAAATTTTTCATGTCCGGAGAAAGATGTTTTCATAATTGTGTAAATACTTTCACTTAAATTTTTGATATTATATACTCTTTTGCTTATGAACCATTAAAGTTCATTATTTATTTGAAATGTAATATTTTTGCGTGCACGCATCCACTTGGCTAATAGCGCGTATAAGCACTACTTTGGAATAAAAAAATAAATTTAGATTTCTGATGAAACAACTAAGTTTTAGAGTAAATTTTTGAATGTTTAAATGATTCATTGGCTCCAATGAGCAGGGTAAAGAGAAGAAATATGCTAAGAAAGAGTTTCATTAGATATCTTATGGGAATTTAAGCCTGTTAACGATTGGTAAAGTTTAAAAAAGTTACCGTATTTGATGGTACTATTATAGGAAGATAAGTATAAAGGCAACTACAAAAACCATGAAAAATATACTCGAACTCACTGATTCAAACTACACATCTTTTATCAAAACAACAGATTCAGGGTATTTATAAATTTTTTCTTAGCAATCATATTTAGCATGAACAAATTCTAATAATGTTGTCCTTCCTTGAATATGTAGCACACGAACTTGCATAACAACTCCATCCGCATCTTCTAATTCAAATGGCTCATTTACTTTAAAAGTGGCAGGTTGATTTTTACCACCATCAATCGCTATATTATCTGCATATAAATATGTTCTATTACCAGTGTCCAATATTGGATTTAACCGTCCTGTTAGTCCTGGAATATATCCAGTACTCATACAAATTATAGAACCAGTATTTTCAGTAGAAGATAAAATGATATTAACATCATCACCAGAATCCCAGGACTGAATTATTGCACCTGGAAATTTTGGATGAGAAACTAATAATTGATAGTTCCTTCTAGTACTTATTTGTAGCTCAACTATGCCTGTTTTATCGCTAAAACCTGACTTAGTTGTATCATTTTCCGCTATAGCAACAATAGTTGCTCCTTCGATAGGATTTCCTTCGGATGACACAATAGAAATATGTGATGTAAGAGGTTCAACTTTTGGAACTAGTGATGTTGAAAAAAGAGACCTTCTTAATGATTTTGACGGAATTGTACAACCACTATTTACAAGTTTTTTGTGAATGATTTTCACGAATTCTTGGGGTGATTTACTTTCAAGTGAAATATATCCAGTAGTTGGTAATATTCCAGGAATTTGAGTTTCATCAAAGCGAACAGGGAGTATATATTCTTGATTTTCTTGAAATGCACGCGCCTGCATAGCTTGTCGTTCATGATTAGTCCACAATTTTTTTGAATAATCCTTTGAAATGAACATTATTGTATATAAAGCTTTATTCATATAAATATCTGATAAGTAATCATATAAATTTTTACCCCAGAGGTTTGCTTCTTCAAATATATCATAAAATACTTTAACACCTGAATCGCGTAACAAATTTGCAACTTGATCTACATATTCTCTATCTTCACCTGCGAATGATAGAGCAATCTCAAATTCCTTTTGATGCTCCATGGTACTCCCTTTGATTACTAACTATTAATTTGAGAATATTTTATATAAAACAATCTTAAATAACCTGATTAGTGGGGCATTGAAATGTCTTCCTATTTTTAAAAATAGGACGGAAATAATTTTACGCTTTCAGTTTAAAGGGTTATCCTCTTAAATTATGTTTAACACAACTTTAAGCTTAAAACAATCATCACATATAAATTTTTACACTTTAGCATAAATAATATAAATTATTACAGCAAAATTTACAAAATAATAGATATACTTACACTATAATATAAATATAAAATGTTTTAAAAGAGATAACATGGAATTGAAAGAAAAAATAGGTATTATCATTAAGAAACGACGCAAAGAATTAAACATGGAACAAGTGGATGTTTTAGATTACGCGGAAATAGGCTCAACAACTCTCTCTCGATTAGAAAAAGGCAAAGCCAACATAACCATAGATACATTACAAAAGATAGTAGAAGTCCTTGGTCTCGAAGTGATAATAAGAGTGAAGGAGTAATAAATGAAGCAAGCAAGAATTTTAAGAAGGAATATTTTAGCTGGTATTTTAACTAAAAAGGATGATGGCACATTCTCTTTTAAATATGATGATGATTATTTAAAAATGCCCGAAGCACAAAACATATCGGTAAACTTTCCTTTACAAAAAGAGCCATTTGATTCGGAATATCTTTTTGCTTTTTTCTTCAATATGCTCTCTGAGGGAAATATAAAAACTGCTCAATGCGCAAATATGAAGATAGATGAAAATGATAGTTTTACGCGGCTTCTTAAGACAGCAAAAGATGATACCATTGGAAGTGTTTCAGTGGAGGAGATAATATGACAAAGTGCTACGGTTGCCTAAGAGATATTCGTGTTGGAAGTTATTGTGAGAGCTGTAAAAAAAACCTTTTTAATGGCAGAAACATAAAACCATTACATTTTGATAAAGGTGAGTTTTATAGGCTAAAAAGTGAAATGACTGATAGAATTTCTCTCTCTGGAGTACAAGATAAAATATCTCTCACTTTTGGAGAGAAAAATGAGCTGATACCAACTACAAACAGTGGTAGATTTATTTTAAAACCTATACCACGAAATCATGATAATGCGATTCATCTTGAAGATATAGCGGCAAATGAGCATTTAAGTATGCAAATATCTGGGCAAATATTTAAGATACCGACTGCCATCAACGGGCTAATTGAGTTTAGTGATGGAGAATTAGCTTATATTACCAAGAGATTTGATTATGGCTTCAATGCGCAAGGAAAAGCAGAAAAGTTAGATCAAGAAGATTTTGCTTCAATAATACAGCATACGAAAGATTCTCATGGTGAAAATTATAAATATAATTCAAGCTATGAAACAATTGTGAAAAATATAAAAAGCTTTGTTTCAGCGAATATTCCAGCAATGGAAGATTTTTATAAGCGAATTGTTCTAAATTATCTCATCGGAAATGGGGATGCACACCTAAAAAACTTTTCCTTACTTCGTGGCGCAGGGAGAACTGATTATTCTCTGTCTCCAAATTATGATGTTTTATTTACCAGATATCATCTTCCAAAAGAAGCAGGGGATATGGGTGTCGATTTATTTGAAGAGTTTGAAACAACGGCATTTGGCGCCATGGGATATTACACTCTTGAAGATTTTGAGATTTTTGCAAAAATGTGCGCAATTAAAGAGAAGAGATTACTAAAAATATTTGAAGATATATTGACGAAGCAAGAGGATGTGTTTAGGTTGATAGAACGCTCTTTTTTATCTGATGCTGCAAAAGAGGCTTATGAAGAGAACTACAAAAAAAGATTAGAAAAATGTTTGTGCTATAGCATTAAGAGCTATTCATTTCGTGGCGTTACACAAGGAGTGATAGATAGATATTTATCGGTTCACTAAGGTTTTAGAATTACTAAGGCAGTTTAAAAACTATTATAAATTCAAAGAATGGTATACAATAATGTATGAATATCTACGAAATAAATTTTATCGTTATATAAGAATTAAACAACGTAACTTAAAATATAAGACACACCGAAAACGAGTTAATACTTTTTGGATGTTTGGCGTACCCGAACTACTAAGCTTAAATGACCTAAAATTTGGAGATGTATTATTTTGTGGTAGTTCAATAAATGAAAAAAATACAAACTTAATTCAAAATACAACTGATGGTTCATATGTCCATTGTGCAATATATATTGGTGATAATAAAATTGTTGATGTAACTACTTCAGGAATTAGAAAAAGATATATTAATACCTTCATTAACGACTATTCTTATGTAGCAATCACACGTTGTCCAGGAGATAATTTAAGTCGAAAAAAAGCTATAGAAATATTTATTGATAATGCATTTAAAAAACAAGTAAAGTATAATTGGTTTGGTGCTTTATTTTCCCCTATTAAAGAATATATAAACATTACATGGTTTTATTCAAAAGGTACAAGAGAAGAATATCATGGTCCAACATTAGCAAAAGAAAAATATTTTTGTTCTGAATTTGTAGTTGATTGCTATAAAGCGAGTGGTTATATTCGGACGGCAAAAAGATATATGATTTCAAATAAATGGACACCTACTGGATTAGCAGAAGAAAATATATTTGGTTTTATAGGCTATATATCTAATAATGGATTAAAAGCAGTAGATCATAATGACCCATTTTTAGGTGGCAATATTCATTTACTTACCGAAAAAGGCAGAGAAGGACATTTAAAGCATTTGGCAACGTTAAAAGGGGAGTTAATAAATTCTATGTCAACATCTAAATTCTCCTAAAATTGTATCATAATCCTTAAGCATATTTTAATATAAAACCCCTAAAATCAAATCAGTTAATTTAGTTTTTTATTCCAAATGTTAGAATAAAAACAGAGAATGTAATGGATAAAAAAATCAGTACAAAAAGAAAAACACATAGTGCTAAGTGCAAAGCTGAGAAGATAATTCAAGCTATGATATAATCGTAACCATGAAATCATTATTTGAAGAACCACTACCATTTAGCGACTATGTAATACTCTACTTCGTAGATATGTTCGGAGTTGATTGGATGAACTTTTACTATATCTTATTGGT
Source organism: Sulfurimonas sp. (assembly GCA_041662265.1). Classification (GTDB taxonomy): domain Bacteria; phylum Campylobacterota; class Campylobacteria; order Campylobacterales; family Sulfurimonadaceae; genus Sulfurimonas. The sequence continues at coordinate 318,496 of JBAZSV010000001.1, forward strand.
TATAATCTTTGGTATTACAATAGGTGGATGGGTAACAGCTTTTTATATCTACACTAAATGTAATCACGAAATATATAAGGCCACACAGGAAAAACGCAAAAAATGAAAAGAGCCTTCACTCTCATAGAGATGGTATTTACAGTCGTTATCATAGGTATTTTATCAGCAGTAGTATTATCAAGAGTAAGTGCTACTAAAGTTCCAGAAGCTACCACACAATTAAAATCTCATATTAGATATACACAACACTTGGCAATGGCAGATGATAAGTTTAGTGTAACAAATTCTTCTTGGTTTAAAAATGGATGGCAGATAAAATTTACTGGTAATCAATACTCTATAGTAAGTGATAATAATACAACTTATGCAAAAGACCCTCTCACAAAAACAAAAAGCTTACAAAACTTAGACCTAAATGCTAAATATGGTGTTTCAGTTGCATTTAGTGGAAGTTGCGCTGCTAATGCCATTATTAGCTTTGACCACATGGGAAGACCTATTATTGGAGATTTGAGTGCTACAACGAAAGCTTATACGGCTGGAAAATTGATGACAACAAATTGTGTCATTACACTCTCTAATGGTAGTGAAGCCAATCAGACACTTACTATTTTTCCTGAAACGGGGTATGTTCGATGAGTATAAGTTACTTTGGGCTTAACTTACATAAAAAAACACACTAAGAAAATTGAATGCAATCGGTAAAAACAAAGAGTAGAAAAATAAAGCTCAATAAAAAATATCAGCCAATTGCCACTGAGTCAGATGAAATTTATATAAATGGCTTTTTTCGTTTTAACATCTCCCAAATAATAAAAGACATTGACTCAAAAAAACTTATTGTTCGATCAGAAAAAATCAACTTAAAGCATTGGCTCAAAGACCATTCTCTTGAATTTAGTGTTATAGATAAAGAGCATCTAAAAACTGTTGATACAAACAAACCAATATTACAAGCAGAAATCAGAATCAATAAATATGAAATTATTGATGGCAATCATAGAATCAAAAAAGCTTTTGATGATGGCTTGAAATTTATAGACTCCTATAAGCTCCAAGGAGAGCAACTTCTGCCTTATTTTATGGAAACTGTGCAGTATGAAGCGTATGTGCGATATTGGAATGAAAAGTTACTTGGATAAAAGTGTGTATGTAGAGAATAAGTAGTCCTAATCATTATGTACAAAATACAATACATTTAAAGGATATAATTCATTAAGAGAGTAGGGCAACAAGAAGCTAAATTTTTAACATAGCCTTTTTTATTCTATGAAGTAATCGAAGCAGTTTAATACTAATTGTAGGCATTGAGTTCAGATTATTCTCCTTGATTATTTATACAAACTTAAAAATTTCGTTCATGAAATTATAGCAATATTCACCCTATTACACAAAGGCAACGGATGATTTTTAAAAATATAGATGACAAAACGCACCAAATTCAAATATTAAAAGAACTTTTAGAACAAAGCAAAAGCGAAGCGCAAAAAAAACTCATAACGGCTGATTTAAAAAGAATGATTTCAGGCTATGACGCTGAGACACAGAATGCTTATTATTTGAATTTTGCATTTGAAAAAAGTAAAAATGTTATCTTGCTGCACGATATACGATTAGAATACGAGGGTAGAACAGCACAGTTTGACCATATATTAATTTCAAGACTTGGAATAGAACTGCTTGAAACAAAGAGTGCAAAAGGGAGCTTGAGTATAAATGCTGATGGCTCTTTAGTAATCATAAATGGTAAATTTACAAATACATATCCTAACCCGCTTGAACAATCAAAAAGGCATGCTCTCGTTCTAAGAGAGTTTATTGATGCCAAAACACTCTTCTCAAAACGAATTGCCTTATTTGGGGGCATACATATTACGAATAAAGTTTTAATCCATCCTCAAACAAACATAACCAATAGTAAGCTTCCTGATGATTTTGAGAGAGGAGATAGCTTTGTTTCCAACAGGAGTAAAGACATAGATAATATTAGTGTATTTAAGGCTATTAGCTTACTAGGCAAGGCTTTTGATATTGATAAGGCTAAAGAGTTGGCACAACTACTTTTAGATGCCCACATGCCAGTTGAATTTGATTATAGAAAAAAATTTAAAATCTCTAAAAATGATAGCACTGATTTAATGGATGAGACTCCTGTTGCTCCTATTGTTGTTGATGAACAGAGCCAAGAGGAAAACAGTTCTAAAATATGTCCCCGATGTAAAGAGGGCGAATTGGTATCAAGGAAAGTCAAGTCAGCAGAAGCTAAAGAGAAGTACGGTTATGATGAGTTTATTGGGTGCAGTAGATATCCGAAGTGTAAATATACACAAAGCGTAAGCGAAACTCTGTAAGTTTTTTTGTACTAAAGTTTAAAATTTTTTTGCTTAAAATCATCACGCAAAATGCTTAAAATAATATATTACAAACCACGATTGAAATCTCGTCTTTAGTGACAATTTAAAGAGAGAACTACCCTTTAAACTTAGCACCTACGACGCTTCCCGTTTCAATCGCTTTTTTTACCTAAACTATTTGTTTTAAATTTGCTTTTTGTGTCACGCAGTTACGATTATGCAACTTTGGTACCATCAGTTTCGCCTGTGCTTTCTTTGGCTGTGGCCTTAGCAGCATCGGCATCTTTTTTGCCTTGTTCAGCTTTAGCTTTGGCTTCAGCTCTTTCGTTTATTTGTCTTTCATTTTGAGCAATAATTCTTTGCTCATATCCAGAGTCTTGCTCTGCAATAGCTTTCATTTTAGCTTCTTGCGCTTTAGCCAAGGCTTCCTCTGCCTTTTCAAGTTCGAGTAGTGCTTTTTTAACTGCCTGTTCTTGAGCTTCACGCTCTTTTGTTTCAGCAGTTGTTTCACTAGAGATAGATTTTTCTCTCTCTTTGGCGATACGATCTTCATTGGCTTTGAGTACTCTTTGTGCCTCTTTATACTCTCTTAGTGCCCATTTTGAGCCAATACCGAATGAATATGCTTGCTCTATGAATTTTGCAAGATTGTCAGTGACATTATGTTTAAACATCTTAATAAGAACGGCACCATCATCAAATGACAATCTATCCGTACCCATGTTTGAACGAGTAAAGTCTGTAATCATATTGACTTCATCAACTTTAAATGCCAGGGCTCTTGACTCACTTGTTTCAGCGGTTGACACTACTGAACCTTTGGGATTTTTTTCAACTTTTGCTGATTTTTTATCAAGAATATTTTGTGTATATTCTTCATCCGTTAAACGGACTGGAGCTGGAGCTACCTCTTGTTCGGACACAAAAGTATTCTTTTGTACGACTGGAGTAGTGTTAGCCGCACTATTATTGGCTCTCGCTAATCTTTGTCTCTCTTTTTTTGCACGGTTTCTTTGCGATGGTGTTAATGCACCGTCTTTTACTGCTTTGGCATTTTGTTGATTTGCATCCATGATGTAATTTTCCTTTTTTTTTGATTGTTTTTTTTATGTATATTTTGAAGAATGAAAAGCGGGAAGTCGCTTAGGCAAAAGGTTTGTTAAGATGTGGCAAGTTTCTATCAATGTGATACGATAGAAACACAACTGTCTCTTAGATAATTTTTAAAGGCCATCTTGAATAATATGTGATTTTTTATACGAGGATATGAAAAAGTGAAAACATGGGTACACAAGATGGTTCTCACCGAAGAAACCTATAAAAACAGTGCTATATAAGTATTGAGAGATACCTATTTACCACTGTCTTTACGCTATTGCCTTGTTTACTATACCGATAATCGTTGCGCATCATAACCGTGTATTAGGTTAAGAAACTTTATCGCCCTTGACATGTCACCATGAAAAGTTAGTAGCTCATAGCTTAGGAATTCCCCGGTTTTATGGAGGAGTTTTGCAACGGTTATATTACTAACCGTTAATGTCAGCAGTCCTGCATACCATCCGTATGGGGCTAACTTTGGTCGAGGTGGTCTCACTAAAGGACGGCTCTTAAAAACTACTAACACAATGGGATGCAAAGAAAAGGGCAAAAAATGCGGATTTCTTAGGTTGGTAGTTTTGTTGTAAATAAAAATAAATTGCTGTATTGTACCTTGTTTATTTTACTTTTTGCTTAAATTAAAATAAATGTATTCATTTTGATTTAATAGCTTAAAAATATGTAAGGCAATTCCTCGCAGAATCGTCACGCAAATACGCGGAATTTATTTTATCTATGTATCTAAAAGCACCTAGTTATAGTCGTTTCAACGAATTGATGCATCATATAATTAGGTGTTAAAATGAAGAATTAGAATGAATATTTTAATACCGAATACTACAAATTTTTTATTTTTATTTATATCGCTTTCAACAGTTATGAAGTAAAATAGACAATCTTTTGTTTTATTTGCTCTTGCGTCTCTAGTGTTTTTTTATAATATTCTAATAATTTGCCAACAAATTCATCATTCATTTGATTTTCAGTTCACTACTTGCTTTATCAATGCAACTTTTTACAACAATAGGCATTACTTCATTCCTATTTTTCTCTCCATTTAATGCTACTTGTGGACATAATTTTGTACATAAATCTATAACTTGTTGTTTAGAAGTTGGATTTTGCATAACCACCGCAACTCCCACTCCTGCACCAACTTCGACAGGACCCGCACATAAACTGATTGATAGTAAGACTAAACTCATTAGAATTTTATTCATTGACAACTTTCCTTCATTTTAATTAAAAATTATTATAACAAAACATTCTACAAATTACATCTTTCTACTCCTCAAAGGAGAGGAGGGTTTGTGTTATTTATAGAAAAGCCCACGAGCAAAATAATTCGCTTGCCCTTTATAATTCTCATACCTACCGACTTTTTCAACCAAAGAGTTCATTGGAATTATATTTTCAATATATTCTATTTTTGTTTCTTTTGTTTGTGTGTTATACACTTTAATTTCGGATTTATATCCGGAATATTCTGGTAAACTATGCCCCATTCCAAATAACAATCCTACTCCCATCATAGCCATACCAGCAGTAGAATTACTCTGCATCATTCCAGCCCCTGTTGAAATTGCATTTATTGAGTGATGTGAAGGGTCTTTTAACTCAAAATGAGCACTCATACTGTTTGCATTGGCCATAGCCTTAATATTCTCTGGGGCTTCTTTATATTTATAATCAAAAACATTGAAATAGTTTTTATTGACCTTGGTAACATCAAAATATTCTGCTAATTTTGCTAAGGCTTCTGGTTCTTCATTTTCGATTTGTGCATCTGTTATGTTTAAATCTTTTTGCTTGGAAAGAAGTTTAAAATCACGATAATACCCTCTCTCTTTCATGGATTGCTCTCTATTGCTTTTGCTCAACCAATCTTTCGCATACCCGCAATAAACAACGGAAGTGGATAATTGATAATCTGCTTCTTCTTTATTTTTTGTAATTATCCAACCATGTTCAATAAAAACCTCTGTAAGCTCTGGAAGAGAATCGCATTGCATTATGTTTGTAGCTACAACATTATCAAACCCATGAAGTTGCGCATTAAGTGGTGTGACATGTTGTGTATCTTTTGCTGTTGTGGACTCAATATAGATTTTCCCACTTTTCATAGGATAAGGAATTCCTGTTACTGAGTGTGCAGTATATGTAATACTTCTTTCAATACCACTATTAATAGTAGCACACCCACTAAAATACATACTCACACCAACTAAAGCTAAAACACTAATCTTTGTATTTTTTAACATCATTTACACCTTTTTTAAATTGCTAGAGTTTATTAAAAATGACCAAAAGTGTCAAGTATTAATCTCCGATTCTTGGTCCCCATGGATCATTTCCGATTGGCATAGCATCAACCGCCATATTTGTGAGAGAACTCGCGTCAAATCCTTTTACAGTTTGTTTTTTAATCGCATCATTTAAAGCCAACCAACTTGCTTGTGGAAAACATTTTGCAATTACTGGATCTTCACTATTTAAACATTTTCTAAAAGAAACATTTTTTAAATCTTCTAGCCCGATATCATCACATTGATTTTTTACCCATGCTTTTGGAATCTGTGCTTTTACTCCCTCTACAAATATTTTGGTCATCTCTTGATCATAGCAGCAAGAAAGATTTCTAGTTCTCATACAGCTTCCCCAAAAATATTTAGCTGCACACTCGGAGCCAGTAGCATGGCACTGACTAAACTTTAAAGCTTTATTTGTTTTAAACTGCTGCATACCCCACTTCATAGCTATATCTTCATCAGTGCACGCATTGCCCTCCGAAACAGAGGTAAGCATTTTTAGAGCGATAGAAGCTATTAAGTTATAAGGTGGTGGTAAATATGTAAGAGCCTGGCCAACGGCAGCCCCTGCCATTGCTTGTGTGTTCATCCCACCACTTTTATCACTCGCCATCTGATTATTAATATTTATTGCTTTTGCAATAGTTCCGTTGCCACATATTACTTGTCCTGCTTGCGTATAGGCCAAAGATGTTGTAGCTATATAATACCCGATGTTACCGCTGTGGCTTTGTAAAAGATAACTTCCTTTTACAAATTTTACACTCGTTGCTTTCATTAATCCAGCTAATTGATTATCCGATAAAGTTATTATGTTTTTCCAAGGCTCTCTTAATTCTACCGACATTGATTCATTAGAATCAACTGAAAATCCTACCATATTTGGAAAACTTAGCCCTATAGATGCCATACACTGTGTGTAGTTAACTGCTGCGATAGAGGCATTTGTTCCACCAAGTTGTGCTTTCATATAATCATCAGCTGTTTTCAAATCATCTCCAGCAGGTTCACTCATACCAGCAGAAATAATTGCAGCTGCACTCATGACTGCATCTCCGACGGATACAGCATTCGTAAGACTTGTTGCGTCTATTAAATTTATGTCTGCAACATCCTTAATTTTAGCAAAAGTACCTGCCGCACCTGTTACTTTTGAAGTATCTTCTGCCGCTTTAGCAGCATCTATAGTTTTTGTTCCACCTTCAGCAGCAGAATCACCAAAAGTTGTAAGCTTATCAAATGAATCACCCACACTCTTAGCGGTGTCACTGATAGATTGCGCTCCTTGTTGCATAAGACCTGAGCCATCAGTGGCGGTTCCATATGCTCCTGCTAAAGCCCCAGTATATAACATCTTAGCAAAAGACAATAAAGTCATAGGGTCGGACATCCAAGCACTATCAAAGACAACCCCATTTTCACACATGCCATTCCATCCACTCCAGATATGTTGAAATTGTTCCATCCCAGCAACTGCCGTCATCGCTTCATCTGGTCCAGCAAATTTTTTACTCTTCCATCCGATTTTACTTAAATCAAAAGTAGTGTTATCATCAATTCTCTGTGTTGTATAAGCAAGACATGCTCCGTGTGTGGTCTCAGAGCTAGTGCAATTCCAAGAAATATCATATTTAGTAAAAACAGTTTTACCAGTATAATCTGATACAGGATTTGATTTATCAAATGAAGCAGGTGTACATTTAGGATTATCAGTCCATGCAACACAACTATTTTGTTGATAACATTCACTATTACAAGTAGTCACATTTGAAAAAGAATTTAAACCTAAATCGTCACCAGTTAAGTCAGTATTTAAGTCAAATAAAGGGCATGTGTATCCTGTTGTTGCTCCAGCCACACAACTCGCTGTTTTTTTACATTGACTCTTACAAGATACGAGGTCTGAATATTTTACAAGTGCTATATCATTACTCACATCCGCAGGCTTTTGATTTAACCAATCTTGAAATACTTGATCAGTCGAGCAAACATATTTTGCTTCAACATTAACAAAAATAAAAAATAGTATAAAAAATGACTTTAATATAAAATTCATTAGTTTCCTCCAAGTGGTACTGCAATTTCTGGTTGTTCATAACAATGATATACCCGATCTTCATAAAGCTTAACTTTTGAAATATACACACGATTCGGATACCCAAGTGGATAAACAAGTGGGATAACAGTAAAAGAGTTTGTTAACATATCTTTTACAACAACACGCTTTATAGCTTTACTTTTTTGATAAGTATTTCCTATGCTTGGTTCTTGACAAGGTGTTCCAGAAACGGAAGCTTTCCCCCCGTAAACCCCACCACCATAATCTGCCCAATTATCATTTAAACATAAAGTGGATTCATTCGTTTTATCTAGGGTAGGAGCTATCGGGATACTGCTAGCTAAAAAAAGCTGCTTATATCCAGTCCCACTATTTAATGTCTTGAAATCTTCGGCACCTACCTCTTTACTTGCAACAAGCTCTCCACTCTCGGAATAAAAATACAATGTATAAACACCAGCGTATGGGAACATTATTGATAAAGAGCCAAGTGTATTTTCCCATAAATTTATAAAACTGCCCATGCTTGTTGGATGAAATGGAAAGTTACCTGGATATGTATCGGGCGTCGCTTCTACTCCATCTATTACAACTTTTGATGAACTATAATGTGTTCTTAATTCAAATGAGCCCGCTGCTCCATGATAGCCCCCATCCTCATTTTCTGTTGTTTGCTGAACAGAAATAACATCTCCAGCTGAAATATTTATGTTTTTATTAAAACTGTAGTTTCCACTATTTTGGATACATTGTACAGGTGCTCCCATCTCAGAGAAATTCAATTTACTTCCTGCCACATCATTGTGCTGTTGATTACAATATTCAACCGTATGGGTATCGTCACTATGGTGAACAGTCAGATAAATATCATCATCTAGTGAACCCGAACCACTTGCAATTATATATGCAGATTTATCTCTACCGCTCTCAACAGTATTAGCTCTAACGCAGTCTTCTCTATCGGCAAATCGATCAATAGCACCCGACAAAACTCTCACTTTTTGCTCAGTATAATGTAAGTCATAAGATTGCTCCAACAATTCACTAATTGAGCTTATTAAAGATGCACCATAATCGGTACATGTATTCCTAGTTTGAGAAAAATTATTGACCGTACAAGTAACCTCAAATTGGGTATTAGATGCAGAAGCTTCAGCTGGACAAGTGCCCAAAAAGCCTTTTATTGCTCCTGATGCAACATCTCTTACTGGTCTTGATTCATCACAATATTTCATAATACTATCATCTAGTGGAGTTGCTGTGTCATCAGCCTTACATTCATATGGATTCATCGCAACTTCTTTCATGTTCGTACATACAGCCGTATTCGTAAAGTTTCCTTCTGGGCATATATATTGCTCAGTTATTAGATTTACTTTGCTTTCATATCTTTTTTCTGCTGTTGAATTTAATTCTATATTGTCTAAAGATTCTCGCTCATGTCCTATTGAGCGGCCGCTTCTTGTACAGTTATTTTTAACCCAACTCCCACAATTATCTTTCCTGCATTGCGCCTGTAAAGGATTTTTATAACAATCATCACTAATTGACTTATCATAATATGTTGTACAAGTAACAGTCCCACCTGGCAATTTTTGAGATGCATCCCAAGCATCACAAACTGAAACATTCTTTGGTGGGCGAGGGCGTTGCATTTTTGATAGAAAAGATGTAAATGAAACTCCTGAACCTTGAGTGGATGATGTTGCATATTCTCTCTCAATTCTCCACCAAGGTAAACATACTGTAATATTGTTCTCCTGACCTGTCACATCTGGCGTAAACACTTTACAGTCGTCACCAGTTGGGTCAATCACTCCATATCCCACAAAAATTCTTTTACCTTGTAAATTACTAAAATCTTTATTTTTATAAACATCAATAGAAATCTCATCGGCTAAGTTTTCTTTATAATCATAGTATTGAAGAGCTGACGGAGTAGATGTTGTTGAAGTAACTCTATCTGTAAAAAAGAAAGCATCTCTCTGAACAGCAGTTGTTTCTGCCTTTAAGTTATTTATCAACAAAAAAAATACTACTACAAATTTTATTATTTTATTACTCATGATAAAACCCTTTGAAGAAGATGAAATATTTGATAATTATTAAAAAAATCATATATTGTGATGGTTGCTAAAAATATAATAATAAAGGACACAGAGAGCACTCCTTTAAAAAACATTTTTATATCTTGCGACGAGAGAGTGCCCGCCCATATTAGCTGGAGAGAGATATATATTATCAACAAGTTTTGAGGTGTAAAAAATTCTTTATAATTAAAATTCAAGAATATTTTTCCGTTTTCAATTGTAATAAATATAAAACCACAATTTAATAGTAGATAATATAAAGCGATAAACCATACCAAAGGTGCAGCTGATATTAGAACCAGCGATGCATTTATTCTAGGAATAGAAAATACATGTCCATAAACTACATAGTCTTTTTTTATTCTTGGAATAATTGTAAATCCCGATACAGTCTTTTTGAACTTATTTCCATTTATATCCTCTTCTTCAATTACAGCAATTGCCGGTGTTTCTGAAAGAGTTAATTTTGCAGCTATCCAATGAGCTGCTTCATGTAAGAATGTTCCTATTAGGTAAAATAGAAATTGAGAAAAGACTTTAATATATAATGAGATTTTATTTTGCATCGCATCCACCATTTGTATTTTCTATATAGTTTGGTGGACATTGAAGTGACAAACAAGTAGTCAGTCCACCACCTATATCTTTTTCCGTCGCTGTAGGAGGACAAACATCTTGATAACAGTTGCCATTCTTTTCATAAACACCAAATGCCGTAGGGCATCTCGTAATTCCTCGACAATTACCAAGCCTTTCAAATGTTACTGCATCACAGACTTCCCCATTACAAATAGTTGTAGAGTCTTGCCCAACTAATGGGGAGTTAGTAAAATCAGTACCAAGAGGCTGTGGAATACCATTTGAACACTTTGCGATTCCACATTGTCTATTTGCATCACAATCATATTTTGAACAACTCCAAATATTATTAACTTTTGAGCAAGTTGTTCCAGGATTTATATTACATATATAATCCCTCTGAACGCAATTATTTATTGGTGGTGTTGGAGATATTGAGCTTATTCCACCAGTGTTTTGAGGAACATAATTTTCGTGATATATATTTGTGCTTGAATTACAATCATAAGTATAATAATTATAAGGTTCTGAACCATAACAAGTAGAAGCAGACGGTGTAGCACTTCCACATGGCTCTCCATTGTTTGAAGCAGAAGCACAAAATGTAGGTTGCAGTTGGCTACTTGAAGTAATACCAAGTGTATTTACATAAGTGAGCCAATGATTATAACCTGCTTGGTCCGGGCATCTGTTTAAAAGCGTGGTGTACATATCTTTTATCCAAGCATTAGGATATGTGCCGTTGCATTGGCTTGGTAGGTTTGTGCCAGTTGGGCATGTTCCAGTGGTTCTTGTCGTAATAGGTTGTTGCACAGTAACATTTTGTATCGAAGAACCGTAACAAGTAGAAGCAGACGGTGTAGCACTTCCACATGGCTCTCCATTGTTTGAAGCAGAAGCACAAAATGTAGGTTGCAGTTGGCTACTTGAAGTAATACCAAGTGTATTTACATAAGTGAGCCAATGATTATAACCTGCTTGGTCCGGGCATCTGTTTAAAAGCGTGGTGTACATATCTTTTATCCAAGCATTAGGATATGTGCCTGTACATTGGCTTGGTAGGTTTGTGCCAGTTGGGCATATAGCACTATAAGGGCAAGAGTAATAATTATAAGAGGAAACACTCGCCCCATACGAACAATTATATGACGAAGTATTATATGTTGCACTATAAGAAGACGATGTTGTACATGTTGAGCCTGATAGTGAACCACCGCTAGGACAAGAATAACCATAAGTCCAGTATTGATATTTATTCCATCTTCCATCAGCTGTTACACCACAAAAACTACTCTTATATGCACCTGCAATTGGATTTTCACTACAACCTACAATTACAATACTGCTAGTCGCACCATAAGAAGATGATGTTGTACATGTTGAGCCTGATAGCGAACCACCGCTAGGGCAAGAATAATAACCACTACTACAAGTTTTATTACATGTTGAGCCTGATAGCGAACCACCGCTAGGGCAAGAATATGATGGATTGCTACATGTTTTATTACAAGTTGTTCCATCAGATGCCAATGTCCCACCGCTAGGGCATCCCATACTTGTTTTAGTCGTAACAGGTTGTTGCACAGTAACATTTTGTATCGAAGAGCCGTAACAAGTAGTAGGGGATGATGTTGTCGCTCCACATGGCTCTCCATTGTTTGAAGCAGAAGCACAAAATGTAGGTTGCAGTTGGCTACTTGAAGTAATACCAAGTGTATTTACATAAGTGAGCCAATGATTATAACCTGCTTGGTCCGGGCATCTGTTTAAAAGCGTGGTGTACATATCTTTTATCCAAGCATTAGGATATGTGCCGTTGCATTGGCTTGGTAGGTTTGTGCCAGTTGGGCATACTACATCGGTTTTTGTTGTGGTTACGCCGTAATGTTGTGTTGAAAAGCCATCATTTTTGTTTTGAGTGTTATCACAGGCCGCCACATCTTGTGGGCAGTAGTAGTTTAAATCAGCATCACTCTGGCAGTTACTTATAGATATATCTCTTGAATATATAGGGGTTATCATATTGACGAGCTTGGCAACTTTTGTCGCTTCTAACATAATTTTTGAAACACTTATCCCTGTTAAATTAGTTGGGTCTTTTGTTATATCAAAAACAAGTGATGTTGGATGGTTAAGTTCATTTATGGTAGTTGAGTACAATAAACTATTGATAAAAATTAAAACAAAAATACTGTTTTTTAACATAATTATTTCCTCTCCTTAATACATAAAAATATATACAAAACCATTTTTGCCAACATCTTCTTTTCTCGGTTTTAATCTTACTTTTAAGCTATTATTACTTATGGGGCCATATTGATAAATTTCAACATTACTGTTAGTTTCAATATTATCTCCTTGTATAAACTTGTCATAATTCTTATCATCTGTAGTCTTATATATTTTCGCACCATAGTCATCAAGCTGATGTTTTTTATCCGCATTTTTATCAATAGCATCTATTTTATTTTTTAAATCTTGATATGTCAGACTACTCTCTGAAAAAAAAGTATATATCTCATATCCTGCAATACCATCTCCTGTTCCGTTGAAGTTACCGCTATAGTTATTAGATACTACTCCACCAGTAGAAGTGGAACTTCTTACCACCCCTGGCATTTTATTAATCATATCTCCTACGGAGTCAAATATTTTGAATTCATACCAAAAATCAGTAGGTAAGAAAGAAGTTGTTTTAAAGGATGTGGCTGTATTAGAAAGACTTGAATCTACCCAATTTGTTCCACTAAATACTTGTGCATTAAATGATGTAGTAGGGTCATAAGAAAGGGCAGGCTTAACGATTCCTTTTCCAACATCAATAGTTGTTGCTTTTGCATAATGTTCTGCTCTTAAAAATGGAGCGAATGTATCTGCTTCAGATGTTTTGATATACCATATTTGGTCTCTTAATCGTTCTTTTCCATTCATTGTATATCCGTATTTTTCAACATCAACTTTTACAATTGAATATAGTCTATATACTTTACTATTGTTATAAAAAAGAGCATTTGGCTTTAGCTTCCAGATAAATTCTCGTCTTGATGTTACATCTATGCTTCCATAGCTTGAACCGGTTGCCGTCCCTATGTAATAAGCAAAATTTGATTTTGTATTTTCTCCTATATTACCAACCGTTGAAGAGTAAGTAGCACTTTGAAGCATGGTCTGATAAGCACTATCCTTCCACTCTTCTTTTTTTTGAGTTTCATAATTTACATTTGAAGAACTTAAAACTCTAGGACGATCTACATTTGGTACTAAGGAACCATTTAAAACAGTTTGATATGGTATATTTTTTGCGTTAAAAGCAACTTCATTAATAACTTTTTGTTTTGCTGCTCTTGCATTTGTACAATCTGTATTTGATGAAATAGTATTCATATCAGCAGATGTATAAGCACCATCGGCACTTATTTTTCCTAGTCTTCCTTCTCTTATTTGCTCAAATATAGTGGCATCAAATGCACCTATCTCAACATTGCACTTTTTAGTAATATTACATACATTATTACAGGCTTTTTTATCTGAATAAGTACCATCTAAATTATCTCCAGCTAAAACACCTGATGAACATATCTTATATGCACCAAGAGTTACTATATTTCCACTAGGACATTTGTATGCAAAGTTTTCAGATTGTTGCGTTGATATATCTTGAAGCTGGGAACAAATATATTTTGTAGAACCCTCATAATCAATTGATACATTAGAGATGTTCCCACTTATAGTAGTATTTACATCCTCTGAATATAATTTTATATTCAGACTATTTATTTTACTTCCAATATCTATTTTTTCCGAACCCCTTATTATTTTGGTCCATACATGTTTTATTAAATCTACTGTCTTATTGTTTTGGTCAATATATGAAATATCCATATACACTTTAGGCTGCTCTACTTTCTGATTATTGCTATTATCTACAACAGTCGTATTAAGCTCAAAAGTTAAATATTTTATTTTCAAAGAGCTATTAAGATTAGGATATAAAGCAGTATATGAACTGTCTGAATTAAAACTAAAACTTTTAGTTACTAACATCATATTTTGTGCTGTAGTTGCTTCTGTTTCTATACAATCAGCTTTTCTTTTGCAATTCTCTTTACATAGATTCAACGCTTCTTTACCTGACATGCCATCCATATTAGAAACTTGCCCATTTACTGTTTGTGCAATCGTAGCTCCGCCATACACCAATCCTGTCTCTTCACATTTATATCTAAATGGCAAATCTCTAGCCATAAAACATTTCAGAGTACTTCCGTCTTCATTGATTTTTGGTGAATAAGCAGTATTTGCAACGACACCTGACATAACCTTAGCTCTATAATCATCTGTATAACCAGAAGCTGCCGCGGAAGCATTAGCGTCCTCATTGAATGACTTTGTTGTTAATTTAGAAGTATCTGTCGTCATTCCTTTTTTTAAAAAAGCACTGTCATTCATAAACATCATAGTATTGCCAACGGCACCATTACTTTCTCCAGACATTTTCTTGCCCCAATTTGTAGAGTTCCATTTAGTTTTATTGGTGTCATTTACATCATCTGGTATATTGTAAGCAATAGTTTTATTTATACCCATTGGGTTGGTTATGTTTTGGTCAGCATATATATTAAGAAACAGAAAGCTTACAAAAATAAATAATTTGAGCATTCTAATAGTCTCCTTTTTCTAATAAATGCAGGTAATCCAAATAACTTTTATCTTCGCTGGAAACTATCTCTAAAGCTTTTTCAAGGGTTATATCGCCCCTAACTAGAAACTTGTTATCACAATCTTTATATTTGAATTCACCTATAGAACATTTTGAGAATAGGTATGCAGGTACTTTTTTTAGGTTTAAATCTTTATACATGATTGGATGCATCTTAATGATTGTTTTTTCACCAAGACTTTCATTGAACTCAAATGGCTTGTAAAGCTTCTCTAATTCGCTCTCTTGAAGCATTCCTTGAACGACACCATAGTATTTGAGCTTCTTGTTAATGCTCTCTAGCTTAGAGACCTTATTCACAAAGTTATAGAGGGCATATTCTGACTGAGAAGTTGAAAAAAAATAAAAGATGGTATCTACTTTTTCGTCTGCAACTGTCTTGTGTGTCATTGAGTCAATAATAGGCTGTAATTGCTTTTCATCTATACCGCTCATCATATTCTTGCTAATCCACGGAACGGCTTTATTTAGTGAAGCATTGCTATTTTTATTCAAAGAATCTATAGTTTCTTTATCCTTTTTCGTTAGGTTTGCTTCGTTAGAAATTTTTAGTTTCTTAACAAGGGATTCTCTAATCTCATTTGATAGATTTTTATCTTGATATTGATCTTGCTGTTTTTTCATAGAATCAAAAAAACTATTTATACTGCTTGCAAGTAAAGCCACTGCCAATAAAAATATGATTGATATGCTTCGCATGTTATCTCACTCCTGAAAAAGTACTCTTACAATCGTAAGCACCTGCACATTGATCTCTTTTTCTCCAAACCCAAAAAGCTATATCTTCGGATGGATCTTTTCCTAATTTAAAATCTGCCCAACCAATCCCCAATGCACCTATACGCTTTGCATCCCATACAACTGGATATGCAAGCTGCAGTTGATATTGCGTTTTTAGTACTATTGGAAAATATGTTTCTCCACACATTGAATTTTTAAGCGTTGCATTTGAAGTTGTTGAAGTAAAGGAAGCATTAGAGCTTTTAGTGAGGGCATAAGTAGCATGCATATTATCCAATAGTCTTGTTGCAAGTGTTCCAGCTTCCGTTACAGGCTCTGCGCCTTGCGTCCATCCAGTGTTTGTACTTAATGGCTCCCAACACCCTGCACAAAAATAAAGCGAGTTCATTGAGCTACTAGCCGTTGAAGACGCACAATCCAAGACACACGCTGGTGAAGCTAAAGCAAATAGTAGCTTGTGAGGACTCATAAATGCTGCAATAGAGTCATTATTATGCGCAGGATTAACCTCCGCCATAAATCCAAAACTTAGTGCAGATAGCTTCTCAAAGCACACATAATCAGTGATGAGATTAATTACCGAAAAAATAGGATAGATAATGAAGTGCGTATATCTAAAAGCCGATGTCTTACTTTCACTCTCACTCTCGCGCGTAGTTCCTTGTTTTCTGCCTAAACTTTTTGATAAGCCAACACCAATTGATGGAAAATTCCAAGGTGTAGCGGAAACATCAATAAGTGCTATTGGCTCATAAAATGAAAGCTCAAACCCTGCTTTTTGAAGTCCAGTATCTCCTAGTTGACAACTACAAAGCTTAGTTTTCCACTCAAATGTATCCGCAAAAAAAGCCCAGTCAATTGTTGTAATTGGATTAAATACAGGTCTTGTGGAACCTGAAAAAAGTAAAGTGGAGAGCATCACAATAATGGATATAATTTTTATCATTTGCCACCATCCACATCGGCGATATCTTCTGGATTGTATTCATACACAATTAGTTCGTTGTTTTGTTGGATAACAAGGGAAGGGGAGCATTGGATGTTAAATTTTTCAATGCTTATTGCATCAGCTTTAAAAGTCGGTATTTTTGTTTTTTCTTCATACTCTTTAATGGAACCGTTTGTTATAAATACATATCCTTGATTTTTATACATGTGAGAGAGCTTAACTTGCGTATCGTCTTGGGCATCAATAAACATCATATATCTATCTATGGCTATGTTGTTTTTCTTCATAACCTCTAAAGTATTATGAACTTCACCAGCTTTAGCGATAACTCTGCCATCTGGCATGACAATATCCGCTGGAACTACAAAGGTTGGAGTAAAAAATCTTTTTTGAGTCTTTGTGCAAACTGGGACAACTCTTTGTACGGTCAAATATTCATCCTCTCCATCTTGGAGCTGCTGCTGAAGCAATGTCGCATTGATGTCTTTTGATTTTTCTTCCACCTCATCCATGAAGTTTTTTTCTTTGATATCTCCAGTCGCGCCATGCGTACCTAAGTCCACAAGAGCAAAGGAGTAGGTAAAAGAAACCATTAAAAGTACAAGAAGCTTATTCATTTTTTTAGCTTCTCTTTTTGTTTCAAGCTGTTCACCCTCATTGTAAGAACCATGTTTTGCCAATCTTCTTTACATACTTGTAAGCCCTCTGTATAGATATTGAGAGCTATTTTGGTATCAACTTTTTCTCCTATACCATTTTTATAGATATCTCCTTGATTTATAAAGCCATCACAACTTTTATCTTCATATAAAATCTTGCTGAATTTTTTATAGGCATTTATATTCTTTTTATAATCAATCCCAAAAAATGACTTTATAATGAAAAGACCTTCCCAAGCTGCTATTGGATTTGAAGTTTTATTTACGCACTCTGCTAGAGCAGTTAAAGCACTCCCGTAATCAGGTGATTTTGTAACAACCGTTTCTCGTTTATTTTTAGATTCTGGGTCACCTACGCTTACCTTAATATCTTTTTGTTTCTCTTTGTCATATATAAATGTATTTGCATCCGTAAAACATTTATCATTGAGAAGTGCTTTTGTACTTTCAATATTTCGCTTACCTTTGTATTGCTTTGTGTAGGAGTTTACTATTGGGTATTTATCACTCAATATAAATTGCTCATTTGCACTAACATGAGTATTTAAAAGAATGGTTGTTATAAGTAGCAAACTACATGTAATTTTTTTATTTGTAAACACACCATTCCTTTTGCTGCTCTTTTTATTTTGATACTCTTTCACTATTTTCTCCACTTATTGATGATTTTGAAATATTCAAGAGATGTATCACTACATGAACTTAAAACTATCTCTTCGCTTATTTTTGCCATATTTAATCTATTGCTCTCACTCACTCCGAAATATCCCTTTGTGTTTGCCTCATACAATCCAAACGCTCCCTTACATCGAAACTCTTTAGTGTCGCTTTTTTCCAAGGATGCTAAAACAGAAAGTACATCGTTGTTATAGTTTTCAATGTTTAATCCATAGTCTGCTTCTAGTTTTTTTACGAGATATTCATCATAGTTCTTGCTCTTGTAGTCTATTTGCTTCAATAGAATGTCCAAGACCTTTAATGATGCTTTTGTATCGCCTTCACTATGTGCTTTTTTAAGAAGTTCATAACCTTTTTTTAAATCTTTTTTTACATGGATGTATGTTGTTTTACCATCGCATCGCTCATAAGGACATCGAGGCATATCTCTTGTCTCTTCTGTGGCACCCTTAGTTCCCTCCAAGTAATGCATGGCTTCATCATAAGTGTCACTCGCATAAAGTGAAACAACAAAACAAACAAGCGATAGGAGTTTCATTTTGATAACCTTTTTACAACAACTGAGTAAAGATGAAATACAACGACAATCCCTGATCCGTAAAGACCAATCCAATGCAAATCCCTCAATAGACCTATTGTGCTCTCTGAGAGCATTAAATCAGCTCTGTAAAATAAAAAAAAACCACTGATTGTCATAAACAAAAAGACAACTAAATTAAGGGTGATAGATAGTTTTAATGAATTATTTTGCAAAAAAAGAGAACTGTAATTGATATGAATAATTGCCACGATAAAAACCATTATTGGCACGGCTGTTACACTAACATAAAAATGAACTTGCCATAGTTGCTGTCTAATTACTCTAGCCACAAAAATAGAATCAGTAGGGCTCATTTCTTCGTTTGTTACCGTAAGAGCATAATCAATCATGCTCATAATGCTCTCTTTAGATAGAAGCGTAGTATTTAGGATGGCGGTTATCACTACAGTAGTAACAAGCATCACCATAAGAACATGAAGTATTTTTATTGTTAGTGTTTGTCTATTATTTAGCATAAGAATTTTCCATTTTTAACTCTTTGTATAACATCATCACAAACATAATCGATGCTAAAACGCAATATCCAATATGAAACAAAAAAAGAAGAGTGTTATGAAAAAAGTAATTTGCAACACCTGTAATAAGTACAAACACTGCCAACTTTAAAAACATTGTGTTTTTATTGACAATTCCCTTTATTAAAAAAAGGATGGATACTAAAATACCTGCGAATAAATGGATTTTCCAAAGACTCATTCTAAGAAGCATATACATCGTATTCACGCTCTCATCAGCCATTACATCATGCTTATAGCCACTACTTAACACTACTTGATTGTAGTATTCAATAATAACTATAAGCAACAGGAGAAGTATTCCTATTGCATTTAGCACTAAATTATATTTAGTTAAATTTTTCATTCGACTACATTGCCTTTAGAATCCACGATTATTAAACTACCATCCGCTTTGAGACGCATTTTCTGCATAACATAAGAGACTGGCAAGAACTTTGTTTCTTCGTCTTTTGATAGATTTTTTGCAGCATCCAAGAGCGTATTGTCAATTTCTTTTTCACTCATTAAATCTTTGATAAGTTTTACTCTTGTTGCATTGTCTGTTTGCATATAAATAGCTTTGAGAGGATTCAAATCTTTAAGGGCATTGTCAAGCTTTAAAAACACACGAATTGACTTCTCTTTTGCGTATTTAGATTCAATCGCTTTTAGCTTATTAAGTTCACTCACTGTTGTAAAAACATATAGAGGATCTTTGTTATTGTCGTTTAAAGAGATTTCTAAATTACTCTTCTTTAAGAATTCAATACCGCCCATATCTACTGGTTCAGCTATATTGTATTTTTGCATCAACTCTGGATACTCTACTTTATTGCCATTAACACTAAAAATAGTTGGTGTGCTTGAAACACCCATCGTGTTAGCAAAGTCTAATTGGGCTTTTAAATCAACATCATATTTTTCAATATCATTTTGAGATAATTTGGCATCTTTAAACTCTTTGCCGCCGTTCGCTATTTTATGCATCGCTTCAGCTCTTAAAGTATCATCTTTTTGAGACATAATATAGTAGCTCATCACTTTTGCGTCTTTATGCCTACTCAAAGGGAATAAGAACACATGAACTTTTGCATGTTTAGCGATTTGAGGTATCGCTTTTTCCAAGTTTTGACAATATTGGCACTCTGGATCCGTGAAAATAAAATACTCATCCACACCTTCACCAATTGTATATTCTGCTGTTTTTCGCATCAAGTCAATATCAATTGGTATAACAAGTGGCTTTTCTGTTTGAATATTAAAACCTTTTCCAAAAATAACCTCTTTGTAATCTTTTGTAATGAAAGCCTCAAAAGGTGAAGTTCTTTGCTCATCGCTTACCGTACCCTTAACTTGGTAAGTGCTCTCATGTTCAAGAAATGAATTGATAGATATGTTTGGTTTATCGAACATTTTTAGCTTTTTTATGTCATTTATGTCAGCAGAAGCTAAAAGAGTAGCTGAAGCCACCAACGATAGTACGAGTATTTTTTTTAACATTTTCATTATTTTCTTTCCTCAATATTTAAAGTATTTTCTTTATCAAACGAAAGCAAGAAACTTCTTATATATCCTTGCTGATAACTTATCTTGCACCACTCTTCATTATTTTTATTTGGCTTACACTCTTCCACTACAACTTTCGTATTTTTTGGGATTACATTTAAAATCTTTGACGAGATTGATGCATCTGCTCTTATGTTTAAGCCATCAGCAACACTAAATGCTTCTTTAGCACTGGAAATATATGTAGGTTTATTGCCTGCTTCTTGAAGTGTTTTAATACTCTCTCTTAAAACTTTAATTTCCTCTTTTTGTGTTGCGATATCTTGTTGCTGTTGTTCTAGTTTAGCATTGAGATATTCTTGATGCACAATCATCTTTCCAAGTGCTGTTTTAACATCCGCTGATGTTATATCTGCCACAACGGAAGAGTTAAGAGCAACAATCAGAAGAAAAGGTGTAAGTGATTTTTTAATCATTTTTAATACCTTTCTCTGCAAAATCTTTTATTGTTTTGTCATATTTTGTGTCGCTTTGGATCTGCATTTCAAGAGGTTTGGTAATTCCTGTTTCCTCTTCTGTTTTTACTCTTGTTTTGACTTTAACTTGAAGATTACTAGATTGTATAGATGTGGTCGCTACTTCTAATGCATCAACTTTTCGAATCAATAACGCGATTGCTTTTGCTTGAATTTCCTGTTTGCTTCCAGTGGCTTCCGCTACATTGTGTGAATCTCCTGATGGAGTTGGCTGTGCTTGAACACAACCGGTACTCAATAGCGCTACACTTAACATAGAGCCGATTATTGATGTATATTTTTTCATATCTCTTTTCCTTTCATTTTTGAGTAATTTTTGGCTAAATTCATTGCATAAATACGATTATATTTTTCAGTTTTTGAGTGGTATCTTGCTATTGTTCTCCATGTCCATTCTTTCGTCTCTTCATAATGCGCATACACAATACCACATGCGTTTTCGTAGCTATTTTTTAGCACAAAGTATTCATCCGCATCTTCAAAATTAAAAGATTTTTGATTTATTTGATAAGCACCTAAATCAAGATTTGTGATACTAATAGCATTGATATCTGATAAATCAGATTTGCATGCAGCTGCCTCTCCGCAATCTACCGTTCTTTTATCTAACCAGTTAAGCTCTAGTTCTTGCCTTGCTCGATTTGCATCCTTCTCACTGTTAAAAGATATAAGATATGGATATCCTATATTTCTATTTGCATGTCTTTCATTTTTAGCGATTGTGTACATAATTGCGTAGTCAACTTGACAATCTGCAAACAACGATGTGGACAAAGCTAAGATACTAAAGCTTTTGGCAAGTTTGTTCACTTTTACCTCCATCTATAGAATCACTTCTGAATTGTTGACATAAACCATTCATTTGAGGGTCTAAGCAACTCTTATTGAGATAGTAGTTAGCAGCATCAATGTTTTGTAATTTCGCATACATTGAAGCTAAAATATATTGCATTTTTGCAGTAGGACGCTTTTTTTCAGCATCGTATATCCATTTTGTAGCCACCTCGATAGCATTGGCATCATCTGAATTTTTATCCAAAATAAGGCTTGCTAGCATCAGTGTGTAATAGTCTTTATTTTCAATATTGATGCCATCTGATAACTGAGCAGTTTTTACTGCTTCTGTGAGTTGTTCCACGCTGGAGCTCTCGATACTTTTTGCCGCCAAAACGCCAAGGGCTTTAGTTGAGCCTATTGAAATTGCATGAAGCAATATAATTTTGCCCTCTTGCACTTTAGCTGGAACAACTGTGCCATCTTTAAGTGTCACTCCATTTATATACACAAACCCTAAATAAAAATTAGAATCTGCATCGCCAAGTGCGGCTCCTTGCTTTAAATCCTCAATCATAGAGTTGTAATCTTGTAGGTTATTAAGTTCTTTTTGATTAGGTGCTTGTTCTTGCTTGTTTGTGCTTATGATTCCTTCTGAATAGATATCATTGGCACTACTTGATGCAAATAATAATATTGCGGCAACTAAAGGAGAGAGAATGCTTTTCATCATCTTTCTGCCTTTACTGATTCGAGTGTTTGCTCTTTTTCAATCTCTTTGAATGTTTCCAATAAGGCATCCGCTGAAATATCTTTTGACATTTCTTTTAAAAGAATGGAGACTTCTCTCTCCATTTGCAAGATACTTGCATAATAGTCATTCACTACCGTTGCATCTCCTTTGATGCCAGCTGCATATTCTGCCACTCTTAATTGAATACCATTAATTAGCCCTCTTGAAAATTCAATTGCATTGTATTTTGCTAGTTTTACTTTCAACTGCTCTGTTTGTGGAGTTGCACCGCCGTGTCTTTTTTCTAATTTTGCGATAATGTTTGCGTATTTTTTAACACCTGGTATAAGCAAAGGTGTTGCTAGTGTCGCTACGCCAGTTGTGTCATATTCTGAGTAAGCAGAGCTTAGATTCCAAGTTTGTCCAGTTTGACTATTAACAATGCCTCTAATGCCTTTGAGACTCTCTTTAAAAGCACCATCCCATGTCATTGGTATAGATGCGCTTGCTATTGCTTGACTTGACATCATTACAACTCTTGCTCTTGATGTTGAAGTAGTATCCGTTTCTTTGCCAAGTGGAACATCTAAATACACAATCTTTCTATCTGGTAAGTTGATGGCATTTCCAGTAATATTGCTATATTTTTCATTCACCTTCTCAAAGCCATAGACGAGCACTTGGGCGGCATCTTCTGCATTTGTTATGAGTGGTGGAATTTTTGAATAAACAGGAATTGGAAAAGAGGAAGATTTTCCAGTAGTAACGGCACTAGCGAGTTCTTTTGAGAGGCTAGCATTGTTAAGTTTACATGTCGCAATGTCTATTTTGCTCTCAATTTCTTTTACTGAATAATCATCTACTCCAATATCCCCAAAGAATATGAACTTTAGCATATCCACAAGAACATCATTAGCTGTGATAGATGTTGTTGCAACACCAGGGCATGTGATTTTTTTATTTGTATAGAAATTATTTAGAGTAATTGATGTTGCAACTGCATATGGCAATGATGATGGTGTTGTTCCTTTCTCCATACCACCACCTGTAACACTAGAACTGTTCCCTCCATTTCTAGCTTGATCTTCTTTTATTTGTTTACCTAGAGCCGTATTTGCAACTTTCTCCAAATCACAGTTTGGATCATTCACAGCACCTGAACATGATGCAAGTTTTTGAATGCCTTTTAATACATCATCCCCACCAGTGATAAAATTATCCATTTTATCAAACGGTCCGTTGATGGCACTTCCTAATTCAGACTCATGCAATGTTTTTGCAGCTGTTGAAGAAGCAGCTATTGCACGACCTATATTACATCCATTTTGGAGTAAACCTTGCAAGGCATTTGCCCACGCTCTTATCTTTGCAAACACTGCCGATACGGCAGGAAGCGTAAACTCCATCCCAAGGATGATTCCAAACATTAAAGATGAGCCAGCATCGCTAAGGGCATCTTGAAGCTTATCAAGTCCGAGAAAAGCTAAAAAACCACCACTTATAGATATTCCGCTACAACCTACGCTCGCAGATGGCAATTTAAACTGTAAAATAGGAGCTACAGAGGAAGTTGTTTTTAACTTCATTTTAAAATCACCACCATACATGTATGTTCCTCCTCCAAGAGGGTCACTCCATGTTCCGGCGGATGTGTTCGTGCTCATGACTATGTCGCCAAGCGATGTTGCTTGTAAGATAGAAGGAGTTATTAACAAAAGTGATAGTGATAAGCTGATGGGTGCAATTAATCTATTATGAATCATTTATTATTTCCTTGATTGATATTGCTGTTCCAAACTTTATGGTCACTTAGTTCGCCTCTCTTGACAATGCTCTCTTGCTCTAACCATTCATACATTTTTGCGTTTAGCTCATCTTCACTAACTCGTCCTATAGCAACCGCTTGTTTTTTGCTTGAATCTTTCATGTTTGATACTGCCATATATGTTGGTGTCATATAAATGTTGTTAGCTTTAAATGCTTCGGCTTTTATCAATAGAGAGACCTCTTTAAAAGTCTCTTTATCTTTAGAGGACTCCAAGTTTTTAAAAAAGCTGTCTTTATCTGCATTAGAAGCAAACAAAAATGTAATCGCTTTTTTTGACTTTATGCCTTGTGTGATTTTTGATATTTCTGATACTGAAAATTGATCAAGTGATTTCGAGCCAAGAAAGATATAAAGACCTAGAAAGCCATTGCTATATCTATCATTGAGAAGCTTTTGAACATGCTCTTTTCTTTTTGTGTTTAACTCATCCGTATTTGTATTAACACTACTTCTATTGATGTTCATAGGGTAGGCTTCTTCGCCATAAGTATTCATTGCATACTGAAATGACCTACCAACTTTAAACGGTCCAGTTGTTAAATATTTTGCTTGCCATTGAAGATAATCTTTTGCGGTTTCTGGAGTAGGGTTAACAAGCATTGCTTTTAATACAGGTATTTTTTTTGCATCATTTGTTAGTGGCATTTTAAAACATTCTGCACTTGAATTTTCAATACATTCTTTACCATTTACTGTAATTGTTTGCGGAGTAGGGTTAATCTCTTCTGCTAAAAGCTCATATATTTTCTTCTGAATATCTCTTTGCTCTTTAGCTACAGTTAGTAATTCTTCAAGTGTAGCAGAAATATCTTTTTTTTGATTTGTAGTCTTTTTTTGATTTTCTTCTGGTTTTTCATCAGTTGTATTCAAATCATTAAACTTGTAAAACTGACTTCCTCTTTCTGCTAAACTTGCCTTTTGTTCGCTATTTACTTCGGCTAATAGTAGTGTAGTTGCAAGTATGGATAAAATAACAATTTTCATTAAAGCAACCTTATTGTAGTTGCCGAAATAATATAACATTTAATCTTAATTATTTATTATTGTATTCTTTTTGTAGTAAATTAATATATAATCTGATAAAATAATACAAAGTTATAAAGTAAGGATTTACATGGATCAGAATAGTGTTGTTAAAACATTTAGAATGAAAAGAGAATTAGCCGACAAGCTGGACACTGTAAAGGCGGCTAGAAATGAAAAAATACAAAAGATAATCACTGATGCAATAGAGGCTTATTTAGCACAAAATTTAGGTGAAGCAAAGGAATGTATTAAAACCGCCAAAGAGATTAAAAGTAGCATGAATATCAATGAGCATATGTTGATGCCAATACATTATTACGCTCTATTTAATGACCTAGCCTTAATTGAAGTAAAAGCACAGATAAAAAGAGGTGCGATAAAAAGTATTGATTTTGCTGATGAAATTTTTATATTAATAGACATCAGCGAAAATCTTTATAAAAAAGCCGAATTACTTATGATTAAGGGCAATGTTTCAAGCGTTATGAAAGAGCTTCATACTTTGAAAAAAAGAGTGAATAAAATGGAGAGAACTATGACCGGTGCAAAAATTGAAGAAGACGATGACGAATAGTTGTTGTTAATTCAAAGGTTTAAAAATGAAAACAATTCTACTGAGAGTTGAAGATAGTGGTCTGGAAGTGATTCTTAGTATAATTAACAATCTTAGAAGTGGGATTATTAGGGATTACGCCATAGAAGATGATATTGACACATCTATTGAAAAAATCTCTAATGACAACGAGGATCATGTAGATTTACTCCAAAATATGAGTGCTGAGGATAAAAAAATAGCTTCTGAAAATATGTAGCAATATGAACTTTCTCTTTTTTCATAAGTGGATTTTTAGCCCTTGTCGTGCCATCGGTTCTAGCTCTTTATCTCCATAATTCTACATAAGCATATATTGACATATATTTATAAAATTGATAGAATTATGCTGCGAATAAAAGAACTGTCTATGTAGTTGATGGAGCGGTAAACTAAGGGCGAGGGATTAATTACCCCTTGCCCTTTTTTTTTACCCTCCAAAAACTACATAAATAGGGGGTTCTTTATGGATAAGCTTTTATTCGCATTATTGCTTATGTGCATCTTTGCACCGTTACTGAATTAGCTTTAACGCCAAGGGGTTTTATGCCCCTTGCCCCCCTCTATTAATGATTTTTTATTTCCGTGACATCACGGAAGTTCTTTAAGCTTGGCTGATTTCATCTGTATTTTGCTTTTAAATTTAATCGTTTCTGTAAATTCTTTTTTCAATTTACATGTCATCCAATATATTGAACCAACGCATCTTCTTCGTATTGGACAAAAAATATTTGGACACTCTTTTCTCCATGTCATACTTATTCCTTTGAAGGCATCTCTATTATTGGTGTAGCTTCTGCTTTGCCAAAATAATATCCCTGAACATAGTCTATTCCAATTTCACAAAGCAAATCAAAAACCTCTTTTGTTTCAACATACTCTGCAATTGTCTTTATGTTGTTTTCTTTACAAAAAGCTACTAAAAATTTCAATATTGACAAGTTTTTTGGATTATTGATATGAACAATTAACTCTCCATCTATTTTTAAATAGTCAAATGACATCTTTATCAATCTCGAAAGATTTGAATACCCACTTCCAAAATCATCTATAGCTATCTTTGAACCTAGCTCCCGCACTCTATCACTAAAGTCATTGAAAACTTCGTAATCTTCAATATCAATGGTTTCGACGATTTCAAATGTTAATCTTGAACAAACTTCTATTTTATGAGATTGAAGTAATTCAAAAATCAGCTCATTTGTTTTAGTGTTTTGAATATCTTCCATGGTAATATTGACTGACAACGAGATAGTATGCCTTGCAAGAAGAGCTCCAAATACTTTTTTTAAAATTGCCTGCGTTATAAGGTTGTAAATTTTTACTTTTTGTGCAAGTTCTAAAAACTGAAAAGGTAACAGGACTATCCCATCAACATTTCTTATTCTTACAAGTGCTTCATACTTATAGATATCTCTTGTCCTACAACATACGATAGGTTGATAATAAATCAATACTTCATTATTATTTATTGATTCGTGAATTTGTGCAATTATTTCTAAATTTTGTTTTTTATTCTGTTTTTTTTCTAGCGTATCCGAGTAGATATAAAACCTAGAATTGCTTCGTTTAGCCTCTTTTAAAGCAAGATTTGCTTTTTCTAATACGGTGCTAGACCTATCACATGCTATTCCCACCGTTATAGTGTTATGTATTTTACTATTTTCAAAATCAACATTTACATTAAATATTTCATTAAGATTTTCATGAAGCATGGCAAACACAAGAGCTTCGTTATCCACATTAATTCTTTTTGCATAAACTAAGGCAAACTCATCATCTTTCAATCTAAATGCCCTAAAATCATTCATTTTTGAGAGTAGGTTTGCAACAAATATTAAAACTCCATCACCAGCATCACCACTATAAATATTGTTAATTGCTGTAAAGTCATCTATATTTAAAATTGCTAGCATTATTTTTAATTGCTTATGTTTCTTTGATAAAAATTGCATGAGATTACTTTTATTTCTTAGATTTGTTAATGGACAAAACCTTTTTTTATAAACCTCATTGGTAACTTCTTTTTTTATCCATAGAAGCTCTTCGTCGTCTTTATTGGTTACGATTAAAACTTTTGTATCGAAATAAAGAGGCTCTCCGTTAGTATTTTTTATCTTAAGAATTCCACTCCAGTTATTGCTAGATTTAAGTTTGCCTACTATCGCAAGAAATACCTTCTCCCCTTGTTGATTATAATTCAAGGAATCATAATGTTTTGTGCCAACAAGTAAATCTTTATCATGTCCTATCAGCGTACTGAATGAGTTCGATATTTTAATTATCTCTCCAGACATGCTGCAAATAGAGCATAAATTTTCTTCTAATATGCTATTAAATCTACTTAATATTTTCTTCATAATTTTCCTTTTTTATAATTTCCGTGATGTCACGGAAAAACTGATTTTAAAATAAATGTATTTAAACTTCATTTCCGTGATGTCACGGAAGTGGATTATTTGACTTAATTTATCAACGCTTTCTTATTTCCGTGATGTCACGGAAATTATTCATTTTGTAATCTTTATCAATATTTTAAATTCGTATATGAATTGGTCGTCTCTTATGAAAATTTTTAATTTTTGCCATATTTGCTTGCATTTCAGAAAAAATAAAATCTTTGCTTTGGCTCTTAGATATAGTACAACACAGAGTAGAGCAAGTTATAGTAATATCTTTTGTCATTTTTAAAAGAGCTATTTTTTTTTGAATATTTTTTGCAATATTAAAGATATCCGATTGTGATGCTTCAGAACAAAACAATACAAATCTATCACCTTCCCATCTTGCAATTATTTCATTATTTTTTTTGTTAGATACCAGTAATCCAGACATAGATAGAATGATTTTATTTGCGGCTTCTTGCCCAAAAGTAGAAATGATATATTCTATATTGTCAATACCTACATATAGTAGCTCAAACTCTTTTTTATCTTTTTTTTTCATGATAAGTTCTAATATTAATTCTGCACCAGCTCTTTCTAAGATGCCAAAATCATTATCTTTTGATAACCTTTTTACAACACTTATCATTTCTGAATTAAACTTTTCTTCTTGTGCGACCAATTTTCCTTGAATTTTATTCATTTCTTGGTTTAGAGAGAATTGTGTTAATCTTTGTTTTTCTTCTTTGTGCTTACTATTATGTTCTTTAATTTTCAATCCTATTTTTCCAACATAATCTATCTTAAGTAATGGTTTTAAAAAATAATCATCATACCCATAATCATGAAGAGTATTCATTACCTCAATATTTTTTATATCAATTATTAGAACAACATGTGCTCTGTCTTTTTTGTCTTTATATGTGTACTCTTTATAAAATTGCGCATAGTTGGTTTTGGTGTCATGCTCTATCAATATCAAGTTAGGCGATATCTTTTCCAATACTGTTGCTGTATTTTTTAGCGATGTATTTTTTGAGATTCTGTATCCAATATTAGAGTACTCCTTTGCTATCTTTGAAATAATATTTATATTGCTACCAACAATATGAATATGAAATGGTTTTTTTTCTTGATTAGACATTTTTATTCTCCTTTTCAACTTCCGTGATGTCACGGAAGTCACTTATATTTAACTTAACCCAACTTATTTTTTTAGAATGATGATTTATATTTTTAATATATTTATTCATCAAGTGTTTTCTCTGCAAAATCAAATAACTCTGCACTAGCTATTTCCACTCTCTCAAAACAATCAATAACCATATCTCTATTCTCTACGCAGGTGTCTCCATCTTCTACACATTTGATTGCTTTAAGTACATAGTCATGCACCACAGAATGTGGCTCATTTATCTTTTTATAATTTTCAGAATGTCCGAATCTTTTTTTACCATCTCCAAAATACCATTTACCTAAACGACATTCACTATGACTTCCAAAATTAGCGACTTTTTTACCTACACCAATTGATGTATATGCATTGGCTTTAAAGATGATATGGTCAATCATAATAAGGTTTATGAAGATACGATTTTGAATACCTTTAATCTCATCGGTAATTGTTTCGTTTGTGTCTTTAAGGGTTATCATACTCACGCCAAATGTATTCATTGTTTTACTGAAATCCTGAATCACATCTCTCATTGTTTCAGAACTGTTTGACATTTCCGTGCTCTCTTGTTGAAGTACTTGCACAGTGCTTCTAATTTCAACGGTTGCCTTTTGTGTGCGTTCTGCTAATTTTCGCACTTCATCCGCTACAACAGCAAACCCTCTTCCATGTTCGCCAGCTCTCGCCGCTTCAATAGCAGCGTTTAATGCTAAAAGATTTGTTTGGTCTGAGATATCACTAATGAGATTGATAACGGTAGTTATCTCTTTTGTTCTTTCTTCAAGAGAGTGTGAAATTTGCATATTCGTATCTAGCAAATCGTTCACTTCATGGAGTTGCTCTCCAACATTTTTAGCTTCATTTGCTCTATCAACGCTCATTTGAGTTGCTTTTTGAACATCATTTGAAATTATTTCCAACTTAGCTGTGTTTGCATTAAAGCTTGTTTGTAGTGAGTGAAGTTGCTCATTATTTTTATTGATTTTGCTTAAATCTTCATTGAGTTGGACGCGTAATTGACTTGCATAATTAGCTTCCATTACATCAATACTTTCATTTATTCTATTACCTGCAAGAATAAAAGCTGAGTTAAGTCCTTGTGTATGTGTTTTTCTAAAGAACTCATTATCCTTGCTATAATTTACAGAGGCACTCATTTCTCTCATGAATGTTTCGCCCTGGTCTAAAAGGTTATTTATTTGACGACAAATTTGACCTACTTCTCCACTATCTGTAATTTCTGTTGCACGACTTTCAAGATTACCTCGTACTGCTTCATTTAATACAGTGATTGATTTATACATACATTTTTTAAGAGAAGAAAAAATAGAGCTTATGTTAAACGCTCCAGCTAAATATATTACGAGTAGAACTGTGTCAACTTTACTAAAACCATCTATAAAGAATTTGGTTACATACCCGACAAGAAAAATAACTAAAAAAATAGAAAGATTGATTTGCAACCTAGATAGATAAGATGAATTTGTCATAACGACCTCCATGTTTTTCAAGTAGTTCATGTACCATCTTTTCAGATGCACCCATGCCACCACTTTTTTCAGCATTTAACAGTTGTCTATAGAGTGGTTTTATGATATTGAGAGCTTTTTCTGAAGGTTTTCTACGAACTGAGTAATATCCAACAACTTTTCCATGATTGTCATACGAAGGTGTTACATTTGCAAAAACCCAATAGTGGTCTTCATTTTTAGATTTGTTAAGCACATAAGCAAATATCTCTTTGCCTTGTTTGAGCGTATCCCAAAGTAATTTAAAAATTATTTTTGGCATATCTGGATGTCGTATTATATTGTGAGGAGCGTGTAAAATTTCTCTCTCCGAATATCCTGCTAATTTTAAAAACAACTCATTTCCGTAAGTTATTTTTCCGCTTGTATCTGTTTTTGATACTATTATTTCGTTGTCTGCAAATGTTATTTCTGCCATGTGTTTCCCCTTGTTAAATTTGTATTTATGCTTTGCATATTTTGCCTTCTTTTTGTTTAGATTACTTCATTAAAATACTTAATTTTAAATAAATGTATTCAAATTTAATTTCCGTGACGTCACGGAAGTCGCTTAAATTTTGTTTAGCTTATTGATACTTGTATTTCCGTAATGTCACGGAAATACAAGTATTTATATGACAATCTTCATCATTTCAGTCCTTTTATTTGATGCGGATAGAATACTTTTATCGATTGCTAAAAGTTTATTTACCTTTTCCAAAGATAAAGTACCATCAGTGAATAGTTGCTTTTGTTTAACAAGCCATACACCAAGTTGCTTACATCCATTGTCATACTGGCTTGGTAATTTATTGTTGTTTTTGAAATACTGAGATGTCTCATGTAGATTCTTTTGCCATCCAAATTTATGCATTGATTCAAATATATCTTTATCTATTTTTTCAAGCTTTTTTATCCTATTTGTATCTAGTTCATCGATTCTATAAAGTCTTCTTTGATTGACTAACCATTTGCCTATATTTATGTTGCCATGAGTCTCTTTTTCTTTGGGAAGCCTTTTGTATTTTTTATAAAATTGTTTTAATGCTCTTAATGACATAGCCCAAGCTTCTTCATGTTTATCTTCAAAAAAATCACTACATATGAGATTTAGTCTTTCATATCTATTTTTTGAGAGTAAGCCTTTTTTCTTGCTTTGCAATTGAGAACTAACCCATACACCTATTCTAAAATCCATATATAGTTCTTGTTGTGAGGGAAGTCTTTTATGTCGTATATAAAACTCTTGAAATATAAGATAATTTTCTTCCCATTTTTTTTCAATCTGATTGTTTCCATTGAGTATTATTGCGTCTATATATCTGACAAATCTATCCCTATGCTCTTTGTATTTTTTAAATTTATGAGGTGCCGTCTGTCTGCTTAATGGAGTGCTATTTAACTCTGAAATATTTTCAATTTTTATTCGATTTTCTTTTATATCTAAAGCGTTTAGAATTTGATGCAAATCTTTAATTTCTTGCAGTTCTTGCATTGTGTTTTGTTGCTTGCTGGATAACGCTTGAAGCCTTAAAGTAAATAATGCATACTCATCTTCGGAGACTGATGATATTTTTTGCTCTAGCACATCTGCAAGTTGCTTATCAACACTTTTTAGTGAGTTAACCACTGTATAAAACCCAAGAGCATCTCGATTGACTTCTTCGTTTAATTCAAGCTCTATGTCCATGATAGGTATAAATATATAACTGGATTTCGGCAGATTGCTTTGTTTATATTCGCTAGGTATTCTTTGCACTCGTCCAACTCTCTGAACTATATCTCTGAGTGAACCGGTTATATTCATAAAAGCCACCATGTCAACAGTTGGAATATCAACTCCTTCGCTTAGTAGCTTAGAGTTTGATAAAAGAAATCTATCTTGATTTAAAAAACGACTCAAAATCTCTTTTTTTTGCCGCATTCCCATTGAACCATCAATATGTTCAGCTATCAATCCTTTATGATGCTTTTTAATATTTTTGGTAAATAGTTTGGAGTGCTCTATGGTTTTGTGGAAAATAATGCCTTTGTTGACATTGTATTTATTCATCGCTTTTTCAATTGCTATAGTTTTTACAATATCTATGTGCTCTTGTTTAATTTCAGCTACATCTGAAAAATAGCTTGTCATATACTCTCTATCTATTTGGATACCTATTATTTGGTAGTCGGATATGATGCCTTGCTCAATAGCTTCTCTCATTGGCAGTTCATGAGAAACTTCTCCAAAATACTCTTTATTATCCATAGAGTAGGCCATTTCAACATCATGGAAATCACCAGCATTTTTTACCTTTGTCGCTATGTGTTTTGGGGTAGCAGTCATAAACAGTCGCTTATCAACATTGAAAAATTTATTTGCAAATGAAAAGTTTTTATTGCCATGAAGTATTAAAGTTGCTGATTTAGAATTGAAGCCTTTCTTTAATGCTATATTATGGGCTTCATCATGTATTGCAATATCTACTTTCATCTCCATTTCCATTAAAGCATCCACAATTAAACTCGAACTTTGATATGTTGAAAAAATGACTTTGTGGGGCAGGGTGCTATCTTTTAAATACTCTTTTATTGAATCTTTTTGTGTTGTAACTGTATTGTTGCCAACTTCTTCTTTTAGTTCTTGAATATTTATGTCTTCATTATTTTTTGTAATGTTTTGATCAGAACAAACAAATAGAGGTTTGTATTTTGTAATTGTAGTTTGTGAAGCATAGTTTTTGAAGCTCTGAGATATTAATGCAAGAGATGGATAAAAGAAAACAGATAAACTCTTCTGTAGTCTTTTTTCCTCGAATATATATTTTTCTACAACCCACAACGCTGTGTATGTTTTTCCCGTCCCACATGCACTTATGAATTGTGTTCTATCGTTTTGCAGTAATCCTTTGTCACTATATAAAATGTCATTAATTGCTATCGATTGATGCGTGAAAGGTTTTAATTTATTCATTTTTTTACTAGATTGTCCTATTATATAATCTATTTTTAAAAACATTATTTTTGCTTAAAATAAAATAAATGTATTATTATATCCTTGTGTGATAATACATTATAAATCTTAAAATAAAATAAATGTATTATAAAAAAGTGTACTATTTGATTGTAAAACTCAATAAAATTGTATATTTTTAGTGTGTAAATATCAGATGAAAGCCCGATATATTGCTTACTTTAAACACATAAGTGATACTTATTTGATACAATCAGAAAAATGAAAAGTATTTGGTATTTAAAATGCTTTTTCATCTATATACAGCATACTGAAAAGAGGAAAATAAAATGGATATCAAAGAATACAGGGACGCAGTAAAATACTTTTCTGACAATCAAGAAAACTTTGAGTTTACAAACAAAGGAGTTCAGCACGCAGCATCTGTAGTGGCAAATCTTATCAGAACAAGTAAAGATGAGCTACTTATTTACTCTGGAAATATGAGCAAAGATGTTGCAAATGATCCATATTTAGTAAAAATGTTAAATACATTTTTAAAGTCTGGAAAAACTTTACGAATCGTATTAGATGAAATGCCTAAAGAAGAAGAACAATCGGAGTCATTAAAACAAATTATTACTTCAAGTAAAAATATGAAAAATAGTGTTATTTTAAAAATTGATAAAGATAAATCTTTTTCAAAAGCTATGAGAGAAGTTTCCAAGGATAAAGAAGTTCACCATTTTATGGTTGCAGATGGAATAGCATACAGATTTGAAATAGATGCACTACAATATAAAGCTATATGTAACTTCAATGATAAAAAAATAGCTGGTGAGTTGAAAGTTGCATTTGATCGACAATTTGAGGCTATGCAGTAATGCCAGAATATCATATTATCATGGCTGCCTATGCTCCAATATTTTCACTATCTGTAGCTATGAATTTTGCATATGCCGCTTCTAAACCATTTCGTGAAGCCATGAAAGCTGGTTTTCTTCAAAATATAAAAGTAATGGAAAAGTGGTATGACGAAAAACAAATAGAAGTTGGAAATAAAATTACACTTTTATCAGAAGTAGATGAAGAGTCTAAAGAAAGCATTAAACAAGAATTACAAAATTCATTAGTTCGACTCCAAGAAGAGGATAATAAACTCAAAGATGATATTGAATTATCACAATCTAATATTGCAGATGAAATAAAACCTGTTTATATTTATACGGCTCTATTTAGTTTGATAGTCTTATTTCTAGGTGGTCAGGAATCAGCATACAGTAGATTTCCAATAGAAGGAATTCAATTAATCCTCATTTTTACATTTTTCTTTTATATAATGGTAATAATGCTCAAAAGATTATTTAACAGAGTGATGACTGCTCATATGTCAACATTTTACATTTTACTAACTACTCCAATAATATTACTGCTTCCTTGTGATTTTCTTTCTGAATACATAAGCAACAAATATTTTCTTAATATTACCATCGTTGTCGCGTTTTTACCTTTTATACTTAGCGCAATACGACTATCATGGCTTTCTGCAAGAATAGAAATTTTAACAAGAAGAAATTTTAACAAACTATATAAAAGCATAGCAGAAACTGAAAAACAAGCAAATAGACTTAGGGAGTCAAAAGATTATTTTAATAATATCAAGCCTAAGTAATCTTTAGGTGGATTTAATAATTAATATTTTTGTAGGTGGAAATGTATAATATACTGCATCCGAGCTCCACAAGCATCTAATACAATTTCTTGGAGACAAATGGCAATGGCACAACATACATTAGATTATAAATCTGCACCAAAATATAGTTCATACAAAAAAAGAGCATTAAATAAATTCCCTAATGAGCAATGCATAAATCAAAGTGAATTTGCTGTACTGTCTAGCATGGAATGTCACTACTGTGGCAAACCTGGTCCAAATGGTATTGACAGAATAAATAATTGTATAGGATATGTGACAACTAATTGTGTTTCAGCATGTAAACATTGCAATTATGTCAAGGGTGATTTTTCAATAGAAGATTTTGAAACTTGGAAAAATGGATTTATTAATAAACAGACAAAACAAATTCCGTGACATCACGGAAGTAAACTCACTATCTATCTTTGAGATAGCTACAATGTGGTTGATATGGATTCTAACTAAGGTGTATTAATGCAAATCAATAATGAAATATTTGAAATTGTAGATTTAACAGCTGTTGGATTGTTGTCCGAAGCAGCTCAAATTTTAGGCATGTCTTTCCCTGCAATAAAGCTTGCTGAAATAGTCCTGAATAATAAAATCGAC
Organism: Sulfurimonas sp.; assembly: GCA_041662265.1. Taxonomy (GTDB): domain Bacteria; phylum Campylobacterota; class Campylobacteria; order Campylobacterales; family Sulfurimonadaceae; genus Sulfurimonas. The sequence continues at coordinate 355,134 of JBAZSV010000001.1, forward strand.
AACAGGGAAGAATTAATGGCTTCTTTAAAGCAATTGGTTGACAGTAATCTTTTGTTACTAGAAAACGACATTTATTATGTTAATAGTGATTACATAATAGCTGAATAAAACTCCTAGATTGAGCCTTTTTATTGAACTCAACACAATTCATTTTCATTTCCGTGACATCACGGAAATAAAACCAACTGCTTAAACTCTTCATACTTTACTCCTGATATCATTTTATTGAAAAAATATTTATTCTCACACAGTGTCCGTAAAACCTTCTCGCTAGATAAAAAATTTGCTAAGAATATTTTTCGATATAATATTCTCAAATCATAATCGAGGATAAAATATGACATTTGATAAAGCATATTGTGAGGAATTAAAGGGAAATGTAACAGCTTATAAAGCTAGAAGAGAGTATTTTTCTCAAGACAATGCAAGTTTGAAATTTAGTTTTTTTTGTCCAGATGAAAATTGTAATGCAGATTTGACTAGTGTAAATATTTATACTATTGGAAAGGTCAGCCATAAGCCACATTTTAGAACTAGAAGAAATCATAACCACTCTGATGACTGCTCAATCATTCAAAATGTAGAAGAAATCAAAGTAGGTACAAAGAATAAAGAAGGTCATGGCAATAGTCATGGACAAAAAAACTCAAAATATCCTGAAGAATTTATTTTAAATCGCCCTAAATCAGAAATTGATAGCACAAGTAAGAAAGACATTGATGATGATTTTGATATAGAACCAAGACAGCGAAGACAAGCTACTAGAGGTTTGGCAGAAGAAGCTAGACCACATAAAACTAGCTATTTAGAAAATGTTGTTGATGGCTATGAAGATATGAGTGTTCAAGACATGAAAGACACATTCTTGATTTTAGGCGGAGATAGAAAATCGTATAACAATAGTTTTAAGAAAATCCAATATTTTGAAGATGGGAAGAATTTCATTTTTTATGGTGATATAGAACCTATTCAAGAGTTTGGAAAAAATTATGCAATTAGGTTTAAAGAAAAAGCTTGGTTTGAAGGAAAACCATATCATGTTAGTATGTATCTTACGAAAGTTTTGATTGACAATTATCGCTTGTGCAGACTTTTTAAAGAATCTATTACTGAATTTGTCAAGCTTGGTAATAACTTTAAATCTGCAAAATGTTATTTTGTCGGTAGCTATCCTGAATTAAAAGAAGTACCCACAAAAGATGGTAAATCGTCTTTTAATGTACTTGATATTCATATTGAAAACCTAGATCATTTAGTGATTAAATTTACTGTATGAGATGCTCCTTCTTCTATCATATCTAAAATTAATTTTCTTGCTTTTTGATACGATAATTGCAAAAAAATCTCTTTATCAATTGGCCATTTATCTTTTTTCGACAATAGCTCTTTGGAAGTATCTTCATCTTCCTTTATCATAATGAAGAGCGTATAATTATCTCTGTCTCTATCATCGTAGCCAATAGCATTCACTACTACTTGTTTATCTTCAAGAATGTGTTCATAGCCATTTTCTAAACCTTCTGAAAGATTAAACAGTCGAGCTGGAATTTCTATCTTTAAATCATTCAACTCTCTAGTGCCGGTATAGTTTTGTATTATTTCTAATATTTCATTTTTCATTTTTTCCCTTTTTTTGTTTAGTATGCAAGATTTCCAATTTCCGTGATGTCACGGAAAAAACTTCCACTGACACTATCTCTAATTTCCGTGATGTCACGGAAGTGAATTATTGACTTAATTTACCAACACTTTAATTTCCGTGACGTCACGGAAAAACTGAGATTTCCAATTTCCGTGATGTAACGGAAAAAACTTCCACTGACACTATCTCTAATTTCCGTGATGTCACGGAAGTGGATTATTGACTTAATTTATCAACGCTTTAATTTCCGTGACGTCACGGAAAAACTGAGATTTCTAATTTCCGTGATGTAACGGAAAAAACTTCCACTGACACTATCTCTAATTTCCGTGATGTCACGGAAGTGAATTATTGACTTAATTTATCAACGCTTTTTTATTTCCGTGACATCACGGAAATAAAACTCACTACCTAAATTCTTCATCTTTATTTCTGCCACCAACTTCCTCTAACATCTCTTTATGCTGCATACTCGCATGTGTATCACTTGCGTTATTGTGTATCATTTGTTTTCTATCTGCCATTTTATTTTGCATAGACATATCTTGGAGTAGGTTGTTTGTAGTGTTGTAAACATCTTTGTTAGTAAAGTCTGAACCTGAGATAGCATTTGCAAATTGTGCCGCCATCTCACCGTTTTGCATCATAGATTGAAACTGTTGATGTGGCACACCAGTATCTTGTCCATTTATCATCATTGGATAATCAGATCTTGTTTTATTTACGCTAAAAGCAACATTTTCCCCATTGGCATCTTGCATATTAAAAAATCCACCAACTCTTCCTTGCGTTAACGATGCAGATGCAATAGTTTGAAGATTATTTGCAGATATCATTGAGCTTTGTGCGATTTGGTCTTGTTGAATAGCCATAGATGAATTAAATCCAGATGATTGAGAGAATGCTCCTTGGTGTTGAGGCGCAACACCAGATTTCATCTTTGAAAAATTCAAATCAGCATCTTTTGACATCTCTGTGCCAGTGATAAATGAAGTAGGGTCTAGTAACTGCATTATATTTCCCGCGGTTTCACTTGCTTCACCTAGTGCAACAGCACCTAGCATCATTCCTGCTTTGGCTTTCCAACCAGCACCACTATGCATAGCCTCGCCTAATGCTTCCATTCTTTTCCCGAAGAAACCTTTTTCTGTAGGTGCACCTAAATTAGCTTCATTTATTCTCTGATAGTGAGCATCTTCCATTGCGGCTTTTTCCATATTGTGACGACTATCTACATTCGTATTGTTCGGATTTAATGCTTTTTCAGATGCTTGTCTATCTTTTAGAGCATCCATATCTTTGTTGTAGTTTGCATCTCCACCAAGAACTTGCTCTTTTTTGAACTGAGTATCTATTTCTGCCCCTAAATCCTTGACACTTTTGGTGTTATTTGATATATTATGTGTATCTGAATTAGGAGAATTATCATGTTGACTGGAGCTATTGTTATTTTTGTCGCTGGACTTGTCGCTTACGGTATTGTCGGATTTATCCAAGGATTGAGAGGAAAAACTTTCCCTTAGTTTATTCCCCGCATTATTTAATGCGCTTCCTGCACTATCCCACGCTCTACCGACAGCACCACTCTCAACTCGTTTACCATGCTTGTCCGTAGCATATCCTTCTTTATCGGCTGCTTTATTTCCTTTTGAATCTTCATAACCTTTTATATTGTCATCGTCATCAAAAATAGGAGTTAATTTATATAGCTGCTTTGAATTCAATTTTATAGGCTCTTTAGACATTTTATTTATTGCCATTAATGAGGCTGCTCCGCCTGCAACACCAGTGACAAGTAAAGCGGCTGTTTCTGCACTCATTCCTGTTTTATCAGATATCTGATGTCCTGCTTCTGCTGCCACCATAGACAACTCATTTCGTGGATCCATTGCCCATTTAGCACCTTCTGCTGATTTTGCCCAATTTGCCGCTTTTTGCATATCTCCACCAAAGCGATTCATAGCAAGGTTTGTTAATGGGTCTGTGTTATTAAGCTGTTTAACATCATTATTAAAGGTCTCTTTTTTCCCACTTTCCATACTATCAGTCATACTAACAGCATTCCCACCGTCAGCTTTAACAACTTTAGCACTTCCTTGACCATCAATATTTGCACTCATTGTCATACCCATAAACGATAATGCTTTTGATGATGAGTAATTCATAGCTCCCATTTTTGCAAGTGCACCAACTAAATCAAGTCCGCTTGCAGCGTTTTCGCCATTTTCATCTGTTAGACCAACTGCATGAAGTGCTGCATTGATATCTTTTTCACTCTTTCCTGCTTTAATCCCTGTTGTTCTGAGCTGTTCTACAACATTCTTCCCAGCATCGTCTCCGAATAAAACAGATTCTTTTACACCTAATTGTGCTGCCATTTCTGTTGGTGATATAGCAAAAGCTCTCATACCTCTATCTGTAACATTTCCTGAGTCATCAATAAATCCTGCTTTTTTATTAGCTTCCACATTTAACATTTGTGAAGCTGCTTTCATAGCTGAATCTGCTATATCAATAGCAACAGCTCCAGCGATTCCACCTTGTGTTTGAATTTTTCTATCAGTGCTTTGCTGTCTCGATTCTTCACTATACTCTGCATTTTGAGAGTACATATCAGGGTTTGCTTTATAGTTCTTGCGAACACCCTCCGCCTGCCCAAACATACTATCAGATTTAGATTTTTCAATATCTGTCGTATCTGATTCAAATCTATCTAAGTTACCGCCATATTTACTTTTTTGGAATGCATCTCCTTTGGCAACTTCACCAGCTACACCCATTGCTCCAACTCTCTGTATATCACTCATAGCATCTATCGTTTCTTGCTTGTCTTTGCCCTCCGCCCAAATACCTGCACCCATCACTTTATTGGCTGCTATTCTTGATTGAATTTCCAAACCAGAAGCGTATTTATCAAACTGTGATTGATTGTCTATATTACCTTGCTTATCAAACCCCATAGAGCCAACCATACCCATAGCGTTTTGAACACCTTTTACAAGTCCATCATTCGCCATAATCATGGCTGCGTTTACTTGTGCTTCTCTATCAAATTCAGCGTTGTCTTTTGAAAACTTACCTTTAGCGGCTTGTCCTTTTATTCCAGCCTCTGAATCCGTTTGAACCTGATAAGAAAAATCATCTCCTGCACCGTCACTAAATGCTTTTGATGCTCCAAGACCTGCACCAACTTTTTTTCTTATATCTACTTCTGCGTTGCCTTCAGCTGCAAGAACCTGATTATCTCTACTTAATAGAGGATTTACTTTTGATAATTCACCTTGTTTTGCTTGTCCTTTTATTCCAGCCTCTGAATCCGTTTGAACCTGATAAGAAAAATCATCTCCTGCACCGTCACTAAATGCTTTTGATGCTCCAAGACCTGCACCAACTTTTTTTCTTATATCTACTTCTGCGTTGCCTTCAGCTGCAAGAACCTGATTATCTCTACTTAATAGAGGATTTACTTTTGATAATTCACCTTGTTTTGCTTGTCCTTTTATTCCAGCCTCTGAATCCGTTTGAACCTGATAAGAAAAATCATCTCCTGCACCGTCACTAAATGCTTTTGATGCTCCCAATCCAGTTGCAACAGATTTTCTTAAATCAGATTCTGCATTACCTTGTGCTGCTTCTATTTGATTATCTCTACTTAATAAAGGGTTTGATTGCGCAAGCTCTCCTTTTCTCGCCTGAGCTTCAAACCCTGTCATTGCATCCGTTCTCGCTTGATGCCCAAAATTACTTAGGCTACTAGGGTCTCTGTTGATTGATTCCAAAAGTCCTTGACCGGCATTTATAGAGGCTGTGATTTTTTGCATACCACTACCTATTCCAGATTCTGCTCTCTCTTGTGCAAAGTTTCCTAATGAACCACCAAATTGCTCATTTCCAGCTCTTCTAGCACCCATATTAAGTCCATAGCTCTCCGCTTCTGCCGAAACTCTCTCCCACATTTGAGAGGCAAGTGCGCCTGCTGGTGGAGTCATTCCATATCCAGCTAATTGTCTTCTTGCATACTCTTCGTGTTCAGCTGCTTCCGCCGCATGAACCGCCGCACTATTACTTAGAGAATTACTAAGATTTTGACCACCGCCATCGCCTTTGTATTTACCCATAACGGAGTTATATGCTCCCATAGCCGCCGCTGTTTCGCCTTTAAACACAACGGTTACAACTAAAGGCACAACAATTACAGCCGCTAAACCCATCATTCCGCTCATATAACCCATCTCTTGCATGTAAAGAGGTATGTTAGTCGCTGTGAAAGGGTTCTGCCCAAGCATTATCATTGCATCTGCCATTTTCATGTTGTAGTAATAAAGAGAAACAGCTTGAACAATCGCCAAAGCTACATCTATGAATGAAAATGCAACCAATCCGGTGGCATAATTAAAAATCATTTTACCGCCTTTTTCTGCTCCGCTCATTCCTGCCACCATGCCCATCATAAGCCCAAGATAAATCAATATTCCAAATATTAAAAACTCTAGTACCGGAATAACTCTAATCATCCACTTGAATTGACCTGTAGAATCAGTCATGTTTGCAAAGAGTGATTGCTTTGCTGCTACAGAATTCGATAAGTCTATTCCAGTTAATCCTGCACCTGCTTTTTCAAAAGTATTTAAGAGCGTACCTGTGGTCGCAATATTTAACATTGCATTTGTGATTTGAGTTGAAGCGACACTTGCGTTTGCCTCTAATCCAGCTACACCAGACATTGCATTTGCCATCGCAGAAACATCTATTTTTGGATTTTTATCTTGTATATTTGTGAATAATGTATTTCCAACAATAGTTGTTTTTGCGGCAATTTCACTATTCCAAAAAGAGCCACATGTAGTACCATCATCACTTCCATTTATATTCGGAATCTCTGTAGTTGCAAGTCCGCTAAAATTAGCAGGATTTAGAGCATCTAATTGATTTCCTTTTGGATTCATAATTCCAAATGTTTTTCGCTTATCAATGTAAAGCACTTCTTTAATGATGCAATACTCAATGTAGTGAGAAAGAGATAACTCAAAATTCGGAGCGACATACTGATCATCTTTTGAATACTTAAACGAGGCAAGTCCTATCATGTCATCTGCTAAAGTCATTGGTGTTGCAAAGCCGCTATCCCTAAGAGAACCACCACTTATAGGAGTTATAGCATCGGTTGTAATGTCAATGATATGGTATTTTATAGAAGTAGCAATAGATGGAACGATTGCCAAAAAAAATGGTAAATGGTCAACTTTTGAATATCCTGTATATGTTCCTGTTGATTGAGTAGATGGATAAACAAACCCATGTAGTGTTCTTACATCTAAAATATGAACCGTTGAAGTAGGGTACATAATCATAGTTACAACTCCAAGCCCTGCGGCGGTATGCCACAAGCCTTTCGGCAGGTCAGATTTAACAAAGCCCATTGCCGCAAAAAGAGCTGAAAATGCAAAAATAAAGTTTAATATAACATCCATAAAGTTTCTATCTTGAACAATCATTGCAATTCCATCATAAATCAACTTGTAATATTGCGCATCACCGTAAACATATATTGGCCACTCATCATCAAATGTTGTTCCAAACACAATACTTGGGATAAACATTAATAGTAGTAGAAATAATTTATTCATTTGCATCTCCTTTTTATTTATTACATAAATAAGACGCTTTTATATTAAATCGTCTTACCAAATATAGTGTTGCAAAGCAAATAGATAAAGAGATAAATTCTATTAAAAACACAGGTGTTTCTGGCTTGCTTTCATAAACTATTATAACTATTAGAAAAGTAAAAAAAATAGAGGCTGTGACAGTATAAATAAAGCATCGAGAATAAGTTGTGAATTTATTAAAAAACTCTTCATCATCAATTAAATTCACTATTTTTTGCATTTTAGACTTATCAATAAAAGCAAATGAAGCCATTAGAGTCAGCACAAAAAATAATGAATATTCTATAAAACCTATACTATATTCAAACGGTAGTTTTAAAACAGCATCAGATAATAAAACAAAGGCTGCACTAAGAACGATTCTCCAATATATTAACTTGTTATTTTGTACAAGTTCAAACACGATATCTCCTTTTTTATAATTTCCGTGATGTCACGGAAAAACTGATTTTAAAATAAATGTATTCAAATTCTATTTCCGTGATGTCACGGAAGTGGATTATTTGACTTAATTTATCAACGCTTTAATTTCCGTGATGTCACGGAAAAACTGAGATTTCCAATTTCCGTGATGTCGTGGAAGTGAATTTATTTCATACAAATAATGCTTTTATTCTTATTCTAAAATAAATGTATTATTTTAGACTTTTATGACTTAAAATACTTATTGCCTGCAACTGTTTTTACTTCCGTGATGTCACGGAAATTAAATTGTTGACTTGTTGAATTTTATAAGTTATAATTTTCTCGCTAGTATAACTGTCTATGGATTTAATGGAGCGGTAAACTAAGGGTCGGAGGGAAGTAATTAACCTCTGACCTTTTTTTTTACCCTCCAAAGAATCTATACACACTTTTTCATTTTCCGTGACATCACGGAAATTAAATTATTGACTTGTTAAATTTAATCGGTTACAATCCTTTTTGTGAACAACACTTTTTCATTGTAGTTGATGGAGCGGTAAAGCTAGGTCGGGAGGTTCGAAACTCTCGACCTTTTTTTTTACCCTCCAAAAACTACAATGAGGGGGTTTTATGGATAAGCTGTTGTTCACGCTACTACTTATGTGCATTTTTGCACCATTGCTAAATTAGCAATGCCAAGGGGTTTTTACCCCTTGCCCCCTAACCATAGTCATTTTCTCTAAAGCAACCCATTAAATAAACCTCCATTAAATATCCAGCTAAAATGTCCTTTTTTATGAAGATTTACTAAATTATCTTGAAGCTCTCGTTCACTAATTATCATCTCTTTAGCAGTTAATATATTTTCAACAACAATTTGAATACTGTATTGTTCTCTCATCCAACCAGCGGTATCTTCTCTTGAAAGCTTCACTCTCTTTGTTCTCACTTTCATATATCGATATCCCTTATTAATGAATACACTATTGGAATATTCAATCAACTCTTTGAGCCTATAATCAATTGTGTATCTTTTCAAATTTACACCATGAAGAATAGGATTTGTTCCTTGGTATGCGTGAAAGAATTTAGCAATTACTGATCTATGATTCCCGTCTCCATCGACATAAAGTTTTCCATCGATTTCAATGTAATACATAGTAGGTGTCTTTTTCTCTTTCTCTAAATAATAGTTTGGATTTGATTCAAGTAAGGGCAGGTTGGTTTTCATTCTTTTTCCAACATGAATAAATTCATGCCATGAAAGACCTATGTAGTCTGGATGAGCAGTGCCTACAATATTAAAAACATTAATTGAATCCGCATCACACCAGTAGTGTTCAGTGCAATAAGGCAATAGATTTTCATTGAAATTTTCTTGATAAAAACCTATGATTTTTTGATTTGCAAATTCTGGTAAGCCTAGCTCTTCCATCTTATTTTTTATATTCATATCTATCCTTTTTTTAATTTCCGTGATGTCACGGAAAATAAACTTGATACTAATTTAGTTTTCATAGTAAACATCCATTAAATGCTAAATGACTCATAACTATGCCTTTGCAAGAGGGGAGGGCTTATCAATCAAAAAGCCCTGAACATAATCAATACCTAGTTTTTTTACCAATTCTCGCGTACTATCTCTTTCCACATGTATAGCCATAGTCGTAATACCTAGCTTCTTCGCAAAACCTATAATCATCTCAACAAACATCAATGAGTTTTTATCATTTTCAATAGTATTAATTAAATCACTTTCAAATTTTAAAATATCAATATCTAAACGAAACATTTGATCAAAGCTAATATTTTTTACACCTATATCATCAAAGGCAATACGCACATTGTATTCTTTAACTCTACTGATAAAGTCCTGTATCACACTAATATCTGAATTGGACTCTTCTTTGGTGTTAAGCTCGATAATAAATCTGTTGCTTGCGTTAGAGTTTGCTATTTTCTCCAAAAGGTAATCCACAAGCTCAATATCCATAATATCATTGAGTGAAAAGTTCAAAGAAAACTCCTCTTTTGCATTCTCGTAGTGCTCAAATATTTTATTAATTATAATTTTCATTAAACTAGCATAAATACCAAGCTCTCTGGAGTGCTCTAAGAAAACAGCAGGAGCTAACACACTTCTATCCTCTTTTATCACTCGCATTAAGTTTTCATACATATCATAAGCATTTGTCAACGATTGAATTTTTTGTTTATAGACAACAACTCTATCCATCGTAATGGCATCCTCTAATACCGCTAAACACTTCTCTGCTTTTTCTTTTTTTGCCAAATCATCAAGTAGTTGCGCCTCATTGCCTTTAAGCATTTTATACGCTTCATCTTCATCTGTTTCATGTTCTACTTTAAGAGCAGCAATGCGAACTGCATCTTGAATGTGAACTTTATATTTATCCATAATAAAATCCATGTATGGCTTCTCTTGCGGTGACATACCTGAATAAGTATAATGAGAAAGTGGGTCCGTTTTTAATCTACTCACCATTATCATTTTTTCAGATCTTATCAACACTTCACCTATTCGCAATGTTTTATTGTTTCGGATTGATTTTAGGAGTTTTACTAAAAAGTCTGAAAGAAATACTTTTTTACTTTGTGCGACCTGCTCAATACCATCTGAGCCAATTTGTAAGAAATATTTCCAGTTAGCATTGTTGTACATAGCTTCAGTCATTTTATTTAAAAAGAAATCCTGAATACCTTGTGTAATCGTTACTGCTATCCCATTGTATTTTCTAATTCTTCTGTATAGATCATTTAAAAAAGCAACTACAATAGGATTACCAAAGACCATCATAGCTTCATCCACAAAGAATAACTTCGGTGTTTTTCTATCGCCAAAAAATTCCGCCATTACTGTTTGAGCAAATGACATAAGCACAACATTGTATAAATCACCCTTATTCTTTAAGTCATCCAATTCCGCTATAACATAAGATGATTTAAAGTTAATGTTATTTGGACCATTAAAGTATTTAAAGAACATCCCAGTAGGAACACAATATGCGGAAATTGTATCTATAAATCTACTAAGCATCTCAATATCACTTTGTCTATTTTTTGCTTTTAGCTCATTTACTATATCTTTAAGGGTTCTATATACAGTTTCCATTCCTGCATTTTCTCCCATTTGCCAATATGCTTCTTGCACAGCTCGCTCAACTACTGAAGCCATGAATTTAGTACCTAAATCATTCACAAGATTAGAGTTCTCTGAGGTCGTTGCTGCTAAATTAACCCCTCCCATCTGACCGATAATGGGCACGATAGTTTTATACTCATCTGTATGAATTATGTATCTAAGCACTCCTTTTTCATCTTTATGTTGTGCAAGTTCATCTGTCTCTATTGGCTCATCATGTTCATCATGCATGACATCGCCATTCTCATCTGTTTTGAGTTTTCTTTGAAGTATGATTTTTGTGAAAAAATTTAAACATATCTCGCTGCTTTCACGAAACTCTATATACTGTCCACCTATAAATTGGTTAAGATATTTATAGGAATATCCTGCATCTATACCTCTTATGTTATAGCCTCCAGCCAAGAGCATTGCATGGATATCGTTTTGCGAATAAGATTTACCCGAACCTGATTCGCCGCCTACAACTGCATTGTAATTCGTATCACTTTCATAAAAGTCGAACCCTTGAAGCTGTCCTGAACGACCAATATAAGGTATCATCATTTTGGAACCTCTAGCATCAGAAATCAGAGGTGCTATTTGAGTATTATTAGAGAGAAAAAGTATTCTAAATCTTTTGAGAATATCTTTTGTATTTTCATTAAAATTTAAAGGAAGTGAACCAATCATTGAGAGCAGGGCAATATTCCCAAAACTCTCTTTAACTAAGCTCCATCCCTTTTTTCTAAATTGTGAGACTGCTTTACCGTACGACTCTTCAAGTCTTGCTTTGTCATTATCAAATATTACAAAACTCCACATAGCTCTAAGAGGCACCTGTCCTGCATCTTGATATCTCGTAACCAAGCGAGCCTCTTCGGCTCTTTTTTGAAGCTCTGGATGAGAATCTTTCAGGGTTGAATCTAGTTTGTTCGTTTCTTTAATGTTCCATGCGGCTGTCTTTGCAAGTTTTTTATTTGTTTTTTCAACATTGTCATACGAGATAGTGAGAGAAACCATAAAAGGTGAGACAACTGTGTTTTGAACAGAAGTACCAAATTTATCATAGAACAGCCCCGTAAATTCAGATAAAGAAATGGTGTCTGGAAAGTTTTTTGTAGTTATCGTCTTTGCGTACCAACTGTCGCCTATTAGAATCTCCCCATCTGGGCTGGTTCTTATTCTCGTGCCCTCACTCGTCATTTGAGTACTCATATCTATTTTATAATCTTCAGGAGAGTCCCACGATTCAATCTCTGGAGAAAGAATTTCTTTCACCATCGTAATCATCTCTTGACCAGTAAAATTTTGAGGGTTTAACTCGGAGATAGCTCCTCTAATTTGAGCGTAATATGAGTCAAGTGTTGCTTTTGGAGTATTCTCTGGAAAAGAGAAAGATATGAGATTTACAAAATCTCTCACTCTTAAATCAACACCATTAAGCATAGATTTATTTGTCCAACGCTTTAGGTGTCGAGCACGAGAACGAATCATGTCATGCAGCACATCTGGATGCAAAACATTGATGTGTGTATTGAGATGCAAGTCCTCAAACTCTTTTATTCTTTTATCCACATTTCGACTAGAGAATGTAAAGAAGTTAGCGACGGCTCCATCGACATTAACGACTTCAAGACAAGATGTTAAGATAGCTTCAACATTTTCGCCTAAAAATGCACCTGGATGAACTCTTATAGCAAACCCTCGTCTGCCATCTCTCATTGTGTAGTAGCCTAAGCCTTTTTCTTCAGTATATGCACGATACTCAAGAAAATCGCTCACACTTCGTCTTTTTAAAAGAGCAGTAAGGTTTTTCTCTTGCAATCCTTCTGTATTCTTGTAAGCATCCCTCGGCATCAATAAAATTTTCTTTATTGTGTTAGAGTATGAGGATAGGAGAAAAAATAAAAACCCCAATAAAGCTGAAGCTACAGCACTCATTAGAATGTTGTCACTCACGAGATATATGTATAATCCAAAGAATAAACCATAACCAACACTACCTACTGTGAGAGATTTTGATTCTTCCTCATTGAAATCTTTATTTTCTGGCATCCTTATTCCCTTGTTTGTTTAATTTTTTGTAGCGCTTGTTCGTTTTTAGATACAAAGCTACTTATGTACATGTCAATCTCATCTTTTTTATTTGCTTTAGCCTGAGACTCTTTGGTTGTGTTTTCAATATTTTCCACTCTTGCATCGATAAGATTCGATTTGTCTGTATTTGCTTTGTTTTGCACAATCAACTTATAGACGGCTTCTTTTACATCGCCGAGTGTAGCCTGAGAGTTATCTCCTGCATACACCGCCACATTCAAACTACTAAGCAAAACAGCTAACAATAAAGATTTATGCATCGCCTAATTCCTTTTCGGCACCTTTCTCGTCATTGCCGAGTTTTCTCAATAGTTTTACCTCATACATCGTTGTGCTATAGATTGTCAGAAAACTCACTACACCAAAAAACAATCCCACAAAAAGACCATAATCTTTTATCATTGGAGCTAAGACAATAATTACCGCTGCTATTGTTGCTGCGAGAATCATTGATTTTAACACTGCTTTTTTTGAAGCTTCTGGGTTTTGTTTCTCGATTTCTTTGAGGTCTGTATATTTTAAGAATTTCATAATTTTCCTTTTTTTGTAATTTCCGTGATGTCACGGAAAAACTGATTTTAAAATAAATGTATTCAAATTCTATTTCCGTGATGTCACGGAAGTGGATTATTTGACTTAATTTATCAACGCTTTTTAATTTCCGTGATGTCACGGAAATTATTCATTCAAGAAAGCTTTAATCTCTTTATCAAAGCCATTCGCTTCTTTCATCCGCTCTTTAGCAACATTCTCATCGTTTTGTTGCTCATAAACATTATTGTTATACTTTACGATTTCCTCCTCTTCTAGTTTTTCTGCATTATCTAAATCTGCATTCCTAAATTGAAATGGAATATTCTTTACAGGTGTTTTCATTGATTTCCAATTGCTTTGAGGAACGGTTTCTCCCACCACAAAATCAGGAGCTTTTGCAACCACAAAGTTGTCATGTGCACTGACGAATGTATCTTTGTTTTTATATGGAGCAATCCATATTTTCATAACCTTTCCCATATCCATAACAACTTTAGAATCGTTTTGTCTTGACCCTACAATTGGTGTAATCTTTAGCTCATACGGTTTAGTGAGGATATCTTTTCTTTTTACTAAGTCAGATGTTGGTGTTGGCTTATTACTTGAACAGCCGGTGGATAACAATGTCATACAAACAACCGATAAGACATATAGTTTTTTAGAGACTTTTTTCATTTTGCATCCTCGTTTCTTTTTCTAATTTCACTTAAATCAGATTTGTTTTCAAGTATTTCAAGTGGATTTGCACATAGTCCAACATCGGTATAGTCACATCCATTTTCCTGACAATAGCTTTTTTCACTCCCTACAGAAAAAGCTTGGCTGATACAGCCATTAAAAGAGAGTGCCACAAGCAAAAACAATAATATTTTATGCGTATTTGATATATTCATTTTATTCAACCTCTATTTCCTCATATATATCTACTCCTCTATATAGGCTTGGAGTGATATCTTCTCCACCTTTCAATGAGATAGTTATTTTTTTTCCTGCAAGCACTGATATTGTTGGATACATACCTGACAATATTTGATTGTAGTGTTCATAAGCGTGATCGAGTCCTTTGTTTATACCTTTTCCAAGTCCGCCTTGTGCAGCATCTGGATATGTAGTTGCAGTAACTTGTGAACCTGTAGCTGCTGTTGAGAAAGTTCCAACTGCTCCTGCTGGCTGAGATGATGCAACAAGAGCAGCCGTTAGACCTTGAATAACTTCCAGTGCTATCATTTTTGTGATAACTTTTCCTGAGCTATCCAAGAGTCTTCCGGAGAGCCCATAACTTCCATCTTCTCCTATTACCCAACCTTTGATTGGTTGTTCTATTTTGACTCTATTTCCTTCTTTGTCATGCCCACTACAACTGATGTCCGTCAATAAAATATCCGCTTTTGAAGTATTAACATTTCCAGTAGCAGAACCTGCAACTAAGCAGTTTTCGATAACTTCATCATCATTATTTGCAATAAGAGTATTTCCATCAACAGATAGCAGAACCGGAGCAGGGTTTTGAGTTCCTCCCCCACCAAAAGTCGGAGCATTAATACCTGTTATTAATGTCGCATTCACTAAACCTTTCATGATGTGAAGTTTTATTTTTTCTGGAGCAGAAACATTGGTGTCCACATATAAAGATGTGCTAATACTTTCCATTTTTACATCTACATCATTGATTTCTATATCTGAATAGTCATATCCATCGGCATCTGGCTCAACATACACTTTCTCTTCTCTTTTTTTTACACCTGGAGTTTTTGTTGATAAACTTCCCAACGGTGGTGGCAATAGTTTAGAATTATTATCAAGAAGTGGAGTATTAGAAACATTTGGCATTGGCATAGATGTCTGTATTTTCGTCATAAGCTCTTTATTACTATCTCTTACTTTTGTGTCAACATCATTCATTTGTTGTTTTAATTGCCCTGAGATATCACTTTTCATCTCTTCAATTTTTGTGTCAATTTTTTCTGCATATCCTCTAACGGCATCAACAGTTTGGTTCAAATCCCTTCTTACATTTTCTTGTAAAATCAAGTTATCTTGCTTTATCTCTTCTCTAGTAGCATTTATCTCTTTTTTTGTATTACCCACTACAATGTCAATTCGTTTGCTTTGGTAATGCTTCCATCCTTGCTCATCTATAGAGATGTCAACTTCTCCCTCTTTGAGTTTTTCTGGCTCAACTGCTTTTCTATCTTTATCTACCTGTGAAACTTGTTCACGCACCGTAAGTATTGTCATAACTAACATCACTAAGACACCTAGCCCTAATGTCAAGAATCCTATTCTTTTTGGAATGTTTTTATATTCAGCATGAATATCATCCACACCAATGTCATATCTCTCTTTCTTATTTTCTTTATGTAGTTTTGCATCAGCAACTTTGCTTTCAAATATATTTTTTATATTTTTGAAAAACACTTCAATTTTAGATAAAACATTTATACTGCTTCTCTTTTGCTCATCATGGTTCATTACTGCCCCTTTTCACTTGCATTTCTAACAATAAAAATCCTAACACTCTCGGTAGGCTTAACTGAATCAGTCTCCAACGACACACCATATATGCCTTTTTGATAAAATGACTCTTCATGAATAATTGCTTGTTCTTTAGAATTGTTTGTAAAAATCCACTCTTCTCCTAAGTATTTTTTACCGACCACTTGTCTGTTTAATCTCAAACTAAATCCATTTGACTCAAAATTTTCATCATTTGAGTTGCTTTTGTAGCCTTTTGGTACTGTTTGATTAAATAAATTAACCATTATTTCATTAATTACTTTCTCATGTGAACCCTGTTCTGTGATTACAACTTCTTTGGAATCTGAATGTGGTAAAACAAACTGATACAAGGATGTTCCATCATTTTTTTCTACTTTAATTGTCAATAGAATAGGGTGGTCATAGCCCCACACAACCATTTTTAACACACCTACTTTTCTTGCAAAAAAAGTAAAGCTATTTATATTTTGAGTAATAGAAATATATTGTGACTTTGGCTTTGGTTTAACAGTCGGCTTCGCTTTACTCGCCTCATTGCCATTTTCCCCAATAGGTGCAATTGGCTTATCAATGATGCTATTTTCTACATCACTGTCTTCCATTTCATTTTTATTAACGGCTTTATCAGTTAAAAAAGAGGTGATATTTTTTGACTCAATTTTAAACGGAAACTCAACAACCGCAAATTTTCCAAGAGGAATAGATATTTCAACCTCTTGTGTAATCGGAATCTCTTTTGCGGTTGCAACACTTGTAAATGATATAAGTAGCAACAAACTACTTACAAGTGGTTTTAAAAGAACTAACATATATGTGACCTCCCTCTATAATGTAGCCAAACTCATATTCGCATGGCTGTGCTTTAATTATTTCATCTTCATCGAGTGTTTTACTATAGAAGCCTTTGACTGATACAGATGCGTTTCTTCCTGTTTCACTCACTTTTGTCACTATATTTTCTGGTGCAAAAGTAAATTTTTGAGAGATTAAGTCATTGGAGATTTGTTTCTCGTACTCTTTCAACAGCTTCTCATATTTGTAGTAATATGGTGGGAACATTCTTTCTTGCAAATATTTCATTTTATCTTTGATTGTTTTTTGATTGAATGCTGAAACATTTTCAATATCTTCTCTTCCCCACATTCTAAAAAATGACTCATTTCCATACTCTTTACCAATAATTACTATGCCTTCCTCTTTAATGATTTTTGGCAATTCTATATTTACTTGTATTTTGTCAATCATCTTCATGTATCCGATAATCAATAGAGCAACTATGAAGATTTGCATCAATAAGAACAACGATAATTTTCTATTCTCGGAGACAAGCTCATCTAATTTATCTAACCATGATGTACCGTTTTGTTTTTTCATAAACACTTCCTTCTTTTTGTTTTAATCGCGAAAATCATTCTCAAACCCAAACGGTATATTGTCTGGGTTTTTCCGAATAGTTTTGCCATTTTTTTTCTCAATGACTGTTGGATTAAATACACCGATTGAATAAAAAAAATGGTACAAATATCCAGGGGCTGCTTCTTTAATCAATAACTTGTATAAGCTGAGTGTTTTCCATGCACCTGCAAAGGCAAAAAAGGGAGATGCCCAAAGAGGAACTTGCAACAAAGTAGTAGCTACAAAAAAGAATAGTCCACTTACGGCTGTCACAACTACAATATCCCACTCAAAGCGATATATCAATCTATTTGAATCAATGTATTTTAAAAATTTCACTCTTTGGCTCATCTTATTCCCTTGATTGTTTAGCTATTAAAGAGCTATCATTGTCTCGACATTAGCTGTCATGTTTACTGCTATATATGGTGCCGCTGCAATTAAAACTACTGCCAAAGCTCCCCAAAGAAGAGGGGTAGGGGTTGCGTTTTGATATGCCTTGTATCCAGCAAACATCATAATTAATGCCATCGCCAAGTTTCCACCCGTACCTTTTACCATTGCAAAGAACACGTCAAGATAATTTTTAAAAGAGCCAGGTTCAGTAACTGCCGCTGATGCGGTTGCCACTAATCCAACCATAAGAATTAGAACAATTTTAATAAAGAGATTTTTCTTCATAATTTTCCTTTTTTTTGTAGTTTCCGTGATGTCACGGAAAAACTGATTTTAAAATAAATGTATTCAAATTTCATTTCCGTGATGTCACGGAAGTGGATTATTTGACTTAATTTATCAACGCTTTAATTTCCGTGATGTCACGGAAAAACTGATTTTAAGATAAATGTATTCAAATTATATTTCCGTGATGTCACGGAAGTGGATTATTGACTTCGTTCTACTATGCCCATTGGCAGGGAGTGCAATCTAATATTACTAAGGGGGCATCTTCAATATGCTATACCAAATAATGATTAAAATATGGCTCATCACACTTCTTCTTTGGTTAGTTCATCTTTCAAGTTCTTAGCAGTTCTTTGATTTGTTCTTGTGAATGCTTTTTCATTTTCTTGTCTTCTAACTTCCCATCGTGGCGACCAAAGCTTGTAAATAAATATCCAATAAACAAAATAAGCAAACAGATAAAATCCAATTGTTGTTAGTATGGAAGCTTGAATATCACTTATACTTAATGATTCTATATGCTTTATCACTGGAGACATCTTTGTGTATGCTCCTGCCATTCTTATGTACTCATAGAGTGCATTTGTATTTAGCAACATAATAAATTCAATAAATACAAAAATAATAGTTAGTGTATTCATTGTAAAAGTTTCCAAAGGCTGAAGCCATTTTGCATAAGTAGCATGTACTTTTTTTAGCTTTCCTTTTGGTGTGTCATCTATGATGTATTGTCTTGTATATTTGACGAATGCTATTGGCACTGCTACGAAATACAAAAACATAATAAGATAAATGAATCCTAAAATCAAAACACCCTTAAATGGAAGAACTAATGCAACAGCAGAAAAAAGAATCATAAATAAGAGCTTCGTAATCATTGTTATAAAGTTTCTAGCCAGCAATCTAATTCTTATCGCTAACATATATTCCTCATCAAAAAAAGCTCTTGGTGATTCCTCAAAGTCTATTCCAGCGTTATAGTTTTCTCGAAAAAATCTCACCAACTCAAAATCTAATGCCCAAGGCTTTTTTCTTTCCTGCTGTATATCGCTCCCTTTTTTATATGGGTCGTCTCTCTTATATGGGTCATCATTCTTGTATGCGTTATGTGATTTATGCGCATTATTGTTTGCATGTGCGTTATTATCCGCGTATGCATTGTTTTGAGCATATGCATTGGCGGCTGCATTACCTGCGGTTTGATTATCCATGTTGCTTCTCCTCTTTTTGTTTTTTCATCAGCATTTCTGCTTGTTTTACATCTTCATACATCTGGTTTAAATTTTTCTCGATCTTCATTCGTAATTTTGCAAGTTCCTCTATCTGAGAGATATCTTCTTTCTTGCTATTGTCTTTTGATAATTTCTCAACTTTAATCGCAAAATTATGAAGTCTATACGCCAAAGAGCTTTCAAACTTAAACATTTTTCACACTATCTGAACTAGAATTTTTGAATAAAAATAAGCATTAAAACCAATGAGCAATATGATAAAGAACATCTCTGTTACAGAAAATGTCTCAAACCTTAATACTCTAGGCAATAACCCAATTTTTGTATTTCTGAAAAACGGAAATAAAAATCCATTTATTCCACCATTCGTAAGTAAATCTCCTATATCGTGAGCAAAAATTCCAAACGCTATCGAGAGTAGAATGAGCGACAACAATTCATGTTCTACAAAGTAATATCCAACCAGGCCAATCAACACTGGAGTAATAAGCCAATGCGTGATTGTTCTATGCTTTAAACCAAACAGCTTTAATGGATATGATAAGTAAAAAGCCTTCTGGCCTATATAGCTTTTTGGTTCATCAATATCTGGCAAAAGTGAGCCTAGAACAATCATAGACAACGAGATAGCAGCTTCTACATGAGAGTATGTATTAGCAATATAGTTTATTGGTAAATAGGCTAATGCCGTTGCTAAAAACATATGCCCTTTTGCCGTCATTTAAACACCTCCTTTTGTGGTTTCTTTTTCAAATTTTCTAGCACCACTATCTGCTAGTTCAAGCGCATTCAAAAATTTATTGTTTTTCTGCTCATCTTTTGTTTGACTATGATGAGAGAATAGGGTGTCGTAGATGATGTTGAAACTTGCAGCATCAATATTAAGATGCTCATCCAGTTCGTCGTTGACTATTTTTTTAAAATAAGCAGCACTTCTTATCCAATGACCTTTTTCAAGTTCAATCTTATAGTGCTCACAAAGTTCATGTGATTTTCCAAAATCATGAAGCAGGGCGATTAGAAGGTATAAATCTTTTTGAATTTGATAGTCTTGATGCGTTTTTACTATCAATATCATCTGATCAAAAGTATTAATAGTGTGCTGATATAAAGTGATGTGACCATACTCTGACGGCAGATAATGGCTATTGTCTGTTACAGATGCACATGTTCTAAAATTGAATCTAGCCATATCCTCAAAAAGCTTTATATACAGCTTTTTATAACCGCCTATATGACTGAATATATGCTTTAAATCACCGAAAATTGAAACATCAGAAATGCAAACTTCATAGTTCTCTGTCATTTGATTTTTGATTTGTCTTTTATTCTCAATGACAGATAAAAATACATTTGCAGCCATTTTGTTCCAAGCGATGTGAAGCATGCTAGAACTCTTCTACATTCTTAAAAATAAGTGTTTTAAACTCATCTTTTGTTGGTATGATATAATCAAAATCAAACTCATTATTTCTGCATTCGATCACTTCGCCATTACTAAGCACGCCATAAAACTGGTCATGCTTAGATGATATTTCTATAAAATAAGCATCAGTCTTTAACTCTTTGCCGCGTAAAATAAAATTTGTAAGAATGCTGTGCTCCGTAAAAGCCATTTTTTCTAACTCTTCATCAATTTCATCAATTTCACATGAAAAACTATAAGCTTTATGTACCGCAAACATGTTCACAAACAAGGTGCTATTTCGTTTTAATACTCTAAATTTTATAGATTTTTCTATAAGCTCGTTTCTATCAATTTTTATCATTTGTTCATTCCTAGTTTTGGGGTTAATGTGCTTGTTGTTCTATAAATCATTGCTTCATCCTTCTGCCATTTTAAAAGATATCAATTTGTCTTCTTTGAATGTTTGATATTCAAATTTTAGTGATGTCTCTTTCTCTATTTGTTGGTGTACACGCTTTACAATTTCTGAAAGTCGTGACATGACTTGATGATTGGTTCCAAAGAGTTTATTTAGAGCATCAATACCTAGATTAAATTCTATTTTTGATGAATTTTTTACACCAGACATGTATTCGTATAATCTTTTTGCAAATTTACTTTTAAGCGCAGCAACGCTTTCAAATCTAATTGGAGTAAAGTTGCCTATTTTTTTATCTGACTGCTTGTCTGTATGACGCAAGATATTGATTAAAAATAGTTCATCTAATTCCATCTCGCAAATATTTGTATTTTCTTTTGCATAGCCATATTTATGAATTATGTGCGTGTGATATTCTTTATACGACTTTCCTGTTTCTGGATGCATAAAATCTTTTAAGACAATATCAGTGCTAAATAAATTGTGAAGACTATTTTTAATATCCGTATAGTCTTTTCTTTTTCTTGGAAGTAGTTTTTGAATATCTTGTAAATTTATTTCAAGTTTCACTAATGCTTTATATCGTATCGGTTGAGCAGCAAATAGGTTTTGTTGAGTAGTGAGATAAATTGCATTGAGAACATCAAAATCAAATTCACTTATTAGCGTGAGCTTACTTCCGTTCTCTTCATTAGTTATAAAGTGACCTCGAATAACTGGGTTTTGCTTATAAATTATCTTACCCTTTTCTATTTTCTTTTTCTTCATTTGTAACGGCTCCAAATTTTGATGTCTAAACTATTTAATAATACTTCATAGTATTTACAGTATTTGCATAATGTGAATAAGTCCTTTAAACATAGGACAGAAGGCATTTTCAAAGAATTATTTCCGCGTGTTTGCGTGACGATTCTGCGTATTTGCGTGATATTTCCGCGTGTTTGCGTGACGATTCTGCGTATTTGCGTGACGATAATAAGGAGAATATTTTTAATATTTCCGCGTGTTTGCGTGACGATTCTGCGTGTTTGCGTGACGATAATAAGGAGAATATTTTTAACATTTCCGCGTGTTTGCGTGACGATTCTGCGTATTTGCGTGATGATAATAAGGAGAATATTTTTAACATTTCCGCGTGTTTGCGTGACGATTCTGCGTGTTTGCGTGACGATAATAAGGAGAATGATGAATTGATTCAAAGTAGGGAAGAGTGTAGTTTTTATACTTTTTAAAAAAAGGTTATCAATACTTATATCTTTTTGATTCTGTTTATCTAGGAAGTTTTTATTTTTAACATAATTACTGCTTACCAGAAAATAACTCACATATCTTTTAATACGATGATTCACAGAATTAATTTTACGCGTTTGCGTGACTATTTCGCATAAAACTATTTGTAGTCTATCTATATATAATGGTTTCAATTGATTATATAAATTTAATCTTACAAAATTAATATAATAATTATTTTTAAGCATTAGAGCCTTTTTTTGACTTATTATTTCACTCAAAAAATAGGGTATGTAATTTTCAAGAGAATTTACATTATGTTAACCACTAAATTGTATTAAATAAACTAATAGGAAACACAATGAATGATAGGAAACAACAATTAATAAAAGATATACAAAATCTTTTAAATACATATACTGGAGTCAGTGCGACAACTATAAATCCTGAATTATTAGAGTTTATAGATGAAAATACTTTAATAAGCATCATTGACTCTCTGTTGCTTCAAAAAGAAGAAGCTAAAGAATCTGATTTAGAGTGGTTAGAAAAGTTTAAAAAACAAGAAAACTAATAGTAACACGATTTTTTTTGTTACTATTGTTTATAACTGTTAGTATTGTTACCGAAAAATATGTATAATAACGCTTATAATTAAATATAAGGATATAAGAATATGCAAAATGTAGATTTAGTTCAATTAACTGGACATACAAAAAAGTTAACTGCTATGATAGTTGAGGATGAAAAAGTTACAAATGAGTTGTTAAGTTCAACTTTTAAAAACTTTTTTTCAAAAGTGTATTCTTGTTTTAACGGTGAAGAAGCTCTCAGTACATACAATAAAAACCAACCAGATGTTGTTTTTGTTGATGTAATTATGGCTGGAATGGATGGAATAGAGTTATCTCGTAAAATTCGTGAGATTAACCCTACTCAAATTATTATTGTTATTTCTGCTAGCAATGATATAGAAAAGATTTCTGAGTCTATAGAAGTTGGTGTAAATAGTTTTATTCAAAAGCCTATAGATACTAAAAAAATTATTGAGTTACTTATCAGTGTTGTAGCAATGGTGGCTAAAAAGAAAAAAATCGAAACAAAAACTTTTTCTATATCTCTTCCATTAGATGTATATGAAACAGTTAATGAAAGTGCTAAAGCTGAGAGTATTTCAAAAAATGCAATCATTATCAGAGCTCTTCGTAGTTTTTTCGAATAAAGTTTTAATAAAAAAATTCCTGAGTTTAATAATTTATTAAGAATAAAATCTATATAATTTCGGCTCAGGAAAACAGAAATCTTTCTTTAAGTACTGAAAAGTGGCCCCATCGTCTAACGGTTAGGATCTACGGTTTTCATCCGTATTACAGGAGTTCAAATCTCCTTGGGGTCACCACTTATCTTTCATAAAAATAAAATCAAAAAAAGAACTTTCTTAGCTAAAACTTGTTAAAATTCCGCAAAAATAATATTTAGGATTTTTAATGTTAAGATTTGCACCTAGCCCAACTGGTGATATGCACATAGGCAATTTACGCGTTGCCATATTCAACTACATTGTTTCAAAACAAAGAAATGAAGATTTACTTGTTAGAATCGAAGATACAGACAAAGAGCGAAATATCGAAGGTAAAGATAAAGAAATACTAGATATTTTAGGTCTTTTTGGCATAGAATATTCTCAAGTTATTTATCAAAGTCAAAATCTTCGTTTTCATTCAGCTATGGCACTTCAACTTTTGCATGATAAAAAAGCTTTTAGTTGTTTTTGTTCTCCTGAGTGGCTTGAAAAAAAGCGTGAAGAAGCAAAAGCAAATAAAATTGCATATAGATATGACGACGCATGTGCCTCTTTACCTGCTGAACTTGTCATAGATAACATGAATCCTTTTACAATAAGAATCAAAAAACCTGAAAATACTATAGTGATAAAAGATCATATCAAAGGTGAAGTAAGTTTTGAGCCTAATGAGGTGGATAGCTTTATCATCATGAGACAAGAAAAAACACCTACCTATAATTTTGCATGTGCGGTTGATGATATGCTTGGCGATATATCATTAATTATTCGTGGCGAAGATCATATGAGTAATACTCCAAAACAAGACTTAATTAGAACTTCTTTAGGCTATGATAAAAAAATAGAGTATGCACACTTACCAATTATTTTAAATGATACTGGTAAAAAAATGAGCAAAAGAGATGATGCTTCGAGTGTTAAATGGTTGTTAGAAGAAGGCTTTTTGCCTAGTGCAATAGCAAACTATCTCATACTGATAGGAAATAACCCTCCAAAAGAAGTTTTTACTATGACAGAAGCTATTGAGTGGTTTAATTTAGAAAGTGTATCCAAATCCCCTGCTCGTTTTGATATGGATAAACTAAGATTTATAAATCGTGAACATCTGAAAAATTTGGATGCTAAAGAGCTTTCAAGATATGTTGGTTTTGCAGACGCTGAAATAGGGGAACTTGCAAGAGTTTACTTAGAAGAAGCTGGAACAACAAAAGAGTTAAAAGCAAAGATAGCTGCAATTTTTGCTCCAAAAGTTATTCCAGATGAGTTTCAAGAACAAGCTCAAATAATGGTTGAAACAATTAAAAAAGCACCCTATTTTGATGAATATGAGGATTTTAAAAATTATATTATGAAAGAATCTGAGCTTAAAGGTAAAAACTTTTTCAAACCTTTACGCCTTTTACTCACGGGCGCGGAGCATGGACCAGATGTTGCTGAAATATATAAGTATTTAAAAAACTACATAGGCGAGATTGTTAAATGAGTGCATTAGTAACTATTATTCAAGGCATAGGTGGAATTTTTCTAACTTTAGTCAATGTATATATTTGGGTTATTATTATCAGTGCATTACTAAGTTTTGTAAATCCTGACCCATACAATCCAGTTGTACAATTTTTACATAGAGTTACGCAACCAGCCTACTCTTATGTCAGAAAGTTTATACGAACAGACTTTAATGGGATAGATTTAGCACCATTAGTGATTGTTGTAGCTCTTCAAATATTAGTAGTTTTATTGAGTGCACTTATAAACTCTTTACATTAGTCCCTATGTTAAAAAAAATTCTTATTTCATCACTTATCTTGGCATGTGCAAATGCTGAGATAAGTTTGCCAGATATCAATTCCAAGCCATCTGGTCGTATGAAAAACTTTATGATATGGCAATTTCTTAATCAAAATATTACACCCGAGGAAGCTGATAAAGCATATGCTCAAGTAGATGGAAAAAGCACTTATCTACTTAATACTTATCTTAAAAAATCAATTACTCCTGCCATAAAGTGGACTATGGATTGTCAAAACAATAAAGACCTGTTATCGATTAAAGATAAAAATTGTTTAGAACTCGCACTTGACCCCTATAAAACACTTGCTATGACGAATCAGCAAAGAGTAGAACTCTTAAGAAGATTAGACTCCAATCACACAATGATAAATTTGTTAAAAATACAGAGTGAGCCCTACTCTCTTAAATCTTATGAGTCTTATGATCCAAATACAATTCTCACTATGTTTGTAAGTACAACGCAATATCATCGTCACAATAACTTAAATTTAGACTTAGATTCAAAGTTTATAAACGCATTATCGACTCCGCAAACATCAAATTTAAAACTTTTTTCATTTATAAAAATTGTTATGAATGATGATAAGTTAGATAAATTACAAAAATCATTATTTAAACTCAATGGTGAATATTCGGATGCTTCAAATAATTTTTTACTTGGTTTGTATCATCTAAAACATTCAAGATTAGAAGATGCTATAGAACACTTTGAGCTTTCAAAACTAAAAGCAACAGAACAAAGAGAGATGGATAAAGCTACTTTTTGGATATATCAAGTTACAAAAGATAAAAAATATTTAACACAGTTACTATCTAGCTCAAGTATTAACATATATACACTTTATGCGAGTGAAATATTAAATAAAAATGTCAATAACTATTTTACTTCTGTTAAATTTGTGGAAAATGAAAATAAAAAAAATATGCAAGACCCATTTGATTGGTCTGATATTTTAAACGAGATTACTCTAACCCCAAAAGAAAAGCTTTTTGATCTTGCTCAAAAATATAATCAAAAAAATATGATTCCAGTTCAAGCTTACATACTAGAAAAAGCGTATGAGTATAAAGAATATAGTTATATTATGCCTTATGATGAGTATTTAACAGATATTTCTAACGATGAAAAAGCTTTTGTTTATGCTTTAATGAAACAAGAAAGTAATTTAATTCCATCCGCGTTATCCCCATCATTTGCTCTTGGATTGATGCAAATCATGCCTTTTGTGACAAACGATTTAAGTAAAAAAGTTAAAAATCCTATCACATCTTATAATGATATGTTTACACCTGCGTATAATATAGAATATGCTTTAGAGCATCTACAATGGATGAAAAAATCTTTATATCACCCTCTTTTTATGGCGTATGCTTATAATGGTGGTATGGGATTTTTAAGAAAACATCTTGAATCTGGTGCTTTTAGTCAAGGAGCATATGAACCATTTTTAAGTATGGAACTTATGCTTAACAGTGAAAGTAGAGAGTATGGTAAAAGAGTTTTAGCAAACTATGTCATTTATAAAAAAATTCTAGGAGAAGATGTTTCTATTGTTCATCTTTTTGATATATTAACACAGCCCGTGAAGACAGACCGCTTTCGAGTTGCAGGCTGAGTTGGGCTTTAGTTTGCACATCTTTTTCAAATGTTACAAGATAGTAGTTATTCCATTCATTTTCTACTAAAGCCAAATGTGAAAATTCATTGGCATGTGGAAGTTTTTCTATGCTTAATGGTAATTTGCTGTTAAGTCTAATTTTAAAATTTTCTTTATCTTGTTTTAAAAATAAAGATACATAGAACGATTCATATTCAGACATACTACTAGGATATATTTCATTCAGATATATTGCAGAAAAACTCCCATCCACTTTTTCGCCTGAAACAATTTTAGAACTTTGTAAGCTCGATGCTGTAAGTTCTTGTTCCTTGCTCATCTCAAATCTACTAAAAGCAGTTTTGTCTGCACATGAACTAAAAAGAAGTATAAAAGTAAGTGATGTAAGAAAAAATTTCATCTCTATCCTTGTTATTTATACAAAGAATTATAGCTTATTAAACAACTTTTTAATGAGTATTTTGTATAATCAACTAAATTTTAAAAAGAGATATAGATTGAATAAAAGATTAGCTGTCGCATTTACTGGACCATCCAATAGTGGTAAAACAACGCTTATTCTTAAGGTTGCCAGAAAACTTATAAATGAGTATGATAAAAAAGTTGCCATTATCAAACATGACCCAAAAGATAAAGCTCGGTTTGATGTAGCAGGTAAAGATAGCTACAAATTTTCAGATACTGGTGCAGAAGTTATCGTAACCTCTCCAAATAGAACTACTTACTTTTCTCAAAAAAATAAAGATTTAGATGAAATGATTCGACTTTTTGATAAGTTTGATATTTTACTTGTTGAGGGGCTTAAAAATTTGCCATTACCAAGAATAAGCGTATTTAGAAACTTTATTGATAGTGACTATTTTCCCTATATGAATGCTTTAGCGATTGATAAAAGTGTTGATATTAAAAACTATGACATACCAAATGAAGTAGATATTTTAGATTTGAACTCTGCTGATGATGTTATATCGTGGATATTAAAAAATGCAAAGGAAGTATAAATGAAAGATATATTGGATGCGATTCAAAGAAGTGCTATACGCATTAAAGACGCTATTGATACAAAGGATATAGGGTATTCACAAAAAGAAAATAGTTCTGGAGAAACACAACTTCAACTGGATATTCAATGTGATTTGATAATTGAAGAAGAATTATCAAAAGTACCTTCTGTTCATACTATTGCGAGTGAAGAGAAAGAGCATGAAATGCTCATTCGTGAAAATGGAAAATATTTTATAGCTTATGATCCACTGGACGGTTCTTCTCTTGTAGATGTAAATCTTAGCGTCGGTTCTATTTTTGGTATCTATGAAAAAACTTGGGGCGCTGTAAATATGGTCGCTTCATGTTATGTGGTGTATGGACCTAGAGTTGAGATGGTTTTTGCCCAGACAAAAACAAAGCTATTTCTTCTTCAAGCAGGTGCGTTTGAGTTTGTAAAAGAAATTCATCTTAAAGAAAAAGGGAATCTCAACGCACCAGGTGGAACGCAACAAAATTGGCAACCCTACCATAAGGAACTCGTAGATAGTTTTTTTGCAGATGGTTATCGCCTTAGATATTCTGGTGGCATGGTTCCTGATTTGCACCAAATTTTACTCAAAGGTGGTGGACTTTTTAGTTATCCGGCAACATCCGACAAGCCAGACGGAAAACTTCGTAAACTTTTTGAAGTATTTCCATTTGCATTTATATTCAAAATGGCTGGTGGTGATGCTATTGATGGTTCAAATGATGATATTATGCAACTTTCACATGACCATATACATGGAACTTCCCCATGCTTTTTTGGTTCAAAATATGAAATTGCAAGAGTAAAAGAAGTTTATGCAAAACACAATTAATCAAGAGTTAGATAAGTTTGAACTTCATCTGAATGAGATGATAGAAAAGATACAAAAGTGTCAAGAAGACAAGGTGAATGGCGAAGCCAGAGCGGGTGCTCTGGGGCAAAAAGAGCTAAAAAGTTGTAGCAAATGCGAACACTATTTTGCTTGTAATTTAAGAACGGACTATGTAAAGTCTGTATATAACAGCATGTCCAAAGGTGAGACAGGCGGATTTGAATTTTAGATGAAATAAGGAAAAACTTTGAGTAAATATATAACAACCCCTATCTATTATGTAAATGGTGAAGCACATATTGGACATGCATACACGACTTTTATAGCCGATACTATGACAAGATATGAGAAGTTAAAAGGTGAAGATACTTACTTTTTAACTGGAACAGATGAGCATGGTCAGAAGATTGAAGAGTCCGCTCAAAAAAATGGCAAACCAACGCAAGAGTTTGCGGATGAGATAAGTGCTTCTTTTAAAAACCTTTGGGATGAGTTCGGAATAAGTTATGATAAATTTATCAGAACAACAGATGAAGATCATAAAAAAGGTGTACAAAAAGCTTTTGAGGTAATGCACGCTAAAGGTGATATTTACAAAGATTTTTATGAGGGTCACTACTGTGTAAGTTGTGAGACATTTTTTCCAGAAACACAACTCATTGATGGCGAATATTGTCCTGATTGTGGAAGAAGTACGAGTGTTGTAAAAGAAGAAAGCTACTTTTTCAGACTCTCAAAGTATGAAGATGCACTTTTAAAACATTACAGTGAAAATTCAGACTTTATCTTACCTCGTTCTCGTGCAAATGAAGTGATAAACTTTGTAAAAGGCGGACTTCGTGATTTGTCTGTTACAAGAACTTCATTTACTTGGGGTGTAAAGATGCCAGAATCTCTCCATGATGATAAGCATGTTATGTATGTTTGGCTCGATGCACTTCTAAACTACATCACAGCTCTTGGATATGGCAAAGATGATACAAATATGCGTTACTGGCCAGCTTCAACACAGTTTGTTGGTAAAGATATTCTCCGTTTTCATGCTATTTACTGGCCAGCATTTTTAATGAGCCTTGATTTACCACTTCCTAAACGCATTGGCGCACATGGTTGGTGGACAAGAGATGGCGAAAAAATGTCTAAATCCAAAGGCAATGTAATCGCACCTAAAGAAGTTGCGGATGTTTATGGAGCTGAAAATTTAAGATATTTTATGCTCAGAGAAGTACCATTTGGTCAAGATGGAGATTTTTCTCAACGCGCATTTATAGACAGAATTAATTCTGAACTTAGTAATGATTTAGGCAATCTTTTAAATCGTATTATCGGCATGAGTGGCAAGTACTCTGAGTATGAAATAGATAGTGTAGATGTACTAAAGTTTCATCAAAAAGAGATTGATTCTATGAATATTGTTTTAGATTCACTCGATACTTATATGGAAAATTTGCAAACACACAGATATTTAGAAGAGCTTTGGAGATTGTTTTCTATTGGAAATAAAGCCATAGAAGAACATGCCCCATGGGTTAAAATGAAAGAGGACAAAAAAGATGAAGCACTTGCAACTGTAGCACTTGTTGCAAATATTTTGGCAAAAGCTTCTATCATGCTTCATCCAGTGATGCCAAAAACTACAAATCTTATAGCCGATGCACTTAACTTCACAATAAACAATTCAAGCTATAAAGAGCTTATTTTGGATAAAAAACTATTAAAAGTATTTAATATCAAAGTAGTTCCACCCCTTTTTCCTCGTGTTGAAGAACTTTTAATGCCTGAAGCCCCAAAAGCTATGCTTGAAGAAAAAGCTAAAGAAGAGACAAAAGAGATTAAAACAGAAATACAAGAAAGAGATAATCTTATAGAAATTGGTCAGTTTTTTGAAACGGCTCTTAAAGTTGGCATAGTTGTAGAAGCAGAAGAAGTTCCAAAAAGCAAAAAACTTCTGAAACTTCAAGTTGATTTAGGCGAAGGAAGTCTCAGACAAGTTGTAGCGGGAATTCGAGAATTTTATACTCCAGAGGAGCTTGTAAACACGCAAGTTTGTGTTGTTGCAAACCTCAAACCTGCAAAACTTATGGGTATGACATCCGAGGGTATGCTTTTAGCTGCAAAAGATGAAGATGGTTTATGTTTAATAAGACCAGAAAAACCTAAAAAAGCGGGCACGCCGATTGGATGAGACTTGAAAATATCCTCGCACTTACACATGGCAAACTTATAAATGAGCCATTTGTAAATAGTTTTGAAAATATTGTTTTTGAGGCAAACAGAGTAAAAAGGGGTGACCTTTTTATAGCTTTTTCTGAAGAGATGATTCAAACTGCTATCTTAAATGGTGCGTATGGTATTATTTTTGACAAACCTACACAGATGAGTGATAATGAAATTGCTTGGATAAAAGTTCAAGATGTTGAAGATGCGCTCAAGCGGTTACTTCGTTTTAGACTCATAGAAAAAGAAGTGGTTGTGTATGAATGTAATGAAATCATACTCAAATTGGCTCTTCAAGTAGTTACAGAACCAAATTTTATTGTTCTTAATGGCGATATAAAATCTATTTTAAAAACTCTTTGGCATGTGGAAAGTAAATCAGTTCTTCTTTTTTGCCCTGAGTATTTGTCTAGGGATATATTTGTCAATATAGAAATGCTTCAAAAAGTAGATATTGAACCAGTAACAGTTATGGAGCAAACTCTCTTTGAAACATCTTTTATTTATGACAATATTTTTTATGAAAGACAACTGATTTCCCCATTTTTTATACCTTATTTAGAAGAGTTACTCCATCTCTTTACAAGCATGAAAATAAACTTTAAAATTAAAAAGTTTACACAAATAGACCACTTTGAAGCGGTTTTTACAAACAAAAATTTTGAAATAAGAGAGTTTGGAACAAGTGATAAAGTCCTCATATTTGAACCAAACGCAAATCTTATTCAAAATGAAATAATTTTTTTACAAAAACAAGCGAATTGGGCGAAGGTAATCTATATAGTTCCTTTCAAAGACGAGCAACTTCCACATGCCAGTGAAGATGAAACACTCTCAAATATATATTATTATAAAGATGAAAAAGAAATTATGGAAATACTCAAATCAAATAATTATCATTTTGCATTTATCGCTGGTGTAGATAAAAGTATTTTACATAAACCACTCCCTTTAAAACAAACACAACTCACTTTAGATTTTATGGATTAGGATGGAGATGTATTTTTTTTAGCTCTTGTCTAATAAGTCGAGAGTTTGTTATATATTTTTGTACTAAATTATGAAAATTTTTAGAGTGATTCATATGAACTAAATGCGCTAACTCATGAACTATGACATAATCTATAAGCTCTTTTTTTATTTTTACTAACTCAATGTTAAGTGTTATAACCCCTAAAGAACTACAGCTTCCCCATCTACTTTTCATTTTTTTAAACTTTATCTCTTTATAACCTAAATTCATAATGTTAGAAAAGTGTAAAGTTCTTGGAGTTAAGTATTTATCTGCATAAAGTTTATAAAAGTTATCGTAGCACTTGAGTATATTTTTTTGATTTTGTATTTTAAGATTAGACAAAAATTCTCGTAACTCCCTAGCTTCTTGAATATCTATAG
Organism: Sulfurimonas sp.; assembly: GCA_041662265.1. Lineage (GTDB taxonomy): Bacteria > Campylobacterota > Campylobacteria > Campylobacterales > Sulfurimonadaceae > Sulfurimonas. The sequence continues at coordinate 387,664 of JBAZSV010000001.1, forward strand.
AATAAATATCGCCAAAAAGCAAAAGCTCATCTTCTAAGTTTACTGTTTCTGGTTTGTTAGATGCAACATTCAAGAGGTGTTTTCTAATCCAATCTTCTTTTTTTGTTAGTAAATCTGTTATAAATTTTTGAGATACTTTTGGCGTTCTTAGAATTATCTTAGCACTTTTATTTACACTTATATAACTATTTTTAAGTGTAGGTTTGCAAACATGTTCTATCTCTAAATCTTTGAAAATAATTTTATTCATACTCAATTGGGTCTATCACACCTGCTAGTTTAAATCCATTTAGCCTGAGTCTGCAACTATCACAAATTCCACATGCCGCTTCTTCATTTTTGTAACAACTCCAAGTTAGTTCAAGCGGAACGCGAAGCTCTAAAGATTTTTGTACAATTTGTGATTTTTTGAGATGTACTAAGGGCATTTTAATTTCTATATGTGTCTCATCTTTTGTACCAAGATTTATGCTCTCTTGCATACTTTTGATATAAGATTCTCTACAATCAGGATAACCACTGCTATCCTCTTCAACAACACCAATTATTATAAGTTCAGCACCCTCTTTTTCCGCAATAGCCGCAGCCATACTTAAAAATATACCATTTCTAAAAGGAACATAAGTTACAGGAACACCCTCTTCCACTCCACCTACAGGAACTTCTATGCTTTTATCTGTAAGAGCGGATGCCCCAAGCTGTTTAAAAAAATCTAAATCTAAAATATATTTATTTTTTACATTTAAAGCATCGCAAATTTTATGAAAACACACCAACTCTTTAGTTTGTGTTCTTTGGTCATAATTAAAATGTACCGCAATTATTTCACAACCATCATCTTTCATTATAAATGCACTAAGAGTCGAGTCCATGCCCCCACTCATAATACAAACTGCTTTTTTATTTTTATTTTTATTTTTCATGGATATATTTTATCATACATAATGTATTTTTTTAATATTCATTGAATTAATTAAACATTATAATGTGCCAATATTAGAGAAAAAGGAAATATTATGGATGTATCATCTGTAAATGTAAACAGTTCTGTTCAAATAGATGCCATGAAAAAGTCTATGGATGTTCAGGAGAGAAGCGTTTTAAAAGTTCTTGAGAGTGCGGACGAGCAGTCTAAGCAAGTTGCTGCACAAAAAACGGGTGTGGGGAGCAATCTAAATCTTACTGCCTAACACACCTTTAAAACCATGCGCAATTTTTGTGCATGGTTTATAAACTATAAGCTTCACAGGATAAAATTCTCCTTATGATTGAACTAGATAACAGAACCTCCCTCACAATTAATGAAGTGTTTTTAAACACTATAGCCGATAAATTCACAGATAAAGAGATAGAACTTATCATTACTTCAAGTGAAGAGATGAGAGATATCAACAAAGAGCACAGAAATATAGATAAAGATACAGATGTTTTAAGTTTTCCTTATGTTGCTATGCCTATGGCACCACTTGGTAGCATAGTAATTTCATCTTGGCATGTGGAAACTAAAGCAAAAGAATTTTTTCATACGAATGATGATGAACTTGCCCTGCTCTTCATTCATGGTTTACTTCATCTGCTTGGGTATGACCACGAAGTTGACAATGGCGAAATGAGAGAAAAAGAAGCTTCTTTGATTAAAGAGTTTCATTTACCAAAAAGTTTAATTATCAGAACACAAGAATAAAAGAATTAAACTTCCAACAAATCATACCCCATACCAAATGATAAAAACAATATATGCTTTTCAAATATTTTAAGTATTACAAATATACTTACTACCAACATTATTACATAGATATGTATCTAAAAAGTTCTAGCCATTCAAAAGTAGGATTTTTTAATACAAAAAAATAAAGTAGAAAATAAATAATGGCACTTATTACAAAAACATATGCGAATGGTAATATCCAATTTGTTCCAAATGCAGAAGTCCACCAATTTGCTTTAAAAATTAACCAATCTGCATAAGTTTCTTTTGTAAACTTTAAATTTTCTTTTCTTTTTTTAAGTTCCAATGATACTTATTTGTATCAATGATATTTCCAATTTTTGTACAGTTAGACCACTGTATAACAATAAATAGTCCAGCACCATATAATTTTACAAATACTTAAAAAAATCCTCTTTCATGTATCCTAAATTCATTAATATGCTGTTTTTATATAAATCAACCGTGTTGTTTGTATCTTTAAATACCATTTGTCTATCTTCTTTTCGGTAATTGTTTTAGCTTAATTGTGCTGTTAGAGTGCTTATTATATGAGTTTATAGTGATATTTTGGAGTGATTTACTGTGCAGTGATCTCATTAAGCACAATATCCATAAATCTTAGGAATATTGTTACAATATCACTCATATTTATTTAATATATACTATTTCTTTACTTCAACCTATCTATTTATTAAAGAATACTAAAATGCTCACTTATCTTATAACAAAAGCGAATAATTATGCAGAATATCGAACTTCCAGAGGGAATGAACCCTGAGACACTTGAACATTTAATGAACCCAAAAAACTATGGAAAACTTGAAAATCCTAGTGGAGTTGGAGTCGCTGTAGATGAAAAAACGGGCGAATATGTCATTTTTTACACTCTTTTAGATGGCGATATTATAAAAGGCACAAAGTTTGCAACAAATGGATGTCAAGATACGGTTGTTGTAGGTTCGATGTTTACAGAGATGATAATTGAACATACCGTAGAATACGCTCACGATGCAATCAAAAAAATGAATGAAAAATTGGGCAGTACTACGCCTCAACAACAGGTGTGTGCGGATATGGTTTTGAGTGCATTTGTCGCCTCAATGATGAACTATGAAAACCTCCAAAATGGTAAGCATGAAGAGATGCATGTACTCAAAATGAAAGAGAGTTGTGAAACGAATGAAGGAGAAAATAATGAATAAAAAGTATCAAGCAAAACATGAGTTGTGGTTAAGTATATTGTTCGCGTCATTTGCTGTAAATGATGAGGAGATAAAATCAAGACTTTATGATTTTTCTCAGATTGCATTTCGTCATATGAAGTGGATAGCTACGGACACCTTGGCATGTGGAAATGATTATAACTACAATAGAGAGATTTTACTTTACAAAAAAGAGTCTGTTTTTGAAGTTATAGAGGATTTAGTAGAAACGGTTATAGAAACTCAAACTGTTTATGGCGATGATATTCTCGCAAATAGAATGAAAACGGATGACACTTATCTTTTAGAATATCTTGCACAGATTTTAAAAGAGAGTTCCAACAACAAAGAAGTAACAGCGTTTAATATGCAAAGAAAATGGTTAGATAAAAACTTAGCTCAAGAGCAAATCGATGCATTAACAATGTTTTTGTTTGAAGAGTCGTACAAAGAGTATGAGCTCATTTTGGTTTATGCTTTTATGCAGGCAAGAACCGATAAAGTGATTCAGTTCAATGTCTTCCAAGACCTCATAGATGAGTCACACTTTCATCTCAAATCATTTGGAAATATGATGGCAAAAATGGGGATTTTAGCACTTCCAAGAGAGCTACATGAACTTACTTATGTCATCAAAGATTTAGAAAAATTTGTACATGACGGCATAGCAGAAGAAGAAGCTGCAAAGGCTATGTGTAAAGAACTCAGCGGTGCGATAAAAGATGAAGAGTTATCGAAGTTTTTTGATTTTATTAACTATCAAGAGAGTTATCATATAGAGTTGATGAAAAGATTGCTTTAATAAACTTCTTGCAAAACTAAGATTGCCTCGTCGCAAGCTCCTCGCAATGACCGTCATTGCGAGTCGGCGTGAAGCAATCTTATGAGAGAGTTTGCAAGAAGTCTATTTTTAGATATTATTTTTTAAAGCCAAACGAAAAATAGTACCACTCCCCTCAATAGAAGTAAATGAAATAGCGACATTCATATCATCACACATTTTTTTTGCTAGTCCTAACCCAAGTCCTGTTCCATTATCTGTGTTATTAACTTGCATAAATGGTTCAAATATAATTTGATGTTTTTCTAGTGCTATCCCTTTTCCTGTATCTTCTATCTCTACTATTATCAAATCTTCTTCTACAAAACTTCGAAGCTCTATCGAGCCTTTATCTGTAAATTTAATTGCGTTTGAGAGTAAATTTAGAAGTACTTGTAGAAATCTTCTTGAGTCAACCAATCCCATAAGTGGCTTTTGGTAGAGTGTTAGATTAAACTTTATATTTGTGCCATTGAGCAGTGAATGTGTATTATTGTACGCTGCTTTTAGGATAACATTTAAATCAGATTCTTCTATTTTATAATCTATTTTTCCAGCTTCCGCTTTTGTAAAATCAAGCAAATCATTTATAAGTTGCAAAAGATGTCTTGAATTTACGATTACCCTTTGTAAAAAACCTTTTGTATCTGTTTGTAACTCTTCATCGACTAAAATTTCATCAAAATCTTCTATGATTTGGTCTGTAAAATTGATGATTGCATTGAGTGGAGTGCGGAGTTCATGTGAAATTCCACTTATGAAATTTGACCTCGCTTGTGCTGCTTGAAGTGCTTCTTCTTTTGCTTTTGTTAGTTTTAGATTAAGGACTTTTAAGCCTTTTATATGCTCTTCAAGTGCTTCATTTGTTTTTTGCAACTCTTGTGTCTTTTGCTCTACTCTAGTTTCAAGTGTGGCATTGAGTATTCGTAATTTACTCTCCATATTTTTAATCATTGTAATATCTCTTCCAATGACAACAATACCTAAAATATTGCCCTCTTTATCATAAAATGGACTTTTCTTCACTTGAAGTATGACAAAATCACCATTATTTTTTTCAAATTCTTCTTCTATTATAAAAGTTTTATTTTCTAGAATTACTTGTTTATCTGTTTGAATATGATTATTGGCTACAGACAGAGTATGTAATTCTCTATCTGTTTTACCAACAATTTGATCTAAACTTTTTGAATTCCACTTTTCGTATGCACCGTTACACCCTATATATTTCCCCTCAGTATCTTTAAAAAAAATAAGGTCATCCGCAGAGTTTATAATACTTCGAAGCAACTCTTCACTATTTTTATATTGGTCTATTGTTGTTCGTAATATTTTTGAATTCTCATTGAATGCATTACATATCATATCCACTTCATAACCCATATTTTTGCACCCTTTTGGCTTGAAATCAGATTTATAATCAAATCTACTCACCGCGAAAGAGATGCTTTTAAGAGGTCTTGAAATCAAGTATGTAAAAGTCCAACCACCCACCAATAATAATAAAAGCAGTAAAACAACTCCTCCGATGATAATTCTGTCATATATACCATTAAGAGAGTACAAAAACTTTTCTTTAGAGAAATCTATAATTATTGTCAAATCTAATTCATCCATTGGAATGAGCAGTAAATACCTATCTTCATGATTCACATTGTATTTAACCAAATCAGTATGACTCTTTTTTGCTTCTTGAATAGCTACTATTTTTTCTTTTACCAATGTGGACTCAAGTAAAGATTTATTTAACAACACTGTATTATTGGATGAACCATGAATAATATTTGAATTATCTACGATAATTACATCTGCGTTATCTTTTTTAAAATCATGTAGTGCTAATTCATAAATACTGCTAATATCCATTCCACAACCAACCAAACCAATGGGATTATTTTCATCTCCAATAACTATATTTGACCAAATATGCAGACTGCCTGTTGTATCACTGTTCGCATTAATAATAAATTTCTTTTTACTATTTAATGTTTTTAAAAACCACGCACTCTCTTTATCTGCTGTATCAACAACTTTCACAAAACCATTTTCATCAAAATAGTTTTTGCTACTCGCCTGAGCTATAAATATATGCTCTAATTTATAAAGTTGTTTTAAATCTGAAAGCTTTTTTTTCATCTCATTTGAGATTTTGCCCTCTTGTGCATCAGAACTTACAATAAATTTTCGGACAATATTTGAGTCAGCGATTACAAGTCCATTATTTTTAATATTTGAAAGAATATTTTCCATTTTTAAACTATATATTGTCTCAAGATGGTGTACTTTCAGCTCAATAAAAATGTCTTCAACAATTTTCTTTAGATAAGTCTGTGTTACAAATAAAGTAATCGATACGACTATTATTGTAATAGCAATCAATGGTGCCATCATTTTGAATACTATAGAATTCATTTTCATCTTTTATACCTTAAAATTTTTTATATTTAAACGAAAAACAGTACCACTTCCTTCAACAGAAGTAAATGAAATACCTACACCCATATCATCACACATTCTTTTTGCCAGTCCAAGACCCAGTCCCGTCCCATTGTCAGTACTATTTACCTGCATAAATGGCTCAAATATAATTTTCTGTTTTTCTAATGGAATCCCTTTTCCTGTATCTTTTATCTCCACTATTATTGTATTTTCTTCTATAAAACTTTTTAACTCTATTGAACCTTTGTCTGTGAATTTAATTGCATTTGAGAGTAAATTTAACAATACCTGTAAAAGTCTTCTTGAATCTACTATCCCTATGAGTGGTTCTTCACAAAGGGTTAGAGTAGACTTTACTTTTGTTCCATTGAGTAACGAATATGTATTGTTATATGCCGTTTGTAATATGTTATTTATATCATTTTCTTCTATTACATAATCTATTTTCCCAGCTTCCGCTTTTGTAAAATCAAGCAAATCATTTATAAGTTGCAGTAGGTGTATTGAATTTACTAATACTCTTCGTAAAAAACCTTTTGCATCTGTTTGTAACTCTTTATCGACTAAAATTTCATCAAAATCTTCTATGATTTGGTCTGTGAAATTTATGATTGCATTGAGTGGAGTGCGGAGCTCATGCGAAATTCCGCTTATAAAATTCGACCTTGCTTGAGCTGCTTGGAGAGCTTCTTCTTTAGCTTTAGTGAGTTTGAGATTAAGAATTTTTAAATCAACAACATTCTTTTCAAGTGCATCATTTGATGTTTGTAACTCATGTGTTTTTTCTTCTATTCTGCTTTCTAGGGTTCTATTTAAAGCTGTAAGTTGATTCCTTTTTATTACTAATTCTTTATTCATCTCTTTAGCCTTCTTTTGGGCATATTCTCTAGTAATTATAAGTTGAAAAATAATATACACCAAAAAGATACTAAATAAAATTCCAAACACAAGTACTAACTCTGCTTTACTTAAATCTAGTTTTTTTTCAAAATTTGGCGTTGATTTAATTAAAATAGTCCAATTTCGTCCAGCGATAATGATGTCAATTCTATTACTAAAAAGGGGGACTTTGTTACTTTCGAGGCTATCATACATTAGTAATTGTTGATTAATAATACCATTATCATAAATTTCAATATCAAAATCTTCATCTTCACTTTCGTAAGTTTTTAATCCTTGCATCAGATTATTGATTCTAAAAGGAGCATAAACCCATCCCACTATATGTTCTCTTCTCTCATCTACTGTTTCATTCTTTGTGTTTTTTTCATATATTGGCACATACATTAAAAAACCAGCTTGTACATTTGCTTCATTTTCTTGCAAAAGAGTTACTTTTGCAGAGATAACGGCTTTATCATCATCTCGTGATTTTTCCATAGCTACTCGTCTCACAGGATTTGAAAACATGTCATAACCAAATGCCTTTTTATTTCTCACATCAAATGGCTCAAGATAAAAGATAGTAGTATAAAAATCACGAGGAGTTGTCGGAGTAATAGTATAAGAATCAAAGCCTTCAAGACGGACTTTATTTATAAGTTCATCTTTTTTATCAGCTGGTACTATCATAGAATAGCCAATACCTTGAATACCAGGAAACACTTTATCAAGCATTAAAGTATTAACATACGCTTTAAATTCATTTCTATCAACAGAACCTGAGGCAATAAAAAGTCCCTTTGTACCATGTAAAACATGTTCATAAGCTGTCATTCTCTGTTCTATAAGCATTTTAAATTTTTGTGAATGTAATGAAAATGCTGATTTGAGTTCTAAAACAGCATTTTCTTTCATCGTTATATAAAATTGATAACTTAATGCAAACAATACAACCATCAAAATCGGAGGCATTAGCTTAAATAATTTACTTTTTCTTTTTATAATATCAGTCATTTATTACTATCTCTCTTTTTGGTTGTCCAAAATAATATCCCTGTGAATAATCAACGCCAAGTTCTTTAACTCTATGCTGAATAAAATCTGAATGCACAAACTCTGCAACAGTTAAAATGTTGAGTTTATTTGCAAAATCAACAATCGTTTTTACAATTATTTGAGCATTTTCATCACTATCTAAATCACGAATGAGTGTTCCATCTATCTTAATAATATCAACTTTGAGTTTTAATAAATGTATAAAATTAGAATAACCAGACCCAAAATCATCAATCGCGATTTTACATCCATACTCTTTTACTTTTTCTATAAAAGCATAAACATCATCATAGTTTTCAATTCCTTCTGATTCTAAAAGTTCAAAAATAACCCTATTACATCCCTTAAAATTTTCAAGTTGCGTGTAGATATAGTTTGTTATTTCATTATCTATCATATCTTTAGCTGAGAGATTAATTGAAAATTCATACCTTGTATTTTCAAATTCTTTAAATGATTTTTCCACCACATTTTTTGTAATTGCTGCATAATTTCTGGATTTTTTAGAAATATCTAAAAATTTTATTGGACTATGTACCGTTTCATCGTTATCTATTATGCGAACTAAACACTCATATTTTTCGATTTTATTTGTTTTATTGTTGATAATTGGCTGATAAAATGGAACGATTTGGTCACTTGAGATAGCTTCCGTTATCTTATTTGTCCAAAAGATATTTTGCTCATACGAACGAAACTCTTCACTCTCTTCATCATAAAGAAGCATATTTTTATTTGTTGCTTTTGCAGTTTTTAGAGCTTTTTCCGCACTCATTAAAAGTTCCTGAGCAAACATGGAAGCACCTATTGTAGCTTTAAAATGTATTTCATGTTCTTTGCAATTAAAATAAAACACATCCATCTCGCTGTTTAATCTTTTCATCAAAGCGTTAAGTGCTTCAGCACCACTACACTTTTTTATTAAAACAGCAAAAATATCACCTGAAATTCTATAATGGTTATAATTTGTAGAATCCAGCATTTGCTTCATTTTTAATGTAAAAGCTTTAAGACACATATCTCCAATCTCGTGACCATAAAAATAAACGATATCTTTAAATCTATCAATATCTATTAATATTAAAGATGTATTCTGGACATTGTTTATATCTTTTATAAGTTGACTTCTATTTGAAAGTCCTGTTAAAGAATCCGTATAATAGTAATGTATTAACTCTTCGCTTTGTCGATGTAGGACTTTATCTATTCTCTCTTTTTGTTGAGTAATTTGTGTTGTTGATTGACTCTGATAAAAGCCTATTAATATTTCTATTTGTTCTACTAACTGAACTTTATCAAAGGGTTTTGCCAATAAACCTTCTGCACCAGCTTCTAAAGCAACAATCCTCTCATCCATAGAACCGAGAGCTGTTACAATTAAAACAGGAATATGTTTTGTAGTCTCTCCCATTTTAATTTGTCGCAGGGCTTCATATCCGCCTATTCCAGGCATCATTACATCCATAATAATCAAATCTGGATTTTGCTCATTAGCAATAAGAACACCCTCTTCTCCACTCTTAGCTTCTAGTAGCGCATAATTCTTTTTTCTGAGTGCAGCCCGTATAGTTAAACGGCTATCATCGTTGTCATCAACAATTAAAATAATTGGCTGTTTCAAAATGCACCAACACTTCTTTGCAACATGCTCAATAACTCTTTTCTTGAAAATGGTTTTTCTAAGATAAAATCAAACCCTTTATCTAAGTACATTTTTTTCATCTCTGCAAAAACTGAAGCCGTTATAGCGATAACGGGTACATACATAAATCTCTTTTGAGAACGAATCCACTCCGTAAGTGCAACACCGTCTATATTTGGCATCTCTATATCCACCAAAAAAACATCAATTTTATCTTCATGACCTAACATTTCAATAGCAATACTGCCATCTTTCGCCCATAACAGTTCATAGGGCATTTCTAATTTTTTGAGATTAGACTTCACAACTAAGTAGTTATCTTCATTATCTTCTGCTAAAAATATTCTCATTTGTTATTCCTTATACTTTTATGTAATGTTTATGAATTCCACATGCCGTCTCAAAGAGATGAAAGTATGGCATGTGCAACTTTACTTAATGGCACTTGTTTCTCAACCGCACCTATGTCATAAGCGATTTTAGGCATACCATAAACTACGCAACTTTCCTCATCTTGTCCGATTGTTTTCGCTCCTGCATTTTTCATAACCAAAAGCCCTTTTGCTCCATCGCCACCCATTCCTGTGAGTATGACACCAATGGCATTTGCACCAGCAATTTTAGCAACTGAATGAAACAAAACATCTACGGAGGGACGATGACCAGAGACTTTTTCACCACTTCCTATTTCAACATAATACCTAGCACCCGAACGCCGCACAACCATGTGGTAATCCCCTGGAGCTACTAAAACTAAACCTGGAGTAATGCTATCACCATTTTTTGCTTCTCTTACTTCCATTGCACAGAGTGAATTTAATCTCTGTGCAAATGGCTCTGTAAAATTTGCTGGCATATGTTGTACAATAACTGTTCCAGGTCCATTTCTAGGTAATCCCATCAGCACATCTTTGAGGGCTTCTGTTCCACCTGTTGAAGCACCAATAGCCAATATTTTATTGGTAGTTTCTGCTAGTGAAGTTGTGTTGACTTGGCTTTTCAACTCTTTTTTAAAAACTTTTGCTTTTGAGGCTGCTTTGATTTTAGAAATCAGTTCCTCTTTCATTTCATCTTTTGAATCATAAATATGAGAGTGTAACTTAGGAACAAAATCAACCGCTCCAGCTTCAAGTGCTTCGAGTGTTGTTTTAGCTCCACTTTGTGTTAATGAGGAAACCATAACAACAGGCAATGGCATATAGTGCATAATCTTTTTTAAAAAAGTAATCCCGTCCATTCGGGGCATTTCAACATCTAAACAAACAACATCAGGTCGAAGTTCAACAATTTTATCCCTTGCTACATAGGCATCGGACGCAGTCGCTACAACTTCAATAGCTGGGTCTGATTCTAAAATTTCTCGTAACACTGCACGAGCTGTTGCACTATCATCTACAATCAACACTCTTATAGCCATGAATTACCTCCGAACATTATGTGTTACTCCTAACAATATACTTTAACAATACTTTTCCATATTCTAAATTAAATTGGATTTTTCTACCATTTTGTTCGCCAACATCCTCAGCAACTATGGCAATTTTATACTCATTTAAAATCTCTTTTGCAACCAATATATTTTTTTGCCCAATCATCATATTATCTAATACTGACGCATTCATCGATGCGCCACCAAAAATTTTTGCTTCCATATTTTTAAGAGTAGCACCCCTATCTAACATAGTTTCTATCAGTTTTGGAATGGCTATATTTCCAAATTTTGGAGATTGCAGACCGTTTCCATTCCAAAAAGGGAGTAAATAGTGGTTCATTCCGCCTATTCCTTGTATTTTATCGTACAAACAAACACTCACGCAAGATCCTAAAACTGTTGAAATTGCGGCAGGTGCAACATCAACATGGATTTGACCCACATGTATGAAAGTTGAACTACCGTAAATCATTACAATTCAATCGCATTATCAAAGGAGTCAAATAAAAATTCATTTGAACCATAAGCTTGAGAATCTATCATGCTCTCATCAAAAAGAAGGGTAACAATAAATGTAATAAATCCATCTTCTACCACATAATCCACACCACCATCTAATCTTTCACATAATTCACGAACAATACTCAGCCCAATGCCCAAACCATGTTCTCCCTTGGTATCTTTTGCAAAACGAGTAAATATCTCTGGCTTATAATCCACTTTTGGACCTTCGCCTTGATTTTTTACTGTTATACGCAATATTGAATTATTTGTGTCTAAAGTTATATCTATCACACCATTTTCAATGCCGTATTGACATCCATTGGAGATAAGATTTTTCACTATCATATAAATCTTTTTTGGGTCGGACACAACTTTTTGTTTTATTGTACTTTTTACATTTATTTGAATATTTTTTTCTTTTATAAGATACTTTAAACTCTCACACACTTCATCAATAATATCTTCTGGCTCAAGTAAAGCATAAGTAATATCAACCGTTCCACTCTCTATTTCAGCAGCCATAACAAGATTTTGGATTCTAAAATCAAGATTGAGGGCTTCATAATGAACTAAATCAAAAATTTTCTTATTTTGCGTATCATCCAGAATTTTCAAGTGTGGAATCATTCCTAAAAGAACAGTCATAGGGTTATTTAATTCATTTGCTACAAGCGATAAGAACCTTGATTTTGCTTTTTCACTTTCGATAAGTTTTTTATTTAACTCTAAAATCTTTTTACTTAAAAAAGCCAACTCGCATTGAACACTCTCGTTATTTGCTATATCTTCCAAAATTCAACCTTCAATATTTTTCATATTTGACATGTCATCTTCTAACTTGTTTAACATTATTTCAATCTCTTTTGATTCATTTATTAATATATCATTTTCTCTAAAAAATTCTTCACCCATTTTTTTCATGACTAAAATTTCTTCTGTCGTATTTAAAATTAAAGCTTTTAATTGTGAAAATATTTCACCAAATCCTGATGAAGCATCATTACTTCTAGCAGACTCGATAACTCCATACACCTGAATATATCCTAAATACATAATTTGCTTCTCCAACTCATCAAGATGATTCAAACTTTTTTGAATAGATATATCCATAATCAAAGTTAATTCAGTTAATTTATTATTGTATAAATGAACTAATTCAAAAAGAACATAAACACTATTATTTAGCGAACCATTCGTATTTTCAAATAACTCTTTGACAAAATAAGTTACCATTTCCATCTGTAAACTTATGGATGAAACCAAAAATATACTCTCATTTAAAGATTCAGATAGAGACTCAGAAAGTGCATGGATTTGCCCAATAAGAATGTCATTCTCTTTTGCATTTGTTCTAATATCACTCGCCAATACACCAAAGGTCTCTCCATTTGTATCAATTTTATACGATGCAACGGAAGCATTCAGCGACAAAAATACAATATTTCTCGCAAGAGAACTTAAAACAGAAGCTTTCTCTTCAAAAACAGATTTAACTCTGTAAAACAGATCAATTTTTTCAAACCATTTATCGTATTGTCTGAGTAATGTTTTACTAGAACAATAGAGTGCTTTAATTTTGAGTTCATGTTCTGATGCCAAACAAGTAGAATCAACATCTGAATTGTTTTCTAAAAATAATTTTTTTCGCTCCAATAACTCAGCTAATAAAACTTCATTCATAAAATGGTCATAATCACGATACCCATAACTGCTTAAAAGCTCTAAAAGCAATTTTTCACTTTCATCCATGTCTGCGTTTACTTCAGCCATTAATAATCTAAAATAAAGTTCTTTAACTATAGAAAAAACTTCTGTACTAGGCTTTATTCGTATAGAAATATATTGGTCGTTTAAAGGAAAAACTACAGCAAAAACCCAATAGTATGCACCCTGTTTTGTTCTATTTTTCACATAAGCAGCCACTGGCTTATTTGCATTTAGATGATCCCATAATATTTTAAAAACAACTTTTGGCATATCTGGATGACGAATAATATTGTGCGGTTGCAAAAGAATCTCATCTCTTGAATATCCACTGATTCGTACAAATGTATCATTTCCAGAGACGATTGTACTGTCCTTTTTTGTAATTGAAAAGAATAATTCATGCAAATCGAAATTTGCCTCTTTAGACGCCATGGAAGGTTCTCTATTTTTCACTTATATTCCCTTATAATTTTTGATAGATTGAAGAACCTAAAAGTTTAAGGGTCTCTTTATGTGTTGTTAATGACTCTGAACTTCCCAAAAATAGAGGAGCACCTTTTGGTAATAAGCTTGTATATTTTTCTATGAGTTCTCTTCTGTTTATATCATCAAAATAAATCATAACATTTCTACAAAAAATCATATCAAACTTATTTTTGAAAAAAAATGGGTCTGTAATGAGATTATACGAACGAAACAGCACTTTTTGTTTGAGAAATGGTCGTATTTGGTATCGTAAAACACTATCCACTTGTACTTTATCAAAAGATTTCATAACCATATCTTTTGGCAATTGTTCGACTTGCTTAGACTCATAATGTCCAGCAATGGCTTTTGTGAGAACTTTCGATGAGATATCTGTTGCTAAAATTTTGATATCCCAGCTTTGAAAATCAGGTAAATGATGCTGTAAAAACATCAAAATTGTATAAGGTTCTTCACCGCTTGAACACCCTGCTGACCAAATTCTAATTTTTTTATCTTTTTTAGCTGCGATTAATGTCGGCAAATACCCCTCTAACCATACCCACTGCCCTGATTCACGAAAAAATGATGTAACATTCGTTGCTATTGCACTTACAAAAAATGTAAGTTCTTCACCGCTTACATCACTAATTAAATAATCATAATAGTCTCTAAATGAGTTCAAACCCAGTTGATTTAGTCGCTTATTAAGGCGACCTTTGACTAGGGTACTTTTTTGCTCAGAAAGAGAAATACCTACTTTTTTATAGATATAGTTACGAAAAAGTGTAAACTCTTCTGGTTTAAGTTCAATCTCAAACATGCGTTACTTCAGCGATAGGTCGTAGTTCATCAACATTTAAAATTAGTGCGATATCGCCATTGCCAAGTATCGCTCCGCCTGATATCTCTTTAAGTTTTGCTAACGCTTTTCCTAATGTTTTTATAACAACTTGCTGACGACCCACAAGCTCATCTACTAGAATTGCTATGCGCCCTGCTCCTGTTTCTACACATACTAAAATGCCTTCCCAAGGTTCAATTCTCTTAGCATCCAAGTGAAACACATCACTTAATCTCAAAACAGGAATATACTGTCCTCTGAGACTTACAAATTCACCTTTTTCTTTGAGAACATGCACTATCTCTTGTTGCGGACGAAACGATTCAACAACACTCAGCGTAGGAATAATATAAATTTCATCGCCACAGCGTACCAACATGCCATCAATAATAGCAAGAGTTAGAGGAAGAATGATAGAAAATGTAGTTCCTTTGCCCTCTGTTGAATCAATCTCTATTTTTCCACGAAGCTTTTCAATGGATGTTTTTACAACATCTAAACCAACTCCACGCCCTGATAAGTCACTAATTGTATCTGCTGTTGAAAATCCAGGTTGCATGATAAGAGCAAATATTTGAGAATCACTAAGATTTTCATCTCCAGTAATCACACCTTTTTCAATAGCTTTTCTTAACACCTTTTCTTTGTTAATTCCTCTTCCATCATCACTCGCACTGATTACAATACTTCCGCTTTTATGAAAAGCTTTGAGTGTTACTGTTCCAGCTACATTTTTACCCGCTTGTAACCTCTCATCTGCATCCGCTTCAAGTCCATGGTCTATGGCATTACGAATAATATGAATGAGTGGGTCAGAGAGACTGTCAATCATGGTTTTATCTATTTCTGTATCTTCACCTTGGAGAATTAAATGTACTTCTTTACCTGTTTTTTTAGAAGTATCTCTTACAACTCTTTGCATTTTTTCAAAGGTATCTTTAATCGCAACCATTCGCAAACTCATAACACGGTCTTGAATTTTTTTTGTAATTTTTGAAAGTGTTTCTATAGTACGAGAAATAGATTCATCCTCAATCAAATTAATTTTTTCATTCTGTGCAATAAAATTTTGTGCAATAACCAACTCTCCAATAGAATCAAACAACTCATCAAGTTTAAATGTATCAATACGAATAGTCGATTTTTGACTCACAACACTTGCCGCTATATTATTTGTTACAATATTTGGGATATTAGATAATATTGGAGTTGCCGCAGATACTACATTGGCTACTGGAGCTACAGAAACTACATTTTTTTCACTCTCTTTTGGTTTGATTAAAGTGATTTTATACTCATTATCAAATAAAAATTGAAAAAACTCTTCCACTTCATCATAAGAGAGCGGTGTCAATATCACTATAGAAACCTTGTTTATACCGCTTTCATCACTTTTAAATTTATCTATAGTATCAATACTTTGCATATTGAAAAAGCTCTCTATAGATTTTGCCATTTCACCCAAATTTTTTAAAAAAAGAAGGTGGTCAAATCCGCGTTTGTAACAATCCACATCAAGTGTCAAATCGATTTTATATAAATTAAATCCCTCTGTTTGTACAGCTTGATACTCTTGGATACTTTTTTCTACTCCATTTTCAACTTGCTCATCACAACTAAAACCAAATTCAGATGCTAAATCATTGAGTGGGCTTTCACTTTTTGGCTCTTCTACTAAAGGCATATTTTTATTTTTTTTGATTGAGAGTAAAATTTTTATTTTTCCTAAACAATCAAGATAACTTTCAGGCAATTGCTCAATCGCATCTAGCTCACATGTCATAACTTCTTTAATGACATCCACACTTCCAACAAAAAGCTCTAAATTATGCTCTTCTATGCTCTCTTGCGTACTTCTATAATGATCAAGCACATCTTCAAAATGGTGGACGAACTCGCCTAAACGAGTAAACCCGAAGGCATTTGCATTTCCTTTTAAAGTATGAACACCACGAAAAATTTCATTTAAGAGATTAAAATCACAAGAATTATCTTCAAAGCGAATAATATCTATATCTAATTTTTCAATTATCTCTCCAGCTTCTTCTATAAAAATAGCTTTTACTTGCTCTTGCTTAGTCATGACATATCCAATGAATTTTTCCATATACTGGTGAGATGGTCATCCTTTTTTCTAAAAAATGGATTTGCAACTCAGGTTTAGTTCTCTTCAAACTTACTAATATAGATATAAAAGCGCTGCTTTTGAGTGAACTTGTCTCTTCTATTTCAATAATCTCTATATAATCAATTCTAGGACGAATAAACTCTTCAAACTCTCTAATCTCATCCATAGACATATCCGTATCTAGGGTGAGCACATCGCCATTAAATTCCATTTAGAATTCTTTTAAATCGTCTTCATGCAAAGGGAAAATCTCTTCTGCCTTATTGGTTGAAGAGTTACTTTTAGAAATTTGAACTTTTCTTTGTGGCATGTGGGATGTTTTCATTTGCTCATGCTGGAGTGGTTTCTTTTTTTGTACACTCATAGGAGCATCTGCCTCCATACCAACCATTTTTGCCAATATTCGTACAGTTTCCATCATCGATGTTGCTTGTGCATTTAACTCTTCTGCAGCGGCTGCGGCTTCTTCTGAATTGGCTGCAACTTGTTGTGTCACTTGATCCACTTGTCCCATCGCTTGGTTAATTTGAGCCATACCTTCACTCTGCTCTTTTCCTGCGATAGAAATTTCTCCAATTAAATCAGATACTTTTTTAGATTGTTCTACTATCTCTTGAAAAGATGTATGTGTGGCATGTGCAATTTCATTTCCTTGTTTAATCTGCCCTACAACTTCTTCAATAATAACGGATGTCTCTTTTGCAGCTGAAGCTGCTCTTTGCGCAAGGTTACGAACTTCATCGGCTACAACGGCAAAACCTAGTCCATGTTCACCAGCCCGTGCTGCTTCAACTGCTGCGTTGAGTGCAAGAAGGTTTGTTTGGAATGCAATTTGGTCTATTGTTTTAATAATTCCAGAGATTTTTGCAGCGGATTCTGTAATAGCGTGCATAGAGTGGGAGAGCTGTTCTCCTTTTTGGTATCCAGCTTTTGCGGAATCGTTTGCATTTTTTGCCAAGATATCTGCTTGTCTTGCGTTGTCTGTGTTTTGAGTATTGATAGCTGTGCTTTCTTCTAGTGTTGCGCTCACTTCTTCAACGCTTGAAGCTTGTTCACTCGCACCTTGAGCAAGAGATGAAGACGAAGAAGCTACTTGGTCACTCGCCGATGTAATTTGCATAGCACCATCACGGATAGATGTTACGCTTTGTGTGATTGAACGCGTGATTGAACGGATTAATACCCATGCCAAAAGAATGGCAAACAAAATCGCAATAACAGCAACTATCATAAACATTTGTTTGTACGAAGAAGATGTTTTTTTGGCATTATCTGCAATGCTTCGGATCTGATCTTTGTTAATATCGTATAGTTTTTGGACACCTTCCAAAAATGCTTTGCGGTGGCCGCGCATCAAATCAATCTGATCGCCTATATCATTAAAAAGCTTCTTAATTTCAGCAGGATCATTACTATGAGACAAGGCAAGTGTAATAGCGCCGAATTTTTCACTCATATCACGCCACACTTTGTACTCTTTTTGAACATCATTCCATATTTGGGTTTCTTGTGGGTCTTTATCT
The DNA here is from genome assembly GCA_041662265.1 of Sulfurimonas sp. Taxonomy (GTDB): domain Bacteria; phylum Campylobacterota; class Campylobacteria; order Campylobacterales; family Sulfurimonadaceae; genus Sulfurimonas. The sequence continues at coordinate 406,019 of JBAZSV010000001.1, forward strand.
TGCGCTTTGTAACGCTCAGTTCCCTCGTCGATGCGAACATAGCTATCTTTCATATCATCCAATGCATCAGCCATCTTCTCTCGCATTTTAGAATCACCATCCAAGCCTCGAACACGATTTTGTTGAATCGCAATAAGCTGTGCACCGTTTCGTAGTTTCCCAAGCGCTAGAATACTCGGGACACTGTTATCTCCAATGACGCTGACATTTGACTGCCATTCGTCCGTTGCCTTGAATCCCATAACGCCTAAAATAATCATCGCTATTACCATAACCGCTGTCAATAACATTAACTTACTTTGTAAAACCATATTTTCTAACCAATTCATTTTTATAATCCTTCTGTTATTTGTTTTTGTTGTATATGTTCGATACTCACTAACTCATCCGATTCAAAAAGCTTTAGCACATCTAAAATCATGACTACTTGCTCTTCAATTTGAGCAACACAACTGATAAAATCTGTATCTATGTTATTTCCAAATTTTGGTGGTTCACTCAAACTTGACGAATCAATAGAAGAGACCTCTTCCACTCTATCCACTATAAATCCGATACTTACTTTTTCCACCTCAACAATAATGATGGTCGTGTTCATGTCTGCTTCTCTATGTTCCATGTTAAAACGCAATCTTGTATCCACAACAGGGATGATAGAACCTCGTAAATTGATTACCCCTCGCATATACGAAGGAATATTTGGAACATTTGTTATTTTCATCATGGCGATAATCTCTTTAATTTTATCAATTGCTATGCCATATTGTTCATTCCCTAGATAAAAAGTAAGATATCTCTCTCTTTTTGTCTGAACTGTGTTTTTATTCATTCTTAAACCCCCAATATCATTTTAAGTGATTTCACAAGCTTGTCATCACTAAATGGTTTTACCATCCACCCTGTAACTCCAATCTCCTTACCAACCATTTTCAAATCATTAGAACTTTCCGTTGTTAAAATAATGAGTGGTTTATTTTTATATCTCTCATCCGCTTTAATTGCACGAGCCAAATCTAAACCATTTAACTGAGGCATATTTACATCGCTTATCAACAAATCATAATTTTCAGTTCCACCTTGCAATGCACTTAATAAATCCATAGGATTAAGATAAGATTTAAACTCAATAGTACCTGAGTTAATCATCTCTTCTAAAGCCAACTCTGCTGTTGCGATTACCGCTCTTGAATCATCTACTATAATTACTCTTTTTGCCATTTTGTTTTTCCTTTGTTTTATTAGATTTTTTGCAAAACTCATTTTTTAGATTGCTTCGCTTCGCTCGCAATGACGGTCATTCAGAGCGAAGCGATAACCTTATGTGCCAGGGAGGAACGACGGTCATGTGCCAAGGAGGAACGACGAAGCAATCTAACTCTATTTTAAAAAAATTCCATATCATTTTCATCATCAGCATCTACATGCTTATCATCAATAATCGCTTCTATCTGCATACACGAACTAAAAAATGAACTATCTACATAATGAATATCTTCTGTATCTTGTAAGATAAATATATGCTCTCTCCAAGATGTGAGGTCCTTACCCAAATGTTCAAGTAACATAATGAGCATTTTTATTTTTTCACTATCCTCACTTACAACTTTTGCACTCTCTTTCATAAAAACACTCAAAGAAGTGAGCGCATACGCAAGAGCTGTAAATTCAAAAAGATTGTTAATCGCTCGTACATAAACATTTAACACAGAATCTGCAAAATAGACAAAATTCTCTTCCGTAGGATTTTTTTCAATTACACCAAGTGTTCCTTCCCACTCTTCATCTATACTCGTTAAATCAAGGATTTCTTCAAGAACATCTCCGCCGAGTTCACTTACATAATCTGTCGCACTTGTTTTATTTACAAAACTTTGATGTAAGAGTTCTCTCTCATTTGACTGAATAACTCTTATCTCTTTGACCTCTTTTACACTCTCTTGTTTTTCTTCTTGGATGTTTTGGGATGTTGGTTCAACTTTTGTAGTTGTTACAAAAATTTCTTTTGGAGTAACTTTTATCTCTTGTGGTTTACTCAACCTAATACAAAATATATTGTCTTGAAGTATAAACTCTGTTTTAAACTCTGTAAGCATCTCTGATAATTTTTGGCATATCTGAATTTTTCTTTCAAATTTCATGGTTATATAAAACTCTTCATGACTCTCTTCTATGATAATGCTCATAGTTTCGCCATTTTTGTCTCCTTGGCTCATAAGCATATAAAAAACTTCAATAGCTCTATCAAATTTATTGGATGCTACAACTGATTTACTATTGTATTGCTCAAATAGCCACATGCCGAAATCCATCATAGATTCTGTATTTACAATATCAAAAATAGTTTTGAAAGAGCGAATATCAGAATTAAAAGGATTAAGTGCAATTTTTGTTGTAAGAAGATTTTTTTCACCATGTGTTACATGAAGTGATGTAGCAATACTTTGAAGTTTATAACGAATTAACTCTCTATCTATAGGTTTATGGATATATATATCCACACCAATCGCACTCATATTATCTTCTACACGAGTATCAATAACCGCTGTTACGGCAATAATTACAATATCTGGATACTGCTCTTTTATAATTTTTGATGCCTCAAAACCATCCATTTTTGGCATCATAATATCCATCAAAATAATATGTGGTTGCCAAGACCCAGTGATTTCAATCGCTTCAACTCCATCCACCGCATCTCTTATTTCAAAACCTTCTAATTTTCTGCATATTGCCCGTAAAACTAAACGATTATCTTCTGAATCATCTACGATAAGAAGTCTTAATTTATCCATTTGTTACTCTTTTATAAAATTGATTTGTGACATTAAATCAAACAAGAATGCAAAAAGAATGCAGATTTTACTAATTTTGGTAAAATGAGCATAAAGTTTTGAGAGGGGATATTTATGAAAAAGAGTACAAAAGAAGCGAATTCAATTTTGTTAACATCAACAATGCTCCACACTCTTCGTAATAACTTAAATGCCATTTTAGGCTATTCAGAAATACTTCAAGATGGTGACTCCGACTCTGATGAACAAAAAAGAATGCAGATATCGATTGAAAATGCAGCTTTAAATATTAAGTCACTTGTTTCTACTAAAAAAGAAACTCCTGAAAATAAGAAAAAGAATCCTGTAGAAAATTCAATAAATAATGAAAATCTTCCTACTGTAAAAAACAAATTTATGAGCCAAAAAGTACTTATCGTAGATGATAAACCTGAAAATCTCTCTTTGTTTAGCGATATTCTTCGTCCCTTTAACTACGATTTGAGTCTTGCAACGAGTGGTGCTATGGCGTTAGAATCACTCAAAAATTTTCTACCTGATTTAATTTTACTCGATGTTGTTATGCCACAAATGAATGGGTACGAAGTGCTTCAAGAGATAAAAAAAGATAAAACAACTTGTGATATTCCCGTTATCTTTTTAACAGCTAAAGATACAACAGAGGATATTGTGAAAGGGTTTGAAGAGGGTGCAGTTGATTATATCGCAAAACCATTTCATCCAAAAGAGTTGATTGCCCGAGTCAGTACGCATTTGGAAAAAGCGAGAGTATTTGCAAATCTCAAGAGACTGATGGAACACTCCTTTCATGAACTCTACACACCGCTGAGTGTGATAAGTTCTGCGATGCAAATTCAAGAGTTAGAGCATGAAAAAACAGACTATACGCAGATGACATTAGCCGCATGTAGAACGCTACAAAATATTTACGATGACCTCTATTATTCTATTAAATATTCCAATAGAGAGAGACCTAAAACTCTCTTTGATTTTTCAGCACTTTTAGTTCAAAGAATTCATTATTTTAGTTTAGTAGCCCAAAGTCGCTCATTAGAAATTACAACCAATTTACCATCTCAAATGCTCCTTGAATTGAATAAAGAAGATATGGAAAGAGTGGTGGATAACCTTATTTCAAATGCACTCAAATATACAAAAGAGCATGGTGAGATAGCTATTTCCTTAGTACAAAATCATGGTGGCATGTGGATATTTTCAATTTGTAATCCAATTGCCAAAGAGATAGATGTTGAAAAAATATTTATAAAATATTATCGTCAAGAAGAGGAAGTATTTGGACTTGGGCTTGGACTGGAACTTGTACAAACCATTTGTAAAGAAAACTCCATCCAAATGAGTGCTTCTGCTGAGGATGGATTATTTTGCATTACTATGGAATTATTGGAAATAAAATGAAAATATTATTGATGGAAGATGAACTGCATTTAAGACAAAATATCAAAAAGTTTTTAAACATTAAAGGGCATGAAGTCGATGATTTTGAAAATGGCGAACAACTCCTTTTAAAGGCAAATCCAAATGATTATGATTGTATGGTACTAGATGTAAATACACCAGAAATAGGTGGATTTGAAGTACTTGAATATATCCGAGATAACAATATTGCTACTCCAGCACTTTTTATTAGTGCTTTAACAGATGTGAAAAAAGTTCTTAAAGCTTTTGAGCTTGGAGCTGAGGACTATCTAAAAAAACCTTTTGATTTAGCTGAGCTTGAAGCAAGAATACTCCGAATTCATCCAAACAAATCCATCAACAATCTCATAAAAATAAATGAAACCTTCACCTATGACTTACAAAATCGCATAGTATTAAAAGATGCTATGCCATACAAACTAAGTTCCACACAAAAAAAGTTTCTCTATCTTCTTATAAAAAATCAAAATAAATTAGTCACATTTTCTATGCTTATAGACTATGTTTGGGATGAAAAAGAGATTTCCCACGGCACAATTTTATCCACCATGAGAGACCTAAAAAAAGTTTTATCCCCTTGCATTATTAAAAATGTTAAAGGCGAAGGGTATGTATTTGAAGCTTAAAGAAATAGGCTTATATCTCTTATTGCTATTTTTTTTCGTTCCTTGGATCGGTTGGAGTTAAGTTCAAGGCACCATACAGTATGATACGGAGTAAGTGAACATATTTTTAAAAGTCATAACAAAACAGTGTCATTGTATCATCTGGTTTTTCCAGCCAAATACAGAAGAAAAGTTTTTAATCAAGCAGTAGAAAATACTTTGATAGAGATTTGTATCGAAATATCACAAAGATATGAAATCAATTTTGTAGAGATTGATAATGATGAAGACCATGAGACCAAAGAGGGGGGGGGGTAATGAAATACAATTGGTTCGTAAAATGATTTTAAAAATAACAGAAGAAGGACTCATTTACACGATAGATGCATTGCATACTCAAAAAGAGACTTTCAAGACGATTATCGATAACTATTGCGATTATATTGTTGGAGTAGATGTTAAAAAACTTTATGAGATATTAGTCATGAAACAGCCGTGGTATTTAGATTTTCAATTGTAATTGAGTTCATGTTTTAGCTAACCTTTTATACTTAATATCTATAACCTAAATCAGTTTGTAAGTTCTCTTGCTAACTAAAAAATTTCATCAATATACTTCTTAACCTCACCCTTTGTAATACTCTCTTTTTCATTTAACACAATTTCAACTTTTTTCATAATCGACGACATAGATGTTAAGAGTGTTTTTGTTTCATCATAAAGTTCTTTCATAAGTGCTTCTTCTTCATGCTCAGTTGCGATAAGTGAGCTTCCCATGCCATACTCGTGTAACATACTTTTTACAAGCTCTTTAGCATCATCCAAATCACTTTTTGCGTTATTCGCATGTTCATTATATTTAATTCCACATGCCACGATTCCTGCTATGTGCATTTTTATCATGGACTCTATTTCATGTTTTATAAGCGGCGCATCCGAAGAAGGTGTAAGTTTTTCATTTGAGAGCATCAGTTTTTCAAAAGGCAAGTCAAAAAATGTAGCACAAATAACCTTTCCAGCTTGGTAAGTTACACGATACTGCTTTTGTTCATCACTCAGTATTTGAAGTTTTTTCTTGCCAAACATGACCTTATCTTTGACTTGATGAAAATGCTCTATAGTTACTTGAAAATCACCCAGTCTCAGAGAGAGAAGTGCTGCTTCATTTACAAGAGCGGCTAAAGATGCTCCGTTGAAGCCAATCGTCATATTTGCTATGGCTGCTACATCCAATTTATGCGGAACTTTGAGCAGATACTTTAAAAGGATAGACTCTCTTTCTCTTTTTGTAGGAAGTTCCACAAAAACGCGTCTATCAAATCTTCCAGCGCGTAGAAGTGCTCCATCAAGCACTTCAATTTTGTTCGTTGCAGCGATGACAATCACTCCGCTCGAACCTTCAAATCCATCCATCTCCGTTAAGAGTTGATTGAGTGTTGCTTCTCGCTCGTCATTTCTTTGCCCATCGCGTTTTTTTCCAACAGCGTCTATCTCATCTATAAAAATAATAGAAGGTGCGTTATTTTTTGCGGCAGCGAAAAGTTCATGCACTCTTTTCGCACCCATTCCCACATAAATCTGAACAAAAGAAGCACCACTTTGATAGTAAAATGGAACTCCAGCTTCGTGTGCAACAGCTTTTGCAATCATAGTTTTTCCAACTCCAGGAGGACCTACTAAAAGGACACCACGAGGCATTCTTGCACCAAAACTTTTATAGCGTTTTGGATTTTTTATAAAGTCTATAATCTCTTCAAGCTCCATTTTTACATCCGAGATACCGCCAATATCATCAAATGTTACATCACTTTTTATAGCTTCTACTGGAGTATTAGACTCTAGCAAAGAAGATGATTTACTCTCGCTAAGTCCTCCAAAACTTTGATTTATAACACTATTTTTTTGAAGCCATCGCAGACCCAAAGTTCCAATTCCTAAAAATAAAATCGCGAATAAAATATAAACAATAAGATTAAAACCTGTATCGATTTCTACTTTGTAGTCAATAAACATTTTTGGATTTACCTGAGAAGTGGCAATTTTGTAAATAGTACCAGTAGTTTTTAGATACGCATACTCTTTTGTAACAACGATACTTTGAACACTTTTATTTTCTAATATTTTGTTTGCTTCTTTGAGTGTAATCATTTGAGAGTTATCTCGTAAAACTGCAAACAAAACCAAGGCTATAACCACAAAAGCCGACACATAAAGGGCTATTCTATTTGTTTTAGAGTTTAACATAGTTGCAATCTCCTTTTACCTCATAGTTTTGTATATTTATCCAATTTCCTTCTAAATCTTCCTTAGATTCTACAACTACTTTATTGAAGTGTTGGTCAAATCCATGAAATAATCCATCTTTTTCACTCTCTAAAAGTACATCAAGAGAACCTTTATAAGCGTTTCTAAATTTTAAATTTTTTTCTTGTATCAAATCTTCCAACTCATGCAGTCTTTGCGTGGCAACTTTTCCATTTACTTCTGGTTTCATTGTCGCAGAGGGTGTATTATCTCTTTTTGAGTAGGTAAAAGCGTGTATATGTGTGAGAGGTAACTCTCTTACATTTTTCATAGCCTCACTCCAAAGTTCCTCAGATTCACCTGGATGTCCTGTGATAAAATCCGTTCCTATCGCAAAACCTTTCTCTCTCAAAAACTCAAAAAGTTCTCTGTCTTGTTTATAAACATTTCTTCTATTCATCAGTTTTAACATTGTAGGCGAGGTATGTTGGAGTGCGATATGAAGATGCTTTTCTAACCAAGGTTCATCTAAAATCTCTTTAAACTCATCCGTGATTTGAATAGGTTCAACACTTCCAAGCCGAATGCGTCTGACTCCACGGATTTGACTTATCTTTTTCATCAGTTTTGCAAGGGAAGTACCTTCGCCTTGTCCATAACTACCAACATTTGTGCCAGTTAAAACAAACTCACCAAAACCATTCAGCGAGAGTTTTGAAATCTGTTCTAAAATCCTACTCTCATCCATGCTTCTTGCATCCCCACGAACACTTGGAATGATGCAGTACGAACAGCGAAAGTTACATCCCTCTTGGATTTTTATAAACGCCCTGCTCTTGCCTACAAAGTCATCTACTATAACATTATCGATGTGATTCAAATCCCCTGGGTTATAAAAAGGTTTCTCTTGCGATAACATAAAATCAATTTTTTGCTTTTCACTCTGCCCAAAAACACCATGCACTCTCTTTTCTTGAAGAAGTTTTTCGCCTTTTGTATGTGCGCCACACCCTGTCAAAAATATTTTTGCCTCAGAACTTTTTTCCACATGCCCAATGTAAGAACGAACATGTGAATCCGCCCCATTTGTAACTGTGCAAGAGTTAATAACAATAACATCCGCCTCCGCTTCATTTTCGGTGATTTCATACTCTTGAAGTGAGCTCATCATCACCTGAGAATCATAAAGGTTTGTTCTGCACCCAAAGGTTTTAAAATAGACTTTTTTCATTTAAACAATCTCTTCTTCACTAGGCATAGACCTAATTTTTGCACTTTGTATATTAATCTTTTGAGTCGGATACGCTATGGTAATATCCTCTTCTTTGTTAAAAGCATCAATGATTTCAGTAGAAATAACACTTCTTAAAGTAAGCGTAGCGTAGGCGTTTGTTAAGTACCAAACATCAATAAACAGTCCATTTGATTCTATTAAAGAAAAAACCCTTGGTTCAACATTTGTATTTTTTAGACTATATTGATTTCTAAGTTTATTGAGTTGTTTTCTTGTGATATCCGTATAACCTTTAGAATATTTTTTAGCTATCTCTTTACAAAGGTGCATAGCTTTTTTATGATTTGACTCAAAGGTTATAGTTATACTCACACCATCCCAAACTGTTTTGAGTGAACTATGCGTATAGTTAGCTATCAACTTTGTAAAAACATAATTATTTGGAACGAAGATAATTCTCCCTGCGCGTCTATTTGTTTTTACAGATGTGAGGGTTACATCTTCAAGAAGTGTCATACGAAGAAGCGATATATCCATAACATCCCCTACATACATTATGCCATCCATATCAACACGAATCCTATCTCCAACATGGATACTTCCACCAATAACCATAACTAACCAGCCCAAAATGCTCATAAATAAATCTTTCATGGCAATCGCGATACCAGCAGAAGCAAACCCGAGTATTGTGACTAAATAACTTACATTTTCTATATAGTTAAAAAATAAAATCAAAAGAACTAAAGTTACATTGCTAAAAGTAATGATTTTATTTGCCATATAAAAGCGTTCATTGTCTGTAATATATTTCTTTACAACTAATTTAAGCAAGAAAAATATGACAAAAACAATCAAAATAACAATGCCGATTTTAGCAAGTCTATAAATCTGCTGTTGCACTTCTTTATTTGTATTAATTTCTATAATTTCTAATCTTTTTTGATACACATCCGCTGTAATTGAGATAGTATCGAGTGCTGTTTCAAATCGTTCAAGTTGCTTTTTCTTGTACTCTATTTGCGTTTTATAAGCTTTTTCTTTATCTAATAGTTCAATTTCTTCATAAATTTTATTCTCTTTTCGAATGAGTTTTAACAACTCAGTGAGTTCCTCTTTCCTTTTAATATAATCATCATAATCCGTATTTAAAGTTTTGATAAGAGAAATACCTGTAAATATATCAAATGGGTTTGTTATACTTGGAGTAACATCAATACTTGAAGGTGTAAGCAATTTTGAAAAAGGCGCACTATCTTTTTCTTTTAATTTTTCTATTTGAGCTGCTAGAATTTTCTCTTTTGAAGTAAGAGCTGAAAGTTCATCTTTTTCACTTATCGTGTCTCCCTTTCTTCTGAGATACTCTATTCTTGTTCTAATCTCTTCTAGGCTTTCTCTCACCTCTAAAGAAGTTAGATAAGAAGCGTAACTTTTCATCCAAACTTTCTCTTTATCAATCTCTTTTTCTAAGCTTTTAAGTTCGGATGCGTATTCTGAAATCTGATTTTTTCGTAATTGTTCTTCTTCTTGCTGTGCAAATTCTTTCTCTGTTACTTTTTTATCAGCAGAAGTATCCTTTTTTATAACATCTTGCGCTAACAACAGATAAGAAGTGAGTACCAATAAAAGAAGTATCTTTTTCATTAAGATTTTCCGAATGTATTTAAAACAGAAATGATTATTTCTTTGTTTATCATATCTGTGATTGTCACATCACCGATGCCTTTTGGAAGTATAAAAGTGATGTTTTCATCTGAGCTTTTTTTATCTAAAAAAAATGTTTCATAAAAAGTTTCTACATTTTCTATACTGTATTTTGTAGGAAGGTTATATTTTTCTAGAAGTGCTTTTACTCTCAAAGCTTCATCTTGACTCATCAAGTTCATTTTTACAGCTAACGCATTTGCCATAACCATTCCAATAGCTACAGCCTCTCCATGTAAAAACTTTTTATACGCTGTTTCATTTTCTATAACATGCCCAAAAGTGTGTCCATAGTTCAGAGCAGCTCTTAAACCATGCTCTTTTTCATCTTGTACTACAACATCTGCTTTGGTTTGCACTGCTTGTTTGATAATTTCCTGCAACATACCTGCATCACGCAAATCCACATGCTCTAAATATTGAAAGAACTCTTGGTTAAAAGTAACAGCCATCTTTACTATTTCAGCAACTCCTGCACCAAATTCTCTCAAAGGTAAAGTTGTTAAAAAATGAGAATCAATATAAACAGATTTTGGTTGATGAAAAGCTCCAACCAAGTTTTTTCCAAAAGAGTTATTCATACCAGTTTTTCCACCGACACTCGCATCCACCTGAGAAAGAAGTGTTGTAGGGATTTGAATAAAGTCTATTCCTCTTTGGTAAATACTTGCAGCATAACCTGTCATATCGCCTATAACACCACCACCAAAAGCAATGAGCATTGATTTGCGGTTAAAACGATGATTAAAAAGTGACTCTAAAATTGTATCAATAGCTTGTTGGTTTTTATACTCTTCACCATCTGGCACTGTGATAATATAAAGCTCTTTCGCAGATATTTTACTCAGCAAATATCCTAAATGAAGACCCGCTACTTTTGGGTTGGTCACAATGGCTACTTTTGTGTTAAAGTGAAGAATAGGAAGTGAATCTATTGTTATATCATAAGAGTTATCAACGACTTGTTTTAAAGAAATTTTTACTTGCATCATGTATCCAAAAATTTAATTTATAAAAGGGATATATGATACTTTAAAAAGCCTAAAAAATCGCTAAATTAGCAATACTTACAACTGAACTGGTATAAAAATTTGATGATAATCATCAAGTTTATGATACAGTTTTTCATTATCTGTAGAAAAAAGTGAATATATTCGTCTTTGTGTCAATTTATAAGTAAAAGGTAAAATTTGTATAAAGTTATCTTTTTGTTTAAGTGTTCTTAGTGGATTGTCATTCTCTTGCATCACTTTAATAGACTTTGTAAAAATTGTAGCTAGATTATAATAGTGTTCTATGACTTGAGATTTTGCGTCTTGATACTCTGCCATATAATTATAAAGGTCTATATTAAAACCCATCTGTGCGGAGATATCAAAGATAGTTGCAGAAATTTTTTCTAAGTCACGACTCTCGGATAAAATAAGTGCGGCATCTTTCACACGAGAGAAGGATTTGTCCGATATTTTAAGAACAGGAACATGCGATTCATATAAAATTGTTCGCATTTTATAATCACTAAAGGTCTCTTTAGAAACAATGATTAACCCTATATGATAGAGTTTTATATCGTTATGGAACTCTTTTTCTAAGTTCTTTTCATCATATTCTATGGCAACAACTACATTATCGCCTCTAAAAGATTTAATATGCTGGAGGATAGATATATTTCCTGGATTTACTACCTTAATAATCAAGTTATGCTTAAATTTTTTATGTGCAAAAACAGCGCGTCTCACTAACTCTTTTATCGTAGAATTATTTACAATATTCATATCTATATAAAGATATAAATTAGAACCAAAAGGTTCTGGAAACTGTCCTAACTCTCTTTTGATAGCACGATATACTGACTTTAAAACCGCTGGTTCTCCAACTAAAAGGAGCGTATCATTTGGCTGAATCATTCTTCTGCGCGAGGGCATAACTAGTTTTCTATTTCTATATATTGCTACAATACGCCAATTTTTTTGCTCAATAACGCCTATGTGACGATAAACAAACGAACTCCCAAATGGAACTAAAACTTCCATGATTTCGCCCTCGCCTAGCCCAACATTTTGCGCTATAACGGGTACATTTGGTAAATAATCTATGAGTCTTGAAGCTAAAAGTTCTTTTGAATTAATCAGGGCAATATTTGGGTCTTCATTTTCTAATTTCCAATGATTAAGAACTATAATACGAAGTTGTTTTTTGATGGTTCTTATGTTTTTAATAGTATTTTCAACATCTGTCAGATTATCCATTGCAATAATGACTTGAATAAATTCCATTTTAAGTAAATTTGACAACTTATACAAACTCGTTGGGTCAAACTCATAAAACTTAAATCGCGTTGGATTTATATCTTCATACTCTTTGGCTTTAATTTCAACTACATAGTATATATTTTCACTACTATGTATTTGTGTCACTCGCTGAATAAAATGCGAACCAACATCACCATCACTAATTATTAGAATTTTTTTCATAAAATCTCAGCTTCAATTTTTTTGTGATTATATCATTTTCCATCTCGTGATAACTTATTGTCCCCCTGCATTACTTTTTATAACATTTGACTCTTCAACCCAATAGTCCTGATTTGATTTTTGCCAAACTTTATTTACAAAATGTCCTGTTATTTTTATCCAATTATTACTTCTTTGATTTGATGTAAACGAAGTATTTTGTGACCATTCTGAAATTCTATTTCCATCTTTTGCATCGTAAATAGGACTATCAACTCTTAAACGATACGCAACGCCTTTCACTGTATAAACATCCGCGTCGTGAACACTCTCCGTTTTAGCATTTTCTTTCATCATTAACTTTGGAAATGAACTTTCCTCTTCTGTTTGAGACAGTGATTTTTCTTTGATTTTTGTTTCACTTTTAGTATTTTTCAAATTAATTACTTTAGAATCTTTGATTTTTGTTTTTTCTTCACGCCCTTTTCTCAAAGCATTTATCTCATTATCTTTAGCTTTTATCGTATTATTTTGAGTTTCTAGCATTTTTTCTAATTCTGCAATTATTTGAGCAGATTTAGGATTGTTTTCATGTGGGCTTGTTTTTGAATTTGGCTCTGTTTTACTTGTTAATATTCTATTTTTAGCCTGTTCTTTTTTTAACAATTCACTATATTCTTTTAACTCTTTCTCTTGTGCTTGGCATGTGGAATTACTCTCTTGTGGTATTTTCATTTTAGATGTACTGCTTTGAGAACCCTTAGCATCCAATTCCGTTTTACAACCACTATAACTCGTTCTTAATTTTGATATATCTTCTAGTATTGATTCTATTCTAAGCATTTCATCGGCACTTAGAAGAGCCACAAGAGCCAAACTTATAGTTATAAATTTCATTTCAATCCTTTTTGAATTAATTTTACACCCATCTCAACATGGTGTGTATATGGAAATTGATCAAACAACGCCATATCAGTAATAAAATGCGTTTTACTCAAAATATCCAAATCTCTTACCAGAGTCTCTGGATTGCATGATATATAAAGTATATGTTCATATCGTGCTGCAAACTCACATGAAGCATTATCCATTCCGCTTCTAGGTGGATCAACAAATATACTTTTTATATTATATGAATCAATGTTGATATCTTTCATTCTGTTGAAAACTCTCACTCCATCAAGAGCCAAAACAAACTCTTCTACACTCATGCGAACAAACTCAATATTGGTAACGCTATTTAAAAGCATATTCGCTTTTGCTGCATTTATGGAAGATTTTGAAACCTCTGTCGCAAGGATTTTATTGAATTTTTTTGAAAAAGGGATAGTAAAGTTCCCAGCACCGCAATAAAGCTCAAGTAAATCTCCACCGATGTTAGAGAAGTTTTTTAACGCCCATGTTATCATCTGCTCATTAACTCTTGGATTTGGTTGCGTAAAACTATTTTCAATATGGTTAAATTTATATGTTTCTCCATTTACATTTAGAGTTTCTAGAACCGAATCTTGCCCGATAACTACTTTTTGTCCACGGCTTCGTCCGATGATATGAATTCCAAGTTCTTTTGAAATTTCAGACGCTTCCACATGCCAAGCTTCATCCAGTTTTCTATGATAAATAAGTGAAACAACTATTTCACCGCTACTTGAACTTAAAAAATCAACTGCAAAAAGTTTAAAACCTATTTTATGTGTACTTATTGCATTTAAGAGTTTTGGCATAAGATTTGAGATAGACTCGCTTACCTGCGGACACTCCTCTACAAAAACAACGCCATTTTTTTCAATATTGTTCATCGCATAGTAGATTTCGTTATCTTCTTTATGCCATATTTTAAACTCACAACGAAAACGATAATGCTCTTGCAGAGACTCTATAACTGTAATGTCACCACTATAAAAAGATGAAAATCGCTCACGATTAAGTTCAACTTTATCACTCAGTTGTGCTTCGTAGCCATTTTCATAAACTCTACAAGAACCACACACACCAAAATATTTACATTCCACTCTATTTCCTATTTTATCGAAGCTATTAAATTACCGATGAGCAAACTCCACCCATCTATAAGAACAAAAACAAGTATCTTAAAGGGCAGAGAAATCATAACTGGCGGTAACATCATCATACCCATAGACATAAGGATAGATGCAACAACCATATCAATAACAAGAAATGGCAAAAAGATTAAAAATCCTATCTCAAAAGATGTTTTCATCTCACTTATAACAAAAGCAGGAATAATAATAGACAAAGGCACAGCAGCAATACTTTTTGGATTTTCCATTTTTCGTATCCTAAAAAAAAGAGCTAAATCCTTTTCTCTTGTATTTCTAACCATAAAGTTTTTAAAGGGAAGTGCAGATTTGTCAAAGGCTTCTTCATAACCAATTTTCTGTTCCATATAGGGTTTAATCCCGTTCTCATACGACTGCGTACCAATGGGTTCCATGACATAAAAAGTCAAAACCATCGCTAACATTACAAGAAGTTGTGTAGGTGGTACTTGCTGTGTTCCAAGAGCCTGTCTTAAAAAGCCAAAAACAATAACAAAACGGGTAAATGTAGTCATAACAAGCACCATACTCGGTGCTAAAAAGAGGAGAGTTAAAACGACTAATACATTCAAAGAACTAACAAGTTGTTTAGGTGTATCAGGAGCAGAAAGAGCAAAATTCATAGTAGGAATAGCCGCAGATTCCGCACCAAGAACCGTAACAATGCCAAAAAGTAAAATAAATAGTCTTAACATGATACGAGCGGGTCTCTTTTGCAAACAAATACCTTAAAGTAAAAATTACTCTTATAGTACCACAAAAGATATTTGAAAAATATTACTGAAGAAATTTATTTTCCAATTTTCTTCAATAATTATCTTCTAAAATAGTACAATTGCACACTCAAATTCACTATGGATTATCAAAATATGTTACATTTTTTACATAAATCTCCAACAAAATCTGCTTATCTCATCATTCTCTTATTAGCACTATTCAGTACAATTTACAACGCTTTTTTACCACTTCACGGCGATGAAGCCTACTACTGGATGTGGAGTCACAATCTTCAAACTGGCTACTACGACCATCCACCTATGATTGCTTATATGATTTATCTTACAAACTTTATTTCAGAGTCTGAATGGGGTGTGCGATTAGTCAATGTTTTTTCTTTAAGTATGTCAGCTTTGTATATTTTCAAACTCGCAAAAGAGATGTTTGATGAAAAAATTGCGCTCAATGCTGTTATTATATTTTCGAGCATTATTTTAGTTCACGCTGGGTACATCATTACCACGCCTGATTCGCCTCTCATTTTATTTTGGTCACTCGCTCTTTATTACTCTTATATGGCTCTGTTTCATGGCAGAACAAAAGACTTTATTTTAACTGGAATTATGCTCGGGTTTATGATGCTGAGTAAATACACAGCAATTCTTTTTGTTTTTATGCTTTTGATTTTCATACTCCTTAAAAGACGAAACATACTAATCAATATAAACTTTTATTTATCAGCGATTATTGCTCTTTTTATAGTTGCACCGATGCTTTTTTGGAACTACCAAAATGATTGGATTAGTTTTTCTTTTCAACTAAATCACGGTTCAACCCAAACATTTGAGCTGTTTCCTCATCTTTTCTTTGAATTTTTTGCTGGACAATTTGGACTTTTTTCTCCTGTATTTACAGCTATTCTTTTCTACTTTTTGACAAAAAAGAGACTCTATTTTAAAGAGGATAAACTCTTTTTTCTCTCGCTCAGCGTCGCTGTTGTTTTACTCCTTTTTTTCTATAAAAGTTTATTTTTAAGAATGGCACTCAACTACACCGCTCCAGCCTACATTGGCGGTGCAATACTCACTGCGTATATGTTTGAGCATTATAAGTTGGTAAAAACATTTAAAGTTGGTTTAGCTTTAGCCCTCTTTATAACGCTCCTAGGTCGTTTAGGTTTTATGTTTTATTTAGAAGTTGTTCAAGAGCGAATGGATGGCTACAAAGAGGCTGTACAACTTTTACAAACACATGCAAAAGAGGGAGACAATTTCTACGGCGACCACTTAACAACGGCAGCATATCTTAAATACTACCTTAAAAGTCACCCAAACACCGACATAGCACTTCCAACAAGGTTTTCTCAATACAGCATGTGGAGAAAGAGTGATTTTTTAAAAAATGGTTTGGTTTTAACAAGAGAACCTGAACTTATTGGACTTCAAAATCTCTATAAAGATGTCCAACTCATAGACTCACTCACACGAAACAAAGGGTTCAATGACAAAAAAACGCTCTATATTTACAGAGTCTCAGATGTCAAATAGCAAATTAATCATTTTTTTGATAAAATCTCATTAATCTTAAACACGGTAAAACATGAAAAATATTATAAAACTTCTTATCACTATTGTTATGTTTTATTTTTTATTTCAGTATGTGAACTTTAAAAATCTTATAGACATACTTGCAAAATCTCACGGTGGAACTATCTTTGTCGCCCTCCTTTTTCAACTCACAAGTACCTACATAGCTGCATACAGATGGCGACTTATCATGCGTCTTTTGGTTTTTAATGAAAGTGTTTCCTACTATGTACAAAGCTATTTCAAAGGCTCTTTTTTCAACCAAGTATTGCCTAGCAGTATCGGTGGTGACGCTGTTCGCATTATCGATTTAACACAAAAAGGGTATGATAAAAAAGATGCTGTTTATGGTGTTTTTGTGGATAGAGTTGTAGGTTTGGTTGGTCTTTTAGTTTTAAATCTTCTTGCTACCATTCTATTTTATGGAGCATTTGATAACGATTTTTCAATGCTTATTATTCTTATCACTCTTGGTGGGATAAGTGGTTTTGCATTCCTATTTCATCTTGATAAAATAACTTTTTTAGCAAATTATAAATTTTTAAATCTCTTTCATCGTTTAGCAAAAAGATTAAATACTCTTTATGCAGATAGAACCCTTTTACTCAGACACATCGCAATCTCTGTCATCGTGCATTTACTTTCTGTTTTAACCATCTATGCACTCGCTCTAAGCATAGACTTCCACATGCCGTTTCAAATCTTTCTCATAGCCGTTCCACCTGTATTTTTACTTACAATTGTTCCTATCTCTCTCGCAGGTTGGGGTATCAGAGAAGGTGCTATGGTTGGAATATTTATGCTCATAGGCGCAGATCAGACGAAGATTTTAGCGATGTCCATACTTTATGGACTTTTACTCATTATCAGTTCTCTGCCAGGTTCTTACTTCTGGATAAAAAGTAAACAAGCAACATAAAAAGGATGAAATAAAATGAATGTAGATACGATGAGAAATATTGACCACTATGCAGGTGTTCCACTCGCATTTATCGGCACGATAATCAAAAAAACCATGGAAATGTTTGTACCAACAGTAAAAATTAAACCACGGAATGTACTTTTTATAGAGCTCTCAGAGATGGGAAGTGCTATCCTTGTTGATCCCGCTATGAGAAAATTAAAAGCAAATATCGAAGGGGAAATATTTTTTGTTATTTTCTCTAAAAATAAAGTAAGTCTGCAACTTCTTGAGACTGTCAAAGAGAAAAATATTTTCACTATTGATGAGAGTAGCATTGTAGAACTTGCAAAAAGTTCCATAGAATTTTTAAAATGGTGTCGTATAAATAATATAGATTCGGTAATAGATTTAGAACTTTTTTCTCGTTTTACTGCACTTTTAACTGCGGCATGTGGAGCTACAAACTGTGTCGGATTTCACGCGTTTCATAACGAGGGTCTTTATCGTGGTAATTTTTTAACAAGAAAAGTGGCGTACAATCCACACCAGCACATCGCAAAAAACTTCATCTCTTTAGTGGATGCACTTTTAAGCGAAAAAGTGGAACTTCCATATACAAAAAGAGTTATTTCTGATAGTGAAATAGTTATCGCAAAAGCGGTCATAAGCGATGAAGAGCAGATGAGTGTTCAGGCAACGATTGCTGATATGTATGAAGGGTTTCATAAAGAAAAAAATCCAGTTATTTTAGTAAATTCAAACGCTTCAGACCTTCTTCCACAACGCCGTTGGGAGAGAGAAAACTATGGCGATGTTATTAAAAAGATTTTAGCGTACAATCCACAGACAATCGTTTTACTCACAGGTGCTCCTGCTGAAAAAGAGGGAGCGGAGCTTTTAACTCGTTATGTGAACGACAAAAGATGTATCAATTTTGCTGGAGCAGTAAAGTTTTTACAGCTTCCTGCTCTTTATAGTGTAAGTAAATTTATGCTGACAAATGACTCTGGACCAGCACATTTTGCATCCATCACTGACATGCATACTTTTGTTATTTTTGGACCTGAAACACCCGCTCTTTATGGTTCATTAGGTGCAACAACTCCTATTTATGCTGGTATGGCATGTAGTCCTTGTGTAAGTGCTTCAAACCACAGAAAAACGCCTTGTATTGACAACCAATGTATTCAAGTTATCACACCTGATTTAGTATTTAACACACTCAAATTTAAACTTGATGCACTTACTAAATAAAGAGCATTCTCTTTTTTTATATTTTATCTCTTTCGTAGCCGTTTTGCGACTACTCTTAGCCCCTTTTGTTGGGCTTGGAGTAGATGAAGCACACTATGTTCTCTATGCCCTCAACCTAGATTTGAGCTATTTTGACCATCCTCCTTTGGTTGGCTGGGTTCAGTACATTTTTACTTCCATTTTTGGAACAAATGAATTTGGTGCAAGAGTTGCTGCCATACTCATAGGTTTTGTGACTTCCATTTTTATTTATAAACTCATTTTTGACATAAACCAAAACAAAAACGAAGCATTTATTGCAGTTCTAGCACTTCATGCTTCTTTTTTATTTAACGCTCTGTTTCTTATGCTTATGCCTGACACACTTCTTTTTTTACTTATTTTGCCAATCATTTTTACGGTTATAGAGTTAGAAAAAAAAGACACTCTCGGCATGTCTAAAGAAACATTTTTGCATTCGCAAAAAACGGATACCTTGTTTTGGATTCTACTCGGAGTGTTCTTAGGCTTCGCAGGTCTTGCAAAATACACAGCAGTTTTATTTATAGCTCCAATTGTTTTATACTTCATCATCAAAAAAAGATATGAGCTTTTTTACACTCCAAAAATCCTACCTGCTATTTTCATCGCACTTCTCATCATATCGCCAGTTATTATCTGGAATATCCAAAACAATTGGTCAAGTTTTGCCTATCAAAGTGCGCATGTGGTTGGAGATAATTCTATAAAATGGAGTGCGTTTTTCAGTTCCATCGCTGCTCAGTTTGGCGCATACAATCCATTTCTGTTTCCACTCGCTTTTTATGGACTTTATAAAGCTCTTCGTAGCGACAACGACACTCTTTTTTTAACTGCTCTTTTTGGCGCAGTTTTTATCTCTTTTTTCACTTACGCCTCTTTGCATCAAACTGCCCTACCGCATTGGAGCGCTCTTTTTTATCTGCTTTTTATTCCGATTGGAACTTATTTTGCACTTCAACTAAATAAAAAAATAAGAAAATATCTCAAGTTTGCCATAGCTTTTGGTCTTTTTTTAAGCCTTTTTGTTTATGCTGAACTTGGTTTCAAATTTATTCCTTTCCCTGAGTATCAGTCACCACACCGTGATATTTACGGCTGGAATACAATCATGCAAGAAGCAAATGCACAAATAAAAAACAATCCACACGCCGCACTAGCAGTTACAAACTGGACACTAGCATCGCGCACTATTTACTATAACCGAGATTATAACTCTTCTGTTTATCTCATTGACGATAGATATGACCAGTTTGATATTTGGGAAAAAGAGAGTGCGATAGGAAAAGATTTAGTGTTCATCAACTCACATTTTTTTAAAAAAGATATTGCACATACTATGAAATGCGATGAAGTAATTCCACATGCCGAGAGTACTTCCTCGCTTTCGCTCACAGCGCATTCCGAGTTTGATATAACTTTAAATGCAAACAAAATAGACACCATCCAATTTGTAACATGCAAAAACTATCAAGGACTTCGATGATTTTCTCAAAAAAACAGATTATTTTATATATCTTATCTTTAGTAACGCTCATAGTTACTTCATACTTTTTCATAGACAAAATAGTAGCAAAATACTTTTTAGCAAATGTCAAAATCTATGAAGCGTTAGGCGATTTCATAAGTATTTTTGGCGAATCGCACTGGTATTTTGCAACTGCAATTTTAGGTTTTCTGATTTTCAAATTTATCAAAAAAAATGAGATTTTTGCCCAAAGATTTCTCTTTTTACTTTGCATCAATCTCTTCTCAGGCGTAATAAGTTTAGTGTTAAAAAATATCTTTGGACGCATCCGACCATGGGGACTTAGAAATGAGGGCGATTCATTTGGTTTTTTACTTTTTCAAAACTTTGACATGGGTTTTATAGAGAAAATGAAGTACCACTTTACAACACTGTTAGATGCGCCAACAACTTACACATCCTTTCCATCAGGGCATACAACTACACTATTTGCGGCATTTACCTATATGAGTATCCTTTTCCCAAAATATATATATTTATGGCTTGGCATAGCAATTATTTTTGCAAGTGGTAGAATTTTAGACAATGACCATTTTTTAAGTGATATTTTTGCTGGTATAATTGTAGGAACACTCTCAACTCTATTTATTTACTCAAAGATGAAGGAAAAAATTGAAAAAATATATTAAAAAAGCTTTACTTTTTACCGCTTTTATTGCTCTGCTTTATGGTGCTGTTAGGCTTATAGACATAACTTATAGTAGTTATGTTTTTGTTGAAAGAGAGCCTTATATGGTAATGCAAACAAATAATTCTATAACCATAAAATGGCAAAGTCCTAAAGAAGAGATGGGAGAAGTGAAGTATGGTTTATCTAAAGAAGCCAAAAATGCGACACTCGCTGATACTAAAATCACAGATAAACACTCCCTAACTATCTCAAATCTCAATGAATGTACAAAATATTTTTACTCTGTAGAATCTCCTTCTATGGAGATAGACAACGAAGAGAGAAGCTTTACTACACTCTGCCAAAATGCAGAGTCTCAAAAACTTTGGCTTATTGGCGATAGCGGTAAAGAGGGAAAAGATCAAACAAAAGTTTATAAAGAGATGCTCAAATATATCGGCGATGACTTAAATAATCTTGGCATGTGGATTTTGCTCGGCGACAACGCTTACACGAGCGGAACGCAAAAAGAGTACAACGAAGGTCTGTTTGAACCCTATAAAGACCTTGTGAAAAAGTTTGTTCCATGGGCTATTATAGGAAACCATGATGCCAGACGATGGGCTTTTTATAACATCTGGGATTTTCCTACAAAGGGTGAGAGTGGCGGAGTTGCGAGTGGACACGAAGAGTTTTACTCCATAAATAACGGAAACCTTCACTTAGTTATGCTCGATAGTGAAACAGTAAATAGAAGCAGTGATGGCGCAATGGCTTCATGGTTAAGAGAGGATTTAAAAGCAAACACAAAACCATGGGTTATAGTCGCTTTTCACACGCCTCCATACACAGATGGCGGACACAAATCTGATAGCGACTATGACAGTGGCGGAAGATTAAAAGAGATGCGAGAAAACTTTGTTCCTATTTTTGATGAATTTGGAGTGGATTTAGTTGTCAGCGGACATTCGCATGATTATGAACGCTCAAAACTTTTAGTAGCCCACACAGGAAAAAGCGACACTTTTGATGTCAAAAAACATGTGTTGCAGGACAATTCCACATGCTACACAAAACCTCTCAAAGCTACAAAAAACAGCGGAACAATCTACCAAGTTTGTGGATCTTCTTCTAAATTGGATAAAGCAGAGTTAAAACATCCTGCAATGCCTTTTAGTTTTGAGACTATGGGTTCACTTATCTTAGAAATAACACCAACAACACTCACTTCTAAATTTTTAACTATAGATGGTAAAATAGCAGACCAATTTAGTATCAATAAAGATAGTTCCACATGCCAACAAGAGAAAACAAAATGAAAGACAACATAAGCATAGTCATTTTAGCTGCTGGAAAAGGCAGTCGTATGAAGTCGCAAAAAGCAAAAGTGCTTCACTCTATCAGTGGAAAACCTATGCTTTACCATATCATAAAAGCTTCACAAGAGATTTCAAATGATATCAGCGTGGTAGTCGCACACCAACAAGAAGCTGTCAAAGAACAAATAAGTGCTTTTTTTGAGGATATCCATTTTGTAGTTCAAGATGCAGAAAACTTCCCAGGAACTGGCGGAGCAATGATGAACATCAAGCCAAAAAACGAAAAAGTTTTAGTTCTCAATGGCGATATGCCACTCATCACTGCACAAGCTTTGCAAGGTTTTTTAACAACGCAAGATGACATCATTATGTCTATTTTTGACTTGGAAAATCCAGACGGATATGGTCGTGTAATCATAGAAAATAGACATGTGCAAAAAATCGTTGAACAAAAAGATGCAACAGCCGATGAGTTAAAAGTCACAACTGTAAACGCTGGAATTTACGCCTTTTCTAAAAGCGTTCTCGAAAAATACATTCCACTTTTAAACAATAACAACGCACAAGCAGAATACTACCTGACAGATGTTATCGCCATGGCTAAGGCAGATGGACTGAGCATCACTCCTCTTTTAGTCGATGAGGAAAATTTTAAGGGCATTAACTCAAAACTTGATTTAGCACATGCCGAAGAGATTATGCAAGATAAAATCAAAGCTAAATGGATGAATGCAGGTGTCATTATGCAACTTCCCTCAACTATTTACATAGAAGAGAGTGTACTTTTTGAGGGCGAATGTAGCATAGAAAATGGGTGCCGTTTCACAGGAGAGACTCGCATTATTAACTCAGATATTAAAGCACATACTATCATTGAAGATAGTGTTGTTAAAGATTCAAATGTAGGACCTTTGGCACATCTTCGCCCACTCTCTTACCTAGAAAACACCCACATTGGAAACTTTGTAGAAGTAAAAGAAAGCACACTCAAAGGCGTAAAAGCAGGTCATTTAAGCTATTTGGGCAATGCACAAATTGACGAGGGAACGAACATCGGTGCGGGAACGATTACCTGCAACTACGACGGCATTAAAAAGTACAAAACTATCATCGGCAAAAATGTTTTCATAGGAAGCGACAGCCAACTCATCGCTCCGCTTATCATCGAAGACGATGTTATGATAGCCGCAGGAACGACTGTAACAAGCGGTAAAGTCGAAAAAGGTTCTTTGGCTATCAGCAGAGAAAAATTAAGAACCATCAAAGACTTCTATTACAAATTTTTTGGTAAATAGTTTTATTGTAGAGTAGAGTTCTTGCATAACTAAGATTGCTTCGTCGTTCCTCCTTGGCACATGACCGTCGTTCTTCCTTGGCACATGACCGTCATTGCGAACGAAGTGAAGCAATCTAAAAAGAGAATTTTGCAAGAAGTCTAGTTACTCTACGGTAAAATATTTATCTTTAAGTATCGTAAACTTTTCTAACTCTTTATCCCCATCAAGATTTAATCCCTTAAGAGCTTTTGGATTTACAACATAAAATCCAAGTTGCACTTCAATCGTATCTTTAGCAAGAAGTGCATCACTGTAGTTTATAACCCGTTTTTCCTCACTCTTAATCATCGTATCTTCCAAAACCGCATTTGCTGTCCATGGCATAGATGGCGCATTATCACGACCAAGCACTTTAACAAAAGTCTGCGTCTGCAAAGCTGTAGTTTTTCCATCTCTTATGAGATTTACTCTGAGTTGCACAACTCTGAGTGGATGCGTCATAAGATTATGGGGTGCTTTATTTTCTACAACAACATTAAACCCGTTTGCTGTTTTTTCAAACCCAAGTGCAACATACTGAGCCAACATCTCTGGCTTATGTCTCGCCCCTGCAAAACCGTGAAACGCGTGTTTTTCACTCATCCTAATCGTTGTCGCACTTCCTTCAACCTTTGGCATGTGGCAAGTGATACAATTTTGTTTTTTATCTTTAGCACCCTTTTCATCTGTTTCACATATTGTAAATTTTTCCGCATTTTGTTTATGCGAATGGCATCCCATACACACAGCGCCCGTATAAAATTTCTCATTTGTATAGTCAATCGTATGATACGGCGAACCAACCGATGTTTTATTTAAACCAAGCATGGAAGTTTCATATTTGTACTTCACTTTTTCACTCTCTCGCCCCGCTTCGGCTGAGAAAAATGTTTTATCCTCGGTTGTATGAATATTTTTATTTTCTTGCGCATGAAGTTCTACATCTTTTATCGTATGGCAACTCGAACATGAAAAACCTTGCTCTACTTCATCCGTTTTTGCAACAGTTTCTTTTTTAATATTTGGCGTATGACAGTTTGCACACTTGTAATCACCACTCTCACGAGCAGGGTGTTTATCCCAAACCGCTTTATGGATTTTATCTTCATTTACAGAAGATTTTTTGTGCATCGAATCCCCAAACTCTTCAACAATCGTTGGATGACACTTTACACAAGTCTCCGTTTCCACACCAGCAAATAGAAGTGCTGACAACGCAATAAGTAGAAATGATATTTTTTTCATTAGGTATCCTTTAAATTGAATTTACATTTTATTTAAGTATGGGGGAATTTTGGTTGATTTACATCAAAAAATAACTTCTTATGATAGAATATTTAAAACTATTAGGAAATATTTTGAAAATAATTCACTTCAGCGACACGCACCTTGGCTTCAACGACTTAGATATTTTAAACACAGAAAACATCAACCAAAGAGAAGCGGATTTTTACGATGCTTTCTCTCAAGTCATCGAGCAAATCAAAATAATCAAACCAGATTTCATTATCCACACAGGCGATTTGTTTCACCGCTCAAGCCCTTCAAACCGCGCCATAACCTTTGCACTTGAGCAGTTCAAAATCATCGAATCTTTAGAAATTCCTTGTATCCTCATCGCTGGAAACCACTCAACTCCACGCACAAATCTAAGCGCACCCATACTCAAAATCTTTGAAAATTTTAAAAATATTTTCGTCTCCTACGAGCAAAAATACAAAAAAATAGAGTTTAAAGATATAGTTTTTCATACCCTACCCCACATGAACGATGAGACAATTGCGCTTTCACAAATCGAGCTTTGCGAAGCCAATTTGGATGCGAGTAAAAAAAACATTATGATGATGCACTGCTCTGTTGGTGCGGGTTATTTGATGCAAGAGTTTGGCGAATGGGTATTTCCACATGCCAAAGAGTATTTATTTGCTGAAATGGATTATGTCGCACTCGGACATTGGCACGGTTTTGGGCATGTGGGAAAACACAACAATGTCTATTACAGCGGTTCAACCGAGCGAACAAGTCTGAACGACAAACGCAACTTTAAAGGGTTTGTGGAAGTTGATTTTGGAAGTACGACTTCTACAAGTGAGGCTGAAGCCACACATCCAAAAGATACGCTCTTCGGAAGTACGACTTCAGTCGTGCCCACAAGTCAGTTAACTATAAAATTCACAGAAATAAAAATTCGCCCGATTGTGCAAAAAGAGATAAACTGCGAAGATTATGAAAACGCACTCATCGATGAAAGTGACACAGAGAACGCCATCGTCGAAGTAAAACTCACGAACCTCACACCTCTGCAATCCATCGACATCCAAAATTCCGACATCAAAAAACTCTTTCCACATGCCATGAGTGTCACGGTAAAGAGAGAGTTCAAGCTTTCTACAAACGAGACAAACCTAGCCGACATCGAAGCCCTCTCTTTGGAAGAGTATTTTTTAGCGCACATCAAAGAGGACGCAAACGAGGCAGAGTTCCAACGGTTAAAAAACAAAATCACAGAACTATTTTTTCAATATGAGGAGTCCGCTGATGATACTCTCTAAACTTCACTTAGAAAATTTCAAAAAATACACTGCGTATGATATCGAGTTTGGCGAGGGGCTTGTGGGCATCATCGGCAAAAACGGAAGCGGAAAATCTACTCTTTTTGAAGCAATACTTTTTGCACTTTATGGCGAACTCAAAAACAGAGGCTCAAAAGATATTATCAGAAACTCAAACGCCTCCGAAAAAGATGCTGTTGTCGTAGAACTCGAATTTGAATTTGAAAATATTGGCTATAAAGTGATGCGAGAATTCCGCGGAAAAAGCCTCACCGCAAACGCTAAACTCTACAAAAATGCAGAACTCACAACCACGGGAGCAAAAGAGGTCACCACCGCCATAGTAAACCTCACAAAAATGAGCAGAGAGGCATTTTTGCATACCCTCTTCGCTTCACAAAAAGAGCTTACAAGCCTCAGTACACTCAAAAATGAAGACCGAAAAAAGATGATACGCCGTCTTTTGGGTTTAGAAAAAATCGACTTCATAGAAAACTCTTTGGTAGAAAAAAGTAGGGAACTCAAACGCGAAATAAGTGCTTTTGATGAAGTGCTTTTAAGTGCAGAAGATGCCAAAGCAAAACAAGAGCAGATTCAAACCAACCAAACCGCAAAAGAGGCATTTGCCAAAGATGTGGAGCTCAAGGCAAAAGAGTTAGAAGCCATCAAACTCCATGAGCAAAAGCTAAAAAAAGAGCTTGAAATCTTTGCCAAAACCAAAGAGCAAAAACTCAAACTTTTCTCAGAACTCGAACTCATAAAAAATACCAAAAGTTCCGAGATAATGAATCAAGTAAAACTCATCGCCGAGAACCATGAACTCGAACACAAACAAGAAAAACTTCAAGAACTTTCGCATTTTAAAACAGAGTATCTTTCTTTGCAAGAACAACTCAAAACCCAAGAAAAACTCAAAGAGTTCCATCTAAAAAAAGAAGGGCTCAACAAAGAACTCGTACAACTCAGAGAGCAGTACAGCAAAAGTAAAAGCGACATTCAAGCTTTAGAGTTGGCATGTGGAAATTACGACGAGCTTGTATTTAATGCAAAAAATTTAGAACTCAACCTCGCCATGTTGCAAGAGCAAATCAACACCAAACACACCATAGAAAATGAACTCAAAGCCGAAATATCGGGTGAGCAAAAACAGATAGACATTACAAACGAAAAAATCGCAAAACTAAGAGAACTTGGAAGCAATTCAGCCTGTCCAACTTGCACACGACCGCTTTTAGAAGAGTATGACAATGTTATAAATTCGCTTGTGGAGACCGTAAATAACACGCACCAAACAAAGATAAATGAGTATGGAAAACAGCTCCAAAATGTAGTAACGCAAAAAGGTGCATTTGAAGCAGAAAAGAAACCAAAAGAGAAAGAGTTTTTGGAGCTTTCTAATGCTATAAAAGTTATTGAGAGCAAACAAAAAGACCTCAAAATCGCACAAGAGTATTTCAAACAAGTAGAGCAAAAAGGTCTCAAAAACAAAGAGGAACTCAAACTTTTGGAGATGTACGCTTACGATGAGAAACTGCACCAGAGCATTCAAACAAATTTCACGCTCCTAGAACCGCAATACAAACATGTTATGGCACTTGAAACAGAACTGAAACGACTGCCAATTGTTCAAACAGACCTCGTAAATGTAACAAAAAAAATCGAGGAGTTAAGCAGTGCCAGAAAAGCGAAAGAAGCAGAGTTTAATCTTGTCATTTACGAAGATGTAAAGCACAAAAACACGCTTGAAGAACATGAGGGAACACTTACAACCATAGAAACAAAAACAACTCTTTTAAATGAGATAAAAGTGCAAATAGCACGGATAGACGGCGAGATAAAAACCATCCAAAACGCCCTTGAAAACAACGAAACACAAAAGAAAAAAGTGCAAACCAAAAAAGATGATTTGACAGATTATGAGAAAATCAAAACAAGCCTAGCCGAGTTCAAAACCAAACTCAACGCAAAAGTCGCACCGCGCATCTCCAGCATCGCCTCAGAGATGTATAGCCAAATCACAAAAGGAAAATACCAACACATAGAAGTAAGCAACGACTTCGACTTTTTCATCTATGACGAGGGCAAAAAGTACCCCATAGAACGCTACTCAGGCGGAGAAATAGACCTAGCAAACTTGGTGTTACGCATAGCCATCTCAAAAACTCTCACAGAACTCAGCGGAGCAAGTAGCATAGGTTTCTTGGCGTTTGATGAAGTGTTCGGAAGTCAAGACGAGGCAAGACGAATGGAAATACTAGAAGCTTTCCACACCATCAAAGAGCAGTATCGACAGATATTTTTGATATCTCATGAGATGGAGATTAAAGAGATGTTTGAAGTGGTTGTGGAACTTTAAAATAAAAAGGATATAAAACATGTCGGAAATTATTATTAAAAACTGTAATAGCATTGATGAAGCAAACATAATTGTAGAAATTGGTAAATTAAATATTAAGTATGGCATTAATGGAACAGGAAAAAGTACTATTGCAAAAGCTATCGAAGCTAATAATAATCCAGAAAATTTAATAGAGTTGCTTCCTTTTAAGTATAGAGAAGAAAATTCAAATGCAATAACACCTACAGTGGAAGGTGCTGAGAATTTTACTAATATTGTAATTTTTAATGAAGAGTATATAAATCAATTTGTATTTAAACAAGAAGAATTAGTTGAAAATAGCTTTGAAATATTTATCAAAGATGAAAGATATAAAGAAAATCTCCTAGCTATTGAAGCACTATTTTCTAATGTTAAAAATATTTTTCAAGAAAATGCAAATTTATCAAAAATCATTAGTGATTTAAGTGAATTAAGTAATACCTTTAGTAGTACGAAAGGCGGTCTTGCACAGAATAGTAAAATTATAAAAGCTTTAGGTAATGGCAATAAACTTGAAAATATTCCTGATGGGCTAGAAGAATATGCTGACTATCTAAAAAGTAATCAAAATACATCTTGGATAAAATGGCAAACTTCAGGAAGTGGTTTTTTAGGTATATCAAATAAATGTCCTTACTGTACATCTTCAACAGATGGTAAAATAGAAACTATACAAAAGGTAGCACTTGAGTATAAAGATAAAGATATTGAACATTTATTAAATATCATAAAAGTAATGGAAAGTTTAAAAATATATTTTATTGATGACACACAAACTACAATAGAAGAAATCACAAAAAACAGTGTAGGAATTAATGAAGCCGAAGAAGCATTTCTTAAAGGAATAAAAGAGCAGATTGATGTACTAAAAAATGAATTAGAAAGATTACAACGAATTGCATTTTTTACTTTTAATAATGTAGATGATATGGTTGAAAAAATTAAAGAGTTAAAAATTAAACTTGTTTTAGTTCCACACCTAAACTCTATTAATACTCAGACAATTATTAATCCATTGAATTCATCATTAGACGAATTAATTGAAAAAGCTGGTGAACTTACAGGGAAAATAAATATACAAAAGCGACAAATAGCCAATAAAATAATTTTATACGAAACAGAAATCAATGATTTTCTAAAATATGCTGGATATAAATATACAATTGAAATTGGAGCGATAGGGCAAGAATATAAAATGAAATTACGACATTTTGATTTATCTACATCAGTTTCAAAAGGCAATCAGCACTTAAGTTATGGAGAAAAAAATGCCTTTGCACTTATGCTATTTATGTATGATTGTCTTTTTAAAAGTCCTGATTTGATTATACTAGATGACCCCATATCTTCATTTGATAAGAATAAAAAGTTTGCAATAATTGAAAGGCTTTTCCGTGGCGAAAAATCATTAAGAGGTAAAACAGTTTTAATGTTAACACACGATATTGATCCAATTATAGATATATTAAAAATTCTTCCAGGAAATTTTGAACCATTGCCTGTTGCTTCTTTTTTAAAGTCAAGAAATGGAATAATTCAAGAAATACCAATTGTAAGAAATGACCTTATGACTTTTGCACAAGTGTGTAATGAAAATATTACCAATAATCCAGAAGTTATTACTAAATTAATTTATCTTAGACGCTATTATGAAGTTTTAGATGACAGAGGAATGGAGTATCAACTTTTAGCAAATTTATTTCATAAAAGAGACATTCCAACAAAGTTCACTTCTAGCGGTGAAATAGAAATGGAGCAGGATGAAATAAGGGAAGCTTCAGAATCAATCAACAATAAAATAACTGATTTTAATTATATTCGGCAGCTAGAAATAATGAAAGATGAAGCGACATTAACATCCATCTTCACTCGTTCTCTAAATAACTATGAAAAATTACAATTATTTAGAATTATTCATATTGACAGGCATCCGAGTGATGTAATACAAAAATATATCAATGAAACTTATCATATTGAAAATGAGTATGTCAGTCAATTAAATCCAACAAAATATGAAATGATTCCCGAGTTTATTATCGAAGAATGTACTAACGCTATTAATGCATTATGAATGAACAAATAATGATGTCAGCAAATATTTAGAAAATCTAGATGGTGAGGCATCAACAGGGAGGAATATCCTCATAACTGAAAACCAACTAAAGTATGTCGGATTCAAATCCCTAACGAAGACAACGCAACAAGGAAAAATTTATGCAAATGATAAATGTAGAATCAAGTAATGTGAAAGCTGTTGGTTACAAGAAAGATAGTTCAACTTTACAAGTTGAGTTTATAAATGGTGGTACATACCAATATTTCGGTGTTCCAGAGGGTGTATTTGTTGAATTACTTAATTCAGATTCAGTTGGTGGATATTTAGCGTCTGACATCAAAGGCACATATAAATATTCAAAAGTATAAAACTATAATAAGCTAGAAACTACTCTCTAAAAATAATCTAAATTTTAATTTTAATTTAGATTGCTAAAAGCTAACTTGTTGGCTTTCAGCCAAATCCACATGCTGAACAGTTAAAACTCGAGGTTCCAAAATTGAACCTCAAGTTGGAAGTCGCAATTTGCTACATCCAATAAACACAAACTTCTAAGGTCACAATTTGTGACCTTAAAAAAAATCATTTCAAATGAAACTCACTATTTAGCAAGTTCTTTAAGAATGTTTTCAATTAAACCTTGCGTTTCATGAACTGCTTTAACTGCCTCTGCATCCGTGATACCAAGGTCATCAATCCAGTTATCAACCGAAGGGAAACCGATATGTACTGTATTTTCATCTTTTTTCTTATAAATAACTAATGAAAAAGGAGCAAAAGCACCAGCATCTGGGTGATTTTTTGATACTGGGAATATTGCATTAAATCTTATGATTGAGTATGTGTCGTAAAAATCATAATCATTTTGTCCATTTTCTTTTAATAAACCCTCTTGGAGTTTATAAGATTTTGGTATCAAAAATCCAACTGGTCCTAGTTCACCTTCAAATTCCTCTTCAAATGCCTGTTTTGCATCTGCATATGTTGCACCACTCTCAAGAGTGAACTCTGTTGTAAACTCCGTAACTAATGGCTTAGTTGAAGGTTTAACAGCATGTTTTAAAGGCTCATAACTACCGTTTGGCAAAGCTTTATGAAGTGCCACATCTACCAATCTCGCATATTCAATTAAGTCTGGATTTGTTGCGGGGATTTTAGTGATTCGAGCCATACCTGCCAAAGACAATGTAGAAATACTAATAGTTTTTTTTGCATCATTTGAATAAATTGACATAGATAATGGTGTAATCAAACCTATATTTGGGTACTGTTTAATTAGTTTTGAAATCAATTTATCATTATGAAATATTGCTAAGTTATAACTTTTGTGGTGGACATGGTTATATCTTTTTTCAAAAATTGAATTCATGTTGTTGTTCACATCAACAACCAAATCACTAGTATTAAAAGCTTGTTCTATACTCTTTGCGTCAATCGCACCTTTTGAGTTATCAACGCTAAATAC
This sequence comes from Sulfurimonas sp., assembly GCA_041662265.1. GTDB lineage: Bacteria > Campylobacterota > Campylobacteria > Campylobacterales > Sulfurimonadaceae > Sulfurimonas. Next base: position 438,253 of record JBAZSV010000001.1, read on the forward strand.
CTGAATATTCTGACCCTCATTCGCTACCGCCACATCTGGAGTTTTTGCTGAACAAACACTCATTCCTAGTGCAAAAAAAGCACCGACAAAGATTGCTAAAATCTTTTTCATTGTTATCCTTTAAATTTATATGATTAGATTTTACTATATTAATGTATAAAATATCTTAACAAAGAAGAGGGTACGAATGATTTTTTAAGAAAGCGTAATATATAAATTATTTTTTTGATATCATATAAGCTAACTAATTCAAAAAGAATTTTCTCCAATTTGTATCATAGATAAGGAACTAACAATGCTAATTAAAATTTGTAAAAAATACTCTAAAAAAAATAAATTTGAAAAAAAACTCATTTTAAATTTTCCCGATGCTGAGATTAAAATAAAATCTTGCATCGGCATGTGTAAATATTGTAAAGAACAACCAACAGCCGATGTAGATGGCAAAAAAATCAAAAAGAAAAGTATCAAAAAATTTATAAAAGCTCTTAAAGAGAATTAAACAAATCTTGTATTTTTGAAACATCGTGCGTCATGGTATGAAGCGGTTTTGCGTCCACGCCTCGTATGCTTCTCTCAAAAATTTCTCTATTACTTTTATCTTGGTAAATTACACCTAAAGGCATCGGAGAAAACTCAAAAGCTTTTTGAAGTGCTCCCACAAAATCTGAACTATCATACGAGTCATTTAAAACATAACTGTTTTCTTTAAACCAATGGTAGGTATTTGTTTTGTTAAAAGTTGGACAAGGCTGTAAAATGTCAATAAGTGCGTAACCATGATGTCTAAAAGCGGATTTTATAACCTCTTTAGCATGTACAGCGTCGCCTATATTTACACGGGATACAAATCCTGCTTTTAACGATAAAGCTACTGCAAGAGGATTAAAAGGCTCATTTACAACTCCATTTACTTGTACTTTTGTCACAAAACCTTTTTGACTCGTAGGGGATGCCTGTCCTTTTGTAAGACCGTAAACCATGTTGTTATGCACAATATGAACGATGTCAACATTGCGTCTGATGGTATGAATAAAATGATTTCCACCCTCTCCATACATATCACCATCACCGCCCTCTGCTACAACACACAGATTTGGATTGCCTAGTTTTATGGCGGTTGCAACAGGCAAAGCTCTGCCATGCAAAACACCAAACATATTTGTATCAATATAGTAAGGAGTTTTTGCAGCTTGTCCTATTCCAGAGACGATAACACTTGTTTTTTTATCAATTTCAAGTTCTTCTAAAACCTCTTTAATAAGTTTTAAAATGCCAAAATTTCCACATCCAGGACACCAAGCAACATCTACATTTTCTCTATCAAACAAAGAACTCATGACAACTCCTTCACAGATTTTTCAATCATAACACTTAGCTGATCCACAAAAAAATTAAAACCGTTTGACTGCAAAATTTGATTGTCTATTTGTATATCATGAAGTTTAAGCTGATTTACAAATGCCCCATCCGCGTTATTTTCCACGACAACTTTATATTTGAACCGTTCAAGCGATTTGAGCTGTTCACGACTCAGTGGATGCACCCAGCCAAAATGAACATGCGCAAGACGCGGATTACTCAAGTGTTGCAGACTTTCACGAATTGCACCGTGAGTTGAGCCCCAGCCGATGATTGCAATATCGCCCTCGCCTACAATCTCAGGAGCAACTGCTTCTAAAGTTAGCAAATCACTTTTACGAGCGCGTTTAGCAACCATTTTTTCACGCATTTTATAATCTTCCGTAATCTGCCCTCGCTCGTCGTGTTCGTCTCCGACCGCGCAAATTAAGCCTTCTCCAAAGTCTGGAATGCTTCTTGGACTTATACCGTTTTTTGTATCTTCATAACGCACATAATCTTCACTGCTTTTGACAATGTAACTTCGTTGCTCATAAGAGGAAAATGCAACATTTTCTATCATCGAGAGAGAATCTGCCAAATATTGGTCAGATAAAACTATAACTGGAACTTGATATTTGTCGGCTAATTCAAATGCAAGATACCCATAATCAATACACTCTCTTAAACTTCCAGGTGCTAAAACGACACGAGGAAACGGACCATGCCCCGAGTAAAGCGCCATGTTCAAGTCACCCTGCTCACTTCGAGTAGGCAGTCCTGTTGCAGGACCTGGTCGCTGTGCAAGATAGATAACTGCGGGAGTTTCTGTCATACCGCTAAGACTCAGCGCCTCACCCATAAGAGCAAAACCTCCGCCCGATGTCGTAGTCATAGCACGAGCACCGCTATACCAGCCTCCAAGTACCATACTAAGCGACGCAATCTCATCTTCACTCTGCTCAACCGCAATACTCAGATGTTTGGACATATCCGCCATAAAGTTAAGCACTCCTGTTGAAGGTGACATTGGATAGGCAGTCACCATATTGCATCCACCCGCCAAAAAGCCAAATCCACATGCCGTAGTTCCATCCATAAGATGCAGTTTTTTTACACCTTCTAAATCAGTTTTTGGTAAACTAGGTAGAGTTAAATTTTCTAATTTAGCACCTTCCTCATAACCAAATTCAGCTACTTTACTATTTACTTCATCTTCTTTAAAGTGCTCCGCAATACTTTGCAATAACGAGCTTTTATCAATCTTCAATAACCCAAAAAGCACACCTGAAATGTAAGTATTTGCATACTTTGGACTGCCGAATTTTTTTGCACTTTCTTTCATTGCCACTAAAACGACATTGGCTTTTTTTTCGGAAAATGTCTCATCCGTTAAGACTAAAGTATTTTCATGCCATCTCTCTTTCATGTGTTCCAACGCCAAAACATCCAGAGCAATGGAGATGTCAACTTTCCAACACGGAGCTTCTATAGGAGCATCTGAAATGCGTAGGAGTGTTGTATTGCTACCGCCTCTTACTCGTGACATATACTCTTTTGTTGAAAAGATATAAAATCCATTCTCTTTAAATGCATCGCTAAGTATTTTCTCAAGTGTGGCGATGCCTGTCCCCGCCACACCTCCGATGAGTATGGAGATACTTTGAGAGGCACTAGTATGAGGCTCTGAATTTTCATACTTGACTGTATGAATAGCCTCTGTATTTTCAGAAAATGTTTGGTATTTTCCGTAACCCCAAGTAATTTTTCCACCATAATAGCCGAGGATTATTACATTAAAACCAGTTACAAGGACTATGACATGGTAGAGTATCCCTTTAAACGAATGCTCATAGACGGCATGTGGATTTTCATAGTAAATAACAATCGCGACTACTCCTAAAAGAAGCGTGATGAGGGCAACAATCAACTTTATAACAAATACTCTGTGCATTGCAAAGTTATAATTTATCCACCAACTTAAAATTCCAGGCACCATTGCTACAAACCCCATCACCGTTGCGATAAGAAAAGAGTAAAACACTCCTGCATCGTAACTCTCTTTTGGTTTCATTAAAAATAAAATATCCATCCCCGTAGAAAAAAGATGTAAAGCGATGGGAAAATGAACGGCTATCGGATGGGGATGATATTTTTTATACCAGCTTCTTAGGTTTGATTTGAATGGTTCATGTGAGTCGCTTTGATGTTCTTGAGTTTTTTGAGTTTGCACAGCTACGAAAATCTGCTCACTACTTTCAAGTGTACCTACAACTGGAAATTTTTCAAAAACTTCAGTGTCATGCGGTGCATTGGACAACTCAGAAGTTAAATCAACTCCTGCAACATGCGTTCCTTCATGCTCTCCATTTTCCCAAAAAGGACTTTCAGTAACATCATAAACCCTATTTTTGTAAGCAATATAAGCTCTTGCCCCATTCAGACCATTGTATCTCTTCAGCTCATCTAGTGTCACGACAGATACCTCTCAAAATTTAATTATATTTGCCATAAATTATACTATTTATAAATCAAATAGAAGTAGATAAAATAATTTATTTAAACTAAAATATAAAAAAAATATTTTTATGCATATCTAATCATTTCTGAGAGATAATTGTTTGAATAATTTAAAAGGAGTTAGTTATGAATCTCTTCTCACCTATCCAAGTTGGAAACTACACCTTAACAAACAGAATATTCATGGCGCCTATGACACGATGCCGTAGTATTGAAAACAATGTGCCGAATGATTTGATGGTGCGCTATTATGAGCAAAGAGCTTCAGCTGGTCTCATTATCACAGAAGGAACACAAATCTCAACGCAGGGCATTGGTTATCCTGCTACTCCAGGAATTCACACGGACGAGCAAGTAGAAGGCTGGAAGAAAGTAACCAAAGCCGTCCATGACAAGCAAGGCAAAATTTTTGTGCAACTCTGGCATGTGGGAAGAATCTCACACTCTGCCTATCACAATGGAGCGCTCCCAGTAGCACCTTCGCCTCTCAAACCATCGGGTCAAATTTATACCTATGAGGGAATGAAAGATTTTGAGACACCAAGAGCGCTTGGCATAAATGAGATACAAGAGATTGTAAAAGAGTATGCAAAAGCTGCAAAAAATGCTTTGGAGGCTGGATTTGACGGGGTGGAATTACACAGCGCAAATGGTTACCTACTCGATCAGTTTCTCCGTGATGGAACAAATAAAAGAGAAGATGAATATGGCTCTACTATAGAAAACAGAAGCCGTTTTCTTTTTGAAGTCATACAAGCGGTAACAGATGCAATAGGCTCAGACAAAATCGGTGTAAGACTCTCTCCAAGTGGTACTTTTAACGATATGTCCGACTCAAATCCGCAAGAACATTTTACCTATGTGTGCCAAAAACTGAGTGATTTTAATCTTGCATATCTCCACATCATAGACGCGCTTGAAGGCGATATAAGACATGGAGCAAATGTCGTAAACCTTCAACTCTTACGAGATGCCTACAAAGGTGTGTTGGTAACAAATGGAGGATACGATAAAGAGAGAGGAAATAAAGCTATAGAAAATCATTTAGCAGATGCCATCTCTTTTGCAGCACTCTTCTTAGCCAACCCAGATTTACCTGAGCGATTTAAAATCGATGCAGATTGCAATAACGCAGATGCAAATACTTTTTACACACAAGATGCAAAAGGATATACAGACTACCCTACTTTGCAGGAAAGTGTCTAAAGTTTTGCAAGTAGAATTTTTCATAAAAATAAGTAAAAAAAGAGGGTGGAGAAAAAAATAAGCCCCAAAAAGTTGGAGGCTTAAAGAGGATGGATTATTCTGCTACGGCTACAACAACAGGAGTTGATTCCCACATGCCATGTTTTGTACAGTAAGCGTGTGCTACGAGGTTTAGTTTTTTACCCATTGGGCGAATGTTGAAAGTGATTTCAGTATGAGATTTTTCATTTCCTAAAGTTCCAGGTACAAAATCAGCTCTTGCTAAAAGTGTTTCGCCGTTATAAAGTGCGATGTTTGCGATGTAGTGGTCAAAATCATCTGGATGCGTATATTCTGCGCCCATTTTTACAGTTACAGCGAACATTTCACCATGTTTTGCATTTTCTGCACAGTGTATAAACGGTGAATGACGGTCGATATAATCTTTTTTACTTTCTCTCTCTACGGTATCTATATCTACATAACGATTGATTGTTGGCATGTGGAATTCCTTGTGTTTTTAAAATTAAATTTGCGTTATTGTAGCTAGTAAAACTTTTATAAACACCTAACGAAGAGGCTATTTATCTTCATTAAGTAAATTTTAATTCTCTTTTGAAAGCATTATTTTTTTAGCATATTCAAGTGCTTTTTCAAAAGTTTTCAAGATATTTTCCTCACCTAGTAAATCAACGATATGATATTTTTTTAAATCTTTATATACTCCATCATTGACTCCAGACATAACTATAATGACACCTGCATTTTTAAGTATTTTAATCGTCTCTTCTAAATTGTGCAGTGCTGTTGCGTCAATAAATGGAACGCGACGCATACGGATAATCAAAACTTTACTCACAAATCCAATATCTTTTATGGTTTGTGCATACTGTTTTGCAGAAGCAAAAAAGAGTGGTCCACCAATTTCATATACTCCAATTTCATCAGGTACATTGGCATAATCCGCTATAGAATCATCATCGATTTCTTGAGGAATTGCAATGCCAATATCTGCCATTCTTTTCATAAAAAGAAGAGAAGATAAAACAATTCCAGCTTCGATAGCTATCGTCAAATCGACCATGACCGTGAGAAAAAAAGTCAATAACAAAACCATAATATCAAAAGGAGAACCTCTTAAAATCGAAACAAACGAACGCCATTCGCTCATGTTGTACGCCACTACAATCAAAATTCCCGCCAAACAAGACATCGGGATGAGTTTCGCTAAATCTGCAAAAAAGAGCATAATCAAAAAGAGTGTAAGTGCGTGAACTATCCCAGCGATGGGTGTTCTTCCGCCATTTTTTACATTTGTAGCCGTTCTTGCAATCGCGCCAGTTGCGGGAATGCCTCCAAAAAATGGAGTGACAATATTTGCTATGCCTTGCGCGATGAGTTCCGTGTTTGAGCGGTGATTTGTACCTATCATCCCATCGGCTACAACGGCTGAGAGTAAAGATTCTATCCCACCTAAAAGAGCAATAGTCATAGCTGGAGCGATGTACATGCCTAAGTTATGAAACTCTATTGTTGGCATGTGCAAACTAATATCACTCGGAATTGTTCCAAAAAAAGATTCAATGGTTGTGACTGGAATATTTGCAAATGAAACAACAGCCGTAATGAAAATAATAGCTATAAAAGAACCTGGAACTTTTTTCGTTATATACTTTGAATAGATTACTATCAAAATCGTTAGAGCCGTGATTGCAAGTGCATAAAGGTTTGTATCTTGAAGATTTGAAAAATAAACTTCCCATTTTTGCAAAAATTCTGCGGGAAGTTTTTCGATATTTAAACCCAAAGCATCTTTGATTTGAGTTGAAAAAATCACAACTGCGATTCCACTTGTAAAACCAACAATAAGCGGATGCGGAAAGTACCTCAAAAGTGCGCCTAATCTTAAAAGTCCAAAAACGATTAAAATGACTCCCGCCATAAGCGTTGAAATCATAAGCCCATCAATGCCATATTTCTCAACTAAAGCGTAAATGATGATGACAAAAGCTCCAGTTGGTCCACCGATTTGAACACGGCTTCCACCTAAAAAGGAGATGATAAAACCAGCGACTATGGCAGTGATGAGACCTTTTTCAGGCGAAACACCCGAAGCGACTGCAAAAGCTATGGCGAGTGGAAGCGCTACGATGCCCACAATAATTCCAGCAAATATATCTGAAATGATTTGTTCTTTGGAAATGCCTTCTTTGAGCAGTGTAAAAAGTTTTGGTTGAAAAATTTTGTTCATTAATTTCTACCTTTTTTTTGATTTAAAATTCTATCACAAACAGCACTTTTTAACCAAAAAATAGATAAAATCGCACCAATTAATATAAAAAAGAGACTTAAAATGCTAAAAACACTCCTAATTGAAATCGGCGTTGAAGAACTTCCTGCTGTTCCACTTTTAAAAGAGCTAAAAAATATTGAAAAAAAGTATGCGGATATTTTAGAAAAAAATTCCCTTTTGTGCGAGTTTGAATTTTATTATACACCGCGTCGTTTGGTGCTATGGCATACAGAATTTCCAGCAACGCAAGGCGATAGCGTAGAAGAATTTTTTGGAGCACCTATCGAAGTTGCATACAAAGATGGCGAACCAACTCCCGCGGCACTTGGTTTTGCTAAGAAATGTGGCGTTTCTATCAATGAAGTTGGTCGCACAGAAAAAGGTGGCAAAGAGGTACTTTACTATAAAAAAGAGGTAAAAGGTCAGCCATCTTCTGCTCTTTTACCAGAGATTATCGGCATGTGGATTAAGTCGCTTGACTTTGGAAAATCTATGCGCTGGGGCAATTTACAAGAGAGTTTTATCCGCCCTATTCGCTGGGTCAATGTTCTTTTAGATGACACACTTGTGGAGATGGAACTCTTTGGTACAAAATCTTCAAAACAAACTTTTGTCCACCGTATAAGCAACTTTGATGCTGTAAAAATCAATGGTGCAAAAGAGTATTTTGAAGTTTTGAAAGAAGGTGGAGTGACACTTTTTTCTGAAGATAGAATGGTAAAGATTTTAAATGATTTTAAAGCTCTCGAAGTTGCACATGCCATAAATGTTGAGATTGACGATGATTTGCTTGATGAAGTTATCGCCATTACGGAACATCCAACTGCACTTCTTGGCTCTTTTGATGAGGCGTTTTTGCGACTTCCTCCTGAGGTTATCATCACCTCTATGAAAGAGCATCAAAGATATTTTCCAGTGTTTAAAGATGGGAAACTTATCAACAAATTTGTAGTCGTCTCAAACGCTTTGACGCAAGATTTCTCAAAAGTGATTGAAGGAAATGAGAGAGTTTTGCGCCCTCGTTTGGCAGATGCACTTTTCTTTTATGACAACGATTTGAAAAAAGGACTCAGCACTGCTGGGTTAGAGAAAGTTGTGTTTATGAAAGGGCTTGGAACTGTTGCGGACAAGATAGAACGAGAGAAAAAAATCGCAAATACTCTTTTTGATATTTACAAGCCAAATAATGCAGATAAAGAGACACTTAACCGTGCCATAAGCCTCGCAAAAGCGGACTTGATGAGTGAGATGGTGTATGAATTTACAGAGCTTCAAGGGCTGATGGGTTCGTACTACGCAAAAGCTTTGGGTGAGAGTGATGCTGTGGCATGTGCAATTAAAGAGCAGTATTTGCCAGACGGCGAAGAGAGTGCCTTACCCTCATCTGTGACGAGTGCAATCGTGGCGATGAGTATCAAACTTGACACACTTTTAGGACTCTTTAGTGTGGAGCAAATCCCGACAGGTTCTCGTGACCCGTTTGCTCTTCGTCGTGCGGTAAATGGGCTTATACGCATTACAAAAGAGCACAACTTGGAGTTTGATATCGTTGCAACTCTAAGTCTGCTAAGTAAAGAATATACAGAGTTTGATATGAAAAAACTTGAAGCCTTCTTTTTAGAGAGAGTGAAACAATACTTTAAGGTAAATCCTTCCATCATCGAGGCAGTTTTAGCTTCGGGAGAGAGAGAACTTTTAAGAATGGGCAGAAAAATAGAAGCGCTCAATATTATGGTAAATTCTGAGGGTTTTAGTGAATCTTTTTCAACCTTTAAACGCGTTGCAAATATCACAAAAGATATAAATTTATCAGATGAAATGTTTGTAGATAGCGGATTGTTTCAAGAAAAAGCAGAAGAGATTTTATATGCAAGATTTAACGAAGTTTTGGCATGTGGATATAACTCCTACGAAGAAGAACTCGATGCACTTTTAGGTCTCAAACCAGAACTTGACAAATTTTTTGAAGATGTAATGGTCAATGCAGAAGATGAAGCGATTAAAAATAATCGAAAATCTTTAGTAGCTTCAATCTACAAAAGCATTTATAAAATTGCGGATATAAAAGAGATAACGATTTAAAATTTAACAAAAAAAATCTATTTCAAACTCAGAATAAAAATTTGAAATAGATTTTGAAAATTTCTTCAAAAATACAGTATTTATTCTGCTTATACAAGATATAATCGAGATGACATGAATTATCATTCATATATTTCATTCTATATTCCCATTTGGAGAAACCGTGAAAAACCTCTCATTTAAGCTGAAAATTGCTTTAGCTATTTCAATCAGTGTTATCTTATTTTCAACTATAGGTTCTCTTTTTATTAGCTCTTTTGCAGCCGATAAATTTAGAGAACAAAGCATTGAAGACCTTGTACACCAAACAAAAACAATAAAAGAAATTATACGAATCGCCGATGAAAGTGCAAAGTTGTCTGCAAATAGACTGGGTGAAGATTTCAAAAATAAGTTCAATACAAACTTTATTATCGACAAAGCAACTATGAAGATAGGTGAATTTAGTGTTCCAACGCTCAAAAATGGAGAAGCAGTTATAAACAAGAATTTTGACATTGTCGATGATTTTTCAAAAAACTATACAGGAACAATAGCGACAGTGTTTGTACGCACGGGCGAAGAGTTTGTAAGAGTTACGACTAGTCTTAAAAAAGATGACGGTTCAAGAGCATTTGGCACAAATCTTGACCATAAACATCCAGCATATAAAAAACTTCTCAATAATGAAGAATTTGTAGGTAAAGCAAATCTTTTTTCAAAAGATTACATGACAAGATACATTCCAGTTAAAATAAATGGAAATGTTGAGGCAGCACTTTTTATCGGTTATGAAATGACAGAAACGATAGAAACTATCAGAAAAGAGTTAAAAACTATAAAGTACGCGGATACTGGTTATGCTTATGTTTTAAATAGTGCTGAGGGTGAAAAAAAAGGCGATTTGATAATCCATCCATTTAAAGAGGGGAAAAATCTCTTAAATGCTAAAGATACAAATGGTTTTGAATTTATAAAACATATACTTGAAGATAAAAATGAAGAAGGTGTTGTTTTATACCAATGGAAAAATGAAGAAGCTGGCGACAAAAGTTCTCAGGAAAAAGTGGTTGCATACGCAAGTTATCCCGAATGGAAATGGATTATTGCACTTGGTGGATATACAAATGAAGCAATGGCAAGAGCTACAACGATTAAATGGATACTTATATCCATAAATCTCGGTATTGCCATACTGATAGCCTTGATAAGTATGATTTTTGTTGGTAAATTTGTAAATCCACTTACAATATTAAGCAAACAAATCACTCATACTGCAAGAAATCTAGACCTCACAACAGATATAAAATGTACTAGCAATGATGAAATAGGAGCTATGTCTGAGAGTTTATCTCTTATGATGGTAAGCATTAATGATGCTTTGAGTAATGCGAAAAAAACATCTTTAGAGAGTTCTTCCTTGGCTGCAGAACTTGATTATACAGCTTTATCTATAGGGAAAAGAGTTGAAGAAGAGTTTGAAATCGTACAAAAAAGTGACAAAATGGCAAATGAACTCAATCAAAAAATATCTGTGATTGTAGATGAGTTTAACACCACAAAAGAAGATATTTTAAAAACAAGAGATGATTTATGTAAATCAAAACGCGAAGTCTCCAGTATGGCAGATGGCATGCAAGAAGCAACAAAAAGACAAAATAGTTTAGCATCTATGCTCCATGATTTAGCAAAAAATGCAGAGGAGATAAAAACTGTTTTATCTGTTATCTCAAATATTGCAAATCAAACAAACCTTTTAGCACTCAATGCTGCCATTGAAGCGGCGCGTGCGGGTGAACATGGAAGAGGTTTTGCAGTAGTTGCCGATGAAGTAAGAAAACTTGCAGAACATACACAAACGGTACTAGAAGAGATAAACACATCCATAAGTCTTGTCACTCAGTCCATAGATCAAGCAAGTGATTCTATACAAGAAAATGCACTCTTTATCGAAAATTTAGCAACAAAATTTGGGCATGTGGAAAATCAAATCACAGCAAGTGCAACCGTAATGCAAGACTTAGAAAGCACATCAACACAAACAGTTTCACAGATAAAAGATTTATCTCTGCATATCAAAGAAGTCTCTTTGGCACTCGATGCAATTAACAAAATTTCTTCATCGAATACAAGAAGTGTAGAAGAGATAGCAAGTGCTACAAATCATCTTCATAAACTTGCAAGTTCACTTGATGAAGAGTTGAAGCACTTTATTACTGCGTAAAGAATATATTATTTTGCATTACATCTGGGAATATTCCCAGATATGTCAGAATTACACTTGGGTGATAGAAAGGTTAGTAATTTCTATCCTATCTTCTGAATAGTCGGTGGGTTTGTTCTAAACGCGTTTTTAAAGGCATTTGCACGGACAAGTCTGAGTTTTCCTGTAGCGAGTGGAGATAGGAAGTGTGCATTCTCTTTACTCTCTTGTTTATCAAAAGTATTGTCATACATATAGACTATCTCTTTCCCCAATTTTTCAGCTTGAGCCGCGATGTTTCTTGCATAAGTTAGGATGCTTTTGTGGTGCTTTTCATATTTATGTCCCCAGCCAAAGAAAACAAATTTGCCACTTAGACGAAGGTTAAGATAATCTTGATAGTTGAGTTCTTTGTCAAAACGAGTGAGCTGAAAACTATTGTAAATATTCAAATCATTTTCAAACACCTCTAAAATAGGCATTTGTTCGATGTTTGCTTTGTTTATATTGAAGAGATATTTAATCTCTATGAGTTTGCCTTTGTATTCACTTTTTGTTGCATTTGCTACTAAGTGTGCCATGTCGTCCAAGTTTAATTCACAATAACTGCCATCAAACTCATACCCTTGGTCGATAAGCTTAGAGTTCGTGTTGTAACCCACAGGAGACATCGTTGGGTTATAGAAAAACATAGTTCCAGCGACTGTTTTGCGTCTGTTTTTTAAGAGAGCTTCAAACTGCTCTACATCTATAACTTCATCCTCATTTGGTGTGTAAATGAAGTGTTCAACTAAGTACTCCACATCAAAATTTGTTGAAAATTTTCCGAATATTTGCATCTTTTAATCCATAGTTTCTTTTGTGGAAGTATAGCAAAAAAGAAGCCATTGCACATGTGAATATGCTATAATCAACAACATGATGTACACAATATTTTTACTTTTTACCTTTTTTATTTTAGCGTTTGTACTGTATGAGTGGCAGTACTATATGGTTTTTTCTCCGATTTATTATCGTGAGCAAGTGCTTGATGAGAGTTTTTCGATGTTAAGCGCAACCACCGATGATAGTGTTTTTCTTGAGGGTGTAGTGTATGAACCAGAGAATTTTTCTGCAACACTTCTCTTTTTTGGAGGTCGTTCACATGATAGCGTAGGACTTATCCAAAGGCTCTCCCAAACATTTCCACATGCCAGAATCATAACCTTTAACTACCGTTCCTACGGAAAAAGTAGCGGTTCTTTAAATGAAAAAAATATCTTAAATGACGGTCTCAAAATAGCGCAATTAGTAAAGAAAAATTACGGCGATTTTTATGTTTTAGGATTTTCCATAGGGGCAAGTGTCGCTTCATTTGTTGCAAGTAAAACGGATGTTTTGGGAGTTTTTTTAGTCGGTGCGTTTGATTCTATCGCACAAGTAGCAAAAGAAAAATATGGCTTAGATTTATCTTGGTGTTTACGATATAAGTTTGACAATAGAGAGTTTGTGCGAAACATCAGTGCAAAAACATATCTCTTTGCAAGTAAAAGCGATGAAATAGTTTCCATACAAAACGCAAGAAATCTCAAAAGTTATGTGAAAAATTTAGCACTTTATAAAGAGTTAGACAACCCAACTCACAAAGAACTTTTGTGGGATGCTGGGGTTGTAAGTGAAATAAATAAGGTGATAAAGTTATAAAATTTAGATTCTTTTACGCTTGGCATGTGGAATGATATTTTTGTTTTCTCATCTACCTTTTTCAAACTTTTTAGCAAAAAATTTAGAAGAAAAATGTCCGAAATATGAGTATAAATACACTGTAAAATATATTCATGTCTTAGGTGGCAGACACAAAGAGTCATAAACTTAATCTCTATGCTACAATAGTGTCATGAAATCAGGACTTTTTTTAATCATTATTGCAACTATTTTTCTCTTTACATCTTGTAGTGAATCAGACAAAAAAGCTCCCTACAAACCTACAGCAAAAGAGATGCATATTCAAACCTATAAATTTAGTATCCATCCCTACCTCAACTCAAAAAAAATGTATATCTCCTATAGACCCATTTTGGATCTCCTTGAGCGTCAGATAGAGGGTGTCAAGTTTGAGTTAGAGACTTCGGCTACTTATGCAGAATATGAGACGAAACTCTACAGAGGAGATTTTGATTTTTCACTTCCTAATCCATTTCAAACCTATAAAGCTCTCTCGCATGATTATAAAGTCATTGCCAGAATGAAGCCAGATGATGTGTTTCGTGGTATATTTGTAGCAAGAAAGGATTCTCATCTTAAAGATGTATCGCAACTCAAAGGCAAAAGTATAAGTTTTCCAGCACCGACCGCTCTTGCCGCAACCATGATGCCACTCTACTATCTCTATGAGCGAGGCATGGATGTCAAAAAAGATATAGAACAAAAATATGTCGGTTCGCAATACTCCTCTATTTTAAATGCTTTTAGTGGATATACAGTTGCAGCTGCCACATGGCCGCCACCTTGGGAAGCTTGGAAAAAAGAGAACCCTGAGAAGGCAGAGGAGATGGAAGTTGTCTGGCAAACAGAGTCCCTTGTCAACAATGGTGTCATTGTAAAAAAGAGTCTGGATACAAAAGTAGCAGAAAAAGTAGCTACTCTTTTACTCAATCTCGATAAGAACCCAGAGGGTAAAACACTCCTAAGCGATGCTGGATTTGAAGGTTTTACATCCTCCAATGATTCAGATTACAACAGAGTCTCCTATTTTTTAAAAAAATATGACATAGCCATAGGAGTTCCACAATGAAGCTCTTGTCGCTTTACAAAAGTTATATGCAAAGCATCAAAAGTAAACTTATAGTGAGTGTGATTCTCATTCACGCTATTTTAATGAGTTTTGTTATCTTTGATTTAGTGCAAAGAGAGAGTGCTTTTATGCAAACACAACTCTCTGTTAAAGCGTATGAACTCACTTCTATTCTCGCACAAACCTCTTCTGTTTCTCTTCTGAACAATGACTTAGTAGCACTCGAAGAGCAACTCTCAAGCTTTAACAACAAAAGTAATAGCTCCATGGTGTTTATACTCGATAAAAATGCCAAAGTAAGAGCCTCTACAAACAAAGAGTATTTCAACAAATATTTGGATGATGCAATAAGTAAAAATATCTTAGAAACTATAAAAAATGAGAGTGCTTTGCATCATCAAACGACACATGACAATGTGATAGATACAATCCAAATCATAGAAGTAGAGAAAAATGTCATAGGCTATGTACGAACGATTTTAGATAGAACTGCTTTATCTGATGAATTGGTACTTATTACTCAACAGGGTCTATTTTATGTACTTTTAGCCATTTTTCTTGGCTCTTTTTTTGCATGGGTGAGTGTAAGAAAAATAACCTCAAGACTCGATATTGTAGCTCTTGCAGCGGAAAAAATAGCAAACAAAAATTTTGATGTAGATTTACCTCTCTCGGACAACAATGATGAAGTCTCAAAAATGACAAATGCTTTTTATGTGATGAGTAAATCCATTCAAGGATATATTACTGATTTACAAAAAAGTAATGAACTGATATATAGCGAAAAACAGCTCGCAGAGGTTACTCTTAGCTCTATTGGAGATTGTGTTATAGTGACAGATGCATCTGGAAATGTCACATTTATAAACCCAGCCGCTGAAGAGATTATCAAATATAACATAAACGAAGCCAAGGGCAGAAAGATAGAAGAACTTTTTGAACTCTACAGTGAAGATACACATGCCAAGCTTGAATCTCAGCTTTATGTCTCTATCAGAGAAAAGAGAGTTGTATGGCTAAGTAATCATACTTTACTTGTCAATAGATATGGCAGACAATATGCTATCGAAGACTCTTCCGCTCCTATCAAAAATATACATGGGACTATCGAAGGTGCGATTTTAGTCTTTCACGATGTAACACATAAGAAAAAAGATGAGAGAAAAATTAAGTGGCAATCGACACATGATTCGCTTACAAAACTCAACAATCGTCTGGGATTTGAAACGGTTTTAAATAATCTTTCCCAGCAACCACAAAGAGACAACTCACAACATGCACTTCTATTTATGGATCTTGATAAATTTAAAATTATCAATGATACAGCAGGTCACTTAGCAGGAGATGAAATCCTCAAGCAAGTTGCATCACTTCTAAGAAAAAACATACGAAAAAATGATTTTTTATCTCGATTTGGTGGGGATGAATTTGGACTAATTCTCTTCAATTGTGATAAGGAACTCTCAAAAGAAATAGCTCAAAAACTTATCGATATAGTTTTAGAATACACTTTTAAGTGGAAAGAGAAAGAGTTTAAAATTGGTGTGAGTATAGGTATATCAATGATTGACAAAGAGAACAATGACCCTACTCTGATTTTAAGTAGTGCAGATTTAGCATGTTATGTCGCCAAAGAACACGGTAGAAACAGATACTATATTGCCAAAGAGAGTGACCTTGTACATCTTAATAATGAGCAACAGTTTAACTGGGTTTCAAAAATTAACAACGCTCTCAGAGATAAAAAATTTATACTCCATGTTCAAAAAATCAAAGATTTAATTGCAGAAAATGACCATTATGAGGTGTTGATTCGACTTCTTGATGAGCAAAACAGTATTATTTATCCAGATTCATTTCTTCCACATGCCCAAAAATATGCTCTGCTTCCAAAAATAGATAGATATGTCATAGAGGAATTTTTTAGTTGGTTTACCACCCATGAAACTACACTTGCAAAAAATCTCGCATTTTCAGTCAATATCACGGGGCAGAGTATCTCCGATGTGGAGTTTGTCGATGATGTACTTCTCCTCGCTCATAAATATAATATGGATTGCACTAGAGTGATATTTGAGATTACAGAGAGTACAGCCATAGCAAATCTCAATGAGTCTCAACTCTTTTTCGATAAGCTTACAACGCAAGGATTTAGATTTTCACTCGATGACTTTGGAACAGGACTCTCCTCTTTTGCATATCTCAAATCACTTCCAATCCATTTTTTAAAAATAGATGGTGTCTTTATCAAAAATATACTCACAGACAAAATCGATAGAGGCATGGTAGAGTCTATATTTAAAATCGGCTCATTGATGAATCTAAAAATTATCGCAGAATACACTGAAACGGATGCAATTATCTCTGAATTAAAAAATATAGGAATTCACTACGCACAAGGCTATGCGGTAGAAAAACCTCATAGTATTGATGATTTGTTGCACTAAAATTTACGAAGCAAATCCACTCTTAAAACACTCTTTTTTCACAACTATCTGCTTTTGTTTCTCTTTTCTCATGGTATCTTTTTCAACAAAGATTTTTTTACGCGTTTTTGGGTCTAGTTCGGTGTAGTACATTACAGCCGAATAAGTTCCAGGGGTTGGAGTAAAAACTTGTGCTTGTTCTGGGTTCATGTGGAGTTCATCTTGGGTAAATCGTTTAAGTTCGTGCATATCTTTTTCTTCACATCCAGGATGTGCAGCGATAAGATAGTAAGTTAAAAATTGATTTTTACCCTCTTCTTTGTTGAGCCTGTCATAGAGCTTTTTAAAGTCAACGAGCGTCTGTTTACCGGGTTTCCCCATAAGTTCCAGAACATGTTGCTCTGTATGTTCAGGTGCTACTTTCATTTGTCCTGAGATATGATGTTTTACCATCTCTTTAAGGTATTCATATCCATGTTTTTTATCTTCAGTTATCAAATCATATCGCACACCCGAAGCCACAAAAGCATGTCTCACACCTTCAACTTCTCTCACTTTACGAAGTAAGTTTATGTTTCTGCTATGGTCAACTTTCATTACAGGACATAATCTCTCTGCATCTACACATCGCATATGGTCACAAGTTCCCTTTTTTAGCTTCTTATCACACTCATACCCGTACATATTTGCAGTTGGACCGCCAACATCGGAGATAACACCTTTGTAATCTTTGTACTTGTTAAACTCTTTTGCCTCTGCTAAAATATTCTCCTCCGAACGCGTTCGAATCTTTCGACCTTGATGCACACCAATCGCACAAAAATTACATTCACCCCAACAGCCGTGATGTGTCATAATAGAAAACTTAATAGTCTCCAAACACTTCACTTTTCCATCTTTTGCGTAGTAAGGATGTAACTCTCTTGTAAAAGGAAGATTTGAGTTTGCGTCCATTTCATCTTCGTTTAGATAATCACATGGTGGATTTTGAATAAGGTAGCGGCTATCGACTGGCTGACAAAGCCCTTTTGCATTTATCGGGTCATTGTTGTCATAAAACAAATCAAAGAGGTCAATGTACTTCTCTTTATCATCCAAACACTCTTGATGGGATGGAAGTTGATGGTACTCATAATTTGGTTCTTTTGCAATGTAACAAACACCTCGAATGTCACGATAATCATTTCCACATGCCAGAGCTTTTGTTAACTCTTCTAAAGCTATCTCACCCATTCCATAAATAAGAATATCTGCTTTAGAGTCAAAGAGAATAGGTTTTTTGAGTTTATTTGACCAGTAATCATAATGTGTAACGCGTCGCAAACTTGCTTCTATCCCACCCAAAACTATCGGTGTAGTATCTTTGTGGTAACGCCTAATGAGGTTACAGTAAACGCTCAAAGCACGGTCTGGCCTTTTGTCGTTTTTCCCCCCTGGGGTGTAGTCGTCGGTATTTCTAAACTTTTTTGTGGCTGTGTAGTTACTTACCATGCTATCGACACTTCCACCGCTCACACCCCAGTAGAGGCGCGGTTCACCCAAACGAGAGATATCCGCATCGCTATTAATGTCTGGTTGCCCAATCATGCCTACTTTATAACCCATCCGCTGAAGCATCCGCCCAACCATCGCCACACCGATAAAAGGCGAATCTATATAGGCATCTCCACTCACTAAAATCACATCGCAATAATCCCAACCAAGAGTATCCATCTCTTCTCTTGTGGTGGGTAAAAAATCTTTTTCGCTAAATACGACGGTGCTTTTTTGTACTGGTTGCTTATTTTTGTTTCTTCTACTCACTTTTGTAAACCTTCTGGGCATGTGGAAATTGCATTGTTTAAAATATATAGTATTTATGTGTATAATAATACTTAATCAAATCAAAATAAGAGATTACAGATGAAATACCCTTATGAAAACTTAGAAAACTTTACACTTCCTAGTCTGCTTCATCGCTCAGTTGAGATGTATAAAAATGAAAATTCGCTTTGCAAGGTTGGCGGAAGTAGCATGAGTTATGGCGAGTTGAATGATAAAATTCAAAACATGGTAAAGCTTTTAAAAGAAAATGGCATCTCAAAAGGTGATAAAGTCGTTTTACTGAGTGAAAATATGCCTCATTGGGGCGTTGCATATCTTGGAGTAACTTCCATCGGAGCGGTCATTGTACCCATACTTCCAGATTTTCATCCCGCTGATGTGCATCATATCATCAGGCATTCAGAAGCAAAAGCAGCTTTTGCTTCTGAAAAATATCTCTCAACCATTGAAGAGTGTACGCAAAATGATATAAAACTTGTCATTAAACTTGAGAATTTAGAGATAATTGAAGAGCTTACAAACAAAGATTATATCTCTACTATCAAACAAAAAACTAAAGAGTTAACACAAAAAATGTCTAACCAGACCTTAGAAGAGCCTCTCGAAGATGATTTGGCAGCTATCATTTATACTTCTGGAACAACTGGACACTCAAAAGGTGTTATGCTTTCTCATAAAAATATCGTCACAAATGCGCTCTCTGTCCACAATATACTTACCATCACAAAATCAGATATATTTTTATCTATTCTTCCTTTGGCACATACTTTTGAGTGTACAGTGGGGCTTATCGTTCCACTTCTTCATGGAAGTAGTGTCTATTATATCGATAAAGTTCCAACGCCAAGTGTGCTTTTAAAGGCGTTTGAGGTTGTAAAACCTACCATGATTTTGAGTGTTCCTTTGATTATAGAAAAGATATATAAAAATAAAGTTTTACCAAAATTTACTAGCTCTGCTTTGATGAGATTTTTATATAAAATTCCATTTATAAGAAAATTTTTGAACAAAATTGCAGGTAAAAAACTTTTAGAATCCTTTGGTGGAAGACTAAGATTTTTTGGCATTGGTGGTGCGCCTCTTTCTCCATTTGTAGAGCAGTTTCTCATAGAAGCACATTTCCCTTATATCATCGGTTATGGTTTAACTGAAACTGCTCCACTCATCGCAGGTTCAGTTTTAGGAGAAACTCCAAAATTTCGTTCCACAGGCATCGCATTTAGCGGTGTAGAGATAAAGATAAAAGACAAAAACTCTCAAACTGGCGAAGGAGAGATAGTCGTAAAATCGCCTAGCGTTATGCTCGGTTACTACAAAGACAAAGAAAAAACCGATGAAGTTATGGAAGATGGCTGGTTTTTAACTGGAGATTTAGGTTATATGGATGAAGATGGCTATCTTTTTATCAGCGGAAGAATTAAAAATGTCATCATTGGTGCTGGAGGTGAAAATATTTATCCAGAGCAAATAGAAGCCATAATCAACCAAAATGAAGCTGTTTTAGACTCACTTGTTTTACAGCAAGAAGATAAACTTGTAGCTCGTGTACATTTAGATTATGAAATGCTTGATAAAAAATTTAAAGCAGACAAAAAAACAGATACACTTGTAAAAGAAGAAATTACTCTTCTTTTAGAGCAGATGCGACAAGATGTAAATGCACAACTCGCTTCTTATTCAAAAATCGTAAAGTACATTGAACAGATAGAACCTTTTGTAAAAACCCCAACGAAGAAGATAAAAAGATATTTGTACATGAGTTAGAGGTATAATTTTTTATGTTTAAATGGTTACTTTTGATTTTGATTATTCCAAGCCTCTTATTTGGAAAGTTTTACTCTACGGAAAATAAAAATGATGGGGTAGGAAGTTATGTGCAAACATATCATCATACCCATCATCACGACCATGATGACCATGAAAATGACACATCCGCACACTCTCATAGCCATATACATTTTGTAAAAACATCCAATATTTTAGTGGATTCACTTCTTTTTTTACTCAAAAATGAGATTTTTATTGCCACTTTAGAAAACTATAGTATCTCGAATGTTAATTTCCTTGTTCCAAACGATATTACTCAGGATTTATTTAGACCTCCTATTGTTTAACCCTCTCTCACTTTTTTAATACCATTATTTTTTTTACACAGGATATTTATGAATAAAATATTTTTAATAATTTCCGTGTTTATCGTAGCAACCAGCGGGTGTGCTCACGGTATTTCAAGTGCGGACATGCAGGCAATGATTGAAGGTGGAAACTTTCAATATATATGGCTTGGAGCTTCTCATATGCTTAGCGGGTATGATCATCTCCTCTTTTTATTTGGTGTTATCTTTTTTTTAACATCCCTCAATGATATCGTTAAGTTTGTCACAATTTTTACCATTGGACACTCTATTACGCTTATTTTTGCAACTTTTATAGGCATCACTGCCAATTATTGGTTAGTCGATGCGGTGATTGCCATAAGTGTCATTTACAAGGCTTTTGATAACAACAAAGGATTTCAAAACTATTTGGAGATGAAAGCACCTCCGCTCTTGTGGATGGTTCTCATTTTTGGACTTATTCATGGATTTGGTCTCTCCACACGTTTGCAAAAACTCCCTCTCGGTGAGCAAAATAGTGACATGTTGCTACGAATACTCTCTTTTAACCTTGGAGTGGAGATAGGGCAAATTCTTGCCTTAGCAATGATGTTAGTTGTACTCAATATTTGGCGAAAAACAAAATCTTTTTCACGATTAAGCAAAGTGGCAAATCACGCTTTGATGTTTGCTGGATTTATGCTTTTGCTGATGCAATTGCACGGCTATTTACACAATGCAAATCAAGAAGAGTTTGGATTTAACGCAGATGAGCACTTTCATATTCACCAAGATATGCAAGGAACAAATAATCAGTCACCTAAAAGTGAACATGATAAATTATAAAAGGAAAATATATGAAAAATAAGATTAAGAACCTAGTAGTTGCAGGAATTTTATGTTTTGGAGTGGCTGGATTAGCCCATGGTGGTGCAAGTAGCGGAGGTCATAGTCATAATGCTCCAAAAGAGATACTTGTAGAAGATAGAATCATAGAAGTATCACAAAAGTATATTGAAGAGTTGGTAAAAAATCAGAAAATTGATTCTAGCTGGAAAAACAATACATTTATGAGTGCAAAAAAACAAAAATTCAATGACAATTTGGAATGGATAATCAAATTCCAAAACTTAAATGTAAAAGATTCTGCTAAGCAATCACTTTTTATCTTTGTCGATTTGTACGGTACAGTAAACGCTGCGAATTACAGCGGAAAATAAGACAGAGTTTCATTTCCACATGCCGCGGCATGTGGAAATAATCTCATTATTCTCGAAAAACAAAGTTTTTCGTAGCTTTAGGAGGTTATGGGAACATTTGTCTTTACCACCTAAACGGACGCGTTCGTTTAGATGCGTAACATCAGTAAATGGTCTAAAGATAGATTAATCTTTGGATATTCAAAGATAAAGCCCTCATTTAGTAATGCTTTTGGATAAATCTCTTTTGAACCTGTTAGCACTGTTGCACCATCGCCATACATAAGTTTAAGCACAAACTCTGGAAGTGGAAAAATCGTTGGTCTATGTAAAACTTTGCCTAAGGCTTTTGTGAAAGTGTAGTTTGAGATTGGTTCTGGTGCAACTGCGTTAAAAACACCAGTCAATTTTTTTTCAATAATAAATTTATAAATATTCATCAAATCAGCTATATCTATCCAGCTCATCATCATTTTACCATTCCCTATAACTCCGCCAACTCCTAAACGAAACGGAAGAAGCATTTGCGAAAGCGCACCTCCATCTTTTCCTAAAATCACACCAAAACGCAAAATTGTTGTTGGTTTTTCACAAAGGTTTGCTTCTGCTTCCCACTTTTTTGTGAGTTCCCCTAGAAAATCATCCGCATATTCCACATGCCGCTCATCACAGACTATATCACTAGGATACGCACCGATTGCAGAAGTAGATATAAAATGTTTCACATCGCTTTTATTGATAGCATTTACTATCTTTCTTGTTGTATCAATACGACTCGAAATTAAAACTTTTTTATATGCATCACTCCATTTTTTGATGATTGGCGCACCTGCGAGGTTTATTACCACATCTACATTCTCAAGTTTAAGCAATATTACCTCTTCGCTGTCATTACGTTCTATAATAACGCAATCATCGAAAATCTCTTGTATATGATTTCCCACAAAACCATTCGCACCTGTTAATGCAACTCTCATAACTCACCTCCATATTTTTATAGAGTATAACTCTTTTAAAATAATTTTCATATATTGATTTTATCTCTTAATTAAATTCTTCCACAATCACCCTATTTCTCCCGCTCTCTTTTACTTTATAGAGTAAGTCATCTGCCAATTTATAGAGTACAGATTTATCAACTATCATGCTATTATTTTTTTCAAAGTTCACAAAAATAACTCCAAATGAAGCTGTGACAAAAAGAGATGCACTGTTTGTTTTATGTTCTATTTTATCATTTTCTATACATTGGCGTATTTTATCTGCAAACGCAAAGGCACTTTTTTCATCTTCTACACTATAAATCGCACTAAATTCTTCCCCACCCATTCTAAAGGCGATATCTGTTGCGCGTTTCATGTTTTCTTTTAAGATACGAGCAATATTAAAAAGAACATTATCACCCATTTGATGCCCGTATGTATCATTATATTTTTTAAAATTATCAACATCTAAGAAGAGTAAACAAAATATATTTCTATCTCTTTTAGCTTTGTTTATTGATTTATCAAAAATATCATCAAAATGTCGTCTGTTATAAAGTTTAGTGAGTGAATCTGTAATGGAGAGTTCTTCTACAAGTTTTTTATTTGTTATATCTTGACGAATGGCGTCATACCCAATAATTTCACCTTCATCATTGTAATCAGGATAAATACTCGCTTCAATCCAATAATAGTGACCATCTTTTGCTCTATTTTTTATTTCTCCTTGCCAGACATTTCCACTTTGTATAGTGTTCCACATATCTTTATAAATAGCAGACGGCATATTTTCATCTCTTAAAATATTGAATTCTTTACCAAGTAACTCATGGCTCTCATAGCCCGTAATTTTGCAGAATGCTTGACTAACACTTGTTGTAACACCATTTATATCTGTGCGTGATATCATGACATTTTCATCAACAAGTTTGATATATTTTTGCATTTCTTTAATTAAGTCATCAAGGTTGTGATTTCTATCTGCAATTTTATGCTGCATTATGTGCAATGTATCTGATAAAATAGCTATTTCATCCCCTTCACTCCCGACATCTGGAATATCAGTTTGATCATTTTCAGCAATTTTTTCTGCTGAGGATATAAGAATATTGAGGGCATGTGTCAGCCTAAATCCAATTGCATATGCAATAATAATACTGAGTAAAATTTCAAAACAAACAAGAAATAAAGTGACATTTCTATTCTCTTTTATGATATTTAAACTCTCTGTAATCTCAAAAACCATTGTTGTATTTGCAAGAACTTCGCCATCCATAACAATAGGTAAGATACTTCGTCTAAATGTTCTTGCATCTATTGTAACTTCTGAGATATCTTTACTAAAAATATCTTCATAAATATATTTCTCATTATGAAGATGCGCTATCACTCTATTTTGATTATCAACAATTTTAACTGCAATGATATTTTTAAGATGAATAAAATTCTCAACCGCATTATCAATAGTAGCGAGATCTTGGATTATAAGTGGCACTTTTATAAGCTCTGTAAAAAGCTTACTTGCAGTTTGAATTTTTTCTTCTATCAAAGATTTTGAAAGGCTATTAAGTGATGAAAAATTAAAAAGAACTATTAGAGATATAAAAAGTATTTCAATTGTTAAAAAAGATAAAATAAATTTGTATTTAAACGACACTTTCATACTAATTTTTCTCTATTACTATTTTTTTTGCTATATCTCTTACAACATCATACCCAGCATCGTTTGTTTTAATTGTTTCTTCTATGTTGAGTGGATTTAAAAGTTCTTGCGGCATGTGTAGCAAGGCTTGTGAGATTTTTTCTTTTATTGCATCATTTAAAGATGGCTTGTATGCAAAAGGGTGACTTGGATATGCTTTTGTTTTATGTAAAATAGCAAGTGATTCTTTGGTATGTGTATCATCCAAAGTATTAAGTGTTCTCTCTATTCCACCACCAAAATCACCTACACCACGAGAAACACCTTTATAAACAGAGTCATGCGAATTGACATATTTTACATTCTTTTCCTCTATCTTTATTCCGTAATTTTTTAAAAGTTCATATTTTATAAGAAGTGTTGCAGCAAAAGCATCGGGAGCAGGAAAAAGAAACATTTTATTTTTTGTCATTGAAATATCACTTATGCCACTATTTTTATTTGTAACTAAAATACCAACAATATTTTTAGTTGCTTTTATACTTGCTAAATAACCCTGTTTTTGATTTGCAATAATATAGTGATAGGGGTTCATATAGGCGATATCATATCCACCGCTATAAAGCACTTTTTCAAATTCTGGGATGGAGTATTCTATTTTTAAATCAATATTTTCACCCGTCTCTTTTTCTAAATACTCAATAACAGGCTTCCAAACTTTTATCAGCTGGAGTGGACTTTGCTGTGGTACAACTCCAAAAGTGAGTGCAAACAAACTTTCTAGCATAAATTGATTAAGCAATATTGCTACTAAAATATACTTCATAAACAAACCCCCTACTTATAACTTGTTATTTTTCTAACAGTAGTTGATTATATAACAATATTGATATTTTTGGAATTAAAAGAGTTTTTTCCACATGCCGATTAAAAATCTTGGCATGTGGAAATTAAATATCCAAAATAATTAGTTTAATATTCCTTTTGAAAACACTTTTTCTATTTTATTTAACTCAACCACAGGAGGATTTGGGAGTTGCGGATATGCCCGTTTTACGGCATCCGTCACCCACTGAGGATATACTCTAAAGTTAAGTTTTACAGTGGCTGTTAATGGGTACTGTAACTCTTCTTTTATCTCATAACTTTCTACTCTTCTCTCTCCTGCTGGTATTCTGGTATCACTTAAAAGTTTTTTATATCTCCAAAAGAGTAATCCTACAGGCACACCATTTTCATCACCAAATATTTTCATAAAAGGTCTTGCATCTTCCCCGAGGTTATTATCAGCTTTAAGTTTTCCGCTCTCAAAAACAACTTTATTATTTTTGTCTTTGAGTGTTATATCGAGCCACAACTCTCTAAAATCAGCAACTCCAGTTGGTAAATGATGCCCAGCGCCTACATTTTTTACACCTACTTCGATTTTACCGTCTTTTATAGCAACATCAAGTTTTGCTGATGTTTTAAGCAACTGTATTGTCTGCTCTTCATTCACTTTGTTTTTAAGCCCTGATAAAAAGTGATTTGAACCTGAAAAGTAGTGAACTTTTACATCCTCTTTTATCTTCCCACCCTCTGTTGAAGAATCTTTTAAAGGTGAAAACTTATTATCTTTTAAATTTGTCATATGACAATCTATACAATTTTTGTGCTTACTCAAATCTGTAGGATTGTTAAATGGCGATTTCTCCCACTCTTTAAAAGTTGCTACCACACTCAGATTGCTATCTGGTAAAAACTCATCATGGCAAGAGGCACAATAGGTACTTTTTTTATAAATAGGATTTGAGTAACTCTCTTTATGAACTTTTGGATTTGAATTTATAAATTTTTCATCAAGCCACTGGCTCACTTGCAAATTGCTATCTTCAAAAACATATTTTTTTCTGTTTGTCACATCTAAACTATAAGAGCTATTTCCTTTTGAGTCTGTTTTTGTGATTCTATGACAAGTTATGCAAGAAACGCCCTGCTCTAACCTTGAATTACCGTGGGTTTTTAGCTCCTCTATGAGATCTGCGGAACCGCCCTCAAAAAGAACATCAGGCATAGTATTGTCATTCATAGTGTGCGTTGTTTTATCTTGTCCAGTCGTAATAGCACTAGGATTATGACACCCCATACACCATTTTCTAAACCCATTACCTTTATCTTGTGCAGCTAAATTTTCCATAACCATATAGTATGGATTTGTTCCTGCTATATGTCTATGATTTGAGTCTGCCCATTGATTAAATATTTCAGTATGACACGATTTACATTTAGCAGAATTTGTCCAATCTTCAATATGGTATCTCTTTACATTTTCCTCAAGTTGTATATTGGTAAGTTTATTACTGGTGTCACTCAAAGAGGGCGTTGGATAAAAAAGAGTGCCAATAAAAAGAAGTGTAATGCTTGATACAAGTGTTGGGTTTATTCTTTTTTTAGTATGCGACAATAAAGCGATTAGTAAAAGAAATGAACCATATAAGTGTATAGTAAAAGAGTAAGTCCCAAACACATCTCCACCACGATTACCAACCAAAAATAGATAAAATCCACTCGCAGTAATGAAAAAAAGTATAACCCCTAACAGTAAGCCATTCATAGAATTTTCTTTTTGAACAATCAGATGTTTATATACATGAATGTTGACCAGTGGCACTAACAAAAATAGAGTTATAATAACAGAACCTAGAATATGCAATGCTTGTATGTATCTGAAATACTCCCAATCAATATTTAAAAAATCTAATTGCAATAAGCCCGTTATAAATATCAAGAGTATGTATATTTTTATATGCTTTGTTTTCATAACTTTCCTTCATCTTCAATAGAATACTTTACAATATCCCCTTCTAAAGTTTTTAGAAATGCCACTATTTCATCTGTTTGTGTATCGGTAAGATTCATTCCTAGTTGATGTTTTGCCATGATATGTACAGCATCTCTGAGCTTCGCAACTGAGCCATTGTGAAAATAGGGTGATGTTTTAGTAACATTTCTTAGCATCGGAACTCTAAATAATCTTTGAGAATTTTTACCCATAAACCCGCCAATGTTTTCAAATGGATAAGGATGACTCATATTGAAATTAAAACTGATTTGGCTAACTGCTCTTCCTTTGGTGTTTTCACTAAAAGTGTTTGTCAAATCAAGAAAACTATTGTAATCTCTAAGTGGAAACTTCTGTATGCTCTGCCCTCCAACACTTTTACCAGTATGACATCCTTTACAGCCAAAATTCATAAAATTTGCTAAACCTTTTTTTGCCTCTTGGCTTATTGCATTATCATCGCCATCTAAAAATTTATCATAATCACTACGCGTTAAAAGCGTCCTAACATAAGCACCTATGGCTTTTTGCAGATTTTCAAAAGTGAGTGTTGGGGTTTCTGGATTTTTTTGATTTTTAAAGACTTTTTCAAACATCTGAACATACGAGCTATCTTCTGATAACCTCTCTTGAGCTTCTGTTGCACTCAAATTCATTTTATAGGGATCTTGTATTGAGTTACCAGCTTGTTGCTCCACACTCTGAACCTCTCCACTCCATGTTTGATGTTTTGCCAATGCAGAATTTAAGATGCTGAGTGTGTTTAGGTGTAAAGGATTTACTTGTTGATTGTGTCCGATAGCCGCTCCTAACCTATCCGTACCGCTTTGATCAGATAAATGACATACGACACAATCTTTTACAGAATCTTTATTTTTTGAGAGAAGCATATTTGAAAATGTATTGTTCTCTTTGTTGTCTTTTTCTATCATGTGGCAGGTATCACAACTTATATCTCTCTCTTTAGATAAAGTTTTATCAAAAAATAAACTCTTCCCTAACTCAATCTTATCTTTGCTTAATCTATTTTTTGGAGTATCAACCACTTTTAAAAGTTCTTTGTATGTACTTGGAATACTTGACATATTCCTAGATAAGGCAGTTTGTCTTAACTCATCATCACTATAATGTTTATCCACTTTTTTTGTTAGTAGATAAGATAAAACTTCAAAAACCAATATCACAGCGACAATTATTTTAAGCAATGTTTTTATATAGATATTCATGCTCACACCGTTTTCTTAGCGATTTGTAATTCATCTATAATCACGATATCCACCTTCTTTTTGAATAATAATAGATGGTAGCTTTTATCACTTGTAATTTTGTTGATATAGATTAAGCCAAGAGAGGAAGTAGTCTTGAATGCCAACAAAAAAAGTTGGCATTAAGTTGGCATGTGGAAATTTACAGTTTAAAACTGTGGTTGTAAAAAAGGAATAACTTGTTTTTTACGGCTTAAAACGCCCTCTAACCATGCTTGGTTGTTTTCTAGTTTAATGTTAAATGCAGTTTCAACTTTAGTAGCATCATCACTCAGTGTAAGAAGTTGTGAACCCTCTTTCATAATGTCTGTTAAAAGAATAGCGATAGTGTGTAAGCCACCCTCCTCTTTCATCTTTTGCATATCTTCAAAAAGGTCATCGATTCTGTTATCAAGAACGGAGATATCTACCATCTCAAGCTGACCGATACCAACTTTTGTACCGTTCATGTCGAATTCTTTATAATCTCTTGTGTTGAGGTTTCTAGCACTTGCACCCTCAACCTGTGATTTAGCTATAAACATCTCCATTGCAAGAGCTTTATAATCTTCGATACCACAAATCTCAGCCAACTCTTTGACTGCTTTTGTATCTACTTTTGTACAAGTTGGAGATTTAAAAATGACAGTATCACTCAAAATTGCACACATCATCATTCCAGCGATATCTTTAGGGATTTCGATTTTATGGTAATCAAACATCTCTTTGATAATCGTGTTTGTACACCCAATCGGGCGTATCCAGCACTCAAGTGGAGTATCTGTTGTTAAATCGCCTAGTTTGTGGTGGTCAACGATGCCTAAAATAGTTGCTTCTTTGATATCTTTTGGTGCTTGTGCGAGGTCTGAAAAGTCAACTAAATAAACATTTTCTCCAGCATACGAAGTTTTAAGTTCAGGAAGTGTTCCACCAAATTTGTTCAATATAAACTCCGTCTCAGGTGCTATATCACCTTGACGCGTAGCAACACACTCTTCGCCCAATTGATTTTTAAGATATGAGAGTGCAATAGCTCCAACGATAGAGTCAGAGTCAGGATTAGTGTGACCAAATACAAATGTTAACATAGAAATACCTTTTATTTTTTTCGCAATTATACTAATTTATTTTATAAACTTGTGAAGCTTTTGAGCCATCTTTTACAATTCTAACACGGTCACCTGCTTGAATATTTACACCCTTCGCTACAACAACTACATGCTCTCCATTGTCTAAATCCACTGTAAGTTCCATCGCGTTTGCTTTACCAACTTGATTTCCAGCATATCCACCAACCAAACCACCACCAAGTGTTGCAAGAGTATTTCCAGCACCTTTACCCATAGTAGAACCTACAACGCCACCAATGATTGCACCCAAAAATGTACCCGTACCATCATCAGAAATCACTACAGGTTTTGCCTCAACAACTCTCCCCGTGTCATATTTTTTTATCTGATTGTAATCATGTCCGCTATATTCTGGAACTCCACTATTCGCACATCCACTGAGTAAAAGCAGAGTTGCAACCGATACATATATAATTTTTTTCATTTTATTTCTCCTCATTTTATAAACTCAACAACTTCTTCAAAAGGAAGTCGTAACTGAGTTGATTGTTCATTTAATCTATAACCAAAAGGAAGAAGCATTGAGAGTTGATATTTTTTAATATCCAAGCCTAAAACTTCTTCCACTTTTTCTTTCTCAAAACCTTCTATTGGGCAAGAGTCTATACCCATCATGGCTGCGGCACTCATCATATTTGCAGATGCTATGTATGTTTGTTTTGATGTCCAAGCGTAAATATTTTCATCACAACTGAGTGTTTTTGCTAAATGTTTCGCATACAAATCAAGATAAAAATCAAGTTTTTCTTGTGGCATATCTCTTCTTGAAAATCTTTCCTTGACAACACCAAATTCTGGTTTTACAGATTCTATACCTGCTAAAACTACAACCAAATGCGAACATGAGGTAATTTGAACCTGATTCCAGCAAAAAGGTCTTAGCTTTGCTTTTAAGACATCATTTGTTATAACCAAAAACTTCCATGCTTCCATACCAAAAGAAGAAGGCGATTTTCTTCCTGCCTCGAGTATAAATTTTATATCTTTCTCGGATATTTTTTTACTCTCATCAAAAATTTTACAAGCATGTCTAAAGTCGAGTGCTTTTGAAAAATCATTATTCATCTTTATAGACTCCATTTTAAAATTACAAAAAAGATTATATACTTCCAAACTTAATAAAAAAGAAACTAAATCATGGAAAATTTTACAATTAATAATATATTTAAAAATCACTTGCAACTTCCAAAAAATGGGTGTGAGAGTTTTGAGACACTTTTTGATAATGAAAAAGTAAAAATAGAAAAAATTCTCTCAAATGAGCTGATAAATGGTCAATGGTATCAACAAAATGACGATGAATGGGTCATTTTACTTCAAGGAAGTGCTTTGTTAGAGTTTGAAGAACATACAAAAGAGTTGGCATATGGAAATTATGTTTTTATCCCAAAACAGACAAAACATAGAGTTCTAAAAACTTCAGCCGATGCCATTTGGTTGGCGATTCATATAAATTAATTCGGCATGTGGAAATAACTAAAAATAGGTAAAAAATGGAAAACTTTGCACTCATCTTTGTAGCTCTTTTTATTGGCTATATCATCAACAAAAGAGGCATCTTTGCAAAAGATACTCCGATTATTTTAAATCAGTTTATTTTATATATTTCACTCCCAGCAACAGCATTACTTCAAATCCCTAAATTAAGCTTTTCGTACGAAGTTTTTATACCAATAATCATAGCTTGGATGGTAATGGGAATAAGCGCATTAGCAATCTTTTATATCTCCAAACTCTCCCATTTTTCTAAAGAAGTCACGGGTGCTTTAATGCTCGTTGGTGTTTTAGGAAACACATCCTTTGTAGGTATTCCAATCATACAAGCTTATTTTGGTGACGCAGCACTTCCCTATCTTTTAATGTACGACCAACTAGGCTCTTTTATACTGCTCAGCACTTATGGTACTTTTATCGCTGCCTATTATTCGAGTGCAAAAGAGGTAAACACGAAAGCAATCATGATAAAAATAGTAACTTTCCCTCCATTTTTAGCACTTTTAGTTGCGCTTTTATTTATAGGAACGACTTTTCATCCAGTGGTTATAAGTGTATTATCATCATTTTCTAGCACAATTGTTCCCTTAGCTTTAGTCGCTGTTGGGCTTCAACTAAGATTTAAACTGCCATCTGAAGATATCAAGCCATTTTTGAGTGCCTTGGGCGTAAAACTTCTCTTAGCTCCACTCATAGCATTTGCTCTCTGCTCTGTGTTTTCATGGCAAAATCAGGCTGGATTTGTGTCGATTATGGAAGCGGGAATGGGACCTATGATTACAGCAGGAGTTGTCGCTTCTATGGCAGGACTCGCTCCAAGACTCAGTTCTGCAATCGTAGGATATGGAACACTCTTTTCATTTGTAACAACTTGGATAATTTTTAATCTTATCAAGTAATATGCTAAATCCATAATAATACTTTTTTGTTATTTCAGTAAAAAGAATGTTTTATGTACAAATAAATTTTAATTTTCAATGTGCTACAATCATACACATACTTTATACACATAGGAGATACAGATGACAGCGTTTTATAATCCACATGCCAAGAAAAAAGCGACCAATCTGAGTATAAATTCTGATTTGCTCAAAAAAGCAAAAGAGCTTCACATCAATATTTCAAATTCCCTAGAAAAGACTCTTATTGAGCTTATAAAAGAGCAAGAAATGAAAAACTGGGCATCTCAAAATAAAAGTTCCATCAACAGCTATAATGAAAGAGTTGCAAAGAACGGCACTTTTAGCGATGAAATAAGAAGCTTTTGATGGCGCAATTTGATATTTATGAAAATCTCAACACAAAAACAAATAAAGAGATACCCTATTTACTCGATATTCAAAACGACATACTCAAAAACTTAGCAACAAGAGTGGTTGTGCCTTTAGTTTTAAACATGAAACCAGCAAAAATCCTCAATCCTCAGTTTGAGATAAACGGTTCAAAAGTCACGATGTCCACAGCCGAACTCGCAGGTATAGAGACAAACAACTTAGGTTCAATTGTTTGCTCAGCAGAAGATAAAAGAGATGAAATAATCTCAGCAATAGATTTTATGATAACTGGTTTTTAAAAGGAATAATCCATGTATATTTACGATTCAGTACAAAAAACAAAACGACTTTTCACTCCCAAAAATGAAGGCAAAGCAACTCTTTATGTTTGCGGACCAACTGTTTATGATGATGCGCATTTAGGTCATGCCAAAAGTGCTTTGGTTTTTGACTTACTTACAAGAGTTTTAAAAGCGAACGGTTATGCTGTTACTTATGCTCGGAATATCACAGATATAGACGATAAAATCATCAAAAAAGCACAAGAGCAGAGTAAAAGTATAAAAGAGATTACAGAGTTTTATACCGATGCTTTTCATAAAGAGATGCAGAGTATCGGCGTATCCAAGCCTGATTTAGAGCCAAAAGCGACGGAGAGTTTAGATGCTATGTTTGCGTTAATTCAAAAGCTTATCGACTCCAATCACGCCTATAAAACAGAAGATGGCGATGTCTATTTTGATACTTCAAGTGACAGCGAGTACCTAAGCCTTAGTAAAAGAGTTCAAGAGGAAGAGGAGAAACAAAATAGAGTTGAAAGTTCTTCGCACAAGAAAAACTCTGCTGATTTTGCTCTATGGAAAAGTGTTAAAGATGGAAGTGTCGTTTTTGACTCTCCTTTTGGTGCTGGTCGTCCAGGCTGGCATGTGGAATGTTCTGCGATGATAGAAAAACACTTGGCATCTGGAACGAATGAATATGCCGTTGATATCCATGGTGGCGGAGCAGATTTGCTTTTTCCTCACCATGAAAATGAAGCGGCGCAAACGAGATGTGGAACAAACCATGCACTTGCAAATTATTGGATGCATAACGGTTTTGTAAATATTGATGGCGAGAAGATGTCAAAAAGTTTAGGAAATAGTTTTTTCTTAAAAGATGCTCTTAAAATTTATGATGGTGAAGTACTAAGATTTTATCTTTTAAGCACACACTATAGAAGTAATTTCAATTTTAATGAAGAAGATTTACTTTTGGCAAAAAAACGCCTCGATAAAATTTACAGACTTAAAAAACGCCTTTTTGGACTAAGTTATGAAAATGAAAAAACTCTTTTTACAGAAGAACTTTTAAAAGCTTTAAGTGATGATATGAATATTTCAAGCGCATTAGCTCTCATGGATGCGATGATTACACATGCCAACGAAACGCTCGATACAGCAGGAAAACATAAAGAGTTAAAAGCTCAGACTCTCGCGAACTTGGCGTACATAGAAAAGATTTTAGGTTTTGGTGTTCAAAATCCATTTGAGTATTTTCAAAGTGGAGTAAACGAAGTGACAAAAATAAAAATAGCTGAGTTAATCACTTTAAGAGATGAAGCTAAAAAAGCAAAAGACTTTGCAACTTCGGACAAAATCCGTGATGAAATCTTAGCTTATGGAGTTGCAATCATGGATACTCCTCAGGGAACTTTTTGGGAACAAGTTTAATTTAAAACTGAGTGCGTTACAATAATGAGATATATTTTAAAAGAGAGTGACAAATGAGCATACATACAAAAATTCAAAAATTCAAATTAGCTACAATGTTTTCTATTATGTTTGCTGGTGCATTCATAGCGATTTCTGGGCTTTTTTACTACTACAACTATTTAAAGCAAGTCGATGCTCTGAATGTAAATCTAAAATCACAAGCCAAATCTGTTTTAGATTTTGCGGATGTTTTGCTTGAATCAAGAAATGAAAAGTTTTTTAGTGGAGAGTCAGCTGAAACTCCTCAGATAATACAAAATGAAGTTTTCGATAAATTTACTACTGTATCTGGTGGAAAAGTTTTTTTTAAAGAAGCTTCAAAAACACCAACTAGTCCAAAAAACCTTGCAACACAGTATGAATCAGAAGTAATTGATGAGTTTGCAAAAAATAAAGAACTCAAAGAGATACAAAAAGTCGTTGTTGATTCTGGCAAAGATTACTATATGTTATCTCGTCCTATGATTGCAGAAGATAAGTGTAAAATGTGTCATCCAACTTGGACGGCAGGCGATGTTATTGCGATGGAAAATGTAAGAATAGATATGAGCGATTTTTATAGCGCTCTTAAAAATAGTATATTCTTAAATATATTGACTGGTTTCATAAATATCGTCATGATAATGGTACTCACGCACTTCTTATTTAACCAACATGTTTCAAGCAGAATTCACAAACTTTTACAACTCATCTTTAGAGTAGAAAAAGGAAACTTTGTAATAGATGATCTCATTAAAGGTGAATCACTTGCACATGGAAGTAGTAAAAACGAAGTGGATAGACTCTTTAGACACCTTAAGGCTATGGTTGACACACTTAAACCAGTTATTACAAATGTTGTAGATACTAGTAAAAACATGGCATTTCAGTCGAGTTATAGCTATGTTAAAATTGACAAAACAAATGAGCATGTACAAACACAAAACACGCATATAAAAAATTCAAAAGAAAAACTGATGGATGTTTTACATGAAAATGAACTGATGAGAAGTTCTCTTGATAACCTTATAAATCGTTCAAATAGCTCTAAAAAAATCATAGAACAAAGCCAGATAGATGTAAATAATAACCTCCAAAGAGGAAACAATGCAGCTGAATCTATGGATGAAACATCAAGAACTATAGATGGATTAAGAGTACTTTCAAATGAAGTTTCAGAGATGGTCGGAGTCATAACAGATATTGCAGATGAAACAAATCTCATCTCTTTAAATGCGGCTATTGAAGCGGCAAGAGCGGGTGAGCATGGAAGAAGTTTTTCTGTAGTTGCAGATAAGATTAGAGAACTCGCAGATGTGTCGCGCCAAAACGCGTTGGATATGTCTTCCACACTTACTAGAATTGAAAACCAGATAAATACAGTTGTAAAAAGTGGTATCTCTTCCAAAGAGAGTGTACTATCACTCATTAGTAATTCTCACAATATTAATAAAAGTTTTGATGAGATAAAAGTAAGTTTTGATCTAATTTCATCTTCACTGCATACCTTTAACGATGAATTTCTCGATGAATCGAAAATGCTCAAAGAAGTAGATAAAAATTTAACGGATGTTGAAAATTCAAGCAATATATTGGCAACAAATGCAGAATCAACAAAAACTGTTATGGACATCATCTCAAATAAAAGTGCAGAGCTTAAAACGTTGGCTGATGGATTTGAAGTAGTTTTAAATGCACGAGGAAGCTTAAGAACTGTAATAACTCCTCCTATTTTAGCCTTAGACAACAACAATCAAGAAGCTTATATATTTGACATTTCTGAAAGTGGCGTATCATTTTATTTTGCTGATGAAAAAATCAAAAAAATGAAAGGCGAAAGAGTTACCCTTAAACTAGAAAAACCTCTTAATAACAAAAGTGTAATTGAATGTAAAGTTGTTTATGAAAGTGATGCGATTATGAAAAATGTATGTTTTTATGGAGCTCAATTTTAAAATTCTTTCTTTTATACTTGGCATGTGGAAATTCCACATGCCAAAAATCTATTCACAAAAATCAACCAAAAGCTCACTTTTTACACTCAAATAAATCTCTTCACCTTTAAGCTTTTTAACGATTTGTAAAGCAAAACAGAGTGCCGTAGCAGGTCCTCTTGAGGTCATAATATTTTCATCTTCTACAACCATGGCACTATCATTCATATAACCTTCTTCTCTTATTTGTTCTTCAATCGATGGATAACAAGTGTATTTTTGTTTTAAAATCCCAGCTTTATGAAGAGCAAACGGTGCCGCACAAATAGCCCCAATATTTTTGCCTTTTTTATCCATCTCTTGTAAAATATTTTGTATAGTTTTATCTCCTGCGAGGAGTTTAGTTGCACCCCAACCACCAGGAAGAACTATCATATCCAGAGTATCCACATCGACATTTTTTGTTTGTAAATCTGTTTGAATTGTGATACCATGCGCACCCACAACAAAAGCTTTTTCATCTAAAGAAGCAAGCAACACTTCAATTTTTGCTCGTCTCAAAACATCAATGATACTCACCGCTTCAATCTCTTCAAATCCACATGCCAATGGCACTAATACTTTTACATTCTTCATGAGCGACTCCTTGTTTATTAAAATTTTACCTTTATTTTAGTATAATCTCTAAATTTTAAAAGTGGAATAAAACATAGATGATAAATTATCAAGCCCTTAAACCCTTACTTTTTAAACTCCAACCTGAATCTGCTCACCATTTAGCGGAATGTGTTCTTCGAATTCCAAACTTTTGCCAGATGCCTTTTAACGCATTTCTTAGCTCTCACTTTATAGCGGATGCCATGTTAAATCAAGAGCTTTTTGGTCGTACTTTTTACAATCCAGTCGGTCTAGGTGCGGGATTTGACAAAAATGCTACGATGGTTCGAGGCGTACAAATACTCGGATTTGGATTTACTGAAATCGGCACAGTTACGCCAAAACCACAAGAAGGAAATCCAAAACCACGAATGTTTCGGCATGTGGAAGAAGAGACGCTTCAAAACGCTATGGGTTTTAACAATGATGGTTTACTCAAAGTACAACAAAGACTCAAAAAAATTTACCCTTACACAACTCCAATCGGTGTAAACATCGGTAAAAATAAACTCACACCTGAGAGCGAAGCCATAAATGACTACACAACGCTCATAAAAGCCCTCCACTCTTTGGGTGATTATCTGGTTATAAACATCTCTTCACCAAACACTCCAGGTCTGCGAGATTTGCAAAATGAAGAATTTATCACAAGACTTTTTGCCGAAGCTAAAGCCATAACAAATAAACCGATTTTACTTAAAATTGCTCCTGATATGAGCAAAGAAGATGCTGTTGCACTTACAAAAATGGCTGTGGAAAAAGGGGCGGATGGTATCATCGCTACAAACACAACAGTAGATTATTCACTTGTTAAAAATCCAAAAGATATTGGCGGATTAAGTGGTGCTGTTTTAAAAGAGAAAAGTTTTGAGATTTTTGACGCCATAGCAGAAGAGCTTTATGGAAAAACTACACTTATCTCCGTTGGTGGAATCGACTCTGCCGAGGAAGCATACAGACGCATAAAAGCGGGGGCTTCACTTGTTCAAATCTATAGCGGTCTTGTGTTTCATGGTCCTGATATGATTCGAGATGTAAATTTAGGGTTGATTGAACTCTTAAAAGCGGATGGATATACAAATATCACTCAAGCTATCGGTGCAAGTAGAAAATAATATGAAATTTCTACTCAGCATTACACTTATTTTAGGAACTTTAATGGCATCATCGCTACCAAAATACGAAACAAAAACTCTTGAAAATGGACTACAAATCGTTGTCATTCCACTTCACAATAACACAAAAGTAATTAGCACTGACATCTTTTATAAAGTTGGAAGCAGAAACGAAGTAATGGGTAAAACTGGAATTGCCCACATGCTCGAACACATGAACTTTAAATCCACCAAAAACCTTCAAGCAGGTGAATTTGACAAAGAAGTAAAAAGTGTTGGCGGTGTGAACAATGCTTCAACAAGTTTCGACTACACGCACTATTTCATAAAATCAAGCACAGAAAATCTTGGTAAATCCATCAATCTTTTCGCAGAACTCATGCAAAATCTTAATCTAAAAAATAAAGAGTTCCAACCTGAGCGCGATGTTGTAACGGAAGAGAGAAAATGGCGAACAGATAACTCCCCACTTGGTTACCTTTACTTTAAAATGTTTAACAATGCCTATACTTACCATCCATACCACTGGACACCCATAGGCTTTATGAACGATATTCGTACATGGACGATAAAAGATATCAAAGATTTTCATAAAACTTACTACCAGCCAAGCAATGCAATACTTATGGTAACTGGCGATGTTGAACCAAAAGAGGTATTTAAAAAAGCCGAAAAAGAGTTTGGTGCTATAAAAAACAAGGCGAAAATTCCTGAGGTTAAATTCATAGAACCTGAACAAGACGGCGCAAAAAGAGTCAATATTGTCAAAGAAAGTGAAGTTGAAATGTTAGCAATAACTTTTCATATTCCAAATTTTAAAGATGCAGACCAACCAACTTTAAGTATGATTTCTGAGATTTTATACTCTGGAAAAAGCTCAAGACTTTATAAAGAGTTAGTAGATAAAAAACAATTAGTAAACTCTATTTATGCGTACAATATGGAAGCTATAGACCCAAGTCTCTTTATATTTTTAGCAACTTGTAATCAAGGTATTAAAGCTGAAGATGTTGAAAAAGAGCTTATCGCTCAAATAGAACTTATGAAAACGACAGAAGTTACCGATGCTGAATTAGAGAAAGTAAAAATAAATACAAAATCTGATTTTATTTCCTCTTTGGAGAGTTCAACTTCAGTGTCAGAACTTTTTGGAGGCTATTTTGTACGAGGTGATTTAACTCCACTTTTAAATTATGAAGAAAATATCAATAAAATTACGGCGCAAAAAGTAAAAGAAGTGGCAAACAAGTACTTTAACTTTGACAAATCAACAACTCTTATATTAAAAAAAGGTAACTAAATGGACATTGTAACAGGTTCAACAACAGCGTTAATTACACCATTTAAAAATGGAAAATTAGATGAATCGGCTTATGCAGACCTTATAACAAGACAGATAAAAAATGGCATCAATGCAGTGTGTCCAGTTGGAACAACTGGAGAGAGTGCGACG
This sequence comes from Sulfurimonas sp., assembly GCA_041662265.1. Lineage (GTDB taxonomy): Bacteria > Campylobacterota > Campylobacteria > Campylobacterales > Sulfurimonadaceae > Sulfurimonas. The sequence continues at coordinate 477,654 of JBAZSV010000001.1, forward strand.
CTCACTTATGATGAAGATAGAAGATGTATGGAAATAGCTGTTGCAGTATGTAAAGGAACTAAAACAAAAGTTCTTGCAGGTGCTGGAAGTAACTCAACCGCTGAGGCGATAGAAGCTGCTAAAACTGCTCAAAAATGTGGTGTGGATGCGATATTTTCCGTTGCACCTTACTACAACAAACCTTCCCAAGAAGGACTTTACCAACACTACAAAGCAATCGCTTCTTCTGTGCCTGAAGTTCCATTTATGCTCTATAATGTTCCAGGGCGAACCGTCGTTGACATAAGTGCGGACACTGTTATACGACTTTTTGATGATGTTAAAAATATTTACGGAATCAAAGAGGCGACGGGAAGTTTAGAGAGAACCATAGAACTCCTCTCACGCAGACCTGAATTAAAAGTATTTAGCGGTGATGATGCGATTGACTACCCTATTTTAGCAAATGGCGGTGCTGGGATAACTTCTGTGACTTCAAACTTACTACCTGATTTGAAAAGCCAATTAGTAAATAAAGCTTTGAGTGGTGATTTTGCAGGTGCAAAAGCTTTAAATGATATGCTTTTTCCTATCAATAAAGTTCTCTTTTTAGAATCAAATCCCGTGATGATAAAAGCTGCAATGTACATCGCAGGACTTATTGAAACTTTAGAGTATAGGCTTCCACTCGTACATCCAAGTGTTGAAAATATGAAAAAGCTTGAACTTATTATGAAAAACTATGAAATCAAAGGACTATAACATGCAAGGAAAAACTCTATTTGTAAGTGGCGGAACGCGTGGGATTGGAAAGGCTATCGTTTACGCTTTCGCACAAAAAGGTTGTAGCGTTGCATTTACTTACGCTTCAAACGCTGATACTGCAAATGAAATTATTGCAGATGTTGAGGCGCAATATGGTGTAAAGTGTAGAGCGTATAAACTCGATATTTTAGAGCCTTTAACTTATCAGGATGTATATAAACTTTTTGATGAAGATTTTGATAGACTTGATTATTTTATATCCAACGCTATTATCTCTGGAAGAGCTGTTGTTGGTGGATTTGGTCCATTTATGCGACTTAAACCAAAAGGACTCAACAACATTTACACTGCAACTGTAGATGCTTTTGTAGTGGGTGCGCAAGAAGCAGCGAAGAGAATGGAAAAAGTGGGTGGTGGAAGTATCATAAGTATGAGTTCAACTGGTAACTTAGTTTACACGCCAAACTATGCAGGGCATGGAACAAACAAAGCAGCCGTTGAAGCGATGGTTCGCTACGCTGCAGCGGAACTTGGTGAAAAAAATATCCGTGTAAATGCTGTAAGTGGTGGACCAATCGATACAGACGCACTCAAAGCTTTTCCAAATTATGAAGAAGTGAAAAGTGAAGTCGTTCGTCGCTCTCCTCTCTCACGCATGGGCGAAGCTACAGATTTAACAGGGGCGTGTCTCTTTTTATGTGGCAACGAATCTTCATGGCTCACAGGGCAGACAATCGTTATCGATGGTGGCACTACTTTTCAATAAATAACAACTTCCACATGTGCGGTGAGCAAAGCAAGGAAATGCCCTTGGGATGCCATGGCATGTGGAAATTTAAACACTGAAAATAATCAACGCTTTTTCCACTCTCACATCTAAAAATCCAAACTCTTTTTGAATCCACTCAAATGTTTTCTTATGATAAAAAAAGACATGCGTCGGGTCATTTTTATAGTACCACGAAGCAAAATTAGTATTTTCATCATATATATTTGTCATGCAGTATAACTTTGCATTTGGCTTTAGCAAAGATTTAAGGAGTTTAAACTCTTTATATGGATTGTAAAAATGTTCTATTACTTCGCAACAAGCTATGTAGTCATATTTTTTTCCCAATAACTCAGGATAATTATGAAAATAAGGGTCATATTGGGCAACTAAGAAATCATTATCTTGCAGTACTTTAGAAACGATTGGTCCTGCTCCAGCACCAAAATCAAGTCCGCAACTGCTTGGAGTAAAATCTTTTATAATAGCCTCAGTAATTGGCGAGACAAATCTTTGATAATTTTTGTCTTCAACATCATTGTCATGAATTTCATAGCGTGATTTTTCTGCCTCATGATTTGGTCTATCATTTTCGTCTTCAAATATACCATAACAATTTTCACAATGATAATATTTTGCATTTTTATCTTGAAAATAAGTATGTCCAAAAGTACCACAAAGTGGGCAGATATGTGTCATATTAAACTCTTTTTTTTGTTGAAGTTGTTGTGCAAGAAGAATCACTTCCCAAGTGAAACTTGGGAAATGAGGAAGAAATTATTTACCGATTTTACCAGTAATTTCAGTTATATCAGCATCAGTTAAATCTTTAACTTGAGCTACCATTAAGCCTTTCATAGCTCCACCGTAACTTCCATCTTTGTACCCTTTAATTGCTGCAGTGATATCTGCTTTACTCATATCACCGATCACTTTACTTTTGCCAAGTGCAGGTTTTTCACCAGCAGCACCATGACAACCAGCACATTTTGTATATGCATCTGCCATTAATACAGAACTTAAACCTAATACCGCGAATAATACAACTATTTTTTTCATTTTACATCTCCTAAAATTGATTGCTAATTGTATATTGATAATCTGAAATTTAACTTGATATTCGTCAATTTGAATAAGAAAAATAGTCTAAAGTCTAAATAAGTAATAAAAAGCTAAAATCACACCAAAACAACATCAAGGATACATTTGTTAAATCTCCCAAATGCCTTAGCATCTCTTCGAATACTCTTAGCACCACTTATGTTTTGGATTATATTAAACCCGCAATTTTTTACTGACAACGGCTTCCATGTAAGTTGGAATTATTATACGGCTTCACTTTTATTTGTTCTAGCATCTGCAACAGACTTTTTTGATGGTTACATTGCAAGAGAGTGGAATCAGTCCACTATGCTTGGAGCTATTTTAGACCCCTTAGCTGACAAAATGCTCACACTCGCTGCATTTTTAGGACTTATGATGATTGGCGAAGCAAGTGCATGGGCTATCTACATCATCATTGTTCGTGAGCTTTTTATAACAGGCATACGAACTATCGCTATAAGTGAAGGCATTAGCGTCAAAGCTTCTCTTGCAGGAAAAGTAAAAACAGTTGTACAAATGATAGCTATCGGTTTTTTACTTATGCACTGGGCATTTGCAAGTGAACTTCTTTGGTTTGCTGTTGCCCTTACGGTTTATTCAGGTTTAGAGTATCTTTACGGCTTTAGAACTGCACTTATAAAGGATAATAATTCATGAGTTGGTTAGTTTCTCTTTTTGTTCTCTCCGCACTTATCTTTTTTCACGAGTTAGGTCACTACCTCGCAGCAAGAGCTATGGGTGTTTTTGTTGAAGTTTTTAGCATCGGTTTTGGGAAAAAACTTTTCTCTTTCCATAAATGGGGAACACAGTGGAGCATCTCAGCCATACCTCTTGGCGGTTATGTAAAAATGAAAGGACAAGATGATAGTGACCCGACTAATATTAGTTTAGATGCTGATAGTTACACTGTTAAAACTCCTTTGCAAAAAATATTTATACTCCTCGCTGGTCCTCTTGCAAACTTTGCTTTAGCCTTTGTTTTGTATTTTGCTATCGCGCTTGGAGGTCCGAGTATTTTATCTCCTGTTATAGGAAAAGTTGTTGATGATTCACCAGCACAAAAATCTGGACTTCAAACAAACGATACTATCAAAGCAATCAATGGCAAAGAGATTTCATCGTGGAAAGAGATGGCAGAAATCATCGAAAAATCTGACAACTCTTTATACATAGAAGTTCACCGTGATGGACTTATCAAATTTTTAACGCTTACTCCAACCTATCGTGAAGCTACAAATATGTACAACGAAGTAGTTCAGAAAAAAATGATAGGCATTGGCAGTGCTGGGGTTTCTCATAAACTCGAGTTAGGTTTAAGTGAAACTTTTGCTTATGCCTCAGAGCAAACTGTTTTTGCCTCAACACTTATATTTACAGGTCTCCAAAAGCTTATCATTGGGGATGTTCCTGCAAAAGAACTTGGTGGTGTTATCAGCATCGTAAAACTTACATCTGAAGCTACGGATGCGGGTTGGATGAGTGTTTTGTTTTTTGCAGCACTCATTTCTGTGAACTTAGGTGTTTTAAATCTGCTTCCTATTCCTGCACTTGATGGCGGACACATTATGTTTAACTTCTATGAGTTTATCTCAAGACGCACACCTAGCCAAGCTGTCATCATGAAGCTCACAATCGCTGGATGGGTTCTGCTTTTTTCACTCATGGGACTTGGGCTTTATAACGACATAAATAGATTAATAGGCTAAAAAATGAACACAATAGAATACAAAATATATATAGATAATGTCATACGAAGAGTTGAGAGTGCAAGGCTCAAAGTGAGTCCGCATCACATCGTTAAAATCGTAGCCATTAGCAAATATTCAACCTCAGATGAGATAAAAAAACTGTATGAAATTGGTCAAAGAGCATATGGCGAAAACAAGGTTCAAGACTTAAAGGAAAAAGCCAAAGAACTTGAAGATTTACCGCTTGAATGGCACTTTGTAGGAAATCTGCAAAAAAATAAAATCAATAATTTACTCGACATACACCCTGCTCTTTTTCACGCTCTTGATTCACTAGAATTGGCACAAGAGTTACAAAAAAAGCTTGAAACTAGAAATATGACTTTAGATGCACTTCTTCAAATAAACTCCGCAAAAGAAGAGTCTAAACATGGAGTTATGCCAGAGTTGGCATGTGGAACTTACGCACAAATCAAAAAAGAGTGTCCAAATATAAACCTCAAAGGCGTTATGAGCATCGGTGCGCATAGCGAAGATAAAGAGTTAATCAAAAAAAGTTTTGAGACAACTTACGAGATTTATAAACAATGCGATGGGGCAACCATCTGTTCGATGGGAATGAGCGGAGATTTTGAACTTGCCATCGAGTGTGGTTCAAATATGATAAGACTTGGCTCAATATTGTTTAATAAATAAAACTAAAGGCAGAAAAATGAAAAAAACACTCTTTATGGAAAAGTATCCTGTATTTTCCCTAGAAATTAGTAAAGATGAGACTACATTTACAAGTGCAGATGAAATTATTAGTTATTTAAAAGATTTAATTGACGCACACGCAGTAGCAACTTATATAGCTGTTTTCGACCACTACAAACATACCTCTTCTATGCCAGAGGGAGTTATAAATCCTGAAATAAAAGATGCCAAAAACTTAATTTTTTGTTTTGGAAAGCAAATTCCTACAACTAAAGTGTTGGCAGTTCGTCCAAGAAGCATAGGTGTGAGTGAACTAGAAAATTCATTTATGATAGACTTTTTGGAAGTTCCCAACGAGCAACTACATGAACTAACACAAAGTTGGGCTAAATCTATAGCAAATAAGTAATACTTTCCTCCTCGTTTCCAAGCTCCAGAGACTGTGAAAGAATTTATTATTTTTGGAAGCGATGCTTTAGCTTCGCCTGACATTGACAGTAAAATCGCCGTTTTCAGCCGAAGCTAAAGCATCGGTTCCTTATTTTAAGAGTTCTTTCACAGTCTCTCCAGCTTGGAAACTAGAAAATCGAATTTGAGAAATTTTGTGGTTAGTTCATTACTTTTCTAGCATTTATAGGCTGAATTGGTCTGTTGTTTTCATGGTGAACAGTGTGTAAGAACTCTTCAACTTGAGAAGCCGAAATAGTCATATATTTTTTAAGAACAAACCATCTTACACCCTCACTACACGGTGGAGTTGTAAGTGAACCATCAAATCTGTAATACTCTCTTTTTTGTGGTAAAAACGCACTAATATCTTGAGCAGAAAGTACTAATGGAGTTTTTTTATCTACTTCATGAGGCATTGCTTCCCACACTTTTTTGATGAGTGGATTTTCTGCTCCATTTTCAAACATTAAAGCGATAACCGCCAACGCACCATCTTTTGAGACATGCACAAGGTGTGCTTCAAGTGGAAAATTTTTCCCTTCGATTTGATTTTCACTCGGTGTATGAAAATGGAATTGTTTTAAAGTAAATTTGATACCATCAATTTCTATACTACTGCCATCTTCTATGGTAACTTGTATCGTGTGACCGTTGTTAATAACCTCTGTTGAAGCTGTAGTGTAATTAAATTTTATCTTCTGTAAATCATTTGTACAAACAAGAACTTTTTTTTCTATGTTGATTGGTGTTTGCGCTTTACCTAGTTTGCACATGCTATACTCAGGAGCCAAATCACCCCAATTTTCTGCGCCCTCATGCCCTGTGTAACCCCAGTGAGTTCCATGTCCGTCCGCTAAAAGTGTAACACTTAAAAGAGTCGCTACAAAGCTGCTAACCAATATTTTTCCTAATTTCATTCATAAACCCTTGTAATAATTTAAGTTAGGATTATAACAAAATTTTAAAATCTAACAGCTTGTCTGGATGAGTTTTCTATACACTCCAACTGATACGCAATCATCGTATGAAAAGGGTTTAAAAACATCGCTAAATCTTCTTTTTCCAACCTTTCCACATGCCAAACATTGAGAAGTTCTAGTACCTCCAAAGTCGATTCTATGGTTGAGAGACAATACTCTGCGGGTTGCTCTTTTATCTTAAACTGTGAAAGTTTTGTACTCTCAAAACTTATATGTTTTAAAGCTTGTAGATTTTTACTCTCTCGCAACATTTTCAAGGAACATGCCCAAGTTGAATCTATGATAAAAATTGCCATTTTTTTGGCATGTGGAAATTGATTGGCATGCGCGGTGAGCGTAAGCGAGGAAGTACTCTTGGGGTGTGGAAACGTGGCATGTGAATTTGTGTCACTCAAATTTATCGCATCTTTGGATGGATACAAAACAAAACTCTCATGCGTGGCGATAATCTCATTTATCTCTTTATGGTTTGTAAAATCAATCCCTATAAAAAGTTCTGAATTTTTGAGAGAGAGATGCGTCAAATGCCCCGTTCCATTTTTTACTTTTTTAAACTCTTTTGGGTGCATAAGTATGATAAATTTTGTCTGCGTATCGATGGTATGGACATGTTCGCACATGCAAGAGCTTTTTGGTCTGTAGCAATAATAACATTTTTCTCTGTCTCTGAACTCTGTTTGCATCGCTTAACCTACTTAAAAATTATTGGAATAATACTATGATTTATGGACTGCAAAGAAAAAGAGTTAAAAATAGTAAAAATTATAAAACTGAGTGAGCTATTTTTACATGAGATGGAAGAGTTAAATTTGGATTGACTAACATTGCTGTACTCCAAACTCCAGCATCCGTTGCAGTGGGTGCTATGACACTTATTTGAGAGTAATACTTTTGTTTTATCGCAATAATATGAGATTTTTTTTCTTTTTCTATTTGATAAAAACACTTTGAGTGCCCTGAAGTGCAGAGTGCATTTTCACTCAGTGTAACTTCACAAAGATTTTCTTCTAAGATTTCAGGATTTTGTACGCCTACGCACCATAAATAGGAGTGAATCATTCCACATGCCGCCACATCCCCGCCAAAATTGACCAAGGCAGATGAGATACCAGCTTCTTTGAGCATAAGTATAGACGCATCCACAGCGTACTCTTTGACTAAGCCACCCAAATCTATTTTTGTAAAATCATTTGAAAATGTAACTTCATTTTCATAAATTTCCAAATGTGAAGAGGAAGCAAATGGGAGTAATGTAGCTATTTTTTTGTTGTACTCTTGAAGCGTTGATGAAAAAGATGCCTCTTTGAGTGTTCCTGCAATTGCTATGTCGAAGGCACCATCTGTTTGTTTATTGTAAAAGAGTGAGAGTTGAATGAAACTCGCTAACTCATCGCTGATACTTTGTCTATTTTTTGTTCTATGATTTAATGCATAAAGTTGTGAGGATGTTTTGAAAAAGCTATATTCGCTTTCTAATCTTTTTGCATTCAAATAAATGGCGTGAGCTACTGTGTCAGAGAGAGTTTTATCTGCAATTCCTATATGGAGTTCACACGGTGAAGTAAAAGCTTCAAAATTATAGAAAAACACCTCTTTTACGCTTTTTAACTACCATACGCAGATAATATATTTTTCATCAAAATGGATTGCAGACTATTTGTATTTGACGCTTTAGGCATCAGTGACATTTGATTTGAATCTGCATTTTGATTTTGTGCTAGTTGCATAGCCATCTGGCTAAATTCCGCTTTATCCATATAAGCACTTTTTGATTGTGGTGCCATACCACTCGCACTACTCTGACTTTGAACCCTTGAACTACTCTGCATTTGAGCTAAATTGTTAGACTGAGTCATACTGTTGATATTCATAATAACCTCCTTGAAATTTATCTAAAAATGGAAAAAAGTGATAGATTTAGATAACAAGCAATTCTAATTCCCTTTCACACTCTAAAACTATATAACTTATAAATGAAGATTGAATGAAGATTAAAAAAATCATACTATAATTGCAAAAAAGGCAACTAATTTGAGTACGAAATACGACCTTATAGTTATTGGTTCTGGTGCATCTGGGATGATGTCTGCCATAATTTCTGCACGAGATGGAAAAAAAGTTCTTCTTTTAGAAAAATTATCAAACATCGCATCGAAACTTAAAGCAACGGGTGGAGGTCGTTGTAACCTCACAAATACTCTTTCCAATGAAGAGTTTATGCGTCAATTTGGACGCGATGGAAGATTTATGCAGGACGCTCTTGGAGTTTTTGATTCAAAGGCTTTAGTGAATTTTTTTGCAGAAATTGGCGTTGCAACACATGCACCTGATGGATTTAGAATTTTTCCAACTTCACACAGCGCATCGACAATTATTTTGGCACTCGAAAATGAGATGAAAAAGTTAAACATTGATTTAAAATGCGCACAAAAAGTTGAACAAATAGTTCAAAATAACAATCAAATCACAGGTGTAAAAACGCAAACCGATTTGTTTTATGCACCCAATGTCATCGTAGCTACAGGCGGTTTAGGATATCCAACTCTCGGAGCTGAGGGCGATGGATACACTTTAGCATCTGAACTTGGACACAGCGTGACTGAACTTCACCCTGCGATGATGCCACTCAAAGTAAAAGAAACATGGGTTAAAAACTGCCGTGCAGATACGATTGCAAAAGTTGAACTTCGAGTGGATTTGCCAAAACATAAAAAACTTCGAGCTATCGGTGATTTGATTTTTACAAACAACGGCATACGAGGTCCAGTTGTTTTGGATTTTGCAAGAGAAATCACTCCGCTTTTGGAGCAATATGGTGCAGTTCCTCTTCTTTTAAATCTCACAAAAGGGTTGAACGAAGAGCAAATCACGATACATCTCAAAAATGAAGTTGCAAAGAATCCACATGCCAAGATAATAGAGCACATCATAACTCTACTTCCACATGCCATATCTGAGGAGCTTTGTTTACTCGCAGATGTACTTCCACATGCCAAGCACAAAGAGATAGCAGGTGCAAACAGAGCCAAACTCATCCAACTTTTAGCATGGACACCACTCACGGTTACAGGACACGATGGCTTTAAAATGGCGATGATAACGCGTGGCGGGATAAACCTCAAAGAGATAAATCCAAAAACGATGCAAAGTAAAATCATAAATGGCTTGTACTTTTGTGGAGAAGTTATGAACCTCGATGGTCCATGTGGAGGGTATAACTTGCAATGGAGTTTTGCAAGTGGTGCTTTAGCGGGTAAACTAAAATAGTCTAAGAGAGTCTGCAAAACTCTTTTAAATCATCCAGTTTAAGAGGTTTTGAGTAGTAGTATCCTTGAATTTCATCACACCCCTGCTCGTCTAAAAAGTTAAGTTGTGCTTCGTTTTCTACACCCTCTGCCGTGATTGAGAGGTTAAATGTTTTTGCAAGAGCTATAATTGCTTTTGCAACAGCGACACTTTCACCAGAATAAGGCAAATCATCGATAAAAGATTTATCAATTTTAAGTCTAGTCACAGGCAATTTTTGTAAATAACTCATCGAAGAATAGCCTGTTCCAAAGTCATCAATTGCCAAATCAACCCCTATTTTTCTAAATTCTATCAAAGTATTGAGTGCTGATTGTCCATTTGTTGCAATGTAACTCTCTGTAATTTCGAGTTCTATCTGATTTGCTTTTATTCCTGTTTCATATATAATTTTATTAAGAGTTTTTAACATATCACTTTTTTGCAACTGTATGCCAGACATATTTATACTGATTTGTTCAAGTAAACAGCCCTCTTTTTGCAAGAGTACAAAATCACTACACGCCTGTTTTAAAACCCAATCTCCAATAGGAATAATTAAACCTGTATCTTCGGCAATACTGATAAACTGATCCGGTGCGACAAAACCAAGAACAGAACTATTCCATCGAATAAGTGCTTCAACCGCTACTATTTTTTTTGTTTTTGTTGAGACTTTTGGCTGATAAACCAAGAAAAATTCATCTTCTACAGATATTGCATATTTGAGCGCATTGATTCTTTTTATTCTATCTTCAATATATTCAGAAAGAGAGTTTGAGAAAAAACTATAATTATTCCGTCCCATATCTTTTGCTTTATACATCGCCAAATCTGCATTTTTTATCAATGAGTTACTGTCTTGTCCATCATCAGGATAAATAGCAATACCTATACTTACGGTGGTCGAAATTTCATATTCGCCAAATGTAAAATGTTTTGCAAAATCATTTATTAATTTTTGCACTATAAACTCAATTTCTTTAATATATTCAATATTTTCAACTAAAATATTAAATTCATCCCCACCTATTCTTGCTAATGTATCTGAACTTCTAAGTGTTTGAGATAATCTTTGTGAAACAGCTTTAAGGAGTTCATCCCCTATATTGTGTCCTAAAGTGTCATTCACTTGTTTAAATTGATCAAGGTCAAGAAATAAAACAGCTACTTTACTCCTATTTCTTTTTGCAAGTTCAAGGGCATGGCTTAACTTAATATTAAAAAGCCTTCTGTTAGGTAAATCTGTAAGTGCGTCATGGTAGGAGATATATTCCAAATGTTCTCGTGAGGATTGCAAATCATTTTCTCTCTCTTGCACTGCTGACGCGAGTTGATTTATATTTTTTGATATACATTGCAATTCATCACCAGTAAAAATAAGTTCTGATTTTGAATAGTCACCTTGTTCTACTTTGGAGATTTGTAACATAAGTTTTTTTATAGGCTCTGCTAAAATTTTTGTAAATAAAAGACGAAAGAGAAGCCATGTAAAGAGAATAGTAACGCCTAAAATAAGTAACAGTTTAGTTCTACTCTCATATAAAGTTTTTGTAAGCGTAGCTTTGTCTAGTGAAGCCACAAAATAAATATCTGAATTTTGTGTTCTAATAGTCGCTACTCCAAAATATGAATTTTGCGTTTGAGCTATGGTCATATTTTCTATTTCATTTTTATTGAGTAAATGGGCACTATTTTGAGCATATTCCTGATTATGGCTCATTATAATATTTATATCTAAATCGTTAGAAAGTGACGCTAGATATGTCTTTCCAACTGTATAAGACATCTCTATATGCGCAGTTAATTTTTTATTGTTATCATAAATATTTTGGTGTGATTTAATGAATATTTCATCATTTAAATTATGGTAGGTGATTATACTTTTATTTATGATTTCTGAATCTTCGTAATATGATTGATGATTAAAATTTATATTTTCATACCTCGCTTTTTCGCATTTTTTGTACTCAAGTTCACTCTCATGCTTTATGTATCTAACAACTTCACCATTCTCATAAGCTATAAAACATAGATAATAACCATTTTCTTCTTTGACAACAAATGCAATTAATTCACCGTTTTTATCATAAAGCACGATTTCATTATTGAGTGAAAGCTTGACTCTATCGAGAAGTTGTTTTACAATGCTTTTCTTTTCTTCATCGAGCAAAATAGCATTATAGTTTTGTTTATCTTGATAGTTATTTACCAAATCAATAGAAGCTAGAATATTTTCATCGCTTTGAATAAACATAATCCCTTTTTTTAACGCATAGTCAATCTTTTGAATATCTGAAAAAATTCGTTCAAAACCATGATTTATTCTCTTTTTTGTGCTTTTAAAATAGGTGTCTTCCAAAAAAGTATCGAAATATATGCCCAACAAACTAATTGAAACAATTACACTTAATAAAATAGCCAACGAAAGTTTGTTTATGAGATTAAAATGACGAAAAAAATACTTCATATTCAGAAAATCGGCTTTATGACTTGAACATTACTTTTTGTTACCAGCTCTACAGGTATAAAAATATGCTTTGGTACACTTTCATTATTGAAAATTTTGAGTGCTATTGCCACTGATTGTTCTCCTCCTAAAGGAAAAAGAACTGAACCACTCTGCTCATCTTTTAGTATTGCCTCTTTTGCCTCACTTGTATAGTCACATCCTACAGTTACGATAGAAGAAGGCTCAATGTTATAGCGTTTCATGGCTGAACGAACACCGCTTAACATACTATCACTCTCTGAAAATATTGCATCAATATGCACACCTTCATGTATCAGTTTTTCCATCTCTATAATTGCATCTTTGCGTAAGTAATTGCCCGTTCTTTTAATCACTTTTATATTTGGACTCTTAGCTATTTCATCCATAAAACCTTTAGTGCGAAGCTGTGTTACATCCGCTTTTTGTAAGCCTTCAAAGAGTAAAACCACACCTTTTCCACCAAGACGCTCTGCAATATATTCAGCTCCAATTGCACCGATTTTGATGTTATCAGAATTTATAAATGAAGTGTAGGCATCGCCGTTGATACCACGGTCTAAAATAATAACGGGAATATTTTGCTTATACGCTTTTGAAACCACTGGCACAACTGCATCCGCATCGTTTGTACCAACAATAATAAGGTCAACTTTTGAGTTAATAAACTCTTCTATCTGTCTTATAAGAAGTGAAGTTTTTCCGTTGGCATCGGAATAAACAAAACTTAAATTTGCATTTTTTGCCACAGCGTCCCGAACTTCAAAAACTTGTGCTTTTCTAAAATCATTTGCCATTGTATCTTGCGCAAAGGCTATAGTTTTGTGCTCAATAGCCAACACAGAAGTTGCTCCAAAGAGCAAAATAAAAGTTACTATTTTTTGAAATAAATTCATACTGTTTCCTTTATAGAGAGTTTTCATAAACGCTTACCACCAATACTCTAGCTGAATACCGAGATTGTCTCCCGATGTTTTGTCTGCATAAAAGTCTGTACCAACAAGCCCTTTTGCACTCTCATTCCAAGAAGCTTTTGTGTAAAATAGACGCAAAACTGGACGCTGAGAGAGCCCTTTTGCCATTGCAAACTCCAGAGCAGTAGTTCCTTTGTAGAGTGCATAAGATGTATCATTTGTTATGTCATGCACATTGTCATATCCCGCTTCAAACACAAATCGCACATACTCAGATATAAACAAAGAGGGTCGCACACCCACAGAAAACCAATTTTGTTTTGTGTTAGAAAAGTCTGCATCATCACGCTGTTCATAGACCATATTGCTCATAATCCCAAAGGTGTCATTTTCAAAAGTATTATAGTTAATGAACCTTATTGTTTTAGAATTTTCAACTGATTTGTTATTTGTAAGCATCGTATCGATGAGTGCTTCTTGAAGATAGGGCGAATTAGCCCCTGCACCTTTTGCAGCACCCGCGCCATAAAATATGCCAGAAATATTTTCACCCTTCATATCAAAAAGCTCTTGAGTAATTTGTTTGTCGGTGTACATCAGACCTGCCGCATACCCATCTACACTCTCTACTCTTTGTGTCGGTGTAAAAGTTTTATCCCCTAGAATCATATAGTTTAAAAAGAGTGTGAAAAGCCCACGCTCAAGCTCTTTATCAACTCGCATATCATGACTTTGATAGAGAACTCTGTCGCCTCCATCTGCAGTTCTTGGGTCAAGATTTTCAAACATATAGCTATAAGAGAGCTTCACTGCATCTAAGTCTATATTATTGATACCAGCACCCGTTCCACTCATATTAAAAAAGAAATAATCAGAGGTAAAACTGTCATAGCGTTTGTAGTAGCGACGCCCAACCCAAAGAGAAGCAGAATTGTCAAAAATATTAGAGATTTCACTATAAATCTCTTCCCATCGCAACAAATCAACATTTTCCTCATTTTTACCAGTAAAAATGGGTCGCACCTGATTATGAATATTAATGCCATTGTCTAGCTTTATATCTTGAAACACAGCAAGTTCTAACCAAGTCTCACATTCATTTCCTAGCCTATATTTTGTCCCTGCTCCAGGAGCTTTAAAGCATACATTTTCTTTATTATTTTCAAAAGATGTTTGCACACGACCATACCCAGTCGTACCCACACTGTTTTCAAAAGCAAAAAGTGAGGAAAACAAGAAAAGGAGAGAACTAAATACTTTCATGTAACGCACCTATTCTGTAGATTTAATATTCTCTCACATGTAAGCTGACATAAACTTTAACATTTGATTTAATCAATCAGATTGAGTAATTAATTCCGATAGCTAAAATAATATACATAATTGTTAAAGTTTAGTAGAATTTGATTATAATAACTGAATACAGAGTGTTGGTGTGTAAGATTTTAATTTAAAAGGAAGGAATTACATGGCTAAAGTATTGGTAGCTGATGATGCAGGTTTAATCCGAATGGTTGCTAAAAAAGCAATTGAAGAGGCGGGACACGAGGCGGTTGTTGTTGAAAATGGGGCTGAGGGACTTGAAGCACTAAAATATCATCAATTTGATTTGATTTTTAGTGATGTAAACATGCCTATTATGGGTGGGCTTGAAATGGTCGAGGCTATAAAACAAGTTCAAGCATATAAATTTATACCTATTGTTATGCTCACTACTGAAAGTTCAGATGAACTTAAAGAAAAAGGAAAAGCTCTTGGCGTTAAAGCATGGATGTTGAAACCTTTTAATAAAGAAAAATTCACCATGGTTATTCAAAAGTTATTAGGTTGATTTTATGATATTTGAATCTGATGTTCTTGAAGTTGAAGAGGCAGAAAAAATAAAAGGTGAGTTGTTGCTATGCCTTGAAAATAAAGAACCTCTTGTTAAATTGGATCTTCGTAATATAAATAAAATTGATTTGTGTGTCATACAACTTTTATTAAGTTTACAAAAAAGCCTTCATAATCAAAATCGCAATATGACTCTTACTAACTGTACAAACAGTGTCATAGAAGCTCTTGAACTTAGTGGGTGTTCTAAATTATTTGAGTGTACTTATGAGTGAAGAATTACACTATTTCAATGAGGATGCTCAAGAACAACTTCAAATGATGGAGAGTGCATTACTCGATGCAATGGAAAAAGGTGTAAATAGTGAATATATAGGAACTATCTTTCGCGCAATGCATACCATTAAAGGTGTTGCAGGGATGTTCAATTTTGACACTATTATCTCGTTTACGCATATCGCAGAAAATTTGATGGATGCTGTTCGTAATGAGAAAATAGTATTAGATGAAAATCTTTTAATGCTTCTTTTAAAATGTAAAGATCATGTAAGTACGCTGGTAGAGTATTCGGTAGATTCTGCTCCATTACCTAAAAATATACTCGATAAAGATAAACTTCTTAAAGCAACAATAAGCAATTATTTACAACCTTCACCAGATAAATCTGTACCAACGCAATCCTTACCAATAGAGACTAAAAGTTCAAAGTTATGGCATATCTCTCTTCATTTAAAAGAACATTTTTTTGAAACTGGGATGGACTTAATCTCCATTATAGCTTTTCTTAAACGCCTTGGAACTTTACACAGCGTATCAACCCTAGTAGAAAATCTTCTTACTTTAGAAGAGATTGATCCCTATAAACCCTATCTTGGATTTGAAATAGAATTTGAAGGGGATGTAAAAAAAGAAGATATTATAGAGGTATTTGAA
The DNA here is from genome assembly GCA_041662265.1 of Sulfurimonas sp. Classification (GTDB taxonomy): domain Bacteria; phylum Campylobacterota; class Campylobacteria; order Campylobacterales; family Sulfurimonadaceae; genus Sulfurimonas. Next base: position 493,541 of record JBAZSV010000001.1, read on the forward strand.
TTTGTTGAGGATGATATAGAGTTAAATGTTTTTTCAGTCGATAAAACACAAGAAAAAGAACCTCAAAAAGAAGAACTTTTAGAACAAGCTAAACCTGTTGCTATCGAAGAAATACAAACAAAAATCGAAGAAATACAACCAAAAAAAGAATCAACGAACAAGCAAGTCACTCCTATTTCACAATCATTGCGTGTTGATTCTAGCAAGATTGATATCCTCATTGACACGATTAGTGAAATGGTAATAGCAAATGCTAAAATAAATCGTTATGTTGAAAAATATGCAGATGTTGAGTTTGAAGAAATTTCCATAGAACTTGGAACATTGCTTGAAGAGTTACGAAACAATGTGATGAATATTCGTATGGTTCAAGTGGGTGAATCCTTTGAAAAATTTCGCAGAGTTGTAAACGATGTTGCGCATAAACTGAACAAAAAAATAAATTTTACCATTCAAGGTGGCGAGACAGAACTCGATAAAACAGTCATTGAAAAGATTGCTGACCCACTTTTACACATGCTGCGTAATTCTGTTGACCATGGAATTGAACTGCCAGAGCAAAGGGTTCAAAATGGCAAACCTGAATATGGAACGGTTGCACTTCGTGCGTATCCAGAGTCTGGTTCGATTGTAATTGAAATAGAAGATGATGGGAAAGGGTTAGCCCTTGATGCAATTATTTCTAAGGCAAGAGCAAAAGGAATCATCAATCAAACACAACAACTTTCAGACGCTGAGGCATATAAGCTGATTTTTGAACCTGGTTTTTCAACAGCTGAAGTTGTTTCAGATATTTCAGGTCGTGGCGTTGGTATGGATGTTGTTAAAAAGAACATCGAAGCTTTAAAGGGTGAAGTAGAATTAGTAAGCAGAGTTGGTAGAGGGAGTTGTTTTACAATTCGTTTACCATTAACATTGGCAATTATTGATGGCTTTTTATTTCAAGTAGGTCGAACACATTATATTATTCCCCTTGATATGGTGTTTGAAGTTATAGAACACACAACAGAGTATCAGGTGAATATGCGCGATAGTAATTTATTTGATTTGCGTGGTACTTTATTGCCTTTATTGGATGTTAGAAATTATTACAAAGAACTTCCTTGCGAAATATGTGAAAGAAAAAATATTATTGTAGTAAAGTATGGACATCATAAAATAGGTCTTTTAGTGGATGAATTGTTTGGCGAATACCAAACAGTCATAAAACCGCTAGGAAAGCTCTTTAAAAATGCACCAGGACTTTATGGTGCATCCATTTTAGGAAGCGGAGAAATTGCTTTGATATTTGATATCCCAGCATTGTTTGAAATACTGAAGATAAAATAATCAATTAAAGGAGAAGAAATATGGATACAATAAATGGACAAGAGGTTTTGTTCGATGAACATGAATTAATTGTGAGTATGACTGATAAAAAGGGAAATATTACTTATGCAAACGATATTTTTTGCAAGATAGCAGGTTACTCTCGAAATGAAGTGATAGGACAGCCACATAATATTGTTCGTCATCCAGATATGCCGCGTGTTGTATTTAAACTCTTATGGGATACGGTTCTTAGTGGAAAACCAGTTACTGCTTTTGTGAAAAATCGCACTAAAGATGGAAATTATTATTGGGTAAAAGCTTATGTTGCTCCTATTATAGAGAAAGGAGAAATTGTTCGTATAACTTCCTACAGAAGACCAGTTAGTTCTTTTGTAAAACAAGAAATTACAAAGTTATACAAAGTACTACTAGAACATGAAAAATCACACTCTCTAAATGAAACTTTTGAATTTATGCTTAGTTATTTAAAAGATAGAAATTTAACTTATGAACAATTTATTGATAGACTCGCAATGAATCGTTCTATTAGTAATTCTGATGCCTTGAACATAGACATAGATAGCTATTACATAGACCATATGATTTTTAAGACAAACATATCTCGCAGTATATCACTTGGTAAAAAAGATGTAGTTGTGGCAGAATCTTGTTGTTGTAATTTTGGAAAAAAATTAAAATCATTAGAAGGTATGTCATTTACAGCGCATCCTTCGTGGAGTAAAGTGCATCATCACCACAATTATGTGCATAGTTTAATGCAAAAATATGTAGATAGAGCGTATAAAAATAGTTCAAAAGAAGAACTTGATGGTATTTTAGTTGAAGTAGAAAAAGATACATTAAAATTGTTTTCTGCTTTGCGTGATGTGATTGACAACTATGTTGAAGAAAAGGGTCTGTAATGAGTAAAAAAATTATGAAAAACAAGCATATACAAGATATCTCTTTAGCGGAACAGGCTATTGATGCGATAATGAATGGTAATTTTGAACAAATATTTAGTGCAAATAGTGAGGAGTTCACTCCTCTTTTTTCAAAAATTGATGCTATGCGTACTAAAATGCAAACACTCAACAATGATGTAAATAGTATCAACGAAGCAGTTTTATTAGGAAATATGACTGAGAGAATTGATATGAAAAATTATGATGGAATGCTTGGTAATTTAAGTAATGCTTTTAATTATAATGTTGATTTAATCGCTTGTTTATTGAGTGATATCTCTTTGGTTATGGATCGTGTTGCAGACGGTGATTTTTCTGCAAGAGTTACCACTTCTTATTATGGTGCATTTGATAAACTCAAAGAATCTGTAAATACTGTTATAGAAAGTCTGCATGGTCTTGCAGTGGATGCTAGACTCGCAACAACCGCTATGCGTCGAGGAAATCTTACTGTTCGGCTCGATTCGTCTAAGTACAAAGGTGAGTATGCACTGATTTGTTCTGGTTTAAATGATACCATGGACGCTGTTGTTGGCATATTACAAGAGGTCACAGAAAATCTTGTACTCCTGAGTCATGGTGATTTTAATGCTAAGATTCAAACAGAATATGTAGGCGATTATGCTGTAATTACTGATGCTGTAAATTCTCTAGCATACATGATGCAAAGTTCTATTGTTGAATTAACAAGAGTTATGAAAGAGCTAAGCAATGGTCAATTGTCTGAACGCATCGATGTAGATCTTCCTGGAGATATGGGTGCAATCAAAGAATCAACAAATAGCTTTATTGTTATCCTTAGTAAGATTCTTACTGAGTTACAAGAGACTCTTCATGAAATGAAAAACGGGAATCTTACGAAAAAGATTTCTCTTGAAATGCCTGGTGAACTGAATGAAATTAAAACTTCAATTAATTCATTTGTTGAATCCCTTTCTGAAATTATTACACAGATAGTTATGAGTGCAAATGAAATTAGCACAGCATCAAGCGAAGTAAGCAGTTCGTCTAACTCTATCTCTTCTGGAGCGGAGACTCAAGCCTCTTCAATCGAAGAAACAACAAGTTCGATTGAAGAGATGAGTGGTTCAGTTTCAGAAACTGCAGAGAACGCTAAATTAACAAATAAACTAGCTTCAGATGCATCTGAAATGGCTCAAAAAGGTGGAGAAGCTGTAAGTAAAACCGTAATTGCAATGCATGATATTTCTACGAGAATCAAGGTTATTGAAGATATTGTTTATCAAACTAATTTATTGGCGCTCAATGCTGCGATTGAAGCGGCTCGTGCTGGTGAGCATGGGAAAGGATTTGCGGTTGTAGCAGCCGAAGTTAGAAAACTAGCAAAACGCTCACAAATTGCCGCACAAGAGATAAGTAAAATAACGCAAGATAGTGTTTTTATCTCCGAAGAAGCAGGTATGCTCATCTCAACTACTCTGCCAAAAATTGAAGAAACTGCGAAACTAGTAAGAGATATTACCGCTGCAGCAAGTGAACAAGCTGTTGGAGTAGAACAAATTTCTATTGCTATGAATCAACTTGATCAGGTCACGCAAGAGAATGCTTCATCTTCACAACAACTTGCGACCATTGCTGAAGAACTTAATGGACAAGCATCTTCTCTAACAGATATGATGAAATTCTTCAAATTAAACATCCAGAGTATCAATCCATCTGTAAAAGAAAAAAGTTCAATAAAAGTGGGTAGAACTTCACAAGATTATACACTCGGTAATAAAAGTGAATCTGAAGATGCACTCGATTTACGAGATTTTGAACGCTTTTAGGGGTGCAAATGTATTCACAAATTCTCATCGATGATGACGATGAAATGGCAATCAAAGAGGGTCCTCAGTATTTGCTATTTTATTTACAATCAAATCTTTTTGCACTTAGAGGTGAATACATCACTGAGATTGTTGAACTGCCAGAGATTACTAAAGTTCCATGGATGCAACCTTGCGTGAAAGGTGTTTGTAATATTCGAGGAACTATTGTTGGAGTGCTTGATATTTCCGAGCGTTTAATGCAAAATAATTTCACAAATACAAACCGCACTTCTTTAGTAATAGTAAAAGTAACAGAGGAAGAAATTTCTCATAAAATTGGTCTTATTATTGATGAAGTCTATGAAGTTGAAGTTTTTGAGGCGAATGAACTCCAAAGTGTTCCTAGTTTTGGCTTACCAATTGACTCAAAATATGTAGAAGCCATGATACCTTATAGAGGTGACTTTATTCCTCTCTTATCGTTAAATAGTGTAGCTGACATAGAATTTCTAAGTCAAAGGGAAAATCCACATGCCACATAACAATACACAAATTTTATCTGAAGCTTATCTTGATGAAGATGAAATAGATCTTGTAAAACTTGTCAGTAGTAGTGCAGACATAGCAAGTCAGTATGTTATATTTGAAGGTTCAAATGCGGAGTATTATGCTATAAATGTTGCGAAAGTTGAAGAGCTATTTGTTTTTCAAAAAAACAATATTGCTGTAAATAATGACAAAAAGAGCATCATTATAGGCACAGCGGACATTCGTTCCCACATGACACCTTTGATTTATTTTGATGAGTGGTTTGGCAATAAAAACTTTGAAGAAACCACATATGAACTCCTTATATTATGTCGTTTTACTTCAGAATATTTGGGCTTAATAGTAAAACAAGTCATTGATATCGTGAGTATAAATGCTGAACAGATGTTTAGCAATTCAAAACAAAATGAATTGACAACATTTATAGCAAAAATAACTATTGGTAAAAAAACATTTCTTTGCACTATCTTCGATACAGATAAACTTTTATATGATTTATATGGAAATGATACAATAGTAAAAAATCCACATGCCGAACCTATAAAAAGTAATAAAATGGTTCTATTTGCTGATGATAGTAAATTAGTACGCAAAGTCGCTTTTGATACATTTAATAAGCTCGGACTTGTCTTTAAAATTTTTGAAGATGGTGCAGAGTTATTAGAAGCACTAAAAACAATAAATATAGATGATATTGGAATATTTTTACTTGATATTGAAATGCCTCGAAAGAGTGGGATTGATGTTATAAATAATCTAAATAGTCAACCTTCTTACTCAAAAATACCGATTATAGTTCATACAAACATGGCTAATTCATCTATAAAAGATTCACTTCACTCCAAAAAAGTTTCTAAAATAATAGGGAAAATTGATTTTCAAAGTATAGAATCTGCTATTAGAGAATATATCTTATGAATCCTATAAATGAGATACTTTTAAGTGATTCAGAATTTGCACTTATTCAAAAACTTATTTTTAAAAATGTTGGCATTACACTCGATGAAAGTAAAAAAAGCTTAGTTAAAAATAGGTTAATCAAGCGTTTAAATTTTTATGGTCTGAGTAAATTTAGTGATTATCTTCGTATCGCTCAATTCAACCGTGATGAAGCTTCGGAGATGGTCAATCAAATTACAACAAATGAGACTTATTTTTTTCGTGAGCAACTTCACTTTGACTTTTTACAACGCATAGTAGAACAAGTAAAAACCAATGAAGAGCTAAGAGTATGGAGTGCTGCTGCTTCACTCGGAGCAGAAGCATACTCGATAGCCATGGTACTCGATAGTATATTGGGAGCTTCAAGATATGAGGTATTTGCAACAGATATAAATACAGAAGTCATACAAATCGCCAAAAGAGGGTGTTATCCTTTGCCTTGGGCGGATAAAATATCCAATTTATATAAACAAAACTATTGTCTCAAAGGAAAAAATCAATACGATAAACAATTTTTGATAAGTCATGACTTACAAAAAAATGTTCATTTTTCACAGGCCAATTTACTTGAAGTTCAATCAGGCATAGGTAGATTTGATATTATATTTTTACGCAATGTACTCATCTATTTCAATGATGAAATTAAAGCTTTGGTCGTAGATAATGTTATCAAAAATCTCAAGCAAAATGGATATTTGATAATTTCACTGACGGAAAATCTTCGTAACATAAACAACAAAATGCTTAAACAAGTGGACACTTCCATTTACCAAAAGGTACAAATATGATAAATTATAACTACAAAAATTTTATTTCTCTACTGGCAAAAAAAAGCCATTTACTGGTATATGATGATGGAGAGCTTCTGAAAAATCATAGAGATATTTTAGAAGCCTTTGAGCTTTATCACTACAATAGTGTCAATGATGTTGCTATTTCTCATATCTCAAATATATTAATTTCTATTAAAGTGGATATGGTCTTAATTTATTCAAAAGATTATGAAAAAGTACTCTACTTATGCGATGAAATTCTAAAATATGACAAAAATATTGTTATAACAGTTATTTTTGAAGAGCATAATGAAACATGTTTAAAAATTGCTAATCTTGTGGATACAATAGTATATACACCTTTTGAAGCAGAAACTTTGAATAAAAAAATCAGTATCGCTTTAAGTGCAAAATTAATGCTTTATGGAATGACACATACAATCAATACTCATAAAAAGTTTTTGAATGATACAGGGATAGATGCTTATTTAGATGCTTATGAGGGAGATATTACAATTCTTATTGAAATATTGTCCACTTTAAGTGAAAGACTAAAAAGTGGTGAACTAAGCCATGAGTTTTTTTGTGAAATAGCAAATGAGCTAGAAAAAATAGGTAAAATTTTTGCTTATCACCACTATACTGCACATATGACAACGATATTTGACGAGATGGCTGCATTTTTGCGTAGTTATAGTTTTGATGATGTTGCAATAGAAGCATTAGAAGGATTCGATTATTTGGTCGAGATTGTACAAGATATTCGTTGTTATATTCTCAACTTTTTTGTAAAGCGAATTTTTTCGGATGTTTATGTGTTTGAACACTCTTTACAAGATTCCATAATTTTTATGATTAATCGTTTAAACAATCGTGTAGATACTAAAAGTGAATTGGAGTTTTTTTAATGATTAAAGTAATGGTGATTGATGATTCGATGGCAGTTCGCCGTGGTTTTTCAAAATTGATTAGTAAAATTTCTGGTGTTGAACTTTTTGCAGAAGCCGCCAATCCTGTTGATGCATTTGAAGTGTTTAAAAAAATTGGTCTTCCTGATTTGTTTATTTTAGATATTGAAATGCCAAAAATGGATGGAATAACTTTTTTGAGGAAAATTTCTGAGCAAAAACCTATTCCTGTCATTATATGTTCTACCTTAGTTGCAGAGGGGTCTGATGCTGCCATTGACGCACTCCGTTATGGGGCTGTTGATATTATTGAAAAACCAAAAGTAAATTTAGAAAGTTTCTTTTTGGATTATCAGGATGAGCTGAGTGAAAAAATAAAGTCAGCCATTGGTGCGCATGTAAAAGTTGTAAAGAGTATTGAAGTACCACTCAAGAACACCCTTAAAGATATAAATGCACTTGTAGCAAGTAAAAATATTGTAGCGATTGGTTCATCTACAGGCGGAGTTCAAGCTTTAGAAAAAATTGTTTTAGGGCTTAAAAAAAATCATGTGGGAATTGTAGTCACCCAACACATGCCTCAAGGTTTTACTGCTTCATTTGCCAAAAGATTAAATCAAATTGCACCCAATTGTTATGTGAAAGAGGCTCAAAATGATGACATTGTAAAAGATGGACAAATGCTCATTGCTCCAGGGGGAATCCACATGGAGGTTTATAGCATTGGAAATATCTATAAAGTGCATTTAAGAGATTTTCCTAAAGTGCACTCTCATAAGCCAAGTGTTACCGTTTTATTCAAATCTGTAGCTAAAAGCGCACTGAGTAACGCGTATGGCTATTTATTGACTGGAATGGGGAGCGATGGTGCTGTAGGTCTTAAAATGATGCATGAAGCTGGTGCAAAAACTTTTGGAGAGAGCGAAAAATCTGCAGTTGTTTATGGAATGCCTAGAGTCGCTAAAGAGATGGGTGCGATTGATATGGAACTTGAAATTGGTCAAGTCGCACAAAGTATTAACGAAATACAATAAGGAATGGAACTATGAAAAATACTATTACACAAATTATTAAAGAGAACGCTAAAAATATAAATCTTCTTATTGCTGAAGATGATTTAGTAATGCAAGCCCTCTATCGCCGTCTTTTTGATGGAATTTTTTCTTCCTTTACCATAACAAATAATGGTGCTGAGGCATATGAATATTTTTGTAACAAAAAAAATAAGCCCGTTGACCTTATCATAACTGACAATTATATGCCTATCATGAACGGTATGGAACTTGTACAAAAAATTCGTGACAGAGATTTTAATGTTCGTATTATTGTCATGACAAGCGAAGAAGACCTTAATCTCATGAAAGCCTATATGTTAAATGGAGTGGACGCAATCTTACCCAAGCCATACAATGAAGAATTGACTATGAAAGTTCTTCAGAGAATACTTCACTACATAAATGAAAAAAAACTTTTAGAGTATTACATTGAGCAATTAGAAGCAATGGCTAAAGAGAATGTTGCCAGAAAAAGTGAAGAACTTAAAAATCGCACACAACAAGAACGCATACCAAAACTACAAAAAAGCGAAGTGTCGGATATTACATCAACAAAATCAACCCAAGAGAACAAAACACTCGTGCAAAAATATATGATTCGCGACAGCATCAAAGATATGGAAAATGTTGATGTAGAACATTTGGATATTCGTGGAAAAGAGCGAATTGATAATTTTCGTGAAAAAATTGCAGATTATGAATCATTACTTTTATCCGTAGAAAAGAATGATATAGCTTCTCTTAGAACAATATTAACAGTCGTCCTTGACGGGATAAAAGAACTTATAGAAGCTCTTGATATAATTGGTGTCTTCCCAGTTGCATCGAGGGCGGCTACACACCTTATCTATTTCATTGAAAATTTAGAAGATGATGCACTAAAAGATTTAAACAAACAAGAACTTTTTATAGATATTTTAGTTACCATGCTTGAAGATTTTGATAAATGGATTGATTTAGTTTTTATCTCTAAAAAAACTGACAATATTCACTATTTTGATGCTTCTTTTGCCAACACTTGTTTAGAGTTGGAGATGATTTTTAAAGTAAATGAAAAAAAGATAAATGACGAAGATATTTTAGAATTTTTCTAAAAGGGAGCAAGTTCCGATGATAGATAAAGATAGCTATGAATATGAAATTTATGAAACATTTAAAGACCAGTTTATACATAACATGTCACAGTTCAAAAAAAATATTTTTGAACTCCAAAGTGTTGCAACTTATAAAATAGCAGTCGATAATTTATTTAGGATATTTCATGGAATAAAAGCAAATAGCCGTTATTTCCATTTTGAAGCGATTACAATAGTCGCGGACAAGGTTGAAAAAGTACTAAGCTCACTTCGAGAAGAAAATGGACCAGCAGAAATAAATATAATAAACTGGCTTGTTAAAATAGAGGAGCAATGCGCTGTTTGGATGGAAGAGATGGAAGATGCATCCACCGAATTTTCTTACGCAAATCCACAGTTGCTTGATGCTGTAAATATCAGAGTTTCTGATGAAAAACCATCCTTAATAATGAAAAAAATATCAGCTATATATTTGGATGCAAATGTAAAGCGTACAGCTCAAATAGTTTCTGAATTACAAAAAAGATTTTTAAAAGTAGAACAATCAAACGCACTCGCTGACTTTGAAAAAAAGCTCATAAATGAAAAACCAAATGTGTGTTTAATCAATTTTGGTGACGATTGCCTCAAAGCAGCAAAATTATGCCAAAAACATGTTCCAACATCAGCAATCATTGTAGTTTTAGATGCATCTGACAACAATACATATCTAAGACTCGGAGTTGAAGGTGTGTATCATATAATAACCAACCCAATTATGCTCGATGTCCTCAATCGGGAACTTTTTACTGTGACAGAATCTCATTTTACTTCAAGACGCTATCTCATAACGAATCAAAAAATCAAAAAATTTATAGATACACTGCAACCGCTCTCGGCATCTATTTTGCAAATACAACAAGTGTGCAACGATGATGAAATGTCTATAAAAGAGCTTATAAAAGTGGTTAAACATGATCCGATTATCTCTGGTATGATACTCAAAGCGGCAAGAAATCCATTGTATTGTTTAGAAGAAGTAAATACGGTTGACCGTGCAATAAGTATTTTTGGAAAAATGCGCGTTCAAGCAATTGCTCTGAGTCAAATGGTGGATGAGTTTGGCAAAGTAGATTTAAGTGCATACAATATCGATGAATCCATTTTTTCAAATGTCGCAACTTTACGATTGACCCTTATGATTAAATGGTATTCTAAAGTTTCTATCTCTTCTTTATCCGTTCTCTCTACAACGGCTATACTTGGCAATATAGGAGAACTTCTTATCGCTCAAGAAATTACTAACTTAAACAAAAAAAATGATTTTTTAAAAGAGTTAAACCAAAAAGATGTACAACGGGCAGAAGAAAAATATATGCATACAACTACGGCATGTGTAAGTAGTGATATTCTTAGTTACTGGCAGTTAGACAAAGATATTGTAGATTCAGTTCGCTTTAGTGATTATCCACAAAATGCTCCTGAGGAGATTTACACTCTTTGTCTTGCAAATCATATTGTGTATAGATTGGTAAAACAAAACGGTGAAATAGAAGCAGTCATACCAAAAAAAATTGAAACGCTACTCATAAATAGCGGACTGAAAACAGAACCTTTACAAAAAGCGTTAGATGCTATTTTGGAAATCGTATCTAAAAAATAGTCAAAACATAAAAGTTTTTAATTTGTAAAATACCGAATAGAGGCAAAACCATAAACTTTGGTTTCCTCAATTATTTCCACATGCCATGGTGCAACAATCCCTCCAAGAGCAAATACTTTTATGTCACATTTTTGAAGTAACTCTTTTAAATCTTCTACACCTTTTGGCGCACCTTTTTCTGGAGAAGCAAAAATCGGGCTGTATGTTACGGCATCTGCACCCAAACTCTCAGCTTTTAAAACCTCTTCATGCGTATGTGTACTGATGATAACTTCAAGCCCCAACTCTTTGGCATGTGAAATTTCTTTAAACTGCGTTGATGTCAAATGAACGCCCGTTGCACCGAGCTTTTGTGCAAGTTCCACATGCCGATGTATAAAACTTTTTATACCTTCAAACTTTGAGCAAACTTCCATAAATCGTTCTGCTTGTACTTCATAATAAGGAGTTGTTTTATCTCTATACAAAACATACTCTGGCATGTGGGTTTGAAGCTGTTCTTCACAAAATTCGCTTGAAGTTATAAGATATTTTTTCAAAAAAATTATCTGTAAAGCGGATTTTTAAAATCAACTCTTTGTGCATCTACACCTTTGTTATATCTCTCCGCCATTGCCTTGATATGGTATTCTAAACGATTTAGAAGATAAAGTGCATCACCAGAGTATTTTGATTTTGACTCTTGTATGTAACTTTGTAAAAACTCTAATTTTTGAAGTTCATCCTCAAACTTTATGGAACTAATTATCTCCTGAACTTCATCATATTCACTTCCACATGCCGACAAAAAATCATACGACAAATCCATAGTTTTAAGATTTTCAAGTGCTTTGGAAAACGCAAAATGATTATAAAGCATACACCCCACAAAATACTCTATATCCGAGCTTTCAAACTCTGAGTATTGCTTCTCTTCCTGAGCAAAATGCTCATGCCAAATTGTTAAAACTTCTTGAACGCTCTTATCCATTTTTTCACTTTTCACTGATGTTACACAGTTTTTAATTAAATTTTTTTAAGCCGAATTATACTATTTTTAAGACCTCATTTAGCGAGGAACTCTCTATAATTCTATTTACCTCTCTGTTTTTTCGTGCAAAGTCGATTTGTGACATTATGCCACTTGTGCCATCTTCGTTGAGAAAAAATCCTGTATCTCTAATGCGTCCAAGCGTTTCGTTCGTATCACTTTTGATATCAAACTCTCCTTTTGTGTTGCCCAGATAAATCGCTCCGATGCCAAGCTCACCCAGAGCCACCAAACGGTTTTCATCTTTGTTTTTTATCCAAATTCTCAGTTTATCCAAAATCGGGTCACTCTCATCTATCCAGCCATTTTTGTCGCTGTCATAGCGTTTTAGGTCTGCAAATGCATCGCCATTGAGTGCACCAAAGAGTTCACTTCCATCATCGATTGTGTTGTTTGCATTTTTATCAAGTGCCAAAAATCCATTTCCACCTTTGAGCATCGATATTTGCTCAGATGCACCATTATAATCAATGTCAAAAGAGAAATTTTGTGCCTCTAGCTCTGGTAACGCACCATCAAAAGTAAGCACCATCGGGTCATAAAACTGCTCACGCAAAATCTGATGCGAACTCACAAAAGAGTGCGACATCGAGATATCGATATTGAGCTCTATTTTTTTGTTCGAAGTTTGGATACATCCGCTCATGCTTACATCAAGGCTTTGAGACTCTTTGTACTCCTCTTGAATCGTCACTTCACGACCTTGATTAGTCCTAAACTGCTCTGTGTCTAAACCTTTAAACTTGCAAGTTTTAGAATTGAGCACCGATAAGAGCTGTTGTACCAGTTCAAACTCAAGGCGTTTGCAAAACTCTACTTGCGAGTTTAGAGCCTCCACCTCCTCCAATCGTTTCACATTTTGAGAATCAAGCTCTCTCTCAAAACTACTCATGCTCACACTACTGCTTTTGTACGACTCAGAGTGAAGCTCCAATGCAAAGTTCTCTATTTTCATAATTTCTCCTTGTACATCTAATATGAAAAATAAAGAGCAAGACTCATTCCCTCTTCTTTATTTTGCTATACTTTTGCATGATTAATTTATCGCTCAATAAACAACTCGATATCATTGCTCCGAACACGAACAAGGCTCTAGGCGTAGTTTTGCAACAAGCAACACCTGCACAGCTTGAGAGTATCACAAAAGATAAAGATTTAAAATCCATTATGAATTCTCTTCTCAAAGAGAGTACGCAAAATTCGCAATCTGATAAAACACTTTTAGACCTTGTAAAAAACAACCCTACTCTTAAAGACCTTGGCAATGTTTCAAACACTATAAAAGATTTGCTCCAAACGCTCAAATCAGACAAAAATCCTCTACCGATTGAGACAACACTTAAAAATTTTCTTGTGGATATCAAAGAGTTGGACGAGCCTGTTTTAAAACAAAAACTAGAAAACTCTGGTGTTTTTTTAGAGTCCAAACTAAAAGATGTAAAAAATCCTCAAGTTGAGTTAAAAAATTTCTTAGAAACTCTGGACAAAAGCATTGCAAAAAGTGATATTTTTACCGTAAAAGTGCTGAGTGAAAAAATCAAAGAGTTGCTTAACACTCCAACGCTCAAAGAGGCTTCAAACACTGCTTTGTTACAAACTTCAAAAGATGACCCAAATGCTCTCAAACAACTTGCAAAAGGTGTGGAGAGTGTTCTCTCAAAACTTCAAGAAAACCTCACTGGTGCAGATTCTCTCACAAGTAAAAGTGTAGCTACACAACTCTCAAAACTTGAAAATTTTATTTCGCCAAAACTTTTAACACCTGAAAATTTCAAACTCTCATCCATGACCGATACACTCCATAATTTAAACACACAACTCGCACAAAGTACAAATCCACATGCCAAAGATTTGCTTGAATCACTCACAAAAATCATGGATACACTCAAAGAAATCGAGCAAAATAGCACAACGCCAAAAACAGCCTTGGATACTCTGCTTGAGAAAAAAGTGCCTCAGGATATTAAAAATATTACAGAGCCACTCAAAGCTCTCATCGAAAAAGCCGACCCTATTTTTTCAAAGGAAACAGCAACTCTAGCGCATAAATTAGCACCTTTTAGCAATCCAGAAAAATTAGCATCCCATGAAAATGTGAAAGAGATTCTATCGGGAGATTTAAAATCTATTTTGCTCAAAGCGAGTGAGGAAATCAGCAAATCATCCCATCCAAATCAAGCAGAGTTGTTAAAACAGATAGATAAACTCTCACTGCAAATTGATTATTACCAGCTCGTTTCGCATCTTTCAAACTCCTCTTCGCTTTATCTGCCATTTTCATGGGATAGCCTTGAAGAGGGAAATATAAATCTCAAAAAAGATAAAGAAGATAAATTTTATTGCGATATTGATTTAAAACTCAAAGAGTATGGTGCGTTGAAGTTAAAGTTAGTTCTTTACGATAAAAACCAAATAAATATTCAGATTTACTCAAATAACAGTGAATTTAAAGAGATAATCAAAGAAAACATCTCTGTTCTACGCTCGGCACTCATAGAGGCGCAAATCACTCCAAGAGAGATACGACTCCTAGATGCAGTCAAAAAAAATACAGTGTCGCCTTATGAAAAAAGTTACAACCATTTAGACCTAGGATTTGAGGTAAAAGTATGACAAAAGCTGCCGCACTTAGATATGACAAAGAGAAAGAAAATGCTCCAAGAGTTATAGCAAAAGGTCAAGGAAATACAGCAGAGAACATCATAAAAATCGCCGAACTTCACAACCTTCCCATAAGAAAAGATGAAGACCTCATAGAACTTCTCTCAAAAGTAGAGCTGGATAAAGAAGTCCCAGAAGCACTCTACAAAGCCGTTGCAGAGATTTTTAGTTTTATTTATAAAGTGACAAATAAAAAATAAATTGGCATTTGCACATGCCAAATATTTCTCTTAAATCAGAACCTTCAACTCAATCACTTTCTTAAAAAACAACACTCCAAGTGGTGGGAGTGTGATGGAAATAGAGTATCTTCTTGTGTCCACAGAGATATCTTCCGCACTTAAAGCTCCCGTGTTTCCTATGTTGCAACCCTCATAGTAGTGTGATTGGGAGTTAAAAATTTCTTCATATTTTGCATTCTCTGGAACGCCTACGCGGTAGTGGCTGAGTTCTTGGTTTGAGAAGTTACATACAACTAAAATCGTCTCGTTCGCATCATCGCTTTTGCGGATAAAACTGATGCAGTTATGCGAATAATCTGCATCATTTACCCACTCAAAACCATCTCTTTTTTCATCGTATTGATGCAGTGCTTTGTGTGTTTTATAGAGTCCGTTCAAGTCCGAAACCATGTGCTGTAATTTTTTATGAAGCGGATATTCTAAAACATGCCAATCCAAACTCTGCTCAAAATTCCACTCCGCAAACTGCGCAAATTCTCCGCCCATAAAAAGAAGTTTTTTCCCAGGATGGGCTATCATGTAGGCGTATAAAGCGCGTAGATTTGAGAATTTATCTTCGAGCATTCCAGGCATTTTACCGATGAGAGACCCTTTCATGTGAACAACTTCATCGTGACTCAGAGGAAGCAAAAAGTTCTCATCATAGGCGTACCACATGCTAAAAGTGAGCTGTCGGTGGTGATGCTGACGGTAAAGTGGGTCGTAACTTAAATATTTCAGCGAATCGTGCATCCAGCCCATATTCCACTTAAAACCAAAGCCCAAACCGCCAACATCTGTCGGGCGTGTAACCATCGGCCAAGCGGTGGACTCTTCGGCTATCATAACAATATCAGGAAATGCCCCATAAGTTGCGTGGTTGAGCTGTTGCAAAAATTGCACCGCTTCAAGGTTTTCATTGCCGCCATGTTCATTTGCGACCCATTCGCCCTCTTCTCTTGCATAATCAAGATGAAGCATAGAAGCCACGCCATCCACTCTTATACCGTCGATATGGTACTTGTCAAGCCAAAACATTGCAGAACTTATCAAAAATGCTTTAACTTCATTGCGTCCGTAGTTGAAAATGATGCTTCCCCATTCAGGATGAAATCCCTGTCGTGGGTCATCATGCTCATAGAGTGCTGTGCCGTCAAAGTTTATCAACCCGTGCATATCCACCGCAAAATGGGAAGGAACCCAATCCATAATCACACCGATACCCTCTTGATGTAATCTATCGATAAGATACATCAACTCCTCTGGCGTTCCAAATCGTGCAGTCGCCGCAAAGTAGCCAACAACCTGATAGCCCCAAGAACCGTCATACGGATATTCGGTTAAAGGCATAAATTCCACATGTGTATATTGCATCTCTTTGAGGTAAGGAACGAGAGTCTCCGCAAATTCTGTATAGGTTAGATAGCGGTTATTTTCGCCTCTGCGCCATGAACCAAGATGCACTTCATAGATATTTATCGGAGCATCATGGGCATTGTATTTGTACCTTACATCCATCCACGCTTTGTCATTCCAGACATAATTTTCTATATTCCAAACACGCGAAGCAGAGTTTGGGGGTGTTTCGCTATAAAACGAAAATGGATCACTTTTTTCATGGACGATATTATGAAAATTTGAGACGATGTGATATTTGTATGTCACTCCATTTGCAACATTTTCTATAAAACACTCCCAAATTCCAGAGTTATCCTCTCTTTTTTTGAGCGGATGGGCGTTTATATCATAATTGTTAAAATCTCCACATGCCGAAACACTCGCAGCATTTGGCGCCCATACACTGAAATAAACGCCTGTTCTTCTTGCTCTTTGCATAAAATGAGAACCAAACTTATCATAAAGTTTTGCGTGATTTCCATTTAAAAAAAGGTAAATATCATAGTCACTAAAGAGTGTCACATCGTAATGTATTGCATAGTTCATGGATTACCTTTTATCTTTGACGCTTTTGTTGTAATGCTTCATTATACACACTCTCATACACTTTCGCGGTATCATCCCAGCCAAAATGTTTTTTCATTGCATTTTGTATGAGTGCTTTTATGGCATCTTTGTTGTTATACCAAGTGTCCACCGCCCAAACTACGGTGTGATAAAAGGCATGTGGCGTTGCATCATAAAACTTAAATCCTGTTCCCGTGTTGGCATGTGGATTGAAGTTTTCAATCGTATCATCCAGACCTCCCGTCGCTCGTACAATAGGCAAAGTTCCATAGCTCAGAGAATAGATTTGGTTCAATCCACATGGCTCAAAAAGTGAAGGCATAAGAAAAAAGTCACATCCCGCTTCTATCTGGTGCGCTAAATCATTTCTATACCCGATATAACAACCGAATTTATCTCGTTTGACATCGGATACATGGCTAAAAAAGCCCTCTGCCCACTTCTCTCCAGCACCGAGTAGAACGATTTGCACATCCATCTCAAGCAGATTCCAAATCTCCGCCGCTATGAGAGACAAACCTTTTTGCTCTGCAAGTCGTCCTACAAAACCAAAAAGAGGCACATCCTCTCGCACAGGAAGATTAAAGAATTTTTGAAGCTCTGCCTTACACACTTTTTTGCCAGACAAACTCTTCGCACTATATTTTTTTGCTATGTAGTGGTCGTTTTTTGGACTCCACTCTTCATAATCCACACCGTTTAAAATGCCATGCAATTTATAGGCATGTGCATTTAGAACATCTTTAAGTCCCCAATCATACTCGTAACTTCGTATCTCTTGTGAGTATTTTGGGCTTACAGTTGTGATGGCATCCGCATGGACAATTCCGCCTTTGAGCAAGTTTACTCCGCCAAAATCTTCTAACTCATAAGTGTTATAATTACCCCAGCCAATGCCTAAAACTTCCATAACATCTTTGCTAAATCTTCCTTGGTGTTGCAGGTTGTGGATGCTCAAAATCGATGCAGTGTTATGAAAAAAGTCATCATTCAGTACATTTAAAAGTAGAGGAATTACCGCCGTATGCCAATCATTTGCATGAATAATATCGGGTTGAAAACCTATCTTTTTACAGAGTTGCAAAGCCGATTTTGAGAAAAATATAAATCTCTCAGGGTTGTCACTATACGCATCCTCTCCAGCATCATAAAGTCCGCTTCGACCAAAAAAACCTTCGTGTTCTATAAAGTAAATAGGAATATCCGTGTTTGGCAAAACACCCTCAAGAACCAAACCCCAAGCTTCGCCATCACGACCCATGTCCACACCCAAAGCACCATCTAAGGCTTGAAAGGAATTTTTATCGACCACATAATAGCGTGGCATAACAACTCTCACATCATGCCCAAGAGCTTTAAGAGCTTTTGGCAAAGCACCGACCACATCCGCTAAACCACCTGTTTTTGCGAAAGGAACAACCTCAGATGCCACCATTAAAATTTTTAGTTTATTCATCAACACGCCCCTCTAAAAGTTTTGCTCCGCTTATCGCGCCGTTTTGTAATTCTGACATAACTATAGTAACTTCATCTAGTGAAGCAGAAAAAGCTTGACCTCTCAAACTCTCTTTGAGCCACTCGATCAGATAGGGGTTATGTTTGATAACACCACCGCCAAGAACCAAAATCTTTGGATTTGCAATCGTGATAAGTGTCGCAGTTGCAAACAAAAGTGCTTCTTTAAACTCCAAAGCAATCTCTCTACTTTGTCTATCTGGCGAATTTTCAAGTTCTAAAAGCGACACTTTTGGAATATTGAAATATTTCATCCACTTATTTAAACCAGAAGCTGAAGCATAGAGTTCAAGGCAATTTGTTTTGCCACATCCACATGCCAGAATAGTTTTTTTGTAGGGAATATGTCCTATCTCAAATGCCTGATTTTTAGCTCCAAGAACTAATCGTCCATCATCCATAAATGCACTCCCCAAGCCTGTTCCAACATATAAAGCCAACACAGAATCTGATTTAAAATAGTGTGCTTCTGCTCGAACTGCACAGTTTAAATCGTTATCAATTTCCAGTTTAAGATTGTATCTTGACTCAAAATACTCTTTGATTTTTGGCTCTCGTACGCGAAGATTTGGGGCTGAGAGAATTTCGCCCTTGTAAACTTGCCCAGCAAAAGAGATACCTATAAACGAAATCGATGGATAGGTTCTGAGTTTTGCTTCAATAAAATCAATGAGGTCATTTGTTTGTGATGAGACATCCTCACACACTATTTCATCTGGCATGTGGAGTTCGCTTCGTAAATTTGTTCCGCCGACATCGATAGAGAGTTTCATATTCTATTCTCCAAAAGAGATTTGTAAAGAGAAGTATATTCTTTAGCACCCGCGTTCCAAGAAAAATCACACGACATATTGTGAATATTTATCTCTTTGAAACGCTTTTTATCTTCATACAATTTTAGGGCTTCTTTTATCGTTTTTATAAGTGCATTTGGTTCATTTTTATCGAAAGTAAATCCAAATCCCAAATAATTTCCATATGCCAATGCTAAATCATATTTTTCAATTGTCTGCACACTATCTTTGAGTCCGCCAACACTGCTCACAAGAGGAATAACCCCATAACTCATAGAAATAAGTTGGTTCAATCCACATGGCTCAAAAAGTGAGGGCATGAGAAGAAAATCAGCCGAAGCGTACATTCTGTGCGAGAGTGCTTCATCGTAACCAAAATAGATATCTATGTTTTTAGATTTGGCTATTTGAACTTTTATCTGCTTATGATATTTAGATTCTCCCTCACCTAAAATAGCGACATTGAGCTTCATCTGGCTTAACTCTGCTAAAGCTTCGATGAGTAAATCCACACCTTTTTGCCAAGTAAAACGACCTATAAAAATAAAAAGAGGGAGTTGCTCATTTTCAAAATTTCTCTCTTTGAGATACGCTTTTTTATTTTCTGCTTTTTTATCATAACTCGAAGCGTCATAGTTTTGCACAAGTGCCGTGTCGGTTTTTGGTGCAAAATGAGATACATCCACTCCGTTTAAAATTCCTGTGAGTTTATTTTTATGTTTAAGTAAAAAGCCTTCAAGTCCACATCCAAATTCGTTTGAAAGTATCTCATTTGCATAGTTTGGACTTACCGTTGTAATGGCATCCGAATACGCGATACCCGCTTTCATAAAACTTATACCACCATAAAATTCTAATGCATCCATGTGGAAATACTCTTGCGAGAGTCCAAGTTTTTCTAAACTCTCTTTCTCAAAAATACCTTGATAGGCAAGATTGTGGATTGTAAAAAGTGTTTGAATTTTTAAAGTAGCATCTTCTTTGACAAAAAGCGCACATAAGGCACTTTGCCAGTCGTTAAGATGGAGTAAATCATAGTTTTTACTCTTAACAAAAGCAACAACCGCCTTACAAAAGAGTCCAAAACGAAGGTCATTGTCTTTGTAACCACTTTGAGGTGTGCCATAAAGAGATTTTTTATCTGTGATAATTTTTGAGCCTACAAAATAGCACTTCAAACCCTCATAAGTTGTACTCAAAAGTTCAACTTTATACTTTTTTGCTCCAAGGAAAATATCAAACGATTCCACATGCCGTATCTTAAATCGTTTTATATCGATAGAGCCGTATAGAGGCATGATTACAGAAACATCAAACGCATCCGACATCGCCTTTGGCAAACCAAAAGAGACATCCGCCAAACCACCACTTTTTGCATATGGATACACTTCACTCGAGACAAAAAGAACTTTTGTTTGCTGTTTACTTTTTTTCATAAAATCTCCCATGAAGTGCTTGTACAGATATTTGCATAATCATACCATTTTGTTTGAAATATTGTTTATATAAATATGGTATGATAAAGGCATGAAAGAAAATATAACATACGCTGGTTTTTGGATTCGCTTTTTAGCTTCGCTTTTGGACACTCTTTTTTTGGCTGTTCCTGTTGGGATACTCATCTACTTTTTAAGTGATGGAGCTTGGTTTGATTTTTCGCAGTTTGGGCAAAATATGACAAATGCAATGAATGGAAATCCACATGCCATGGCTGTACAGCCAAAGACTTCAACGAAATGGGAACTACTTTTTGAAGTTGCCGTTTTGGCAGTTACTATGATTTTTTGGAAAAAATGGCGTGGTGCAACACCAGGAAAAAAACTACTCAATGTGAAGATTGTCGATGCAAAAACATTTCAAGATATAACCAACAAACAAGCCATTATCCGCTCTTTTGGTTACATCATCTCAACTCTTCCGTTTTTACTTGGTTTTATTATTGCAGCTTTTAGAAATGACAAAAGAACTCTTCATGATTTTTTAGCGCAAACCGTTGTCATTTATGATGATGGAGATGTTTCAAGTTTTAAAAAGATAGATGTTTAAAATACAATCAAAAATCTTCTCGCGACTCTCTTAAAAGCTCTGCACATCTCTCTGGTTCTACTGGGTTTATCATGGTTGCAGTTGAGAGTTCAAAACCTCCATGTCTGTATATTCTAGGCATTATACGAATCTCAAATCTATACGGCACATCAAAAGACTTTTTCATAGGTGCGATAGCGATGCTGATGTTAAAATCAAAATTTCCAAGTTGTTTTTCTATCATTCTAAAGAGCTCTTGTAAAAGTTTTGAGAGTTCTTCTAACTTTATATCTTCGATTTTATCAAACTCTGCATCTATGGAATTACTCGTTATCATCACTTCAAATGGATATTCACTGGCAAATGGACAAAAAGCGATGAAAGAGTCTGTTTCTCTCACTACTCGTCTGCCATCCACTTGTTCTTCTTCTATAATCTCGTCCATAAGTATGCGTCCACTACTCATATAATGGTTATGAATTCGCTCGTATTTTCTCTGTGTATTTCTAGGAATTATAGGAAGCCCGATAAGCTGAGTATGAGGATGAGACTGCGATGCACCGCCAGAAGCTCCATGATTTTTAAAAACAGAGATATGAACCACTCTTATATCTTTTTTTAAATCGCTAACCCTTGCTTGAATTGTTTTGAGCCAATGAAAATAGGTTGTTTGTGACCATTCGCTCATTGTTTTAAAATGCTTTGGCGTATCAATAATTATCTCATGCGCACCAAAACCATCCCATATTTTATTTGCACCCTCATGTTTTAAGGTAAAAGGTGCTTCGATTTGTACTGCTTTAAAAAGATTTGGAACTACACGCGTAGCCCATCCTTTTTCATCTCTAAAGCTTCCATTTTCACGAATCGCAAAAATTTCAGAGGGGGTCATCGCTTCATTTCCATCACAAAAAGGGCAAGATGCGCTCTTTGTATCTTCTTTACTCCATGCCATATAATCAGGGCGATGCAGTCTCTCAGGAGCGATAATCACATAACTATCTTCAAGTCGGTTATAACGGATTTCAGACATCACTTACCTCGAGTGAACCTTCAAAAAGGAAGTTTTTTGAAAATGGCAAAACGAAAGCCATACTTAAAGATTGGATTGTTAAATCATAACCTTGTTCGCTTTGTGAGACTGTTTTTAGCGGATAGTATAAAATATCCACTTCCCTCTCAAGAGTTAAAGTGATTTTTTTTCTCAAATATCCATCCTCAATTTCGACTACTCTTAGACTCTCTTTTTTCCCACCAACGCTCACACCTGAACCGTTGATTGTAACTTTACTATACTCTGCAAAATGAAAATTTAACTCTAAAAAGTAGTTAAAAAAGTAGTCAAAATCTGTTTTAAAATCAATTGCGAACTTAAATCCACATGCCAAAGAAGTATAACTTTTTTTAAGAGTTGCGAGATGTTTTTGTGGAAGGTATATTCCGCCTTCTCTAAAAAAGCTAATTGTATTCTCATTTATGGCATGTGCAAATGGCTGATTTACAAAATCCCCATACTCTCTAAAATTACAATGACGGAAACTATCAAGCGTTATAGATTTATCGCTGATATGGTCAATAAAAGAGTTCTTTAAATACCAATCATACACCAAAGCATCCGTAATTTCCTCATCAATGCGGTGTGCGATGTTGTGAATTGTCTCAATTCCATCCAGGGCATCACTCTTTTTTATATCTTCTGTCTCAGAAGCCAAGGAGAGCATTTTTTCATGATACGCTTCTTTTCTCCTTGTGAGTGTATTTTGCCAATTAAAACAATCCTTCTTGCTGTGAAACTCGATGAGTTGTCCACCGACTTTGGAATCAAATCGAAAAATGTATTTTGGCGAAATGGCTTTGACTCTGACATAACCGTCCATTTCGCTCTCATCGGTGCTTATAAGCGTTGTATCGCCATATCTTCTATTCTCACAAGCGATAAGATAACTATAGGCGTTATCACGAAGATTTGGAAGGTAAAGACCTCCAAAAACTCCATGCCAAAGGGCATCATTTGTTTGAAGTTTGTAAAGACTCTCATCAAACTCTTTATCGTTTATCTCTTCTCTTACCTTAGAGAGTTCCAACATTCTTTTATGGATACGGTTGCTCTCTTCATACTTCACAAAAAAGTTTTTCCACATGCCACCTTTGAGAAATTTCACTCCGCCTTTGTTGTATCGCTCTTCACCCATCTCATTTTTAAAAGCTTCAAGTTTGAGGGCATCCTCGGTTCTGAGACTCCATTCACCCATCTCATAATAAGAGACATTTGGCAAATAAGCGATGCCTCTTGGTTTGTGTTTTTGAAGATAAGCACTGTAATGCTCACAGACTATACTTTCATCTTTAAGTACAGCACTTATAAATTTTTCAAGCCAAGCTTTTTCATACACCCAACTATATGTCCCTGGCCACATGCCGAACTTTTCCGCATCATCAAAAATAATCGCTGCAGAATCACTCTCTCGGTTATAAGATTTTATACTCTCTAATGCACTTGCAACACTTATAAAAGGAAGAGCGTAACGCAATTTTTTACTGATTGGAAAAACAGCTAAACTTTTTCCACCCTCTTCTGTTGTGTAATATCCATCCAAAATCTCTTCATCAAAACCAGCGGCTTGAAAGTGGTAATCATCGAGAACGGTGTATGCGATATTCGCTTCGTGAAGGTCAGGAATGAGTGAAGCGTCCCAAACTCTTTCTGTGAGCCAAAGTCCTTTTGGCTTTTGGTTGAATTTTTTTTGTATGTCGTCACTGAGTTTATTTATCTGCGTCACACGGTCACAGGAGGGAATTACGTTGAGTATCGGTTCATAATACCCTGCACTCAAAAATTCTATACTTCCTTTTTGTGCAAGTTCTTGTATGGTTTTAAAAAGTGTAGGATGGTCGATTTCTATCTGTTGCATCAACCAACCGCTACAATGAACTGAAAATTTAAAATCAGGATAACGACTGAGCACTTCAAAAAAAGGAGCATAACAAACATCTACGGCATGTGTAATTACCTCTTTAAAATTATCAACAGGTTGGTGCATGTGAATGCCAAATAAAAGTGTTGTTGTATGTTCCATTTTAACTCCTAGATAAACCAGACTGAGCTGTAATCTTCGTTTAATTGTACTTCAAGCGCACCAAATCCTGGAAGAGTTTGAATAATCTTTTTATCTTCTTCAATCTCAAAACGCAAATGTACTTTTTGCAATTTTGCAAACATTGTTTTTGGCAAAGCAATTTCAAAACTACTCTCTACACGCATTATTATGGCATGTGGATATTCTTCTTGATTTAACTTTAACGAAATAACTTCCGATAACTCTTCGACAATAATATTTAAAGTGATTTTTTCTTTCTCTAAGGTGGCTATATCTCCATAAAAAGCGATGAAAACCATAGTTTCATTATGTCCATAACGAATTGTTTGAATAGGTCCACGCGATCTATCCATAGTAGAAAAAAGACGACTCTCATCAATAATCCCACACCCAATCCACTCAAAAAATGAGGAAAATTTTCCATCTATTTTTGGATAAATAGGCGCTTGTGGTTGCACCATAAATGAAGCTGTACTTTTGTGTTTTATGATAGGTTCAAACAAATCCGCTGGAGGTTGCATATCTAAAAGAGTGTAAATAGTTATGAGATGCTTTCTAAAAAGAGCGTCAAACTCCATAGCAAAATCTGTAAAATGGTCATCTCCATACCACCAAAACCAATCACTGCACTCGGCAGCTAAAAAATGGTTTTCTATGAGTTTTGCTTTTTGCGCATCTATCGCATGTGTGTAATTATCTACATCTCGGCGTGTTTGGAAAAGAAGTTCCCAAGCACGGTTTTTTTCCACATGCCCACTCCATGTGGAAAAATCACCACCTATCCAACTTCCAGGGCTGAGTGAGTGAAGTGGTGCAACCTCATCATGGAGTAAATCATCCATACGAACGCTCTCACACCAAGAGAGGTTTGAAAGTTTTTCATAGAGTTGTGTAAAAAATGGATATGCGTTTTGTGGATAATACTCCCAAGCATTTTCCCCATCGAGTATAATAAAAAGGGTTGTATCTTCATCATCAAAAGCGATAGATTTGATTGTCTGAACAAAATGCTCTGCAGCTTCATTTGAGGGTTTAAATCTATAGTCAAATCCTAGTAAATCACTTATACCATGGTCACGAAAAGCGATAAAAAGTCCCTCATAATTATAAAGTTTATAGAGGTTTTCTCTTGCTGAATCGCCTATGGATTTAAAAAGAATTGCCTCATCGGTTGCAATCCATTTTATGCCTTCATTTTTATAGATTTTAACGCTCTCTTCATCGACCGCTCCCTCAGCTGGCCAAAAACCAACGGGGTCTGCTTCAAAAGTCTCTTTATAGAGTGCGACTGCGCGTTTTACATGTTCTATGGCATTGGCTTTAAAAGAGAGCGCATTTTGTGGAGGTTTTGTGTGAATATTTGCTTTTTGTACATTCTCCATATCTATGAGAAGTGGCAATATCGGGTGGAAATAAGGCGTTGTTGTTATGGAGATAATTTTGCGTTGCAACAAAGTTTTATAGTAAGAAAGTATCTCGCCTACAAAAGTTGTAAGTGTTTTAAGTAAACGAGATTTATCAGAAGACGAATAATCTCTCTCTTGAGTAAACATACTCTGAATCACTTCACTGTTTTGACGCAAATAATTACCACACCAAGAGAGCATAAACTGTATTTGCAAATCTAAAAACTGCTCATCATTCAATGTTTCAAGAACATACAGTTCAGCAAAACGAGGCATTGGATGAATCATCGTTTCATAGTTTGGAGATTTACAGATTTTAAGCACCCACTCTCTCTCGGAAAATGAGAGTTCAGAGGGATGTTTACTCCAAAGTTGTAAAAAATAATCATATTTTAAAGGCTCAGAGTAAAGTTTTAACTGCTCAATTAAGGATGGCGTTAGATTAAAAGTCGCTCTGAGTGCTGGAAATAAAGAGAGCGTCCACGGCATATCATAATAATCTTTGATGGCATGTAAAAAAACCCATGGCATTTTCATAACACCCTCAGCATCTCTGTAATCAGGTTGGTGCATATGCCATAAAAAAGAGAGCTTCATTGTTTTACTCATCCTGTTATTTTGACCACTCTTCTATTTTTGCTATGTACATCTCATAAAGTGCTTCACCGCTTGTTTTACTTTTTGCTTGTATGTAAAGGTTGAGTGCATCTTCATATTGGTCAGGTATCATAAGTATCCAATCATGTTTATCTGTCCATATTTTCACACCGTCCAAAGAAGAGGACTCTTTGTTTTTAGCATCTTCCAAGAATTTACGCATCATCGTTCCCTTAAGGGCTTGAGCGCATGGAACTTTTGTACAACTATAGTAAAAATCTTCTATCTGATTCACAATCTCTGAGAGTTTCAAATCATGTTTAATGAGTAACTCAATGATTTTCAGACCAGCGAACATAGAGTCATGATGAAGAGTAAACTCTGTAAAAGCAAAATTTCCATCCACTGTAGCAATTAAATTATACTCTTTTAATTTGGATGCTTTATATTCTAAAGATTTACCGCGTTTTATCTCAATATTTTCAAATGTTGCATCCATGATATCAGGTGCCCATGTTGGTAAAAGAACTTTTTGTTTAACTTGTTTATTTTCTTTGTTCAAAAGGTAGAGGATTGCAAAAAGTGCCATCTCTTTCTCTAGAGGTTCCCCTTTATCTGTTATAATTGTAAGCTTTTGGTTGTTAGGATAAATCATTAATCCCATATCTAAATTGAGACTTTCTATAATAGCTGAAACCTCTTTTTTTGAGCGTTTTACAACACTCTGTATATTTCCTAATCTTCTCTCATCTGCATAAGCATTTAAAACGATGTTATTTATTTGTAAAATATTTAAAATCTTTGGAAATATTTCTGCTGTTCCACCAAACATAAGATCAACGATAATGTGAAACTGTTTTTTACTGAGAACTTCTTTATCAATTTTATTTTCTATAAATTCTTTGTAATTCATACACTCATTATGATTATGTTGCGTCTCAAAAATTTCACCAATTTGTTTATAATTGACTCTTCTAAAATCTTCTTTAAAAAATGCTTTTTCTATGTTTTTTGCCATACCTGAGTTGATTTCTAAGCCATCTTCATTAAAAAATACGATTTTTGTACTTGCAGGGTCTTCAATATGTTGTCTAAAATGAACTCCAGCTACAATCATACCATTCGCTGCCAAGTTGTATCGCATCACTGAAGATGGAAGTGAAAGTAAATCTACAACATCCACACCCGAAGCCAAAATCCCACCCAAAAATGCCCTCTTCAGCATTCTTGAACTTTTGTGATAATCTCTTGCAACATAAATTCTACTCCCAATTGGAAGTTGAGAAGAGAATGCTTCTGCTAGTTTTGTTGTCATCTCACATGAAAGTTCAACATTACTAATACCTGAAACTACACCGTTTTCAAAAATAGAATTTTTATACTTACTCCCCCAAATTACATTGTTACTAACTATGGATGCATTATCTATAATTTTATTTGGCCAAATTGTTATATCTTTATCTATAGAAACTAACCGTCCTATTTCACAGCCCTCTGCTAAAATAAGCCCTGCTTTTGCTTCTGTATTATCGCCGATAGTTGTGCTATTGCAAATCACACAGCTATCAAGAACAACTGAATTTTCTATTTTAGAGTCATTCCAAAGAACTGTATTTCTTATTTTACAAAAATCTCCCAGAGAAGTGTTATCGCCGATAACTACATTCTTCAGTTTGACACCCTTACCTAGAGTTACATTTTTACCTAAAACAACTTTTCCAAGGATTTCTATGCTCTTATCTATGTCGTAATTTACATCACTATAAAGTTCTCCATCAGGAAAAACTGTTTTATTTCCATAAAAATTAAAATTTACTCTGCCATTTAAAATATCATCATACACTTCTCTATAACTCTCAGGATTTCCAACATCTCTCCAATATCCAGATAAGCTATAACCATTTAAGTCGATATCCTTTTTCATCAAAAGGGGAAATAAGTCTTTTGCAAAATCATAATTTGTATTGATAGGAATATAGTCTAATATTTCTGGCTCGATGATATAAATACCAGTATTAATTGTGTCACTAAAAACTTCACCCCAACTTGGCTTTTCTAAAAATTTTTTAATTTTCCCATCTTCATTGGCAATCACAACACCAAACTGAAGAGGATTTTTAACAGAAGTGAGCGTTATTGTTAATTTTGCTTGACGCTCTTTATGCGAAGCAAATATTTTTTCAAACTCAAAATCTGTTACAAGATCACCACTAATAATAATAAAATTTTCATTCCCAATAGACTCTTGTGCAAGTTTTACAGCTCCAGCCGTACCATAATCATCATCTGGAATAATGTACGAAATGTTAATACCAAATTTGCTTCCATCACCGAAATAATCTTCTATAATCTCTGGTTTAAAATAGAGAAGGATGATAAAATCTTTTATTCCAAGATTTTTTAACGACATCATCGTATGTTCCATCATCGGTCTATTTATGATAGGTAACATTGGTTTTGGACATGAATTTGTTAATGGCTGAATTCTTGTACCAAATCCACCTGCTAATACTACTGCTTTCATTTATACATCCCCTCTCTAATAAATTAAATTTAAAAATTATTTTGCTTTCGTTTTTAACTGCCTTGACTTAACAATATCAAATATTTACTTTTTATACATCATACATTTTAGTATAGTATTCATGCACCATTCGCCCTGAGTCAAAAGCTGGAATAACATCTGACATCGCATTTTTAACAATTTTTATCCACTCTTTAGGTTCATCATAATAGAGTGGAATAATTTTATGTTCTATAATATCTAAAAGATTTTTATTGTCTTCATGATCCTGTTGTTCTATAGATAAAGAGCTATCAACAGGAGGTATTGTAAAAGAGTTCACGCCATCTTTTGCAAACTCTGGATGCCATCCATCGTCCGTAGAAAGGTGTACTGAACCATTCATACTCGCACTCATGCCACTTGTGCCACTCGCCTCTCTTGAAACGCGTGGTGTGTTAAGCCAAACATCACTTCCTTTTTTAAGTATGCGCGAGAGCTCAAGTTCATATCCAATCAAAACGGCTATGTTTTTATATTGACTGCTCAAATGAATAAGTTCATTAAAACTATTGATAGCATTTGTGTCAAAAGGGTAAGGCTTACCCGCCCAAATGACTTGCACTGGATAATCTACTTTAGAAATCATTTTTTTAAATCGTTCAAAATCTTGCTTTAAAAGTCCAGGTCGTTTGTACTCTGCAAAGCGTCTAGCCCAAACAATAGTAAGCACTTCAGGGTCAAACATCTGTCCTGTTTGATCCGCTACAACATCAAATAGTTGGCGTTTTAAATGTTTTTTTCTGGCGATAAGTTCATAATCTTCATGTGCATCAAAGGCATTTAACATTCCTCTATCTGTCCAAAAACGGCGATTTTGTGCATTTGTAATATAAATAATCTCAGATTTACCCGCGCAATTTTTCCACATGCGGTTTGCTACCTCGCCATGAAACTTCGAAACTGCATTTGAAATCTTTGCTGCTCGAAGAGCACCTACAGTAAGTGAAAAATCATCATCATTTACCATCGTAATTTGACGCACCTCTTCCATGGATAAACCATTAAAAAAACCAAACTTATGAAGTAAATATATATTGTGCTTTTCATTCCCAGCATCTTCTGGTGTATGTGTTGTAAAAACAACTTTTTTTCTAATTTCATCTATATTTTTGTGTTGCGAATAAAGTTCATATACCATTGGCAGGGCATGTCCTTCATTCATATGATACATATCCACTTTATGGTTAAGTGCATCGAGAATTTTTACACCACCAATTCCAAGAACTATCTCTTGAGAAATACGCGTCTCTTCATTTGCATCATAAAGTTTATGCGTAATCGTACGCGCTAAAAAATTGTTCTCTTCAATATCTGTAGTAAGCAGTATAAGTGGAGCTGTACCAAAAACATCAGGTGGCAAGAACCATGCTTTCACATACACATCTTCAGAATGAATTTTAACTTTTACAGTAATGTCTAAATCTTCTAAAAAGTAGTAATGTTTTCTAATAAATTCAGCATTTAAACTACCATCTGGCTTACGCCCTTGGTCGTAATAACCAAAACTCCACAATATACCAATACCCACTGTATTTTGATTTAAGTCATACGCACTGCGTAAATGAGAACCAGCTAAAAAACCTAACCCACCCGAATAAATCTTCAACCCTTGATGTATGGCAAACTCCATCGAAAAGTAAGCGACACTTGTACTATACTTTTGGTCAATATGATAGCTATGTAATTTCAATCTTTTTTTCCTTTAAATACTCGTCTTTTACAAATTTATGACTAAATTATAGCACGAAATAATCAGATAAAATTTATTTATTTATCTCTGAACTATGCGTTGTAATTGTTCATCATATTTATAATAAACAATTTCTTCATTCGCTATCAAAGTTACCACTTTGTGTATCACTTCAAATGGTGTTATAAACCACTCTCTTGGCATGTGGAAATTTCCATCATTTCCTACTATTTGGATATTTAAACAACTGTTACTAAAAAACTGATGAAGAAGTTGTTCTAACTTTTGCGGGTTCAGGTTGTAGCACTTAAAAATGGCTATCTCTTCAACATCCGCCATCAAATAAGTCGGCTCATTTTTGGCATTTTTTATTCGCTCATTTACTTTTGTAGTTGAATAGCCTATCTTGTAAAGGTTCTCGATATTTCGGATAATTTCATCTTCGCTTTTTGACTTCAAAACATAGATAAATCCGCTTAATACATCCGCATCGCTTACTTGGTTTAGGTATTCTTCTATCTCTTCGTTTAACGCATTAATAATCTTTCCATCTTTGTAAAGCTCGGCTGAGAGGGAGCGAAGGAGCATATCAGATTCAGTACCATTTTCAAAAATACAGTGAAGCCTCGCGTTAGTTTTTTTGTTTTGTCTTTTCATTTTGCCTACACTTGCGACATAACCAACAACACCTTTTAAAACAAAAAATACCCCTTTTTTGATAAACCTCTCACCTCGATACTCTTGCAAACTCCGCACTTTATTTGCCAAATCCACATGGCAAGATTTAAATAGCTCTTCATACTTTTTAAAATCTTTACAAACCTTTCTACTTGCCACATAGTCAGGTTTTTCTATCTCTTTTGTTATATTTTTGAGTACAAAAATATCCTCTGCATCGCTTCCTAAAAGTCCAAAAGGGTCATCTTCAAAACTCTCGATTTTTTCAACATCCACCTCATCGCCAAGTAAATCAAATCTATCCAACTCTTTGACTAAATCTCTCTGATATTTGTCGTTTTGTATCGCTTCAAACCGCACTGCCAAACTTCGCTCTGCTCTGTCTGCATCTTTTTTTGGTTGACGCAAATGTTTCTCATAAAAGTCTAAAATCTGCATAAAATTTTCAATCACCATTTTTGGTTCATCTCTATGAGCGGAAAGCTTGGGTGTCTGAAGCAAAAGCCCAAAAGGGTCATTTTCTAGCTCTTTAAGGAGTTCCTCTTTGGTACTCATTTTGTATTTTTTCTTTTAAAGTTTTTTACAAAAAGTAAAACATCGGCGAGTTTTCTCTCATGCTCATTTGTTGCATTTTTACTCGGTTCTCTTCCATGCTCTTTATAAAATTTGTTTACATCTTTCCAGTAAAACGCCGCTTCTGCTTCACTCACAGTTATTTTTGTCGCATCAATACTCTCTTGAATAAGTTTTAAAATCCTCTCATCCACTTTTTTGGACATAATCTCATACGCTCTTTGAAATGGATTTATGCTATCAATCAAATCAATACTCAGCTCATCTATGTTTATAAATTTGTTTGAACCTTGAATAAAAACTCTGTTGCCCTCCACTTTTGCACCTACCAAAACGCTATCGACAACAACATATTGACGCACCTCTTCAAGCTCCTCAGCACTCAGTTCAGGATAACTCTCTTGAATGATTTTTGGAATGAGAAATTTATTCACAGCCTCAGGCGTGATGTCAGTTCCTAGAGTCTTTTCTATCGTCGCATCTTGAAGAATTTTTGCTTTTAAATCTGTCAAATCTTGTTCTACTATATCTTTTACTCTTTTAGAAGATGGCTCTTTGTAACCGTTTATCTTGAACTCTCCCTTGGCATGTGGGAATTCATCGTTTGGCAATTTTGTTTTAAATTTGAAGTTGGGTGCCAAAACCTGTTCCATCAAAAGCGAAGCTGTAATAGCTTTTAACATGTCATTTGTAGCATTTGCCACACTTGCATCTGTGGCATCTGGCTGGGCTATGAGGTTTGTAAACTGTGCATGTGATTTGTTCGCACTATCTCTTGTCGCTCTTCCGATTATCTGAATAATTTCGGTCAAACTAGCACGATAACCAACCGTCAAAGCATGTTCACAAAACGGCCAGTCAAATCCCTCTTTTGCCATTCCTAGTGCGATGATGATGTCCATGTCTTCCGCTTTTTTTATCTCTCGTAAATACTTCTGTATTTTTGGTCGCTCAAGAGGGTCATCATTTACCAAGTCCGCCACTTTTAAAACTTTGCCCTCTTTTGTTCTTACGCTGATAACTCCGCTCTCTTTGTCCTCGCCCACAACTTCACCGATAACATCGAGTATAAATCCGACTTCGCTATGTTTATCTTTTGTAGATTCTCTTGAATTGACATGTGGAATGTGAACAATGGTTTTTTTGCTCAAATCCAGCACCTCGCCGATAGCCTCAGTAAAACGCCCTTGATAAAAGTGATACCCAATCCCCAAAGATTTAAGATACTCATACCCATTCAACTGCTCATAATAGTTATAACTCACCTTTGTAAAAAGCTCTTCCACTTCAGGCAAAAGTATCGGGTGTGCATCGCCTCTAAAATAGGAACCAGTCATCGCCATAATGTGTGCGTTTGACTTTGCGATGATAGATTTAAGAACATTTCC
This sequence comes from Sulfurimonas sp., assembly GCA_041662265.1. GTDB lineage: Bacteria > Campylobacterota > Campylobacteria > Campylobacterales > Sulfurimonadaceae > Sulfurimonas. Next base: position 526,741 of record JBAZSV010000001.1, read on the forward strand.
AAGCACGCTTGCATCACTCGCGCTCAGATGATGAAACTCATCAATCGCCAAAAGCGTGTCATCAAATTTGCTCTCATTTATAGTCTCAAAAGCGTTTCGCAAAGTGGAGTGTGTGCAGATAAGTATCTTTGCATCATTTGCCAAAAACTCTTTAAATATCGCACTTCTGCTTTGGTTTGACTCGATAGTACAAAGGTTATATTCACTTTCCACATGCCAGTCACTCTCAAAGCCATGTGATGTCAAATCAGCATTTAAGAAAGAACCGCCGATGCTTTTTTCAGGAACAGCAACGATGACTTTTTTGATATTTTGATGCAGAAGTTTATCGAGTGCTATAAACATCAAAGCCCGTGATTTACCAGAAGCGGGAGGAGCTTTGAGGAGCAGATATTTTTCATCTCTTTTTGCATAAACCCGCTCTTGCATCGTCCGCATACCAAGTGCATTTGTGGTTTTGCTTTTACCTGTTTGGTCGTAGTTTACTTCTATGAGGTTTTGCATTTTTTGTTTTTCCTATTTTTTTAATATTTGGTTTTTATTGACTTCAATTTAATATTGGTGTACAATGACAACCTAAATTCCTTCGGGACGACCCATCTTTTCAGATGGGGTTTAATCAATCAAAATCTTAAATTTCTCTTTCAACTTCTGAAAATCTTCCACACTGATTACACCTATTTTATTTAAAAGTCTTTTTGTACTAAAAAGTCTCATTTGAGATAATAAGGCAATATTTGTAGTAATTTCGTCCTGCTTTTTAAAAGAAAACTGATAATAAAATTTACCCTCTTTGAGTTTCGTAGATAATGGTATGCCAAAAAATATATCTTTGTTAAAACCTTTTACTATCACAACAGGTCGCACAAAGTTTTCCCCCTTTCCGTCTTGTTCATAACCAATATTTTTGCCCATATTCATATAAAATATATCCCTATTTTTAAATCCAACCAATATGTTTTCACTTTCTACACCCTTTTTTACTTCATTCCATTTGTTAAAATTCTCATCCATTTTTAGCCCCTGATATTTTTAAAATTTCATATCTCTTAAAATGAGTTTAGTTAAAAAATATGTCATTTTGCAATGCTATAATTTTTTATTTTCATTCACAATAAACTTACTTTTTAGATGTTAATTTATACTCTTTTTCATCAGCCTCATACTGATGTATTTTTAAATGTTTCCACTGTTTTTTACTACTTAAATTATTTACATACTTTTTAGTATCTTGTGTAGCCTTACACCCAATATATACAGCAGTAATTATTTCAGAAGGGAATTTTATGTTGAATCTATTAGGATTTCTATCATTTTCTTCAAGCAAAATGGTCATTCTATACTCATATTCATACTTCCAATCTTTACCTTTGGCTAAAAATGTTTTTTCATTTGCTCCCCACTCATCTGAATTCATACTAATTCTCTCATCCACATAAACAACTTCTTTTAATTCATGAATAAAATCTGTAATTTCACAATCAGGATTAAAAAAAGGATGAGAATCATCAAATTCTATAACTATGCCTTTATGATTATCGGCATAATTCCCCCACATTACTAAATTATCACGCAGTCCAGATAGACATAACATGCCTATATCATGAGCTAAGGTTGTCACTGTTATATCATGAAATTTATGTGCTTGTTCAGTAATATTTAAATGCTTAAAAACTGCATCTTGTAAAATATGCTTTTCTTCATTTATCATTTTTTTTATATGTGGTCTTAACTCAAATGGGTCATTAAATGATAGTGGACTACTAAACCTTAAAACATTTTTTTCAAAAATAGATTTCAATAAATTGACTTTTTTATCAGCTGTATGTGTAGCCATATATTTATAAACACTCATAGTCTTTTCTCATTTTTTATGGATTTTTAAAAAGTTTATCTAGCATCTCTCTATTTCTCTAAAAAATCTTGATATGTTGACTCCTTCTTATTAATCACTTCCTCAATGATTCTTTCTGCTTGGTAGTATTTGCTTCCACTAGAATACTCATTTACCATTTTTAAAAAATTAAATTCAAAATCATAAGAGTCTAAATTATAAGGTATGGTAAAATCTATTGAACTAGGATTATATATATTTAAAGCGTTAATAATATATATGACATTATCATTATATTTGATAGCCCATTCTTGTTGATATATGGAATTACAACAGTTTAAATGAATATCTATTTTACATATTTCTCTTACAAATTTATCATAGTCGGGTAGGTTTTCTTTTTCACTTTTGTCACTATTAAAAAAATATTCATAACCAAATATTTTTTCATCTTTTTCTATTTTTGAAATAGTCAGTGCTACATTTTCCTTATATATAAAGACTATTTTTCCAAGCCCTTGTGGTACATAAAAATCAGATAAATCAGATTTTTTCAATAAATTGTAAATTGCCTCTAGTTTCATGTTCTCTTTCCTTTTTTTAAAATTTATTAACCATAGCGTAAAAAATCAATTCAAGTAAAAAGTATGTCATTTTGTCATACTTTCCTCTTTTATCATTTTCTCATAAAGTTTGAAGAGGTGTTCTAGTCGTTCTTCATCGCTCTCGAAGGGTTGTTCTCGGTAGCATTTTTCTATATAGATGTCGAGGTTGTGGTGGGCGGTTTTCAATCCCTCTGGCATTTTGTTTGGGTCGTAGAGTTCTGCCATGGTTTTGAGATAGTTTTTATCTCGTTCATCTAGGATGGCATGGACGAGTTCTTCGATTTCGTCTTTTTGGATTTGGGTTATTTTTGGGAAAGGGAAGGTGTTGTAGCAAAGCACAGATGAATATCTAATTCGTGTTTCTAAGCTACCTCCAACAGCTCGAACCCATATCATGTGCATTTGTGAAGTTATTACTCCAAAAATCCAATATTCTGCATTATAAATGACACCTGCGGAATTAGTTACCACTGTAGGCTCTGATAAAAACCCAAGAGGAATATAGTGTCTTTTTTCAGAAGAAGTAAGAGGTAGAATAATACAAAATGTATCTTGAAAGCTTATTTGTCTAAATCTATTTGGATGTTTTGCGTATTCGACAGTCGATGGAGCTTTACTTTTTAATCTAAAACTACGAACAGCATCTAATCTATTTTTTATAAAATCATATTCGTTTGCTTCATCAACATCTTCATCTGAGACCCATAAACACCACCTTTCAAAGTTATTAATAAAATCGCCTCCGCTCATGAATTTTTTAATAAATTTTTGAATATTTGGATATTTTTCTAAGAGCATGTCTTTTTCATCCACATTAAGTACAAAATTACCATCATCTGTAGGCATACTTCCTCTTACCATTTCAGGAAACATATTTATAGCTTTACTTGTTCTAGCTACAACAATATTACTTCCAGCAGACAAATAAGCGTTTATATTTTTTACTTCCCTTTTAACAAATAATTGATATAAATATTTTGCTTCATTTAACTGTCTGCTAAGTCCAACTATGACAACAGTAACACCTGCGTTAGCTCTTGCATTATTTGTCCACTTGAACGATTGATATGCAAAATATATTTCTAAATCATCTTTTAAAACTATTGGCCAAATTAAGGCAACTTGTTCACCTTGACTTATAGAATTTGTACTGACAAAAGCTAATTTTACATTTACACCTCTAATATAATTTGCCCCTTTATAAAACCAACAAGCTATATAGTCTAAATTTTTATAATTTTCTAAAACAGCTGAAAATATATAAGTCATATCATTTTTTTGCTCTTTACTTTGCATACTAGAACCTACATACGGCGGATTCCCCAAAATATAAATTTCATCGCCCTCTTCTTTTGGACAAACTTCTGCCCAATCCAGTCTTGTTGCATTTCCTTGTACGATGTTGCCACCGTTTTTGAGCGGTAATGTCGGCGTACAATCTCCAAATTTCTTTTTGAACGCTTGATTCATCTGATGTTCTGCCAACCAAAGTGACAAAATAGCTACTTCATGGGCGAAGTCGTCTAGCTCTATACCGTAAAATTGGCTGAGTTTCACACTCGGCATGTGGAGCATTCCGCCACTCTCAAAGATTTTCATCTCGAGTTCTCTTAACTCTTTGTAAGCGATGATGAGAAAGTTTCCACTTCCACATGCGGGGTCAAATATTTTGAGATTTGTAATGCGTTGATGAAGTTTGTTAAGTTTAGCAAAGTTGCCTTTTGCATTTTCAAACTCTGCATGTAACTCTTCCAAAAAAAGCGGATTGATAACTTTCATGATATTTGGCACGGAAGTGTAGTGCATTCCCATTCCACCACGATGCTCTTCGCTTACCACCGCTTGAATCATTGAGCCGAAAATGTCAGGATTTATCTGCGACCAGTTCAAATCACCGCCACATTCGATGAGAAGTTTTCGTGACTTTGCACTAAATCGTGGCACCCCGAGGGCATTTCCTCGCTCACGCTCAGGGCACATCTGAAATCTCTCACGAAAAAGCCCACCGTTTACATAGGGAAAGCTTTTGAGGTGGCTTGAGATATTTCGCTCTTTCGAGTTGAGTGTCTCAAAAAGTTTTTCTATATGCACATCCAAATCGCTTCCGTCAGGTTTTGAAACGGCTTTTAGGTAGTTTGTAAACTGATTTTCTTCGGCAAATATATCGGTGTCTTCTGCAAAGTAACAGAAAAGTAGCCTTGTCAAAAAAACATTGAGTGCATGAATCTCAGCATGTGTATTTGTCGGGTTCTCTTTTTTGAGTTCCTCGTAAAGTTTTGCCATCTTTATAGAGGCTCTTACATCCGCCTCTTTTTCATCATAAACCGCTGCTCTCTCTACTCCGGCAAGTGGCCAAAAAAAGTCTGAGTTTTTTGGAAGTTCGTCAAATGCGATATTGAGCGTGGTTTTGAGGCTTGTGTCTATGGCTTTGAGCGTTACAAAATCGGTAACGATGATAAATCGCAATCCCTTCTTGGCATGTGGAATTTGTGCAAATAAACTATCAAGCTCTTGTGTTGAAGCTTCTTTAAAAAATAGTTTCTTATTTTTTACTGTAAGTTCACCGTTTATGTCAAGCGTATTGACATCGCTATTTTTTCTTAGCCTCGCAACATTTGCTTTTGGCATCTCATAAGCGAGAAGAAAATCAAAGATAAAATCATTTTTTTTGAGATTGTCCACTAAAGTTTGCAGTTTTATTTCTAATTGAAGTATGTCCATAAAAAATCACTTATACCATTACGGTAATTATTTAAAATAGAAAATTATAATTATTACGATTAAGGCATAAAATCGTTAATTTTTATTATTACTATTCCATTAATTACGATTATAGTAAAATTATTTGCTTTTATTGTCAATTATTTTCTCATTACCGTATTTATATAATCCTATGTTTCAAAATAAGGACGATATTCGTATGTTATCAACAAAAGAAATAGCAGAAAAGTTTGATATTCCTAAAACCACTCTTTATGGTTGGAAAACAGAAAGACCTAAAGTTTATGATTATTTAGCCAATGCAGACAAGCAATATGAAAAATACAGAGAGGTAAATATCTTTTTAGACACTTACATAAAAACGGCAGATACGAAGATTTTTGATTACAAAGAAATAGAGTATATTTTTGACTTAGAGTTACACCTAAAAACAATCACAGATATGCAAAACATGCACCTCATTTTTATAAACACAAGTGCAAAATCCATCAAAGAAAACACAACTTTCACACTTGACATCTACAAAAAACTAGAAACTCTGAACCTCATAGAAAAATACATATTTTGCGAAACACTCAACCTCTTAGCACAAAAAGTCAAAGCCAAAAAAGAGGAAAAAAAAGAGTTGCTTACTTACTACTTTAAAGAGTTTTTACTTTAGTTCTTGTGACATTGTCGTGACACATTTTATTATACGCCCTTAATTCACATTTCTATAAACTACGCCAAATATAGTTTAGGAAAACAGATGATTCAGAGCATTTTAAAAAGAGATGGAACGAGTAAAGAGTTTGCTGCATTTAAGATAGAAGATGCAATTAAAAAAGCTTTTAATAGCGAACATATAACTTATGATAATTCAATATTTTTTAATGTACTAGAAAAACTAAAGAACAAAAGAGTCATAGCTGTCGAAGATATTCAAGATTTAATAGAAAAAGAGTTATACAAAGCAAGATATTTCGATGTCATGCGTTCTTTTATTCTCTATCGCCACATGCACAAGATGCAAAGAGACAACATGCTAGAGGTAGATACGACTTATATCAACTCTACGCAAACCATCGAAGAGTATATTAACGGAAGCGACTGGAGAATAAAGGCAAATTCAAACACTGGCTACTCAAATGCAGGTCTTGTAAATAACACCGCTGGAAAAGTTATAGCAAACTACTGGCTCGATAAAATCTACTCCAAAGAAGAAGGTTATGCGCATAGAAATGGCGATTATCATATCCATGACCTTGATTGTCTAACTGGATATTGTGCTGGATGGAGCTTAAGAGTTCTTCTGGATGAAGGGTTTAATGGAGTGCGAGGAAGAGTCGAGAGTGATGCACCAAAACATTTTCGTGAAGCTCTCGGTCAGATGGCAAACTTTTTAGGAATACTTCAAAGCGAATGGGCGGGAGCACAAGCTTTTTCATCCTTTGACACCTACTTAGCACCCTATGTTTTTAGAGATAAGTTATCTTATAAAGAGATAAAAAAAGCCGTTCGTAGTTTTATTTACAACCTAAATGTTCCTGCGAGATGGGGGCAATCTCCTTTTACAAACATCACTATTGATTGGACTGTGCCTGATGATTTGAAAAATCAAATTCCTACTAGAAAACAACTTCACTTACTTAAAGATAGTTTCGATAGTGAGCTTATAGAAGAAGCGAATAAAAGAGGATGCAAACGACTTGAAGATATGACCTATAAACATTTTCAAAGTGAAATGAACCAAATCAACAAAGCGTACTATGAAATTATGACAGAGGGAGACAAAACTGGGCAACCTTTTACTTTTCCTATCCCAACGGTGAACATTACGGAAGATTTTGACTGGTATGGAGAAAATACAGATGTTTTATTTGAAAATACTGCAAAAATTGGCTCGTCCTACTTTCAAAATTTTATAGGAAGTCAATATAAAAGAGATGCCTCTGGTGCGTTGATTCAAAATGAAGAAGCCTATAAACCTGGGCATGTTAGAAGTATGTGTTGCAGACTCCAACTTGATTTGAGGGAGTTACTCAAACGAGGAGGTGGACTTTTTGGTAGTGCGGAGATGACGGGAAGTATCGGCGTAGTAACGCTCAATATGGCAAGACTCGGATTTTTACATAAGGGCGATAAAGAGGCGCTTATGCTTCGAATTGATGAGTTAATGAATCATGCAAAATCAACTTTAGAAAAAAAGAGAGTCTTCATCCAAGAGATGTTTGATAAAGGTCTTTTTCCTTACACGAAAAGATATTTACCAGGATTTAGAAATCACTTTTCAACGATAGGCGTAAACGGAATGAATGAGATGATACGAAATTTCACAAGTGAAACTTATGATATTAGCTCACCTAAAGGAATAGCGTTTGCCACTGAAATTTTAAATCACATGAGAGATAAAATGGTTGAATTTCAAGAAGAAAGTGGAAACCTTTATAACCTTGAAGCAACTCCTGCAGAGGGAACAACTTACAGATTTGCCAAAGAAGATAAAAAAAGATATGGGGATTCTATCCTTCAAGCTGGAATGGATGAAAATATTTATTACACAAACTCTTCGCAAATTCCAGTAGATTTGACAGATGACCCGTTTGAAGCACTCACGCTTCAAGATGATTTACAGTGCAAATACACGGGCGGAACGGTACTGCATCTTTACATGCAAGAGCAAGTAAGTTCCGCTGAGGCTTGTCGTAAACTTGTGAAGAATGTCATCACAAATTTCAGACTTCCTTATATCACTATCACCCCACTCTTTTCAGTATGTCCAAAACATGGATACATAGCAGGAGAACATGAATACTGCCCAAAATGTGATGATGCGTTAATACAACAGCAAGAAATTGCATCTTAATTAAAGCACCGAGGTGCGCATGGGCTTACCGCCGAGGTAAACTAAGCGTTAGCGTAGATGGCGGAATTACTTCCGACATCGTCTAAAATAAAGGAAGTTAAAATGAAAAGAAACGAAATTTTAGTGCTCTTAAATGAGAAAAGACAAAAGTGTACAGTTTATACAAGAGTAATGGGGTATCACAGACCCGTAGAGAGTTTTAATGTAGGAAAAACAGGTGAACACAGACAAAGAAAACAGTTTGTTGAACAACAAAATTGTTTATGACATAACAAAATTTACACATCTTGATTATCCAAATCATCTGGCATGTGTAATTTGGTTCAAAGGTTGCAATATGCGATGTGATTACTGCTATAACAAGGATATAGTTTTTGCAAAAGATGCAAACTATAGCCTATACGATGTACTTGACTTTTTGAAACAAAGAATTAATTTACTCGATGGTGTTGTTCTCTCAGGAGGAGAAGCTACGGATTATGATTTAGTGGAATTATGTAAAGTGATTAAACAACTTGGATTTAAAATAAAGCTCGATACGAATGGTACAAATTTCAGAAATATTCAACTTCTATGCGAATCAAAGCTCATCGATTTTATAGCACTTGACTATAAAGCACCTGCTTACAAGCATAAAGAGATTACAAAGTCCAATAAATTCAATGAATTTTCAATAACTTTACAATACCTCATAGCAAGTGGTTTAGATTTTGAAGTCCGCACAACTATACATGCGGATTTACTGAGTGAAGAAGATATAAATTATATTATCAAAGATTTAAAAAGTAGAGGATATTCTAAAAAATATTATCTACAAAGATTTTTAGACACTCAAAATAATATTGGCAACATCACATCCGCTTCCAACTCTTTTGATGATTCGCTATTGTTGGATGATATTGAGGTGGTTTGGAGATAAAATCATGGCATGTGGAAATTATTTCCACATGCCAAAACAAAGCAACAAATACCCTTCTATAATAAATAAGACTTAAAAAACTATCATTAACTCTTTAACAGAAAAAATTTTAAAATCATATAGAGGTGCTTTGGAACTAATCTTTAGTAATTTTAGTACCCAAAAGAAAATAATAGATATACTTTGCCTTTAATTTATAAATATTAATTAAACATGTACAAAAATTATAATAGATACTGAGATATGAAAACAGACAACACAAAAACTTCAAAATTAGACATACTTATAGACCAACTCGATTTAGGTGAACATATAAACGCATTTCTTAGCTTCTTCTCCCGTGAGGCTTCTTTGTTCATCGAAGGCGACCAAGAGCTTCATTTTCGCTACATCAAAGCACTCGATGCCATAGAGTTTAACGCACCTCCAAAGATTGCAAACTTTACAAATATCAAAGGGCATTTAAGCAAACGAGGTGTTCTCAACTTTGAGCAGATTTTTGAAATCATTAAGGTTGTAAGATACTTTCGCTACTTCAAAAACCGTGAACTGAATGGTCTCATCGGCGAATGGATGGAGAGATTTATCATCGATGATAGATTTCTTGAGATAGAGAGATATTTTAGTACCGATGGACATTTTAATGAAAATCTGGATGAAACACTTTTTGGTCTAAGTGCAAGAATAAAAGAGCATAAAGCCAACATGAACGGCTCACTCAAACGCATGATGTCAAGCCCAAAACTCACTGGATATCTCGTCGATACGCAGGTTCACTTTATCAACGATGAGGAGTGTCTTTTGGTGCGTGGTGGGTTTAACCATGTCCTCAAAGGTGCGGTTATCTCAAGAAGTAGCGGTGGATTTTTTTATGTCTCCCCTGACATCATCTTAAAAACAAAAGAGCAGATTCGCTACATCCAGCAAGAGCGCGAAACCATCTTTTACTCCTATGCAAAAAGTTTTTCTGCAAAACTAGCCGAACTTCAACCTTTTATCGCGTTTATCGACAAAGAGTTTGACAAATTTGACAACTACCAAGCGAGAGTTTTATTTGCAAGAGCCAAAAATTTGCAAATCATCAAATCCAAAAATGACTCCAAAATAGTTCTCGATGGCTTCATTCACCCTGCTCTTCACAAAGCAAAACCCATCCATGTGGATTTTTCGAAAAACATATTGATGATTACGGGTGTTAATGCGGGTGGTAAAACGATGTTGCTCAAGTCTATTTTGGCATCAGCGTTTATGGCGAAGTACATTATCCCTATGAAACTCAACGAGCATAAATCGCACATCGGTTCATTTAAAAATGTGTTGGCTATCATCGATGACCCCCAAAATGTTAAAAACGACATCTCAACTTTTGCAGGAAGAATGCAAGAGTTTTCAAAAATATTTGATTACAAATCGGCTCTTGTGGGCGTCGATGAGATAGAACTCGGAACAGATAGTGACGAGGCGGCGGCACTTTTTAAAGTCATCCTTGAAGAACTAGTTGCAAAAAATCAAAAGATAATTGTGACAACCCACCACAAACGACTCGCCGCACTTATGGCTGACCGTGATGATGTCGAACTTATGGCGGCGATTTATGATGAAGAGGCTCGAACGCCGACTTATGAGTTTATGCAGGGAATCATCGGAAAAAGTTACGCTTTTGAAACTGCGAGTCGCTACGGCATCTCAAATAAAATCGTTCAAGAAGCAAAAGTGGTCTATGGCGATAACAGTGAAAAGCTCAATATTCTCATCGAAAGAGGCTCACAACTCGAACGCGAACTCAAACAAAAACATAAAGCAGTGGATGAAAAACTTGAAGATTTAAGACTCAAAGAGTTGGCTTTAAAAGAGCAAAGAGAGCAACTTTTTAACGAATTTCAAGAGCAAAAAAACAAACTCTCCCTGAGTTATAGCGCAGCAATCAACGAAGCAAAAAATGCAGCCAAGGCTGGAGATAGTGCGGCAATCCACAGAGCGATGGACAAAGCCAAAAAAGCAATTCCTCAGCCAAAAGTAGAGGAGCAAACACGGCATGTGGAATTTCATGTCGGCGACAAAGTAAAATACCACAGCAAAAAAGGTGTCATTATCTCTCTTACAAGCAATAATGATGCGATGATTGAGATAGAAGGTATGAAACTTCGCGTAAAAACAAAGCAGTTGAAACATACCGAAATCATCAAACCAAAACACAAAACCGATGTAAAAATCAGCGTTGAAAAAAGAGCTGGTTTGAAGTGTGACTTACACGGTATGCGAGCCGAAGAAGCAGAAGAAGTTTTAGATAAATTTATCTCCGACGCACTCATCTCAGGCTGGGATGAAGTTCTCATCTATCATGGAATCGGAACTGGCAAACTTTCCTTTGCTGTCAAAAACTTTCTAGCATCGCACCCAAAAGTGAAAAAGTTTGAAGATGCACCGCAATACATGGGTGGATTTGGTGCAAAAGTCGTGACGCTTTAACATGCCAAAAGTAGCGATTGTAGGCGGTGGAGCATCTGGGCTTTTGTGTGCCATCTTTTGTGCAAAATCCACATGCCATGTGGAAATCTTCGAGCAGAACAACAGATGTGCTAAAAAAATTTTAGTCTCTGGAAATGGTCGTTGCAACATTACCAACACAAAACTCAGCCAACATGATTTTTTCGGTGCAAACCCCTCTTTTGTTAATGATGCACTCAAAAATTTTGGCTTTAAAGAGTTTGAGAAATTTGCTCTTGAAATAGGATTATTGCTCGACATAAAAGAAGATGGACGCGTTTATCCGCTGAGCAATGAAGCCAAATCTGTCGTAAAACTTTTGGAAGAGACTGCAAAAAATCTCGGTGTTATTTTTCATACAGAAACCAAAATAACAGATATTAAAGGGCTACTCAAAACCCATGATAAAGTCGTTATTGCCACAGGTTCAGAGGCTGCGAGTCATCTTGGTGGAAATAGCGATGGGCAAAATTTTGCTAAAGAATTTGGACACACCATCATTCCGACTTATCCATCGCTTGTGCAACTGCATCTGAGTTCTAAAATTGCGCATAAAATGTCAGGAGCTAAAGTTTTTGGAGAAGTTACGCTCTTCATAAACCAAAAAAAAGATTCCACATGCCACGGCGATATTCTTTTCACGGATTACGGTGTTTCAGGCTTTGCTATTCTTGATATTTCTCAAAGAGCAAGTGTTGCACTTCTAAACTCTTGGCACCCCAAGAGTACTTCCTCGCTACCGCTCACAGCGCATGTGGAAATAACACTCAATCTACTTCCAAACTTCAACACTCAAAAACTCTCCGACCATATCAGCAAAGTCGCAAAAAGTATGCCGAAGTTTACAATTCTTGATATCTTAGTAGGATTAATTCCTATCAAAATTGCCACTTCTTTACTCGATGATTTAAAAATCCCACATGCCGAACTAGCAAAAAAGACAGATGCAAAACTATCAAAAAAAATCGCCAACCAAATATTAAACTGGAGATTTGAAGTCAAAGAGACACATGGTTTCAGACATGCCGAAGTGAGCGGTGGCGGAGTCAATGTCAGCGAAATAAATCCAAAAACCTACGAATCACTCAAACAAAAAAACCTCTACTTTTGCGGAGAGGTTTTAGATGTGGTAGGAAAAAGAGGCGGATACAACTTCGCTTTTGCATGGGCGAGTGGCTACACTGTGGCAAAAGATATAACAAAAACTTAAACAAAACAGTGATAAACTAGCCAAGCAAACAAAAAGGATTTCCACATGCCAACATCACTTATCGTTATTTTAGTTATCGCACTCATTTTAGTTTTAATGTACAACTCACTTGTTTCTAAGAAAAATCAAGTTGAAAATATTTTCGCTGGTGTGGATACCGTTCTCAAAAAACGCTACGACCTCATTCCAAACCTTGTAGCCTCTGTGAGCAAATACATGGAGCATGAAAAATCACTCCTTGAAGAGGTTACAAAACTCCGTGCAGATGCTTCCAAACCTAACATAAACGAGCATGAAAAAATGGCTCTGGATACAAAAATAAGTTCAGCACTTGGTTCTATTATGGTGGCGGTTGAGAACTACCCAGAACTTAAAGCAAATGAAAATATTATGCATTTGCAACACTCTTTAAATGAAGTAGAAGAGCAAATCTCAGCAGCTAGACGCGCGTATAATCAAGCGGTTACAGACTACAACAATACAATTGAAATGCTTCCGACAAACTTTATGGCTCAAGCGATGCACTACTCTAAAAAAGAGGTTTTTGTCATAGTAGAGAGTGAGAGACAAAGTGTCAATGTCAAAGAGCTTTTTAAATAGATTATGAAAAGCGTTAGTGAACTTACAGATTTTTACTACAAATCACTCTATCCAACGCTCGAAAAACTAGAGATTCAGAGAAAAAATCTAAGATACAGAATAGCCATAATCGGCGCATTTTATACACTCGTACTTATTCTTCTCTTCATAACATTTACTCGGCATGTGGAAATGAGTATTGATTTTTTGGTTATTTTTATTTTTGTTTATCTTGGAATTGGCGGATTTATTTATAAGTTTTTAACAAAAGATTATACAAGTGAATTCAAGAACAAAATCATCGAACCCCTTATCCATGCCATAGATGAAAAACTTACCTACTCCAGTGATTCCCACATGCCACAACATCTTTTTGAACGCTCCGAATTATTCACTTCCAAACCTGATAAAATAAGCGGAAACGACCTCGTTCAAGGCGAAATAAATGGCATAAAAATAGAATTTTCTGACCTTCATGTCCAAACGAAACATAAAAACTCAAAAGGTAAAGATGAGTGGCAGACACTTTTTCGTGGACTTTTTATAGTTTCAGAATTTAACAAAAACTTTAACGGAAAAACAATCGTTTTGCCCGATACAGCCCAAAGCACTTTTGGAAATCTCCTAGGTGGCTGGTTGCAGTCCAAAAATTTTGTCAGAGACGAACTTGTCAAAATGGACGATACAGAGTTTGAAAAAGAGTTTGTTGTTTACTCAAACGACCAAATTGAAGCAAGGTATATTCTCTCTCACTCACTCATGCAAAGACTTCTTAGCTTTAAAAAAAAGTCAAAACATCCTGTGTATATCTCATTTATAGGCGACTCTATCCACATGGCGATTTACTACAACAAAGACCTTTTTGAACCCGCAATCTTTCATTCACTTTTAGACTATAAAATAGCAATGGAATATATCACAACCCTTCAATTAGCCATAAGTATAGTGGAAGAGTTGAAACTGAGTCAAAAACTTTGGAGCAAAAAATGAAAAATACAACAAGCCTATTTTACAAAAGTGTTCAAGATTTTCTCACTCCAAAAATGCTCAAATACTCCATTTTACCCTTTCTAATCACGATAATTAGTATGTATATTCTCTTTTTTTTCATAGCAGGTGCAGGGCTTGAGCAACTAGGAACACTCAATGTTCAAAGTACCCAAACAACAGTTCAAAATGGCATTCCTCATACAGACAATTTTTCTACGCAACTTGAGGGTTCTGCGATTATGCAGTTTTTTATGAATTACGCTATCACATCATGGATAATAGGCTTTTTGGTTTATGCTGTCGGCGGTTTTTTTATGCTTTATGTTTCAATTTTTGTAGCGGTTATCGTTATAGGATTTTTAACTCCAAGTGTGCTAAAAGAACTTCAACAAAGACACTATCAAGATGTTACGATGATAGGATATTCTAATCCCATTGCAGGAGTATTTAACACCATAAAATGGGCATTTGTCATGCTTTTGCTCTTTTTTGTTTTTATCCCACTCTATTTTATACCATTTGTAAACATCGTAGCACTCAATTTTCCACTCTACTACTTCTTTCACAAAATGATGACTTATGATATTGCATCCAACATCTGCACACAAGAAGAGGATAAAAAGATAAAATATTTCAACGGCAATAGCTTAAGAGTAAAAACTCTCATCCTCTACCTAATCTCACTCATCCCTTTTGCAATATTTTTTGGAGCTATCTTTTTTGTGATTTATTTGGGACATGTTTATTTTATAGAGACTAGAAAAATTCGCAGTTAAGATTTTAAGAATTTTTTCAAATTATTACCCTATAAATCTGTACCCGATCCCTGTTTCTGTTCTGATTCTCGTTGGTCTGGATGGATTTGGTTCTATTTTTTGTCGTAATTGATTGATGAAAATTCTCAAATAATGCACTTCTTGCTGATACCCTACACCCCAAACCTCTTTTAAAAGCCAATTGTAGGTCAAAACTTTACCTTTATGCTTCATAAACAGTTTTAACAATTCAAACTCTTTTGGTGTATATTTGAGTTCATTCCCATCTAAATGGATTGTGTGATTATTTATATCCAGTGTTAAATTTTCACTCTCAAGAATTGCAGAAGTACAATTTTCAGTCTCAAATCTTCTCAATGTAGCTTTTATACGAGCTAACAGTTCGCCCGTACTAAAAGGCTTTGTCACATAGTCATCCGCTCCACATTCTAAAAGTGCTATTTTAGTCTCTTCGTTATCCCTTGAGGATAAAATAATGACAGGTATTGTACTCCACTCTCTAAGTTGTTTTAAAAAATCTTGCCCATCCATATCTGGGAGCGTTAAATCAAGAAGTATGAGATTTGGTAAATGGCTTAGAGCATAGAACAAACCCTCTTTTGCAGTTGTGGCCTGAAGCGTTGCATAGCCACTAGCACCTAGTGCCAAATCGAGAAGTTTTTGGATTGATTTTTCATCATCCACTATTAAAATTTTTGGTTTCATTCCGCCCTCTTAGGTAAAAATAATTCTGCAAAAAATCGTTCATTTTCAGATTTGAGTGTCAGTGTTCCACGATGAATTTCTGCTATGAGTTGTACAACATGAAGCCCCAAACCTAAACCTCGCTTAGAAGATGCATTGGATAATCTTACAAATGCTTTAGTCGCCTGATTCAACTCATCAACAGAGGGAATAGTACCGTTATTGCTCACTACAATCAATACGCCATCTGGTTTTTCACTTACGCTCACGCCTACATCAAAGCCATATTTAAACGCATTATCCAAAAGATTAATCAAAGCTTGTTCAATAAAAATAGCATTTGCATAGATTGTTGGAATATTTTGAGAGAGTACAAAATTCGCTGTTTGCTCTTTTTCTGATTTGAGCAGTGCACTTCCAATTATCTCTTCTAAGTCGCAAATATCTTTTTTGAGATGCAATATCCCATTTTTAAGCTTTGCTGAATTGATAAGATTATGAATCAATTGTTCCATATCTTCAGCATTTTCATCAATAGTTTCAATGAGTTGCGTGCGCTCTTTATCATTTAAAATCAAATTTTTCTCTAGCAATCCAGAGGAACACCCTTTAATAACAGCAAGTGGCGTACGAAGTTCATGCGAAAGAGACTCAAGAAGTGCATCTTGAATTTTTTCCGATATTTCTAACTCTTTTGCAATCGCTGCTTGTTTTGTCAAATATGCGATTATCTGACCAACAGCTATCATGATTGTAAAACTCATAAGATAATTGACATCAGAAACAGTCAAACTAAATCGTGGTGGAATAAAAAGAACATCAAAAGACAATACCGATAATACAGAGATAAAAAAAACCTCTTTTTTTTCGTTATGAAGTGCCGAAAAAAGAATCGGCACCATAAAAAGCATAGCAGTATTGAGCAGATTGAGCGTATCGAAAAAAAGAAGCGAAAAAAGAGTAATTAGAACAAGTAACCCAAGGCTAATGATAAATTTACTTTTTTCATAATATTTCATTTTCAAATCTCAGCTCTTCTTGAAACCCCAATAAGTTTCTCATGTGGAAAATTATAAAAACTTGCAAAACTAGGTGAAATATTTTTGACCAATGAAAAAAGTTTCCAATGAAGTTTTTTAGAAACAATCTCCTCATCCCCGTAAAAAATAGTTCTCTCATCTATCCCTTTTTCTTTTAAAATTTTCTCCATATTGAGCATTTCCATATATCCTACATGAATTAATAACAAATCAAGCCCCTCTGCAAGTGGTGAAAGTTCACTGTGTACACCAATTGGTTCACTTGTGGGTTTCACACTTACCATAATATTTCTTTCATACATGATACCATTTTGAAACATTGTTTTTGCAATATATGCTGGAATATTGTCTGCTCGTCTTGCAAAAAAGAGAGCAATGCCTTCAATGTGAACACCACTACTATATTGTTTATTATATTCTGTCAAAAATTCATCTTTTGCTATTGGCGTTAATGACTCATGAAGTCGTTTTTGCCCTTGTGTATAGAGCACAATCAAGCCAAGAGGAATCGAAGCTATAATCAAAGACCAGTATCCGCCATGTGGAATTTTCATTAAACATGAAACAAAAAATATAAAACTTGTTATCCCTGAGAGCATAGCAAAAAACATTTTAATTTTTTTACCTCTATAAGCAAATATCATGGTTACTAAAACAGCTGTAATACTCATCGCTCCAGCAACTGCAAGTCCATAAGCTGCGGCTAATTTGCTTGATTCTTGAAATATAAAAAGCATGATAATGACACATGCAAATAAAAACCAATTGACAGAACCAACATAGATTTGAGAACGAAGTTCATGTGATGTATAATCAACTCTAAAATGAGGAAATATGCGTGTTGTCATCGCTTGATATAAAACAGAAAAGATTCCGCTTATCATGGCTTGTGATGCGATGACTGTTGCCATAATAGTTAAAATCAAAAATGGCACATACAATGTAGGAGAAAAATCTTTTGTCATCTCAAAGAGAGGACTTTTTATAGCTTCTGGATGTTCAACTAAAAATGCTCCTTGTCCGTAATAGCTCAAAATCAAGGCAACAAAAGCAAATAACCAACCTTTGAGTATAGGCAACCTGCCTAAATGTCCCATATCAGCATAAAGTGCTTCTCCACCTGTAGCAGCCAAAAGAACATCTGCCAACATAACAAATGTAATAAAAGGGTGTTCAATGGCGAAATTCATCGCATACATTGGATTGATTGCAGAAAAAATGGATAGATTGTGACTCGCATACCAAAGTCCTACCCCGCCTAGAGCCAAAAACCATACAACCATAATCGGTCCAAATGCAGAGGCAACTTTTTCAACACCTTTCTTTTGTACTGCAAAAAGTGCGAATGCGATGAGAGAAGCAATGAGAAGCAGTACCATTTTAGGTGTTTCCTCATAGCCTGGGATTAACACCATCCCCTCAACGGCACTCAAGATACTAATCGCTGGAGTTATTACACCATCTCCAATCATCAAAGAAACCCCAAAAAAGCCCAATATAGAAACAATGCCTACTGCTTTTGCATTTTTGAGATAAGGGAGAAGCAATTGCACCAAAACGACAGTTCCACCCTCTCCTCTTTTACTAAGACTTGTTGCCAACCACGCGTACTGAATCGTTACGAGCATTGTCATTGTCCAAAATACAAAGGACAAAATACCATATATATTATCCACTGTTGGTGCGATTAAGGCACAAATTATTGCTATTGTATAAATAGGACTCGTCCCAATATCGCCATATACAACCCCTAACGCCTTGATAACCATCATCTCATTTTTTATCCGTTCACTCAGTGTCATCTAAATTCCTTTAACTTTTATTTTGAGAGCTAATTCTATAACTAAAGCTGTCATGAAAATATAATAAAGAGTGTGCAAAGATATAATATTTTTATAAAATAATCATAATATTTTATAAATCCCATCGCTATACTTTAATTTTGCCATTTTTATTTGATTTTATTATCGCTATTCTCAGAAGCAACAAAAAAAACTTTTCATATTTATTAGCTCGAACTGTTCTAATCTACTATGAAATAAGAAAGTAATTACCTAATAAAGTATAGTTTTAAGTTATAATAGTACGGTATGTAATCGAAAATAAAGGAAAAAAGATGAAGAAATTGGTTTTAGTATTGGGGTTGGTCTTTGGTGTAAACTTGTGTGCTGATTTGGTAGCGGATGGGTTTGTACAGTATAAAAGCAACAACTATAAAGAAGCTATTACATTATGGAACGCGGCTTGTGAAAGCAAAAATATGGATGGATGTTACAACCTTGCCTATATGTATGAATATGGAAAAGGTACAATGCATGATGAAGCAAAAGCTGCTGAAATCTACGCTGTTGCTTGTGAAGCTGGGGATGCTAGAGCATGTTCTAATTTAGGGGTTATCTATGAAGATGGAAAAGGAAGTGTAAAACAAGATTTTTCCAAATCAAGCCAACTCTATGCAAAGTCTTGTAATGCTGGAAATATTAATGGATGTTTTAATCTAGGCGTTGCGTATCATAGAGGACGAGGTACACCAAAAGACAATGAAATGGCGAGTGTGCTTTATAATTATACTTGTAATCAAGGACAAATTGAAGGGTGTTACTCTTTAGCAGAAATGTATAGAAATGGTAAGGGAATACAAAAAGACAAAAGTCAAGCAAAAAAATTGTATGCAAAAGTTTGTAATATGGGAAGCAGTAGTGGTTGTAGCAAATACAGAAGACTCACAGATGAGGGTGTGGAATAAATCCACATGCCAACTTCAACTAGGAATGGTTGAAGTTTCTTTGCTGTAGTTGGTAACTGTTTTAATAATTGTCATCATAGATACAGCTGCAATCATACCTGCGATGACGAGCGCATAATACTCGGTAGGAGAAATTGCATTGGCACTTTTTCCAATCGTTGCTACTGCGAGTAAAAAAGTGAGTGGCATAGAGTCTCCCATCGCAAACATAAGCGTATTTTTAAGCCCTAATTCTCTTAAATATATCATTGAACTTGCGATGCGTAATGCCAAGATGATACCTACGATTTGAAGTGCTAACAGCATAATAGATGAAGATAAAAGCGCATTCAAATCAACCGTAGAACCAACATAAATAAAAAAGATTGGAACAAGAAATCCAAATCCAAGGGATGAAAGTTTATGTGGCAAATCTGTTTTATGTTCAAAAAAAGTTGCAATGAACATTCCAGCGATAAAAGCTCCAAGAACCATATCAAGCCCAAGATGTATCATCACTCCAATCATTATAAAAAAGAAAGCCATTGAAATACGAACATCTTTATCGCTTCTATCGCTCTCAGGCATAATAATACTTCTTAAATTAGGAAACCACCAAAAAAGAATTTTGGCAACTTTAAATATTAAAATTGCCACAACTATAAACAAAATCAATGTTCCAATCGCTAGGAAAAAGTTTTTTGTTAAACCGTATTCTAAAACACCACTCAGAAGTGTTAATGCTGCGATACTAATAAGCTCACCCAAAATTCCAATAATCAAAGCAAGTCTAATCCAAGCTTTTCCCTTTCCAAGTTCCTTCACAAGAGCCATAATCATACCCAGCGATACAATAGGAAAAGCAACAAGGTAAATAACTGAAAAATCAAATCGCCATACTATGAAGGCTGAGAGTGAATAAAGAATGATAAAATAACCTATAGCCCGTTTAAGAAGTGATGATTGCATTGTGAGAAAAGCTTTAAGATTTACTTCCATACCAGCTAAAAACATAAGAAATAAGAAGCCTGTTTTAGCGATAATAGGAATATACATATTTCCTTCTAAAATACCCAAGTACCCGACGCCACATCCCAAAAGAATTTCAATTACAGCCAGTGGCATACGCAAAGTTTGTGCAATAAACGGAGCGAAAAGAACAACTCCAGAAAGCGTAATGATTATTAAAGGTACATTGGTCATATTTTTACCTTTTCATGCTATTCGCACTGCGATGCACTAATCATTCGATTTAAATATGGAGTATTTTGTTTGCCTATAAAAGTATAAGTTCCTATGCTGAGAGTGAAGTTAGTGTTGTTTATATCTTCACCGTTGCATTTTATAGTTTTGTTTTGCTCAAACTTCCTTATAGCTTCCAACATTTTATCTCTTTGAGAATCAGTGTAGGCATTATAGGTAATTGCACTCAAAACAATAGCCAATAGGATGGTTGTGATTGTTACTTTTTGGTAGTTTGTAAACTCTGTAAAATAGTGCAGAGCTAAAAAGAAAAGCCCAACAATGATAATGCCAAAAATATAGGACACTATGCAGTTCCTCGTATCTGATAAGTAAGGTCTCCAGCACCAAAGCCGATAATAAGACCTTTTTCCAGAGTTTGTAAATCTTTTTTATCTTTAACAACCGTTATTGTATTGTTTGCTCTTGTGATACTGTCTGCCATAGTGAGGTTGTAGCCTTTAAATTTTTCTTTAAAGTCAATATCACGAGGCGCTTCACCAGCCGACCAAACAGGTAAAATAATAAGCTCTTGCGCACCCTCAAAACATTTAATAAACTCTTCAAGATTGTCAATGGTTCGAGAGTATTTGTGTGGTTGCCAAATAGCTGTTATTTTGTCAAAACCTTTAAGCATAGCATACTCTTTGACGGCTTCGAATGTTGCTCTTATTTCAGTTGGGTGGTGACCATAATCGTCAATAATAACACTGTTATCTTCAGAACCAACAATATCAAATCGTTTTTTAATGCCTTTGAATGTCAAAATTTTGGCTCTTATTTCTTCGATATCCATAGACTCATTTGCCGCTAAAATAGCTAAAGAAGCATCAAGAGCGATGTGCGCACCAAATCCCCATACATCAAAAGAACCTAACTCTTTGAGAGTAAATCTTGTATGTGGCTCATCTTCGATAAGTATGTATTGTAAATCTTTGATATCCCGACTTGGATAGAGCCAATTTGCCTCTATTTCATCCTTTAAAGTACTTAAAAATGGGTCTTCTGCATTTAAAACACGCAAGGGTGCTGATTTTATAAATGTACGGTACGAATCATAAAATCTATCATAATTGTAGTCATAATACTCCATATGTTCAGGCTCGGCATTGATAACTAAAGCACAATAGGGATTAGAGTTTACAAAACTTCCATCACTCTCATCTGCTTCAAAAACCATAACATCTGAAGAGTCGTCATACCTTACATTTGAGCCAAAAGCTTTGGACTCTGCACCGATGATAGCTGAACCACTCATGATAGCTGTAAGTATTGCAGTTGTTGTGCTTTTTCCGTGCGCACCAGCGACCGCATATACTTTTCTATCGCCCAATATCTGGATAAGTGCTTCACGACGGGCTAAAACTTCTATGCCTTTCGCACGAGCCGCTACAACTTCTGGATTTTTAGGGCTAATGATTGCAGAATGAATCACTAAATCTTGATTTGTGATAGCTTCTTCGGCATGTGGAACTGTGACCGTAATGCCTAAAGTACGAAGCTTTTTTGTAATGGCAGAGTCTGAAATATCAGAACCACTTACCTCGTGACCGTTAAAACGCATATATTGCGCAAGTCCTGAAATACCTATGCCACCGATTCCAATAAAATGTATTTTCATATTTTACTCTCCATCTTCTTGGGGTTGTCTAGCAATTTTTGTGCCTCTTTTGTAAAACAACTGATATAAAAAGTACCCGCATCCTCAGTTTCTTCTATGTCTGCAATGTTTGAAATGAAATCATCAAGTGAGATATTCTCAGCTGAAGCTATCCAGTGGAGTTTAAGCGCAGATGAGAATTTTGCATCATTTGTTAGTCCACTCAGAACCTCAAACAAAGCACTTGCATCGGAGATTTTACCAGCACTGTAATGCTCTATAGCGTACTCATACAAGGCTCTCACGGTTGCAAAATCTTGCACTTCATTCATATCCATAACTCTATGCGCTTCGAGTGTATCTGTCAGTTTTTCAAGTGCCAAATCGAGAATATTTGCATAAAAAGCTATAAGTGTATCTTCATCAAAAGTATCATGCGCTTTTTGTTCTAAGACATAGAGTGACGCGATATCTGAGTTTTGTTGTGCTTTTAGCACCTCTGCTTTTAGTTTTTCTACTTTACTCATGCTAAACACTCCTTGATTCTTAGTAATGCACTTCTTGTCTGTTCTACGCTCTCAACAAGCGCGATACGAATATAATCTTTTGCTGGATTTACGCCATTTTTATCTTCTCGTGCCAAATATTCCCCTGGTAAAACTTTTACATTGTACTCTTCATAAAGCTTTTTTGTGAAGTTTATGGCATGTGGAACTTTGAGCCACAAATAAAAGGTGGCATGTGGAATCTCCACTCCGAGTATCTCTTTGGCTAATTCAAAGTTCTTTTTATAAATCGCACGAGATATTTCCACATGCTCCTCATCATTCCATGCAACCGCCGCTGCACTTTGAAGCGGAAGGGGCGAAGCACATCCTATGTAAGTTCTGTACTTCATGTACTCTCTTAAAATTGTCTCATCCCCTGCGATAAATCCTGAGCGAAGCCCTGGAGCGGAGGAGCGTTTGGAAATAGAGTTGATAACTAAAATATTTTTGAATGTAGTATTTCCCACATGCCGAGCTGCTTCGAGGAGTGATGGAATTGGCTGACCTGTGTAAATTTCGCTGTAACACTCATCATTTATGAGAACAAAATTGTGTTTTAAAGCGAGATAAACCCATGCACCAAGTTCTTCTAGTGTAAGTGTTGATGAAGTTGGATTGTTTGGAAAATTTAAAATTACTAAGTCACAACTGCTTAACTCTTCTTCGTTTATAATAGGTTTGAAGTTGTTGCTCTCATCCATGTTTAGGTGAATAACTTTAGCTCTCGAAGCAATCGCCGCACCCTCATAAATCTGATAAAAAGGGTTTGTGTATGCCATAACAGGATTTTTTTTGTCAAAAAGTAAAAATTGTGGAAAGTTAAAAAGCACTTCACGCGTCCCAAAAGTAGGAATTATTTGCTCACTTTTTAGCTCTGTATTGAACCTTTTTTTGACGAAATTTATTTGAGCTTGTATCAGAGACTCTTCGCCTGAAGTTTTTGGATATTTTCTTAGAAGTTGTGCGTTTTCGCAAAGTGCTTTTTGAATAAAGTGTGGTGTTTCAAATTGAGGTTCGCCAATAGTTAAAATGGATGAAGCATAATTGTCATTTGGTGTAATATTTTTGAGTAAATTGTGTAATTTTTCGAATGGATATGGTTCAAATTGCATCTATTTGTTCCTTCTTTTAAGTCGCGTAATTGTAGCTAAAATAGCTTTATCTCTGTTTATAAAAGCCGTTGTAAAAAAACTTAAGGATAATCCCAAATTATGTTCAATAAAATAAATCTTGGTGTATAATTCAGCAAATAAACTCAAGGATATTATATATGAAGATAGCTATTTCGATACTAGTAGCACTTTTTTTCATTGGATGTGGTGATGATAGCGTTGAATCAGCATATGAAGATATTAACCCGCAAGATATACAAAGTGCAATTGAGAAACCTGAGCCAACAGATGCAAATGCAACAAAAGAAGCTGTTGAGAAAGTTATTGAGGCAACAAAAGAAGCTAAAAAAATAGTGACTCAAGCAACAAAAGAAGTAGAATCTCCTGTTACAATTGTATCAGTGACAGGAGAAGGAGTTTTTAAAACATGTGCAACTTGTCATGGCGCAACTGCTGAAAAACCTGCACTTGGAAAATCTCAAATCATTAAAGGCTGGGAGTCAGCTAAAATTATAAAAGCATTAAATGGCTACAAAACAGACACTTACGGCGGTTCGATGAAAGGACTTATGAAAGGTCAAGCATCAAAACTAAGTGAAGAAGAGATGAAAGCTGTAGCAGGATATATTTCTAAACTTTAAACTTTTTTCTAGCACCCCGAGGATTTTCATCCTACGCTATTATATGGCGTACGGACACGCGTCCTCACTTTACTCATGGTGGCATGTGGAAATTCCACATGCCAAGGTAAAATAATTACATAATTAAATTTATTTATGAAGAGCAAGTTCTTTTTTGAGATACTCGCCCGTATAAGAACCTGTTTTTTTATAGGTTGCTGCCAACTCTTCTGGACTTCCCTCAGCGATGATAAGTCCGCCTCCGCTTCCGCCTTCTGGTCCCATGTCGATGATGTAGTCGGCATTTTTTATCATGTCTAGGTTATGCTCAATGATGAGTACTGAGTTTCCTAGTTCTACAAATTTATGAAGCACACTTGTGAGTCTATCCACATCCGCAAAGTGAAGTCCTGTTGTTGGCTCATCGAGGATGTAGAGCGTTTGTCCTGTGTCTTTTCGGCTTAACTCTTTACTTAGTTTGATTCTTTGTGCTTCCCCGCCTGAAAGTGTTACAGCGTTTTGTCCTAGAGTAATATAACCAAGTCCGACATCTACAAGCGTTTGCATTTTTTGAAAGATTTTTGGTATCGGTTTAAAAAACTCAAAGGCTTCATCTACGCTCATATTAAGGACATCGGAAATAGTTTTGCCTTTATAAAAAACTTCTAAAGTTTGTTGGTTATATCTCGTTCCATGACAAGTATCGCATTTAACCATGATATCTGGCAAAAAGTGCATCTCTATCTTGATTTGACCTTCACCTTGACACTTTTCACAGCGTCCACCTTTGACATTGAAGCTAAATCGTGAAGTTGTATAACCTCGTATTTGGGACTCTTTGGTTTTAGAAAAGAGTTCTCGTATTTCATCCATCACACCTGTGTAAGTTGCTGGATTACTTCTTGGCGTTCGACCTATCGGGCTTTGGTCGAGATAAATCACTTTATCCACATGCTCTAAACCTGTTATCTCCACACCTGCAACTTTATTTACTTTTCTTGCGTGATTTAAAAGCTCTCGTGCCGTTGGAAGAAGTGTTTGAAGCATCAAAGAGCTTTTTCCACTTCCACTCACTCCTGTAATACATACAAAATTATTGAGTGGGATTTTTGCACTTAAATTTGTTATATTGTTGAGCGTTACATTTTTTATCTCTATATATTTCTCTTGTGGGCGTCTGTAAAAATACTCTATCTTTTTTCTTCCAAACATATAATCCGCTGTGAGTGTTTTCGCTTTTTTGAGCATCTCTAAAGTACCGCTAAAAACAACCTCTCCACCAAACTTCCCTGCTCCACTTCCGATATCCACGATAAAATCAGCATTTTCAATCGTCTCTTTGTCATGCTCCACAACGATAACACTGTTGCCTTTTTCTTGTAAACTTCTTAAAGTACGGATGAGTTTGAGTGTGTCTCTCTCATGTAGCCCAATACTCGGCTCATCCAAAACATATAAAACACCCGTCAAACCGCTTCCGATTTGTGAAGCGATACGGATGCGCTGTGCTTCTCCACCGCTAATAGTTCTCGCATCTCGCCCTAGAGTTATATAACCAAGTCCAACATCAAACAAAAAGTAGAGTCTCTCTCTGATTTCATTTAAAATAGGTTGGGATACCTGTCTGTTCTGGTCGTTAAAATAGCTGAAATTATCCTCATTTTTAAACCACTCATAACTTTTAGAAATTGGCATATCCAAAAGTTCTGCGATACCTTTTTGTCCAACTTTTACAGCTAAAGATTCTCGCTTGAGTCTATGAGAGCCACAAATATTACAAACTTTTTCGCTCATATAATCTGCCAACTCTTTTTCATCTTTGAACATATCGTAGGCTATTTTTATGATTCCAGGCCACATTCTGTTGACCGTATGACCTTTCCATAAAAAAGGAATTTCTTCTATCCCACCGTGTAAAATTGCTTTCTTTTTATAGTCAGGAAGTTCGGAGTATGGAATTTTTGTATCAATGTCATTTGCCGCACAAAAACCTTTTAAAAATGTAAAGTAATAGCCCTTATTAAAGCCGTACACAATCTTTACTGCGCCCGTTTCAACACTTAAATCTTGGTCGATTATTTTGTCATGGTCAAGTGCATAACGAAGCCCAAGACCGTCACACTCAGGACATGCACCTTTTGGAGAATTAAACGAAAACGAGAGCGGTTCAAGAGGGTCAAAACTTATCTTACAGTCAAAACAAGCATTATGTTCTGAATAGTGCATGTGGGATTTTTGCAAACCTAACTCTTCATGGTTTAAAATATCTATTTCAAGTTCGCCGTAGCTCTCTTTGAGGGCTTTTTCAACATCGGCTGCGATTCTCTCTTTATTTTCTGCATTAACAACCACTCTATCTATGACGACTTTTATAGTATGTTTTTTGGTTTTAGAAAGCTCTATATCTTCGTCAAGCCGTACCATCACACCATCTATCATGGCTCGGACATACCCTTTATGCACAAGAGATTCAAGTACATCGGCATACGCACCCTTCTTCTCATTTACAACTGGAGCTAAAAGAACAAGTTTCGCGCCCTCTGGAAGTTTTGCAACCTCACCGATAATGTCTGAAGCACTCATTTGTGAAATAACTTTTGAACATTTATGGCAGTGTTGCACACCTACTCTGGCATATAAAAGTCTAAAATAATCATAAATTTCTGTAATCGTTCCAACGGTAGAACGAGGATTTTTAGAGGTTGTTTTTTGGTCTATGGCGATGGCTGGAGTAAGCCCCTCTATCTTGTCCACATCAGGCTTTCCAACACGGTCTAAAAACTGTCTCGCATACGAAGAGAGCGACTCCATGTAGCGTCTTTGACCTTCAGCATAAAGTGTATCAAACGCCAAAGTTGATTTACCGCTTCCACTCAGTCCTGTAAAAACAACTAACTCATTTTTTGGAATATCCAACGAAATATTTTTTAAATTATTTTCTCTAGCACCTGTAATTTTTATATAATCTTTTTTTTTCATTCTAAAACCCTCTCAAAAAAATATTCTTTGTATTAAATATGTTACTACAATCACATAAAAACTGACTATCAATCTTCTTTGTAGATGTACATCCACTTTGTCTTTTAAATGGATGCCCAAATAAACACCAAAAAGTGAAGCAAGTCCTATGATGATACCACTCTTAAAATCCACATGCCCTACTGTGGCATGTGAAATAAAACCTGCGATAGATGAAAATACTACAAAAAAGAGACCTGCTGAAACTGCTTTTTTCAGGGGCACATGCAAAAATCCAACCAAAATCGGAACAAGTATCATACTTCCACCTACGCCTATCGCCATGCCTATTGCTCCAAGAAAAATCCCGATTGTAAAGAGAATAGGCTTATTGAGGTGTTTTTGTTCTTTATGCTCTTTTGTTTTTAAAAAGAGTCTGACTAAAGCAAAAATAGCAAAACCTAAAAAAATAAGTTCTAAAGTTTTGTCACTGAGATTTGAAGTAATAATACCGCTTAAAAATGCACCCATAAAGCCACCAAAACCTATGGTAGCAACCATTGGCACATCAAGAGTACCTTTTTTATTGTTTATATAACTTCCATAAAAGGAACTAAACATCATCTGTACAACAGAAATACCTATGGCAATTTTCGTCTCAAACCCTAGTAAAAGTAAAAGAGGAACTAAAATGGTTCCGCCCCCAATACCAAAGAATCCAGAAAGTAAACCGACAACAAGACCAAGTAAAATCAATTCAATCATTAAGGAACCATTCTAATTTTTCGCGAATTATACTCCAAGAACTCTTTATAGTAAACCAATAATAGAGAGTTTAATTTTACTTTGATACTTTATAAAGTATAATCATTTACCAATCATAAAGGCAATATAAATGTTAAAAACTATAATTCAAGCATCAGAAAATTTTTGCATTCATCAAATAAGATTGCCACATAAAATCAAGAAAAGTGTTTCTAAAAAGAGAACACTTATTGCTTACATAGATATAAATACTCATGATAAAAGAAAACATCGAGTTTATATCGCTTCAGAACATGGTTTGGTGCAAAGAGTTTCACAACTATTTTTAGAAGAAGATGAGAGTGACGAGGAGACTTTAATAGATATGCTTTTAGAAACAACAAACCTAATCGTTGGAAGTGCTAAAGTTATTGCTGAAGAAGAAAATGAAAATCCTTACACAATCAGCACTCCACATTTTGAAAAAATAGATGTTTTTAACTTTGCATATGATGATGCGAGAACAATCAAAGTCAAAAATGATGAGATGATTATCGCAATCAAGGAATTAGATGTATAAGCGAAGTAAACATAAATTTGGTGCAAAAGAGAGTGAATACGATGCAGACCAAGAGCTTTCATGGATGAATTATTCTGGACTTCTTGATATGGAAGTCGAGTTTATAGCTGATTTAGGAGAGACAGAACTAAGTGTCGCAGAGATATTAAAACTCGATAAAGGTTCAATAATAGACCTTAAAAAACCAGCTGGAGAGAGTGTTGAATCTTATGTTAATGGTCGTATTTTAGGCAAAGGTGAGGTTATGGTATATGAAAAAAATCTTGCTATTCGTATAAATGAAGTCCTTGATTCTAGTGCAGTTTTATATCACCTTTCAAAAGAGAGATTATGATTAAATTATTTTTTATTTTATTCCTTCCGTTTGCACTTCATGCTGCTAAAATTTTGAGTTACAATGTCTATGATAGAACAGATAGAGTGGATGTTATGATTACCTTTGATGCACCTTACAATGGGGCTATAAAACAGAGTGCAAATGCCTCTAAAATCATTATAAAACTCGAAGATGCAACTATAGAATCACAAAAAACAAAAGAACTTACATCAAAGTTTCTTGACTCACTCAGCATTACTCCAATCGCAGAATACACTCAAATAGTCGCATCTGTGCCACCATCTGTAACTTTAAAAGCTTCTAAAACAGCCGATTCATACGGTCTTAGATTAAGATTTTCAAATCAAGTCGCGCCAAAAGAAAACTCTACAAGTGAACAAAATATTGCAAATTCATTTGATGCATTACCTACAAAAAAAGGTGATGAAATGTCTAAGAGCTATTATATTGTCATCATTATATTAATTATAGGTATAATAATTCTCTTTTTACTCAATAAAAAAATTACCCAAAATAAATCAAAACTTAATCATAACTCTTGGCTGTTTAATGCAAATCAAGAAGTCAGCACACCTCCAATGACCCAAACAAATCAATCTGGTGAAAATGTAACTATACGATTTCAAAAAAATCTTAATGAACAAAACAGTGTAGTAATGTTGGAATATTCTTCACAAAGTTATCTTGTACTTATGGGAGCGAACAACCTTTTACTCGACAAATTTACGGACAATAAACCAGTAACACAAGATGATTTTGAAATGATTTTACAAAATAAACATCAAGTATTAGATAATTTTTTAAGAGGGGATGATGAAGAAAAAGAACCTTTACAAATCTACAAAGAAAAAGCAGGATATTTATCCTACGGAGCCTAAGCTCAGCTTAGCTTTTTTTCTTCAAACTTATCTTTTAGAAGTTTTTTAATCACTTTTATATTTGCCATACTTAACTCATAACTCTCATCCATAGCCTTATTTATATGAAAAACTTCTGTAACAGTTATACCGTATGGGTCTTTTGTCTCTTTAGTCATAACTTCATTTTCGAAAGAGTATAAATAAAGTTTTTTACGGGCTGTTTGTATATAATATGTTAAAACTATCTCATCAGAATGTTTTTTCTCGATGGCTACTACAACTCTTTGATTGGTATCATATTTACTCTCATCTAAATTCAGCAACTCTTTTGCCTCAGATACACTCATATAACCTATATAAAATTTATTATATAAATCATGGTATCTCTGAGTGCTTTGTGTCATTAAAAAAGTCATATCAAGAATATGTTTTTTATGACTTCTTAATGTTTTTGTTATCCAAGTCATTGTGTTGTAATATCGGAATGGATGAAGTTTAAGAGAATGCGCTTCTAACATTTTTTCAGAAGTAATCTTTTCTTTAATCTCCAACTTCTTGGCATGTGGATGTTTAATATGTTCTAACACATTCTTCGCAGAAAATTCTTTCGTAAGCCATACCTTACAGTAATCAGGTAACTGTTTTGTTCCTGTTGCACCTTCATTTAAAATGATAAGTGCTTTTATTTCATACTGTGGAAATATAATTTCTAAAAGTGCTTTTTTCTTTCTAAGTCTTTTTTTTAGTTTTAAAACAGATTTTACAAGTGTCATTTCTACAAAATAAAGTTCTTTATCTTTAGTGATAAACATAGCATCAAATTCGCTAATTTCTCTACTTTTTGTTCTATAAACTATCTGTTGCTTTTCACTTATAGAAAGTGTATTTGGATTTGATTTTTCTTTATTTTGATGAAAACCTTTTAAAATAAACTTCTCAATATCATCACTTTGCTCAGCATATCTTAAAAGTTTTTCATAAATATAATTTTCAAAAACCTCGCCTTCAAAAGAGCGGTAAGAACTTAAATAAAGGACATCTTCTTCATCCGTATTTTTTGCTAAAAGGGATAAAAGATGCTTAGTATTGTAATCATAATGAAAGAGATTGTCAGATATATCAAGATCATCAAGTGCTTTAATAGATTTAGAAATATTTAACATTAAAGTAATATCTCACTGTTTTTAAAAAATTCATCTATTACACCTCTGAGTTCTAAAACATCATCGATACGGTTTATATCATTTCTTAAAACTGACGCGCCTCTATACCCCTTAGAGTAAGTGTGTGCATGTTTTCTAAACATTGGTACTCCTTTGTGTCCGTAAAACTCTATCATTTTATCAAAATGTTCCATAATGATTTTATGTTTTAATGTTGCAGTTATATCGCTCTCGCCACTTTTTAACTGATGAAAAATCCAAGGCGCACCGATAGCTCCACGACCTATCATTACACCATCCGTTCCAGTATGTTCCAAAACCCATTTAGCTTTTTCATAAGAGTCAATATCGCCATTTGCAATAACTGGGATAGAAACAGCCTCTTTTATCTCTTTGATAGCATCATAATCAACTGCTGACTTAAATCTTCCAGCGCGGGTTCGCCCATGAACTGCTAAAAAATCAGCTCCGCTATCTTCTACAATTTTTGCTATGTCTATATGGTTCTTTTTTTCAAATCCAAGTCTAATTTTTACACTTGTTAAACTTTTATTGGATGTATCTTTTATAGTTCTTATTATTTCACTCATCAATGGTAAGTTCAAAAGAAGTGAACTTCCACTTCCATGTCCAACAATTTTTGGAACAGGACAACCACAATTGAGATCAATAATATCAATACCATCTTGATCGTTTAAAATTGCAACAGCTTGTTTTATTATATCTACTTCCGAACCAGCTATTTGAACAGAATATGGGTCTTCAATGGGAGCTTTTTGGAGCATGTGGAATGTTTTTGCAGAGCCATGCACAAGAGCATTTGAACTAAGCATTTCACTCACAGTAAGGTCTGCGCCAAACTTTTTAACAACACTCCTAAAAGGAAGGTCTGTATATCCAGCAAGTGGTGCTAATACATATACAGGCTTATCAAAGGAAAGATTTTTTAAATATTTGGGCATCTACTAACTTTAAACAAACAGGTTTATATTAAAATTTCTATTACACTCTTTTAGCGCACGATAAGATTTAAAGTTTAGATACTCTTGTGGTTGTGAATTTTCTAAAATTTCATCCGCTGGGTCTAACATTTCTAAGTCAAAAAGAGTAAATAAATAAGCACTCATAGCTTCCTCGTGAGCATCACTAAGAATATGAAATAATTTCATTCTTTGTTCTGGAATCATGCTATTAGATAAGATAGCTGCCATTTTTAAATAATCTGCTTCGGATAAATCTAAATCTGACAACAAAGGCATTAATACATCATTTGTGATTGATAAAGTGTTATCATTTGCATTAATTCTAGCTAAGATTTCAAAGAGTGCATCTTTTGTTAAAAATACTTTGTATTTTTCTATCATATTTAAAAAAGCCGTTTTACAAAAATCAACATACACTTCAGTACATAAGCTTTTATCGTACTTATCAGCATGACTTAAAATATCTTCAGCACTAATATCGCCTTTCATATAGCGATTCTTTTCATTTTGTATGACTAAAGGATTTGTATTTGAAAGAGAGTATTTTTTAAGATCCACTACTTCTTTATTTTTTATATCTTCTATAAGTTTTAAAACATTTTTGATTTTTTCATTGTCTATATCTAATCCAGCATCTTGTACAGAAGAAATAGTCACATTATCAATAAGCAATCCAAGTACTTTGTATCTAGGTGTTTTAAATTCATGATTTCTATTTGGTTTGCCAAGGTAAGCATCCACGATAGCATCAATTAATTTTTCATAATCCTTATCATACTTACGAAGTTTGAAAGTACCAAGAAGTGAATAAAAAGACATATGTATAACACTTGCAAGATAAAATATCACAAGAGGAACAATTGCCCAGATAGCAATAGATAAGGATGGTAAAGGAACACCAAATAAATCTATCGCTGTACTCTCTTTACTGACATAATTATATATAAACAATCCAACGATGACGATGAATAAGAATGAAACTATCGTATATCTTTTAATCTGCATTGTAAATTCCTATTTTCTAGATTTTTCTACTATTTCTCTACAATCAATACAGTAAATGGCATGTGGCTTTACTTTTAATCTTTGAAAACTTATTTGGTCTTCACACATCTCACAAATGCCATAATCACCATTTGCTATTTTTCCGAGAGTAACATTAATCTCTCTTAACTCTTGTTCTTGCTGATGCACAATTGCACTCTCAACCATAGAATTATTATTTACCGATGCATAATCACCCTCATCATTCAATTCTAATGAATTCAATTGGTCTAACTCATCATTTACACCAACGATATTTTTAATTATCTGTGCCTTACGACCCTCTAAAATTTCTTTAAAGTAATTTAACTCACTTGTTTGCAATTGCTATCCTCACTGTGTTATATTTTACTTATGGTATGGATGGTTACTTAAAATAGAAAAACCTCTATAAATCTGTTCTAGCAAAACAATTTTTGCTATTTTATGACTCATAGTAATATTTCCTAAACTTATAACAACATCACATTTTTTTAAAAAATCATCTTCAAAGCCATACGCTCCACCAATGAAAAATTTCACCGCCATTTTATCATTTAATAGCTTACTAAATTCAAAACTATCGATTAATTTTCCATCAGGGTGTAAACTTACAGAAAATTCTTTGCCAGTATAGGGAGTTAAAGCTTTTGTATAAGCCTTCTGTGAAGCATCTGGTGAAATAGTGTGTGATTTTGCTACATCTTTATCAAAAAGTTCGATATCTTCTATTTTTGCAAAGCGAGAAATCATCTTTGTTAGCTCTTTATAAAGTGGGTCATAAATGGTTTTTTCTTTTTTTGCAATTGAAATAATGTCTATATTCATTTTATGACACCAACCCACTTCCAATCACATGGTAAGTTACATGAGTGAAACTATCACTTTTTTTTACACCGCCAATTGCTGCTACAAAATGTTTTGACTGCGATGCAATAGAGTCCAGCGTATCACCTAAAATCGTACTTACTTCTTTTGTATTTGTATTTCTATATGCACCAAGTCCAATGTAATTTAAATCACACGCGTTTGCTTGAAGCACTTCTTCAATGTTATGCGTCGAAATACCCAAAATTTTCTCTTTTGTTATGACGGCTCGTACTATTTTAACTGCATTTTGTATATCAGAATCTATTAATTTTAAATCTTCTTGACCAAGATGCACACCATCACAAAACTCTATCAACTCATACGCATCATTCACTATCAAAAAGCCATCATACATTTTTCTGATTTTTATAAGTTGTTGTTTTATAAAAGTTATATCAGCAGTTTTATTTCTGTACTGAATAATTTCAGCACCATTTTGCTTCGCTATGATAACGAATTCCTCAACTGATATGCCTTTTAAATCTAATAATTCTTGATCACAAAGGGCATATAAACGCATACTAATTTTTTAGAAGTGTTAACAAGTCTGAGAGTGTCTTTTTTAATTCATTTCTATTTACGACCATATCTACAGACCCTTTTTCAAGCAAAAATTCTGCTCGTTGGAAACCATCTGGTAAACTTGAACCTATGGTTTGCTCAATTACTCTTTGCCCAGCAAAACCTATAAGTGCGCCTGGTTCAGCAATAATAATATCTCCTAGAGTTGCAAAAGATGCACTTACTCCACCCATTGTTGGGTCTGTTAGGATTGAGATATAAGGAACTTTATGATTTGCTAATTTTGCTAAAGCAGCAGAAGTTTTGCTCATTTGCATAAGTGAATATGTACTCTCCTGCATTCTAGCCCCTCCACTCGCACTTATAATAATTAAACCCTCTCTCTTTTGTATAGCACGATTCACTGCACGAACAATTTTTTCACCCTCTACTGAGCCTAAAGAACCACCCATAAAAGTGAAATCAAAGAGTACGAGTTGCGCAGAAACACCATTGATTTTACATTCTCCACTCACAACAGATGAACTTCTACCAGTTTTTTTAACACCCTCTTCTATTCTCTTAACATAAGATATTTTATCAACAAATTTAAGTGGGTCAACAGGTTTTAAATTTTCATCAAATTCTACAAATGTTCCCTCGTCTGTTAAAAGTGCCAATCTCTCTTTTATGCCTATACGAAGATGATATCCACATTTAGGACATACATAATTTTGGTTTTCTACCTCTTTATAGTACATCAAAGACTGACATGATTTACACTTAATCCAATGCGTAGGTGCTTCACTTTTTGTAGCTTGTTGTTTCGTATCTGAGCGAGTAAAAAGGTTTAATAAGTTCAAAAATCATCCTTATATTATATAAATGGCGGTTATTTTATCAAATTTTTACTTATTAAAAAGAATTTTTTGATAGTTATAGAAAAAATGCAACATTTCCACATGCCATAGAATTACTTGGCATGTGCAAATCTAAATATCTATTTGAGTAAAGATTTAGCGATATTTCTAGCGGCTTCACGACCATCATATGCTGCTGTTACAACCAAATCTGCACCTCTGTAACAATCTCCACCAGCATAAATTCCTGTCGTAGTTGTTTCATTCGTTTTTTCATTTACAATGATACCACCCCAACTATTTGTCTCTATTCCATTTTCTGCTAAAAAAGATGGTACGGCTGGGTCAAAACCTAAAGACATGATGATTACATCTGCATTAACTCTGTATTCACTCCCTTTTACCTCTTCCATTTTTTGGCGACCGCTTTCATCTTTTATACCTAAATTTGTTCTTACAACTTCCACAGCAACTGCTTTGCCACTTTCGTTTAAAACTATCTCTTTAGGTGTGACAAGAAAAGTAAAATCAACACCCTCTTCCATGGCATTTTTGTACTCTTTTTGGCTTCCTGGCATATTGTATGCATCACGACGATAAAGACAAGTTACACTTTTTGCACCCTCTCTTTTTGCAGTTCTTAAACAATCCATAGCAGTATCTCCACCACCAATTACAACAACATTTAAGTCTTTAAAATCAAATTTTTTCTCATAAGATAATTTAAAGTTCTTTCTTTGAATTTGAGTTAAATAATCCATTGCAGCATAAACATTTGGAGCATTTTCACCTGATAAACCAGCTTTTTTGCCTTTTGTTGCACCAACACCTATAAACATTGCATCGTGATTATCAGCTATCTCTTCAAACGAAATATCTTTGCCCACTTCACAATTTACAACAAGTTTTAAACCAGCTTCTACGAGTAACTTAACGCGTCTCTCAACTATCTTTTTATCTAGTTTAAAGTTAGGAATTCCATAAGTTAAAAGCCCTCCTGCACGGTCGCTTCTCTCATACATAGTGACGGCGATACCTGAACGAAGAAGATATGTAGCAGCAGAAAGACCAGCTGGACCACTTCCAATAACTGCTACTTTTTTACCTGTTGTAATTCCTGGAAAATCAGGTTTAAAACCTTGCTTAAAACCCTCTTCTGTAATATGCGTCTCAATTGAACCAATAGTAATAGCACCATGTCCATCACTAAGGCTACAATCGCCCTCACAAAGTCTATCATGTGGACAAACTCTCCCCATAACCTCTGGAAAAGGAGATGGCTCATTTGAGAGTTTAAATGCAAACTCTAAATCTTTTTCTGCAACAGACTTTAACCACTGAGGAATGTAGTTGTGCAATGGACATTTATTTAAACAAAATGGATCACCACATTGGATACATCTTTCACTCTGTGAACTCGCATCATAATGATTAAATACTTCATAAATTTCGCCAAAATCTCTTGTTCTCTCGACTGCTAATCTTTTTGTTGGGTCTAGTCTTTCAGTTGTTAAAAATTCTTTCATATTAGTCTCCATTCTCAAGATTAAGAGGTAGTTTAGTTAAGTTTTTAGGACGAATAAGCCAAAAGTTTCTCACTTCAACTCTAAAGTTATCCAGTAACTCTTTTGCTTTAATACTTTGTGTTTCCACTACATAATCTTTTAATAATCTTTTAAGAAGATGTCTTGCATCATCCCCTTCATCCGTATCTATACGAACAGCTTCAACAAGTTCACGGTTCACATTCTCTACAAAACTGTGATCAGCATCATAAACAAAGCTCACTCCACCCGTCATACCAGCACCAAAGTTGATACCTGTTTTACCAATAATTACAACAATACCACCTGTCATATATTCACAAGCGTTATCTCCTGAGCCTTCAACTATCGCGAGTGCGCCAGAGTTACGAACAGCAAATCTCTCGCCAACACTTCCTGAAATGTAGAGTTTACCACCCGTTGCACCATAAAGACAAGTGTTACCACCAGCACTAAACTTTTCACCCTCATTTTTAGAAGTGATGATAATTTTTCCACCGTGCATACCTTTACCGATGTAATCATTTGCTACACCATTAAGATAAATAGATACTCCAGGGATTAAAAATGCTCCAAGTGCCTGACCCGCTATACCATTTAAAGTAATTCTAATAGTATCTGCTTTTAATCCTTTGTCGCCATAAAAATGTGCTATTTCACCACTTACTAAAGCACCGAAACTTCTATGAATATTTGCTATTTCTCTATTAATTCTTATAGGATATTCAGGATGTTTTATAGCGCTCATAGCCTCTTTTAAAACATCTTTCTCAAATTCGTTATTATCAAAAGGTGGATTTGTTCTTTGTTGATGTGTATTTACACCGCTCTCTTGATGAAGTACTGCAGAAAAATCAAATTTTTGTGCGAACTTATCATCCACAACTTTGAGTAAATCTACACGACCTATCATCTCTTCCATAGTTTTGAACCCAAGTTCAGCCATAAGAGAACGAACATCTTCCGCTAAAAGAGTGAAGTAGTTTATAACCTGATCCACATGCCCTTTGAAAAACTCTTGACGCAATTTCTCATTTTGCGTTGCGATACCTACGGAACACTTATTTACATGGCAAATTCTCAGCATTTTACAACCAACAATTGTTAAAACACCTGTACCAAACGCATAACTCTCAGCACCTAAAAGGGCAGCTTTTACAACATCAAGACCAGATTTAAGTCCACCATCTGCCTGAACTTCAACAAGTCCTCTAAGATTATTTGCTTTGAGTGCATTATGCGCTTCACTCAAACCTAGTTCCCATGGATTACCCGCAAATTTGATAGAAGTAAGTGGTGCAGCACCCGTACCGCCATCCCCACCAGAGATGATAATTTTATCTGCATACGCTTTTGCAACACCCGCCGCAATCGTTCCAACACCAATCGTTGAAACAAGTTTTACAGCGACTCTAGCATGTGGATTTACTTGCTTCATATCAAAAATAAGCTGTGCCAAATCCTCGATAGAGTAAATATCATGGTGCGGTGGAGGTGAAATAAGTGTAACCCCAGGAACTGTATGACGCAATTTCGCAATAAGAGGTGATACTTTATGCCCTGAAAGCTGACCGCCCTCCCCTGGTTTTGCACCCTGAGCAACTTTAATCTGAATCTCTTCTGCACTTCTAAGATACGCTGGAGTTACACCAAATCTTCCAGAAGCTACTTGTTTGATTTTTGAATTTCTCTCCGTTCCAAAACGCGCAACATCTTCTCCACCTTCGCCAGAGTTTGATTGCGCACCGATTTTATTCATTGCCATTGCAATTGTTTCATGCGCTTCAGGACTAATTGACCCAAGACTCATTGCAGCCGAAGCAAATCGTTTAAAAATAAGCTCTTTTGGTTCAACTTCAGAGATATTGATAGGTTTTCTATCCGATTTAAGTTCAAAGAAATCACGAATAAATTTAAGACCTCTTTTGTTCACTAAATCTTTTAATCTATCATAATCTTTTTTATCCCCACTTGCTGCAACTGCATGAATAGCATGAATTACTTCAGGTCCAAAATCATGATGTTCTCCGCCATTATAAAACTTATAATATCCGCCAATATTAAGTGGAAAAATTTTATTAAAACCATCTTCATTAAATGCTTCTTTATGATATTTAGAAATTCTTTCATCAATATCTGCATAATCAAGTCCGCCAAGAGCAGAATGTGAAGTCTCAAAACACTCTTTTACAACTGTTTTGTTCAGACCCAAAACATCAAATAATCCTGCATTACGGTACGATGCAAGAGTAGCAATACCCATTTTAGACATAATTTTCAGAATTCCACTATTTAAAGCACTATGCACTGATTTCAGTGCTTCATGACAATCAATTTTAATAACTTTTGATTTTTCTAACATGTCTATCGCAGTTGCAAAAAGTAAATTTGGATAGATAGCACTTGCACCATACCCGATAAGGACTGCCGCACTATGCGAGTCAATCACTTCTCCAGTGATAGCAATCATAGAAGTAAGATGACGGATTTTAGCTTTTAAAAGAGCAAAATTTAAACGACCAATAACCATTGCCATAGGAATAATTTTATTTTTTGCACTAAATTCATAATCATCCAAGATTACAACTCTTGTGCCATCATTTTTTACAGAATCAATAACTTTTGCAACCAAAGCATCCAATGCATCTTTGAGGTTTCCGCTATATGCAGTTGAAAAAGTTGTATTGTGATAAAAAGCTTGATAGCGAGGTGATTTTTTATCTCCAAAAGACTTTAACACTTCAAGTTTTTCACTCGTAATAATAGGTGAAATCGATTTCAAACGATGTGCATGCGATGGAATTTCATTTAAAATATTATGTACTTCCCCAAAACCTGTATTTAAACTCATTACAACTTTTTCACGAATCGGGTCAATCGGTGGATTTGTAACTTGCGCAAATTTTTGTTTAAAATAATCCGTAAAAGCTCTTTGATTATTTGAAAATGCTGCCAAAGGAGTGTCATCGCCCATCGAGCCAACAGCTTCTTTACCTTCAATTATCATAGGTTCAATAACTTGTTCAACAACCTCTTGAGTAATGTTAAAAAATCTCTGTCTTTTTACAAAGTTTTCTCTATTAAAATCACATTTAGTAACATATTGCTCTTCCACATGCTCTTGAAGATAGACCATATGCTCATTTAACCACTTCATATAAGGGTTTGAACTTTTTAAATAATCATTGATTTGTTCATTTTTAAGAATTTTTCCAAATTTTAAATCAAGTCCTAACATTTCACCCGATTGAAGACGACCTCTCTCTTTGATGTTCTCTTCTGCAATATCAACAACACCATATTCACTAGCAATAAGAAGATTATCATCTTTAGTGATGATGTATTTTGAAGGACGAAGACCATTTCTATCAAGCACACAACCGATGTAACGACCGTCTGTCACAGAAAATGCGGCTGGACCATCCCATGCTTCAAAAACAGTAGAGTGATACTCATAAAATGCACGAAGTTCTGGATCCATATGCGGAGCATTCTGCCAAGCTGATGGGATAACCGCACGAGTAGCTTTAAAGAAATCCATACCATTTACGATTAAAAATTCAAAAAAGTTATCTGCACTCGCGCTATCCGATGCATTGAGTTGTAAGATTGGTAAAATTCTTTGTATCTCTTCATCTGTAAAAACTTCACTTTTTATAGATTCTGATTTTATTTGAACATTTATGCGATTTCCCTCAACAGAGTTAATCTCTCCATTGTGAGCAACTGCGCGAAATGGTTGCGCGAGTCTCCATTCTGGAAGTGTATTTGTTGAAAATCTTTGGTGAAAAAGTGAAAAAGAGATTTTAAAATTTTCATTTTGAAGGTCTTTATAAAATTCTTTAATATGCGTAGGCATAATAAGACCCTTGTAAGAAAGAACTTTTGAGCTCATGGACGCTATATAGAAGTCTCTATCCGCAATGAGTTCATGTTCACACTCTTTACGAGAAAGATACAAAAGTGCATCAAATCTATTTGTAGCCATAATAGAATTTGGAGTAATAATGAGTTGAACGATATTTGGTAATGAAGCCAAAGCTTGGTCACCTAATGCATTTGTGTCAACTGGAACATCACGACGAAAAACTATTTTTAAGTCGTTATTTGCACAAATTTTTTCTATCACATCTAACTGCGCTCTATTTTTTGTAAATACAGACGCAACTGCAAATTGCTTAGGCAATTCAACTCCGCCTACGGATGCTTCATTACGAATAAACTCTTCTGGCATAGAAAGTAATAAACCACTTCCATCCCCTGTTTTTCCATCCGCTGCAACTGCACCACGGTGCATCATTCTCTCCAATGCAGTAACTGCATCATCTAAAACTTTATGAGATGCTCTGTTTTTAATGTTTGCAATGAGACCAAAGCCACAGTTATCTTTAAACGATCTCAATAAATCATGATGTTCAACCATTTTAACTCCTACATTATTAGTAAATTATTCAAATTAATGATAATTCTTTTTAAATTTAATCTCTTTTTAAAGAAACTTAGTCTATTTAGAGAAAAAGTGCTTAATTGTACAGTTTAAAGGTTTAAAAAAGTATAATTATAGGAATATTTTTTAAATAAATTTTGATAATGTGTATATAAGAAACTAGGAAAGAACAAAAAATGCAAGGTTACATCATAAATCTTAACAAAGTTAAAGATGAAGATTTAATAGTTACTATCATATCAAAGGGTAGCTTAGATACGCTTTATAGGTTCTACGGTGCAAGACATGGAACTATAAATATAGGTTTTAAAATAGACTACGAAAAAGAGCCATCAGGCAAATCCAATATTTCACGATTAAAAGATGTCATTCATATAGGTTTTAAGTGGATAAATGATTACAAACTTCTCAGACTTTGGCAAGATTTTTTGGTACTTTTTCATAAACATCTCAAAGACGCCGAAGAGTTGGGTGATTTTTACTTTGAACTTATCGATAATGCTTCAAGAGAATGGAATAAACAAAATCCAAAAAGAGTGGCAATTGAGTCTTATGTGAAACTTTTAGAACATGAGGGAAGATTACATGGTGAGCTGAATTGCTTTTTATGTTCCCAAGACATAAAAGAGGAAGAGATTTCACTCATACGAGCCTACTTGCCTACACACACAAAATGTTCACACACGCTTAGCATCAACAAAAAAGCTTTAGTTGAACTGTTTGTTCATAAATCAAGCCTTTTTTTGAGTGATAAAGAGGTCGATAGACTTTGGTATATTCTGCTTGAGGGATTGTAAAGATTTGTTTAAAGATTTTATGCAAATAACAACTATTGTCAAACGAACTGCTAAACTAGGCAGTCAATAAATCATAAAAAGTTATATTTTGATTATTGAACCTTAAACTAATTAATTAGTTTTGCTAAACTTAAATTTCATTTTTGAAATAGGAGGTTTAGTGTTAAAGAGGAGAGATATAAAGATGATACATAAATGGCTCAAAGAAGGTATGAGTAAATCTGCAATAGCAAAAACTCTAAAAAATAGGTGTCACACACACTTGTATGCATGAAAGTGTTTAAAAATTATTCATTGGCATGTGGAAACTTCCACATGCCAACACAACAAAAATATTTTCAAACAATTATAAAAATTATGCTATACTTTTTTCAATCAATTGAAAAGAGAAACCATGCAAAAACTTCTTGAATTATCAAATTTATATTTTTCTCTGCCGACTCCTAAGTTTAAAAGATACTTATTTGAGCAGATTGATTTTCAATCAAAACTCATTGGTATTCTCGGTCAAAGGGGTGTCGGTAAAACTACGCTTATCAAACAAGTAGCCAATAGTTATGATTTGCCGACCTCCAAAATGCTCTATATTAGCGCCGACAATATCGTCAATACTTTAAGTGAAATAGCCATAAAATTTAGCTCTTTTGGTGGGAAGTTGCTTATCATAGATGAAATCCATAAGGCAGAGAACTTTGCACTTGAACTTAAAACTATCTATGATTTTGTAAATATCAAAGTGATTTTTTCAGGCTCTTCGGCTCTTGAGATAGAAAATTCCAAAGTTGATTTAAGCAGAAGAGCCCTTTTTTATGAGCTTGGAAGTTTGTCTTTTCGAGAGTTTGTAGCTATCAAGTATGAGTTGGAGTTAGAAGCTATCTCTTTAGAAAATATTTTGAACAAACATCAAGATTTAGCTCAAGAGATAAAAAAAGAGTTCAAACCACTCGAATATTTTAACAACTATAAGCAGTTTGGAGCGTATCCTTTTTTTACAGAGGGTGAAAAAAGTTACAACCTCAGACTCAATGAAATTATAAATATCATCCTTGATAGCGAAGTTGCAACGATTTACAATGTGGATAGCGACAAAATCAATACCATACGAAAACTTCTGCATCTTCTCTGTGCGTGTGTCCCAATGGAGTTAAACATACAAAATCTTGCAAAAGAGAGCGGTATCAGCAGAAACACGCTCTACTCCTATCTCTATTACCTTCAAAAAGCCAATCTTATAGAGATAATCGGCGGAGATTTTAAAAACAAAAAGCTACTCAATAAGCCTGATAAAATCTATCTTGAAAACATAAATCTCTATAATATTTTATGTGATAACCAAAATTCAGGAAGTCTAAGAGAGAGTTTTTTTGTCTCACAACTCAAACAAAAACATAGCGTCAAATACGCTCATCTTGGAGATTTCAAAGTCGATAACAAATATATTTTTGAAGTGGGTGGAAAAAATAAAAATTTTAATCAGATCAAAGATATAGCGGATTTTTTTGTTGTCGCAGATGATATTGAAGTGGGATTTGGTAACAAGATACCGCTTTGGCTTTTTGGATTTGTGTACTAAGAATTAGATACTACTCCATTTTTTTTAGCCTAAAATATTTATACGCCTCATGCGATACTAAAAGAAGAATAGGAAACGGTACAAGTATCCATAAATCTACTGTCTCCACATGGGCTGTGTTGAAAACTTTTTGAACTGACGCGACATTTAAAAGAGCCCATATCCAGACTAAAACGCTCAAAGATGAAAAGATGAGTGTTTTGTTCGATGTTAAAGACAATGTCCAGATATTAAAATCCCAACTTCTCAGACTCCAAGAGTTTGCAAGATGCGTGGTAATCGCACCAAGAAGCGTCATGGTCATTGCCTGTGCTTGAAGGTGTGGGTCATGTAAATCAACCTGACCATAGTGCCAACCATGCGTGAGTAAAAATGTTATAAAGGCAAACATAGCTGCACTTGCTTCGATGATACCTATAAAGAAATATCCTCTTTTAAACACTTCCCAATCCAGTATTTTCTCATTTTTTGAGATTGGCGGTTTTTTCATAATATTTTTTTCGGGTTCTTCACTTCCAAGCCCAAGCCCTGGAAGCATATTTGAGCCTAAATCTATGGATAACATTTGTATCACTGAGAGTGGATTTGGAATTTTTAAAAAAAAGGAAAGCACATAAGGGACAATCTCTGGAACATTGGATGAGAGTACATAAGTCACAACTTTTTTGATGTTGTAATAAACCGTTCTTCCCTCTTCTATAGCTGAGACAATCGAGTTGAAATTATCATCTAACAAAATCATATCACCCGCTTCTTTGGCAACATCGCTTCCACTTCCCATGGCAATCCCGATGTCAGCTTTTTTAAGCGACGGTGCATCATTGACCCCATCTCCAGTCATTGCCACAACCTCTTCATTTTTTTGAAGCAAGTCGGCAATGCGAAGCTTTTGGTTACTCGCCATTCTCGCAAATATAAAAGTTTTCTCTTTGAGCATCTCTTGAAGTGCCTCATCGCTGAGTTCCTCC
Organism: Sulfurimonas sp.; assembly: GCA_041662265.1. Classification (GTDB taxonomy): domain Bacteria; phylum Campylobacterota; class Campylobacteria; order Campylobacterales; family Sulfurimonadaceae; genus Sulfurimonas. The sequence continues at coordinate 571,486 of JBAZSV010000001.1, forward strand.
ACCTCTTTACCACTCAAAACAGCATCAAATTGAAGTCCAATATCTCTGCCAATTGCCGCCGCAGTGTTCGCATTGTCTCCCGTAATCATCATAATACGAATCCCAGCGGTATGGCATTTTTGCAAAGCCTCTTTTACCTCAGGACGGGCTATATCCATGATTGCCACTAAACCTAAAAGCGTTAAGCCCTCTTCTTCATCTCTATCATTTACAGCAACTGCTAAAACTCTATAAGCTCTATTTTCAAAAGCTAAAAGCTCTTTTTCAATTCTCTCTTTCGCCACATCATCAAATTCTTTTACACCATCTTCATCTTGATAAAACGCTGTTTTTGCAAAAATTGCCTCTGGAGCACCCTTTACAAAAAGTCTGTTTTTACCATCTATTGCACCAAAAGAGGACATCATCTTGCGCTCACTGCTAAATGGGTTCTCTTTTATTTTATTAAAGTTATTTGCTATTTTGTATTTATGAGCTGCCGCAACTAAAGCTAACTCCGTTGGGTCTCCAACTTTTTTACCCTCTTCGATGAGGGCACGAGAGTTAAAGAGTACAGACTCTAGTAAATATTTGAGATACTCTCCAGAATTACTCTTTTCATTCTCAAAACTAAATACACCTTCAAGCGCATAGCCTCCGCCACTGATTTTAATTTTTTCACCACTGCTGAGATAAATCTCTTGAAGTGTCATCTCATTTTTTGTGAGTGTTCCTGTTTTGTCTGTACAGATAGTTGTGACACTGCCAAGAGTTTGAACGGAAGCCAAATTTTTAATAAGAGCATTTTTTTTTGCCATTCTTTGTGAGGCGATGGAGAGGGAGAGCGTAATGGTCGGAAGCAGACCCTCAGGAATATTTGCCACTATCAAAGAGAGTGCAAAAATAGCCGCAATCAAGAAACCTCTATCTGAAAAATAACCTAAGGCGAAAAAAATAACCCCAACGACGAGTGCTATGGTAGTAAAAATTTTTGTCATGCTCACGATCTCTTTTTCAAGAGGTGACATCCCTTTTTGTATCGTTCTGGTCAGTGTTGCGATTTTACCAAACTCTGTTGCCATGCCCGTTGCGACCACTATGGCAACAGCACTTCCATTGACGGCACTTGTTCCTGCATAGACCATATTTTTTGCGTCAATACTTCTTGAGGCATTTCCACATGCCAACTCTCTTTTGCTTGGTTTGGATTCGCCATTGAGTGACGATACATTGATATAAAATTCATTCACTTCTATCAAAACAGCATCGGCTGCAATTTTATCGCCCTCTTCGATGATAACAATATCGCCAATGACTAAATCCGTTGCATCAATAGGCTGTATAGACGCGTCTCTTTTTACTTTTGTATTTGTTGGGATAAGTTTTAAAAGTGCTTCCATAGCTCTATCGGCTTTAAAATATTGCCAAAATGAAAACGAAGCATTTATAAATACCGCTCCAAAAATCGCATATCCTAAAATATCATAACTGCTCTTTGGTTCATAATAATCTGCCACAAAAGCCAACAAACCAGCGACTTCAAGAATCATTGGAAAAAACTGAATATACTGTTTGAAATACTCTTTTATGTAACTCTTTTTGGCTTTTGTCTCAATTATATTTTTACCAAACTGCTCTTGTCTTGATTTGACTTCGGAGCTGTTTAAGCCATTTTCAGAACTTCTAAACTTGTCAAAAAGTTCTAATTTGCTTAATTCAAAACTTTTCATACTTCTTCATTAAAAGGTATAAAGTAGATGGTATTTATGATTGGTTTTTCTAAAAGAGTCTCTATGTGAGAGCGATAAAAAAAGTTTTTTTTACGGTGTCCACCAACAATTGCTAAATCATAACTGTTTTTTGCAATGTGCGCTTGTACTTCATCTTGCCTACTAAAGGCATAGCGATGTTTCATAGTAAACTTCATCTTCATAATATCTGCTAATCTAAAATAGTGCCTCAGGTTAAATATCACATCTTGAAGTTTAACTTTTATCGCTTTCGCATCTAGGGCTGCCATTTGATGTTTTTTTATCTCATCCACAGAAAATATTTCAGCTTTTGCGTGGTAGGTATTTACAAAAGCAGTGAAAAAAGTAAATTTATTGACAGAAAGATGATGACCACGGATGGGCATAATCATCTTATCAACACAATTTGCAGCGGCAAATTTCACAACTTTTACGACTGCTAAATCCACTTTCATCCCAAGTTTTATAACTCTCTTTGCAAAGGACTCCTCAAATAGAGAGTGCTTATGTTTGGTTGAGCAAAATAGAATATCTACATTTTTATCGCGAATAAACTGCTCAAGCTCTTCAAAGTTATCATAAAGTATCAACTCCACTTCTACTTCAAGCAAAATAGCTAACCTTTGTATATCAACATAAACTTTTTCTATAAGAGCTAATTTGTCACTCTCTTTTATATGCACTAAACTCAGTTTTAAAGAGAGACTTTTTGCATAATAGAGAGCATAGGTAGAAGAAGTTTCGCAAATCATATTTGAATTTATTAGACTAACTACTCTCATATCGACTCCATACTATTTATTATTTTCTCTACTTTAAAATCCTTGCTCATTTAGTATTTCATAATTTTTACAACTCCCGACACTTCCACCATAACAAGCTCTACCTAAAAGCTCTTTAGCTCTTTTTTTATCTTGTTTGACACCGTATCCATCGAGATACATAAATCCAAGGTTAAAACAGCTTCTTGCATCTCCGCCATCACAAGCTTTTGTCCAGAGTTCTACTACTTTAATTTTATCTTGTATGACACCCTCTCCATTGGCATACATAAGTCCAAGATGAGAACAACTATTGGCAATTCCACTATCACAAGCTGTTTTTAAAAGTTCAGCTGCTTTCACTTTATCTTGTTTGACACCCTCTCCGTTGGCATACATAAGTCCAACATTCTCACAACTCCCAATACTTCCGCCATCACAAGCTTTTTTTAAGAGCTCTGCTGCTTTCACTTTATTTTGTTCAATACCCTCTGCATTAAAATACATAAGTCCAAGATTAGAACAGCCATTCACAATTCCACCATCACAAGCTATTTTGTAAAGCCCTACTGCTTTACATTTATCTTCTCTAACACCTGCTCCATTGTCATAAATATTTCCAAGATAATTACAACTCTCAACATCCCCACCATCACAAGCTTTTTTTAAACCTTCTATCGCTTTAGTTTTACTGCCTTTGCTATATTCAGCACTCCCATTTTTTAAATCAGCTCCAAAAAGTGATAGAGTGAGGAGTGAAACGAGTATCCATATTTTCATAATTTTACCTCCTTTTATTTTTTTAATGATCACATTTATAAGAGAAAAGTAGAACCTCTTTCGGGCAAGTCTAATACTTATTAGATTAAAAATATATTAAGAGTTGATATTCATGTAGATGTTTGAACATTCCTAAAATGGATGGAGTTCAAATTCTAGGAGTGACTTGTATGGCATATGCATCTTTTATCACAAACGATGCAGTTCCTGTGGCTATTTTTGCGGTTTCTAAGTGGATTGTGCCGTAGAGGGTAATTTTCTCATAGGCATCTTCCATCCAAACACCCTCCTCTTTTTTTGTAGTAACGAAGATAGTTTGGTTTGCGGGTGAAGCTGGGACATGGATACATGCGGCTTGATTTGGAAAAAAGAGGAATTTATTGACTTTTTTGCCATCGGTGTCCACAGGAACTAAATAGCCCTCAAGTTTAACTTTTTTACCCTCGACAGAGGCGTTATTTCCAGCTTTTTTGAGCTCTTCTTGAAGCTCGGCGTAGATGAGAATCTCCTCTTGTGAGTTCTCTTTTACCTTTGTTATTTTTTCTTTATAAAATGCAACAACTTTCTCTTGATTGAAGTTTGGGTCGATTAAAATGCTCCAGTTATCAAGCTCATATTTTGGCTCATTGGAACAGGAAATGAAGAGAAATGCGGTGAACAAAAGAGCAAAAAAATTTCTCATATTTTTACGATAAGTCCATCTTGGAGACTCTGTTTGTAGGAGCTTAAAGCGGGTAGCAAACTTGCAAAAAGTGAGATAACTACCATAACCAAAAGCATCACTATTTCATACAAATCTGGCATGTGGCTTATGGATATCGTAGATGGAATTAGCGCGATTAACAGAGTCAGAATGAGATATCCAAAAACAATTCCACATGCCACGATAAGAGACGACTCAATAGCAAAAAGTGCGAAGATGACCTTGACACTCGCCCCTAAACTTCTGAGTATCGCTATCTCTCTTCTTCTCTCACTGAGGGTTGCGTACATGGATGAGAGCATTGTAAACAGGGCAACGATAAAAACTGCGACGGAGATAAAAAACAGAACATCTTGAAAATTTTGCATCAATTTGAAAAGTTTACTCAAGGCTTTTGCTGGAAGTACCGCTTTGAGATTTTCGCCTTTGTAATGGTTTATTCTATTTTCCAGCTCCAAAATTTGTAGAGGATTTCTCACTCCTAAAAGCATTCCACTCAAATGTTTTGGTTTGATATCCATTTGAGATAACTTCTCACTCTCGATATGCATATCTACAAAATGTCCACTTTGCCACTCCAAGTGGATTGCTTCATCGGTTTTAAGTTGTATGAAAACCAAATCATCGTTTGGCGTTTTGCTCTGTTTTAAAACTCCACTTACAATGAACTCTCTGTTTGTATGCTCATGATGCTCGTCTGCATGGGAAAGATGGATTTTGTCAGAGAGTTTTAAACCAAGTTTTTTTGCCACATTCCACCCAACTATCACATCATAAAAACCACTAAAATTACCGCCCTCTTGAAACTCCAAAAGCTTTCCTGAGGCGTATTTGTAGTGCCCAAAAAAATCTTCATTTGTCGCCATAACCTCAAAACTTCTAAAACTATCGCCTAAGCTCAAAGGCACAACCCATGCAACTTCATCCATCTTTGCTATCTCTTCAAAAGTGCTAAAATCTATCTCTTTTAACCCATCGCCTATATGAAAAATGAGGTTGAGCAAAATGTCGATTGAGCCATCGGTCGCACCAACTATCATGTCCGTTTGGTTGAGAGTGTTTAAAAAATGCTCCTCTGAACTCTTTGCAACTCTTTGTATCCCCAAAAGCAAAACAACGCTGATGGCGATGGAAAATACAGAAAGAAAAAATGCGGTTTTACGGTTGAGGATACTTTTATAAGTGAGGTTAAAAATCATACAAAAGCCCTATTGAGCGTTGTAAAATCATACACTGTGTCAAAATGAGAAGCAAGAGATTTGTCGTGAGAGACAAAAATCAGCGTTGCTCCACATGCCGAAGCTTGATTAAAAAGAAGTTTCATAAAACTCTCCTTCGCATCGCCATCGAGTGCCGAAGTTGGCTCATCTGCTAGGATAATTTTGGGTCTGTTTATCAACGCTCGTGCTACTGCAACCCGCTGTTGTTGCCCAACACTGAGCTTCATTGCTACTGTTTTACAATCGACTGAGAGTTCGAGTGCATCGAGCAGAATTTTTATCTCTTCTTTTGAGATTTTTTTTGATTTTATAAATCCACATGCCAAGACTATATTTTCTTCAACGCTCAAATAAGGTAAAAGATTGAATTGTTGAAAGATAACACCAAAATTTTCCGCTCGAAATTTATCTTTTTGCGTGGCACTCAACAAGGAGAGTTTTGTTCCAAACACTTCAATATCTCCCTGCGTTGGCTCTAAAACAGCGCACAAAAGATTTAGAAATGTACTCTTCGCACTTCCACTTTTTCCATGTAAAAAGATGTGTTCACCCTCTTTTATATGGAGAGTTTCGATATCTAACACAATCTTTTTGTCATACCCAAACTGGCATGTGGAAATCTTTATCATTGGCTGTTTTTCACATCTTCTCGTTTGTTAAAATAGGGAATATATTTAGAAGTTTCATACATTCCATAAGTTAAATCTTGCATCTTTTTAAAAAGTTCTGGTTGTTCTGACGCATGGTTTTTGAGTGGGTCATCGCTGTAAGCATCATAAAGTCCGCTCATCGTTCCATCATGTCTTGTTCTAAAATAGTATTTTTCGCCAATAAATCCTATAAATGGATTTGAAGAGTGTGTTATCGTAAAGGCATATCGCTTCTCATCAAACTGTGTATCAAACATATCGCGCCCCATCGTTGTCGCGACATAAGAGATGTTGAGCATGGAAGCGATGGTTGGCAGAACATCTACTTCACTCACAACTTTATCATACACTTTTGGTTCTGTGATAAGCGGTGAGAAGATGATAAATGGAACACGCAAAGCTCCCAAATCTAAGGCACTGCTACTCTCGCCTTTACTCATATGTTGCCCCGCATTTCCTGAGATTCCATGGTCGCCGTAGAAGACAAAAATCGTGTTTTTATAGTAAGGGCTTTTTTGTGCTTCTTGCATAAAATGCCCGATAGAGTAATCCATAAATCGAAACGAGTTGTACTCTGCCAACGACTCAAAACCGTACTTTTTAATCTCATCTTCGCTGATATTGAGCCTCTCCTGAAATCCATAACTCTCTTTTGGAATCGTGTAGGGTCTATGATTTCCTGAAGTTTGAATGACGCTAAAAAATGGCTCTTTCATTTTGGATAAATACCCATTTGCTTCTCGCGCCAAGTCAATATCTGAAATACCCCAAACATCCGTTCTCGGTGCTGAATAGGCTTCTTCTTCATATAGGTTGAGATTATCTAAAGATTGATTTAACATCCCTCGAATATTCCCCCACGAAGCCGAACCGCCTATAAAGTAGGACTTTTCACAACTGTTAAAATCATGCGCAATAGAGTGCTGATTTATGATGAGGGGATTACGGCTTGAAGTTCCTTGAAGCTCCACATCGGGTAAACTTGTCAGCGTACAGTAGATGGAACGGGCTGTTCCTGTGGCTGGAGAAAAATAGTTTTTAAAGTAAATTCCATTATCTGCGAGATATTTTACATTTGGAGATGGATTGAGAGGATTTTCTGAGACACTTGATTTATAGGATGCAAACGATTCCATAATAATAATGACAACATTTGGTTGTGTACCTATCGGGTGCGTTGGCACAACTCTTCGCTGATAATTGAGCGTTTTTGCATCTTTGTTCGTAACACCCAAATAATCCGCAATAATTGGATAATACTCTCTCACTTTCGTAACATCGTAGGAGACACTGCCATTTTTAAAAGTATCTAAAAAGTAGTGGATAGGATTGTAGGTAAGTTGCGTTGCAAAGGGATGTTTTGAAAAAGCGGCATCACTCCAACGAAGCGGATATTGGGAAAATTTACTATATCCTGCAATAAAAAGAGTTAAAAATGCTACAAAAGAAAAAATAAGACCTGAAGTAAGTGTTACGCTTACATTTTTTTGGTCTGTGATTATTTTAAAAAGTCTGCTTGTTAAAAATATAAAAATAAGATTCGCTAAAAGTATGCCAAAAGCAATCCAAACAACATGGTAACTCTGCCAAACCATCTCTGCTGAAATATCCAAATTTTCTAAAAATCTCAGAGCGGTAAAATCAAGTCTGGTTCTAAGATACGCGTAATGCCCGAAGTCAAAGACATAAAACATAACATAAACAGCAAAAACAAGGGCGAAGTAAAAGAGCCAAATGAAATGAGCCGTTTTATATTTAAAAGGAGAAAGCCCTTTGATCCAACCCAAAAAAAACAGAGGTAAAATCATAACAACAACCATACGCAAATCAAATCTAAGCCCAAGCCACATGGACTTCGATAAATCATGTAGAGTTAATGGCGAAGATGGGTCATTAAAAGCTAAAAAAAAAGCAATTCGTATAAAAACAAAAAGAAGGGTAAGTGAAGTAATAAAAATCAGTAAAAATCTTAGAAGCTTTGGAAGTTTTAAAAATAGACTCATATTTTCTCTTTTCATAAAGTTTGGAACGCTATTTTACTATTTTTTAGTTAGTCTTATGTTAATGATATTTTTATAATGCTCTCAGGTAAACAAGATGTATAACCGCTTAATGGATTTAGCAAATTTCATTTTAATTTATCAAATTTTAGCAGAATTTTCTTTTATTTACTTAAAATATTCTTATGCTTATAATGATACATAGAGTTCATCCCTGCATTTTAGATTAGGCTTAAGTTTAAATCTGAAAAGAATAATAGAATGAAGCTCCTCGACCCAGTACAAGGTGTTTTCATACCTAAAAATTTAGTTGACCTTGATGGATTTTTAAATAGATTTTTTCTTCTTTGCCTTGATGAATATTTATGCCTATATTCTGACCATTAAAAAGAATAAAATTAATATTATGCAGACACTCTTAGATGCTATGAATACCCCCCCCCCTTTATCCCATTTGCTTGTAAAAGTTCCGCTTTTTAGTAGTATGTGAGTGGTTACGTTTTTTTATTTCTTTTTATTTTCCGCAAAACTTTTTTTGATTTCGAGCATTTCATATATCGAAATTTTTGGTTGTGCCTGAGTTATGAGTAAATCAGTTTGTGGATTAATTCCTTTCATCTTTTCAATCTCTGCATATCCTTTTGGCTTTATCTCACTCATCGCAATGCTGACACCCGCTGCCCAAAGAAGAATGATGACAGTCCAAACAGTTTTTTTTGCATCTGCATATGCACCAATAAAATGAAAAATAAGACTTAAAACAGCTCCGCTTATAAGAATAATCATAAGATTCATAATGCCACTTGCTCCCCTCTTGGTTTCATTTGTACATCCATATCTTTAAACATCATGTCACCAAAACTTTTCACTCCAAGTGTGCCAACTAACATTAAAAACGCAACAATGAGAAGAAAAAACAGAGCCATTGAATAGCGTTTTAAAATTTCAAGCATTATTGATTTCATTTTATTTTTCTACTTTTTTTGTGTCCGCAATATACTCAACACATCTTGAAGTATGAAAATCTCGTGTGTGATTGTCTGAAACAAAAAGATGACCTTCGAGTCTCCAATCAAGGGCTTTTGAAATAAGTACGGATTGTGAAATTGTACGGTGCATTTTATTTTCACAAATAATTACTCCACCTTCGTTAAAAATCTCTTTTACTCCGCTCATTCGAGCAGTTGTCGTAAAGTAGTGTGCGCCAATCATAATAGCAAAAAGCAATCCTACACTTACCATTCCTCTTTTAAAAGCAACTTTAGGTACAAAATTCCTTGTTGTAACAAAAGCGGTTACACCTAAGATGAAAATTCCTATGACAATATATACAATCTCTAATTCAAAAAATAATTCCATTTTTTTACCTTCTTAGTTGTTATTATACTGAGCTTCCCACGCGCCAAAAGCGGGTGTAAAATACTCAATTCTTACTTTTTTAAACTCTCTTGATGAGTAGAGTGGCATGTGGGAATGGGATTCAATCTCTTTCGCCATTTCATCAATTATAGCGTTTGTTTCCTCTGTACTCTTTCCATGTACCATTGTAAAAAGATTGTATTTCCAGTTTGGATACTTTGGACGAAGATAGCAGTGACTCACAGCACTAAACGCAGCCGCCTTTTCCCCGATTTCGTTGCCTTGACTCTCATCCACATCCCAAACAACCATAGCATTTGCACTAAAACCTGCTTTTCTATGGTTTAAAATTGAGGCAAATCGACGCATAATTCCAGCTTCTTGTAGTTCGTCCAATATGCCAAAAAGTGTATCATACTCAATATCAAGTGCATCAACTATTTTTTTAAATGGCTCTTGTACTATTTCTATATCATACTGAATATTTCGGATGATTTGATGATGCAGCGGTGTAAGTTCAATCTCACTATGCACAACTCTTTTTACTTTCTCTTTTTTTTCATCAGTGCCAGTTGTGTTTAGCTTGACAGAGATTTTAAAAAGTTTGAGTGTTGGAAGCATGATGTAATCCTCTGCTTCTGTGAGTTTTGCGATAATTGCAACTGTTTCATCAAGTCCGAGTTTTGAGTCAGGACCAACAGCGACTGTAAACCAGATGTTAAAATCATGATTTCTCTCATAGTTATGCGAAATACCGGGGTGAGAATTTATGATTTTCACAGCATCGTCAATCTTGGCATGTGGAACTTTAAAAGCTACGAGAGAAGAGTTATATCCTAATCGTTTTGTGTCAAAGATAGCGGAAGTTTGACGGATGATGCCATTTTTTTTCTCTTCTTGAAGAATAGAGAGCACTTCATCTTCACTCATGTTTAACTCATCCGCAATAACCTTAAACGGTCTTGCAACTAATGGAAACTGTTTTTGTATTCTTGAGAGGATTTCTTGTTTCATTTTATATTACTTTTTGTTTTATTTGTTGAATGATTGTAATTGATTTTTTTATAAATGTAATTGATGTGTGTCAATTACTTGTAAGCACTATTTATGTATTGTTAGAGGGTTTAAATATAAAGGTGAGTTATGAGCTATTTTCCAGCTTTTTTGAAACTAGACAAGAAGAAAATTCTGATTGTAGGTGGCGGATATGTCGCGTATGAAAAGTTAGAGCATTTGCTTGATTTTACAAAAGATATCACTGTAATTGCACCAGAATTTTCGTCAGATATGTTCCAAATGATTGAAAAAGAGAGTTTAGTTTTTCATAAACGAGTGTATGAAGTAGGAGATATTAGAGAGTACGCAATCGTTATAGTTGCAGTTGATGATATTCCTCTTCAAGCTGAAATATTTGAAGAATCTAAAAAGTATAACTGTTTATGCAATGCTGTAGATTCGGTGGATTATTGCGATTTTATTTTTCCTTCTTACATCAAAAAAGATGATTTAACTATCGCCGTTTCCACTTCAGGTGCATCTCCAGCGATGGCAAAGCAACTAAGAATTTATCTGCAAAACCTTATTCCTGATGGAATATCTGATTTTTTAAACGAGATGAAAGAGTTACGAAAAACTCTTCCAAAAGGTAAAGAGAGAATGAAAATGCTTGATAAAAAAGCACAAGACTATATAAATACATGGAGTAAATAATGAGTGTTAAAAAAGGATTGATATTTGGATTTTTCTTTGCTTTTTTAGTTTTAGGTGTACTCTCTATGAAAAGAGCGATGCCAGAGCCAAAAGAAGAGAGAATCTACAAAGCCATAAAAGTTTACAGCCCCTACCAACTCGAAAAAAGAATGGGTGGTCTTACTATACAAAACACTCAAACTGGTACAAAAGAGACGCCAGTTGCAGCCGATGTAATGCACCGTTTAGATGAAGTTGAAAAAGAGTGGGGAAAAACGCACCTGCAAATTCAAAACAGTGATGTACTTGTGCGTGGAGAGAATAACCAAACCATCGTTAAAATTTTTATAGAGAATGAAAAAGAGAAAGAGTTTGTAAAAAAGTTTTACGGGATTTAAAGTTTATTATCTTTGGCATGTGGAAATTATTTTATGGCGATACGAAAGCAGTTATAACCGTCTCTATAGTGATATAAGAGTTTAAAATCATGCTTTTTGATAATAGAGTCGCTAATATATAAACCAAGTCCAAGCCCTGCGGATGAGTTTTCAAAAGCACGGTTAAAGGATTTGTTAAAATTTTGCTTCTCTTTTGGAAGCGCGTCTCCAACACTGCAAATCTCAATTGCATCTCTGCTAATCGTAACAATCGGTTTTTCGTGAGAGTATTTGAGTGCATTATCGAGAAGATTTTTGAGAGCGATTGTGAAAAGTTCAAAATCAACTTTTAAAATAAGCTCCGACTCTTCTCCTTGGATAGATATATTTTCCTTTTCACAAAGTAACAAATCACAGGCATGGTCAAGAAGATCTACAAATCGGTATTCTTGAGGGTTTAATTGCCATTCGCCACTGCTAAAGAGTTCCATTTTGGCAAATTCATTCAGAAGATAATCCATTCTTGTAAATATTCGCTTGAGTCTCTCTTGCTCGGCTGAGGATTCTAAACACTCGGTTGTGAGAGAACCTTTCATAATAGGTGTCTTGAGTTCATGAAGAATATTGCGTAAAAAGAGGGAACGGGCTTCACGCATCGACGCAATTTTCTCAAGTACGCAATTAAATTCATGCGTTATTTGAGAAATTTCATCTTTGCCTTGAATTGGGATATCTAAATTCATATCGCCATCTTTAAAAGCAATAATTGCATTTTTTAGACGATGCAAAGGGTAGAGTTTTTTAAGTAAATAGGTGAAAAAAAGTAAAATTAAGCCATCAATAGCAACTAAAATTATCCAAAACCCTGCGAAAGAGTGAGGAGCAATATCTTCGAGTGCAAAGAAGTGAAAATCCTCCATTTGATGTGGCGGTGGTGGTGGCATAAACTCTGGTCTTTCAGAAGAATAGGGCGGCGGTGGCGGTCGCATATTTACAAAAAAGGTGCGACCTTCAAATTGTACCATTTTTCCAAAGGGCAATTCGATGAGAGTGCGACCCTCTGAGATTATTTTTTCAACGGGTACGATTGAGCGGGTAATCATAAGTTGTTCGAGTTCAATTGAAAAATCTTTTTGATTAGGATGAAATAATCTATCGCCTAAGAGAAAACGACGCATCTGTTCTTCTTCATGTTGCTTTGAGAAGTGTTGATGTGCAATGGAAAAAAGACCATTGATAAGAACAAAGATGAGTACAAAAAAAAGAGAGATAAGACGGATTATGGAGTGTTTATTCATTGACAAATTTATATCCTACACCTCGAACTGAGACTATGTAACGGGGATTTTTTGTGTCATCACCTATTTTTTGGCGAATGCGCCCTATGATGACATCAATACTTTTGAGACTGCTTTCGTATTTTATCGAGCCGATGTTGAGCAATAACTCTTCGCGAGAAATAACAAAACGCTCTTTCTTAATCATGTATGCGACGATGTCGTACTCTGCTTGTGTAAGACGCAAAAGGAGAGAGTTTCTGAAAATTTCATGGCGTTCTTCATCTATTTCAAAGGGTGTCGATTTTTTTACTAATGGAGGATGAATGCGTCGCATAATCGCATCGATTCTAAAAATAAGTTCCTGTGAATCATAAGGTTTTGGAATATAATCATCCGCTCCACGCGAAAAGCCCATCATTTTGTCTCGTATGTCTGAACGAGCAGATGAGATGATGATAGGAATAGTGCTTTCTTGACGAATAAGTCGGCATATCTCAATTCCGTCCATTTGTGGCAGTGATAAATCAAGTACAAGTAAATCATAAGTATGTGTTTGAAAAAAAGTTAAACCCTCAAGTGGAGTAGAGGCAATGGTCACTTCAATACTCTCTTTTTTGAGGCGATTTTTTAACAATTGTGCTAATTCAATATCATCTTCAATCATTAAAACATTAACCATGTGCCGATTATATCTTTAACAAAGTAAATAAAAAGTAACATAAAATCCACATGCCACAAAGAGTGGCATGTGGAAATTTACGCACTAAGACTAAGCTGTGAAGTTGTATTTGTGCTATTGTTGTTACCATAAGAAGCGAGAATTTGTTTGAGCAAATTTTTACTTAGTTGGTTTGTTGTATCTGTTTGTGATGCGGAAGTAGAAGAAGTGGAAGCTGAAGTAGATGCTGTATCACCGTTTTTACTTTTTGAATCATCAAAAAGAGCCATTAACTCATCCGCACTAATTGTTCCATCTTGGTTCGTGTCAAGTGATGAAAAAATCTCACTTAGGCTAGAACTTTTTGATGAAGTTGAATCACCTGAAGAAGAATCACTTGGAGGTGGAGGAGGTGGCATTCCGCCATCGTGATGTTGCCCTTTACCTTGTGGTGGTTCAGGTGGTTTTGTATTTTTAAGTGCTGCCATAAGCTCCTCAGAACTCATACTTCCATCGCTATTTGCATCCAGCGTGTTAAAAATATCGGTTGCTGATTTACTGCTACTTGAAGAAGAATCAAGTGCTTGTACTGCTGTGCTAAATTCGGTTTTATCAATAGAACCGTTGCTATCGGTGTCCATTGAAGTTAGTAACTCTTGAGCCATTTTTTCAAAATCTGGTTTTACCCGTTGTGAAGAAGATGAGACACTTGAGGAACTATAAGACGAATACGCACTTGAGTTAGAATTAACAGTCATGGTAAACTCCTTGTTTTGTGTAGTAAGGAAACCCCTTACTCAACTCAAATCATAAAGCAGCTATAGTAACTTTTAGGTAACATTGCAACCAAAAAGCATTTACTTTTCTTCTTCTTTATCTTTAAGCCCAAATGAGAAAAAAAGGGCGATGAGTAGCATGATGATGGTTGTGCTATAGAGTACGGAGTAGCTAAAAAAGTGTAAAATTACTCCGCCTAACATAGAAAAGAAGAGACCAAAAGAGACAACATTCATCTGAATTGCGACATAAATAGGTCTTTTTTGTTCAGGTGCAAGTGCTAAAATAAGGTTTCCAGAGGCGATGCGATTTCCGTCTATGGATGCACCTGTGAGAAAAAAGAGAAACATATATTCATAAAGTGTTGTAGAGAAAAATGCTATGGCTATCGCTACAATCTGAAGTAAAATAGATAAATTTGCAGCTCGTTTATTGAGTCCTCTTCCACTCATCGCTCCCCATAAAAAATTACTCAACATCGCCCCTACTGTTTGCATGGTAATTAAACTTCCGATGGCAACTCCATCCAAAGATATTTTAGTTTGAGCATCTAAAATAATAAACGGTAAGGCTATTAAATATCCATATGCGAGTAAAAAAGTTTTAAGTTGAATTTGCAATTGCTTGTCGGATTTTAGAAGTTCCCATGAGTTCGATAAAAATGTTTTAAATGATTTTTCTCTTGTTGCAACACTCTCTTTGATGGGTTCATCAATCGTGCCGATTGCCAAATATCCAAAACCCATAATAAACGCGCTTATCATAAAAAGATACCCGAAACTCTGTGGTGCATCAAAATATTCTAGTATAAAACCAGCCAAAGTTCCGCTGATGAGTCCGCCAAAACCGCTAAAAAACTGACGGTATGCCATTGTTTTACCACGAAATTTATGGGAAAAAATCTTTGCAATGATGTCTTTGAAGTAAATCGCTCCAAAACCTGCACTAAAAGAGAAAATAAAAAGTCCCGCTCCGATACAAAAGAGCGTGAGGTTAGGATAATTATCGCCAAAAATAACAATCGCCACACCGATAAAAAACCACGACACAAAACGAACAAGAAAAACACGACGAAGATATTTCAGCATAAGCGGATAACTTTGCGCCTGAAAAGCTGCTAACAGTTGTACGACAATAGCCCCTCCACGAAGAAGCGAAGCAAAAAAACCAACAAGAAGAGAACTCCCACCAAAGTAATTTACTATGAGTGGCAAAATGGTGGATGGTTCAGCTATTGTGGTGCCGAGTGAGAGAAAAAAACCATGTAAAATATTTCTTACATGGTTGGAAAATTTATCCATTTAACATTTCATATGCTTCTGCAACACTTGAAGCTTTTTGCGTTATAAAAAGAAAAACAGCAGCATTGAGAGTTGCGAGTTTGAGGAATTCATTGGATGGGTTATTTAACTGCTCCAATGACTCTTCTAGCGTGATATTTTCCCACGATTTTTGGTAGTTGATGCCAAAATACTCAGGATCGATGATAAACTCCTCCACCTCTCCATTTTGTGCTATCCATAAACGACCTTTACTAAAGAGTTCTGGTGTTCCTTCATTGCCTTGGACAAGAGCAAATCTTTTGTACCTGTCAGAAAAAATTTCTACATATTTTTTGACATAGGGCTTGTGAAATACACCCGTGAGCGCATATTCACTATTTGCAATGCGTGGTAATTTCTCGATGGTATTAAAGCCTGTACGAAGCCCTAAACGCATACGAATCTCTGTGAGGCGGTGCATTTTGTTAAAAAAATCTGCTCTGTCAAAATAGTGTATATTTTTGTTTAACTCTATGTTTGTACATATCTCTTTCATTGTAATACCTGCTTTTGCAGGTTGCATATCATCGCCCATCACGACCAGTTGAACTCCTGATTTTTCAAGCACCTTTGCTACGAGAGGAAATATGTAAGGATTATTTGCTTTGCCGTCAAATGGATAACCAAGTTCTATGGAATTTTCTATCGTTTTTGGTGTGATGTAAGAATCACATGCACTTATCGCACCTCTAAACTCTTCTACCGTTTCAGGTTTGAGTCTCCAACCAAGTAAAAATGCAGCAATTTGTTCGCTATAAACACTTTGCTCTAAGACTTGACGCATCATATCTTCGCTCTCAGCAAAACTCAAATCCCTATTGCCTTTTACGCCTGTGCCTACTGCATGTATATATTTTTGAAAGTTCATGTTTCTTCTTCTATTTTTTAGTTGCTTAGAGTGTAACAAATTAAGTATAAATATTTCTATGATTTGAATCAATTTTTATATTTTATATCTTTTTGTATGGCATGTGGAAATTAATTAAAGACAATTAACTTCATATTAAGCCATAGACTGCTATATTGTAAGTAAATCAAAAATAAATAATAAAAAGGCAAATTATGAGAGATTTAAGACAATTTTATTTTTTTGAGAATTTAGACGATGAACAACTGGCGCTTCTTAGTACATTTTCTAACAAGAAACATTATGAAAAAGGTGCGATTTTATTTTATGAAAAAGAGCAGCCAAAATCTTTAATATTACTTATTGAAGGGATACTCAAAGTCTATAAAACCGACCAAAAAAACAATGAAATTATTATGCATAGATTTATGCCTGTATCTTTGGTGGCGGAAATGGCGATTTTAGAAGATATGCCTTATCCTGCATCAGCAGCTTTTGAGAGTGCTGGAGTGGTAATTGAAATTGATTTTGAACGATTTAAAAAAGAGTTTTTACATAATCCACATGTCGCTTTAATATTTTTTAAATCACTCTCTAAAAAAATAAAATATCTTGAAGATGTTATTGCTCTAAATGTTGTATTAGATTCAACGGCTCGTTTAGCGAAATATATTTATGATAAAAGAGCTGTTTTAAGTAATTTAAAGCAGTATCAAGTCGCAGAACATCTGCACATGACACCTGAAACACTCTCTCGAACATTTAAAAAGCTTGTTATTTTAGAGTTGCTAGAAAAAGAGCCTGATGGGTATAAAATCAAAAATGAAGAGGGTTTGCGCGTACTTTTTGAGTAGTAATTACTCTTGATATATGTCATTTTTATTTAAAAATGCTTATGTTAAACTCATGCCTTGAGGTGATATTAACATGCGTACACTACTTCTTCTTATTTTATATTTTGTGTTAGCACTCAATGCTCTAACACTTGTCGAAGCTCGTGAACTAGCGTTATCCAAGGGACTCAAAGCAATACCAACAAATTATCAAAGTTTACATCTGCTTGTTAATGACCCTCAAAACAAATAAATGAAATATTTTTTTATAATGTGGCTGCTTTGGAATGTATCGTTAAGTGCTGAGACTATTAGATGGAATAGCAATTATGAAGCGGCGCATAAAGAAGCGTTAAAAGAAAATAAAATGTTGATGGTGTTACTTATAGAGAGTAACTCTAAAGAGTGCAATAAAATTTTAACTACAACATTTAAAGAACAAGAATATATAAAAAGAATCAATGAGTTATTTGTAAGTGTACTTATTACAAAGGGGCAAAAAGAGAGTTATCCCATAGAAATGTTGTACACAATGTCCTATCCATCTATTTTCTTTCTAAACACTCAGGAGTTGTTTGTTGGAAATAATATTTATGGATACATAAGTCCAGAAGCTTTTAAAATGCATTTAAAACTATATGAATAAAGGATTTTTATGATTTTACACGATGTTATGATTATTTTGGTAATGACATTTCCAATGTTTCTTTTTACAATTTATCCAGCTATAAGATTGGCGGATTTTCTTGAGCAAAAGTATGAAATTGAAGAATCTTACAAGCGAACTGTAATGGTGAGTGTAACATTTCTTGGCGCACTTTTACTCTCAATATTTTTACATTTTGCTTAGGAGTTAAGAATGATGAGACTATTTTTATTATCACTAGGTTTGGCGCTTTCTCTTTTTGCCCAGAGTTCTGCTTTGGAGGCTTTTAAGCAAAAAGAATATACAAAGGCTTTTGAATTGTATTCTATTGACGCAAAAAAAGGAGATGCTTCATCGCAACATGCTCTGAGTTATCTCTATTTTAATGGTCTTGGAGTAGAACAAGATTCAAAAAAAGGTGTGGAGTGGATAACTTCAGCAGCAAATGCTTCAAATGAAGTAGCACAATATGATTTAGGAATGATGTATTTGAGCGGTTATGATGTAGAAAAAAATGCTTCACAAGCTTTTTCTTGGCTCACTCAAGCTTCTAATGCTGGACATATAAATGCAAAATATAACTTAGCACTCATGTACTACAACGGAGATACAACAGACCAAAATGTTACAAAATCTGTAGAACTTCTTGAGAGTGCTGCACAAAATGGGCATGTGGAAGCAACTCAAAATATAGGTCGCGTTTACATGCAACTACTCAACTATGACAAAGCTTCGTACTGGCTAGAGAAAAATGCTGCTGAGGGTGATACAACAGCGTACTATCTTCTTGCAGAGATTTATTGTCTGCAAGAAAAATTTCCACATGCCAAAGAGTGGGCGAAAAAAGCTATCCAGAGTGGCAGTGAAAAAGCTAAAGAGTTGTACAAAACTTATGAGTTAGAGAAATATTAACTAGAGTTCTTGCAGAACTTTAGTTCAAACGCAAAATGAACAAAACAAGAGAATCGCTCGCGAAGCGATGTTTCTTTAGAGTCCATTTTACTACGCTAAGACAGCTTGGGTCACTAAAGCTACCTCTGTGAGGTAGGCGACTTCTTGCAAAGCAAAAATTTTTAGTCAAGATGACGAAAGCTCACACCTTTAGAGGGTTTTCCTATCTACTCTTCAAGACCTGATTGAAGTTTTACAAATCTATACTGCGTTGGTTTTAGAAGTTCTATCTCATGTTTTACTTGGTTATTTTCTAGGGGAATATTGTATTCTCTATTCTCTTTTGTTATAAGATTGAAAAAGTAATCAATGCCGATAGTCGTTGTATAGTTAATCCAATCATACACAATGTCATTATCGAGTAGAGAGTTTGTTTCTATAAGTGTGCTATTTTGTACAGTTATAGAGTTTGCAACTATCATGTTTTTTCTATCGTCATATTGCGTCATAGAGAGTAAAAGCGGGTCATAGTTTATCTGCGTTGATAAAACATTTGTAGCACTTACATCATACAGAGTGAGTTGAGACATAATCATACCCGTTTTAACAATAGGTGTATTTATAAAATACGACCCATTTTTTATGTTACTTTTATCTTTTAGATAAGTAGATAAATTTGTAGTTGTAGCAGGTATGGAGTAGTTTACAACTCTTGTACTTGGTAATTCTCTCTTTTTAAATTGTTCTTCTTCATATAAAGCGAGTTTGCTGCTGATAGCTGATTTGTCATAAAAAATGACTAAAGGCGATACTGCTTCTTTAGTCAATAATTCACTCTGTGCTTTATAGTCAATACCGCCAAAATAGAGATAAGGAGATTGAGTGTTTGACTCATTTTTATTTATAGTAGGAAAAAAGATATGGATATCAGGATTGATCGCAGCAACTGTATCTGCACCTTCGCCTGTTAGCGGAGCGATGACATACGCAAAACCATCTTGTTTAATTTGCGTAAGAGCTTTTTGAATGTCGCTTATGGATTCACTCTCTATTTTATAGCTTTTAAGCTCAAAAGAGTGATTTTTAGCGATGAGATAGGATAGCACTGCATTTGTAGTTGAAGCAGCATATTTACCTATCTTTTTATAAGGTAAAAGTATTGCAATTTTTATGTTGCCATTTATAACGCTTGGATTTACATTTGCAGTTAAAGCTACACTTGTTGGCTCTACTTGTATGTTTGTTTCAGTATTTGTAATGGGCGTTATATTTGTGTTTGCAACAGTATTTGTATTGATATTTGAAGTTACATTTGGAGCGATATTTACACTTGTATCCAAATTTAAAATCGCAATCTGTTTCGTTCTTACTTCCTCATGCTTTGGATTTTCTAACGCACTGTTTGCGTGAGAAAGAAATGAAAAAATCATTCCATTGTTTAAATACACTTGCATACATTTTTCATTACATGGATAGGGGTCTAAGTCCTGAATGTATGTTGTTGGAAGAGGAACAGGCGATACGATGTGAGTTTTTGCATAAACAATGATTGGGAGAAGTAAAAGTGAAGGAATCAGTTTTTTCATAGGCAGCTCTTTATAGTTTTTAAATCGTTGAGTGTTATTTTTTTTAACTCAGGGTTTCTCAGTAAAAATTGAGGATGGTACATCGGAATAAGTTTATACTTTTTACAGTCTATAACATGTCCTCTTACATTTTCGAAGTTTTCATGCTCACCCATAACTTTATAGTAAGCATCATTACCAAGTGTTACAATTACTTTTGGTTTGACAAATTCTATTTGTGAAAAAAGATAGGATTTGCAAGAATCCCATTCGGAGGAGGATGGGATATTTGAGTTGAGTGTTTTACACTTTATGGCATGTGTAAAATAAACATCCTCAATCGTTAAGCCTAAAACATTCTCACACATATTTTTCAAACTTTCGCCAGAACGACCAGTGTAGTAGCCATTTTGTGAGTCATCTGAATGTGAAACAGTAAAATCAATAATCATTAAATCGGCATGTGGATTTCCATAACCACTCATACTTTGCGTTCTTGATTTACTTAAATCACAAAGATGGCATGTGGAAATAGTCTGAGCGAGGTGTTTTAAGTCCATAGGTACATCATCTGAGCTTTTTTCATTCACAGAAAATGGGTTACTGTACTCAAATCCGAGTGCTTTAAGACGGTAAAGGTTTTGAAGTAAAACAAGATTTTGAAAAGACTTCAACGACCATCCTTGAAGAGTAAAAATATTTATGAGAGTATAGTGAAAGTGCAGTTGAATCTGGCTTAAAGTTTTGCAACTATCTGTCTTATGATTTAGACACAGAGAGTCGAAAAATGATATAATGAAAAAATAAAAACATAGATAAGAGGAAATGTATGAATGAAATAAAACTTTTAGTAAAAGATGAAAATTTAGAAACTGTACTGACCGCATTAAATAATTTAGGAGTTGGTTTGGTTAGTGCGATTGAAACTACATCTAAAGTTACTGCTCGTGCTTGTGATGTATCGAACAAGTCTAAAGTGATTAAAAATAATTATGTTGGTGCTTCTACTTTTCGTCATATTGATGCAAAAGAAAAAAGAAAAAAGCTTTTTTCTTTTGCATTTGTTACATTGATTGTATTATCTATAGCAGCTGTATATTTTGAAGCGTATGATAAAACTTATGTACCTCCTTTTTTAAGAGTTGTTTTAGCAGCTTATTGGTTTTATTCATTAATTGGAATTATAATATCAAAGAGGGGAAGTGACTATTGGGTATCTAAAGTATATTTTAATGTATCAAAGTAAAATATGATGGTTACTTTAGATGCTAGAGAGTTTAGAATTACTGTTTTTGTAATAATTCTATAAAATCTTTTTCACACATAGGTTTAGCGAAGTAGTAGCCTTGAATGATGTCACACTCTTTATCTCGAAGGTAATTAAATTGATACTCCTCTTCAACGCCCTCTGCTATGACGGTAAGTTTAAGGCTTTTCCCCATTTCAAGGATTGTATTTACAAGGAGCGATTCATTTTGAGAGTTGTCTCTACTTATGTCATCTACGAAACTTTTATCTATTTTGAGCGTATCTATTGGAAACTTTTTAAGATACGATAAAGAAGAATAACCAGTTCCAAAATCATCTAGGTATAAAGAAACACCTAACTTTTTGATTTTTTCTAAAATGGACAGAGTAGTATCCACATATTTAATTATTATTCCTTCTGTTATTTCAATGGCTAGTTGTTTTGGATTTATTTCATTTTTATGTATCTCATTTTCTAAATCTTTGTATAAATCAGAGTGCTGAAACTGTCTCGTTGAAATATTGATGGATATGATTAAATTATTAAAACCTAAATCATTTAATCTTTTAATGGCTTGGGTACTCTCTTTTATTACGAAACTGCCTAAATTGAGTATAAAACCTGTACTCTCAGCAAGAGGAATAAACAGATTTGGTCCAATTAATCCTTTACTATGATGTTGCCATCGTATGAGTGCTTCTGCTCCAATTATTTTTTTAGTTTTTACATCTATTTTTGGTTGATAAAAAAGTTTAAATTCATTGTCATAAAAGGCTCTTTGCATATCGTTTATGATATCCACTTCACTGTGAATTTTTTTGTTGAGCGTTTGTGTAAAAAAGCTAAAGTTGTCGCGTCCGTCCGCTTTTGCCTTATACATAGCAATATCTGCATATTTCATAAGTTCTCGCACACTTGTTGCATCATCAGGATATATTGAAACACCGATACTTGCTGAGAGTCTTAATGAATAGCCTTTTATCAACAACTCTTTTCTAAACACTTTGAGTAAACTCGTAATGATTGATAATAAATTATCTGTGTTGGTAAAGTTTGAAAGCACTATGATAAATTCATCACCGCCGATTCTTGTAATAAGAGCATCTTCAGTAACATTTGTTCTCAAAATATTTGCAACTGTTTTTAAAAGTGTGTCTCCTACATCGTGTCCAAGCGTGTCATTTATGTTTTTAAAGTGATCCAAATCCAAAAAAATAATTGCAAATTTAGTACCATTTTTCTTTGCATTTTGTTTTATGTTTTTTACTTGTTGTCTTAAATAAAGTCTATTTGGAAGACCTGTGAGAGAATCATGTAAAGAGGTGTATTCAAGTTCATGGTTTAGGTTATTTATCTGATTTTGAGTTATATTTAAATCAATATGATGTTCTCTTTGTAACCTTATAATATAACCTAAAACAGCCAATTCACTTAGTACAAAAACAGCATGTAATAGAACTATGTCAAATCCGCATCCGTAGTTAAATATCATCACTGGCATATCAAAAAGTGACACTTCGTAGAGTTGTAAATAGTTAAAGATTAAATGGTGCAGTATAGTTGTAGTTGCTGCTATGAGAAGTGGAAAAATATCTTTGTAAAGTGTTAATATCGCCATTGCAATAAAAACATGAAAATGCATCTCTATGCGACCTAAATACTGTTGAATGTATATTACTGAAAAAAGCATCATAGCTATTGCAATAAAATATCTAAAGTATCTGTCACCTTTAAAAAATGGATATAAAAAGAGTATTGGTACAATGACAAAAGCTCCACCAAAAAAACCATAAAAATAAGTGTCATATTGAATAGATGTAACAAATGTAGAGATAAACCATTGTAAAAGAAGCAAACCTATCATTACTTTGTCAGATTGTATATTGAAAAGTTTAAAACTACTTTGTGCAAACTGAGGTATTCTAGGATATGAAAATACATAATTCATTATTTTTTTCATTTAGTCGCATATCCTTCTTTTTTATTACTTATTGCTTGTATGATATCATTTATTAGCTTTTTTGTTTTTAAGGGATGGGTTAAATAGATAGTTTTAAGTATTTTATTGTCTTTATTATTCTCAATGAAGTAAATATTGTCTGAATGATTAAGTTGTGTCTTATCACTCAAATCTTTTGAAAAATAGACTCCAAAAGCTCTTTCGATACTGAGCGTCTCTTTTCTTGAAAGATAAATTCCTTTAAAATCTTTGTTAAAAAATTTGGCAAATAAATCAGGCTGAAACTCTTCTATTTCGGGTGTAAGATTTACAAATAGAATTTCCACATGCTCTTTAATTGTTTCAAACTCTTTTGATTCATAAAGATTATTAAGCTCTTGCAAGAGTGGTGTACAGACATCTTTACATCCAACATATCCAAAAAAGACTAAAACAAATTTTTTATCGCTTTTGATAAACGAGGCTTCAAGACTTTTATTAACTTCTAGCACCCCTTGTTTATTAGTACTAAATAAAATCGACTGAAGAAATGGCATGGTTAAAAAAAATAAAAAAGTTAACAAAATAGCAAATAGTTTATATTTACTATTTTTCAAATTTAATGATTCCTATAAGTAATGATGCTTCGTCATTAAGGTATTGTGTATAAATAAAATGGGTTGCTTTTAAAACGATGTTATTGGAAGTAACTACTCTATGGTTAAACTTTACAGACGATTTTGACTCTTTTGCTAAATTCAATTTTTCTTTAAAGAGTTGCTTGTCATCTAAATGTATAAAATAAGTGAGTAGGTTTGAATCATCTTTGTATATGTTGTCTTTTATTTCTAGAATGTTGTATAACTCCTTTGAAACAAAAAGTTCATTCGTTTTAAGATTTAATTTCCAATAGCCAACATCATTAAAACTCAGAAGATTGTCTATAAATTGCTCTTGTAAATTTAATGTTGCTACTGTATTTTTAAGTTCTTGGAGTTTTTTTACTTGTTTACTATATCTTTTTCCTTGTAAGGCAAATATTACTATTGCCCCAAAAATAGAGAAGATAAGAGCAATTGTAAGAATATTTAAAAGTAGAGCTCGATTTTTTTCTATAAAAGTCTCATTTTGAGCAACAAAAGTTGCATTTCTTGCAATATATTCTGAAAGTATAATTCTTGAATTTACGAGCTCTTTAGAGTTAAACATATAAACATTCGGACTTTTTAGTACGGATTCTATATTGAGAAGTGACTTCTGATTTAAATATTGCAAAACTAAACTGGCTACTTTTTGACCTTGTTTACTGCCGCTCGTTACATAACCACCTACAACCCCTTGAATCATATAGGCATCTTCCATACTTAAAATAATTACATTTTTGTTTTCTTTTATTTTTTCTATGGATTCTTCGACTAAAAGTGTTTTATTATTGTCATCTTTGAAATTACCGATAGTCGTTAAAATTATAAAACTTCTTTCGGCATTTGGTAACATTGTTTTTATATTTGAAATGTGTTCATCACTTATAAAATGAAAGTTTAAAGTTTTAAAATTTTCCTGTTGGAGTAGAATCTCTTTTTGTATGCTCAAATAAGTGCTTGAATTGTCCCCTAAAAAGTATATATCTCTCGTTTGTGGAGAAAATTGTTTAACAAGTTCAATGTTTGGTTTTATCTCTTTTGTTTCATAAACTCCTGCAAAATGCTCACTAGGTAAAATGGTTTGCATTTGTAAGTTGTTTATTCCTGAAAAAAAGACAGGTATGTTCTGTGCATCATCAAATAGTTCTTTATAGTTTCTCAATATAAATTCAAGTGCATTATCATCCGTTACATAGATTAGATCAGGATTTGTATCTTTGTATCTGTTTTTTAAATATTCAAAAAAGTTTTTTTCATATTCTGGAGTGAGTTTTACTCTTTTTGTATCTAAATATTCAGTATAAAATTCAAATTTTTTATTTGTTTTATTAAGTGCAGACACAAATCCCACATGCTGATTTTTTGTCCAAGCGTACTCTTGTGAATAGGAGTGCAAAGCAAAAACTTTTACCTTTTCAGTAGCAAATAAGGGTAAAGTTAAACATAAAATAAATAAATAAATTTTCAAAATTTTCAATGGGACTACTTTTTTTTTAGATTTTAATAGTTTGAAAGTTTATACTTATAATGCTAAAAAAGTGTTTATTTCACATATAAAAATTGCGTTAAAAATAGTTTTAAAATTTACCGAACCGCAACTCGTTTCATAGGTGGTTTATAGTTCGGGTCTTTCCCCTCAACTGTCCATAATTTTTTACTCAAAGCACTGGTGGCTTTAAAAAAATTCTCGTCTATTAAATCTAAAAATTCAAGTTCTGGAAAAAACTGTTGCAGCAGCTTTTTTTCATACGCAAATTGCTCTTGTTCATTTAAGTTTTCAGTCTCGTTTGCTTGTAGTTTCAGAGATTGATTTGTTTGAAGATTTGCTAAAAGCCACATGCCAAGAAATCCCGTAGAATATCTGTTGAGTACATGTATAGAAAACTCCTCAAAATCTTTATAACCGCTTTGTTCATAAATCGTAATAATGCGTGTTAAAAGTGCATGAAGATGCACTAATGGAACCATTGAAAAAAGCATGCGCCCAACACTTGCACCATTTGAATGTTCCGCACCGATGAACACTCTCGCACCGCCTTCGGTATCGCCGAAGTTATTTGTTTTTAAACCAATAAGCCCGATGTCCGTATGATGATGTCTTGCACACCCTTTTGCACATCCAGAAAAACCAACTTGAATGCGGTGTTTGGCTATAAGTTCAAGTGGAAGATAGATGGTTTCATTTTTAATGCTCCAAAATGAGTAAGGACAAAGATTTCCTGCACATGCCAAGATTGTCGCACTTTGTTTTGGTGAGGCAAAGGGGGTTTCACTCTCTTGAAGTCCAAGTAAGTATATATTTTGGTCAATCCCGATGCGAATTTCTGCCTTATATTTTGTTGCGTACTCTGAAATTTGTTGTATTTCATCTGCATTTACTCTTGCAAAATCTGTATGATAACAAAATGCGTAAGTTCCATTTTTAAGTATTTCACTTTGAGCGAACTCTTTTTTTTCAAGAAGTAATAGACCAGAACTCTCCAGTTTATTTGCATATTGCGTTTGGATAAGTTCTTTGAGTGCGTTCATCCCGACACTCTCAATCATATCAAAGAGACGGATTTTTGCGCGTGAAGTACGCGGACCAAACAGATAAAAAGTTTCAACAAAGGCTTTAAAAAAATCAAACACGGCATGTGGAAGTAAAAAAATGTCCGCATTTTGCGCTACTTCTGAATTTTTCCCGCCCATATAAACATTAAAACCAAAATTCTCATCTTTTTGTGCCAAAGCAAAATAGATGTCGTTGGCAAAAAATGAGGAAACATTTGCACGATTGCCGGAGAGAGCGATAGAAACTCTTCGTGGAAGCATCCCAACATAACGAGGATTTTTCAAAATAAACTCTTGCATCTGCATAATAATCGGGTAAGTTTCAATCTCACTATATTGCCCACGACCATCATAAACATCGGTTACAATATTGCGAATATTGTCGCCAAAACTTTGCCATGAAGTAAGACCAAGAGTATTGATTTGTTTGAAAATTTCTAAAATATTGTGCGCTTCAATGCCGTGAAGTTGCACACCAGCTCTTGCTGTAAGGATGATGTGAAGATTGTATTTTGTTGCAACATCGCCAATAAAAGAGAACTGTTCTGCGCTTAATCTTCCAGCAGGAACACGAAGTCTGAGCGTAAATTCATCTTCCAAAAAATCAGTTGTAAAGATGCCAAAATCTTGAAGATAATACCTATCTCCCTCACCAAGATTTTCAAAATCAAGAGTTTCAAACTCTGCAAAATACTCATACGGTCGTAACCGAGCCTTGTATCTTTCGCGTTTATTGAGTTTTTCCTCTAAATCTTCATCTTGCATACAATTCTCCAGTTTTATGAAAAGAGAATGTTACATAAAGAAGGGAGAATCTGGGATGATTTGTGTCAATAATTTATATATAGATTTTTTTAAAATACTAAAGAGTTTTTGCAGAGAGTATGGCATGTGGAAATAAATCCACATGCCAAGAAAAAAGTTTGGCATGTGGAAATGATTTTAAAATATTGAATTTATAAGAAAATTACTAGATTAACCTTGAATCCCATCTGCACGAGGTGAGAGTAGGAACTTGAAAAATATTTTTATATAGAGCATAAAAGGTATTGCCCAAATAAGAGAAGCATACAGATACAACTCTGCCCTATATTCCTCAAAAAAAGGAACACTTGCTCTCATAAATGTTGCTAGAATTATCAAACCAACCATTGTATGTGTATATATATTTGCGTTCAAATGACGACCTGTGTGTATCCAAGAGATAATAATCATAACCATAAGATAGGTTAGTCCATATCCGCCACTTGTGATGAAGTGTCTAAAACTACTGATATTTTGAATGTCTCCATTTAAAATTGCCCAGCCCATTAAAGCATATCCAAGTCCAAATTGAATGAAAATCAGACTCAAATAGATTACATACGGTTGGTTCAAAATGAACTTATCTTTTAAAATATAGTCGCCTGTAATGGCAATAATAGCCGCACCAGTTGCTAATCCTAACCAGCCAAGTGCTGAATTATTTGGGTATAAAAATTCTATAGTTGTAAAAACAATCACACTAAATATGGCAAGATTAGTTAAAGGCGGACGCGCTATATAAACATCATCAATGCCCTTATCTTCCATCAGTTCATTTATAGCTTCCATATTTACACGCCTCATAGCAAGGAGTATCAAGATTACACTTGCGCCAAGTGCAACTTTGAGTATTTCCATGGGTGGTGTATTACTGTACCCTGCCATAGAGAGATAAAACCAGCCTTCGATTATAAAAAGAGATACCATGGCATACCCCAAAGATGCATGTCTTTGTAATTTGTCCAAAACAGCATCTTTTGCAAACCAAATAAGCCATCCCAACATAGACAAATTAAGTATAGCAGCCAAATAAATACCTGTAATATCAATAAACCAAAAACTAAAGCGTCCTGCTACCCATAAAATCATGGAATACTTTAAACGCTTACCAATAAATGGAACAGTCCCTGGAAAAAGTTCTGGAAGTCCAGTTGTTAAAAATGCCATCGTTCCTGCGGTTAAGATTCCAAAAATCATCTCATACACATGCCAAACTAAAATATTGTTCATAAAAGATATATGTATCACTCCGCCCCAAATCAAACCCCATAAAAGTATGGAGAGTATCATGTAAGGTGCTAAGAGTAAAAATATTGGTCTAAAACCATATGCCAAATAAGGAGGAACATTTTTCTCATCAGGATAGTAAAGATAGTGGTTTGTAGCATGAAGTTGTTGTACTTTTTCTGTCTGATCGCTCATTATTTTAGTTCCAGTTCAAAGGTATTTATTATCTCTTCATCTTGTAAAATTTCTGCACTTTTGCCATAAACATATCTGTCATCTCTCTCATTTTGTGCTACATCAAATCTAAACTCTTTTACAATATGCCCTGGGTCGGCTTTTAGTAGTAACATAACATCACTCAGGCGAATTGCCTCCATCAAATCATGCGTTATAAAAAGTATGCTTATCTCTTTGTTTGCAATCATTTTTATTAAAATTGCTTGTAACTCTTTTTTTAATCCAATATCAAGTGCCGAAAAAGGTTCATCAAGAAAAAGCAGAGAGGGTTTGAGAACCAAAGCTCTTGCAAAACTTACTCTTTGTTTCATTCCACCACTTAAATCTTTGGGAAATTTATCAAAATCATCTTTTGTAAGTCCAAATTTAAGAGCAATTTCTTGCGCTTTTTGAATACTTTGCCTTCTGTTTTCTCCTCTTGCTATGAGCCCTAGCGCAATATTGTCGATTGTATTTTTCCATGGCAGCAATCTTGCCTCTTGAAAAGCAAAAGCGCTACTTGTAAAAGTATTTGTAATGTTTCCCTCTTGCACATCAAGTATGTTGGCACAAAGATGTAAAAGAGTAGTTTTCCCGCCTCCACTTGGTCCTACAATAGAGAGAACTTCTCCTTTATTGAGTGAAAAATTTATATTTTTTAAGATTTCAGTAAAACCAAAACGATGGTTCACTCTTTTGACCTCTAATCTCTCCATAACTCCACCTCTCTTTTAATAGGCTCAAGTATAATGTACTCGATAAACATAAGTGAACCTATCATAATAATTACTATTGCCAATGCAGTTGGGGTATCTAGCTGACTTCTTGCAATTGCTAAAGATGCGCCAATCCCCGTACTTGTAGCAAGTAATTCAGCCATGATAACAATCTTCCAAGCCATGCCAAGACCGCTGACCCAAGCTGGAAAAACATAAGAGAAGATATGTGGAAAATAGACATCAAAAAATTTCATATGCCACGGTAACCGAAAACTCTCAGCCATCTCTTTTAAATCGCCATCAAGTGTGCGAGTTCCCTGAAGCGCTCCAACAAAGATAATAGGGAAGGAGGCTACAATAACCGTAAATATAACGGTTTCATCACCCATTCCAAACCATATCATAGCAAGAACTATCCATGCAATGGGCGGCATACCTACAAGTATGGTTACAATCGGACGGCTCATCATAGAAGCTGTTGCAAAAAAACCTGCAAGAAGTCCAAGTGTTGTGCCAATTACAAGTGATAATCCAAAACCCAGAGATGCGCGATAGAGAGTAGTCTGTATTTCAGCAATAACATTTTTGTTATGAAGCATGAGATTGAGTGTTTTGAAAGTCTCCAGAGGAGAAGGAAGAACTAAATCGCCATATATCTGATTTCCCATGTCCCAAAGTGCTATAAAAAGCAATATTGTGGCTATCGCTCCCCACCCGCTCCAAAGATAAGCGGGAAAGTCTTTGATAATCTTGAGTGCAAATTTCATAAATTAGAGTCCATAATAGAAACTATCTTGTGGTAATTTTTCGCCTATACTTTTAGGGTCTTCTTCTTTGAGTACATTAAAGAAAAACTCCAAATCTTTTTTTGCATCAACAGCGTTTACACTTTTAAGTCTTACATGTGCGATAGAATCACTTACTCCCTCTTCGTTTAACATGTCAAGCGTTTTTATAACCAACTTTCCAGCTTCTTTGGGGTTAGAGATATACCAGCGTAAAGCTTTGTCATACTCTTCTTGAAATCTTTGTATGACATGTTTATCTTTCATACGACCCATAACTGCAATACCCGCTTGTGGAATATCACCTGTGGTATTAAATATTTTAGCCCACTCTTCTTGCAAATCAACACTTCTATACAAATCAGGCGCAACTACGCTAATAGGAAAAGATTTTGTTTTACGAAGAGCTATAGAGATAGCAGGTTCAGCCAAAAGTGCGTGGTCGATTCTTCTCATAATCAACATCTGCATAGCGTCAATTGGACTTGCAACATAAACAAGCTCAAAATCTTTTTTTGGGTCTAAACCTTCTTTTTTGAGGAGATGGCTAAATACAATATCTGGCATATCCCCACGGAAAGGAACAGCTATTTTTTTACCCTTAAAATCTTTAAGAGTTTTGAGAGAATTATCACGGCTTATCATCCCTAATATCCCCCAAACAGAGACATTTAAGAGCTTTATGTCTATCCCTTTGTTATTTAAAATAGCTGCAGTATTTGTAGGAACAGCTAAAAAATCAACATCGCTTTTGATGGCTAAAGCACGAAGCTCATCAGGATTTTTCCATAGTTTAAACTCAATTTTATCTGCTACATCTTTGAGAGCATTTGTCTCTATCATGCGCAAAATCGGGTGTAAAACTGAGGCAAATGGACCAGCTATGACTATTTTGTCTAACTTTTCATCGGCATGAAGAACACTTGTGCCAAGTAGCATCAATGCAAAAAAACTGTACATAAAACTTTTCATAATTAAACTTCCTCTAAAAAATAATTTCCAAATATTACTGATTTTGATATTAATTATCGTTGATATTAATCAAGCTTAAAAAAGATATCCCATTCTTACGATAAATCTCTCTTTCTCAAGTGGTTGGTACTCTTTTAAATCATAATTTGTTAAAAATGATACACCTACGCCAAAATGAATTTTTGGTTTGCCAAAAGGCAAAAATTCTATTTGAGGTGTTATGTAACCCGCACTTCCACTGAATGCTTTAAATGGAAGCATTGATCTCAGCTGTGCATTTGTGTCACTTCCCATGTCTGTGGTGGAGTTATATTTAAAGTTATATTCAATACCAAGATTTATCTGGTTTGACATATTTTATAGATAATAGACTTACTATTGTGTATGATAGTAAGTCTAATGAAATTTTTAATTGCTGTTTAGGAGAATAAATAGCTAATCGTTTTTATATATAAGTGCTCATAAACGCACTCTTCATTTATATATAATTATTTTTGTACAATGCTTTAGGCATCTTCATATGTACATTTCTTTCTTTATTTTTTACTTCTATTAGTTTATTAATTTCAAATTGAAACTCACTTACTTAAAACTTACTGTAACTGTTATATTATTTTTTAAACATCCTTCTCCTTATATTGATAATAATTTTCAATTGCAAAATTCTACTATTACTTTTCTTTAGAATAGATTAAATTGATAATCAATCTCATATATTAAAATTATTCAAGAAGAATAGAATGAACCGTGATGAAATATTAGATTTATTGAAAGTTTATAAAATAGTAATTTTGATAAGTATGGTATTTTAAAGATTGGTTTATTTTGTTTCGTTGCGAGGTCAAGCTTCGGTTGAGAGTGATTTACAATAAGATTTTTTGCAGAATGTATGGCATGTGGAAATAAATCCACATGCCAAGAGAAGATTAATTAGATATGATAATTTGGTGCTTCTTGCGTGATGATAACATCGTGAACATGCGACTCTTTTAAACCAGCACTTGTGATTTCTACAAATTCTGCTTTATCCCAAAAAGTAGTTATGTCTTTACTTCCGCAGTAGCCCATAGAAGAGCGAAGTCCGCCCATCATTTGATGCACGATTCCAGCTATTGAGCCACGGAATGGAACACGACCTTCGATTCCCTCAGGCACAAGTTTATCTGCTGCAGTTCCCTCTTGGAAATATCTATCCGTTGAACCTGTTTGCATTGCACCGATACTTCCCATACCGCGGTAAGATTTATATTGGCGACCTTGAAACATGATTGTCTCACCTGGAGACTCTTCCGTTCCTGCTAAAAGTGAACCAGCCATGATACAACTCGCCCCAACTGCTAAGGCTTTTGCGATGTCGCCAGAGTATTTAATCCCACCATCTGCGATAACTGGAACACCATGTTTTCTTGCCGCATCCGCACATTCAGCAATAGCAGAAATTTGAGGGATACCAACACCAGCAACGATACGAGTAGTACAAATCGAACCTGGTCCAATTCCTACTTTCACACCGTCCGCCCCAGCTTCGATAAGTGCTTCAACTGCTTCAGCTGTTGCAATATTCCCAGCGATTACATCTACTTCCATAGTCTCTTTGATTTTTCTAACCGTGTCTAAAATGCCTTTTGAATGACCATGTGCGGAGTCCAAAACTAAAACATCACAACCAGCATCTACGAGTGCTTTTGCGCGGTCAAGTTGCCCAACACCGATAGCTCCACCAACGATTAATCTTCCAAAAGGGTCTTTGTTTGAGTTTGGATATTCGATGCGTTTTTTGATATCTTTGATAGTTACAAGACCTTTTAAGAACCCTTCATCATCAATAATAGGAAGTTTTTCTATCTTGTTTTTGTGCATAATATCTGCTGCATCATCAAGAGAAATTCCTTTTTTAGCACTGATAAGAGGCATTTTTGTCATAACTTCACTTGCTAGTTTTGTCATATCTTTTTCAAATCTCATATCACGATTTGTTAAAATACCTAAAAGTTTATTATGCTCATCGATAACAGGAACGCCAGATATTTTAAACTCTTGCATAAGTGCATCCGCATCTGCAAGTGTTGCATCAGGATGGACATAAATAGGGTCTATAATGATTCCGCTCTCAGATTTTTTCACTTTTCTAATTTGTTTGCATTGCGTTTCAATATCCATATTTTTATGAATAATTCCTATCCCGCCAAGTCTCGCCATTGCGATTGCAGCGCGGTATTCAGTCACTGTATCCATAGCAGCTGAAACCATAGGAATGTTGAGTGTGATGTTGCGTGTAAGTTTAGTTTTGAGACAAACTTCTTTTGGTAATACTTCAGAATATTGTGGTACTAACAATACATCTTCAAAAGTGAGGGCGCGTTTACGAATTTTCATGGTTGTCCTTTTAGGGGGTAAAAGTTATTTATGTTACTATAAAATTCTGCGGATTATAGCTTTTTTGCGGTTAAAGAGAGGTTAAGCCTATTTGCACAACATAAGAGTTATGCAAATTAAGTATAAAATTAACTAGCAGGTGTGTCTATGATTGTGAAGTGACTTTCACTCACGCCCATTTTTTTGCTGATGTGTGATTGTGTAAGTGCTTCTTCGTTTTTTTCTCCTGTTCGGATGCGTTCTACTTCGAGCACTTGTATCACCCACATTTTTCCTGCACCATGACCTAAGTCTTGTGTGTTGGCTCGGATTGCCTCTTTTGCACTCTCTTTGTACTCATCGTTTGAGAGGATGATTTCAATTTTTACTTTTGGGTCAAGGTCTGGAGTGCCTCCCTCTTCTTTGAAACCTATACCACCTTTACCTACAACATCGATAACAGTGATACCTTCGATTTTGCGTTCGCAGAGGTCTTGTAAGACATCATTAAGACAGATTTTGTTAAATATTGCAGTAAGTTGGTACATGTGAATCCTTTTGAACCTAAATTTAAAAGTAACATTGCAAGTTTTGTTCTAGGAGATGATTTTGAGTGACAATATTTACGAAAAACATAGAAAAAACTCTTATGAGACTACTGCATAACAACAATCTGTCCTGCACCATTTAATTTTACAAGTACTCAAAAAATACTACTTTTGCAAGAGCCACTGTCGCTCCCGTAGAAGAACGAGAAACGGCTAGTGATGATTTAAACAAAACCGCTTAGTTAATTATTTTCAAACTCACTAAAGACAATCCAAACTTTCTCACATCACTTCCTTCCATTTGATTTTCTATACAAGAAGGTTTTGGCGGTATGATTTCTATCGTGTTTGCACTGTTTACGGTGTCTATATTATCAAACGAAAGTGTATATTTTTTAGGCTTTTTGTTGTTAGGGATAAACTCTTTGACCTGCTCACCCACTTTGACTTTTACCACATTTCCAACATTCTCACCAAATGCTCCACAAACTATTTCCAATTTAAACTTTACAGGAAGTGGCTGTACAAAGGTGAATATTGCGCTTGGAGCCAACCATCCATCTGTCCATCTTCCATCTTTATCTGGGTAGGAAACACCTTGAATATTTTTTAGAAAACTTGGATACCCCACTTTTTTAAAGAGTATAGCCTCTTTTAGAGATGCGGGATAGGGAATGCCATTGTATTTGAGCATATCAATATTACTTTTTAACTTTTCAAGAGTGTTGTTTTCATCACTTGTATTATTTTCTAAAGGCACAATACTGTAAATTTCTTTACTTTTAATCCCTTTAACTTTCTGTGTAACACCAAGTAGTCCCTCTGAAACACAATATTTATCCGACGCATTGGTATCAAAAATATAATTCATCAAATTACATTCATCCACCCATAAAAACCTATCGTTTGGATTGAAATTTTCTAACTGCTCATAAAGTTTCCATGACTCACTCGTTTGAAAATAGGGTTCAACATTTTTTTCTAAAACTTTAAACAAAACAGGGAGTTTGTAGTTGCTTTCTCCAAGAAGAAGTACCATTTTTTTCGTATCAACACTCAAGGTATCTGACATTTTTGGAAATTCCCAAAAACTTAAAATATCATCTCTCCACTGGCTAAGTCTTGTACCAAAATCTTCAAATGAGTTATAAATGGACTCTTTTTCTCTTAAATTTCTACCCAATCCTAAGTCTGTTTTTATGCCAACAAAAGATAAAACCGTAGAACCAACATCAAATGGTGTTCCTTTTTTTTCGATAACTGAATGTTCCCCGTGACTTGAGTCAAACACAACAAAAAGATTTCTTCTCTCATTGTAGGATTCTAATTGTCTGCTAGCCGTATTTCTCATTGCCAAGTGGTCGGATGTCACGACTATTATCGTGTTATTCGCATCTTTTGAAGCTTTAACTTTCTTTATGAATGTAGATATTAATTTATCTGAGCATTTTACAGTATTAAGAATGGAGTTAGAACCATCTTTATATAAATCTTTCGCGCAAGATTTCGATAGATGACCTTCTGGATGGTGCGTATCAAGCGTGTGTAAAAACAAAGCAAACGGCTCTTTCGTGGTTGAGAGTTGTTCAAATTCATGATATGCCATATCAAACATCGTATCATCATAAAAGCCCCAGCCATTGATATATTTTTTATCACTCACTTTTGGCAGTAACTCTTCTCTCCCCGTTATCTTATCAAAGCTATGCGTTTTATAAAATTTATCCATTCCTGAAAATTTAGCACTACTTCCCTCCAGCATACTCAGATAATAGTTCTCTTTTTTTAAAACATCTCCAACACATACAGCTTTTGGATAGAATTTATCCACTCCATCCATAGAGTTTCCATCCGAGGTTGAAAAAAGAGGGATGCCACATTGTGTGGAAACTGTTCCTGCAATCGTATAGTTTGTCCCTGTTGTTTGGACAATGTTTGTAAATTCCACACCTTTTTCATTTTTTATAAGTTCTGCTAAATTGGGTGTGAGATTTGGAAAAACAGTTGTATCAAAATAAGTTCTCTCAACACTCTCCGCATAAATATAGACAATATTTTTCTTTTTTGCAGAAGTGCTTGAACTGTTATTTTCATTGAGTGGAGTTTTGTAATACTCATAAAAATCGTTCGCTTGTTCGAGAGTCATGGTTGTATAAATATTTTTAAGATCTGTGAGAGTTGGATGTACTAAAAATGCTAAAATCAAAAAGCCATTATGTAAAAATGCTTTTAATTTTATTGGATTTTCTTGTGCAACACTGCTCAAATGATGGTAATGGAAATATGCCATGACAAACAAGCCGATAAAAGCAGCAAAGGCAGCAAAAATGAGCACAATATACTCTTGAAATCCAGCATTTCCTAAGCCTAAATTTAGAGCGGCAATGACCGTATCATTGATGCCATGACCCGTGAAGTAACTTGCTACAAAATAGATAATTGTAAGTACGCCAAAAAGAAAAAAGAGTGCGACATCGAGAAAAATTCTTCTCTGTTTTTTCTCCTTGTACTTCATTGTAAAAACTGCAAAAAGAAAAAAAACTAAAGATAATAAAATCATATCCATATAAAAAAACTCCAAAAAAAGTGTGTTGTTCTGTGTTTCCAAAACAAGGAAACCGCTTTTTGCATAGCAAAAATATTTCTTTAGACATGCAATGTGGGCGAAATTATAGTGCTTATATCAAGATTACGCTCTTGTTTGTCCGCTTCCGTAGATTTTGTATTTGTAGGTTGTAAGACCCTCTATGCCCATTGGTCCACGAGCGTGAAGTTTATTGGTGCTGATGCCCACTTCTGCCCCAAAACCAAACTCTCCACCGTCTGTAAATTGCGTTGAAGCGTTGAGATAAACACATGCCGAATCCACACCGTTTAAAAACTCTTCAGCGGTTGTGTAGTTCTCTGTGATGATAGCGTCTGAGTGTGCTGAACCGTAAGTTTGGATATGTTCTAAAGCCCCTTGCACATCTTTTACGATTTTTATTGAGAGAATATTATCAAGATATTCTGTCTGAAAATCCTCTTCTGTGGCATGTGGAACTTCTATAATTTTGGTCGTGTTTTCACACCCTTTTAAAGTTGTTCCCAGTAAATCATACTCTCTCTTTAGCATTGGTAAAATCTTTTTTGCAATCTCTTCATGCACCAAAAGTGTCTCCATCGCCCCACAAATCCCTACTCTGCGACACTTTGCATTGACACTTACTTTTAAAGCTTTTTCTATGTCCGCATCTTTATCTATGAAAGTGTGACAAAGCCCTTTATCGTGTTTGACTACGCTCACAGTTGCGTTTTGGCTTACATATTTTATAAGCCCTTCCCCACCTCTTGGGATAATCAAATCTACATATTTATCCATTTTTATAAGTTTGGAAACGCCCTCTCTTGAAGAATCAGGAATGAGAGAAATGAGAGCTTTTGGCAAAGAATTTTTTTCTAAAGTAGCTTGAAGTATTTGAGCAATCGCACGGTTCGAATTTTCCGCCTCTTTTCCACCTTTGAGCACACAAACATTCGAGCTTTTAAAGCAAAGTGCCGCGGTGTCGCTTGTCACATTTGGACGAGATTCATAGATGATTCCTATCACGCCGATTGGAATGCTCACTTTTTCTATTTTGAGATTTGTCTCCGTTACCCAACCATCCAAAACACGCCCTACTGGCTCTTTGAGTCCTGCGATATCTTCGATAGCCTTTGCCATCCCCTCGATTCTTTTTTCATCTAACAGCAATCTATCTTTAAGCGCCGCACTAAGACTATTTTTATCCGCTTCATACATATCAAGAGCATTTGCCTCGATTAAATTCATAGTATTTGCACGAATGGCATATGCCATATCTCTTAAAATTTTGTTTTTTTCACGACCGCTTAAAGTTGATAAAACTCTACTTGCAAACTTCGCTTCTTGTAAAAACTGTTCCATTTTTTGACCTTCATTTTATGCCATTTTTAGCACTTTATATCATAAATGCCATATTACCATAACAAAGCAATTATCTTTATATTAAGCCTCTTTCACTATAATAATACCCTTTAAAATCAACCCATAAAAACAACAATAATTTTTACATTAAGGCTAAATATGCGAAATCTATTTTACAAAAAAGACCTCTCAGGTGGTGGTGGAAGTTTCGAGAGAAAACTTGGACTTTTGGATGTTACTTTTATCGGTGTTGGGGCGGTTATCGGTTCTGGTATTTTCGTCATTACTGGTCAAGCAGCTGCGACTATGGCAGGACCTGCGATTGTTTTGTCATTTTTACTCAGTGGTGTGATGATTGCGATTGTAGCCCTTATTTATGCAGAACTTAGCTCCGCATATCCTGTTGCTGGAAGTGCATACAGCTTCACATTTGCAAGTTTGGGTGAGATGTTCGCATGGTTTGTTGGTTGGAATTTGCTTCTTGAATACGGTGTGGCGACGGCGGCCGTTGCAACAGGTTGGTCAGGATATTTGCGTCGTTTTTTAGAGAACAGTATGGGCATAAATATTCCTCATGCACTCACTGGAGCATTTGACCCAAGTAATGGCACTTACATCGACATCAGTGCCTTTAGCATTGTCTTACTCATTTTCGTTCTTTTAGCAATCGGTATCAAAGAGAGTGCGAGAGTCAATACTGTCATAGTTTTTATCAAACTCATCGTACTCTCGGTATTTGTATTTGTTGGATTACCGCATGTGGATTTTAATAATCTAAGCAATTTTATGCCCTTTGGATGGGAAGGTGTTTGGCACGCTTCATCCTTAATCATGTTTGCATATTTGGGTTTTGATGCGATTAGTACGGTTGCAGAAGAGACAAAAAATCCAAGAAAAAATATCCCGTGGGGACTTATTTTATCACTTGTTCTAAGTGTCGTTTTCTTCATCTTAGTAAGTTTTACGCTCACGGCAATTGTTCCTTATCAAGAGCTAAATGTTCCAGATGCTTTGGCGTTTGCACTCTACAAAGTAAACGAACCATTCGCTGCAAATGTAATTGCTCTTGGTGCGGTGATTACGATAACTACTGTAATGCTTGTTATGGGTTTAGGATTTACAAGAATTTTATTTGCTCTCTCACGCGATGGACTTATCACAAAAAGCCTCAGTGAGCTTCATCCAAAGTACAACACACCCTTTAAAGCGACGATACTCGGCGGTCTATTTTTAAGTATCCTAGCGGGGCTAGTACCACTCAAAACTTTGGCAGAACTTGTAAACATAGGAACTCTTTTTGCCTACTTAATGGTAACTGTAGCAATCATAGTGTTGCGAAAACAAACAAGTATGAAACCAGAGTTCCAAATGCCTGCCTTTAAAATACTCATACCACTAAGTTTTTTCCTTATCCTCTTCACAATGGCTGGATTACCGTTTGAAACATGGATGCGATTTATAGGCTGGTCAGCGATAGGAATGGCGATTTACTGGTTTTATGGGAGTAAGGCGAAAGTATAAGTGAAAAATAAAAGTGTTGAGGGTAAAAAATGAAGCCAATAAAAAATGATGA
Source organism: Sulfurimonas sp. (assembly GCA_041662265.1). GTDB lineage: Bacteria > Campylobacterota > Campylobacteria > Campylobacterales > Sulfurimonadaceae > Sulfurimonas. Next base: position 611,083 of record JBAZSV010000001.1, read on the forward strand.
TTACTATCTCAACATAAAAAATATCCTTCAAAATGCAAGAGATAATGCCTATCGACAAGTGAACTTCATCATGGTTGAAGCGTACTGGAACATCGGTCAGCAAATAGTTGAAGAGGAACAAAACGGCAAAGATAGAGCCGAATATGGTTCGTACCTCATAAAAGAGCTTTCGTCACAACTTACCAAAGAGTTTGGCAAAGGGTTCACAACAACAAATTTGAAAATGATGAGACAGTTTTATCAAGCTTTTCCAAATAGTCACACACTGTGTGACCAATTGAGTTGGAGTCATTATCGACTTATCATGAGGCTGGATAATCCCCAAGCACGGCTTTGGTACACAGAAGAATCTGCAAAAGCAAACTGGAGTGTCAGAGCTTTGGAAAGACAAATCGGCACTTTTTATTATGAAAGAATTGTCTCAAGCAAAGAAAAACAACCCCTCATTACAGAAGCCGAAAATAATACAAAAGATTTGCAACTCACGCCAAAAGACATCATCAAAGACCCTTATGTTTTAGAATTTTTAGACCTCAAACAAAACAACAGTTTTTATGAAAGCGATTTAGAAACCGCTCTCATAGAAAAAATACAAGAGTTTTTACTCGAACTTGGTCGCGGCTTTGCATTTGTAGCCAGACAAAAAAGAATCCAAACCGAGACAAGTGACTTTTACATAGACCTAGTTTTTTACAACTATATCTTAAAATGTTTTGTCATCATAGACCTCAAAAAAGGCAAACTAACCCACCAAGATGTAGGACAGATGGACATGTATGTGCGAATGTATGACGACATGGAAAAAGAAAAAAACGATAACCCAACCATAGGAATCATACTCTGTGCAGACAAAGACAATACAGTCGTAAAATACTCCGTTTTAAATGACAATGAAAATCTGTTCGTGTCGAAGTATCAGTTGTATTTGCCGAGTGAAGAAGAGTTGAAAGCGGAGATTGAGAGGGATGTTTTGGTGTTGCAGAGGGAGATTTATAGATGAGAAATTTCTTTTTATTTATTACAATAATAGTAATCGCACATTATTTTTATTTTTTATTTGGATTTACTATAGGAGAACAAAGTAATATTAATTTTTATTTAGATTCAAATATTACATTAGAAAAAAAAGGTGTATTTGGAGATTACACATCTGGTCATTTTAGTATCTTGGCATTTTTATGGTTGGCATATGGGATAATGATTCAGAGTAGAGAATTCAAGCTTCAAAGAGAAGAATTTACAAATCAAACAGAACAATTTAAAGAACAAAATAGCTTATATTCCAGTCAATTAAAAGAGCTAGAAAAACAGTCATTTGAAAATAAATTTGATCGCTATATTCAAAAACTTACTGACTTGGAAGTTGTAATCAGTAGTCGTCAAAATAATAATACAAATCGATCGATATATGAATTTATAACTGATTGTGAAAAATCGAATATTTCAAAATCAGATACATCTAAAATTATAACAATTGAGAAATATATATCTTTATACAATAAAGTATCAAACTCTATAAAAGATAATATTGAGTTGAAAGATGAATTGATTTTTTTAAAAAAAGATATTTACAATGGCATGATTTTTTCTTATTTGGCACTGCTACACCATGTGATAAAGAATATCCCTCCAAAAATGGATTCTTATAACATCGAATTAAGTACTAAGAAAGCACATGAATTGAGTAAATTAACTGTATATAGAAAAATTCTCGAAAGTTTTGATGACACTCAAACTTCATCTCAATTAATATATAAAATGTCAAACAACTTAGAAGATTTAGACAAAATAGATATTTTTGAAGTAGAAAAGAATTAAATGAAAAATAAAAATGAACGACGGAATAAAAAATGAAAGAATTTTTCAAAAATTTTAAACTCAATGCAAACACGATAGAGTGGCTAACGGTGCAGACATAGCACCTGAGAGAATTTATGAGATGGCACAGTAGAAAAAACTTTAACTTGGCATGTGGAACTTAAAACAGTTTCCACATGCCAAGCTAAAGTTTTTAAGACAAAGCAAAAAATTTAAAACAATAAATAAAACAAATTTACAAAAAGAGATAAAAATTATGAGCGCACAACCTTTTACCCACCTCCACCTTCACACCGAATATTCACTCCTAGACGGTGCGAACAAAATTTCAAACTTAGTCTCCCGACTCCAAGAGCTTGGAATGACCTCCGTTGCTATGACGGATCATGGCAATATGTTTGGTGCGATAGATTTTTATCAGCAGATGAGTAGTGCTGGGATTAAGCCTATTATCGGGATGGAAGGGTATATTCACAATGGCGATACGCTGGATGATAAAAGTACAAAACAGAGATTTCACATCTGTTTGTATGCTAAAAACCAAAAAGGTTATGAGAACCTTATGTACCTTTCATCCAAGGCTTTTATAGATGGTTTTTACTACTATCCGCGGATAAATAAGCATGAACTCAGGGAGCATAGTGAAGGTCTTATTTGTACTTCTGCCTGTCTGCAAGGTGAAGTGAGTTGGCATCTCAACACTGCAAATGAAAGAAATGTAAGAAATGGTGCTTTGGGATATGAGGGTGCAAAAGCTGTGGCACTTGAATACAAAGAGATATTTGGAGATGATTTTTATCTTGAACTTATGCGTCATGGCATAGGCGACCAGCTTTTTATTGATGACCAAGTGCTTCGCGTCGCAAAAGAGACAAACATCAAAGTCATCGCTACAAATGACACGCACTACACTTACCCTGGAGATGCGCAATATCATGAGGCTTTTATGTGTATCGGGATGAATAAACTCTACGATGACCCAAAAAGAATGCGTCACTCTGTGCATGAGTTTTACCTCAAATCTCCTGAGCAGATGGCACGGCTTTTTGCAGATATTCCAGAGGCATTAGCGCATACGCAGGAGATAGTTGAGAAGTGTAATCTTGTCCTAAAACTAGGCAATCCAACACCTCCAAACTTCAAGTTTACAAAAGAGTATTCAAAAAATGATGCACTCGAAATAGACTATAAAGATGATGAGCAACTCCCAGCTGATGCAAGTAAAGATGAAAAAAGAGCTTGGAAAAGTAGTGCGGATAAAAACGATGCAGAGTATTTTATTTACCGTTGTCGCATAGGGCTTGAAAATAGATTGGTACATGTTCCGTCAACCAAGCACGAAGAGTATCGAGCAAGATTAGAGTTTGAGATGGATGTGATAAACTCTATGAAATTCCCAGGCTACATGCTCATCGTTTGGGACTTTGTGAAAGTTGCAAAAGAGAGAGGCATCGCAGTTGGGCCGGGGCGTGGGTCGGCGGCGGGAAGTTTAGTTGCTTATTCGCTTGACATCACCGATATCGACCCTATGAAATACGACTTACTTTTTGAGAGATTTCTCAATCCTGAGCGTATAAGCATGCCCGATATTGATATGGACTTTATGCAGGCGCGCCGTGGAGAAATCATCGATTATGTGGTTGAAAAATATGGTCGCAATCAAGTGGCACAAATCATCACTTTTGGTTCACTCTTAGCAAAAGGAGTTATTCGCGATGTAGCAAGAGTTTTGGATATGCCACTCTCTCAAGCCGATAAACTGGCAAAACTCATTCCAGATGAGCTGGGAATCACTCTCAATGGAAAAACAAAATATGGTAAATTTGAAGAGGGAGCTTTTCAAAAAGAGCCGAAGATTGCAGAGCTGATAGAGGGCGATTCAAACGCACAAAGGGTTTGGGAATTTGCAAAAAAGCTTGAGGGTTTAAAACGAAATTCAGGTATCCATGCAGCGGGAGTTGTTATCTCAAACGAAGAGCTTTGGAAAAAAACACCTATTTATAAACCTTCAGGTGAAAACACTTTTGTAACGCAATATTCGCTCAACTATTTAGAAGATGTGGACTTAATCAAGTTCGACTTTTTGGGGTTAAAAACGCTCGATGTTATCGACAACGCCATAAAACTTATCAAAAGAAGATACGACAAAGAAGTAGATTGGCATGTCATAGATGAGAACGACCCCAAAGTGTATGAAGTCATACGAACAGGTGAAACGGTCGGAATGTTCCAGATAGAGAGTTCGGGAATGCAGGATTTGAACAAACGCCTCAAACCCGACAACTTCGAGGACTTAATCGCGGTTTTGGCACTCTACAGACCAGGCCCGATGGAATCGGGAATGCTTGATGATTTTATCGAACGAAAACATGGCAGACAAGCCATAACTTACACTTTTGACCCAATGGAACCAATCCTCGGGAAGACTTATGGAGTTATCGTTTATCAAGAGCAAGTTATGCAGATAGTTCAAACCATCGGCGGATTTTCTCTTGGTTACTCGGACATTATCCGCCGTTCGATGGGTAAGAAAAAAGATATGAGTGTTTATAACGATGAGTTTGCAACTGGGGCGAAAAATCAAGGCTATGACTACGACAAAGCTTCAAAACTCTTTGATTTGATTGAAAAATTTGCTGGATATGGTTTTAACAAATCACACTCAGCTGCTTATGCAATGGTAACATTTCAAACAGCATGGCTCAAAACATACTATCCAAACGAGTTTATGGCGGCACTTTTAACCTCAGATAAGGACAACACAGATAAAGTTGTCCGCTACATCGACGAGGTAAAACGCATGGGAATTGAACTCTCCCCGCCAGATGTCAACGACTCCTATTTGGAATTCTCAGCGATAACAAAAGATGAAAAAGATGTTATTTTATTTGGTTTAGGTGCGATTAAAGGCGTTGGCGAATCGGCAGTGGATTCAATTATCGGCACGAGAGAAGAGAGTGGAGCATTTAGTTCGATTGAAGATTTTGTAAACCGTATCGACTCCTCAAAAGTCAATAAAAGATTTATAGAATCCACTATAAAATCAGGTGGATTTGATAGATTTGGCTACTCACGAAAGGCACTTTTAGACCAGATAGAACTCATCATCGAAACAGCAAAAAAAGCAAGTGACGCTAAAAAGAATGCAGCTGGGAGCCTTTTTGGAGACGATGCAGAGATAACGAGCGTGAAACTCAATCTCACAAACTCCGATGAGTACGAGTTAAAAGAGATTTTAGAGTTTGAAAAAGAGACTTTAGGCTTTTATGTTTCAGGACATCCACTTGATAGTTTTAGAGGTGCAATGGATGAGTTAAACTATACACTCTCCTCTGAAATAGAAAATATAAAAGATGGTTCAACGGCGATTTTCATCGGGAAAGTGGAAGAGATAGTGAAAAAGACTTCCAAAAAAGGAAACCAGTTTGGCATCGTAAACCTTATGGATTTTCATGGAAATATAGAGATTATGCTCTTCTCGGACAAACTTGATGAATTGGCAGAGATGAACCTTTCCGAACCTGTAGCTTTTAAAGTGAAAATCACACATACAGAGATGTTTACTAGAATTAGCGTCATGAAAATAATGACGCTCAAAGAAGCAAAAAAAGAGACAAAAAAAACAAAACCAGAGGTAAGAGAAATACCACAAGAGCCGATAAATCTTGCGATAAGATTGGATACAAACTTGAGCGTTCTTGAAAATTTATACTCGATTGTAAGACAAAATCAAGGAAATAGAGAACTCAAACTCACTATAATCTCAAAGCTCCAAAATGTAGTTATAGACTCCGCCATCCGAGTGGATAGTAAGATTTTAACTGCTTTAGATGGAAATGAGTTTGTGGATATTATCTCTTAAAAATAGGAAGTTAGAAAGTGCAAATACGAGTCTATTATGAAGATACAGATACGGGTGGAGTGGTTTATCACTCTAATTATTTAAACTTTTGCGAAAGAGCTAGAAGTGATGCTTTTTTTCAAAGAGGACTTACACCTGTTTTGGCATGTGGACATTTTGTTGCAAGAAAAGTTGTAGCTGAGTATTTTTCGAGTGCAAAACTTGGGGATTTACTCGATGTAAAAACAAGCCTTATAAAAATGAGTGGCGCATCATTTGTGCTACTACAAACAATTTATAAAAATGATGCAAAGATTTTTGAGTTGCAGATAACTTTAGCTTACATAAATTTTTCAGGTAATGTACAAAAAATTGACAGTGTGACCAAAGAACTTATTTTGTCACTCTTTAAGGTTTGTTGAATTTAGCAAGAGATGCTATACTACAACAAAAAAATAGGATTACTATGAAAACTATAACTTTTATCGGAAATGGAAATATGGCACTTAGTATTGCTAAGGGTTTAAAAGATAAGTATAAAATAGAAGTTGTTGGAAGAGACCCTAAAAAACTTGAACAATTTGAAAAAAACCTTGGTATTCGCATAGATAAACATCTTTTGGGTGGATTTGATACAGAGGGAAAAACAATACTTTTATGTGTAAAACCAGCAAATGTTGAAGAAGTTTCTCTAAAAATAAGTGGTCGAGCGAGAGTAGTATTTTCCGTTTTAGCAGGAACTTCCGTAGAAAAACTTCGTACAAATCTCAATCCACATGCCGTTGTGAGAACGATGCCAAACTTAGCTGCAAGTGTTGGAAAATCAATGACAACACTCACAGGCGATGAAGCTTTTAGAGATGAAGCTGAGGAGCTTTTAGGTGCTATTGGAAAAACTCTTTGGCTAGGAAGTGAAAAAGAGATAGATATCGCAACAGCTCTTGCTGGAAGTGGTCCTGCGTATTTGGCTCTGATAGCTGAAGCTTTCACAGATGGAGCGGTAAAACAAGGTCTCAAAAGAGAGGATGCGATGGCACTTATGCGAGGTCTTTTTGATGGTTTTGGCACACTCATACAAGAGATTCATCCCGCACTTCTCAAAGATGGTGTAATGAGTCCTGGAGGAACAACAGCGGCTGGATATAGTGCCTTAGAAGATGGAAATGTGAGAAGTGCTTGTATAAATGCGGTTGAAAAAGCGTACAAAAAAGCTACAGAATTATAATTCTTCAATATTTCCACATGCCAACTTTTTTGGCATGTGGAAATCTAAACTATAAAAACTTCAATATCTCTTTTTCAATATTTTCTTTTTCTATAATCGTATCTTGTACTATTTTCTTACTAAAGAGACCTTTTATCATTGCTGGAATTTCAAGTTTTGCAGTTTTTGAGATAGATTCAAGAGCTACACTATCCTCAGCATCTACTTCCCCAGTGAGAGCATTTGCAATAACTGGTGAGAACTTTGTCCACTCTGCGGTTGAATAAACTATCGTTTTAATCGCAGGATTTGAGCAAGTCTCATACGCTTTGAAACAAGTTGCAGTATGTGGATCCATCAAATAACCATCATTTTCAAATGTATCTTTGATATATTTTTTGCCCTCATCCCCAGTACAAAAATCAGCGTCAAAACACTCTCTAAGCGTTGCTAACTCCTCTGAAGTGAGTTCATACACATTTTTAACTTCTAAATCATCCATCAACTCTTTTGTTCTTTTATCTCCAAACAAATCATAAAGAACTCTCTCCACATTTGAGGATTTCAAGATATCCATCGCTGGGGAAGTTGTGCTTACTACTTTGCTATCTCTGAGGTCATATTTTCCTGTTTTGATGAGTTTTGTGAGAACATTATTTTCATTGGAAGAAATGATAATTTTCTCCACTGGAAGCCCCATTTTCCATGCATAATAGCCACCAAGAGCATTACCGAAATTTCCACTTGGAACATTGAGATACACTTTTTCGCCCATGCTAATTGCATTTTGACGCACGAGTTCTAAATAGCTGTGGATGTGATAGATAATTTGAAAAATGATGCGTCCAAAATTTACAGAGTTTGCAGCAGAGAGGAGAACATTTTTCTCTTTTAATGCTCGATTAAATTCTGGTGATGCCAGAAGTTTTTTAAGCGCATTTTGGGCATCATCAAAAACACCGTTAATCCCGATAACTTTCAGGTTTGAAGCATCTTCTGTAACCATTTGAAGTCTTTGAACATCGCTTGTTCCGCCATCTGGATAGAGACATGCGACTCTAACATTTGCTCTATTTTTAAATGTTTCAAGTGCAGCAGGACCAGTATCTCCGCTCGTAGCAGCCAAAATAAGATAATTTTCGTTATTTTTTTGTGCGATTGATGAAAGAACAACGCCAAAAGGTTGCAATGCCATATCTTTAAAAGCACGAGTTGGACCGTGGTAAAGTTCACTCACGAAGAGATTTTCTTTTACTTTTACGACTGGAACAGGGTTTTTTGAATCATCGAAATTATCATAAAGATTTAACGCTTCATCAATTACACTTGTATCTATATCTATTTCAAAACGAGACAACATATCTGATGCCAACTCTTTATACGAAGAGTTTAAATGTTTAGTTAAAAATGCCTCTCCTAATTCTGGAAGTATTTCAGGTACATAAAGACCGCCAAAAGAGGCAATTGGGCTTAAGATAGCTTGTGAAAATGTTACACTCTTTGGTTTTGTTTCATCGCATCCGCGCGTTTGAATAAAGTTCATACTATGCTCTTTTTAATTTTTTTGAATTGTACCTAAATGTCTATAAAACTTATTTTACATGGCATGTGGAAAGTAAAACTTATTTTCCACATGCCACATAAAATTATTAGATTTCTTGCAAAACTCTCTTTTAGATTGCTTCACGCCGACTCGCAATGACGGTCATGTGCCAAGGAGGAACGACGAAGCAATCTAGGTTTTGCAAGAAGTTTATTGAAATAAAACTGCTGGATCTATGTGAAATGATTTTTGTGTTACTTCAAACACTAACTCTCCGCTAACACGACCAATTGTAAAACCTTTTTTTACTTTCTGACCTTTTTCAATATTTGGAGCAATTTGTGAAAGGTTGGCATAAATCGTATGTAATCCATCATCGTGTTCCACAATAACAATATTGTTTAAAACTGCCGTTTTATCAGCATAAATGATTTTGCCATTAAAAACCGTTTTTACTTTTGCATCCTCTTCTTTTGCTTTTAAAGAAATAGATTCATTAAAGATTTTTAGACCATAAATTGGGTCTGTGTAGGCTCCATATTTTTTTGTAATCGTGTATGCATCCAAAGGTGCAATCGTTTTTTCACCTGTATATTTCGCTGTGGTTGGCTCTTGATAACTATTGCCAACTTTTTTCACAGCCGCCGTATCTTTGTTAAGTTCAATGCGTTTGTTGTCAAAAGCAACTTTTAAGTCCTCTTTTTTCTGTGCTTCTTTGATAGCATCTAATTTTATAATATTTAATTTTTCAAGAGTATTTTTAAGCTCATCTTGTTTGCCTAAGAGTTCTTTTAACTCTTTTTTATAAGATTCTTCTGCAAGTTGAAGTTTTTCCAATGATTTTTTATTTGCCTCATGCGCAGCTAAAACTTGTTTTCTTTTTGAATCTATACTTGCGATAGCTAACTGAAGCGTACTTGTATGTTCTTTTAAAACTTCTATCTCTTTGGCATTCGCAAAATAGTTTTGGTTTAAATGACTCGCTCTATCTTTGGATGTTTTAAGCATTTTTTGGAGAACTTCAAACTCTATAAGTGATTCTGCATCCACTGCATATTCTTCTTCTAAAATCAAAGACAATGAAACACTTTGCGCAATTACAAATACCAACTCCTGCTCTATACCGTCTTGGTCAGATTTGAGTTTACCGTTATAGCTTTTGAGTTCATCTAATTGACTTTTATTGTCTTTGTAATCGCCCTCTTTTGCATCAAGCTCTAACTTTATTTGTTTAAGATTCTCTTGTTGAAGTTCAATTTCTGCTTTTTGTTTTATGATAGCGGCTGCATTTTCTTCCATTTTTTGACTTACAGTTTTATAATCTTGACTGTACGAGTTTAGTTTACTGCTTGTAGTATCGATTTTTTTGCTAATGTCATCTTCTTTTGCATCCATAATTCCAAAGAGGAAGATAAAGCTTATAAATAAACGAATCATACCTCTTCTTTATGCCCTAAAACTATTAACATCGCCAATAAAATTGAGAGAAAAATAGCAATACTAAAAAGTAATACAAAATCTTCGATTCTATCGAATATTACAATACTAATGCCTATGTTGCTAAATTGCTGAATAACAAATTCATTGAGCGAAATATAGGTAAATATACCAAATGCTAAGAAGCTTGAAATGAGTGCATCAACAATTGCGAGTCTAAATAACACGGCTGAACGAAGCCAAACAGGTGCTCCAAAAAGTCCCATAATATTCATTCTTTCACTATGTTTAAATTGCCATATTCTAAGTTCTTTGAAAATTAAAAGTGTAGTGACTACAAATATCGATGCAGAAAAAATCGATACAACTCCTTTAAATAGGAGTAGTAGCTTGTATATTTTATCGTGGTTATGTGCAAAATCTTCTACTTTTGTAACATTTGGACGACTGAGTATATCTTTCGTTAATGCTTGAATTTCATCTGGAGATGGATAATGTTTCAACTGTAATTTATAAAATTTTGGAAGTGATAATTTTAGGAGTTCGATGTTTTTATTATTCATATTGGTGTTTAATCTTTTTATGACATTATCTGTTGTTAACTCTGAAGCAGAACCAATAAGAGGATTAAAATCTAAGATAGTAGCATTGTCTATACTTTTTTGACTCACAACGATGATAGAGTAACTGCTTGTCAAACTCTCTTTATAGGCATTTATAGCCCTATCAACAACGATAAAAACTTGTATAGAAAAAAGTATGCTTAAAAGAGCAACAATAAGAGAGAGATGATTTTTAATTGACTTCATGAATTCTCCCATATTCTATATGAAAATGCTTAAATTCAACATTCATACTCGGTGGAATATGGTGTGTAACTACGATAACTGTAGTTTTTAATTGTGTATGTGCGCCTTCTAAAAGATTCCAAATAAGTTGTGATGAGTAATCATCCAAGTTACCAGTTGGCTCATCTGCTAAAATCAGAATAGGGTTATGAGAAAGTGCTCTTGCCATCGCAACTCTTTGTTGCTCTCCACCACTCAGTTCTAGTGGATATTTTCCAGCTTGATGCTTCAGTCGTACATGCTTTAAAAGGCTATCTACTTGCTTTTGTGTCACATTTTTTTCATATCCATTTATAATGAGTGGCAACATAATATTTTTCTCAATCGTCCACTCTTTTACAAGTTTATAATCTTGAAAAACTATACCGATATGTCTTCTTAAAAAATTTAATTTTGAATTAGAAACTTTTCTAAGTTCTATGCCACCAACTACTAAACTGCCCTGACTAGGTTTTAAAGCCCCGTAAAGAGATTTTAAAAGAGTTGATTTTCCACTTCCACTCGCACCTGTAATAAATACAAAACTGCCAGAATTTATAGAGAAACTCACTTGATTTATTATGGCTTCGTAATTTGAATAGGATAATGATAAATTTTCAGCAATAATAACTTTATCCATGAAAAACCTCATTTAAAATTTTATGCGCAATCAAGTTGCTTTTAGATTTAAGTGGAAGGTCTGGATAATAGAGCGCTTTATTGCCATCTACAATCACATAAAGGTGTTCTGGTCTGTCAAAGCTACCCATAGACAACCTTGCCATTACTCCATTTTCAGTTGTGTAAACTCTCTCAAAATGGACAAAACCACTCTCAAATTTTTTCGTTACCCCATGAAGTTTGAGTATCTCGGCGTGTGGAAGTGTTACAGTTAGAAAATCAAAAGTTCCCTCTGAACTCAGCGCATCCGACTTTTCTTCATTTATCATCGTAACATCGTAAATGTTTTTTTGCATCTTTTTCCATCTATCTTCATACTTGGAACTGATTGCAATATCTTTATTTTTGTTAATGTGAAGAACTGTTTTGTTAAAAGCTATAAATGTTTCATAAGAGTAAGCATAATAATTTTCACTATCGGTGCGAAGTTCAAGACTTCCACCCACTTTTAGAACCCTTCTTGATTCTTCAATAAATGAAGTAGATATAACCCTACGATGTGGTTTTTTGTCCCATGGAACTGGAAAATGAACATAAATCTTACCAACAATATTAGAAGGAACAAGCTCCAAAAATAGCCTTGCATCATAATCAAGAACTAACAAATTATCTAGTTTTTGAATATTAACTTGTTTTAAAACTTGCTCTATGGAAGGTCTATGAATTTCAATTCCAATATATAAAATATCAGGATTTTGTGCTGCTTGATGAAGAATATGGCGACCTGAACCAAATCCAACTTCAATTGCAACTTCTCTCTCTTGTGGAAAACTTGAAGCAAAAAAGTTTATATTTTTTAGAAAATCAACCTCTTCTAAATGTATATTTTTTGCATTCGTAGGAACATTTGAAGAGATAATTCTAAGTCCTGCTACTTTTGCATAAGTCAAAAGCGCTTTATGAACATTATAAATAGAAGCTGGTCTTGTAAGCTTGTCTGACTTTAGGAGATTTTTATTTTCCTCCTCTTTTACGAGTAAAAAAAACTTATCCTCTTCAACAGTAACCGAGATGAGTTTTTCATCCGCGTGATTTGCGTTACTTGCTATAAAGTTAAATGACACTCCATCCACGGCATGTGGAAATTCTATTGTTTTAAATTCTTCTATATGTAAATGTGGCATTAATTCTCAATTAAATCTTGGATTGGTTTTATAATTTCTTTATTATCTGAGCCATTTTCTTCAATCGGAATGTCAGAAGGAGCTTGTGATGCTTTTTTTGTTTTCTCTTTTTTATTTATAGCTCTACCTTGATTTTTTGTAGTTGTTAATTTTATCTCTATACTTGGTCGAGATTTTATAGAATTTTTATCAACCCCATACACTTGATAGATATATGTTGTCTCAGGTTCTATCGCTGAATCAATAAAAACAGTATCATTTATACCTGTAAAATCTTCACTCGATGAGCCAAATAAACTTTTTTGCTTTTTAGTAACTGCATAGTTTTTAATAGAAGAATCCATACTTACCCAGCTTATCTCAACTCTATTCTCAATAATTCTTGCTTCAATGATGGAAGGTGCATCTGATTTTGAGAGCGTTTGTCCTTGAACAGACTGCTTTTCATTATTGCTCTCTAGTCCATCTTTATCGACTACACTTACTCTATAAAAATAGCTTTTTCCATCTTCATCAATAGAATCAATGAGTTGATTTCCTTGCGTCGTTTTGAGTGCTTTATAACCGCCATCTAGTTTTTCAGATCTATAAACACTGTACGCTGAAAAATCTGATAAATCTTCAATTGCATTCCAAGAAATTTTAATTTTTCTTGGTAAATCCATTGTTGCAGCAATATTATTCACACCATTTGGCAATACTTTTGTTATAGATGTTACAACTTCACTCGGCTCTGAAATAAGTCCATCGAAAGTTAAAACGCGAATACGGTATTTATAAACATAGCCATTTTCTAGTTTCGTATCGATATACTCTGCACTAAATCTTCCTTCAACAGTCGCCATTTTTTGCCAATCATTATCTTTTAATGTTCTTCTTTCAATGATATACGCTTTAACAATCTTATTTTCATGTGGTCTCCAGATGACTTTCGCACTTCTTGGCATATTTTGAATGCTATGTATCCATGAAACTGAACTTAAAACTGGTAATGATTTAACAAGAATAGGGCTACTTCTTTGAGACTCTGCAGTGCTAGAGAATGTTTTAAAATGATAGCTGTATTGGGTATCTGGCTCTATTTTTGTATCAACATAATGTGTCGCAAAACGGTTATCAATCGTATCGTAATACTCTTGCTTCGCATCACCCTTATTCATAATTTGTCTGTAAATATAAACGCCATTTACTCTTGAGTCTTTTATGCTTTGCCACTCAAATGCTATTGTATTCATATCAACAAAAACACCTTTTTCAGTGAGAGCCACGACAGGAAGAGTTGCATCAACCGCAGCATTACTGCTAGGCGATGGTTTTGATGCACAACCGCTAAGAACCAGTAGTGAAACTGTGCATAATGTAATGAGTGTCCATAACTTCATCTATTTGCTCCGCATTGAATTTTGCATTTATGTAATTTTTCATCGTTTCATCAAATTCAGCCACAAAAGAGAGCTTTTCTTTCGTAACTGGATGAATGAAATATATCATGTACGCATGTAGCAAAATGCGTTCCGATTTATCATCTTTTGGGCTAAGAGCGTAAATATGGTCACCAATAATATGTCTATTTATATTTTCTAAATGAACACGAATTTGATGTGTGCGTCCTGTAAAAAGTTTACAAGCGACAAGTTGATTTTTTTCATCGAGTGATAATGCAAGAGTTTTAAACATTGTTTTTGCATATTTTCCACTCTCTACACATGCCATTTTTAGTCTGTTAGATCCACTTCTTCCAATGTTTTTTTCAATCGTTGTAATGTCTTCTTTCAATGGAGGGTTTAAAACTGCAATGTAATATCTACCCATACTTTTATCTTGAAGTTGCTCAGATAAAAATTCATGGGCTTCGTTATTTTTAGCAATAACCATTGTTCCACTTGTACCTTTATCGAGTCTGTGAACTATTCCATGACGCTCTTCTCCGCTGATTGTAGAGAGTCTTATGCCTTTATGCTTAAGCCAATCTACTAAAGTAGCCTCTTTTACGCTTGGTGCTGGGTGAACAGTGACACCACTTGGCTTATTAATAACCAAAACATCATCATCTTCATAGAGAACTTCTACATCAAAATTTACTTTAAGTGCTGGTTCAATCTTGGCATGTGGAAATTCTACTCTTACATTTTGTTCAGGCTTTAATTTTACACCTGGACGCGTTACGAGCTTATCTTCTATATATACACACTCTTGTTTGATTAACTGAGCAATTTGTGAACGAGTCTGCCCTATTTCTGAGGCTAAGAAAGTGTCTAATCGTTCTGATTTATCGCTAATATAGCTTTTTATATCGCTCATTTATGTCCCTTATTGTGATACAATTTCATAATTTTAATATGGAGTTACGAATTTGTGGAGATTTGATAGGCGCATTCTAACACAATTTGACTTTTTTTCTATAATTTTGATAATTCCACTCGTAATAACTTCAAACTGGCTCATTGGTGAAGCCGTTCCAGCATTGGCTCAAAAACAAAGCGCGTATGTTGGTGTCTCTATGGCATTATTTATATTTGTATTTTTTATGCCCATACGAAGAATGAATTGGCTTATACCGCTTGTGTATTGGGCGAATGTTCTTCTGCTACTTGGTGTTGAATTTTTTGGACATTCAAGACTAGGCGCACAAAGATGGATAGATATTCCATTTATCAACGCGACCATTCAGCCATCAGAGTTTGTAAAACCAGCACTTATCCTTATGCTTGCTTACCTTATCCAAAAAAAACCACCACCAATGAATGGTTATGGAGTAAAAGATTTTTTAATTCTAAGCGGATATATACTTTTACCATTTATACTTATAGTAAAAGAGCCTGATTTGGGAACGGCTTTGGTTCTTTTACTCATAGGGTATGGTGTGCTTTTTTTCATAGGTGTGCATTGGAAGATATGGATTGCAATAGTTATTTTACTCTCTTTTGTAGCTCCACTTACTTATCAATTTTTACTCCATGATTACCAAAGAACAAGGATTACAGACTTTGTGAGTGAAAAACCTTCCTATCATGTGGAACAATCTATTATTGCCATAGGCTCTGGTGGAATGACAGGAAAATCAAAAGATGACGCAACGCAAACTCAAATGAAATTTTTACCAATTGCCACAAGCGATTTTGTCTTCGCTTTTTTGGTTGAGAGAACTGGTTTTACTGGTGCACTGGGCATTATATCAGTCTATGTTATGCTTATATTGCATCTCTTTAGCTTGAGTATATACAACAAAGATTACTTCATTAAAGTTGTAACCGTATCTATTTCATTTATGTTTTTTATATACATGGGTGTAAACATCGCTATGACCATGGGTTACGCACCTGTTGTTGGAATTCCTCTGCCTATGTTTAGTTATGGAGGAAGTA
Source organism: Sulfurimonas sp. (assembly GCA_041662265.1). Classification (GTDB taxonomy): domain Bacteria; phylum Campylobacterota; class Campylobacteria; order Campylobacterales; family Sulfurimonadaceae; genus Sulfurimonas. The sequence goes on from JBAZSV010000001.1 coordinate 626,923, forward strand.
GTTTTATAAACTTTATAGTTTTATTTGCCATTATGCAAAATTTAATTACTTTCAGGTATATAAATATGTATGATAATCGAGGAACGAAAACATTCGTATAAACAAAAAGTTATAATATAAAAGGATGAAAGATGCCATCTAATCAAACGATTCCATGGGATGATGCTTACAGTTTAGGTATTGATATAATTGACACACAACATAAAAAACTATTTGAAATAGTTAATAAACTTTATGCTTTAGATGAAGAACATAGTACAAAAGAAGAATTGAAAATAATTTTATATGAGTTTAGTGATTATATGCGCACTCATTTTGCAGATGAAGAAGAGTATATGAAATCAATTGGATTTCTAGAGCTCAACGAGCACAAACATATTCATGAAACTATCATCAAACATCTCTCTGAACTTATCAAAACACCAGCAAAACTAGGAATTATTAAGACAAAAATGAAAGTACTAGCAAAGCATACACTTATAGACCATATCAGATATGAAGATATAAAAATAAAACTATTTGAAATCTCATCTCAATCAAAACAAAATATGACCGATGAAGAAATTTATGAACTAGTATAATTGCTAAGGATTCTCTTTATAAAAGAGCAAGTTTAAATAAATTATTTGTAGGATTTAAAAAAGATAGTGGCGCGGTGGACGAGACTCGAACTCGCGACCCCCTGCGTGACAGGCAGGTATTCTAACCAACTGAACTACCACCGCGCATATATTAAGAAGTTGTTTTTCACTATAAAAGAAAAACTTATATTTTGATTTAGTTGTGCTAAAGATTTCAGCGAAGCGTACTTTTGTACGTAAGCTTAAAGCTTGAGTGCAAATAAACAAAAATGGTGGGCATTACTGGACTCGAACCAGTGACATCTACCTTGTAAGGGTAGCGCTCTACCAACTGAGCTAAACGCCCTTTAAAACACCAAGATGGCGACCCCTAAAGGATTTGAACCTCTGTTCCTACCATGAAGTGATAGTGTCCTTGGCCACTAGACGAAAGGGTCACTTTCATAAACAATAAGGTTTATATAACAAAAAAAGTGGCGCGGTGGACGAGACTCGAACTCGCGACCCCCTGCGTGACAGGCAGGTATTCTAACCAACTGAACTACCACCGCGCATATAAAACAAAACTTGTATTTTTGATTTAGTTGTGCTAAAGATTTCAGCGAAGCGTACTTTTGTACGTGAGCTTAAAGCTTGAGTGCAAATAAACAAAAATGGTGGGCATTACTGGACTCGAACCAGTGACATCTACCTTGTAAGGGTAGCGCTCTACCAACTGAGCTAAACGCCCATAATCTAAACTATGGTGTCCTGTGATGGATTCGAACCATCGGCCACATCATTAAAAGTGACGTGCTCTACCAGCTGAGCTAACAAGACATTTTCCTCTATTTCTTAAGAGGTCGAAATTATAGGCAAATAGATTTTGTTTGTCAAGATGTTTTAGATAGAATTTAGAAAAACATCTCCTTGTCTAACAACAGAAGCATTTTTATGCCAAAGAGAACACTCTGATGCTGGATATAATTTCTATCCCCTTTTAAATTTAAATGTATTTCTTTATGATTTGTTTTACTTCTCACTCCAACATATACAGTACCTACGGGCTTTAATGGTGTTCCCCCGCTCTCTCCCGCTATTCCACTGATTGAAATCGCATAATCTGCATGGCTCACATTCATTGCACCTTCACTCATTTGTGAAACAACTTCAGCACTTACAGCTCCATAAACTTCCAGTACTTTATTTTCAACCCCAAGCCAATTCTCTTTTAATTCATTTGAGTAAGTTACAAGAGTCCCGTCAAGTATTTTTGATGCACCACTGTTTCTAGTAAAGTAGTAGCTTAACAAACCACCACTGCAACTCTCAGCGAATGAAACTTTTTTTTGATTTTTTGAGAGCGTTTCTATGATGTACTGAACTATATTGGATGCAGAAATGAGTTTATTAGGGATGAGTTGTTTTGCGGAGTTTATAAACTTTGATATATTTCCATATTTTTTACTATCTATATCTATGCGTAACCATCCATCTATAAGAATTAAAATTTCTATATGAACATCATACATCTGCGCTATAGGCATAAGCATAACCAATGCACTCTCTTTGTCTTCATCAAATATATGAATAACAGCATTCGCTTCTTTAGTTTCCATGAGTACCTCAGGCAACTCTAACATCTCATCCACATGCAAAACATTTGTGATTGAATTTTTGTACTCTAAAAGATAAGTTCCATTCTCATAAACTGAACTATTTGAAGGAATAAGCATATTCTCTTTGAGTATCTGATTGTCGCTCGTAACCGTACTAATGAGTTTACCTATGGTAGAAAAATTCTGTTTTGTTGTAACGATGATGAGTTTAGTTGTTGCGTTGAGTTCTTTTTCTAAGTACAAAAAAAGTGAATTATCATTTTCTCTAAAATATGTAATTTCAGTTATAAAATTTATTTTTTTCTCAATTTTTCGGATAACATATTCTCTTAAAGATGTGTTGTGTATAAACTTATTACCTACAAATAAAAGATGTAATTTCATGGTGAAAATAGCCTTATGAACTTGATTTATTTGCTAATTATAGCACCTTTCATTCCTCTTTAAAGAAGCTTTTAAACCCTTTAAAGATACAATGCAAAACTTTTTACATAATTTTCGAGGTACAGATGGACTACAAAGAGACACTACTTTTACCTACTACAGAGTTTGCCATGCGAGGCAATCTCACACAAAATGAGCCGTTGCGATATTCTGCATGGTATGCAAATAAAATCTATGACAAGATGAAAACTTTGCGTAAAAATGCACCAAGTTTTACACTTCATGATGGTCCTCCCTACGCAAATGGTCATACGCACATCGGTCATGCACTCAATAAAGTTTTAAAAGACATTATCGTAAAACATAACTATTTTAACGGTAAATCCGTTCGTTTTACTCCAGGTTGGGATTGTCACGGTCTGCCGATTGAACAGCAAGTTGAGAAAAAACTTGGCGGAAAACAAAAAAAAGAGCTTTTAGAAACTGCTAAAATTCGTGAGCTTTGTCGTGCCCACGCCTCTGAATTTGTAAACATTCAAAGAGATGAGTTCAAAAAACTTGGTATTTTGGCTGATTGGGAAAATCCGTATGTTACTATGGATTTTAAATTTGAAGCAAATATTTATAGAACACTTTGTGGTGTTGCAAAAAAAGGTCTTTTGATTGAGCGTAGTAAACCAGTTTTTTGGTCATGGGCTGAGAGAACGGCACTTGCAGAAGCGGAAGTTGAGTACGAAGACAAAGAGTCTCACTCAATTTTTATCGCTTTTGAACTGAGTGATGAAGCGAAAGCTAAACTAAATATCGTTGGTAAAGCTGCTCCAGTTATCTGGACAACAACTCCTTGGACAATTCCTGCAAACACAGGAATTTCACTCAATCCACATGAAGAGTATGTGCTTACAACAACAGGGTATATCGTAGCAAAAGAGCTTTTGAACTCTCTCATAGAGCAAAATGTTTTAAGCGGTACAATAGCACAAACATTTAAAGCGACAGAGTTTGAAAACCTCCTTGCTATCAACCCTCTTAACAGTAGAACTTCTCGCATAGTTTTAGGCGAACATGTTTTAATTGACAACGGAACAGGCTGTGTTCACACTGCTCCAGGACATGGTGAAGATGACTACCGTGTTGGACTTGTTTATGACTTAGAAGTGGTTATGCCAGTCGATGAAACGGGCTGTTTTGATGAAACAGTTGTAGGACTTGGTTTGATTCCACATGCCGAAGATTTCGTAGGCAAACATATTTTCAAATCTAATGATGAAATTATCGAGCTTATGGGTGAAAGTGTTTTAAAAGTAAGTAAATTCACACACTCCTATCCACATTGTTGGAGAAGTCACACTCCACTTATTTTTAGAGCTACAAAACAGTGGTTTATCTCTGTAGATGAAAAACCTCTTGGCGAAGATAAAACTTTAAGAGAGATAGCTCTGAGCGAAGTTGAAAAAACTCTTTTCGTGCCTGAAAGCGGAAGAAAAAGACTTACTTCTATGGTTGCTAACCGTCCTGACTGGTGTATTTCTCGTCAAAGAGATTGGGGTGTGCCGATAGCATTTTTCAGAGTAAAAGCGACGGGCGAAGTTCTTTTGGATGAGAAAGTTCTGAACTTCACAGCTATGATTTTTGAGATGCACGGCAGTGATGTTTGGTACTCTATGCCAATCGAAGAGCTACTTTATGCAGGAAGCGGTTACAAAGCAGATGAGCTAGAAAAAGTAACGGACATTTTAGATGTTTGGTTTGACAGCGGTTCTACATGGAATGCGGTTTTAAAATCTCGTAACTATGACGCAGGTGCATACCAAGCTGACCTTTATGTAGAGGGAAGTGACCAACACCGCGGATGGTTTCAATCTTCTCTCTTTTTGAGTGCGGCAGTAGAACACAAAGCACCTTACAAAGGCGTTTTAACGCACGGTTTCACAGTTGATGAAAAGGGCGAAAAAATGTCCAAATCCAAGGGCAATGTTGTTGCTCCTGAGAAAGTTTTAAAAGAGTACGGAAGTGAAATACTTCGCCTTTGGGTTGCTTCAAGTGACTACCAAAGTGACCTGAAAATTTCGGATGGCATCTTAAAACAGACGGCTGAAAACTACCGAAAACTTAGAAATACTTTTAGATTTCTAATGGCAAACATCAACGACTTGGAAACTCTAGTTCCACATGCCGAGATGGGCGAACTTGACCAATGGATACTCAGCGTTGCGCAGAGAGTTTTTAACGACACGCACAAAGCTTTTTCAAACTACAACTTTGTTCATGGAATGAGTTTGTTAAATAATTTTATCGTTAATGAGTTGAGCGGAATTTATCTTGACATCACAAAAGACAGACTCTATTGTGACGGTGCAAACGATAAACACCGCCGTGCAAGTCAAAGTGCGATGGCTATCATCACAAAATCACTTCTGCTTTTAATCGCTCCGATTTTGACTTATACGGCAGATGAAATTATAGAAAATGCACCAGCAATTATTAAAGGCGATGCAAAAGATATTTTTGAGTTAATGTACGCTCCAATCGAAGCTGGAAAGAGTAGTTTTAATGCTGAATACATGAATGAAGCCAGAGAAGGTTTTTACGAAATAGTTGATAAACTCAAGAAAGAAAAAATCATTAAAAGCACACTTGAACTTGTTTTGCATACAGAATCCAAAATTGCACTTGATATGAACACAACGGAAGCGGAAGATTGGTTCGTCGTCTCTGGCATATTTGAAGATAAACCAGAAGAAGAGATACTTGGAACTTTTAAAGTAAACGAAGATACTTTTATTATCTCAAAAGCGACAAAAGCAAAATGCCCAAGATGTTGGAAATACCACTCAGAAAATGAAGAATCCACATGCCAAAGATGTACAGAAGTTTTAAGTGCCTAACTTCGCAGAACCAGTAACATTTACATTTATTGTAGTTACTGTTGCTCTGATATTCGTCATAATAGGTATTGGAATTGCACTTGTTAAGTTAGGCAAAAAGTCTAGAAATTCAGAAGGGTTGAAACTTTAACTCTTAAAAGTGGAGATTTATTCATATGAAATATAAAATTAATACATTAACACAAACAATTCCGAAAATAGTTGGACTATCCTTTTATATATTAGCTATGCCAATTATAGCATTAATGATTATTCCAACAATATTTGGACTTACATTTTTATCTACATTTGTTACATCAGTATTTTTAGGTTTTATTGTTTTCTTACATCTAAGTGTTTTTGATACTAAAATTGATATTTTCGGAACTGTTGAATTAAGTAACTTTAATGGTAAAAAATTTATCATTACAATTTTTGTTTTGCCACTCATAATAGGAAATACACTAAAAGCATTTAACATTGATTTGAATATCAGTGACTTATATTATTTCAGTCAAATAGTAAGTGATATTACTCAAAATATTGTAAAAACAAATTTTTCAGAAAATAAACTTCTCTATGATTATTTAATAATTGTATCACCTATGTTACCTATTATTTTGTTAAGTTACTTTTTTATAAAAGTTACAATATATTGGCTATTTATTGGTTTAAAGAATTATATAATATTACTTTATGAATTATCAACGATGATACAATAACAAAATATAACAAAGTGTTTTTCTTTCTCGTTCCACCTCTCCTGAGGTGGAATGCATACCACAATCCAAAGCACCAAAGTCTCTCAATCTCAATCAATCCAACTCTATAATTATAATCCATAGCACTACATATATCGCCAATAAACTACTTCATCCAATCTCTTTATGCATTCCACCTCAGGAGAGGTGGAACGAAAGAACATTGCGTTCGAAAAGTTTTCGACTCTTTTTTATCTTCCAAAACACCGCTAAAGAAAAAATAAACACATTTTGCTATAATACACCCCATAATTTATAAGCATAGGAAAACTAGTGATTACATTAAAAGAAGCGTTAAAATTAAGTAAAGAAGAACTAGAAAATTTCAAAAACGATTTAAAAGCAAAGATACAAGCGCGTCCTGAACTCAATGCGTACATTGATGTAAACAATCTTGGCGAGGGCGTTCCTATCGCGATAAAAGACAATATTCAGGTCAAAGATTGGTCGGTAACTTCTGGTTCAAACATTCTTCAAGGCTACATCGCTCCTTACAATGCAACTGTAATTGAGAAGATGCTTCACTCAGGGCTTAGTGCATTTGGCAGAACAAATATGGATGAGTTTGCTATGGGCTCAACTACTGAATCAAGCTTTTACGGCAAAACATTAAATCCACATGCCAACGATAGAGTTCCAGGTGGAAGTTCTGGCGGAAGTGCCGCGGCTGTTGGAGCGGGTCTTGCCATCGCTGCACTTGGAAGTGACACGGGTGGAAGTATCCGCCAACCTGCTGCATTTTGTGGGATTGTCGGGATGAAACCAACTTATGGACGCGTGAGCCGTTATGGTTTAGGTGCGTATGCTTCGAGTTTAGACCAAATTGGACCAATGACACAAAATGTCGAAGATGCGGCGATTTTATACGACATTATCAGCGGACATGATGTAAAAGATTCAACAAGTGCTGACATGAATGACAAAGTTTGCGATAAGTTAAATCCAGACCGTAAACTTCGTATCGCAGTACTTCCAAAGTACATCGAAAATGCTTCACAGGATGTAAAAGATGCCTATGCAAAAGCAACACAAGCTCTTAAAAATGCTGGGCATGAGATTATAGAAAAAGAGCTTATGGACGCAAAATATGACATTTCAGCGTATTACATAACTGCAACCGCAGAAGCGACAACAAACCTTGCAAGATATGACGGTATCCGATATGGAAACAGAAAAATCGGCAAAGATTTAAACGATACTTTTGTCAGAACAAGAAGCGAAGGTTTCGGCGATGAAGTAAAACGCCGTATTTTACTCGGAAACTTCGTTCTCTCAAGCGGATATTACGATGCATACTATGTAAAAGCACAAAAAGTGCGTCACCTTATCAAAGATGAGTATGCAAAAATATTTGAAAGTGCTGATTTGATTCTCTCACCTGTTGCACCAAGTGTTGCAAACAAATTCGGCGCGTTTTCAAACCCGATGGAAATGTATTTAAGTGACATCTACACTATCAGCGTAAACCTAGCAGGACTTCCAGCCATCGCACTTCCTATCTCAAAAAGTAGTGAAGGTATGCCTATCGGACTGCAGTTAATTGCGAAAGCGTATGATGAGCAGACACTTTTTGATGGGGCTTTGAGTTTAGAGAAAGAGATTAATTATACGAAATAAGTAAGTCTCGTCTCAAAGAAAGACTAGACTTAAAATTTTTCTAAATATTTGAAAGTTTATACAGAAATGTTCGCTCTTTAAATGGCGGTATGTCAAGCTCTTGACGATATTTTGCGATGGAGCGACGCACCATTTTTAAGCCAAATCTCTCTTCTATTTTTTCATGCAAATATTTATCGCTAAAAGGTTTGTTTTTATCTTCGCTTTGAACCAATCTTTGTATAAAACTTTTAATCTCAGAGGTTGAAGTTTCTCCAATAGAGTTTGAAAAAAAATCTTTAAACGCAAAAACTCCATGCTCACACTCTAAATATTTGTCGCTGATAGCTCTTGAAATAGTGGACTCATTAAATCCCAACTCATCGGCTACATCTTGAAGTCTGAGCGGTTTAAGTTCGCCTCCCATAAAAAATGAATACTGTTTTTCGATGAGAACTATTCCGATGTTATAGAGTGTTGCTTTTCGTAAATCTAGGAGTTTTACAAGCTCCCTCGCCTCTTTAAACTTCTGTTTTGCAAAGTTGTCATATTTGTCAATCTGATTGACCATCAAATCAGGATAAAAATCATGGTTGATTTTGATAGTAAAATCATTGTTTTTGTACTCTATAAACATGTCAGGTAAAATCTGTTTTTCCTCTTCCATATAAGCTACGGCGGGTGGGTTTTTGAGATGTTTGAGAACCTCTTTTGCATCGTGGATTCTAGGATGATTCATAAACTTTTCTATTTTTTCAAACTGAATAATCAACGCACTCATCAAAATACTCAACTCATCATCCAAAGTGTAATCATTTAATTGAAACAAAAAGGACTCTTTATAATCCACCGCACCCACGCCAGAAGGTTCAAGATAGGCAAATCGTTGGCGAATTTGTTCTACTTTATGAGCATCTGTACCAGTTTGGAGTGCGATTTCGTTAATGTCGCCATCAAAATAACCCTCTTCATTAATGTACATAATAATTTGGCGTGCAACTTTTTGTGAAATAGGTGTTGGAAAAAGAGGTGCTGAGATTTGAAAATCTAACTTTTCATAAAGCGACTCTTTAGATACGCTCATCCACTCAATATCATCACTAGAAGAGTTTGAAACTTGATTTTGTGACTCTAAGAAAGCAAAATGTGACTTTTCAGAAGAACCTTCGGAGACTTCAAAACCCGATTTTACTTCAAGACATGGATTCTCATTTGTAATGACTTGTATATGTTTTTCCAAATCACTCAGAGAACATTGTAAAAGTGGCAACCAAGTCTGCATAGAGAGTCTTGGCAGTTGTTTTTGTTTAAAATTAAAATTTTGTTTCATCGTTTTTTCTTTTCAGATAGGTTAATGTTTACAAAAATTATACTTTTTAAATAACATTAAATATACAAATAATTGCTCTATTTTTATACAGCTATAGAATTTGAATGATGTTGGCATGTGGATTTATTTTAGTATGGGGAGAAAATATTTGGCATGTGGAACTTCCACATGCCAAGATTTTTTAGTATTTAAGACGGATAACACCGTTTGATTTTACGATTTTCATTTGGCATGAAAGACGCGCTTTTGGGCTTGTTTCATTTAACATTTTCATGACCGCCACTTCTTTATCAGTTACATCACTCAAAAACTCCATTCCTGATTCGATGCTTACGATACAAGTACCACATTCGCCATCACGGCATCCAAATGGTAATGCACTTCCAGAAGCTTCAACTATGTCTTGAATCGTTTTGCCTGGTATAACATTGATTGCTAAAAAATCATTTATAATCTCTACGCGTGTTGTCATTGTTTGTTCCTTTTTTTATTTTTAGTCATAGTCTTGACTAAACATTACTAAGCGTCTGTTTGACGCCTGTTCCTCTCTTTAGCAAAACTGCAAAAGATAACCCCTACACATTTGAATCATTGCTCATAATCACAAAAATCTGGTTATTCTCCTTCTCTTTGGGATTGCTTTTTCGCCTCTTTTTCTGCATTATGTTCTTTAATCCACCTGAGTTCTTCTGCTACTTCATCATAACCATCGATATCATCTATGGCTTCCAACTCCGCTTCACGACACCCGTAAGTGTCGCCCTCTTCTATAAAATGCACCTCATAGATGCGAATTACTTGAAGCCAATCGCCTATAAATTTCACATAACCTTCAGCACCCGTAGGAACTAAAATAGCATTGGGTTCATGGAATGGGTTTGAACCGTCATTTTTTATCGGTTTAGTTATACGAACACGCTGACCTAAATGAAAAACAGGAAGAATTTCATCCTTAGTTGAAGCTGAGACTTGGTTGACTTGTGCAGGCGTGAACTCCACTGGAAACCTCCTCAACGGAATTACAACTCGTAGCTGTCGAACAACTTCCACATGCCGAAGGCTTATCAAACATCGACCAGATATCTGCGGCAGAAGGAGCGTAACCGTTTTCAAAGTTTTTATACACACTGATAAGTGCAAATTTATAAAAATTGAGTTTTATCTCATCATTTACAAAATCTTGCTCTTTTGCTTTTGTAAGCATTTCACCATATTTTTTCATGATATGAAAGCGTTTGACATAAACCAATTTCTCATCATACTCCACATCAAAAAAATCAAAAAACTCTTCCGTGTCTGTGAGTGTTTCAAACTCTTGAAGTTTAGTCATCATCTTCAATCCCCATCTCTTTTTTGAGTTGTTCTGCCCAAGATGCAACTCTTTGGCATGTGGAATCTTCTTGGTTAATGTTATCTATTGCAAGTCCGCAAAACTTTCCATCTTTCTCTGCCAAAGAGAATTTATACTCATATCCAGCAGTCGATGTGTATCCAAAACCAGTTTTTGCACCACACTTTTTAAATATCTCTTCCATCTTTGCCAAAGCACTTACAAAATGTTCGCCATGGGTTTTTTGATCCCCTGCTCCAAAAAATGCAACTTTTTTACCACTCAAATCTGGCTCATCATTTTGCATCTCATACAAAACATCCACCCAGTCTCTTTGTGGGTCGCCCTGTCCCCAAGTAGAACTTCCAATGAGCAAAATATCGAAATCATCAAACTGTTCTAAACCATCATAATCTTCTTCCATGTTGATGAGTTCTGATCCGTCAAATATCTCTTGCAATGTCTCGCCAACACCTAGCGTTGCTCCACCACTACTTCCTACAAAAATTCCTATATTTGCCATCTTTTTCTCCTAATCATTTTCTTTTATATAAGGTTGATACTGCGCATACACTTCATGCGATTTATTGAGATAGTTTTGACCCTCATCGTAAAGTTTTTCTAAAGTACGAAACCCAAAACGGTGTGCATCTTTGAAGTATTTGTCCACCAAAATAATGCGACCTGCAAAAACAATACAACGCCCAAAACCCTCATGACTCATCTCCATCACAACATTACACATCACACCCGTTTTTCTTTCAAACTGCAAGGCGATGGCTTTAAACATCATCTTGATTTCGCCAATGAGCATCTCGTCAATATCCGCGATAATAGGGATACTTCTCAAATCCTCTTTCGTTTTTACAAACTTTTTTATCAGCAACTCTTCATCACTCATCTTTGACCAGTTACCAAACTGGTCAGCGGCTCTGAGCTGACGAATCAACTCCCCAGTAAATGCATTCATTTCAAGTTTTTCGCTCATAATTTATCCCTATGCCCAACGCGCTAAACGCACATCATCGGTTGTTTGTATATTCATTATTTTTTTTACCCAAGGTGGAGGGTTGCCGTTTATCATGGTTACAAGATTTTCTAAAATATCTTCGATTTTGCTATCTTCTTGTACTTTCATAGGATTGATGCCCCCACGGATAACCTTCGCCGCAGCAGTGCCACCGATAGATTCACAATAAACGATGCTCACACCGCTCAGTGCTTTGACTTTAAAATCTGATTTATCATCGCCTTCTAAATTTTCTGTGTCTGTTTTTAAAACAGTGTCTAAATCAAAGCCATCTTTAGAAACATTATAAATGGCAAACTCTTTTGCTCCACCAAAGTGTGCGTTAACGGTTTTCATATCTTTTGTTGCAAATGCTACTTTTATTGAATTTTCCATTATTATTGTTCCTTTAACCGTGATGTTTGACTTCACGAAGTTTATTTGCAACTTCAAAAAGAAAGTAGGTACTTCCCTCATAAAGTTGGTCGTTTTTAAGCTGATTTCCTAATTCTTCATAGTTTGGAAATCCTCTAAGAATTAATCCTGTATGTCTCTCTTGCATGTGCAATAATCGTTCTGCATGGTAATTACTAATGACTAAATCTGCATTTTTAAAGTAAATTTCTGCATCTTCTAGGTCGCCTACAAAGACATTTTTGGCACTTATTTTTTCCAAAACACTACTGTAAGTTGTCGCAATTACCGCATCAATAGTGCCTCCGACACTTTGGAGTAGTTCGCACATGCCAACACACATATCAGGCTCACCTGTAATGACAAAATGCGATGCACCGATAAGAAAATGGCTGTCAAGCATCGCATCTTGAAGTCTTCCTCTCCATCTCTTTATGGATGCTTTTGGCTGAATTTGTCGTATTTTCATAAGTGCTGCTACAAAATTGTCGTTGTTTTGCTGTCCCATCAAATGGTCAAAATGCAAGTGTAAAATGTTTGGATTTTTCTCTAAAAGTGCAGTTGCTGCGATTTGCATAGATTGCCCGATGCTTACAACAGTTGCACAAGTTCCAAGCACTCTAATCTCTTCTATCCCTATCGCACCCGTTCCGAGTTTGCCTTGATTTTGGCTCAGATACCCATCGAGTGAGGTTGATAAATCGGGCAATGCGTAACTCTCAAACCCAAAACTCTCGCAAAACTCCTTCACTTTTTCAACTTCTATAGGTTGCATACTGGCATGTGGAAGTAAAAGAAGTTTGTTTGGTTTTAGCTCTGTTGTCTCTTTTGTGTGCTGTTTGATAAGTGCTTTTGCTGTGAGTGCCCAGCCACTCTCCATTCCGCCCTCATAATCGGGTGTATTGACATAACAGTAGGGAATTTCTATGTGCGTTGCAACATTGCGGACATCATCGCCTTTTGTCTCCGTAAGACCTGTTGTGCAAAGCCCAATTATCTCAGGTTTGAGACTTGTATTTTTCTTTGTAATATTCTCAATCGCCATCAAAATAGAGAAATCTCCCCCATCCAAAATAGCGGTAATATCGCCCACAGAAGTGTTGTACAGAGGAATCGGCTCGTTAAAATGACGCGTATAAAAAACTTTTGCATACGAAGCACACCCTTGTGAACCATGCATAAGTGGCATACAATTTCGTATGCCCATAAATGCGAGTGCCGCACCCATCGGTTGTGAAAGTTTTATGGGGTTTACTTGAAGCGGTTTATGCTCGTGTTTGCTCAATTCTATTTTTGGTATATTTTCCATTATTCTTCCTCCCATGGTGCTTTTTTGGAAACATTGGCAAAGACGGGATTCGCAAAAGCGTACTTCAAATCTTCCGCTAGATTGAGTAGTCCGTTGTATCCGCCGTAGCTCACTTTTTTCTCTTGGTTTACATCGATAAAAGAGATTTTTTTCTTAATCGCCGTGTAGAGACTTCGCCCACCTGCGAGTAAAATATCTGCATTTTTTTCATCTATGATTTTGGACTGCTCTGAAGCGGGAGCCATCATCAAAATACCCTCAGCTCCGAGATATTCTCTCGCTTTTTCTTTGTCCTCTGCTGTGGATTTACGAACAGAGGTTGCCACCACTTCGATGCCCAAATCTTGAAGCCCTGAGGCAATCGACCACGCCTTGTTTCCGCCTGTGTTGAGAACTGCCTTTTTCCCTGCAAAGAGCTTTTTATAGGGTAAAAGTTTCTCTTCAAGTTTCGCTTCTTCCTCTGCGATAACCTCTTTTGCTTTTTGGATAAGTGCTTCATCGCCGAGTGCATTAACGATTTCCATGATGGCAAAACTTGTATCTCTTTTGCCATAAAAAGAGACAGAAACCCAAGGAATATTGTAATTTTCTTGCATTTTACGACACAGAGTGATGAGAGATTTGGCACAAACGATGACATTGAGTTTTGCTCGGTGTGCCATTCTAATGTCGCCCACACGCCCATCTCCACTGAGTGAACTCAGAACTCGTATGCCGATTTTCTCAAAGATTGGAAGATATTCCCACATGTCGCCCGTTACATTGTAATCGCCGATGAGATTGATGTCATAAGGCGTTGTAAACTCAGGCTCTTTTGTACCGATGAGATGTTCCAAAACCGCCTCTCCCGCCAAACGAGAACCAAGATTTTTGCCACCGACAAATCCAGGTGCATGAACGGGAACAATGGGGATATTGTGAGCTTGTGAACCAAGTTTGCAAGTCATGTCGATATCATCGCCAACCATCGCTGTGACACAAGTTGAGTAAACAAAAATCGCCTCAGGAGCATACTTTGCAACGATGTAGTCGATGGAGTCTTTGAGGCGTTTATCGCCACCAAAAATGACATCGTTTGTCGTGATTCCAGTCGTGAAACCCATAACAGTATGGTTGCGTCCAGCGTAAGAACTGAGTGTTTCACGCGTCTCCCAAGATGCACCAAGGCAAGTTTGCGGACCATGCACCAAATGCACAGCATCGGCATAAGGAAAAAGCGAAATCTGCGCCCCATCAAAAGCACAACCACCCGCCGCCATACCGGGTTTGGGCATGTCGCAGCCTTCCCCTTTTTTCTTATCTTTGTTATGAGAACAAGCACTCTCATTCATCAACTCTTTAATCTTCGCACGACTGACCATAATGACCCCTTTGGAGCTGTATTAACGGTACTACTGCAAGTTTTGTTCGAGAGGGAGTGGAAGTGGCTGGTTTAGGAAGATTTACTAGTTTGATTTTAGGGATTCATTATAATGCCATTAAAAGCTATTTTCCAGACAAGTAGATAACGAACTCCTCTTTTGGGATAGGTCTGCTTTCTAAATACCCTTGTATAAAATCACACCCTTTTGATTTGAGATATTCATGCTGATACTCTGTTTCTACGCCTTCTGCAATAGTCTTTAATGAGAAAATATGTGCCAACTTTATAATCATATCTACCAACTCTTTACTCTCTTCGTTATCTTCTAGTGTTGCAATAAATGATTGGTCGATTTTTAAAATATCAACAGGGAGTTTTTTCAGACTGCTCAAAGAGGAATAGCCTGTTCCAAAATCATCTATGCTCAGAGAAAATCCGTACATTTTTAAATCTTCCAAGGTTTTCATCTGCTGAGGAGCAAAGTTTACAAAGTAAGTTTCAGTGATTTCAAACTCTAAATTTCTAGGCTCAATTTTGTAAGTTTCTACTATATCTATTATATTTTGGAAAAGATTTCTTGTGCCTATATCATAACCTGAAAGATTGACGGCAACCTTCAAATCATGAAAACCAAGCTCTTTCCATGTGGTCATATCTTTACATACCTGTTCTAAAACAAACATATCAATCTTATCCACTATGTGGATATCTTCAGCAACAGGGATAAACTTATATGGAGGAATCAGCCCTTTTTCTGGGGATAGCCATCTTACAAGCGCTTCCATGCCAATAATTTCTCTATTGGATGCAACTATTTTTGGTTGATAATAAACTTTGAACTCTTCATTTTTTAACGCTGTATGTATAGAGGTCTCTAACGATACTTTCTCTTTTGCCTGCTGCGTCATTGACTCTTCATAAAAGTTAAAGCGATTTTTACCGTTTTCTTTGGCTTTATACATAGCGGTATCGGCATGCTGAATAAGGGAATGTATGTCTTTGCCATCATTAGGATAGACACTAATTCCTATACTTGCCGAAACAAATATAGATTGGTTGTCAATAATTATCTCTTCACGAAGCACTTTTAAAATATTTTCACAAATTGGTACGATAGAATCAATTTGTGATAAACTTTCAAAAATAACAGTAAACTCATCACCGCCCAATCTCGATACAGTGTCATACTTCCTGACACAAGAGACTATTTTCTTCCCGAGTTCTATCAGAAGCTTATCTCCTAAAGGATGCCCTTTGGTGTCATTGACTTTTTTAAATCCGTCTATGTCGATAAAGGCAATAGCAACATTTTGTTTTTGTCTTTTTGCAATTTCAATGGCGTGCAAGAATCTATCTTGAAAAAGTACTCTGTTTGGAAGATCTGTTAGAGGATCATAGTGAGCCATATGAACAACTCTCTCTTCGGCATTCTTTTTAGCCGTAATATCATGGAGTGTAGCTATAAAATATTTAACTGCATCATTTTCATCTTTAATAGTCGTAATACTTTCAATAGCGACAAAAATATCACCATCCTTTCTTCTGTTCCATATCTCATATTGAGCATGTCCTTCTTTTAAAATAGCTCCCCATAAGTTTTTATAAAACTCTTCTGTATGACGCTCAGATTTCAAAATCTTTGGATTTCGACCAATTGCTTCTTCTTCACTAAACCCTGTCATATCTATAAAGGTACTGTTAATCCGTAAGATTTTTCCTGTTGCGTCTGTTATAAATATTCCATCAAGCGTGTTATTAAATACTTGAGATGATATAACAAGCTCTTCTAAATCACTGTCTCTTCTTTTGAGATATCTAAAAGCATTTATCGATACGATTATTATTGCCAGCGTTCCTATAAACCAGACAATGAAGTATGTTAATATAATTGAGTTTATAAATTTAGATTCACTTTCTCTATAAGTTTTCATAGGCAAAGATATACTCACACCCCCTCTGACTGAGCCGTTTGCAAAGCCTAAATGTCCGTGACATTTTTGACAATCCTGTTCCATAAACATAGGCTTCATCAATCGTAGGTACTCATTATCACCGCTTCCTGTAAACTCCATAATTTCTTGTGTACCTTTGTCAAAACTTCTTATGGCATTTGCTTCCCATTCATTTGCTTTATTATTTTTATTAAGATATACAATACCGACGATTCTTCCCTGTAAGCCATATAAATCAGAATAATCTTGCATCATCTCTCTTAGCATATAAGCAGGGTTCATAAGTGTAAGTTTTTTACCCTTCGTAGTAACTATATCTCTCTCTTCAAGATGTGCCATCCAAGGGCTGGGAGGTGTTTTTTCAGTAGGTTCTACATAGACACCGCCATGACCCGAAGCCCATTTTCTATAGGCCATGTCTTTGTCAAAATTTGAGCGCACTATACTAGTTACATCATTGATAGTTGACTTTTTTTCCAGCTCAACATTCCACCACGCAAAAAATACATTTATAATTGACCACACAATTAGTGTTGAGAATGCATAGGCAATGACTGTTTTTTTTATCTTATCTATTTTCATAAATTTATCCGAAATTTAATATAATTTATTGTTATTTGCTATTGTACCACATGGTAATTCAAGTTTAAAAAGAATTTAATAAAATAGCTCAAAAATTACTATCAAACTGCAAATAGCAGGAGATGCGAATGCAATCATTTTCTCCTTTCACCCTCTCCTAAGACACTGCCATTAAGTTAAGCTTCTCGTCATTGCGAGTCGGAGTGAAGCAATCTATTGCGTAAGAACAGTTTTTACATAAAGAATATCTCTTAAACCCGAGATTGCTTCGTTCCTCGCAATGACGAATTGTTTTTCACATATAACAATTATAAAAGTCTTAACTTAATGGCAGTGCCTCGGGAGAGACTGTGAAAGAATTTATTATTTTTGGAAGCGATGCTTTAGCTTCGCCTGACATTGACAGTAAAATCGCCGTTTTCAGCCGAAGCTAAAGCATCGGTTCCTTATTTTAAGAGTTCTTTCACACTCTCAGGAGAGGATGGAACGAGAGCAACTTCAAAAAAATAAAGCTATTTTCACAACTCACACCCCTCCATATAACCGCCTATTACAACACTGATTACAAAATTGTCATCTACCTCTACAACATCAAAACCGTGTTTGCCGCAGAATAAATTGTTCAGGCTATCTGCCCATTCATAGGCGTGTTCTTCGGCTTCTGTTTTTGTGTAAAAACTGCGGATTCTTGGTGTTTCGTGTTTT
This sequence comes from Sulfurimonas sp., assembly GCA_041662265.1. Lineage (GTDB taxonomy): Bacteria > Campylobacterota > Campylobacteria > Campylobacterales > Sulfurimonadaceae > Sulfurimonas. Next base: position 644,704 of record JBAZSV010000001.1, read on the forward strand.
TTTGCACATGCACATAACTTTTCTAAAACAACATGATGATTCATAAAATTTTCCTTTTAAAAAGTTCTTGCATAGAGTGTTCTAGCAAACTTTTACTTGATGGCATGTGGAATGTTTCCACATGCCAAGATTTCTGGTTTAGAAATTGCATACGCATTTAAAAAGGAATTATTATGCCCATAAAAGACAGATACATAACTTTTGAAAATATTGACTGTTATGAAAATGCGAAGTCTGTTTTGGATGCGATGTATGAACTTTTTGCACAGCATCCTACTGCTCATAATAAATTTTGGGAACGCTTTGAGAGTAAATTGCCAAAAGATTACGCCAACAATCATACGGATGATTTAGGCAGAGATATACTTTATGAAGTGTGTTCCAATGTTTTTTATATTGAAGAGCTTTTTGAAAAACAAAACTTTACAAAAGGGATAGAGTTACTTAAATGTGCAGAGTTTGATTGCTGTTAAATTTTTATTTCCACATGCCAACATCCTAAAACAAAAGAGAAGCAATGAGCGATAATTTACACCTCAATATAGAAGTTATGGATAAAACACATGATGAATTTTTAGCCACGCTTTCTCAAATAAAAACTTGTTCAAAGAGTGAATTTATGCCTCTTTTTGAAGCAATGATAGCCCATACAAAAGAGCATTTTGCTTATGAAGAAGAGATTATGAAGATGACAAACTTTTATGGTAAACAAGAGCATTTGGATGAACATGCAAATTTGCTCGGCGAGATGGAATACTTTTACAACAAAGCCAAAAAGCTTCCCGCATTTGGTAACTCTTACATCCACGAATATGCCTATGACAAATTTAAACGCCACATCATCAACATAGATTCGCAACTTGCGATGTTTTTAAAAGAGAATGAAATCACTCTGCCTGAGAGGATTTCCACATGCCAACAAACGAACTAATAAATGCCCTTGGAGTACCAAAATTTCATCTGCAAAACCTCAACAGAGCTGCGTATATAACTTCTATTGCAACGATTGCCGACACAAAAACGCTCAAATTTGCGAACATGTCACTGGATTGGTGGGATAAACATTTCAGTTGGGAAGCCCATGGATGCGTAGCTCTGAGCGATTCACAGAACATGCACCTCTGTTATATCTTCTACAAAATAGACCGCTACAAAATGTACCTCTCTATTCACAATATATTTACTCCCCTTTGTGAGCGACGCAAAGGGTATGCACATGAACTCCTAAAAATGGTCTTTAACATAGCCATTTTAGGGCATGTAAGCAGATTTAAAATCACTTCCATCTCTCAATCTTTGGACTTTTATCTGGCTCTTGGTTTTGTTTACTGGGGAGTCAATAGCGTTGGCGACTACTATTGTGATTTGCCTCTACCCATAAATGGATTAGATACGCTCCATAGTATGATAAGCACCTCGGACGATTTTACTTTGATTGGTAAAAGTATTGAGGCTATTAACAAAAAAGTGGATGGAAATAGCCTCATTCTCAGTGAAAAGCAACAGCTCATTTATGATAGTGACAAAATTAAAATGGGAAGGAGTTATATGCTGGAAAATTTACTTATGCTAAAGAGCATGAATATTTTTTTAGCCAACCGCTAAACCTTCTTATTTGTGGCATGTGGAAATTATTTTGAATTATTCATAATTTTCTTGCAACTCTTTTACTTTTTCAAAACTCTCTTTTTGAGCTTCTACTATCCTATCAAAGGCCAAACCTTTCATAAGAGTTGCATACAAAAAAGGCTTATCTTTTCGCCAGTTTCTTAGTGTTCTAGGGTCGATTTCAAATAGCCTTGCCATATCTTGTTGAGTAATTTTCATAGCGGAACTCTACAAAAATAATTATATTAAAACAATTAAGAAATATATGTGCTAAATTAATAACAAAATAGGAAACATATGTATATAATAAAAAATATTTTCGGAATAACTTTCCTAAAAAACTTAAAATATGAGAAAAATTATGGCTTTGAAAATACTCCGATATATACAAAATAAATTTTCAAAAACGAAAATATTTGATGATACAACTTTCACATGGACACATAAAAATTGTATTTTAGAAGGTGTTAAAGATGGGCTATGGGATTGGGATTTACAAACAAATGCTGTTGTATTAAGCGAACGCTTTGAGACAATGCTGGGCTACACTACGGGCAATTTACCTCAACATATTGATTTATGGCTTGACTTACTTCATCCAGAAGATAAAACACAAGCCAAACAAAAAATGCAAGAGTATTTAAGCGCCCAAGGAAAAATAAGTTATGAAAATAGTTTTCGTTTACGAGCGAAAGATGGCTCTTGGCGTTGGATTTTAGGTCGAGGCAAAGCGCAGTTTGACACAAATGGCACACCGCTAAGATTTGTTGGGTTTAACACAGATATTACACATAAAATTGAGTATCAAGATAATCTCGATTATTCTGCAAAACATGACGCTCTCACGCACCTTCCAAATAGATTTTTACTCTCAGAATTATTAACACATGCCATGTATAGAGTTCAAAGAAATAATCAACATCTTGCACTGATTTTTATCGACCTTGATGGTTTTAAAGAGATAAATGACATTTATGGGCGTGGTGCTGGAGATAAAGTTTTATCTACTATGGCATCAAGAATGAATGAAATGGTTCGCAACAGTGACATTGTTTCAAGATTAGGCGGTGATGAATTTGCCATTGTGGTAAGCAATCTTCAAGATACGAGTGAAATCATTCCGATGCTCCAGCGTCTTTTAAATAACTTATCTTCAGATATTTTATATAACAAAAACACTATGCATGTCTCCGCGAGTATTGGAGTTAGCTTTTATCCTCAAAAAGATGATATTGGAAATGAAGCACTTCTCCGCCAAGCAGATCAGGCAATGTACAGTGCCAAACTTTCAGGCAAAAATCAATACCAATTTTTCAACTTAGAAGCTTCTCAAGAACTTAAAGAACAGCAACAAGATATATTAGTTTTACGCCAAGCAATGAAAAAGAATCAATTTGTTCTTTATTATCAACCAAAAGTTGATATCAAAAAAAACAGAGTAATAGGGCTTGAAGCGCTGTTGCGTTGGAATCATCCAGAGCAAGGTCTTTTATATCCAGATAGTTTTCTCCCTTTAGTTGAACATGATTCAAGCTTTATGATTGAACTCGGAAATTGGGTATTTGAACAAGCTTTTTCTCAATTAGAATCTTGGCACTTAGAAGAACAAGAAATTACTCTAAGTATTAATGTCAGTTCTTATGAAGTGCATCAACAAGGTTTTTCTAAATATTTAAAAGAACTTTTTACTAAATATCCTGCTATAAAACCAAATACAATAGAACTAGAACTCTTAGAAACTGCAGCATTTCATAACTTTGAGCTTACATCCAATACATTGCGTGAGTGTCAAGAACTTGGTGTAAGTATTGCAATTGATGATTTTGGTACAGGGTACGCCTCACTGCACTATTTAAAAGAACTTCCAATGAATACACTCAAAATAGATAAAAGTTTTGTAATAGATTTATTTAATGTCAGCAAAAATCTATCTATTGTAGAAGCCTCTATAGGACTTGCACATGCCTTTAATTGCAGTGTTGTAGCAGAGGGTGTTGAGTCAGAAGAGCATGGAAAAGTACTGCTACAATTAGGGTGTGATATAGCTCAAGGATATGCCATCGCAAAAGCGATGCCTGCGAACAATGTTATGAGCTGGATTCATTCATGGAACGGATTTGATTCTTGGAAAGAACTAGAAAGAATTTGATAAACAATCTTAGAGCGTTATATTTTCCACATGCCAAGTTTTTCGAGATATCATTTAAATCTATGACAAAATGCAATAAAAATAGGATTTTTCAAAATTTTTTGTATAATAAAAGCGTTCCTAGCAGAGAAATCCGCTAGGACAAAATCAATATAAGGCTGACCTATGAAAAGGTTTAAGCTAAAGTTGACTTTTAGACTGTGGCGGTTTATAGTCAACTTTAAAGTCAAGAGGGTTTAACCTCTCTTGACTCTTATATTGAAATTATAGCACAGCTTTAAAATCTTGGCATGTGGAGATGAATCCACATGTGCGGGAAACAAACAAGGAAATGCCTTGATGTGCCACCAAATCTACGCTTCCTCTTTCTCCTCGCCTTTCATAACCAAACCTCTATAAACTTCATCTTTTGGGACGAGTCCTGCTTCATAGAGGAACTGTGAAGCGACGAAATTTGTCTTTTTTATCTTGTCATATTTTGCGTAACTTAAATACAAAATATCTTTGGCTCTTGTGACGGCTACATAAAAAAGGCGTCGTTCTTCGTCGAGTGAACCGCCTCTTTGCATGAGTTTGCGGTTTGGAAATCTTCCGTCCATCAAATCCACTACAAAAACCTCTTTGTACTCCAAACCTTTTGAGGCGTGAACACTCAGCAGATTTACGCCCTCGCCTTGCGTGAGGTCGGATGAGCCTAAAATCATCGCATTTAAGAAGCGTTCATGTTCGGAGTATGGCTTCGATAACTCCTCTAAAAGTATCATTTTTCTGGCAATTCTGCTGAGAGATTCCGTTTGCTGTTTTTCATCTATGCTTCCATCTTTGAGTGTCGCTCTTTTAGTGGAGAGAACATCTGAAATATGTTTGTACAAAGAGGATGCGGCGATTTTATTGACGATGGTTCTAGGCTGTTTTATCCCCTTCAAATCACGATACAGAAGATAAAAATCGTGCAAAAAAGTTGCTCCATCTTTCGTCAGTTTTGGATGTTTTAAAATCGGGTTATTCATAAATTTGCTCTCAAAACCAAGCTTTGCAAATTTCCCAACTGCACCAAGCTCTAAAAAATCATCAAAAAGCCCTAATTGATGACTCACTTTTCTTTTTTCAAATGGATTTGTTATCGAGACATCAGGTGCATAAAGTCCGTAAAAAATAGAACCATGCCCTAAAATTTTCAATGCACTATACATCTCTTTCGCCATCGCACTTCCAATGCCTTTTGCGAACTCAAAAAGGTGGATAAATGCCATCATATCGGACTCGTTTACAAGCAGAGTATATAAATCAAGAACAGCTTTTACCTCTTTTGAGTCAAAAAAACTCGTTCCGCCTTTTCTTTTACAAGGAATTCCAAGCTCTCTCAAACCTACTTCGATGCCATCCGCCGAAGAGTTGTTTCTAAAGATAACCGCAATCTCCTCTTTGGGTGTTTGTGAGTCACGAATTTGTGCCGCCATGGCATGGTATTGGTCAAAAAGTTCATCGTACGCGAGAAGTTTTGGTGGCTGTGCATTATAAATCCGTGTCACTTCTAGCTGTTTTGGATAAATTCGCTCGTTGTGTTCGATTACTTTTGTTGCAAGTGAGAGTATCGGTTGCGTTGAGCGATAATTTTTTGTAAGCGTGTGAACCTTGGCATGTGGAAATTTTGTAGCGAATGAACCGATAATGGAAATATCTGCCCCGTTAAAAGCGTAAATACTCTGGTCATAATCTCCAACGCAAAAGAGTGAAGGTGGTTTCATCGCCTCAATAAGCGTACCTTGAAGTGCATTTGTATCTTGATACTCATCTACCAAAACTTCTTTATAGCCCAAATCATTTGTTTTACACATTTCTCTAAAATTGATAAGCAAATCATTAAAATTTACAAAACCATACTCTTTTTTAAGTGCTTCAAACTCATCAACAATATCCGCATAAATCATGGCAAAAAGTTCATGTTCAGGGTACTTTTCTACTATCCAACTATCAAAATCACGCTCTAACTCTGTGTTTTGATAAAATGAATAAACATCGTAAAGATAATTCCCACCATAAGGCGTTATTTCCGCTCCAATTTGCGAAAATGTGCGTTTTTCAAAAACACTTCTAAAGAGGGTTTTCAGCTCTCGTTGCTGTTTTAAAACCACTTTTTTATCATGTTTTTTAAGCCATCTGTAACTTACCGCATGAAAAGTTCCCGCATCGATTTTTGCGGCTATCTCTTTACCAAAATACTCAGCAACTCGCTCTATCATCTCGGCTGCGGCTTTATTTGTAAAAGTGAGAAGTAAAATTTCTTGTGGCTGGACACCTGAAGCCAATAAATGTCCTATTCTACCAACAATAGTAGAAGTTTTTCCAGTTCCTGCCGAAGCGATGATAAGATTTTCACTACTTGTAGAAGTTGCAGCAGCGTATTGTTCTGGATTTAGGCGAGATAATGGCAAACTGGCAACTCCTTTGAAAATTTTAAGAGCGTGATTATACCCGCATTTCATTTATCAAATTGCAGTGATAAATATTTCTTCAAGAAAAAATAGAGTAGAATAAAAAAAAATTATAAATATATATTCTCTTGGAGTGTAAATTGAACAAATTACAATTTGATATAGAGACCTTAAGGGAACATGCGAAAACATTAAAAGTTCTTTATGTTGAGAACCACGCTGGGACAAGGTTAAGATTTGGTAGATTTTTAAAACACTATTTTCAAAAAGTTTTTGTTACGACTTATGCTGATAATGCTATTAAAATATTTGAAAGCGGTCACTTTGATTTAATCATTGCAAGTACTACACTTCCAGACATGGAAGCCTCACTCGTCTGCAAAAAAATAAAAAATATTGCATCTAAAAAACCAATTATCATTATTTCAAAAAATCAAAATCCAGATGAAATTATCGAACTTGTGAATATTGGGATATCTGGTTATATACTTACACCACTTGATGAGAGAAAAATCATCCCTATTCTTTCAAGAGTGGTGCGAGAGATAAGTGATTTGGAGATGATATATAATTTTCAAGATACTGTTATAAAAAAAACTGAAGAAACACCAGAAGAGTTTTTAAAAATGCATCAAAATGAAGAAGAAAAGTTTGAAGTTGACAACCTTTTATCTAAAAATAATATTGAACTTTTAATTACAAAATACAAAAGCATAAGTGCTAAAAAGTTTATGGATACCAATCCAGTAGGACTCCACCTCATAGTAGATAGTCTCTTTAGCGTCAATGAGGATATTGACATGCATATCAATAAATTTATCAACAATCCAACGCAAAAAAATGCGTCTATTATTGCAAATGAGTTTAAAAAATATGCTGATATATTAGAGGATATACCTGTCCTTTCAAATATCACTTTTTCAGTAAAAAAACTTTCTATGATATTTGAAACTATTGATTATACTAAAGATTACAAAGAGTACTACGATATTATTTTGGCAATTTCTGACGATTTAATGCACTGGTGTAACACTATTTTTATAAACCAAACTGCAAAAGATATTCACTATTTGGACAAATCATTTTTAGCGGATGCACTTATGCTTGAGAGTTTACTGAGACGAGATGAAAAGAACTTATCATAAAACATAATTTTCTCAATAAAATTAAGCTAAAATTTCACTCATAATCCACTCTATTTGAAGGCAGTTACTATAGAAACAAATCAAAAAATTTTAAAAATCATATCGAATGAAACAAAAAAAGAAATTACTGAATTAGAAATAGTCACTCCAAGCATTTATACAAGTATTTTTTCAAAAAATGCACATGCGCATGATGTAGCCATAGATGATGAAAAAATAACAGACAACATACTCAACGAAAAGATTTCAACTTTAACTAAAATTCAAAATCAAACATCCGACAATGTTTTATCGCTCAGTGAAAATACAGACAAAGCAATTTCTGCTATAAAAGAAAAAAATGAGACTCTTTTAGGTGAAGTTCTTCAAGAAACTCAAAAACTAAGATATGAAATAGAAAAACTCAAAGAGTCTGTTTACAAAGATGAACTCACTAATACTTATAATAGAAAATGGCTTCAAGATGTTTTACTAGATGACAGTAAGAACTGTTTTAGAGATTCAGGTGTTCTTGCGATGATTGATTTAAACTACTTTAAAATTATCAATGATACTTACGGACATATAATTGGAGATAAAGTTCTAATTTATATCGCTAATCAACTACGAATTACAAAAGAGAGTGTTATACGCTATGGAGGGGATGAATTTATCATCATATTTTCAAAAAGTGTCTCTAAAGAGGGTGCAATCGAGCAATTAAATATACTAAGAGAAGAGATTATCACAAAAAATCTCAAAGCCAAAGAATCTCTTTTTGTAGTAAGTTTCTCTTTTGGTGTTCATAAATTTAAAAAACATGATAGATTATCAGTTATACTCGAACATGCAGATCAAAATATGTATGAAGATAAGATAAAAATCAAAGAAAGAGTTACTGGAATTTAAGGACATGTGGAAATGTCCTTAAGATAAAAATCTCTTCTAAGCGAACCCTCACATCACTTTTGATATAATCGCAAAATTTTAAATACACTATTTAAGGCGATTTTTATGTCAACAAACTCTTACGAACCACAAAAAGTAGAAGAACAATTTTATAAAATCTGGGAAAGTAGAAAATACTTCGAGATTGATGGCAATAAAGCTATCCAAGAAGAGGGAAAAAACTTCTCCATCATGATGCCTCCACCCAATGTTACAGGGCGTTTGCACATAGGTCACGCACTCACTTTTACACTCCAAGATATTATCACTCGTTACAAACGCATGGACGGATATAAAACTCTTTGGCAACCAGGAACTGACCACGCGGGAATCGCTACGCAAAATGTTGTAGAAAAACAGCTTTTAGCAGAGGGAACGACCAAAGAAGAGTTAGGACGCGAGAAATTTCTTGAGAGAGTTTGGGCATGGAAAGCAGAATCTGCTGGAATTATGACAGAGCAACTTCGTAAAATGGGCGTAAGTCCTGCTTGGGAGCGAGAACGCTTTACTATGGACACTGGACTTCAAAAGTCTGTAAAAGAGGCGTTTGTGCATCTCTACAACCAAGGGCTTATCGTTCGTGGAAACTACATGGTAAATTGGTGTACACATGATGGTGCTTTGAGTGATATCGAAGTAGAACATGAAGACCATGACGGCAAGTTTTACCACATCAAATACCCTTTTGCAGATGGAAGTGGGCATGTGGAAGTTGCAACGACGCGACCTGAAACTTACTTCGGCGACACCGCTGTGATGGTGCATCCTGAGGATGAACGATACAAACATCTTATCGGCAAAAAAATCCGTCTTCCACTTTTGGAGCGTGAAGTTGCTATCATCGCTGATGGGCATGTGGATATGGAGTTTGGAACAGGTGTGGTAAAAGTAACTCCAGCACATGATACAAACGACTACGAAGTTGGAAAAAGGCACGATTTAGAGTTTATCACTATCTTTGATGAAAAGGGAATTTTAAATGACTATGCGGGAGAGTTTAAAGGTCTTGAGAGACTTGAAGCCCGTGCAATCATCGTAAAACGCCTCGAAGAAGAGGGTTTTATGGTCAAGATAGAAGAGCATAAACACCAAGTTGGACATTGTTACAGATGTAAAAACATTGTTGAGCCTTACATCTCTAAGCAGTGGTTTGTACGCAGTGAAGTTGCAAAAAAATCTATTGAGAAAACAAACAACGGCGAAGCGAAGTTTTTTCCTCCGCACTGGATAAATTCTTATAACTCTTGGATGGGCGATTTGCGTGATTGGTGTATTTCTCGTCAGCTTTGGTGGGGACATCAAATCCCTGTATTTTATTGCGACGAATGTGAGCATGAGTGGGCTTCTCTTAAAGACGAAGAGCATGAGTGTCCAAAATGTGCTTCCAAAAAAATCGCACAAGACCCTGATGTTTTAGACACTTGGTTTAGCTCTGCTCTGTGGCCTTTTTCTACTTTAGGTTGGGGAAATGGCGACGCTGAGATGGACAAACTTTTTACTTCACAAGATATGAAAGATTTTTATCCGAACTCTCTTCTCATTACAGGTTTTGATATCCTCTTCTTTTGGGTTGCGAGAATGATGATGATGGGTGAGAGTTTTGTTGGACAACTTCCATTTAACCACATTTACCTTCATGCCCTTGTTCGTGATGAAAACGGCGATAAAATGAGTAAATCAAAGGGCAATGTTATCGACCCGCTTGATATGATAGAAAAATATAGTGCCGATGTTCTTCGTTTTACTCTTGCTATCAGTGCTGCGCAAGGGCGTGACATCCGTATGAGCAACGAAAAACTAGAACTCAACCGTAACTTCACAAACAAGCTTTATAACGCTACAAAATACTTGCAAATGAATGTAGAAACTTTCCCTGACATGAAAGGTTTTTGTGTTACAACAGACCTTGGTCGCTACATGATGTCAAGATTAAATCTTGCTACAAAAGAGGTTCGTGCCAACCTTGATGAGTACAAATTCAACGATGCGGCTTTAGTGCTCTACCGCTTCTTATGGAACGAATTTTGTGACTGGGGAATCGAGCTAAGTAAAGCGGACAAAGGCTCGATAGTGGAACTTGGAGCGATTTTTAAAGAGGCTATGAAGCTTCTTCATCCATTTATGCCGTTCATCACAGAGTATCTGTACCATGAACTCTCAGGAACAACGCTTGAGAATGAAAACTCTATTATGGTTATGAACTATCCTTTCAAGATAAAACAGAGAAAAGAGGAAGCAAAGTTTGAAATTATCATGGATGCAATCGTCTCTATCAGAAGAGCAAAAGTTCTCGTTGACTTAGCAAACCAAAAAATTGAAAAAGCATTTGTCAAAATCGACGGAATAAGTGAAGAGGACAAAGCGATGATGTTGCCGTTTATAGCAAGACTTGCAAAAGTGGGGCATGTGGAATTTACCGACACTAAAATAGAAAATGCGGTTAGCGATATCGCCGATACATGCGAAACTTTCATCCCAACTGAGAGTATAGATTTGAGTTCAATCATCTCAAAACTTGAAAAACAAGATGAAAAACTGCAAAAAGAGATAGACAAACTAGCGGGAATGCTTGGCAATGAAAGATTTGTAGCAAATGCACCTGAAGATGTTTTAACTAAAAATCGTGAAGCTTTGGTCGATATGTCTTCCAAGCAAGAGAAAGTTTTAGAGCAACTTAACTCTCTTAAAAAATAAATTGTAGTACAATAGGTGTATGGCACTCCATTTGCTTAGTTGTATCTCACGGATAATTGAAGGATTTTGAATGATAAAAAAGATTTTGGGACTAAGTTTAACTCTGAGTGTATCTCTTTTTGGTGCGATTAATAAACATGATTTAGATCAGCTAAAAATAGGTGCATTGGTCGTTAAAGATTTAAAAACGAAAAGTATTTTATACTCAAAATTTGGTGAAAAGAGGGTTCATCCTGCGAGTTTAACAAAGGTTATGACAGCTCTATTAGCAATCCAGAGTAACAAAATGAACCAGTCAGTGACGATTACAAAACCTATGTTAAATGTACAGCCTACAATAGCAGGTTACAAGGTAGGTGATGTAGTTTTAATGAGTGATTTGGTAAAAGCAGCAATGATTAAATCAGATAACGATGCTGCAAAAGCGATTGGGATTGCAATGGGGGATGGGAATGAGAAGAAGTTTCTTGATATGATGAACAAACAAGCGAAACAGCTTGGAATGAAAAACACCCACTTTACAAATCCATGTGGATTTGATGCAAAAGAGCACTATTCTACTCCCAATGATTTACTAAAACTAGCTGAATACGCCATTAAAAATGCAACTTTTAATTCAATAAGTAATCAAGATTCTTACACTTATACGGCAATAAGAGATGGTCAAAGAAAAACATTTACTGCCTATACACACAATCGTCTTCTTGCTAAATATCAGTATGCGGTTGGTGTGAAGACGGGGTACACTTCAAAAGCTGGAGCTTGTCTGATTGCTCGTGCTAAAAAAGATGGACGAGATTGTTTGATTGTTATGATGAACTCTAAAGTTGATCGTTGGGAAACTGCAAAAACGATTTTTGAGCAAGTGTTGTAAAAACTTTTAAGAGGCAAAAAGCCTCTTATATTTTAGTAGCGTGTAACTCTTGAAACAATGTCATTTATACTATCTGAAAACAAAGAGTATAAAAATGGCTCTAAATCTTTTGAACTATAAGAGGGTGCAGTCCACTTTCCTGCTTTTTGTCTAAAGTTTTGAGTTGAAACATACTCTCCACTTTTGATTTTTACATCAACTTCTATACTACCTTTAAGATTTTCATCAAAACTTTTGTCATTATAGAGAACTTTAATATCTCTAATATAAACTTCCATCACTAAAGCTGCCTCATCTGGACTTGTAGCAGTTTTAAATCCTGCCATATTAAGCGCATAGCCTAGTCCTTCTTTATACTTCTCCGCAAAGTTTTCATTGCTATAAAGCGTTGCTATTTTTTCGCCTTTTTCAACAACAGAACCAATACTTCGCGTGTCATTTCTTGTATCATTCACTAACTCGATATAAATAGATTTTCTCAACTGAGAAATTGGTCCAGTATAGTCAGCTTTATATGCATGAAGATTTACAGCTTCATTTTTATATGTACATCCGCTTACCAAAAATGCAACAAGCACTACAAAAAATAGATTTTTCACAATAATACTCCTCTTATAATGCTTTCAAGTAAATAAGGGTTCAAAGCTTACTCACTCTAGCATTATTTTTTTCAAATTTGCTCGATTTTAGCATCTTTTTCCTTTTACTTACTTAAAATATTCTTATGCCTGTATAGCATCTTAGGGTTTTATCCCTGTCTAAAAGACTAGGCTAAGTTTAAACACTGAAAAGAATAATAGGGCTCGTTCCCTGAATAAGAGAATAGTAGATTAAACAAAGGATTCAATTTATGACTAATATAAATGACATAACATACATCGGTGTTGATATTGCAAAACTTAAATTTGACATATGTCTGCATAATGGCAATTACTCAAACTGTGTATATGAATCTTACTCGAATAACTTTGATGGTTTTTTCAACTTTTTTTCTTTTATCAATTCCATTAACCACTTACCAAATGTAAGAATTGGATTTGAAGCAACTTCCACATATATGGTTAATCTTCAAAAATATTTAGATTCAAATGAAATTAAATATATTTTGATTAATCCCTCTAAATTACACCACTACATCAAATATAAAAACTATGAAAGTAAAACTGATAAATTAGATAGCTACTACATAGCAGATTATCTTACAACTTTAAACGATTTACTTTTTAATTCTTCACATTCAAATACAAAAAGTTTATATAAATCATATAGTGGTTATATAAATCTAATAATAAAAACAGAAACACACCTTAAAGGCTCATGTGATTCTATCCTGAGTAACGAATTTACAAGTCTCATTTTAAAAAAAGAGATTACAGATTTAAAACTCTCACTCACAAAAACAAAAAACATAGCTCTCAAAGAACTATTGCAAGTTATAAAAGTTTCGATGCCTGAATATGACTTAGTAAAAAATGACATCATAGGCGTATCTGATAAAACACTTCTTGCTGTTCTGCCTATAGTCTATGACATTTCAGAAAAATACTCACTCAAACAATTGCAAAGTTTAATAGGTCTTAATCCTGTTTATGCTGATAGTGGTTCTAGCGTACATAAAAAACAACACATAAGCAAAAGTGGTAATCATGAAGCTAGAAAAATGCTTTATATGTCAGCTGTTGGAAGTATTAGAAGTAATACAGAAATGAAAATTAAATATGATAGATTAAAAGAGAACGGTAAACCAACAAAAGTAGCCCTCATAGCAATATCTGCACATATATTTCGTGCGATTATTATGAAGTTAAATTATTATAAAGGTTTGAATAAATGAATAATATAACTGATAATTCAATTTTAAGAGCATTGTGTTTTTCTTTTCTTTATGCTCTTGGTGTTCGTGGTGCAACTGATTATTTTGTTGATAGAGATTCTTTTATTTCTTACGAGCTATATGGTGTGAGTTGCCTTTCTTCATATGATGAAATTTTAAGTATCGAATATGGTCTTGAATAATGAATAAAGCTGATGTGCAAATTTATAAAGCGATGCTTACATCTCTAAAAAATGGCACTGCTTTTAATAAAAATTGTATCGCAAAACTTGCAAACATTTCAAGACAAACGATAGATAATAAAATCGAAAAACACACTTTTCAAAACTTAGAAAAAAAATAACAAGCCTTTAATTATTCTCAAACTGTTGGGAATTATTAAGAGCTTAAAAAACTCTGTAAATTATATTCAAGGAAGTCCTAAAATGGCAAAAGATAACAACGCAACACCTGAAATAAACTTCGACACTCCTGTTCTAACTATTGCAGACGTGCAAGAACAAACTCGTCTTTACATGGAAAAAACTTCACGCAATGTTGTTGAAATTGCTGGTCTTATCACTGGCAAAAGAAAAACTGAACCACAACCTCGCATGAAGAAAGTTGATGGTAAATACACAGATATTCAAGAAATTAACGAAGATGGAAGTCCAAAGTTTTGGGATTCAAGATACTACATTTCTTTAGCATTTGAGGGTGGCGAAATTGATGTTTCTATTATTAAGGAATGGGATGAATCTTTAGATATTGGCACTCGTATTTTATTGTCTGGTCGTAAAGGCACTAAATTTGGAAGCATTCAAGATATCTACTCTAAATATACAATTCTGTAGGTTCTAAAATGTCTTTATACTCCGATTATGTAGCGTTTGTTGATGGTGGTTCTTTGGTTAAATACTTTGACGATAGCGCAACTTATTATCCTATACCTCAAACTATCACTATGCAATTCGAGTATGAATTTAAAATATATTACAAGTCATATCATAAATATTATGTAGGTATTTCTTGTAATCAGTTTGTAAGAGAAATCCATGCTAAAGAATTTAAGATGATGTTAGATTTAGCAGAAAAAAGAGAAACATCAAATATAAAAACTCGCTTGAAATTGAGTTTTGATTTCTGATTTTTCTTATCCCCCCGTGGTTTAACAAGGGGGTCTAAATGCTCAAAAAATTTAAAAGTGTGATAAGGGTCTCAAAGTGATAAACGAAGTTAGCAAAATTTCTCAACATGTAGATACACTAAAATTTCATTACTATATCTCTACAAATTGCAGTGATGAGAGTTTCCACAAATTCCTTAAAAGTGTTGATACACTGATATCTCTCAAAAAAGATGCACAAACCACAAAAAACGAATACGGCGACACAAAAAGCATTAACATAGAATTTGGTACACATAAATTCAATGTAATGGATAAATCAATTACAGGCTTTTCCGTTGTCTTAGCTAACAATGATGTATCAATAGCACTTCGTAAAACAAAAAATAAAATCAATCCCTCTCCTATACTTAAAGTTGAATTTAGATCTGAATTTTTAGCACGAAAAGGTTACAAAAAAGCTGTAGATATCGTAAACAGTTTTGTATCTGAATATCTACTTGATGAAACAAAAATAAAGATATCTGAAATTCATTTGGCTACTGATATACAAGGCTATCACTTTACACACTTAGACTTCTTTCGTATGAAAACACGCTCACGAAACTCTCAAACACATCAAGAGGAAACAGATTACAGTCGTGCTTCTGCTTATGGTGGCGTTACTACATTTAGTGGCTTTAGCTTTGGCGGTGGCGATTATCACATGCGTATCTACAATAAAACATTAGAAATAAACAAGTTTAAAAACAAGGGATTTGCAAAAACTCTACTATGGGAACATAAGCCAAACTTTAATCCTGATGCTACGGTTTGGCGAATGGAGATTCAAATCAGACGAAATAAACTTAAAAAACTCGTAAATTCTGATTTATCTACCATGGATGATTATTATAATATTTTGAATGGTATCCCTGATTTATGGAACAAAGCATTAACAGATTTTAGAGTTTTAGATATCAGCGATACAGACACTTTTAATATTTTAAGAGGTAAAAGAACTTTAAAAAATGGAACTGAAAGACTTTTAACAAAAAAAGCTATTTATAATATTTTCAATCGCTCTGAGGATTTACCGTTTTGGAATGATTTAAAAAAATGGAACGGCTACGATGGTAACAATATTTCAACTGCTTTTAATATGCCAAAAAGTGGTTCATTCGACTATGTATCAAACAGTATAAAATCTTTATATAGCACTATGGCAAAACACTACGGCTCTGTAGATACTCAAACAATTATTCAAGCTTTTAAAGATGCCAACGAATTAAATTTAGAAAAAAAACAAATTAGCCTCTTAGAAGATTCTTTTAATAAGCAAATAGATTGGTTTGAAAGAATCGAATATCTACATGATAACGGTGTGCGAAATCTTCCTAGATATAAAATTTTAGAGGAAAACATTTTTACAACTGTTGAGCGTTGTAATTCTGCAATTCATAATATTGGATTTTCTTCAAAATTTGAAAACAGATTAGGTGCAAGAGTAGCTTTTAACAATGATTATGAGCGTGAAATTATAAGTGATAGTGCAAAACTATTTATAAATACAAATATTGCTTTATATGAAGCAAATGAGGTTTTCCTATGAGAATTAGAAAAAAATGGTCTTCTACTGATTTATTATTTTTACGAAAAAATTATCAAGAAATGGGTGCAAGATTAATAGGTTTTCATCTTGGTAGAAATAGGCATGATATTATAAAAAAAGCTCATGAGCTTGGTATCAACATGACAATAAAAGAGTATTTAATTCAATTCAATCTTAAAGCGGGAGAAAAAAATGACAAATAAAAATTTATTGCTAAATAGCATTAAAGAGCATGAGGGCTTTAACGGTCACATGTATTTTGATAGTATGGGCTTAGAGACTATAGGGTATGGCACACTATTACCTTTAACGACTTTTGAAGCTGAACAACTGTTATTAGGTCGATTAGGTAATATGATTATGGAACTACACAATAAAATCCCTCTAATCAAAATCTTACCTGAGCAAAAACAGATAATTTTATATGAAATGGCATATCAACTCGGTGTGAATGGATTATCAAAATTTAAAAATATGTTTGATGCACTTGATAAAGGTCACTATATAACTGCTAGTTTAGAAATGTTAGATAGTAAGTGGGCTAAATATGATTCGCCTAATCGTGCCAAAGAATTGGCTAATAAAATGATGTTATCTCCTGAAAATATTTCAGATTTTGACACAGTAAACTAAAAAAAAAGGAAAAAAAATGCCAGAAATGGAAAAAAATGTTCTCATGGAACTTTTAGAGAATGGAACTGTAAGCGGTGTACTATCAAGCGTGAGTAGGGTTGCTACACTTTTTAACCCTGCTGTAGGTGCTGGTCTCATGCTAGTAAGTAATTTAACTGACAATATGAACCATGTCGATGATGATTTTCTTGAAAACAATGTTATCGGCTTGAATGGTCTTGCTGTTCGTCTTGATAAGATGATTGAAAATAAAAATGTTGATTTTGATATGCTAGAACTAGTATCTCATAATTTAAAAAGTATTAGTGCGTTTTCTCAAAAAACTGCTAAATTAATTTCATAAGGAAATGAAAAATGATATATAGAAAAGATTTAGGTCGCCCACTTACTGCTAACGAAGTTGATAGTAATTTTCTTTCTTCTGCTTTTTTAACTTCTTCTTCTCATACTGTTATTGTAGATATAAATTCTACTACAAATATAAACGGTATGGTTTCTTCTGACTTGTGTACTATTCCATTTTTTATTGATATTGATAGAGCTTGTCAACTTTATGTTGAGAGAATTTCACTTGATGCCTACGGTTTTGTGAAAGAAAGATTAGATGTTCCTTATAACATTACTTGTACTGCTGGTGTTCTTTCAGTTGATTTTATAGATAGTCTAAGCGTTAGTTGTGATGTAGACCCAACTACACATTATTTGACATTTAAACAAGCTCCTTTTCCTATAGTTGCTGGTGTTCCAAGGATTGTTTATATCTTTACTTCTGACGATACATTTTATTTTACTGCTGTCTCAACAGTTGTATAATGTTTACATATTTTAAAACAAAGGATTAAAAAATGCCACAATATGTAGAAGATGGATACTCTGAAAATTATACTGAGGGCGATGTAGCAGTCGTGCCTCCTGTTGTTGGTACTGTGGATTTAGCTCCATTGATTGCACTTATGAATTCTCAAACTGCACTTATGACACAACAAGCAAACGATATAAACACACTCAAACAGACTGTAAATAGTCTTTTCTCACTTGTCGGTAACTTACCAACGATGGATTATATTAATACTCAAATCCCTTTTGTGGATGATATGAGTTTGAATGTTTTTCCAAATGGTACGGTTGTTTCTGTTGCTGGATTTTCTGAACCTTGCATGGTTGTAAGTTCTTCATTAGTTCCACATGAAGCATATACTTATTATGTTGTTTATGTTGTTTCTCATACTAAAGATGGTGTTACTAGGATTTCTAATTTTGCTAATACGCAGGTTATTGAATATGTTGCAAGTGTAGTTCCATAATGGGTGTTTTACCTCTTTCATCTCTTTTTGATTCTGTTAATACCGCAAAAGCTGTAAACACTTCAAACTTTCAAGGCGACCTTATTAAAACAGTAAAACCACAGATAAGCAGTACTGAATTATCGGACTTTAAATCAAGTTCGTCTGCTCCCTCTGTTTCTCGTTTATTACTACCAGCTTTTATAGGTGCAGAACTTACAAAACTTGGCGTTAATTACGCTAAAAACAAATACGACGAAAAATTCAAAGAGTTAGGTTTAGGTAAATATGCTCCTGTAGCTCCAACGCCTACACCTAACCCTACACCTATACCTTTCTCCACTCCATCGGATGTAGTAAAACCTTTTGAAAGTAGTTCTGTAACTCCTGCGGATACTCTCATAAGTGTTTTAAAAAACTCTGTTAATAGTTCGGATAATATAGTCAATGCAATTGTCTATTCTAATCAATTAATCTCTGACAAAATTCAGACTCTAATTGATTTAGTTTCCACGAATAGTGATATAGATATTGCATATAAAGATGCTACTTTAGTGAATGAACTCTCGAAAAATTCATCTCAAACTGACGAAGCTAAAAAAGCATTAGAAGATGAAAAACTTGCAAGTGATGCTTACCGTGATAGTGCCTTATCTAATTCTATAGATGGTGTGAAAGCTATTGAGGCTTTAGCTCCAAAACTTACTGAATTGATATTACATACACAAAGAACACCTACCGAATCTGCTCTCACTACAAAAAAACTAGAACACATCACATACGAAACTACACCTATGTCACACGATAACTTAGGCGATGTAGTTCCCGAAATGACACCACAAGAAATGAGAGCTAAAAAAGATTATGCGGTCGCTCAAAAAAATAGTGACGAAAACACTTTTGAACTTGATGACGATGATTATGAAGATATGTTTGGACTTCCTGATATCACAGATATATTTTCAAGATGGACTGCTACAGATAGACTTGAAAAATCTTTACTCGGCGATGTAACAAACGCACACCCATAGACATGGATAACTTCTCTTTTATTTGATTTTGGACGAATCCAAAAAAAGAGGTTACAAGATGGCTTTAGGTTCTATAGGTCAAAACGGTGCTGAAGAATTTTTCGACACTTTAATCCATCAAACAGCATTCACAGAGGCACAGTCTCAAATACACGCTTTCACAAAAGATGTGGATAGTGAAGTTTTAAAAGATGCAATTGAGAGTTCAATGTCAGTTATTGCTACTGGCTTACTATTTTTAATGATGCGCCAACAAGAGAATTTCATCGCATGGGTTTTTCTTAAAGTTCAAACAAAAGTCGCTCTCATTCTCGGTTCTGACATCATCCTAAATAAAGCAAAAAGATTAGCAGGTAAAAGAGGTGTAAAACTCTTTAAAAAACTTGGTTTTATGAAGTCAAATGCAAGTGATAGAATTGCTTTGTCGAATGTTGTTGTCGGTCAAGGTCATACACAAATGACAGGCGAACAAACCGCTCACTCAACACATGACAATTTTCAAGCATCCATGAGTATGAAAGAACACATGGTAAACAAAGAAAAATTACACATGGATGTTGGTAACGCTATGGCGTCACGCTATAACGATACTCTTATGTTCAAACTCTTCACAAAATCATTTACTGCAAACGATGAACTTATGATTAAAAAAATACTAGGTCGTGATACCGCTTCCGCTTTAGATATAGCCGACATTAACAAAGTCGCTGACTTCATGTTCGTTACAGATTCAAACGGTAAAACAACGGGTCTCACAGAACAATTTTATACCTTGCTTAATGGCATGGGTTATTTACATAAATAAGGATTAAAAATATGGCTTTAGATTGTGAAATAGTTTCCGCTGAGGAACTAAAAAGATTAAGAGATGTTCAAAGATTATTACAAAGAGTGGTTATAGGTTTAGAGGGTACTTTAGATAACGCTGGACTTGAAGAAATATTATGATTGCTTTACTTTCTGAGTGTTGTTGTTCTTTTTCTACTGCTGGTTATAGGTTTGTCGAATCAGGTGTTCAAGAGTGGGTCTATGCCTATCCATCTGGTAATTGTGCAATTTTTAATGATGAACCTAATTATTTAATAACACAGTTTCAGGATTCTGTTGTTACCACTGAATGTTTTGATACTTTTGATGAAGCTGTTGCTGCTTGTATTACTTTTGTTGATTCTAGGGCTGGGGGTTTTTCAAGTTTTGAAATTATAGGTTTGCATGACAAAACTATTTATAGAGGTGCTACTGCTTTTCACTTTAGTAATTATTCTTTCAATGAATCTCATCCTTTTGACCATATGGTGCTTTTACAATATGACTATTATAGAAAAAATTAACTAAGGAAGAATCAAAATGCCAAAATACCGCATTCAACAAAAACAAGGTAAAAGAACTTTAGTCACTCATGGCGAATTCAAGAGCGTAACTGCTTGTTTGACCCATTTTAACACTATTTCAACTATGAAAGTAACAGAAATTTTAAAAGTAGAATACGAAGATGAAACCACTCCGCCGATTGATGATTATGTCTATCAGTCACTATTCAAGGGCATCATAACTGATTCTAGTAATAGACAAAGTAAGCAAGTTATATTTCATAATATCAAACTCACACAAAGTGAGAATGATATATACAACAGTTGTATAGCACACATGGAAATAAATAATCATAGCGTAGATGGTGGAATGTGTACACTCTTTAAAAAATAAAATCTTGGCATGTGGAAAAAAAAAAGAAAAGCTCACAGCTTCCAAAGAGCGAGAATAAGCGTAGCAAATGGCTTTGCCATTTCTTAGCGCAATTCGCTCCATCAGAACAAAACTTTTGCGTAATTTTCGCTAAGTTTAAAACACTAGCTCCCGTGCAGGGGTTCTGTAACCCAGAGCTTACAACTTCCTCGCAAAAACTTAGGAGTCCGATTCAGTGCGTAATAAGAACTACTTTCCCACTATAAGAAAAAAGAAATACAAGCTTTTAATAAAATTGATTATGTATTGCCAACACTTCGGCATGTGGAACTTAAAAAAAGTTCTTTAGCAAAGTGTGACATTTTGAATATTTATTTTTTTATAAAGTTATTTTAAAAGGATTTGCAATCCCTCCACCTGACACATAGTTATGGTCTATTCCATCTATTTTTACATTATGATTTATATTTACATTATAATTATGAGAGCTATAGAAATTCACTCCGCTTATTATTTCCATTGTACTAAACTCAAAAAATTGTGTAAAATCTATTTTAAAACCTGCTGTTGGTGTTCCCGATAATGCAAGATATTTTCCATCATTTATATTCGTTCCATCTACAAATGGCTTTAATGAATTTAATCCATTTTCTACGATGTAACTTCCATTCCACGGTGCTGAGTTTATTAAAGTTATAGTGTATGGCACTAATAGAGGGTTTAGAATATTTCCGTTTTTATCTTTAAATGTTATTTTTAAAACAAGGATATTGTTTACCGATGTGAAAGTTATGCTATTCGCTCCCGTCTTTGGTTTTATGTCTGTTCCGTTTGTTCCTTTCCATATGTTAGCACCGATTGTATTATCAACACAAATAAAAATCTCTCCGCTAACTTTATTTAAAAATGTAGCTTCTTGAACATTTGGATTAATATTTATATTTGGATTTAAAATATCTTTATAATCAAATATTCCGCCTGTAGGAATTGCACTAATTGCCTCTAATAATTGCACAGCTGTTACATATCTGATATCATTTGCAGTCGTTAAAGTAGCAATCACATTGTCAATCTTCTGTTTCAATTTCAAAGGTGTAACAAACTTCGTATCATTCACGCCCTCTAACGCCTCTTGATTTGATGCGACAATAAAATAAATATTTCCAATTTTATCTTTAACAATTAATCCGTCATTCTCAACTGTAAATGAATACCCACTATTCAAAAACTCTCCAGCAACTGCATTTCTCATACTCGAAAAATTAATCAAATAAGTTTCTAAACTCATAATATGATTATTGCTACAAACAATATTATCCACATTTCTCCATGCACCCTTAGAACATGTAAAACATCTCAAACTATTCAAAGGGTCTCCATCAACACTCACATCTTTATTAACCGTATCCACTACAACACTAAAACCATCTTTCATGATTAAATCAAATTCATTTACTAACATTTAACACCTCTTTTTACATAAAATTTAAAAAACATGATACGAAAAAAGATACATAAAAAAAAAGTGTAACCTTTACCCCTCAAAAACTCCCTAAATAACGATACTAAAAAAGTAAAAAGTTACACTTTACAAATAAAATTAATAATTATAAATTTCCCTTGTCCAAAATCAAAAAAGAGAGGTTAGAAAAATGGCTATATATTCACAAAGTGCCAATGATAAATCAATAAAATGGTTTGACATTACGGCAACTGCTGGAGACTTAACTGCACTTGAAGCATTACTCGAGGGTAAAGTTGCAAAGTTCAATGAGGTTTCAAATGGTGGTACAACAACAACTTACCCTGCAAAACTTAACACTAAGAAACTTTCTTGTGGTAAATTAACTATGGTAAATGGTAAACAAGTTCGTGTATCTTGTTCTTTCAAGATTCCACATGTTAAACCAAGTAAAACTTCAATCGACATCAAAGCGGTTGTAGTAGGTGCATTTGATGCAGATTTCGTAAGTACGGCTAAGTGTGAATACATGAACCTGTTCTACGATAGAAACTAAGGAACGCCCAATGAAAAGTATGATTAGAAATACACTCGGAACTAAGGGTGTTACAATGTATTTACCATGTGGTGCAACTGAGGCTGAAGCATTTGCAAACGCTGTTCTTGATGGAACATTCGTTGTTTATGAAGAGGCATCTACTATTGGAACTGGTCTTGGTATCGTTGATTATGTTGATGTTTCAGTAATGATTCAAAACGAAACTACAGGCGAAAAAGGTTATTTAAGTTTTGCAATTAAGTCAACAAAACACGAAGATGATGTTATCGCTGCACTTTTAACAAAAACTTTCAACGGTGTAAAAGCTGACAAAGTTGTTATTATCGGTATGAGTACGAGAACTTTATAATGTCTTATGAAGCATGGATAGCATTCGTTGCTCTAATCGGTGGCTTCTTAACTCATTTGGTATTTTTCACACTCTATATCTCAAAACTTAGTTCTAGGATTACGAGTGCTGAACAAAATATCAAGGTTCTTTACGAAACTGATAAGCTCCACAGCTTAGATTTAAAAACATTAATTAAGATTGAAGCACAAATCGAACTCTTAATTAAACACATTATCCCTAAATCTTAGGGCTAATGTTACAAATTTACTCACATTTCTTTAATATACAAATTTTCTAAACTGCGACCTAGCTATTTATTAAAGAATCTTTTAAAAATTGAAAAAATTATACATAATTATTGCTTAATTGGCATGTTTATTGTCTCTTTGTAGTATTACTTACAACTATGAATCGTTCAGGTTTGAGTGATCTGTATTTTGGAATACTCTCGCCTATGGAAGCATTTATGTAGGTTGGGTCGGCGATTATAAATTTTCTTGAACCCGCTTTAACACTATCGCCTTGCATGGGAATGTAGAGTGCTGTTGCCATGTGGTCTTTGTATTTTACTCCTACAACGCCAACACCAAATAACTCTTTTACGAGATAAGAAAATAAAACCGCCCTATCCTCACAATCGGACTTATCAAAATAGAGAGTTTCTTCTGCAAACATTACTTTTTCTCTTCCAAACTGCTCAGAATCCGTTTTATAAATAAAGGCATTTTGAACAAAATTCAGTACAAAATTCATAGCTTCGCTTGTTTTTTTATTATCAATATATTTTTTCATAGCCGTTGCGATGGATGTATAACTTCGTTGCTCAATCGGAGCATTAAAGTAAGTTTCATAATCCGCTTGAGGATAGGACGCCATAAAATCTATAAGATTTTGGTTGTACTCATAGGGTATAAAATATTCATGCGCATACTGTTTAAAAGAGAGAGTTTTACTTTTTATATTTTCACTCAAAAATGGAAGCGAAGTTAAAGTTAAATCTAAAGGCTTGTTTGCATTGGGATAATTTTGTGCATAAGTATAAATATTTCCTGTTTCTTCTTTAGCATAATTTGATAACACAAAATACTTTTTAGCATCGATAATATAATTTGGAGTAGCATAAATCACTTTTCGTGAATAGTGCATTAAAAACACTTTTTGATTAAAAAGCCCTACTTTTACAGCATATCCGAGCTTGTTAAAGAAAAACCAACTCAGAAGTTTTGCTTCCTCTTCATTTGTATATATTTTTTTACCAAGCTTTAAAACAAGTTGATATACGCCCCAATCATTGAGATTCATATTTTTAGAAGTGCTATCTATCTCTTTTATAAGAGGTAAATACTCCGTTGCAACAACTTCATCAAAAAAGTTACTTATCCCCTCTTGCTCTTTGGGATAAAATTTTGCTTTATCTATGGCATGTGGAAGTGTAAATTCAAGAGAAGTTCCATAAAAATCAATCGTTATATCTTTTTTCTCTTTTGGTGCAACACTCTCTTTTGGAAGAACAAGTTCTATGGTTACTTTTGGACCCGCGCCTTGTAATTTAATTGGCTTGGCACCCCAAGGGTATTTGTCGCTTCGCTCGGGCACATGAGGAAGTTCTTTTGGTTTTGGTTTTTCATAAAGAGAATCAGGTATTTGCGCCGTGTACGCTTCCCACTCTGATTTTAAATAGGTATTGAATTTTGCATCATTTTCATCTTTATACTTTTGAAAAGATTCTGCTTGTGCATTTTTATACTCTGAAAATGTTTGTGCGCTGAGTGGCACAAACATGAACCCTACTACAAAAAGTAGATTAAAATGGCATGATGGATTGTAACGCTTTTGTTCCCCAACCTTGTTGTGTAGCACGGTCAACATCTCCTTGAGTTTTATACTGTATTTTAGCTTCGCTCATTTGGTTGGAATTTATTGAGTTATACTGGTCGATATCATAAGGTCTGATGACGCCACTGATTTGAACAATTTGTTTCTGATCATCTATAAGAATTTCTCTTTTTCCAGTGATAAAGTAATTTCCATTTTGAAGTACTTTTACTATTCTAGCCGTGATTGTTGTAGCAAATTTAGCATCTTTAGTTGCACTTCCCGAACCTTTATAAGCACTTGTACTATTGGCAGTGTAACCAACATTAGAAATTTTATTGACCTCACCTGCTATTGTACCTGCAACTCCACCGCCTGTTGGAGCAATCAATCCACCACCCATGCCTGAAGTATCACTTTCACTGAGTGCTTTTGCTCCAGAATTAGAGCTAGATGCTGTCTCAGAGATAACAACTTTCACAATATCGTTTGCATGCATTGCTTTATGGTCTGAAAACAGAGGATTATCGCCCTGTCCAAAGATACTGCCAGTAGAGACAAAATCTTGGTCATTTTCTTTTGCTGGCATCTGATCTACATACACAGGAGGCTCAAAATTTATTTCAGGGTCTGTTAAACCTGCGGTACATCCACTCAAATAAAGTGTTGCACAAAGTGGTATGAAAATGCTCAAAGCAGTTTTTTGCATGATAATCTCTTGTAGTAGGCTAGTTTAGTTATAATACTAGCAAAAATAGTTCCAAGGAATCACTAATGAGTTTAAGAGAAACAATCAACAACGATGTAAAAGATGCAATGAAAGCAAAAGAGACAAAAAAAAGAGATGCACTTCGCCTTTTAACAAGCGCGTTTAAACAAATAGAAGTAGATGAGCGAAAAGAGCTCGGTGATGAGGATGTTATAAAAATCATACAGACGCAAATCAAAAGAAGAAATGACGCGGCAACACAATATAGAGATGCAAACCGTGAAGATTTAATGCAGATTGAACTGGATGAAATTGAATTTTATAGCGTTTATCTTCCAGCACAGTTAAGTGACGATGAACTAAGTGATGCACTCAAAGAAATTATCAAAAATGTCGGTGCAACAACTGCAAAAGACATGGGAAAAGTTATGGGTGTAGCGAGTAAAGAGTTAGCTGGAAAAGTCGATGGCAAAAGAATAAATGAGTGCGTGAAGAGTTTGTTAGCGTAAGTTTTGTGGCATGTGGGAATTTCCACATGCCGTATGAGCAGAGCAAGGAAATGCCCTTGGGATGCCCTATTTAACCGAATTTTAACTTTCTCAAAGCCGCTTCCTCATCATCCTGACGCATCAAAGACTCTCCCACTAAAAAGGCATCCACTCCAGCTTTACTTAAATCTTCTAGCTGTCCATGTTCGTAAATTCCGCTCTCTGCTACGATGATTTTTCCATTTGGGATAAGTGGAATCAGCTCATACGATAAATTCATATTCATCTCAAAAGTTTGAAGATTTCTGTGGTTTATCCCGATGATGTCACTTCCTGCATAGATTGCTTTTACCAAATCTGGCTTGTCATGTACTTCTACCAAAGCTTCCATTCCTAAGTGTCTTGTGTAGTTTAGCAAATCTTTTAATTCACCTTTACTCAGTGCAGCAGCGATTAAAAGTATAAAGTCAGCTCCATGTACCATCGCTTCTAAAATCTGATATTTTGAAACTATAAAATCTTTTCTCAGAAGTGGAATGCTAACATAGCGTCGAATTCCTCCCAAATAATCAAGCGAACCTTGAAAAAAGTGCGGTTCTGTCAAAACAGAGATAGCACTCGCTCCACCTCTCTCATAACTCTGCGCAATTGCAAGTGGATCAAAATTTTCACGAATAACACCTTTAGATGGAGAAGCTTTTTTAACCTCTGCGATAATTCTATACGGGTCTTGCTCAGTCGCTTTTAAGTAGGGAATAACATCGCGTGGAGCTCTTGCGTTAAAGGCCAACGAGCGACCAAGCCAATCAAGTGAAAACTCTTTTTCTCTTTTTACTAAATCTTCTTTTGTTTTTTTTATAATCTCATCTAAAATCATTTTATTTTTTAACCTCTTTGCTTGTTTTTATACATTTTTCTATAGCTTCTTTATGGAGTAAAACTTCAGGGTCATTTGCACCCTCAAATTGAACAACTTTTTTCATTAACGCATCTGCTTCGGTGCAATGACCAAGTTTATAGTATCCCCATGCCAAAGAGTCAATATAATAAAGAGAGTTTGAGTCAATTTCTAAAGCCTTTTTTACATACTTTATACCCTCATTCACATCCACATCATGGTCAATCAAAATATAACCATAGTAATTGAAATACAGCGGATTTTTACTAGATTTTACAACTTCATCAAACTTCTTCGCAATTTTTTTTAAAAGATTTTTATCACTCTTATTTTTAGCACTCTCATACTCATAGATTGCACTTTGCCCTAAGTACTCTATCTCTCCCGTATCAGCGTAAAGTTTATCCGCCAAAGGGAAAGCTTTTATGTAATCTTTCATATTTGAATAAAGTTGTAAAAGGGTTGCATTATCTATCTCATTTTCTTCTAAAAAGCTCGTCATTTGCATAAAATCTTTTTTATAGCCATAGATTTGCACAATTTTTTTACCAACTTCTTCATCTTTATTCATTTTATAAAGTCTTAAATAGGTAGATAACAAACCATCTACATTGTTTTCATTACTGTAAAATCCTAGAAGTCTTGCACATATCAACTCCGAACACCCTTGCATTCTAATATGTGTTTCAAGTTGCGCGATAGCATCTGTTTTTCTTTGCAAGTTTACATACAAAACTATTACCATTTTGTCGAGTACTTTTTCATTATAATCCTGAGCATAAGCACTCTCAAGATATTTCATAGCCATATCAAATTTTTCTAGTTTTACATAAATATCACTGAGTAAAATGAAATCATCTGCCGACTTTGATTTATTGACCAAATCCGTAGCAATATTTTGTGCTTCTTCTAATCTTTGCATTTGAATAAGAGCGATTATTTTCAATCGTACTAAAATTAAATCCTCTGGTGAATCTTGAAGGGCACTATCTATTTTTTTGATAACTTGCTCATTATTTGATACTATTAAATCACTTTGCAAAGAACGATAGAGATACTCTTTTTTGTGAGAATTCAAATATAAAGTATTAAAAAATTCCGAAGCTGTTGCATACTCTTTTAGTTGTTCTGCTCGCAGAGCAAAAAGTATCATCGAATCTTCTTGCTCAAAAGCTTTTTGATTTGCAGCTACCTCTTTTTTTACTGCAACAGAGTTTGGTGCAACAGGACTCATACATCCATTAAAAACAAACAATAAAACTAGTAAACTCAATATTTTAAACATCAATAATTCCTGGACACTCTAATTTCAACTCATCTACTCTCGTTTTAAAATAATCCCAAAAAGGGAATGTTCTGCATTGCGTTGGACGGACTTCATATATTTTACAGCCATTGGACTCTCTGTCATAAAAAGCACACTCATAAGAACCATTATGTTCAACTTCCTTGATGGAATATTTGTAGCCATATTGGAAAAGATATTTGTCTGCAAAATCATTTCTTTCAAGCTTTAAAAATTGTGCTATATTTTCTGTTTCTGTTGGACTTACATTAATATATCCGCTCTCACCCGTACAGCATTTCCCTTGACAAGTTCCACATGCCGAGGCATCAAAAGCATAAGGAAATCCCTCTGAAGTTTTTAAATCGTGCATTTTATACTCTGAGTAGAAGCTTTTTTATAAATATCTTGTGCTTGAAGTGAAAACTCACTCCCATCAAAACTGATAAATGGCGACCAAACTTTCATTAAAGAACTCGAACCATTTCTAACATGTATCATAACCAAAGATGCCTTTTTATCTATTTTTGGATGCACAAACTGCACATCCACTACTCGAAGTTTTACTTTATCAAGTTCAGCACAAATCAGTCCAAATTGAGAAGCATCATAACAAAATATGAAATGTGCTTTTGGCTTTAAAAGTCGTGAAACTTTTTTAAAAAACGCGCCCAAGGGTAAGTTAATATTATATCTCGCATGAAACAACATCTCATTTTCACTTTTTGTCACACCATCATGATAAAAAGGAGGATTTGAGATAATATAATCGTACTTTTCACTCTCTTGTAGTTCTAAAAAATCATTTTCGTGCATTTTATACGCTATTTTATTGACGCGTGCATTTGTTGTTGCGTAGTGTACAAAACTCGGCTGTTTTTCCACCGCTTCAAGCACAACTTTAGGGTTGTCTCTTGCCACTAAAAGACCGACAACTCCGCACCCTGCTCCAACATCCAGCACTTTGCCTTTTGGGTTAAATGCGCTTATAAAATCATATAAAAAAATTGAATCACTGTTGTAACAATAACCAACTTCTGGCTGATAAAGAAGCATCAAAAACCTTTTTTAGTATAATGAGCGAATTATATCAAAGCAATTAAAAAAAAAGGCATGAAATGATTATTATTCCCGCGAGATTGGCATCAACGAGATTTCCACAAAAAGTTTTAGCAGATATTGGCGGTTTACCTATGGTGGTGCGAACTGCAAAAAGAGTGGCGCACCTTGACAGAGTTGTTGTCGCGGCGGATGATGAGCTTATCATTTCCACATGCCAAGCCTATGGAATAGAAGCAATGCTCACATCTACAACGCACAAAAGCGGAACAGACAGAATCAATGAATGTGCAAATATTTTAAATGTTGCGGATGATGAGATTATAGTTAATGTTCAAGCGGATGAGCCGTTTATAGAGCCTGAAGTAGTTGAGTCCCTCATCGCAAAACTTAAATCTTTAAAAGAGCAAAATGCACCTTTTATCATGGGAAGCTGTTTCAATGCCATCAACGCAGAGTCGGCAAAAGACCCAAATCTTGTAAAAGTGGTGCTTGATGATGCAAACAACGCCATCTACTTTTCCCGCTCCCCGATTCCCTACAACCGAAGCGGAAGAGCAAACTATTTTGGACATATCGGCATCTATGGATTTAGCAAAAAAAGTTTAAAAGAGTTTTGCAACTTAGAAGATGCACCGATGGAAGACATCGAAGGGTTAGAACAACTCCGTGCAATTTACCATCAAAAAAAGATAACCATGGTGAAAGTTGCAAGCACAGGTTTTGGAATAGACACGCCTGAGGATTTAAAAAGAGCGGTTGAGATATTTTTGTAATATCTCTAACTTCTAGGTTTGATAAAAATCGTAAAATCCCCAAACTGCTCACTGAGTGCAAACTCATGTTTTTTACAAAAGTCTGATTTCATGGTATTTATCATGTATTCTGCTTCTTTTTTTGCTTCATCTTTTTTTTCAAATTCGACTTGTTCACTCAACCCACTTTTAAAAAAACAGCTACATGGATTTTCTACTTTTACTTTATACATTTTGTGTTCCTAAAAATCAAAGATATCATCAAAATCTTCGCCACCATCGGCTGTTGCTTCATCCATTTTTAACATACTGCTGATAGTTTGACAGTTCACAACAATGGTATCATTCATAAACTGCACACTTGGAGCGCCTGTGTAAAAAGACATCTCTATCCAATTTGACATATCTTTACTAAATGCCTTACACATTGGACCAAGAGCTTCTGAGTTTTTCATAAATTCTGGCATGTGGGTTGCCATGTCAATAGAAAGCGATGTGACTGCTTGAGAGATAGCATACACTTCAGTATAAGAAGCTAAAATTCCAGCTATTTTTTCTAAATAAGTGTATATATCTATTATCTCATCTTCATTTATATCTCCACTTCCAACGATGAGCATCAAAGAGTTAAGCTTACCTGCATACTCTTCTAAATCATACAAATCTTCTCCGTGAATATAATCAAATACCTCTAATTCCTGAGATTGTTGCAATACCAAAGGGGATGCTGTAACTTCTACAGCTTTTTCCTCTTTTAAAATATCCATTTTACTCACTATTTTTTCTTCTACGGATGCAGTGTCCTCATTCGATACAAGCTGTGGTTTAGTGAGTTCAAATGCAATTTTTCCTTCCCCAATCAAATATCTGCTTGTAAGATTATTTTTCTTTAAAATAAAGTCTATGTCATGCGATGGTATTGATTCTATGTTCGTCAGAGTAAAATATTGTGCTTCATCTGACTCTTCAACATAAACTCCACTTTCAATAGATAATCTCACTTGAACATCTGCAATAGAAAAAATTGTACGAACAATATCACTTAAGTTATCACATTTTTTTCGCGCATTTAAAAGAAAAAATTCCCAAAACTCAGACAAGGCATCTTCAGAATTTATAATAAATTTTGTATGTCTTTTATAAATCTTATCAGAAAAAAGATTTTTTTTACTTACATTCTTTTTACTATGTTTCCTTGTTTCAATAAGAATCCTATAATTATTCATTCGACTAATAAATACATCTGCATTGATAGGTTTGGATATATAATCTTCCGCCCCATTATCTAAAATAAGTTTTTTTCTTGCGCTGTCATCCACTGCTGAAACGGCAATAATCATAATTTTTGTATCTAAATTTCTAATGATTCTGGTAGCTTCTATACCATCCATATTAGGCATCATAATGTCCATCAAAACCATATCATACGAACTGTTTTTACACATCTGTACAGCTTCTAATCCATCACTAGCTTCTTGTATGTGAAACTCAATTCCTTCATGATTCTCAGCATAATCTTCTAAAAGAAGTTTCAGTATCAATCTATTGTTTGTATTATCATCTACTATTAATATATCCATTTTTATATCCTTTTTATCTCTATAATCTTTCTATAAGTTCTGCGACACACCGTTGATAGTCTTTTAAACCTTTTGACCTTGTAGCATCCAAAATGATAGGAGACCCACTCTCAAACTGTTTTGCTAGTTTAATATCCACACCGATTGGAGACAAAAGCTTGTTCTCGCCAAAAGAAGTTTTCACTTTTTGAATACACTCATTATGCTCTTTTATATGTGGATTGTACATCACTGGAAGTATGGAAACATCTGCAATATCACGGCTATATTCAGATGCACTTTGATAAAGAGCTCGAAGCATTTGACCAACTGCGACAACACCCAAATGATGCGGAACAAAAGGAATAACAACACTATCTGCAACCTCTAAAGAATTTTTCAGGAGTGCATCAAATGTTGGTGGCGTATCTATCACACAGTAATCAAAAAAATCTGCAATATTTTCTCTTTTAAAACGGCTTTTTAAAACACCTTTTAAATCAGAATATTCATACACATCAAAAAAAGCAAGAGCAGGAGAGAGTGTTAAATTTTTGTGTACAGTGGGAATAAATGTTTCACTTAATGTTTTTCCAATAAAAATAGAATGCACACCAAGCTCTTCATTTGGCTCACACCCAACCCCTATGGAAGCGTGTCCTTGTGTATCAAAATCAAGCAACAAAACCGAAAAACCCTGCTCAGCCAAACCACTTGCAAGATTTACAGCTGTAGTAGTTTTAGCAGAACCACCTTTGCGGTTACTTATTACGATTGTTTTCACTTCTCTTATGAACCTTTTATTTTGGAATATCAATATGTTTAATAATATTTATCAAAACACCATCTATATCAAGAATACCTAAGAGTTCTAAATATTCATCAGAGCTATGTTCTTCATTTGAGTTCATAATCATCGACTCTTCAATGTGTGCAATATCTTTAATCGCATCCACTTTTATTGCAAAAGTTGTATTATGTCCTTCATAAAGAATTAATTTTTGTAAAGAGCTAGAAACTCCATCCAATTCGTAAATAAACAAATCTAAGTGCCCTATTGTTTTGCTAAATTGAGCATTAACCTCTCTTTTTAACATTTGCTGTGCCTTGTCTTTATCTGTTTTGAGTAACTCTAAAACATCTGCGCCTAAACTATGCAAATCTTTATGACTTTGAAGTAAATCGTTTAAAACTGCAGAAACTTTGTCATCATAAGAGTTAAATTTATCAAGCCACATGCCAAGATCACACTTATGTGGGTTTATCATTTTTGCAAAAGGTGTACCATTTTCAACTGCATATAAAAGTGCTTCCATCCACTCTCGATGCGCAATTTTTAACTTTCCAAAAATTTTTCTCAACTCTTCTTCATAGGGAATAAGTCCAATTAATTTACGAAAATTAAGAACTTTTATAACCTTTCCCTCATGACTCATCATTCCATCAATAAGTTCATTTGAGCTAGGAATCGCTGTCAACTCTTTTGCTTGAATAATTCTCTGAATATTCTCAATGTTTAAGGCATAATGATTATTTCCAACACTAAATACTATTAAATCTATCATAAGCAGTTATCTTCTTTGACACTAAATCCTTTTAAGACCTTCTCAAAAAGTTTTGTATCCTCAGAAAATTCATACCTGCATCCATAACTTTTTTTGTATGCCATAATGAGCTGTAAAACTGCAAAATGAATATCGTCACATTCACTAAAGTCACATTGCACTTCATCTGGAGCAATATTTTGCAAAAAATCTCTAAACGAAATTACTTCATCCTCATAAATCACGGAGGTAAATGTTGCACAATTTTCTTCGTATGTTATTGCCATCTCTTTTTCCTTAATTTTAAGCTGCTTGTATATCTTTTTTCAACTTTTGTGAAATACCTAAAAGACCTATTGGATCTATAGCCATGATGATTTGCCCATTCCCAAGAAGTGCTGTTCCACTAAAGAGTGGATGCGATTCTATTAAACCAACAAGAGGTTTTTGAACGACATCCAGCTGACCTAAAAATTTATTTACAACCACCGCTAAAAGATTTTCTTTTATATTTAAAACAACAATTGAAAGAGGTTCTTTCTCCATAGCTTTTTCATCGAGCATAGATTTTATAAACAGAAGTGGAATAACTTCGCCTCGGATATAAACAAATGGCTCATTATGTAAATATTCTATTTCCTCTTTTTCAAGCTTAACTGTCTCAGAGACACTATTCATCGGGATACCATAGTGAATATCATTCATTTGAATATGTAAAAGTGAAGTAACTGCTAAAGATACAGGAATCGCTAAAGTTATCGTCGTACCATGATTTGCTTTAGTTCTAATTTTAATCGTTCCACCAAAAGCTTCAATAGATTTTCTCACAACATCCATGCCAACACCACGACCGCTAAATTCGGTGATTGTTTCAGCAGTTGAGAGACCTGGAAGAAGAATTAATTCCGCCATCTCCTCTTCACTCAATGCGTCTATTTGCTCATGCGTCATAAGACCTTTTTCTAAAACTTTGTTTGCAACTCTCTCTATATTTATCCCAGCACCATCATCTACTATTTCTATAATAATTCTATCCGATTCTGCATACGCTTTAAGCGTTACCGTTCCTTCAGATTTTTTACCTTTTTGTTCTCGTATCTCAGGAGTTTCAAGCCCGTGGTCAAGTGAATTTCTCATAATATGGATCATAGGGTCAGCCAACATCTCTATCATATTTTTATCGAGCTTCGTCTCGCCACCGTCCATCTCTAAGTTTACTTTTTTACCAAGTTTTTTAGCAATGTCACGAACAAGTTTAGGATATCTGTCAAATACATACGATATCGGCAACATTCTCATGCCCATAATCAAATCTTGGAGTTGTTCCGATAAACGGTTTATAAAGATATACTTCTCCATAATTTCTCGTTTTATAACATCATGCGTCATTCCAATCACATTATCAGCTAAGTATGGCAATGAATTTTTTGCGACCAAAAGTTCCCCAACAACATTCATCAAACTATCAATAGACTCTTGGTCAATTTTAACAGTTTTTCCAACAATAGATTTTTTACTCTCTTCGTTTGGTTTTTGCTTTGTTGTGGATAAATCTTCATGTTGTTCTTCGTGAACTTCTTGAGATATAAAAGCTTCTTTTTCTTTTTGAACTTCTTGTTTTATATCTGCTTTTTGGACATAAACAACTTCTTTAACAAGTGTATCTTCAACTGCTTTTATCTCTTGTTTAGGTTCTACATAACCATGAAGTTGTGAATCTAAGAAAGTAGCCACATCCTCTTTAGAGTTGAAATTTTCAGGCATATGAGGAATATATTTTCCAACAGCACCCATGATTGAAATAACTCTTTGTAAATCATCACTGCTATGGATACACTCTAACGCTTTGTATTGCTGTTGCATAATTTCATGGAGTGTTGCTGTGATATTTTCATTTATAACAATACTTTTTTCTTCAACTTCTTCAATTGCTTGAATTTCTTCTTCTTGCATCTCTTCTATGGCATGTGGAACTTCTAAATTTTCTTCAAATTTATAAACTTCACCTTTGTAAAGATTACTAAAAAAACTCTCTAATTTATGACTATCGCTCTCATTTATCAGACCAGAAATATCTAAAAATCTTTGAAGTTGTGCATACTGTAGAGTGTCTGTGCCGATAAGTTCCATAGATTTTGTAACTTCTTGAATAAGACTCTCAGAATCTAAACCTTTTGCTACTTTTGATAACTCTTTTAAAGAATCTATTTTGTGTCCACTATCTCCAACATTTAGAGATAAAAGTGTCGCTACACTAAGTGGTAAAAATTGAAGTTCATCAATAAAGTTAAAAAGAGAATCCTCAATTTCAGAGTAACTTGCATAAATAAAAGCCACAATGTAAGATTTTAGAAGTAAACCATCTTCGTCTTCCGTTCCACTTAAGATGGATTTTGCACTATTATCACTCATGCAAGAAAAAACACCAAGCACTTTATCGCCCAAGAGAGAGAGTGCATAAATAGGGTCATTTCCATAGACCATACAGGATTCATCTACATCAAAGACTACAGCATATAAATTTTCTTGTGCACAAAAATTTTCATTTATTTCATTCATATTAAAAGCGATTTTTTGAGATTGAATGCCTCTTAATGTTTGTAACGGTACATCTATAATTTTTTGTGCGTCATCAACAGTTATAAAAGGAATACTCCACTCAGCTGGTGCTTCGAGTGTTTTGTTCATCTGCTCATTTAGTGATTCTATGATTTCACTTACAACAGCTGCATCCGCTTCTACGATTCCACCGCTCTCTTCTGCCGCTTCTACGAGATTCATAACCTCATCAAATGCGTTATAAAGTGCTTCTGTCATGCTAATCTTATACTCAATTTTTTTAGATCGCAACATATCAAGTAAATCTTCCGCATGATGCGTTATATCTCTCACTGAGTCAAAACCAACAATCCCACTTCCACCTTTGAGCGTATG
Organism: Sulfurimonas sp.; assembly: GCA_041662265.1. GTDB lineage: Bacteria > Campylobacterota > Campylobacteria > Campylobacterales > Sulfurimonadaceae > Sulfurimonas. The sequence goes on from JBAZSV010000001.1 coordinate 681,094, forward strand.
TGCAGCTCGAAATACAGAGTTTAAAAGTTCTGGGTCATCTCCACCAATCTCTTCAATATTTTGATCAATAAACGCAAGGTTTTCACGAGCTTCTTGTAAAAACTGCTCTAATAGTGAATCCATAATATCTCCCTAACTCTTAATTAATATATCTATATATGCCCCAAGACGATCAGGCTTTATCGGTTTAGTTTCAAATAAATTTGCACCAACTTTATAGGCATTCATCTTATCTTCTTCTTTTGCTTGAGTTGTTATCATAATGATAGGTACGGTTTTATATTTCTCTTGCAATCTTAAATCTTCTATAAAAGAGTATCCATCCATTATTGGCATATTTACATCTACTAAGTAAAGGTTAATATTTGAAGATAAGCTTTTTTCTAAGGCTTCCATGCCATTTTCAGCTTCTACCACTTCAATCCCCATAGATTTTAAAATAGACCCATGATAATTTCTTACGGTCTTTGAGTCATCTACTACCATTACTGTTGCCATTTTTATCTCCTAAAAAAATTCTATTTCATCTGAATCATTATCAGCCAATTTACCTGAAAATCTATTTTTTTTATCTTTAGCTTCGTCTAGTGCTGCACCAAGTTTATCTTGTAACTTTTTCATACTCTCTACTACTAAACTCTCATCCGTTTGATAGGAGTGAGAAAACCGATTAATACTACTTTGCACACTATTTATTGCTTCTATTGTAGCTGTTAATTGCTGAGATATGATATCTTGGTACTGCAAAGCATTTGCTACATCTGCATCAATCTCAAGATTGTTTTTTTCTATAAAACTGCTTATCATCAACAAAGATTCACGAGACAAATCAATCGCATCTTGTTGCACTTCTTTGATATGTGACAAAAGTTCATCTACTGAGTTTAAAATTACCATCTCATTTTCCACTAAGCTGGTAATCTTAAAACTCTTGTGATTGCTTGTTTGAGTTGCGCTGGATTGAATGGTTTTACAATCCATCCAGTGAGACCCAATGCTTTACCCTGCTCTTTTAACTCTACTTTTGTTTCCGTAGTAAGCATCAAACATGGTGTTCGACTCGTTGCAGGATGTGCTCTTAGGGCTTGTAAAAATTCAAGTCCATTCATTATAGGCATATTTAAGTCTGTAATAATTAAATCAGGTGTCATACCAGCTTTAATTTCCGCTAAAGCAACTTGTGCCTCTGTATATTGTTTTACTTCTATTGGCATCGAGTTTGTCACCATTCTCGTTGAGGCTAAGGCTGTTTCACTATCATCTACAAATATTACTAATGGCATTTTTTTCTCCTATTTTTGATAAATTAATGTATTTTCTATTTTTCTTGCTTTAAAAACAGAAACTATACGACTCATATACTCAGCATGTCCTAAAAGAACATACCCACCTGGATTTAACATATCATAAAAAGTCATTGCTACTTCCTTACGAGATGCATCATCAAAATAAATTAACATGTTTCTTGAAAAAATGACATCAAATTTTCCAAGTCTCCTCATCTGTGTTTTGTCAAATACATTGACAACTTGGAAGTCAACAGAGCCTTGTAAATCTTTACCAAGTTCATAACCTAAATTTCTTTTATCAAACCATTTTGCTAAAATATTTTTAGGTATTGCATGAACTGACCTATCACCGTATTTTGCAATTTTTGCTTTTTGGATAACAGTTGAATCTATATCTATACCCACAACTTCGATATCCCTTTGTTCAACGACTTTGCCCTCTTCTACTATATGTAGTATTATAGAGTAAGGTTCTTCTCCTGTTGAACAAGGAGATGAAAGTATTCGTATAGGTCTTGATACTGGTAAAGCTTTATGAAGTTCTGGTAAAATAATATTTACTAAAACTTCAAACTGATCTTTTTCTCTAAAAAAATAGGTCTCATTTACTGTTATTGCATTCATGAGCTCTTGAAGTTCATCGCCACTTTTGTCTTCAAAACGAAGCTTAAAAAAGTATTTTCTAAAACTGTCAAATCCAAGTGCTGCAGAGCGACTATCAATAAATTTTGCTAATTTTTCAAAATGTTTCTCTTGTTCTAAAAAAATTCCACTTTTTCTATATATAAATTCACTTATTTTAGTAAAGTCTTCTTTAGATAAAAGGTATGTCATATAACTTATCCTTTTATTGACTTGATTGCACTATCAACTGCAAACTCAACATAAAATTCACCAGCAAATCTCTTTTTTAAAGACTCTAAAAGAGGTATATCACTCATTTCACCTATCTCTGATAAATAATCAACCGCAGTCATAGCAACATTGATATCTTGTTCCGTTTCTAAAAGTTCAATCATCATATCTCTGGATTCATGAAAATTTACATCCCCTAGTACATTAATAGCAAAAATTCTTAAATCTCTATCTTCTCCTATCAAAAATTTCACTATATAATATTTTATAGCATCTCCGAAATTACGAAGAATAGAGATACCCAAATTTCTTACATAAGCATTATCAAGTTTGAGTAAATTCATAATCTCTTCGATAGGAGCTTCTTGCGGATTCATCGCAGAGATGATACTTGCAACCTTGGTAGAAAAATATTTATCTGTATGACTCGGAGCAAGACACGATACCAAATAACTTCCAGCACCCTTAAATTTAGCAATTTCATCGATACAGTAATCTTTTTTATCTAATGAATCATTCGACTCAAAAAACTTTATAGCATCTTCAAGAGTTTTGAATTGTGCTAGCTCTTCAACTTTTTGTTGGACATGTTTTTTGATTAAAGCCATTTAAAAATCCTCTACTTTAATGTTACTATAGTTTTTAGAATTTGTTTAAAATCTAACTGTTGTGTAACACCACCTCGTTCATATGCCTCTCGTGGCATCCCATAAACAGTGGCACTCTCTTCACTCTCACCCAAAGTATAAGCACCCATCTTTTTTAGTTTAACCATACCATCTGCACCATCATCACCAATGCCAGTTAAAAGAACACCTATAATATTAGAGCCATCAAATACCTCTAAAGCACTAAGCATCATCTCATTTACACTCGGTTGAAAGTAGTTATTACCTTTATTTTGGTCTTCTCTTATAACAACTTTTCCTGAGACTTTTTTAGCAAAATTCATATGAACTCCACCACGGGCAATATATATATTTCCTGGTACAATATCCATATTTTGCGCACTTTGATGTACATTTAAAATACTTGCTCGGTCTAATCTCTCTGCAAAAGCCTTTGTAAATTGCTCAGGCATATGTTGCACAATACATACAGGATATTTATAGTTTGCTGGTAATGATGCACAAATCTGCTCTATAAGTCCTGGGCCACCTGTTGATGAACCTATTAAAACTATTTTTGTAAGTGTTATATTTTCAGATATATGCTTAGGCTTTTCTCTCCCCTCAGCTACTCTTTGCCTTGCAACGGGTGCTCTTGAGGCTCTGTTTCTTAATCTTCTTGGAGAAATACGACTTAGGGATTGAATTTTTTCTAAAATATCTTTAGTATTTTGTTCTTTACCAATATTCATAGTCCCTGGTTTTGCTATATAGTCAATTGCTCCAGCATCAAGTGCGTCCATAGTAATAGTTGCATCTTCCGTTGTAAGAGAACTTATCATCAAAATAGGAGTTGGTTGTTTCGCCATAATTTGTTTGACAGCCTCGATGCCATTCATAATAGGCATATTGATATCCATCGTAATTACATCGTACTGGGTTGAAGTTGCTTTAGTAACTGCTTCTTGCCCATTTCTTGCTGTTTCTATGTCAAAACCAAGAATTTCTACTACTTCACTCAGTTGTTTTCTTACTAATGCAGAATCATCAACTATAAGTATTTTTTTAGCCACTATTTATTCCTATTTTGTCAATATTTCATCTATATCCATAGACAACACTAATCTTTTGCCATTATTTAGATGCAATACATTTGTAAAGAGTTTATTTTCTTGCTCTCTTATTTCGTCTGCTTTAATATTTAAAATATCACTTACGCTATCGACTATAAAACCTATTCTTGTGTTTTTTATATTGCAGATTATGATTTTAGAATCTTCATTAATTTTTGTTTGGATATTTAACTTTTTAAAAAGTGAAACAATCGTAATAACTTGACCTCTAATGTTAATAATACCATCTATTATTTCATTTGTAAAAGCCACTTTTGTAGAATTCACTATGTCGATAATTTCTGCAACACTTTCAATATTAAAAGCATATTCTTTTCCTGCGAGTTTAAAAACTATCACTTCCGTAACATTTTCTTGCGTTTCATAGGAAAGAAGATTTGTGCTTTTTGAATCAATAAAAGCTTCATTTTCTCCAAAAAGTCTTTCTAATACATCTTTATCAAAAAAGGATATCAGAGATTCTTTATCATGGATGACACCAGCTATCTTATCACTTTGAAAATTTTCACTCATGTACTCCACATCTTTTGATACATAACTTTTTATATCAATGATTTCATCCACCAAAAGACCTATTTTTTTATCATCACATGAGGCAACTAATATACGATTTTTATAACTATTTTTTGTTTTAAAGCCATAGTATGTTCTTAAATCAACCACAAGAAGAAGCTCTTCTCTCAAAGTTATAAGACCAAGTACATCGGATGCACTTCCTGCAATTTCTGTAATCTTTATATCCGCTAAAACAATTTCTCTTAAGTATTCTATATTGAGTGCAAATTTCTCATTTTCTAAAGAAAAAATCAGAAATTTATCCGCATTTTCTTCTTTTATTTTCTCAACTTTTGCATTTTTATTTTTTATATCTTTTGCTTGTATTTTAACTTTTTGAATTCGAGAAATCAAAATATCTAAAGAAATAATTTGAACTAATGACTCTTTATACTTATAAATAGCTATGATCGGGTCATTTTCGTTATTGATATATTCAATATTTTTTTCTTCAATTTCTACTGTGTTATAAACTTCACTTACTAATAAAGCATTGGAAGCAAATGCACCATTTAGACTTAAAAGTCTGCTTTTGTCAGCTTTATAATCCACTTCATTCATGTCCAATAAAAGATTCATATCAATCATACACACAATATTTCCACTCACAGCACACAATCCTCTTACACCCTCAGGTCTTAGAGGAAGAGGCATGAGCATAGGCACTCTTGAAATCTGGTTAATATCACGAGTAGATATACCATAACTCTCATGAGAATTTTTGATGATTAAAATCTCTTTTATTTGCATTTTACTCAAACTCCTAGTAATTAATTCCCCTGTTGAAGTTCATCCGCCATAACAGCCAACTCTTCTACACCCTCACTTATATGAGTAACAGTTTCTATAATCAACTCACTCGCTTTACGAGATTCCATTGCATTTCTAGCACTCAGTTCAACTGCTTTTTGAATCTCATTTATTCCTATGATAACCTGATTCATACCCTCAATATTTTGGTCGTTTACAGTTTTGAGACCTGTATATCTATCGAGTAAATCTACGAGCATATTTGTAATTCTTCCAATGTCATTGATAAGAGAATCGATAAGAGATTGTTCATTGGATTGTGATCTTAAAAGATTACTCCAATCACTTCGTACTGTATCAATTTCAGAATTCATAGACTCGACAATATCATTGATTTTTTCTGTATTGGACTCTGAATCTTTTGCTAAATTTCTTATATCCGAACTTACAACTGCAAAACCTTTTCCAAAATCACCAGCTCGGGCCGCTTCAATCGAACCACTAATTGCAAGCATATTTAACTGTACAATAGAATTTGAAATATTTCCAACTGTTTTATCAACACTTTTTGTCTCTTTTACAATCACATTTAACTCTGAAGCCGCACTATTTCCCTCTAAAATCACTTCATTAAAGGCTTCACGAATTTCACTTATACTATTTTTAACCATATTAAAAGATACTTTTAATAAATCAAAATTACGACGCGCTATTTCTATAAGTTTGTCGATATCTTTTGCAGCTTCCATACCAGCTTGGATAAGCTCTTTATTGTTGAGTGCATTTTGGTTTGTTGAGTGAGAGGATGATTCTATTTGATTAAGAGCAGTCGTAACATCTTTAAGAGCATTTTGAATATCTTCCATAGAGCCACCGATAGTGTCTGCTGAGAGTGCTATATCTTCAGCTGATTTGACGGTATCTGTTGAGTATTTTAACTCTTCTGCTAAGTTTGAGAGGTCTTTTATATCATCTTCTGTTTGGCTAAGAGCATCGGATTGAATATCAATTCCGTGCAATGTTTTTTCAACTGACTGCGCTATTGCTTGAGATGCATAGGCAATTTCTTGTGAGCCATCACTAATTTTTCCAACAAAATCATTCAACCTTTGCGTATAAATACTCACACTTCTTGCAGCTTCAACAGAATACACAGCTATTTTAGTAAGCTCTTCCATTTTTAAACTAAGAGTATTTCCTTTTTGTCCATTACTTGAAATTATTTTAGTTGTTGAACCAATACTCTTAATGATGTTATCGATACTTGCTTGAATTTTATTGACAAGTTCAGAGATAAATTCAGCATTTTTTTCGCTCTCTCCAGCCAAAGCACGGGTTTCATCTGCTACAACCGCGAAACCTTTTCCATGTTCTTTTGCACGACTTGCTTCAATCGCAGCATTTAAAGCCAGTAAATTTGTCTGGTCCGCAATTTTGGCGATGAAACTAACCGCATTACCGATGTTTTGTGATGATTCTTTAAGCTCTTCACTCTTTTTTGATGACTCTTGTGCAACTGAAACAGCAGAATCCATTCTTCCCACAGATTCTGTAGTTTTTTGAACTGAATTCATAATATTTTCACCTGTAGCAATCGTGGATGCTATAACAGTGTCAATTGTTGAATTCATTCGAGTAATGTTTGACTTAATACTCTTCACATTGTTGAGAGCTTGTTCACTTGCTCCGCTATTTTCTTCAGCAGCAGTTGCGATTTGTTCCATTGAAGATTTTAACTCTTCAATTGCACTCACACTCTCTTGCGCATTTTCAAGTATAGTCATAGCAACACCTGCAATGCTTTCACTTATTTGTTGCTGTTTTGCCAGTGTTCTTTGTCGTCTTTTATCTCCGCCCGTAGATTCTAATTGAGGAGATGAAGTTAAAGTAGTTTTTTTCATTAATGCCATTATAAAATCCTTTTAATTCTTAATCTAATGTTGCATAAAGCTCTTGAGCTTTTTTCACATCTTCTCTTGAGGGTTTAACTCTTATAGATACATACTTTGTTTTTCCATTTTTATCGACTGAACGAAGCACGGTAGCATATACCCAGTAAAAGCCGCCGCCCTTTCTAGCATTTTTTACAATTCCTGTCCAAAAACCTTTGCTTTGAACGCTATCCCATAAAGATTTAAATGCCGCACGAGGCATCTCTGGGTGACGAACGATATTATGTGGCTGACCTAAAATATCTTCTGCTTTCATGTTGGCAATCTTTAAAAAAGAGTCGTTTGCGTATTCAACAATACCTTTTTCATCAGTTTCTGATAATAAATATAAGTCACTATATAAAACTTCGCCATCTTCCATAAAAGTTAAGCCTTCGGTACTTAATTCATTATTGTTTTTTGACACTCGCAACCCTCCATACTCAATCATTTTAAATTTGAAAACATGATACTATTTCAAAACTAAATATATATTGAAAAAGAGACGCTAGTAATGGCTTTTGCCTATTTTGTGGCATGTGGAAGTTATGGCATGTGGAAGTTATGGCATGTGGAAGTTATGGCATGTGGAAGTTATGGCATGTGGAAGTTATGGCATGTGGAAGTTATGGCATGTGGAAGTTGTGGCATGTGGAAATAAGCCCTATTTTATTAGGGCTTAAAAGAGATTTACACCTTAGATGTTATCACGAATACCTAAATCTTGTACTAATTTAAGATAAGCCTCTTTGTTCGTTCTTTTGAAGTATCTCATAAGACGACGACGCTGACCAACCAATTTTAATAGACCAAGTCTTGAAGCGTGATCTTTTTTGAAAACTTTAAGGTGCTCTGTTAACTCAACAATTCTACCTGTTAAAAGTGCAATTTGAACTTCACTTGAACCAGTGTCATTTTCTTTGCGACCATATTTTGCAATAATCTCTTGTTTTTTAGCCGTATCTAAAGCCATAATAGCCTCCTGATGGGTATAATAATCTAACATCTACACATAAATGTATAAAAGCTGAGGTGGAATTTTAGCAGAACTTTTCTTTATTGTAAATTATTATCATACTAAGAAAGTGTAACTCCAAAAAATTATAATACTGCTTTTAACTTCTTTAGATATAATCCATCTTTTAAAACACTAATATGAAAGTATAAATTATGTTAATAACCAAAGCAAGTGAATATGCCATTTTGTCTCTCATCGTTTTATCTAAAACAGATGTGCCTATGGACAGCGAAACACTCTCACACGAACTCTCTATCTCTAAAAGTTTTTTGGCAAAATTACTCCAAGCACTTGCAAAAAGTGGTATTTTAAAATCTTTTAAGGGTGTAAATGGCGGTTTTTGTTTAGCAAAAGCTCCTAATGAGATAAATATGTTAGATGTGATGCTATCGGTTGAGGGCAAAGCACCAGCAGTGTTTGAGTGCGCACCTTCTGTAGATAATTGTCCATCCAACAAAGCAAACATCTGCTCAATTTGGCCTTTTTTGAATAAACTTCAAGGCAAAATAGATTCATTTTTATCCGACTTAACTTTAGCTGATTTATTAGAAGAGTAATAGTAATTTGGCAAATAAATCTACACTCAAACAACAAATCGGAACGAGCTTAAACTTCTTACTCGGACAAAAAGATTTAAGTGTTGTTGCTTTTGTAATGCTTATTTTAGCCATTATTATCGTTCCTCTTCCCTCTGCGATACTCGATTTATTTTTAACTATTTCTATGGCTATCGCTGTTTTAGTTTTGCTCATATCTCTTTATGTTCCCAAACCAACCGATTTAACAACTTTTCCAACTCTTATACTCATCATTACACTTTTTAGGCTCTCTTTAAATGTGGCAACAACAAGAATGATTTTAAGTCACGGACACGAAGGTCCAGAAGCTGTGAGTGACATCGTAACGAGTTTTGGAAATTTTGTTGTTGGTGGAAACTTTGTTATTGGTATTGTTATCTTCTCCATACTCGTTCTTATCAACTTTATGGTTATTACAAAAGGTTCAACAAGGGTTGCAGAGGTTGCAGCTCGTTTCGTACTTGACTCTATGCCTGGTAAACAAATGGCTGTAGATGCGGACTTAAATGCTGGACTTATTGACGATGCTCAAGCGAAAAAAAGAAGAGCTGAAATACTTCAAGATGCAAACTTTTATGGAGCGATGGACGGTTCGAGTAAGTTCGTAAAAGGGGATGCTGTTGCTGGTATTATTATTACCCTTATAAATATCATCGGTGGGTTTCTCATAGGTGTATTTCAGCACGACATGACTGTGTCCGCGAGTGCTTCCACATTTACACTCCTTACAATCGGGGACGGATTGGTTGCGCAAGTTCCTGCGCTTATTATTTCTACTGCGACTGGTATTATGATTACGCGCTCTTCAAGTGATGGCGATAACTTTGCTGAGGGTACTATCAACCAAATGATGGGGAATGCAAAAATAATGATGATAGTTGGATTTATCATGATTATGTTTGCTTTAGTTCCAGGACTTCCAACCCTCTCAATGGGATTTGTAGGGCTTGTATTTGGTGGACTTGGCTGGGCGATTTACAAGTTTGACAGAGGAGAACTTGACATACTTGATGTAGAAAACATACTCGGCAAGAAAACAAAAGAACAAATAGAAAAAGAAAAAACTGCACTCAAACCTAAAAAGACAAATGAAGAAATCGTTAAAGAAGAAGAAAAAGCCCTTGAAGATATACTTAAAGTTGAAATGTTAGAACTCACACTTGGATATCAACTCATACGACTCGCTGATAGTTCTCAGGGTGGTGATTTACTTGAGAGAATTCGTTCGATGAGAAGAAAAATAGCAAGTGATTTTGGCTTTTTGATGCCACAAGTGCGCATACGAGATAATTTACATCTTTTACCACAGCAATATCAAATCCTTTTAAAAGGAATATCTATAGGAGAAGGCGAAATACAACCCGACAAATTTTTAGCAATGGATAGCGGAATGGCAACGGGTGAAATCACTGGTCAAGCTACAAAAGAACCTGCATTTGGTTTGGATGCCATGTGGATATTTCCAGAACAAAAAGAGGATGCTATCATCAATGGTTATACCGTTGTTGACCCTGCTACTGTGATTTCAACACATATGAGTGAGCTTATAAAACGAAATGCTGAAGATTTACTCACGCGTCAAGAAGTTCAAGCACTTATTACTAAAATCAAAAATGATTTCCCTGTTATTGTGGATGATGTAACAAGAGTTGCAAATGTAGGGCTCATTCAAAGAGTTCTTAAAGCACTTTTACATGAAAAAATTCCGCTCAAAGATATGTTAACTATTTTAGAAACTATAGCCGACATAGCTGAGTTTACAAAAAATGTAGATGTCATTACAGAACAAGTCAGAGCAAAACTCTCTCGTGTCATTACGCAAATGTACTCAAGCGAAGATGGAGTCATACGACTTCTTACTTTTGATACAAAAAGTGAACAAATGATACTTGAAAAGTCCAAAGAGCAAGATGGAAGAAGAGTCTTACTTTTAAATGTAGGCGAGATAAATGCGCTCATCCAAGCAACAAGTGCCAAAGCAGCAGACTTGCTCCAAAAAGGTGTCTCTCCTGTTGTTGTCATAGTTGACCCTCAAATTCGTCGTGCTATCGCTGAAATATTTGAACGGTTTTCTTTAGAAGTTGTAACACTCTCCCATGCTGAAATTGATTCTAGTGCTACTTTTGAAGTAATGGGCTCAATCTCAATAGAACAAAAAATAAAATAAGGTATAAAATGCAAGAAACAATCCACCATCTCTCACACATCGACCTTGACGGCTACAGTTGCCAACTCATCATGAAATACACTCCCTATAAAATCACAAACTATAATGCAAATTATGGAGCAGAAGTAAAACAAAAGCTTGAAATGATTTTGGAAAATATAAGTGCTTCTAAAGAGAGCGCCCTGATTTTAATCACTGACTTGAACCTCACTGCAGATGAATCAAGATGGCTCAATAGCGAAGTTATGAGAATGAATGATGGGAATAAGGAAGTAAAAATCACTCTGCTCGACCACCATGGAAGCGGTGAAGAGAGTGCGATGAAATATGAGTGGTATTATTTAGACACTTCAAGATGCGCTACGAAAATTACTTATGAGTATGCAAAAGAGCATTTTGAATTTAATGAACCAGTTTGGATGGATAAATATGTTGCAATAGTAAATGCAGTTGACATGTGGAAACAAGAAGAACAAGACAATTTTGAGTTTGGTAAAGTTTGTATGAGACTTATCGGCGAAACAAGAGAACTCAACCGTGTTATGTTTGCAAAAGAAGATGAGCACTATAAAATATCACTCTTGCTAGAAGCTACAAAATTCATCAATGAAGAAAATGCACCTATAGCTTTGGATGACAACATCCACTTCATTAAAAAAGAGTTTTTTAAAATTGACAAAAATGATACGCTTGATAACCTCTCGACGAAATATATTGTGGAATTACTCGGTAAGAAAAGAGATGAAAACACTATATACTACAAAGGCTACCGTGGATTTTTAAGCTATGGAGTTGGTAATACCTCTATTATCGGAAACGGTTTTTTACTTGCTTTCCCAGAGTATGATTTTATCGTTGATGTAAGCTACAAAGGAACAATGAGCCTCAGAGCAAATAACCAAGTCAGTGTTTCTCAAATATCAAAAGAGTGGGCAAACGGCGGCGGACATCCAAACGCTGCAGGTGGACGAATCATGGGCTTTAAAGAGCAGTTTCGCTACGATAAAGTAAAACAACAAATCGAAGCAATCATCAATGATAAAGAGTCAGTGGCTGGGGATTTGGAGTATAAAAGAGAGGAATAAAGTTATGGCATGTGCAAATAAGATTAAGTGATTGTCTAACAAATTACTCAACTTTGCACATGCCAAGATTATTCTGGCATGTGGAAATAAACTAAACTCTCTCCCACTCCAACTTAGAAACATTTTTCTATTTCACATCAAACTCAACCCTTACGAGATAAATCGGAAGATTTAAAGATATGTATTTTTCATAGTATTTTCTCTCTTTTATTTGAGCAAGAGCATCTTTTCCATCTGTTTTAAACCGCTTATTTATCACTCAATACAAAAATCCAAAGAGCCAAAGCGGTATTTTATTTCCAAATCCAACTTCTATATCATCTGCTACCACAAAACTATTCTCTATATCTTTGATTTGAGAAAAACTTTTATCTTTGCCACCGATTTCTACTATATATTTCTCATCTATTAAAAAATCGCCTTTATCAAGATAGTGCAGTGAATGGTGCGTACAAACTTGACTTACAAAGTAGGTTTCTCTGAGTGTTCCTATCTCTTTATTGAGACAAAGTGCCTCAAAAAGGTTTGGATTCGCTAGGTAGAGTTTATCTGACTTTCTTATATTTGCAAATCTTTTTGCTTCATGGGTTATTTGTTTGATAAGTTCTGCATCATCGAGATATGCAATATATTTGTACAAAGTTGCTTTGGTTATGCCTACAGTAGATGCAAGTTTATCGATACTAAATTCTAAAGGTTTTGAGACACAAATGGTAAGCAACAGTTTTTTCAGAGTATCAATTTTATCGGGTTGGATTGAAAAAAGCTTACTCAAATCGGTATGCAAAATAGTGTTTATCGTCTCAATAATTCTATCGATATATTTCGTTTTATCTTCAAAATAAAATGGATATACCCCTGCTTTTACAAAGGCATTGAAATGTTTGATGATTTTTTTATCACTGAGGCTACTAAGTATCTCATTGGCTATATTCTCATGATTTGTGAGTATCTCTTGGAGTGAATAAGATTTGAGCGATAGATTCATCTCTAGTTCCAAATACTCTTTGAGACTGAGTGGATAAAGATGGTACATAGAGTATCTTCTAGCAAAATCTGGACTGCTTAAATGAAGTGCAGATGAGCCTGTAAAATAGACTTTTATATCTAAAAAATCATAGATAGATTTGAGTTCTTTTTCAAAATTTGTAGCTTCATGTACTTCATCGATGCAGATGAGTTCCCCACCTCGTTTACTGAACTCATCTACAAAATCAAACAAAGATACCCCTTGAAACATTGCATGGTCACAAGATATGTAGAGTTTAGAGCTTTGTTTTAAAGAGGAGCTTTGCAAAATTTGCATAAGTGTGGTTGTCTTGCCAATTCCCCTGCTTCCATAGATTGCAGTGATTTTTGCAGTGGAGTTTTTAAGGTTTTCAAAAATATATCGTTTATATTTTGGAAGTTTTTGATTTACTTTGAGAAAATAAAGTCTTTTTGCATTTTCAAGAAGTTGTAGCATGAAGAGCCTTCTTTAGTTTATAGCATTATACTAAATATATTGTAATAGGTTTATTAGAATAGTCTAAAAATATTGATTTTCTTTTTCACTTTATTTTCAATAAACGCATTGCACTATCAATCAGATTAAAAAATGTTGGCATGTGGAACTAGTTATTTACAAAATAACTCTCTATGCCATCCGCCATTCCAAGAGCTAATCGTTTTTGATAGTCTGAACCAACAAGTCTAGCGCCTTCTATTGGATGAGATATAAAACCTACTTCTACTAAAACAGATGGCATTTGCGCGCCCACTAAAACCCAGAATGGACCTTCTTTAACACCACTATCAACAACATCACCATATTTCTTTTTGAGTGAGCTTAGCATTCCTCTTTGCATATCTATCGCTAACTTATTGGATGCTATTATATTGTGGCTGTTTATCGTATTTAAAAAGCTCTCTTTTCCATAAAAATTCATATCACTCATATCTGCAGAGTTTTCTAATGATGCTACTTTTTTCGCTCTCTCAGAACGGGATGTAGATAAAAAATAACATTCTATTCCATTGACTCTATCTGCACCCTTTTTATCAACAGCATTTGCATGGATAGAAACAAATAAATCTGCATGTTTTTGATTGGCAAATTCAGTTCGTTTACTTAGTTTCACAAAAACATCGCTATCTCTTGTCATTTGAACTTTATAACCACGAGATTTTAAAATACTTTTGAGTTCTTTTCCAATTTGTAATACAATATTTTTTTCTTTATATCCTTTATGCCCTATTGCGCCAGGGTCAGTGCCACCATGCCCAGCATCGATTACAATAATTTTATTTCTATCTAAACGACTTGGAGTCAAAGCCATTTCTGCTGAGGAGGTGCTATTTTCTTTTTTATTTTTAGTTTCTTTACCTTCGGCAGACATATCAATCATAAGTTGATTTGATTCATTTTTAAAGTTTACAGTGAGTTTACTACTGTTTTCTATTGTAAGTCTGAGCGCATCTCCGCTAAACTGCACAAGAGTAATTTTTTCTATGCCCATTTTTCTTAGCGTTTGTGATTTACTCAGCATTGCACTTGAAATATCTAAAATATACTTAAATTGTTTGGTTTTAGTATCATATTGCGTTGAGTAATTTATCTGCTTTGAACTGAGCTCGCCGTCAAATTCTAAAACTAAAGTTTGATCATTGAATTTAACAGATTGCAATTTATTGGAAGATTTAATTTCTACTTTTTTTTCTTCTTTGTTCTTATTTGTCGGCTTTGCTTCGCTATATAGTTTATTTTCTGATTTTTGAGGTTTTAAAGTTGAGAATTCTTCTTCATATGTAGCAACATCAATATGTAAAATATTTCCACTTTTTACGATACCTTCTAGGGCAGAAAATTTGAGTTTAGAGTCATCAGCCATAACAGCACGAACATATAAATTTTTATAATCATTATAAGCACGGAAGTTACTACTTTTATCTTTTGTCTGCATCAAAGAGTTAGCACGATCTAAAATCTCACTATCATTTAAGGCATAAAGAGAGATAGCAAAACTAAAAACTAAAAAAACTAGGCGAAGCATCAGCTAACTATTCACCTTGCATTAATTTGTTTATCAACTCTTTTACAGAAATAATTTCTTGAAGTTTATAACCATTTGTACCTGAGAAAAATAAGCCCGTTTCAAGATTGCCCTCATACGCATCACTTAATCTATCAGCAATACAAAAGCCAACTTCTTTTGCTTCTTCTCCACGATTACATGGAGAAACACAATTTGAAATACATTTAATCGCTGGACCTTCTCTTCTTTCAACTAGTTCAGTTAGATTTGTTCTTATGCCCTGTGCAGGGTATCCAACAGGAGAAGCCATGAGTTGAATGTCCTCTTTTTTTGCATTGATAAGTACATTTTTAAAATTTTCATGCGCATCACACTCATGCGTACCGATAAAACGCGTACCCATTTGAACACCTCTCGCACCTAAAGCAAACATCTGTTCAATGTCATTTTTATCCCATACTCCACCAGCCGCGATAACTGGAATATCTCCCCAAAGTGCTGCTTCTTCTACAACTGGTCGCACAAGATTTTCAAGTTGGTTTTCTGGCATCGCACACTGCTCGTATGTAAAACCTTGATGTCCACCACTTTTTGGACCTTCTAGTACAACTGCATCAGGGAGTCTGTTATATCTTTGTTTCCATCTTTTACAAATAATTTTTAAGGCTTTAGCAGAAGAAACAATAGGAACAAGTGCTACATCAGGATAGCCTTCAGTAAACTCTGGCATATTTGTTGGAAGCCCTGCCCCTGTTATAATGATGTCTATTCCAGCTTCACAGGCATCTCTCACAACACGACCATAATCGTTAATCGCATAAAGAATATTTGCAGCGAGTGGTTTATCACCACAAATTTTTCTTGCATTTTTTATGATTGCTGCAAAGCCTTCCGTTGAATAAAAATTAAGAGCGTCAAGTGGTCTATTGGCAACAAGTTTTTTCGCATGAACTTTATTTTCATAGTAACCAGTTCCCACTGCACTTATTACACCAAGTCCACCCTCTTTTGAAACCGTTCCAGCTAATTTATCCCAGCTAATGCCAAGACCCATACCACCTTGAACTATAGGCTTTTGTATTACATGTTTACCAATCTTTAAAGACTCAAAACTCATTAGTTAACCTTTAATTTTGCAAATTTTCTTTTTCCAACTTGAAGTATATACTCACCGCTTGAGAGTTGCAACTGTTCATCAGATACTTTTTCTTGATTTATTTTAACAGCACCTTGCTTAATATCTCTTCTAGCTTGTGAAGTTGATGGCTCGATGTTACAATCTACTAATGCTTTTGCAATCCAAATAGTACCATCGCAACTAAATTCATCGATTTCAGTTGGAATTTGACTTTGAGAGTGTACTTTTTCAAACTCTGCTTGTGCAGCTTGGGCTAACGCTTCAGAGTGAAATCTTGTCGTGATTTCTAGTGCTAATTCCTCTTTCACTTTTTTTGGATGAAGAGACTCATCTGCAACGCCCTTTTTTAGAGCTTCTATCTCAGTTAAACTTTTTACACTAAGTAGCTCATAATATCTCCACATAAGCGCGTCAGATATACTTAAAATCTTACCAAACATATCATTTGGCATGTCAGCCACGCCGATGTAGTTATTGAGAGATTTACTCATCTTTTGTACGCCATCAAGACCTTCTAAAATAGGCATCATTAAAACAGACTGCTCTTTTCCTATTTCATACGCTCTCTGAAGATGTCTGCCCATTAAAAGATTAAATTTCTGATCCGTTCCACCTATTTCTATATCACTTTTGAGATGTACACTGTCATATCCTTGAAGAAGCGGATAGATAAATTCACTGATAGAAATAGAAGTTCCACTCTTATATCTTTTATCAAAATCATCCCTCTCAAGCATTCTCGCTACATTATAAGTTGTAGTAAGAGAGAGCATTCCAGATGCACCAAGCGCATTTATCCACTCTGAGTTAAAGACAACCTCTGTTTTTTGCGGGTCTAAAATTTTAAAAACTTGTTCTTTATAACTTTTTGCATTCTCTTGAATTTGCAGAGCACTTAAAGTTTTTCTTGTAGCACTTTTTCCTGTTGGATCACCTATTTGAGCCGTAAAGTCACCTATTAAAAACTGTATTGTAGCGCCATATTTTTGAAAAGTCGCCAATTTTTGTAAAAGTACTGTATGTCCAAGGTGTAAATCAGGTGCAGTTGGGTCAAAACCAGCTTTGACAGTATAAGTTTTGCCCTCACTCAAATATGCTTTTAATAATTTCTCAATTCTTTCATTATCAATAATTTCAGCACTACCTCTTTGTATCTCTCTTAAAGCTTCTTGCAACATGTTTATATTTCCTAATTTAATTTTTTTATTCACTACTATTACGCATTATTTATACGCATCATCCGTTCGAATAAGATGAATTATTTTTATTTTTTGTTCGATTTTAGTACGCAGTGAGTTAATATCTGATTCTTTTGACTCAAAACCTATCTCACAATAGCGTGTAGATTCACTTTTATTTTTTCCTAACTCTATTTGGTTGATATCAATTTTTAATTTTACTAAAAAATTTAAAAAATCTGCTAAAGTACCTATCCCACTATGAAGTGAAACAATCATATTGTAGTTATAAATATTTTGTTTTTCCCACCTAGCAAAGACCATAGGCTTTTTTTCTTTGAGATATTTTGCAGCACTTTTACACATTTTATGGTGTACATGCGCCTTACCTTTTTCTAAAAAAGTCATAATCCCATCCCCATTTTTAGGATGACAACAATAGTCAAAAACAACATCATTAACATTTTGAGTGCTATATATTTCTATGCCTTTGAATGTATATTGCTTTAACTTAAACATATGTCTTGATAAAAAGCCTTTAAACCTATTGTTTTGACTTATTTCTTGTGTATATTTTTGTATTACATCACGAAAATGCTCTATATCAGTAGGAATAGCTGCTCTTTTTTCACAGTTATGTTTTTCAAACCACTCTTCGACCCTTGATGCTTTTAAGCTCATTGCAGTTGCTACAATATTGACGCTCGATTTTAAATCAATATTTCTCACTCTAGCATTACAAAGATATCGCATATTTGTTTTAGCTTTAGATGTTTTTACAGCATCTATCCAACTGCATCTTGTAATATTGTTATTGCTTACTTCTATTTTAACGATATCACCATTATGAAGTTCGCTCAAAAGGGATGCTTTTGTTTTATTGACAAGTGCGGATTTTGCGTTACTTCCCACATGCGTATGAACAGCGTAAGCAAAATCAAGAACAACAGCTCCACGAGGGAGGGTAAAAGCTTCTCCAGTAGGAGAAAAAACAGAAATTTGTTGCGTATAAAGGTCATTTTTTATTAAATCATAAAAATCTTCAGCAGATTCATTTTGATAACTTAAATTGTGAAGCCAATCTAGTTTAATGTTATTATTTCCACCACTTTTATATTTCCAATGCGCAGCAACGCCAAGTTCTGCAGTTTTGTGCATATCATAAGTTCGAATTTGTACTTCAAAAATAGCAGTATTGTAAAAAACAGTTGTATGAATAGTTCTATAACCATTATCTTTAGGAACAGCTATATAGTCTTTAAATCTGGATGAAAATGGCTGAAAATGAAGATGAATAAGACCTAAAATGGTGTAACATTTCACAGGGTCTTTGGCTAAAATTCTCACTGCTAAAAGGTCTAAAACTTCTTCTATTCCCACACCTTTTCTCTGCATTTTCATGTAGATGGAATAACGATGTTTTATACGAGAAATTATCTCAAAATCATCCTCACAAAAACCATTTTGAATTAAGAGTTTATTAATTGACTCTTTAAACTCATCAAGTTTCATCTCAATAGCATGATAGTTTGTGTCAAGATAATTATCAATATTGTGTTTTTCTTCTTTAAAAAGATAAGAAAAGCTTAAATCTTCCAATAAATTTTTCAAAAAAGAGATACCCAAACGGTGTGCAATTGGAGAATAAACAACAAGAGTCTCTTCTGCTATGCGTTGTTGTTTCTGTTCTGACAAAGCATCAAGGGTGAGCATATTGTGAAGTCTATCACAAAGTTTTACTACTAAAACTCTCACATCATCGATACTTGCTAAAAGCATTTTTCTAAATGAGAGTGCCGACATAACCAATCGTTCATTTGAAGTAGATGAGATTAACTCTGAATCCCGAATAGTATCAATCTTTGTAAGACCCTCAACAAGATGCGCAACATCTGAACCAAAAAGCTCTTTAATCTCATCTATGTTTACATGGGTATCTTCGACTATATCGTGGAGAAGTGCAGCTATTGCCATGGATTCATCATTTGTTATAGAAGCAACAATACTCGCTACTAAAATAGGATGAATAATATAAGGAAGTCCACTTTTTCGAAGTTGGTTTTGATGCGCTTTTGTAGAGTACTCTAACGCATTTTTAAGAAGTTCACTTGGAGCAATTTGCGAAAAAAGATAAGAAATTGCTGAGTCAACATCGTGTAGATGTTTGACTTTTTCTATATCTACTTGACTCAGACTCAAGGTATTACTTTTCTATATCTACAAAGCCTTTAACTACAACAAGGCCCTCAGCGAGTTCCATTAAAGCTAAATCTGCAGCTTTAATTTTTTTAGGATCTATATTTAACTTACTTTTTGCACCGTTTAAAAGTTCATCACATCTTTTTGCTACTGCGAGTGCCAATTGGTAACGATCCATTTTTGGATTATTTTTTAAAACTTTTGCTGTTAATTCTTCTACTCTCATTTTTTATTTCCTTAAAATTATCTAACGATAGAACAGTTTTGCATATTTCCGTTTTGTATAATATCCAAAAGATTGCCTTTTTTAAACATATCACATATTAATATTGGTAAAGAATTATCTTTTGCCAAGGCTATAGATGTATCATCCATAACTTTAATATGTTCCGATAGTGCCTGTTCATATGTAAGTTCTGGAAGCTTTACAGCATCGCTATATTTGTGAGGGTCTTTGTCGTAAACACCATCCACTTTAGTTGCTTTTATGATAACCTCAGCACCTATTTCTACAGCTCTTAATGTTGCTGCTGTATCAGTTGTAAAAAATGGATTGCCAGTTCCTGCTGCAAAAATAACAACACGACCTTTTTCTAAGTGACGCACTGCGCGACGATTGATGTAAGGTTCAGCAATCTGTTCCATAGTAATTGCTGTTTGCATACGCACTTGAAGCCCAGCGTGTTCACAAGCTTCTTGCATTGCAATGCCGTTTATAACTGTTGCAAGCATGCCCATGTAATCACCAGAAGTTCTTTTAATAATACCATCTTGTGCAGCTGTCACACCACGAATAATATTTCCACCACCGATAACAATACCTACCTCGATTCCAGCATTTACCAATGTTTTAATCTCTTGAGATATGTAGTTTAATATCTGTGTGTCAATTCCATGACCTGCTTCACCAGCAAGAGCTTCACCTGAAAACTTAACCAATACGCGTTTATTAGCCATGATACACCTTATATATAAAATCCGCGAATTGTACTAAAAAGACGCTTTAAAACTGCTTTGAAATTAGAGCCAATCTTCATTAAAACTATTTTGCCAATTTTTTTGCTCTTTTGTAAGCGTTAAATTTGGATTTAAAAAAAGGTCTAACTCGACTAAATTTGTTAATTTCACTATCTCTTTTGGCAACCGAGTCATTTGATTTCCACCAAGATTAAGTTTCTCTAAATCAGTTAAAAGGGATAACTCTTCGGGAAGCTCTACAATCTCATTTCCCATGAGATTTAGCACTGCTAAACAGCTTAGTTTTCCTATCTCTTTTGGAAGAGTATTTAAGTGATTTCCAGCTAAATTAAGCTCTTTAAGGTTCACTAACTTTCCTATCTCTATTGGAAGTTTCTTTAGTTTATTTCTAAAGAGGCGAAGCTCACTTAAATGTACTAAACTTCCTATCTCATTTGGGATGTTCTCAAGTTGATTTTCATCTAAAATAAGCTGTGTAAGATTTGTTAATTTACCTATTTCGCTTGGTAGTTCTTCAAGCTGATTTTCTGCAACATTGAGGAGTGTCAGCTGCGTTAAATTTTCAATCTCTTTTGGAAGTTTAATAATAAAATTTTTAAATAAATTGAGTGCCACAAGGTTTACTAAATTTCCTATCTCTTTGCTAAGACTTAAAAGATTACAGTTACTCAAGTCAAGATTTGTAAGCTGAAGTAATTTCTCTTTATCTCTTGGCAGAATCGCATCACTAATCGCATACTTATCTGCCCAGATACAAAGATTTTCTAACCACGCATCTTCTTCATTTACAATTATACTTTCTCTATAATTTGCATCATAAAGGATTGTTTTGAGCCTCTGCAACTCTTCATTTAATTGCTCTTTTAAGAGTGCAAAATAGTGATTCCAATCGTTCACTTCACAAATAGTTGCATAGTTATCTTCATTTTTTATAGTAAAAATTTCATGCAACTCTTCTTCTATCGTTTGTCTCAACTCAGCTATTTTTTCTTTAAATATTATCACATCATTTATACTTTCACTTGCAACTGCAAAATCCTGCCCTTTTCTTAACATTTGCAGTATTTCCATAACCATTAAGAGGTCTTTTTTCGTATAAGCTTCATTAAGATTTTGAAACATTTCAAGCGCTTGTTCTTTGTTTGTTGCAACTACATCGGGATGACACAGTTTACTCGCTTGTTTATAGTAGTTTTTTAAATCTTTTCGTTCTTCTTCATCGAGTACAAATCGCTGATATTTCAACTCCTCTTCATATCTATAACTAAAACTTTCATACGCATCTTTAGCAAAAGAAAATTCTTCAGAGTTTATTCCTGCATCTTGTTCGAGTTTCTCTTTTTTGAGGTATAAAATATCTCTGATAACCTCTCCAAGTTCAAAATTATATTGTGTGTTGAAGTCGTTAATGACACTTATATACTCATTTTTTTCTTGACTTATATCTTGAAGTTTTTTCTCTAACACCTTAAGTTCAAATTTCAAACCTTGAAGTTCACTCTCTTCATAAATGACTAAACCACTCTGTTTTTTTAAATATTTATCAATAATTGAAATCACTTGCTCATATTTATTTTCATCAATTAACTCTAAAATATACGCAATATCCATGTCATATTGCATCTTTGAAATGCGGAGAACTTGAAGTGCTATAATCTCTTCATCCTCTATAAAAATAGCAATTTTGATAATTTCTAATCGTTTAAGTAACTCTTTTACCATCTTAAAATTCCATCTTTTTGCATCCGAGAAAATGCTCCGTCCAAAGGATTCATATGATTATTTGCTAGATGAATAGTTTCAACTTTTTTTAACTTAGCCATTTCTACAGGAAGATTTTTGAGTTTATTATGTTTTAAATTTATCCAGTTAAGTTTTGCAAGATTTCCTATCTCTGCTGGTAAAAATACCAAATTATTGCCTCGAAGATTCAGCTTGATTAAATTACTCAAAGCTCCTACCTCAAGAGGCAATGTTACAAGCTCATTTTCTAACAAATCCAACTTTACCAAATTTATTAAATTTCCTATTTCTGATGGTACGCTTATAATTTTGTTGTGTTTCAAATCAAGTTCAGTCAGATTATACAGATTTCCTATCTCTTGTGGTAACTCTGTGAGTTGATTATTCCACGCATCCAATTTTATCAAACTCGTTAAATTTCCTATCTCTTTTGGCAAATAGGTAACTCTATTTTGTCCTAAATAAAGTTCTCTTAAATGCGTTAAATTTCCTATCTCTGAGGGGAGTTTTTTTAGCATATTTTTACCAAGGTCAAGTTTTGTCAGTTTCGTTAATTTTCCTATCTCTTTTGGGAGTAATCCGAGATTTAAGTTCCAAAGGTCAAGTGTAGTGAGCAAGAGAAGTTTCTCTTCATCTCTTGGCAATCTTTCATGAGAAATTTCATTATAATCAGCCCAATCACACAATTTTTTCACCCAATTCTCATTCATCATATCTATTGTATTATTTAGTATATTTTGTGTGATTTTAATCAAGCTTTTCGTTTTTAAGAGTGCTGCTTGTGAGTTTTGTTTAGGTACTAAATTTTTTTTCATTTCAACTTCTATAGCTTTTTAAAGTTAGTGATTTTACTCTATTTTTTCTTATTATTAGATTTTTTTCTAATATATAAAACCTAGTTTAAAGCCAAAACTCCCTAAAATACGAACAAATAATATTAGGAAGTTCCACATGCCGTTTGCCTTACTCAAATTATCGCCACAACTTCAAAGTACACTTAAAAAAAGTGGTTTTACAAAACCTACGCCCATCCAAGAAAAAGTGATTCCGCTTGTTCTCTCAGGGCAGGATGTTATGGCGATGGCACAAACTGGAAGTGGAAAAAGTGCGAGTTATATTTTGCCTATTTTAGAGCTTTTATCACGAAACAAACAGGAAGGAAAAGCGAAAATAAAAGCGCTTATTCTTACTCCAACACGAGAGCTAACACTTCAAGTAACAGAGGCTTTTAACACTTTTGGTGCAGACTTAGACAAAAAACCAAAAGTAGTAAGCGTTATCGGTGGAGAGGGCATCGGGGAGCAACTTTATGCAATTCAGCAAGGGTGCGATATTTTGGTGGCAACTTCGGGAAGATTGCTTGATGTTGTAAGTAAAAAACAGATGAATCTTTCGCATATTGAATTTTTTGTTCTTGATGAAGCAGATAAAATGCTTAATCTTGGCTTTGCAGAAGAGCTTGAACTTATCCTCAAAGAACTTCCTTCAAAGCGTCAAAACCTTCTTTTTTCAGCAACCTACCCTCAAAAAATTCTAACAATTGCTTCAAAAATCACACAAAAACCTATCCAAGTGAGCATAGAACAAGAAGTGCCAACAGTACAAAGTATCACGCAAAGAGCCATAGAAGTCAATCGCGAAAACCGCGGTCCACTTCTTAGACACTTATTAAAAAGCGAAAATTTGGAGCATGTGTTAGTATTTATGGCAAACAAAAGAGCCACGGACAACATTGCCGAGAAGTTTAAAAAGTACGGTTTGAGCGCACAATCTTTTCACGGTGACCTTACACAAGAGGAGCGGAACTTTACTCTGAGTGAGTTCAAAGCCAAAAGAATTCGCATTCTTTTTGCCACAGATATCGCCGCAAGAGGGCTTGACATCGACACTATATCATGCGTTGTAAATTTCGACCTCCCCCGCTCTCCAACGGACTACATTCACCGCATAGGAAGAACGGCCCGAGCTGGAAAAGCAGGAACTGCCATCTCTTTCATCGCTCACGAAGACAAAGAACATTTTGCAATTATCCAAAAAAAATGTGGTGTAAGCATGGATTTAGAACAAATTGAAGGCTACGAAATACAAGGAGAAATACCCATAATAGAAAAAGGCAAAGCACCCATTAAGGGCAAAGGAAAAAGTAAAAAAGATAAGCTAAGAGAACAAGCGCTCAAAGATACTAAATAACTATTTATTAAACATCAACCGCTATAATTTTCACGACAAAATACAAACAAGAAAAAGGATACAAATGAAAAAACTTTTACCTACAGTTATCGGGTGTTTAGGACTTCTTGCAACTTCCGCGATGGCGGATAATGCACTTAAAACGCAACAACAAAAAGCTGGTTATGTTATGGGACTTGAAATAGGCAAACAGCTTATGGTTTCAAAAGATGACATTAACCTTGAGGCTATGAATCTTGGAATGAAAGATGTGTTTTCTGGCACAAAACCTAGACTTACAAATGAAGAGATGCAAAAAACGATGATGGCGTATCAAGAGAGTAGAATGACAAAAGAAAAAGCGATGATGGAAAAATTTTCTGTTGAAAACAAAAAAATGGGCGATGCGTATCTCGCTGCAAATAAAGCTAAAAAAGATGTTGTAACACTTCCAAGCGGTCTTCAGTACAAAATACTAAAATCAGGAACTGGCAAAACATCGCCAAAAGCTGCAGATACAGTTGTAACACATTACCATGGAACATTGATTGATGGAACTGTTTTTGATAGCTCGTATGACCGTGGTGAACCAGTAAGTTTTCCTGTAAATGCTGTTATAAAAGGATGGACAGAAGCTCTACAAATGATGAAAGCTGGAGATAAATGGCAACTCGTTATTCCATCAAACTTAGCGTATGGAGAACAAGGCGCTCCTCCAACAATCACACCAAATGCTACACTTATTTTTGATGTAGAACTTTTAGAAGTTAAATAATTTTACAAGCGGTATGTGGAAGTTCCACATGCCAACTAATTTGGCTTTTTAAAAAAAGAAGAAAATAAATTAAAGTTTGTATGACACCTATTCTCTTCCTGTGTTTTGTTAGGTACTTGGCTATTTTTTTGTTTGTTCAATGTGTAATATTTCACCTAATATTAAATATGTATTTAAAAATAATGATTTTGCTTCTTCTGCACTAACTTCACTATGTACAGCAGTTGAAACTCTACTATAAAGATTAGATAAGTTTTGTCTTATTTTTGTAATTCTTGATTTACTCTCAATTCTTTCATATACAAAAGCATTAATTCTATTTTGATGCTTACTAGCATCTAATGTTACATCATTACCATTCATCTCAATAGTTTTATCTGATGGTGGATATATTGAATCTGCAAATGAATCAATAATTCTACGAACAGTAGTGAGTGCTTGACTTATAGATTCTACATCTCCATCAGATAAACGAGCCATTACAGATGGTATTTGTTCCAAGACATTTCCACAATTTGATGATATTAAAGTATCAACATCACTTTTGTATTTTTCAAATATTGATTCTGAAAGATTATCAAATTCCTTTTCATAATAAATATTAGATATAAATGTATGTAGTTCTGCTAAAACTTTACTTTTAACGCCACTTAGTAAACTAATATTATTTGTAATACTTTGTAAATTTGCCTCATACATTTGCATAATACGATATGCCCAATCTCCACTTGTATCAGGTACTTGTAAAGTTTTTAACTTAATATTTTCTGTATTAATCATTGCTTCAATCTGAGCAAGAGGAATAATATAAGCCATGCCTTTTTCTGGGTCATAAATTCGACCTGATACTGCTAAAAGTTCAAAACATAAATCACTTTTTTCAGTATAGCCTTTTAGTTCAAAATTTATAAAAGTTTTGATTCTTTCAGAACCTACCCATCTTGCTAATCTTGATGTTTTTAATAATAATGATTCAACTGTAATCTTATTAAGTTCAATATCATTAAGTAATTCTTTAGCTAATTCCAATATGTGTTCCGATTTACTTTGTTCCATTATATTTATTCCTTATATCTAGCTATTTATTGTATGAACACTGTATCATATATAGACTGAACAAAAACATTATATAATATAAAAAATGTGCGAATAATAATTTTTTTTCGTTTTGTCCTAAATGGGAATGCATACAAGAGTCAAAATTATAGATACAAACTCTTGGGAGCTAAGAAATAATTTTAAAACTTGGCATGTGGAACTTCCACATGCCGACAATCCTAAATCTTCACTTTTTCAATTACAACTTTATTTAAGTAGCTCTTTACAATATATGTACTAAAATATGTACATATTTAAAAAAGGAAGAGCAAATGCAAACAATATCATTTTCACAAATGAGACAAAATCTAGCTACCGCCATAGATACAGTTGTCAATAATCACTCCCCAATTATTATCACACGACAAAATAAAGAACCTGTAGTAATGATTTCTCTTAATGATTATAAATCCATAGAAGAAACAGCTTATCTTATGCAGAGCATGACAAACGCATCAAGGCTTAATAGTGCCATAGCACAACTTGAAGCTGGACAAGGCATAAAAAAAGAGTTGATAGAAGAATGAACCTCACTTTTGCAGATGAAGCTTGGGAAGATTATCTCTACTGGCAACAAAACGATAAAAAAATCTTAAAAAAGATAAACGCTCTCATCAAAGAAATACAAAGAGAACCTTTTAAGGGTATCGGTGAACCTGAACCGTTAAAGTACAATTGGTCTGGTTATTGGTCAAGAAGAATAACTATTGAGCATAGGCTCGTTTATAAAGTGACTGAAAATGCGATATTGATAGCTCAGTGTAGGTATCACTATTAAAAGATGCAAAATCTAAAAAAATTGGCATGTGGAACTTCCACATACCACTTTTAAATCTTCGCTTTTTTCAACTCCAACTTGTCATACATCGCCAACATATTGTGATACTCTTGATGCAGTGTTGTATCGATTAAAAAATCTTCGCCCTCTAAAATTTGCATGGCTTTTTCGACTCTCTCTTGCCCAAAAATATTCCACATGCCGAATTTAAAATCTTCATAATCAAGTTCTAACTCCTCCATTTTAGCAAGTTCAACGACGATATGTCCTAGCTTATCTGCTCCAAACTCAAGCAATTCTAGGGCTTCGTCCAAGTTATCATCCAATAAATGAATCTGTGCTTTAAACTCACGCATCGTAAAGTTATGCTCAAATATAACACCGATATATTTTTCCATATTGAGCGAATCTTCGAGCTGTTCGATGCTCATTAAAATATCTTGCGGGTCATATTCACGAAAATTTAAAACCATATCACGAATAAATTTACCAACATTTTTGTTGTTATAAACTAAATCTTCTATGGGATAAACCTCTGATATGCTTGGAACTATCATCTGGCAAGAGTAAAATCCTAGATAATCATACTCTCGTAAATAACTCTCTTTACCCATGCTCTTCAAAATTTGCATCAAAAAATCATACTCATCTTGGCTTGTTTTACCATCATAGCGGCATGTGGAAAATTCAAAACTTTTTTTAGAACTTAAAAATCCAAAGCCCAATTTTCCGTTAGAATCCACAAAATGAGACTCTAAGTTAAAACTATCTGCGACGATGCTCATGTCAAAAGTCGGCACTTCAAAAGTGTCTAAGTTTTCTAGCAAACGCCCCTGCATCAGCTCCGTCATAGTTCGCTCTAACGAAACTTCCAAAAGAGGATGCGCTCCAAAAGAGACAAAAAGAGTTCCATTTTTTGGGTTGATAAGTGAGATGGCAGTCACAGGAAATTTCCCGCCAAGAGAAGCATCTAAAACCTCAACAATGTACCCAAGCTCTCGAAGTGCTACAACATCTCTGTAAACTCTCTCAAACTTAGCAATCTCGGCATGTGGAAATGCTGGAAGTGCGTAACCATTTTTGATAATTTCTATCTTTGCATACCGCTCAAAAATCTCACTCAAAGCCTGAACTTGCGCTTCTAGCGGTGTATTTCCCGTCGCCAATCCATTACTGACATAAAGGTTACTCAAAATATTGAGCGGAATGTAAACTTTCTCTTTACTCGAATGTGCAACAAAAGGAAGTGCAACAATTTTATCTTCATAGTCACTGTTAAAATCAATCAACTCTTCATGTCCTAGCTCGGCATGTGGATTGTAAATTTTTCTTAAGTCATCATTCAAATACGCACCGCCAAAATCAAAGGCAACCTCATCTGGAAAATACTTTCTGAGCGGCATGTGGAAATCTATAAAAAAGTTATTTGTTTGAAGTCGCTCGATATATTCCCCCAAAGCACTCGCCAAAGAAGCGTCTGCAACGATTCCTTTACCGTTTGAATAGATATGTTTTGGTGCTTCAACAGAGGAAAGATTGACAGAAAAACAGTTCTCAAGCGGATGTTTTTGCTCAGAAAAAGATGTCTCACAGCCAACATCCGCCAAAACAGCTCTCATTTTTACGATAGATTCTTCTAGCGGGGCATTTTTAGATAAAAGGTTCATAATTCATCACTTATGGAGTTAAATATTTTCAAGTGTTGGAGTGTAGCAGAGGTATATAAAAAGATTCTTTAACTCCTAAAAATCATATTTTAAAGATACGCCTATCCGCCTAGTATGTTGTATAGGACTTATACTTGAAGCTGATACTAAACTTTTTATTTTCTAGCCATTTTAAAAAAAAGTTTTTGCGTTGTTATCTCTTTTGGTATCGGTTCATTGTGTAAAATATTTTGAGTTAAAATTTTTGCTAAATAGGGAGCAAACACGAAACCTCTTGAACCTAAAGCGTTTATTATGTAAAGATTTGGATAGTAACTTAGAGATTCTTGTGGGATTTTTGTTCCATTTTTTAGAGAAGGATATTTTTCTAAACTACGCTCATAATTCACTGCTTTACCAATAACTGGGAAATAACTTTTGATTGTTGCTCTCGCACCTTTATATATTTTTACAATCTCTAAATCTTTGAGTTTTATCAACTCATCGGCTTGTTTTAAAAGAGTCTGGACTTGTGATTGCTCACTATTTGCATAAAATGCACACTTATCACATGTACTTATGCACTCCATTTTTGCACTATCGTGTCTCTCATGCGTCGCTCCGATAGATACTGTGCCATCTTGCTTGTTTGTTGAGATAGAAATAGATTTATGAATATTAAAAGGAATTTTTGTAGTTGTTTGCACATCTATTCTAAGCCCAAAGATAGGTGCTATCTTCATGTATGGAATCTCTACTAAAGGTTTACTTACACCTTGAGCCAAGATAATATTTCTTGCCCTAACCTCATCTACGCTATAAAATCCATCTTTAAAACTCAGCTCTTTAATATCTTTTTTGTAAAAATCACACTCCTGAGTTAATTTTTTACAAATTTGTATAGGTTCTACGACAGCTGCATTTTCATAAAAATATCCATCAATATTCATAAAATCATCCGAAATACTCTTTAACTTTTGAGTGTCAAAATAGTCATATTTTATGTTGTTTTGTGCTAGTTTATCTTGAGTGAAATTATCATTTGCAACTCTTAGAACACCCTTTGCATCGACTGCTTCTAAAAGGAATGTTTTATAAAAATCCAAAGAAAAATCTAAAGCATCATTTACCAAGGAGTTATAAATATTTTTTTGCCCAGGAAGTGGCGATAAAAAAGCTCCCGCAGCACCACTCGCACCTCCAGCTATACCCTCTCTATCTGCCAGAGCAACACTTTTGCCCTCTTTATGCAAGAAATAAGCCATAGCACTCCCAGCACTTCCAGCACCAATAATTAAAAAGTCATATATTTTCAAATGCTGCATTTTAACAATCTAAGATATTTAGCGGAAGCTTAATAGTAAATTTTGCTCCGCGTCCACTGTTATGCACTTCTAACTTTCCTTGACAATGCTCTTTCACGATAGTCTTTGACATATAAAGACCCAATCCTGTCCCATCTTTAGCCTCTTTAGTACTAAAATAAGGGTCAAAAATTTTATCTATTATTTCATCTGGAATTCCTCCAGCATTGTCTTCAATTATAATATAAATATCTGACTCTTTTTGATACCCACTAAGCCATATAGTGGCTTCTTGTATGCCTTTTTCAAGCAATGCATCTTCAGCATTTTTAAGTATATTTAATATTACCTGCTTTATCTCATTTACATAACTCTCGATAACAATATCTTCATCAATGCTTATAATAACATCAATATTTTTGCTTTTTAGCAATGAATCAATAACATGTAAACAAGACTCTACAATATCTTGAACGCTCGCTTTTTCTATTATTTTCTCTTTTTTAAAAAAATTACGAAAATCATTAATGGTTTGTGAAAGATATTGAGAAAGTTCACCAATAGCATTTAAGCGTTCTTGAAAAAAAATTTCATTGTAGTTGTGCATCATCACATCAAGAGAAAGCGTTCCAGAAATAGCAGATATAGAAGCCAGAGGCTGACGCCATTGGTGAGCTATCATACTAATCATCTCTCCCATCTGCGCAAGACGAGATTGATGAAGCATATATGCAGTTTTTTCATTATTCTTGATTATCTCCTGTGATACACGATTTTCAAGTGTTTTAGAGAGCTCTTCATAGGCTTTAGCAGATGTAATATTTTCGCATATTTCTTGATACCCGACTATATTGTTTTTACTATCTATATCTGGAGAAACAGTAGTTTTAATCCAGTAAAAGTCTCCATCTTTCGTCCTGTTTTTTATCTCTCCGCTCCAAGTATCTCCTCTTTTAATTGTTTCCCACATGCCAGTAAATATCTCTTTTGACATATCAAGGTGACGAACCATGTTATGTGGTTTACCTATTAACTCTTCTCTGGAATATCCAGAAATATCTTGAAAAGCCTGACTGGCATAGGTAATGATACCGTTCACATCCGTTTTTGAAGCGATGATATATTTGTCAAAAGTGTCTAAAAGTCGTTGCACTTCATCCGTTTTATCCACTAAAGGATGGTTATCACTCTGAATAATATTCTCATTTTGTATTTGTTTTATATTTGATAATCGTAGCATGGCATATCCGCTTTTTTAACTTCGTTTGCTGGTATTATTACACTGTCCATCTTTTTAAATTCTCTAATAAGTGCCATTTGACGACTTGCAAGATACTCTTTTATAGTATCAGCACTTTTTATATCTAGTTTATAAAGTAATACTATGTCGTAACTACGCAGATTCTCATCGATTCTAAAAATAGTTGCATCTGTAATAACCGATATTAGTCTAGAATGAAGTGTTAAGTTTATAGAAACTTTCACAATATCACTGACCCTCATACCTGGAGGTAAAGCATTGATTTCAATTTTTACAGAGACTTCAGCTATGTCTATAATTCTCACATCCCCTGCAAATTTTATATTTTTATAAAAAAGTGTACATCCATGTTTTTCTTCAGGTTCTAAACGAATAAATTTTCTATCTACAGAACTTCTTAGAGCAAAACTCATTTGATTAATCACAATAGTTTGGTTATCTAAATCTATGGACTTAATGGATTTGCAGACAACACTTTTAGGAAATATTTCAGAACTTATAGTCATGAATTTACTTAATTTAACAATCTTTAACTGTGGATAGGATGTTTTTAAAGTTACTTCATCTGCTGTAATTTCTGAAATTACAGCAGGATTTACAATCGTCAGTCCTTTGTAAAAGTTGTGTATTTTCACCTCTGCTGAATTATCTTTTACTATTTTCATAAAAGTAAGAATAGCTTCTTTATCTTGTCTTATACTGTCACTATTGGTTGCGTCACTATCAAAAAGACCCATGAGATTCAGCTCTGTTACATCATCAAAAGATAAAATACTATGCCCATCTTTTTCAGGGATATCTCTTGATTTTAAGATGAGATGACGCATTTCACCTTTGTGATTTTTCATTTTTGTATGAAAAAGCTTTCCTGAATTCGCTACGGCAGTATCGTACCATTTCGATTCAGTAGTCGTATATAAAAAGTCTTTATGTTCAAGAAGCAATCCATCCATATCAGTATATTCTTTCGTAAAACTTTCTAAATCATCCACTTTAAAAAATTCTAAAAAGCGTTTATTTGAAAGTATAAACTTGCCTTCATACATCATAACAACTATATTATTTTGATAATTAAAAATAGTTTGGATTTGATTAAAAAAAAGACGACGATTTTCCTCTTTATGAATATCTATAACAGAATCATAAATAGCTTGAACAAGTTCTGGAACTTTTGCTGGTTTTGATAAATAACGAAATATTCCTAAGTTAATTGCAGAGTGCAGATACTCTTTGTCATCATAAGCTGAAAGAATGATTATTTTACATTCTGGCTCATTAGCTTTAATTTTTTTTATCATATCAAAGCCATTCATTTTTGGCATATTAATATCAGTGATTAAAATATTTGGTTTGAACTTAACAAAAGTTTTATACCCATCTGCTCCATCTTCAGCCGTCATAATATGACCAAATATTCTGCCGAGTAATTTTTCTACATTTTCCCGTAAACCAGCATTATCTTCTACATATAATAAACTCATATTACCAGATAGCTGTTTTATCTCTTCAATTATTTGTTGCATGATTTATAATTACTACTTTACTAAAATTTATTTTATTATACATCTAAATATTTACTTTACATACAAAAGGCACAAAAGAATTATTAAAGTTTGATGAAAGAATTTCGTTTCTTTTTATAAATGAGTTTAAATTCTGGAAGATAAAAAATAACAATAGTAGTTGCAATGCCTAAAATAAGAAGTAAATAAGAACCAAAAAGTTCAGTAGCAGAAAAAATATTGTTTGTTACTTTGACTTTTTCTGCACTTTTGAGTTCTACAATTTTATTCTCTTTTATCTCTTGTTCTTTTAAGCGAATTTCTTCTTCATTGAGTTGATTTTTTTGAACTTTCACGACATCAGATTTCACAAGCTTTTTTACACTTTTAGTTGATCTGTTGATTGATTCAGAAGTTCCGTTCGCATTTACATCATACGCATCTTTAAACATTTGCTTTATAATTTTTTGGGCTTCTTTATGAATAGTTGGATTGACAAGTGGCTCTATCACTAAAACACTCGACTTACCTGAAGGAAGAATGTGGACATTAAAATTATTATTTTTTGCCAACTCTTCTAGCTGAAAATAAACTTTATGTTTTTGAAACTCATTCATTACCAATTCTGCTTCACTGAGTGTAGGATAAGTTGCAAAAACTATTTTTTTTGGAAATCCTTCAAAATTTTCTTCTGCACCTAAAGAATATAGATTTATAAACATAAATATAAAGGATACACATACTATTTTTATACATTTTCGCACTAAAAAATCACTACCAATTACTCTTTATTTTTTTTATATTTTAGATTGTAAAAGAGTAACAAAGCAGAAAGTAGCACTAAAACAAAAAGCCATATGAAGCGTTTTAGTGAAGAGTATTCGTTTACCTCTTTAGCTTTTTCTTTCACCTGAGGCACTGATATTTCTAATTGCTTTGCTATTTCATTTTGAATTTCTTTTACTGCCTTTACCTCTTTTTGAACTTGCTCTACTACTTTAACTTCTTGTACTTCTTTTTGAACTTGTTCAACTACATTAGAAGTTGATTTACTCGGTTTTGCACATACACTGTAAACATCTTCAAACTTCGTCTTCATGATATTCATTACTTTTTCGTGTATTTCATTGTTGATTATTGGTTCAATCACTAAAATATTATAACCAGCTAAAGGGCGCATATGAACCATAAAATCATTCTCTTTTGCCATAACATTAAGTTTTTCATACACTTCATCTTCTTGAAGTTTTTTCAGCACCAACTCTGCTTTATCTTTTTGTAAATAATTTCCAAAAATAATTTTCAACGGATACACCCTAGGGCAAAGCTGTTTTTTTATTTCAAGCTCCGAAGAAGCACCTAAAGAGCCATGTATGAGTAGAATCAATAATCCTATAAACACTATTTTCATATTTGCTTTCCCTTAAAAAATTAAAATGATTATAGTGTTTTAATCATAAAATATGCAAGTCGATTTTATAAGACTTAATTGACTATAATCCTTATTCAAAAATTTATATAAAATATGGAAAACAATACAATTGAGCTGGTTTAATTTTTTTGATACAAAAACAGAACAAAAACACTCTTTTGGAAGAGGTATAAACGCAAATCTCTCTGAACATGAAGAAGAACTTTTTAACAAATCCTATGAAGCATTTGAGCAAAAAGAGATACTCGATGCGTATGAGTACTTGTTTCAATCTCTTGAAAACTTCACAAACGGCATATCGAATCAAAATGTAACAATAAAAAGAGAAGAGGACAAACTAAGTTTTGAAATTTTGCAAGGATGCGCGAAAATCACTGGCACTATTACAAAAGAACACCTTTACGCAGAGTCCATTCTTACAAAAAAAAGTAGTGCAAATGTCGGATTAAAAAGATATATTTTAGAAAGAAATTACCAGCTCACTTACACAAATTATTTTAGTGATGAAGCGTATTTAAAATTGAAACTTTATCATGACAACATCACGATGAGTCCTCAAAAAGTTTTTTTTCCTCTTCGAGAGTTGGCCTTAAATGCAGATTTTGACAAAGAATATACCCGATGTGAATTTCCTGATATTATCCTAGAAGATATCGCCCATATAAGCCCTATAGAAGCAAAAGAGTTACAAATAAAATATGATTTTATGCAAAAATCTATAGAAGAGATTACAAATAAAATCTCAACTTTTCCATCCAATGACAATGCAGGAATGCAAGCTTTCGCCTTTTTATACCTCTACTTTAAAATAGATTATTTGCTCACTCCAAAATATGAAATGTATCACAAAATGAACAGAAAAATTCAAGAATATTTTAGTGAAGAAAATGTAACCATAGAGGCAAAAAACGAGGAGTTAAAAGAGTATATTGAAGTTCTCAAAAATATGCCGTTTGAAGAGTTTAAAAACAATTTTTATGATGCAAAATATACTTTTAATCCTAGTGAAAAAACATCCAACGAAGAGTTAAGCATGTTTATCGGCGAGTCACTCTCAAAAATCAGATGGTACAAAAACAACCGCTACAATCAAATTATCCCTATTCTTTACGGCTACATCGCTTTTCATATTTTATATAATTATGGTCTGCATCCCGTCACAAAAGCTCTGATACACATTTTGGTAGAGATTCAAAATCAAAGTTTTTTCACTTCACTTGGGTACGCAGCTCTTTACAATGAAGATACAAACTCATTTTCAAAAAGAGTCATTATCTCAAAAATAAATGAGATTATAGAGCCATACCAAGAGCAATTTAAGCTCCTTGAACCTTTTGGCAACAAACTCAACTACACAACGCCCAATGAATTTAGTAACAGCTTTTATCTGCAACTCCAAGATTTAAACTTTGAAGAGATTTAGATGAATACACAACTCATTTTAGAAACATACATAGAAAATATTATACAAATCATGACGCCTTATGGAACTGGTTCAGGCTTTATCATCGGAGATTTGATTGTTACAAATTCCCATGTCGTTGGCGGATTAAAAGAAGTTGTTATCTCTGCAAAAAAGATACAAAGAAGCATCGCGCAGGTTGTGTATGATGACCCATATTATGATTTGGCATTTATCAAACTTGATTTTCATATGCCCAAAAATAATCTTACCCTTTCACAAAAAAATGTAGAAGATGGTGATGTAACCATAGCTATCGGGCATCCTTATGGTCTGAACTACACGGCAACTGAGGGAATCATCTCAAAAGCTTCCAGACTTCAAGGCGATTTAGAATACATACAAATCGATGCAGCCATAAATCCAGGAAACAGCGGCGGACCTCTTTTAAATGCAGATGGAAATGTTGTGGGTGTAAACACTTTTATCATACAAAATGCAAACAATTTAGGTTTTGCCCTGCCCTACTTTTATGTACAAGACGCGCTTGATAGCTTCAAAGCTCTGGAGCGAGAAAATGTCATCAAATGTAGTTCATGCAAAAATTTAATCAACGATGAAGATATACTCAACGATTATTGTCCGGCATGTGGAATTAAACTCGAAGTTGCAAAATTACGAAGAAAGGGTTACAAACCAAGCGGTGCAACGAAACTTATAGAAGAGATTTTAGAAGCCTCTGACATAAATGTAACCCTCTCAAGAAGAAGCCAATCCTCATGGAGAGTTGAGCATGGTACAGCGAGAATTGAGATAAATTACTATGAAAATGGAGTAATAATCGGCGATTCAAAACTTTGTGGCATTCCTACAAAAAATATAGATGCACTTTATGATTATTTGCTGGATGAGAACAACAAACTCTCTTATTTACAGTTTTCAATAAGTGAAAATGCCATTTATTTTTCCTACTTAATCGTTGATTCATCCCTCACACTTGAAGAGGGTAAAATTGCGTTTGAGCGACTTTTTGAGTTTTCGGATAAATATGATGATATTTTAATAGAAAAATTCGGTGCGATTAGACTTAAACGAGATGAAGAAGATTAAAAAACAATACAAGGAACATTCCACATGCCAAGATTTTTAGAATTTAAAATAGATTTAGAAAGTTTTATAGAAGAGTTGTCTCAAAGATTAGAAGCCAATTCAGAAAAAACTGAAGAGCTTTTAAAGATAAAAGAAAAAACTTATGCAAACTTTGTGAAGCCATTGGAGATGATGGATGAGTATTTAAACCAATTTTTTACTCCACTCACACATATAAACTCTGTAAACAACTCAGAACTAACGCAAAAAGTTTATACAGAATCTTTGCCGATTATCACCGAATATTCTACAAAATTATCGCAAAATATAGATATTTATAACGCGTATAAAGAGATTCAAACAAAAGAGTCACTCAATGATGAGCAAAAAAGAGTTGTTGAGCTTAATATTTTAAACTTTGAGTTAAGTGGAGCGCATTTAGATGACAAAACAAAAGAGCGACTCCAAGAGATAAACATAAAAAAAAGTGAACTCACAAACAACTTTTCGCAAAATCTTTTAGATGCTACTAATGCGTATGAGTATATTATCAATGATGAAAAAGACATTGAGGGACTTCCAGAGAGTGATATAGAAAATGCAAAATTCAAGGTGAATGGCGAAGCCAGAGAAAGTGCCCTGGGGCATATGGAAGGTGAAGTTGTAAAATATAAATTTACCCTTCAAATGCCCTCGTACATCGCCTATATGACTTATGGGAAAAAC
This sequence comes from Sulfurimonas sp., assembly GCA_041662265.1. Taxonomy (GTDB): domain Bacteria; phylum Campylobacterota; class Campylobacteria; order Campylobacterales; family Sulfurimonadaceae; genus Sulfurimonas. Next base: position 718,495 of record JBAZSV010000001.1, read on the forward strand.
AGAGAGATACGAGAAGCACTTTACAAAGCATATGTTACAAGAGCGCCGCAAAATGCAAAAATAATCGATGAACTCCTAACACTCAAACATGAGATGAGCCAACTTTTAGGATTTCCTAACTACTCTGCGTACTCCTTGGCAAGTAAAATGGCAAAAGATGAAGGGAGTATATTGGAGTTTCTAAAAACTCTCGTATCAAAATCAAAAGCTCAAGCAAAAGAGGAGCTAAAAACGCTTCAAAAAATGTCCAAAGAACCACTTCAAAGCTTTGATACAGCCTACTATAGTGAGCTGTTAAAGAGAGAGCAATATGACTTGGATGAAGAGCTTTACCGCCCTTACTTTGAGCAAAAAAGTGTTGTCAATGGTATGTTTGAGTTTTTAAATAAACTCTTTGGCATACGCTTTAAAAAAGTGGATGAAACTTTGTGGGATGACAAAGCAAGTAGTTATGATTTGTATCTGGACAACACTCTCAGAGCTAGACTCTATCTTGATTTGGAATCGAGAAAAAACAAACAAGGCGGAGCGTGGATGCACAACTGGCAAGCGCACTGTATGGATGAAAAAGGGGAAGAACAATTAGCATCAGCTTTTATAGTTTGTAATTTTCCAGCCTCTTCAAACAACACTCCTTCCCTTCTAAGACATGACGATGTCGTCACCCTTTTCCATGAAATGGGACACACAATCCACCATCTACTCAGCAAGGTAAATGAGAGTGGCGTAAGTGGAGTAAACGGCGTGGAATGGGACGCAGTGGAGTTTCCATCTCAACTTTTGGAAAACTTTGCGTATGAGCCAGATGTTTTAAAACTTTTTGCTACGCACTACCAAACAAAAGAAATAATTTCTGATGAGATGATAAACAAACTTGTAAGAAGTAAAAACTTTTTATCGGCGATGGGAATGCTTAGACAGCTAGAATTTTCAATATTTGACTTTGTTCTGCACACAAAACTGCACAATGAAGAGGAAGTCCAAAATCTCTTAGATAGCATAAGAGAAGAGTCTTCGCTCATCAAACCACCTGAGTATAATAAGTTTCAAAATGGCTTCTCACATATTTTCGCTGGAGGCTATGCTGCTGGATATTACAGTTATAAATGGGCGGAAGTTTTAAGTGCAGATGCCTTTTTTAGCATTGTAGATGAGGGAATATTTAACTCACAGACTGCTAAAAAATATTTGGATATTGTACTTCATGGTGGTGGTTCAAAAAGCATGGATATTTTCTTTAAAGAGCTATTAAACCGAGAACCAAATCCTGAGAATCTACTAAGATTAAATGGCATTAACTTATGAAAATTTTAGTTATTTTTCTTCTACTTTTTAGTTTTGTATTCGGAGATAAGGTTTTAACAGTTGCTTCATACAATGTTGAAAATTTATTTGATTTAGAAAATGATGGATATGAGTATGATGAGTATCTCCCAAACTATTATTCTGAGTGGAATGAAAAAAACTATAAAATAAAACTACAAAATATCTCAAAAGTTATCAAAGATATAAATGCAGACATCATCGCTATAGAAGAGATTGAGTCCCTTAGAGCGCTCATTGATTTGAGATTAATGCTCCAAAGAGATGGAGTTTATTATCAATATTACCAAATCTCTGATAAAAAAAATACGACAACAAAAGTTGCATTCCTTAGTAAAATACCTTTTGTTTACGCAAAAGAAGTTAGTGTAACTTCATCTCTTTCACAAAGAAATATACTAGAAGTTAAATTTTTGATAAATAACAGAGATTTATATCTATTTGTAAATCATTGGAAAGCAAAAACAGGTCCTGAAAGCCAAAGAATTGTGTCAGCAAAGGCACTCCAAAATCGAGTACAAGAGTTAGGTTATGACAAAAATATAATACTTTTGGGTGATTTCAACTCCGACTATGAAGAGTATAAAAGATTTGAGAGAGATAGAAAACTCAACGACACAAATGGAAAAACAGCAATTAATCATATTTTAAAAACTACATATCAAACACAAAAAGCGGACAAAACTAAATATGAAGAGGGAAGTTTTTACAATCTTTGGTACGATACAGATGAAGAAAATAGATATTCCTACATTTTTAAAAATCAAAAAGAGGCAATAGATAATATTTTAATTTCTCAATCACTTTTAGGGAAGAAAAATCTCTACTATCAAAACGGAACAATGAGCTCTTTTAAACCAAACTATCTTTTTAATGGCAATCAGATATACTCATGGCAAACAACAAAAAAGAGACCAATAAAACACCAAGGAAAAGGCTTTTCAGACCATCTTCCAGTGGTAGCAAAGTTTGTAATAACTAACTAAGGCACCAATCTATATCTTTATTTCCACATGCCAAGAGGTAGCTATTAGTTTTTGAAAATGGTTTTGAGCCGAAAAAACCTCTATAAGAAGAGAGAGGCGAAGGATGAGGAGCTTTTAAAATCAAGTGTTTACTCTCATCAATAAATAAAGCTTTTTTCTGAGATGGTGCACCCCACAATATAAAAACAATATTTTTATAATTCAATGAAAGTTTTTTAATTACTGAATCTGTAAATATTTCCCAGCCAATATCTTTATGAGAATTAGGCAAAGACTCAAGAACTGTTAGTACACTATTGATGAGTAATACTCCTTCATTCGCCCACCCAGTAAGGTTTCCACATGCCGAGATATCACACCCAATATCATCATGCAACTCTTTAAAAATATTTTTCAGTGAAGGAGGAATTTTACATGCATCACAAACAGAAAATGCCAAACCATTTGCTTGATTTGCACCATGATAGGGGTCTTGACCTAGTATTACAACTTTTACTTTATTTGGTGAAAGTAAATTAAAAGCTCTAAAAATAGCATCAAATTTTGGAAAAATAGTTTTTGATTTGTATTCATTTTCTATAAATATTTGAAGTTTTATAAAATAATCTTTATGCATTTCATCCTCTAAAAATATTTTCCAGTCATCGTTTAATACCATAATAAGCCTTTTAATAGAAAGTTGTTGTGATTATAATCGATAGTACATTAATTCCACATGCCAAGAAAAACGAAAAATAAAAAGGTAATTGAATAAAAAGTTATGATTAAAGATAAAAGTTGATTGTAGAAGTAAGAGGTTATAACTTTGAGAACTAGGCAGCGACCTACATTTCCACACCTGAAAGATGCAGTATTATCAGCGATGAGAGGCTT
>JBAZSV010000002.1:0-548082 GCA_041662265.1 Sulfurimonas sp.
ACTAAACCTCCTATTTCAAAAATGAAATTTAAGTTTAGCAAAACTAATTTATTAGTTTAAGGTTCAAAAATCAAAATATAACTTTTTGTGATTTATTGACTGCCTAGTTTAGCAGTTCGTTTGACAGTGTCATAACTCACCTGAAATGATTATGAAAAATTACACTGGTTTTATTATGACACAGTCAGAGCACCTAAAAATAGACACAAACATAGAACTTTTTAAAAAAAGTTGTGACAAATCGGTGACACTACTCGAAATGAAAGATTTGAGACAGGCTTGAAAGCTCGTAGTTTAGGTGGTCTCCCTACTAGGAATCGAACCTAGAGCTATCCCTTAGGAGGGGACTGCTTTATCCAGTTAAGCGATAAGGAGTTATGTTTCAATGAAAATTTATATGATAAAATAGTCTTGTTTTTTTAGAAAGTTTTGATTTAAGGGGATGTAAGTATGGTGCGCCCGACATGATTCGAACATGTGACCGCTGGTACCGCAAACCAGTGCTCTATCCAGCTGAGCTACGAGCGCACACCATCTCTGTTATTAAGAGAACGAAATTATATCACTTTTAACTTATACTTTTATAAAACTAGAGATTAATTTTCTATCTTTTTTAATAAATCTTTCATCATCTGTTCTTGTATAAATAACTCATGATTTTTTCTAACATAGGCTTGAAGCAACAACTTCATATCGTTACCGCCATCCATATTAAAGTCTTTTCTCATTTGATGTTCTAAAAAAAGTGCAAATTTATCATCTACATCCACATCAAAATGACGACCACCGATATTTAAGCCTAATTTTTTACTCATAGTTTACTAGCCTAAGATACTTTCAATTTTATTTACAATTTCTTCAATTTCTAAATCTTTTTGAGCATTTTGCTCAACTAATTTTTCTATTTCCAAATCTTTTATCTCTCTTTGTGCTTTAAGTGTCATAAGCTCTGTACGAATCATCTCGTTTTCGGCTTTTAATGAATTATAATGCTGGAGAATATGAGAAACTTTTTCACCTAGCTTTTCTAAAGTTGTTTGGTTTTGCATTGTCATTCCTATTTTATTTATTTAAGTACAATTCTATCACAAAAAATCAAATCATCGTGGCAAACTTACTCAGAGTTCAAAAGTTAAAACTAATTTCCACATGCCAAGATTATTGTTCTTAAATAGTTTCTGCACCTTTTTGAGTCAATACTAAAGTGACACCGTCTTCTTGTATTTCAATGATTCCTTCATACTTTAGTTCATTAAGAGCTGTTGGTAATGCATCTTCTTGTTTTGCATTTAACTGCGTTAAAATATTTTGAACTACAGTTTGTTTACTCATAACATAACCAGCGTTTCTATTTTTTTTAAACCATTTTAAAAACATCTCTTTGACTTCATTTTTAGGAGTTATGTCTGCAGTGTTATTTTTAGGAGGTAATTTTCTTCTGTTATTATGTGGCGCAGCCTTGGTAGTTTTACTATTATAAACTTTTTTAGGAAATGATTTCACGGCTTAGCCTTTATTTGTATGATTGCTTTTGTCTTTGTATTGTCACATAATTTTACTTAAAATATAAGAATGCAACCACTCTATATGCGTTATACTCTCGATTATAAAATAACAACTACAGGAAAACAAATGGCACTCAAAGCAACTATTTATAAAGCTTCACTCAACATCGCCAATATGGATACTCATTATTATGCAGAACATAATTTAACTTTAGCCAAACACCCATCGGAGAGTGATTTACGCCTTATGGTTCGCTTGGCAGCTTTTGTGCTCAATGCCGATGAAGCATTGCAGTTTTGTAAAGGAATTTCTCAAGACGATGAACCTGATTTATGGAAAAAAGCTTTAGATGGCGAAATAAAATTGTGGATAGATTTAGGTCAGCCTGATGAAAAACGCATAAGAAAGGCATGTGGGCGTTCTGAAAAAGTTATTATCTACACCTACCAAGAAGGGAGTGCTTTGGCTTGGTGGAAACAGATAGAAAAATCACTTTCAAGATTTAAAAACCTTTCTGTAATTTATCTTTGTATGGAAGGTGAAATAGAACAACTCCTTCAAAGAACAATGTCTTTGCAGTGCAACATAAGTGATAGTGAACTTACTATGATTGACAATGAAAACAGTATCATCATCAAAGAAGAAGCCTATTTAAGCTTTCAATCTTAGTTGCACTTCACTCGCACGGGAAGGCTTGTGAAAGAAATAACCTTGAATTTCATTACAATCATTTTCAAGTAAAAAATCGATTTGTTCTTGTGTTTCTACACCCTCAGCTATAACCTGAAGCTTTAATTTTTTTGCCATTGCTATGATGGTTTTTGTGATTTCAACATCATCTATGTCATGTGGAATATCTCTGATAAAAGATTGGTCTATCTTCAATTTATCTATTGGCAATTTTTTAAGATAGGAAAGTGATGAATGCCCCGTTCCAAAATCATCAATGGAGAGCTTAATTCCAAGCTGATTTAACTCATTTAATTTTTCAATTGATCTGTCTGGATTTTTCATAATTTGACTCTCTGTTACCTCAAAAGACAACCATGAAGTATCCACTTCTTCCTTTTTTATCATATCTTTTATTTCTTGTATAAATCCATCTTGTTCTAGTTTTAAAATACAAAGATTAAGTGAGAGAACCCCAGGGTTTAGACCCTCTTTTTTCCACTTATGAAATTGTGCTATGGACTCTTTCATAACCCATGTATCGAGTTGCAATATAAATCCTGTATCTTCTGCCAATGGTATAAATTTAGCAGGTGAGACAAGCCCCATGTCTGGATGATTCCACCTTACAAGTGCTTCCATTCCTATAATAGTGTTTTCTTTTGCATTCATTTGTATTTGATAATAAACTTGCAATTGATTTTTTTCTATAGATTGACGCAATTGCGTCTCAAGAACAACTCGCTCAAAAGCTCGTTCTGTCATATCTGCCGTATAAAACTGATAATTGTTGCGACCACTATTTTTAACTTTATACATAGCCGCATCCGCATTTTTAATAAGAGTATCAGCATCTAACCCATCATTTGGATAAACAGAGATACCAATACTAAGGGATGCATATATCTCGTGCTCTTTAATCAAAAGTGGTTTATGTAAAGTATGCATAATATTTTGAACTACGGAAGTAACAACATCAATATGATTAAAATGATTGATAATAATAGCAAATTCATCCCCACCAAGCCGTGCCACAGTATCGCTTTTACGAATAATGTTATTTAACTTTTGTGAAACTGTTTCTAAAAGCACATCGCCTATGCCATGTCCTAAAGAGTCATTTACCTCTTTAAAATGATCTAAATCTATAAAAAGTACCGCTATTTTTTCATGGTATCTTTTTGCATTATTTATAGATTGCTTTATACGGTCTATAAATAAAACACGATTTGGAAGACCTGTGAGAGAATCATGTTCTGCTTGAAATTTGAGTTTATTTTGCGTTTGTTTTAACTCTGTAATATCATGCGCTGCCTCTATCACAGCATACACTTCACCCTGCTCATCAAAAAGTGGCGTAACTGTAAGTTCTACTATCTTTTCTTCCCCTGTCATGGAGGAATGCCTATGTAAAACTTTTGTCTGTACTTTTTTCTCTATTACCATTGTTAATGGACAAGGATGAGAACTGCTCTCACATGGTATATTTTTATGATGTGATACTTCATAACATTTTGGTGCAGAAGGGTTATCTATTAAATTTTCATCTAACATCTCTTTTGCAGCTATATTCATAAGTGAAACGGTGTAATCTTTGTTGATTACCATAATAGAGCTACCAATACCATTGATAACTTTCTGTAAAAAATCATGCTGTTTTTGAAGCTCTTTTTCTGCTTCAACACGCGCAGTAATATCGATGCTTGAACTTAAAATTCCACATGCCATATTATTTGCATCAAAAAGAAGTGCATTTCTAAAACTTAGCAAAACTTCTTTACCACTTTTACTTACAAGCACATGCTCCACAGGCTCATCTGAGAGTTTTGTCATAAACATAAGACTATTAAAAATTTGACGCACTTTCTCATTAATTTCTTTTGGTAAAACACCAATTTCAAACCAAACTTTCCCCAACAACTCTTCTTCTGTGTATCCAAGCAACTCCTCAGCCTTTCGGTTAAACATAGTCACTCTTGCTTCGGCATCTAGGGCTATTAAAAGTACTTCTGCAGTATCAAGAAATAATTTATTACGGTCTCTCTCAGCTTTATAACTTTGTTCACTTTTTTCAAGTTCTTTTTGAACAATAGAGCGCTTACGAACCTCATCTTTCATTTTAAAATACCAAAAAAGTCTCAAAAGAAAGAGTATAAACATAAATATAAAGATAGTTATAGCTACTTTATAATCTATAAGTTCCATCAAACTTTTTACCAAATCTCTTGTCAATTCAACAACAGACTTTTTTTGTGTATCATCGAGTATTATCTTATCTGGCATTTGAGATGCATCGATTTTATCATTTTTGAGCAAGAGTTTATAATTTTGAAGAACAAAATCTTTATTTATTTCACCAATAGGATATAAATTGAGAAGCATAAGCTCTTTTGTAACCCGTCCTTCATAGGCTAAATGTTGCGTTGATTTGTTAGGTTGATATTTTGTGTGGATAAGTTCAGCAACTTCATCAATATGTTCTAAAGCGTAGTGCCAACCTTTTTGTGTTGCGAATAGAAAGTTTTTTACCTGCTGTGGATTATTTTTAACTTTTTCATGTGAAGCAAATATATTGTTCGCATTTGTTGTAAAGCCATACTCAACAGGGTCAATAACATTATAAGGTACTTTTTTTTCATCAAGGACAAAGAGTTCATTTGAGCGAAATGCTGTGGCAGCATCTACCTTTTTCTCTATAAAATCGTTTATGTTATAGCTTTGTGGCACAATATTTGTATTTTGAGGGGTAATGCTAAAATAATCTAGAAGTATTGTTAATGAACTGTTTAAGCGGTCATTTTCTCCAATCATTACAGTTTTATCTTTTAAATGTAAAACGGATTTTATTTCAGGTTGGGTTACTAAAACAAGTGGAGATCTTTGAAAATAAGTAGCTAGAAGTGTTACATTATTTAGCTTTTTATCTTTATAAGCTATCAAAGCATTGGACATTGCATAATCCACATGCCCCTCTTCAAGCTCTTGCATGGTGTCTGCATCTTGGTACTCAATCATCTCGACATCAAGTCCAACATCTTTATAGTACCCCATCTCTTTTGCCATAATAAATCCAGCAAACTGAAACTGATACTTCCATTGCAACTGCAATTTTACTTTTTCAAGTGGCGGTGTTTGAGCATAGATAACTATTTGTAGCAAGATAAAAATTAAAACTATTTTAAAAAAAATCATTCCATAACACCTATAAAATTTTATAATACGCAAATTATACATTATTAACATAATAGTTACCCAAATGTACCTTTTCCACATGCCAAGGTTTTAGAAAATGAGCTATAATTCCACATGCCAAACTTTAAAGTAATATCAGATTATTCTCCCGCGGGAGACCAGCCAACCGCAATCAAAGAACTCACAAAAAGTATTCTCAAAGGGAATCGTTACCAAACACTTGAAGGTGTCACTGGGTCAGGAAAAACATACACTATGGCGCGTATCATAGAAAATGTGAAGATGCCAACCATCATCATGACGCATAACAAAACCCTAGCTGCCCAGCTTTACAGTGAATTTCGCCAGTTTTTTCCAAACAACCATGTGGAATATTTCGTATCGTATTATGATTATTATCAGCCCGAAGCGTACATTCCTCGTCAAGATTTGTTTATAGAAAAAGATAGTGCCATAAACCAAGAGTTAGAGCGCATGCGACTCTCTTCAACTGCAAATCTTCTCAGTTATGATGATGTTATCGTCATTGCTTCCGTTTCTGCAAACTACGGTTTGGGAGACCCTGAAGAGTATGAAAATATGGTTCAGTCCATCGCAGTTGGAGATGTCATCGCTCAAAAAACGCTTCTTCTTCGTCTTGTCGAGATGGGCTACAGCAGAAACGACACCTATTTTGACAGCGGACACATTCGTGTCAATGGTGAATCCTTAGATATTTATCCGCCCTATTTTGAACAAGAAGCAATTCGCATAGAGTTTTTTGGAGATGAAATCGAGGCGATTTACACCTTCGACATCATCGACAACAAAAAACTAGAAGAGCATAAACAGTTCACTATTTATGCAACTTCACAATTTAGCGTCAGCCAAGAAAAAATGGCAATTGCGATTAAACGCATAGAAGAGGAACTAGATGAGAGATTAGCCTACTTTCAAGCAGAGGGAAAATTACTCGAGCATCAAAGGCTCAAACAAAGAGTGGAATTTGACCTCGAGATGTTGCAAACGACTGGCATGTGCAAAGGTGTAGAAAACTACTCAAGGCTTCTTACAAACAAAAAAGAGGGAGAAGCACCTTACACTTTGCTTGACTATTTTGCCTTGCATCATAAAGATTATCTTGTGATTGTGGATGAGTCGCATGTTTCGCTTCCTCAGTACCGTGGCATGTACGCGGGAGATAGAGCGAGAAAAGAGGTTTTGGTGGAGTATGGATTTCGTCTTCCAAGTGCCTTAGATAACCGACCTCTTAAAGCCGATGAGTACATAAATAAAGCGCCTCACTATCTTTTCGTCTCAGCGACACCCTCAGCTTATGAGTTGGAAATGTCAAGTGTAGTGGCACATCAAATCATCCGTCCAACAGGGCTTCTTGACCCGATTTTAGAGATAAAATCATCCGATAATCAAGTCGAAGATATCCATGATGAGATCAAAAAAATCATAGTCAATGATGAGCGCGTTCTCATAACAGTTCTAACAAAAAAAATGGCAGAAGCTCTCACAAAATATCTGGCTGACTTGGGTATCAAGGTACAATATATGCACTCTGATATTGACACGATTGAAAGAAACCAAATCATTCGCGCGCTAAGAATGGGGGAGTTTGATGTTCTCATTGGAATCAACCTCCTTCGTGAAGGATTGGATTTGCCTGAAGTCTCTTTAGTGGCGATTTTGGATGCAGATAAAGAGGGGTTTTTAAGAAGTGAAACAGCACTTATTCAAACTATTGGGCGAGGAGCTAGAAACTCAAAAGGCAGAGTTATTTTATATGCAAATAAAATCACAGGTTCTATGCAAAGAGCCATTGATAAAACCACGGCAAGAAGAGAAGTTCAAGAGGCACACAATATAAAAAACAACATAACTCCGACGACAACCATCCGAAAACTAGATGAAAACCTAAAACTAGAAGAGCATGGTGCCATTTACCAAAAGAACAAAAAAATGGATAAAATGCCACCGCGCGAGAAAAAAGCTCTCACAACTGAGCTTATGTTAAAGATGAAACAAGCAGCAAAAGAGTTAAATTTTGAAGAGGCTGCAAGACTTCGTGATGAAATTATGAAAATAAAACAACTCTAAAATCTCACCAAAGGTGAAGCTTTAGTGACTGAATAAAAGCTGGACTTGTTCAGATTTGATGAGATTAAATAATAGGACGGCATGTGGAAGATACATTTAGCAACTTAGCAACTTACGGATATATAGGACTTTTTTTATACTCACTTGGCGGTGGGTTTATGGCACTTGTTGGGGCAGCAGTTTTATCGTTTATGGGTAAAATGGACTTGTCACTTGTGATTTTCATAGCTTTTGTAGCCAATGCGCTTGGTGCAGTTTTACTTTTTTATATGGGACGCTACCAAAAAAGTATGATGATGGAAGGACTTAGAAAACATAGAAGAAAACTAGCACTTTCCCATATTCTAATTAAAAAATATGGTTCATGGATAATTTTGATTCAAAAGTTTGTTTATGGGCTCAAAACACTTATTCCAATCGCTATTGGTCTGACAAAATATGAGTTCAAAAAATTTGCTCTCTTAAATGTCGCTAGTTCAGCAGTTTGGGCTTTGTCTATTGGAATTGGAAGTTACTATTCAGGCGATGCTTTGGTAAAATTAGCAGAAATTATAAGTCAAAAACCTTGGATTGCCCCACTTTCTCTAGTGGTTGTAGGAAGTAGTTTGTGGTTTTATGCGACACATGCTACAAAGAAGAAAGTTAAAAAGTAGAGAGTTTTTTAACTCCCTACTTTTGGCCCTGCTTCTGAAAAGTCAAATGCGCTATCTTGTGTTTGGTACTTTTTAAAATTTTTGATAAACATCTCCGCTAAAGTGTCTCTCGTTTTATCAAATAACTCTTTGTCGCTCCAAGCATTTCTAGGATTTAAAATCTCTGGATTTATATTGCCTAATGTTTTTGGAACATGAAGTCTGAATGTTCTCGTTGTATCAAATTCACTCTCTTTAATACTTCCATCAAGAATAGCGTTGATACAAGCGCGAGTATCTTTGATGCTCATTCTTTTTCCAACACCATAACCGCCACCAGTCCAACCAGTATTTACAAGATATACATGCACATCATGCTTATCTATTTTTTCACCTAAAAGTTTCGCATACACTGTTGGATGAAGAGGTAAAAAAGCTTCACCAAAACAAGCAGAAAAAGTTGCAACTGGCTCAGTAATTCCACGCTCAGTTCCAGCAACTTTTGCAGTATATCCACTTAAAAAGTAGTACATTGCTTGTTCTTTTGTAAGTTTAGATACTGGAGGTAAAACACCAAAAGCATCCGCAGTTAGAAAAATAATATTTTCAGGATGTCCAGCACCCAAAGTTGGTTCATGGTTTTCTATATGCTCTATCGGGTAAGAAACACGCGTATTTTCTGTTTTACTTCCATCTTTGTAATCAACAATACCATCCATGTCTATCACTACATTTTCTAGTAACGCACCTTTTCTTATAGCTCCATAGATTTCTGGTTCACTACTAGAATCAAGGTTAATTACTTTTGCGTAACATCCACCTTCAAAGTTAAATACTCCATGCTCATCCCAGCCATGCTCATCATCACCAATTAATTTTCTATAAGGGTCAGTTGAAAGCGTTGTTTTGCCCGTTCCGCTTAGTCCAAAGAAGAGTGCGGTATCGCCATCTTTTCCAACATTTGCTGAACAATGCATTGCAAGTTTACCCTCGAGTGGTAACCAGTAGTTCATCATTGAAAAAATTCCTTTTTTCATCTCGCCACCATACCAAGTGCCACCAATAATACAAAGGTTGTTTTCAATATCAAAAAGGACGAATACTTCAGAATTTAATCCATGGTCTTTCCATTTTGAATTAACTGCTTTACATGCATTTAAAACTGTAAAATCTGGTTTAAATTTTTCAAGTTCATTATCAGAAGGACGAATAAACATATTTTTAACAAAATGAGACTGCCACGCTATCTCAGACACAAAACGAACTGATTTTTTTGAAGCAGCACTTGAACCACAAAAAACATCTGTAACATATATATCTTTTTCTGATAATTGTTCTTGTGCAACAACTAAAAGTTCTGCAAAAACATCTGCACTGATTTTCTTATTTACATCGCCCCAAGCTATGTATTTATTTGATGGATCACGATTAACAAAATATTTATCTTTTGGACTACGCCCTGTAAAAACACCCGTATCAACAGTCATAGCACCTTGTTTTGTAAGAGAGCACTCATTATTATCAAGTTCATGTTGAATCAATTCATCGTAACCTAAATTATGAAAAACCTTACCAATATTTTTTAATCCCAACTCTTTTAACTCAGTTAAATTCATAATTTACCTTCTGATGTTTTTTAAATGTAATAGATTTGTAATTGTCGAATTATACACTTACTACACCTAAATTATATATAAAAACATGGCTCTTATTTGGAAAATAAAAGAACTTTTTTGTGATTTAAAAAAAGAAAAATTAGTTTAAGTTTTTTTTGCTAAAATCACACTCTTGCTCGCATAACTCAGTTGGTAGAGTGTTACCTCGACAAGGTAAAAGTCACAGGTTCGAGTCCTGTTGTGAGCACCACGAATCACGCCCTTCAAACCCCTATAAATAGGGACTTTCAGCCTCTTTGGGAAACTTATGGGAAACTTAAAAAAAGTGAGAAACTTTTAAAGAAATTAGGTTTATTAAATAATAAGTATTTACTCAAACGAAATGACACTTATTACTTCGTCATTAAGATAAATAATACCGTCTTTAAGAAGTCTTTACGCACCTCTAATTTTATTTATAGTAATATCTTGAAACTTAAAATATTACAAAGGTTAAACAAGATGGCAGACGACAATTCTTACAATCCATGGAATACTAATTCAAAATTAAGCATAATCAATATAAACGGCTCTCTCATTGTAAGTGCTGAAAATGAAGAAGAAAAAAAGTTAATGGCAGAATTTGAAAAAACTGTTATTGCCAAAGCAAACAGACTAAGTAAAATAAACGATAATGTAATCGTCCAATCAAAAGAAACAAGAGACACTTTAAAACTAAAACAACTTTGTGAGGAGTTGTTAGAGTTCAAAGAAAAAAATAATAAAAATAATCAAAAATTATTGATAAAGTATAAGCAAGTAATAGAATATATTTTAATATATTTTACAGATAATCAGCTTGTAAAACAAATCACAAGAAAAGATGCTAACGATTTTAGAAAGTTCCTTTTGGATGTTCCTAAATTTTGGAAAAATAAAGCAGACTTAAAAGATAAAGATTTAAGACTGCTCGTAGCAAAAAAATCGAAACTACTCGACAAATATGAAAAACAAGCACCTCGCACAGTCGATGAAATTATTAAAAGAACAAGAACAGTTTTTGAGTATTTCGTAGATAATCTTTATATTACTAATAATCCTTTCGACAACCTCACAAAAATAGATTCAAATAGTAGTAATAAAACTACTTGGAGAGAATTTAGCGAAAACGAACTTCATTCTATTTTTAAAAAAACAGACAAAGACACAGAAGAGTATAAATTTATGAAGTTCGCTTTATACACTGGGCTGAGACGAGGAGAACTTTCTAAACTTAAAAAAAGTGATGTGAATTTAGAAAAAGGTTTTATCGATGTCAAAGGAACAAAAACAGATAGTGCTGTAAGAATTGTTCCACTTCATACAGATTTAGAAGATTTTTTACAAGAACATTTAAAAGAAAAAACGGAAGATTGTCATCTCTTTTTTAATGAGAAAAAATTTAAATTATCTAATGAAAGTCGCGAGGAAAAAATTGGAGCTTTAATCAATAATTCAATTTCTCTTTGCGTAAAAGAAGAGAATAAAAAAGAGTTAAACATTCATAGCTTCCGAAAGAACTTCGCACAAGAACTTTTTTTAAGTGATTTATTTAAAGATATTGATTTAAAAACTATGATTGGACACTCAACTAAAAGTGATATAACGGACAAGCATTATTTAAGGGGAAAAAGAGACTATCCAAAATACAAAGTAAAAATTGACACAATTAATTTTAAAAAATATTTTATAAGTTATTTAGATAATAATGATACAAATATTAAAAATTTAATTTCGATTTAAAAACATCAAAAACAACCTTTAAACGATTAAATTCTAATTAACCGATATTTACACATAAAAGTAAAAGATTATCGTTTAAAGTATCAAAGAAGAGCTTATAATGATTATTTATAATTACGATGCCACCTGAAAGTGGGCATCGTGAAAAGAGATTGAGACAAGGGTATCAAGATTTACATAACGGTATCCGTCATTCTCGTAATCCCAAACAGTTACAAGACTATTTCCATAATCTCTTATTTCTTTAAAACTACATATCATAGAACGAAGGGTTCCGTCTTTTTTAATAAATTGACACTTAAATGTGTCACCTGTTGAAATCATACTTAAAACTTTACTTTTGTGAATTAAACTCATTTTTTTTCCTTTTATAGTTCTTTATCATTTTCTAAATCGTCATCAATAGTCTCAATAGCATTTGAAATTATTTTCATAAAATCATCAACGAAAAAATGTTCAATATACTCACGGTTTAAACTTATCCCTCTTTCTTTTTCAAACAAAATCTCAATAGTCTTGACGATATCATCAATAGGGGAATTAACAACATTGTCTAAATTATAATTTATCATATGAAATCCTTAATATTTAATATAGGAAAAAATTATAACTTAAATATACTTTAAAGAAAATAAGCTGTGAGCACATATTTAATTTTGTTTAAAACATCCTATAATATTCTTTATATAGCTTTAATGCTATAAAGCATGATTAAATAATCTCTTTTTTTCTTCAATATTCTATATCAGTAAATAGATCATGCTCTAGAGCATTAAAGATCTATAAACAAGAATAAGATTTTATGATTATCTCTCAAAAATAAAAATTATCAAGAGCACGCATTCACTTCGTGAATGTGGATTTATTCTTACAGAAGAAACTTTAACCGACACTAACTCGTGTCTATTTTTTTACTAAAAAAACTTTGATAAGTTTTATAACAATAAAGAGAAAATAAAAATATTTTATTTAGCCTGGCTCTGGAGCATGCATAATTTAGAGCATGGGGTAAAAATCTATAAGAAAAGAACTTTAAAAGAAGTAAATAATAAAAATTTGTCGCGATTGTCTTCAAAACTTCAAAAATAACCCTTAAACGATAAAATTGACTTCCTATGTCTTTTTATACATAAAAATCAAAAATTATCGTTAAAGGTGTCAAAGAAGAATTTATAACGATAAAAACATATCGCTATAATAATCTTTTTTTGGTTTCATTTCTGGGTGTCTGTCTTTTTTAGGTGTAAAAAAATCATACAGACTTTTAATAAAGTCCAGCAAGTCCGATAAAAAATCAAGAAATAAAAATAAAAACATTACTTCCCACCTTTTGACAATTCCGTTGCTAAGTCCATAAGGGTATTTATTGCGTTTAGCAGGGTGTATTGTTCCTCATTGCCATTGTATCTTTCTTTTATCATATCCTCGATACACTTCTTTTTATTTTCCAATGTGTCTAATTTTTCTAATTTTTGTTTATTTGTCATAGTATCAACCTTTTATCTGTTTATATAGCTTTGTCTGTTTTCGACAAGTTTATTATAAGTGGATTTTCTGTTTTGCTTGAAATCGTTGTAAGAAAAAGAGGGGTTGTATTTTTTTACTTCTTCTGTCAAGTCGTTTAAATCGTCTTGAAGTTCTTTTTTTTCTTCTGTCAGGGTTTTTATCGTTTCGGCTTGATATTTGATTTTTTGAGTATGTTCTGCGTTTTCTAATAGGGTATTTTGAATAAAAGTTTTTTGTTTTGATAAGGTGTCTTTTAATTTTTCATTTTCTGTTTTGATTGTGTCATTTTCTTCTTTTAAGTCTTGAAGCTCTTTTAATTGAGGTTTTATTTTTGAATATTTCACTAAAATTTTTGTAATTTCATTCTCTAATTTTTCTTTATCAATACCAATAAAACCTGACGAGTTTTGTATAACTTCGGAAGTGTCTTTTTTTATCTGTTCTGCTATCGTTTTTTTTAATAATTTTATTTCTTTGATGTCGTCCCTGATTTTTTCTTGTTCTTCCGATATCTCCTTATGTTTCTGTTTCTTATAGTCAAGCTCCATATCAATTTTTACTAATTCTGTTCTCATATTTTTTAAGTTTTGAAGTTCGTTTTTTTTACCGTTTTCAATCTCTTCTAATTCTCTTTTATGTCCTTCTAAAACTGAATAATATTTTCTTCCTGAAACTTCTTTTTTTTCTCCCCGTTCATACCCCATTATTTCCCATTTTTTACCTGCTAAATCTTGTAAAAAAGATAAATTTTCTTTTGTGATATTTCTTTGTATTGTTTTTCCCGTTTCTCTGTCAAAGTTCTCTGCTAAAAAGTGTATATGGGGTATTTTTTCGTCTAAATGGATTACAGCATATAAAATGTTGGTATTTAAAGTTTTTTCAATCTCTGTTAAATTTTCGTTCATTATCTGTAAAAATGTTTCAGGACTGTTTTTGTAATCTTCTTCCATTGTATTTGAAAAAGTGATAATTCCCGCAATTGCTGATTTTGTGGTGGATTGAAAGCGTCTTTTTGTTTTTTCTTCGCTTATGCGTATATGGTCTTGTCTGCTTTTGTTTTTTTGTTTGTTAAGATATTCGTATAATTGATTTATCTTTTTTTCGTCATTGTCATTCTGTGGAATTATATGTCCGTCTATATATAAAAGGTTGTCTCTTTTGTTCCTAATATAACCGGGTTGATTTACTCTTATATCGTGTTTTATTTGTCCTGTTGTTTGTGATGGTAATAGTGATTTGATGCGTATTGATAGTAATTTATTCATAGTTATTTTTCCTCTTGTGATATGAGGAAATGATAACGCTTCGAAAATACTTTTTTTTAAAAATCTTATTTATGAGTATAACCCACTATACACTATCTGCGATAGTTAAGTAGGTGAAGGGGATAAACCCCCTTTCAAAACCCTTTAAGAGAGTATTTTTATATAAAAAAATCATAAGACTTCATTGGAAGTCTGTATTAAAAAATAGACACCGTATCAGGTGTCGGTTTCCTTTTTCTGTCGATTAAAAATCAAAAAAAATTAACTTTGCTCATATAATTTTGTTAATCTTTTACTTTAACATATGACACATAAACATTATCATAAGTATCCGTAGATGTTTCGCCTTTAACTTTACCCCTATTTACTGAAACACTGCTAAAAACTTTCGCCGTAGTATCTTGACCATCTATAATTATTGCATCTGCACCCAATTTATATGCCTTTGAGTAAATCGTGTAATCCAATTTTTCTCTCTTTCGTTCCAGTTCAGTAAATTTTTCATTTCTCGCAATATAATCGAACTTACTTGTTATATCACTTGCATCCACAATAGGATAAATCTTTTTTAAACATGGCATCGTACGAGATAAAGCTTCTTTTAATTCCTTCTTTTTTTTATAATCAAGGTAAAAAATAATTGCTAGAGGTAAAAGCCCTAAACCATAAATGAAAACTAGTCCAAAAGATAGAAGAAATAGAGGCATGTCGAAAGTTTCATACCACCTTTTCTTATATAACTCATCACACTCACGGATAAGATTTGGCAAGTTGCTCTTACAAGAATGATTTTTATTTTCTTTAATTTTTTCAATCATTACAATTGAACTTAGATTTACACCACATTTAGGACAGGCTACTGCCTGATCACTAATCTCAGCACCACATTCTGAACAAATAATCATTGCCATTTACTATATACTCCTATTAATTTTTATTATTACATCGTTTTTTCAACTCGTTCTCAGCAATTGGCGTTTTTGAATTTTAATATCCAAAGAATCAAATTACTGTCCTGCTCTCACACAACGAACATAAGAGTCGGCATTCTTACTGGCGACGTTGAAATAACCATTACCGAAGACCACATACCACGCAAAGTCCTTCAAGCTTTCATCCGTAGTCGAACTCCAATAACCATCTGAGCTAACATTTTTTAAAATAGCTTTTTTTGTATATAAATCCAATAATTCCTCTTTACTTGGCAATCTCCAGTCATTGTGTTTATCAATAGAAAGATTTTTACAATAATCTGTCGCACCTTGCCAATCTTTTTTTATTGATTTTGTATCATTGTTGTCTTGCCATAATAGTTTTGTGCCACTATCATAAACTACTTCAGGAGAATCATTTTTACATCCTGCACTCATTACAATTGTTGCCATTACCATAGATGCCATTAAAGCCGTCACTATTTTTGTTTTCATATTATTCTCCATTAAAATTTAAATTACTATCTTTAGTGTTTAATACCATTAGGTACATCATTATCTCTGTTTAATTTCAGCTGTCTAAGCTCTTCGAAATACTTTTTTATCATTCGAATATCAGCTGTTTGTAATTCAATTATCATATCTTGATTAACAAATTCAGCTAAATAATCTTGAATGAATTGATTGTATTCCTCATAATACTTATCAAGCATCTTTTTGAATTTCTTATTTTCTTTGAGTTTTTTTAAATATGCTTCTTTTAGTTTCCTAAAATTTGCTTCTCTAATTTCTATACATTCTTTTCTTTTTTGCTTATTCTCATCCGCTTTGTATTTTTCTTCACAACTTTTGACACCAAAAATTACATCCATAAACGATAAAAACAACAGCGAACCAATTTCCATTAATAAACTCCCCCATAAAAGATGTGAGCACAATACCCCCCCCCCCCCTTCTTAATATTTGATTAATGTCGAGTAAAAATAAACATATTTACATATAAGTGATACGAATACACAAATTTATATAAAAACACAAATGTTGTTTTTTATTATTAAAGAGATGGGGTTCAATATTTTAAATAGATATTGGCTTGTTATCAAATTAAAATAAAAGTTCTGTCTCGCTTACTTTCATTTTGTGAAAATGAAATTATTTCGTTTTAATCTTCCGTTCATATATAAATCATAATCTTGTTTCACCGCTATTCCAGTTATATTTAAAAATTAATGCTAGAATGCTCCAAATACATAAGTGGGAAACTTATGGAAAACTTAAACAAGGATTTTTAAAATGCTTCAAACATCGTTAAAATGGGGGTTTGCAGAGATTTACTGTAATCTTGTGAGCACCATAACTTCGTACTATATAAACTTTAGTCACATTTTTTATCTTACAAAATCAATTCTCCTTTGTACTTCTTTTTTTACTTTAATCACTTATCTTGGCTAAATGTTTTTATCCCTTTGTCCGTGTGATAATATTGGAATATTTATGATAATATTGTGCAAAATATTCCAAAGGTTTAAGTTTGTTAGAAGAATTAGTCACATCATATGGTTACATCGCAATATTTATTGGTACCTTTTTAGAGGGAGAAACTATTCTTGTGGTGGGTGGGTATCTCGCTCACGAAGGGCATCTTAGATTAGAGTGGGTAATTGCCGCTGCTTTTGTAGGAACACTGGCTGGAGATCAACTTTTTTATTTTATTGGAAGAAAAAAAGGGATGAGTATCTTAGAAAATCGTCCAAAGTGGAAAGTAAAATCGCAATATATTATGGATTTACTCCATAAACATAAAGTATTACTGATTCTTGGTTTTCGTTTTTTGTATGGAATTCGAAATGTAACCCCTTTTTTGATTGGTGCGAGTGGTATCCCTCCAAAAGTATTTATTCCTCTTAATTTTCTTGGGGCTTTAATCTGGGCGATTAGCGTAGGAATACTCGGGTATCTTGTAGGAAATGCAGTCGAATTATTTTTAGATAAAGCAAAGCAATATCAACTCATAATCATATTATCTCTTATTGGGATAGGAACTGCTATGTGGCTTTGGCGCTCTTTGAAAACAAAAAAAGAGATAAAACCGTAAAGGTGAACTTTTTGAAATTTCCACATGCCAAGAATACTAAAGCAACAATAAATAAGTCAGATTACAAAATTTAGAAAAAAATCTTATCAAAAGTACTATAGTATTTCTTCATTTACAGCTACAATACACGCTCGTATTTTCATTAGATTTATTTTGTCAAAGTAAACTTTTGATACAATTTTGAAAAAAGGTTTTGAATGCTATATTTTTTATTGCCATTAGTGTTATTTGTTGCTATTTACTTTTTATTTTTATATTATAGATCGCAGAAGTACCAATATAATGTAGCTGCTGATTATATATATCAGTTAGATAAAAATTTACTTTTACAAACAAAAATGCAAAGCAACACACTCCAATTACCTGAAAATTATAAAAATTACGATTCACTTTTTTTAAAGATTTCACTCTCTTTTAACCCGTTCTCTTGCTTTTTCAAGCCTTATATAAAAATAGAAAATTTTAAACATTATTTCGAATATGGAGCAAAAGGTGTTCGATATATAAATATTTCACATGTAAAACATGACCTTCTAAAAATAAATCTAAAAAATTTAACTCTTCTTAATGGTGAAGTTAGCATCTATGCTTATCAAAACAATATCAACCTTGCTGATAAAATACTCATTTTAGCTCCACATGCCGATGATGCAGAAATTGCGGCTTTTGGATTATATAAAAAAGCAGAAGATGTAACTATAGTAATAACAACAGCTGGGGAATATGGCTCATGTAATTATTGTGAAATTTATAATCACAATAAAACAAAACAATCTCTAAAAAAAGCAGAACTTAGAATATTTGATGCGCTTTGTGTTCCTCTTCTTGGCAATGTTACGATGCAAAACTGTTTTACTTTGGGGTATTTTGATTTAAGTTTGAAATGGATGTATGAGCATAAAACAGAAACTGCATCTTCACTTATTCAAGGTATAAATGATATGAATATATTTAGAAAAGTATCCCATGCGAAAGTGAAATTATCTCACGATACACAACCAACTTATTACTCTTTTGTTGATGATATTAAAAATATAGTTATTCAAACAAAACCTGACATAATATTGACACCACATCCAACCATCGACAGCCATTCTGACCATAAACATACTACACTGGCACTAATTCATGCTTTAAAAGAGACAAATCATAAATGTAAACTCCTTTTATATACAAATCATCTCAAATTAAGCAGAACTTACCCAATAGGGGAAATTCACTCTTCGATTACACTTCCTCCGAATAAACAAGATTTTTATTTTGATTCTATCTACTCATCAGAGTTAAATCACGATTTGCAAATCGATAAATTTTTTGCTTTAGAATCCATGCATGATTTAAGAGATTCTTTAGTATTTATCTCTATTAAGCAGTCATTTAACCATTTAACAAGAATGATAAAAAGAAAATTTACGGGCAAAGATAAAAGTTACTATAAAAGAGCTATCAGAGCAAATGAACTCTTTTTTGTAGTTGATAGTGAGAATATGGACAAACTACTTGATCCAGAAGATCATTAAATTTTTTTGCTGATTTTCTAACTAAGTTTTTATTTTGAGACAGCGTTTATAGCTTTTGCACACACTACCGCACTGCTAAATGCCCACTGAAAATTGTATCCGCCTAACTCTCCCGTAACATCTACCACTTCGCCTAGGAAGTGCAAATTTTCCACATGCCAAGATTCTAAGGTGTTTGGATTTAACGCATCGCACAAAACTCCACCACGGCTCACTTCTGCTTTTGTAAAGCCAAAATTTCCTGCTGGTGCGAATTCATAGTTGTGGATTTTTTGGAGTTCAATCTTGGCATGTGGAGTTATTTTTTTACACTCAATATCCTCGATTTGAAGAGCATCTAAAATCGCTTTTGAAAGTCGCTTTGGAAGTGGTATAACCGAACTTAGTTGTTTTTTACTTCCTTTGATTAAATCAAAAATATTGTTTTGAGGCAAAAAATCTATACTCATATTTCCCTTTTGCCAATAAAGTGAAGCAGATAAAACTGCAGGGCCACTTATGCCTTTATGTGCAAAAAGCATCTCCTCTTTTAGAAGTTTATCGCCCACTTTTATATGCACAAAACAGCTCAGTCCGCTGAGTTCCTTCATCCAAAACTGCTCTTTTTGCAAAGTCATACCTACGAGTGCTGGAGTAAACTCTTTTACTTTTATGCCAAAACTTTTTGCGATATTTAAGCCGATTTCACTCGCACCTAGTGTTTTATAACTTTTTCCACCCGTTGCCACCACAACTTTTTTGGCTTTTAAAATGCCCTTTGAAGTGTGAATATGAAAAAGTTCATTCACTTTTTTCACTTCCAAAATTTCTGTGTTTAAAATCATTTCCACATGCCGAGTGAGTTTTTTCAAAACATTGATTATCGCATCGGAACTCTCTTTACAAAAGTAATAACGGTCTTTTCGGATTTCAAGTTTTACGCCGTTTTTATTTAAAAAATCAAGTAAATTTTCTTTGGAAAAAACACTTAAAACATTATGTACTATTGCATTTTCACTATCATAATTATTTGCACTCACTTCTACATTGGTGATGTTGCATTTGCCACCACCTGAGATTTTGAGCTTTGCAGCAACTCTGTCATTGACATCGACGATTCCCACATGCCAAGATTTACCTATATGTGAAGCACACATAAGCCCACTTGCACCCGCACCCAATATTAAAACATCATATATTTTCATGTTTGTATTATACTAAAACTTATGCTATTACCAGAGGCAAAAAAAGTAAACGGTATTTGCCTAATCAGAAACAACTATTCTATTTCTTCCACTCTCTTTGGCTGTATAAAGAGCATCATCTGCTCTTTTTAAAAGTTCATCTATTGTTTCATCCTCTTTTATTTGAGCAATACCAAGGCTTACTGTTTGATTCTTTGCAATTTCAAACACATAAGATTCGACACTCTTTCTTATTTTCTCAGCTACTACAGAAGCTCCTTCTATGTTTGTCTCTTTTGCAATGATTAAAAACTCCTCTCCGCCCCATCTGCCAACTAAGTCAATATTTCTTGTATTTTCACTCAATAGCTTAGCTATATGTCTTAAAATGTCATCGCCTACCAAATGCCCATATGTGTCATTTACCAATTTAAAATGGTCAATATCGAGCAAGATTACTGAATAAATATTTTTATATCGTCTATAACTATTCGTACATCGCTCAAGCATTTCATCAATTTTAACACGATTCATAAGCTTTGTTAAATGGTCAGTATAGGCTACTCTTTGAAGTTCTGTAATATTTTCAAAAACTGCAATAAAATATATTTGCTCATTTTCATAATATTCTGTCGCATTCACAAGAAATAAGTATTCTTCACCATTTTTTTCTATTACAGCTTTATGAACTCTGCCTTTATTTAAAACAACATATTTAACCCAAGACATACCCTCTATTATGGGTGTCAAATAACCATCTATCGCTAAAAACATATCACAGATACAATCATAATCGCTTAGAAAATCCTCTAAATTTTTATATCCAGTAAAGTTGTAAAATTCACTATTTGCTTTTACAAGTTTTTTACCACTTGTAAGTAATGTGATGTTTGGAGTAATATTAAAAATATTTTCTAGTTTCATGTTGGCATTTTCGAGTTTAATGGTTTGTTCATGAACTTTATCTTCAAGGGTTAAATTTATATTTACAAGTGAATCTGCCATTTTATTAATTGCATGTGATAATAGCCCTAGCTCATCATTTGTAAAAACTTCAACTCTTTTATGAATATTTCCCTCTAATATACTTGAAGCAACATTTACTATTCTATTGATTGCAATAGTAATATATTTTGCAATTATAAAACTTATCATAATAGATGCAATAAATCCAAGAATAGAAACTATTATGAATTCTCCTATTAATTTATTAACTGGTTCCATAATTTCTTGAATATCTTTTTTAACTACTATCCCTATTTTTAGGGGTGCATAGTAATCCATTGAGGCGATAACAGGAATATTTCTATAATCTAACCCATTTTCTATTGTATCAACTTTATTTTCAAGTGCAAGTCTCATAGGAATTGCTTGGTTTGCTTGAGAAGGGGAGAGTACTAATGTTGATTCTGAATATTTGAGCGGTGAAAAAAAAACAATATTATTATCCTCATCAAATGTACCTATTAATGATTCCCCCGTTTTGCCAAGTCCAGTTCTTTGCAGTAATATTTCATTTAAATAATCAATTTTCATTTTAAATATACTTACGCCAACAAATATATTGTTATTAAATATTGGTGCACCTATACACAAGATTGGGACTTTACTGTTATCCATAAAGCTTAAATGTGAATATATTTTATTTCTTGATTTATTAAACATTGCTAAAGAGAAATTATTTGCAATTATGTTATTGCTCACCGAGGCAATAATTTTAGCGTTTGTATCTAAAATAATAATATCTTTTATTATTCCATTATTTGTATAAGAAGATTTTACAATTGTGTTCAGTGTACTAAACATCTCTTCTGTTGGCTCATTTATATAATTTTCAAGAGTTTTTCTTAAGAGTAAACGACTAGTAAAGGAAGAGACTTGTGCTTCTGTTTGTTTTAGATACTGGTCTATTCTTTCTTTTGTAACATATCCCATCGAGTGTAAATGTTCAGTAGAAAGCTTTATAATATTTTTTTTTGTATTTTGTATATTAAAGTAACCTATTAAGGAAATTATTGAAAAAACCATAAGTAAAACAGGAAAAAATACCTTATATTTAATGCTCACGCCATCCCCCTTTTAATAGAATTTTTGTTAAAAAAATAATCAATTTAAACATCATAGCAAAAAACAGACAATCTTGATAATTAAAATAAAGAGATAGATACAAATTAAGAAAAATGGCAACATACTGTATAATACAAAAAATATTAAACAGTGGTTGCAAACAATAAAGCGTGTAAACCATATAAATAGGATTAAATAAAAAATGACAAATAATAAACTCCACATCGTATCTCTTGGATGCACCAAAAATCTTGTCGATACCGAAGTTATGATGGGCAAACTTCAAAACTTTGAACTCACAGACAACCAAGAGGAAGCCGATGTCATCATCGTCAATACATGTGGATTTATCGACGCTGCAAAACAAGAGTCAATCAACACAGTTTTAAACCTCCATGAAGCACGAAAAGAGGATTCTGTTCTCGTGATGGCTGGATGTTTGAGTGAGCGCTACAAAGAGGAGTTGGCTAAAGATATGCCTGAAGTTGATATCTTCACTGGCGTTGGCGATTATGACAAAATAGATGAGCTTCTTTTTGAGAAAAAAAGCCGTTTTTCTGAGAAAGTTTTTTTGATTGATGGGGCTGAGAGAGTTGTGACTGGTTCATCGTATCATGCGTATATAAAACTTTCAGAGGGGTGTAACCAAACATGTAGCTTCTGTGCTATTCCCTCTTTTAAAGGCAAACTCAACTCAAGAAATCTTGACTCTATTGCCAAAGAAGTTGAAGGACTTATTAAAAAAGGCTATTTTGATTTTAGCTTTGTTTCACAAGATAGCAGTTCGTATTTGAGAGACCAAAACATCAAAGATGGGTTAAGTTTACTTATCCAAAGAATTGAGCTGATTGAGGGTGTAAAAAGTGCGAGAATTCTTTACCTTTACCCATCAACGACTACGATTTCACTTCTCAAAAACATCGCAAAAAGCGAAATTTTCCACAACTATTTTGATATGCCGATTCAGCACATCAACGATGACATGCTTCGCATTATGAAACGAGGATTTGGCAAAGAAAAGACGCTTGAACTTTTAGATTTTATGCGTAGTTTACCGAACTCGTTTGTGCGAACAAGTTTCATCGTTGGGCATCCGCAAGAGACACCTGAAATGTTTGAAGAGATGTGTGAATTTGCCGAACAGTTTGGGTTTGATAGAATCAATGTTTTTTCTTACTCTGATGAAGAGACAACTCCAGCGTATGATATGAGTCATAAAATTCCCGCAGATGTGATTGCTCTCAGAGCTGAGATGTTGGGTGCGATTAGTAATGAAGTGATGCAAAAATCACTCAAAAATGAGATTGGGCAGACGATAGAGCTTGTGATTGATGGTGAAAGTGACGAGCATGAATCACTTCTAAGTGCGAGAAAACTTCTCTGGGCACCTGAGATTGATGGTGAACTTTATGTCAATGACAAAACTTCAGATGATGAATTAGAGTTTGGAGTGATTTATAAAGCCAAAGTGACAGAACTCATCGGCGATATTTTAACCGCTACAGTTGACAATGCTTGAGAAATTTTCACTTCATCTGCTAGAGGGTAAAAAAAACCTTTTGGCATTTTCTGGTGGAGGAGATTCCACCGCCCTCTTTTTTATTCTCCTAAACCACAACATACCTTTTGACATTGCCATCGTGGATTATGGCATAAGAGAACAAAGTAAAGAGGAAGTAACCTATGCTAAAGAGTTAGCAAAATTGCATAATTCCACATGCCATGTTTTTCATGCTCCATCCATTGAGAAAAACTTTGAATCTCGTGCGAGAGAGATTCGTTACAACTTTTTTGAAGAGCTGATAACCGCTCACAAATATGAAAATCTCATCACTGCTCATCATCTAGGCGACAGGTTTGAGTGGATGCTTATGCAGTTTTGCAAAGGTGCAGGATGTGCGGAGATAGCGGGAATGCAAAAGATTCAAAAAAGAAAAAACTACACGCTTCTCCGTCCACTTTTGCACCTTGATAAAAAGGAACTTTTGGTTTATCTTCATGCAAATAATCTTCACTATTATGAAGATGAGAGCAATACAAATGAAGATATAAAAAGAAACGAATTTCGCCATAATTACTCTTTGCCTATGATAGAAAAATATCTCGGTGGCATTAAAAAAAGTTTTGAGTATTTAGATAAAGATAGAGAGTGTTTGGTAGAAGAAAAAGAGATAAAAATGATTGGAAATTTTGCCTATTTTGAAAGTTCACATAACAAAAGAGCTGATATTTATGCCATCGACAAGTATCTCAAATCACAATTCCACATGCCAAGTACAGCAGAGAGAGAACTACTCGAAACAGAAAACTGTGTTGTATTGGGAAGAAAATTTTTGGTCGTGCAAGAGAGGGGATTTGTCTTTATTGTTCCCTATATTGTAAATGATTTCCACATGCCAAAAGAGTTCAAAGAAGAGATGCGTAAACTGAAGATTGAGCCGAAATTAAGACCCTACCTTTATAAAAACAGTGATGCTTTTTTAAAGATAAAAGAGTTAGTGGTGCGTAGCTGATTTAGTCTCATGCGTAGTCGGTTCATGTGCATCTGCTCTGTTTTCATTCGCAACTATCTCACTTTTTTGAGAATAAACTCTCATAGTAAAACTTGAACGAATCATATCTGCTTCTCTTTTAAAATGTATTGGGAAATTAACACCGATAATCCAATCACTCTTATTTATAGCTTCTAAAAAATTATAAAAAATTATTGGCGAGTTTATTTTGGAAGTTGCATTTACTTCATAAACACTAAATTCTTCTTCATCTTCAAGAGTAATTTTTGGTGTAACACTCAAAGATTTGAAATAAGTTTTATTTACTTTTTCAAATTGAGAAGCATTAAAGGGTGTTTTATACGCAGTGATAATATGTGCGTTATCATTCTGAAGTTTTTTTAATCGCTCTAATGTTTGAGCATTAAATTCTTGATATCTTTGAAGTTCTAGATTTTCTTTTTTTAACGCATTTTTTTGTTCTCTATAAAGTTGCCCCTCAGGAATTAAAACCATAAATGAAAAAAAGAGTACGAAGATAAACAAAAACATAGTTAACACAAGAATATAGATAGTTTGTCTGGAAATATTAATGTTCATGTTTTATCTCCTCGTGTTTTACTTCAGATTTAACTTCATCTTTTTCTACTACTTCACTCTTTTTTTCACCCTCTTCTTCATCTATAAAATTTGTTGAAACAAATCGAACCCATCCATTTTCAGCTGGATAAAAACTACTGTAAGTTCTATGAAAAATAGAACGGAGAGGTGCTTGAAGCATAAAGTTATACACATCTTTTGTTGGTGTTATCCCATAAAGAATAAGCCCTCTTTCAAGTAACTGTGCTTCTGAAAGTGTAATTCTTTGTGGAACTAAATCAAACATATTTGCAATAGAATCTTTTAACACACTGTTTTTTGTGAAAATTCTCTCTGAGAGCATATTCTCTTTTTCAATAAATGCGATTTGAACTTTCATGGTTTGAATATCTGTTTTAAGATTTTCTCTCTCTTGCACTATGCTTATTTTATCTTGAACAAATCTAAAATCATTAAATTTTAAAAAGGAATATGTAATAAAAAGCATGGAAAGCGTTATGCCAAAGAAGACTAAAAGCAATTGCATTTCGGCTGTAAGAATGCTCTTTTTTCTTGGGATTATGTAACTATATTTCATTGAAGTTCCAACTTTGTCATTGTGCAAACTTCAAGAGGCAAATCCATATGTCGCACATAAACACTTAAAAACATCTCTTCTTCAAGAAATTTTTTTAAATCTCGACTCACTTTTATAGTATCTGCAATATAAATATATTCAATAAATTCACTTTTATATCTACTATCTTTGTAAAAATTCTTTATTGAACTTTGGATTAATAAAAATCGTTGATAATCCTCATTCAAACTTTGATCTTCATGGTGCGAAGGCTTAAATTTTTCTTCTTTTATAGGCTCTTCTTCTTGTGCTTGAGCAAACTCATCCATATCTTCCAAGCTATCAAGATCTTCTATGTTCGCAAAATCATCAAGATCATCTAAATCATCAAGTGCATCTATCTCATCCAAATCAATAGTATCTTCTGGCGAAATACCATTTTGTACCTCATTATCTTCAATAAAAAGTTCATTATTATCTTTATAATGTTCTACATCAAGATGCTGTGCGTAAAGAAGTTCTGAATTATCAAAGACCATCAAAGACATGTAACTCTCTTCGATTAAGAGATATAAAGCCTTATGTGTGTCTATTTTGTCACTAAAAAAGTTGTTCAATATCAAAAAAGGTGAAAATATAAAATCCACCCCTATTTTTATACATTTTCTCTCAAGCATATCTAAACCTGCTTTAGAAGTATAGTAACTCCATTTATCTCTATAACATCTACTTTCATAGTTAGATATATCATGGAAAGATGCCATGCCATCTCTCGAGCAAGTTGGCAATGCGCCTTGATCTAAGGAAGAGTCTAAAACTGAAATATAATAATAAGGTGATTCTTTCGTGAAAGAAGTTATAAACTCATATATCTCTTCATCTATAATAGTTGCATTAAAACTCTTTTGCTCTGAATTAACAACGCCTTTAGCATTTAAAGATTCAATATATACAATAGTTTTAGAACGCTTGACAACAACACTCACAAGCACTTTAAGATATAAAAGCTGAAAAAAACTACTAAGCATCATACATCTCCAACACGCTCTTCTACGCTACAAAGAGGATGTGCTTTGTTATAATTTTGTTGTTTCAAGGCACTTCCTAATTTAGTGTATATTTGCGTTGTAGCCATGGAAGAATGACCCAACAGCTCACTTACATCAGAGATTCTAGCACTGTTATTCAACAAAGCTGTTGCATAAGAGTGGCGAAGCTGATGCGGAGTAGCTTTAATAGCAACTCTTTTAAAGACTTTAGTAACGATATATCTTAGACTATTTTCGCTTAATTTTTCGCCATTTTTCTCAAAAAGAAATTTTATAGGACTATTTTTGCTTAAATATTCATCTAATAATAATTTTGTTGAGTGCATGAGCGGGATATCTCTTTGTTTATTTCCTTTTCCTAAAACCCGCGTCCACTCCTCTGAAATTTCATCTATTTTTAGCCCTGAGAGTTCTGAGATTCTAAGACCTAGCGTATAAAGCAAAACAACTACCAATTTTTCTTCTACCTCAGCGTATTCCAGCGCTTCAAGTATATGTTTATGCGATATTGGTTTTGGCAGTGTTTTGGCTACTTTAACACTATTGTCAGCTTTTAAAACTACTTTAAAATCATTGTCGTTTAAATACTTTACAAAACTTCTTATTGCACTCAATTTTTTAGAAATTGTTTTTGGATTTAAGTGTGCTATTTTGATACGATAAGGCATAAGATTAAAAACAGAATGTGCGTTTTCTTCTACTATTTCCACATGCCACAAAGCTTCACTTAGAGCTTCATCATAACTTTTTATCGTTAAATCAGAATAGCCTCTATGATTTTCTAAATCCGTTAGAAACTCTATTTTATATTTGTTGAGTAACTTTTTCATGTTTGAGTAAACCGTTTTGAATCAAAACTCTCGCCTCTTCAAGTGTCATCGAAGTAACATCTATTGGCTCAGTTGCAAAATAGTGCAGAGTTCCAAAAGGCTTGGGTATTACAAATATATCCCAGCTTGGGAGTTTCCAAAATTTTGTAGGTTTTATCTCCACTAAAACAATCTTGGCTTTCGTTTTTTGTGCCATAACTATGATGCCATCTGCAACCTCATGTCTTGGACCTTTTGGACCATCGGGAGTGATGCCTATATCATAACCCTCTTTGAGCGTTTTTATGGCTTCTATCAAGGCTCTTGCGGCATTTCTGTTTGAAGAACCCGCGATAGTTCCAAGTCCAAAATATTTTATAGTTTTTGAAATCAAAGAGCCATCAAAATGACTTGAGATGAGAACCTTGGCATGTGGAATTTTTCTGTAATGTGAATAAAGATAAGGAAGCATCAAAAGTTCGCCATGCCAACACGCAAAAATTGTTGGCTCGTCTGCAATAGATTGTGGTGCGTGAAACTCTTTTTTATTTGTAAGATAGAGAAACCTAATCATCAATGAACCTATAAAAGGCACAATAATCAGGGCTAAAGTTCGTAAAACTTTTTTAAGCAACAATCTCACCTGTTAAAATAGTTCGTCCAATGGAAGTAACTTTAACATCTCTAAATTGACCTAAAAGCTCTTCTGAGCCTTTGACTTTTATAACAATATTGTTATCACTTCTTCCTGCTACGAAATTATCTCTGTTTAAATCTTCAAAATAAACTCTGTAAACATTGCCAAGAAGTTTTTGATTTTTTGCGTCAATTATTTCGTTTGTGAGCGACTGTAAAAAAGAGAGTCTCTCCGAAGCTACCTCTTCATCCACAATATTTGTAAAATGTTCCGCTTCCGTTTCAGGACGCGGAGAGTATTTGAAAGAGAAAATCTGTTCAAAGCCAACTTTTTTTACAATATCCAGCGTATCTTCAAAATCTTCATCACTCTCCCCAGGAAAACCTACGATAATATCTGTGCTAATACTCACTGTAGGGCAAACACTTCTTAGTTTTTCGACACGATTTAAAAACGACTCTTTAGTGTAACCTCGCTTCATCTCTTTTAAAACTTTGCTCGAACCACTTTGGAGTGGCATGTGCATTGTTTTACATATTTTAGGGTTTTTGGCGAACTCTTCTATAAATTCATCATCCATATGCAGAGGGTGTGGAGAGGTAAAACGAATGCGTTCTAAGCCATCTATTTGACCGAGTCTTCTAAGTAATTCAGTAAAGCCAACTTTTTCATTTGAACCAGAAAAACGGCGACCGTAATTGTTAACATTTTGTCCTAAAAGAAAAATCTCTTTTACTCCATTTGCAACAACTTTTTTCGCTTCGTTGATGATTAAGTCTGCTGGTATAGAAATCTCTTCTCCTCGCGTTTTTGGAACGATACAAAAAGTACAAGATTTATCACAGCCGATGGAGATATTAATATAGGCTTTGAAAGGTGAAGAGCGGAAATCATTAAATGCAAACTCTGACTCATCATAGTTTATATCTATCTCGACCGCTTTATCTTTGTGCAAAACTTCACTAATTTTGGATACATTTCTAGCACCCAAAACAAAACTGACATAAGGTGCGCGTTTGAGGATTTCTTCGCCTAAATGTGAAGCGGTACAACCACAAACGCCTATCTTTGCACCTGCTTTTTTCTTTTTGTTAAAACCACCGAGTTCTGAAAAAAGTTTATGAACTGGTCGCTCTCGCACTGAGCAAGTATTTATTAAAATCAAATCTGCTTCCGCGAGATTATCCGTTGTTTCATAACCCTCTTTTTCGTGAAGTTCCGCAATCATATGCTCACTATCACGAGAGTTCATGGCACAACCGAGTGTTTCAATAAATAACTTTTTACTCATTTTTTTAACTTAGCTTACGATGTGAACTTGGTACATATACTCATTATCTGAAAGACCATATTTCACTTCGCTCATATAAAAACTTTTACCTTTTGCTTCAAAATGGTCTTGAAGTTCTAGTAAATCTTTATGAGAATTTTCTCTATCAAAGTAAAAAATCACGCTATCTTCTTTCTCAACACTTTGTTCTATCTTCTCTAGCTCAACTTTTTTAGGTTTAGCATCAATATCAGTTCTTGCAAGTTTTAAATCCATCGTATATCCTTTAAATGTAACTATTATTTTCATAATAAAAAGTTTTGCATTATATATAAACTCTACTAAAAAGTGTATTAAAGATTCTTTTATAGATTTTTGGTATAATTACATCACTTCATAAGAAATCCCCCAATTTATTACTTATATTTTTTGTGAAACAACAATAAAGTCTGCCTTTTTTAGGCTAGTTTTTATGAAATAAACTTAAGGAATATAAAAATCATGGAAAAAATTTTAGATATAGCTGACGCGATAGCACACGAAAAAGGGCTTAAAACTGAAAAAGTTTTAGAGGCACTCAAAGCTGCGTTTGTTCAAACTGCAAAAAGAGTAATCAACCAAGACTTTGCTTTTGAAGCACAAGTTGATAAAGCAACAAAAACTATTAACCTTGTGCAAACGATTACTGTTGTACCAAATGATGATGAAAAACTTCAAGATGCACATACTGCACCTGCGTACATCTCTATAAGTGACGCAAGAGAGTATGATGACCAAGTGGAACTCGGTGACCAACTTCAAATAGAACATTCTTTAGAAGAACATGGCAGAACGGCGGCGGCTTCACTGCACCGTGAAATAGAGTATCATATTCAAAGACTTATCGAAGATGAACTTTTTAACAAGTACAAATCTAAAATCGGGGCTTTAGTTTCGGGTCGTGTTACAAGAGTGGATTCTCAAAACGCAACTTACATTGAAGTGGATGAAGTTCGAGCTGTGCTTCCGATGAAAAGCCGTATCAAAGGCGAATTTTTCAAAGTTGGCGACCATATTAAAGCGGTTGTTCGTCGTGTAAATATGGACAAAGAGAACGGTATCCAAATCGAACTCTCAAGAACTTCTCCAAAATTCTTAGAAGAACTTTTAGCTTTAGAAGTTCCTGAAATCGCTGATGGAGCGGTTATCATTGAGAGATGTGCGAGAATTCCTGGTGAGAGAGCTAAAGTAGCCCTCATTAGTACACATCCGCAAGTGGATGCGGTTGGAGCAACTGTTGGTGTAAAAGGTGTGCGTATCAATGCTGTTAGCCAAGAGTTAATCGGTGAAAATATCGACTGTATTGAATTTACAACTATCCCTGAACTTTTTGTATCTCGTACTATGAGTCCAGCGATTATCTCGCATGTTGAGATAGTGAGAAGTGCGGATGGCGAAAATGACAAAGCAATCATCACGCTTCCAGCGGATCAAAAATCAAAAGCAATTGGTAAGAGCGGGATAAACATTCGTCTTGCTTCTATGCTTACAGGTTTTAATATAGAACTTATTGAAAGTGACACAGCAAGTGAAAATAAAGAACCTATGCAAGAGCAAAAAGAGAGTGTAAACGCACTTGAGGCGCTATTTAACTAAGAATTTTTTTACTCTATCGTGGCATGTGGAATTCATTCCCACATGCCATGATAAAAGTTTTTACCCTCTTTTCATATAGGGATTTAATTTCAAAAGAAGTAAATCTGCTATCATATTTCCCAAAAGTGTTAAAAACGCTGTTATCATCAAAGTTCCCATGATTACAGGATAATCACGGCTCAGAGCACTCATAAAAAAGAGTTGTCCCATCCCCTCAATCCCAAAAATAGACTCCAAAATAACGCTTCCACCGA
This sequence comes from Sulfurimonas sp., assembly GCA_041662265.1. Taxonomy (GTDB): domain Bacteria; phylum Campylobacterota; class Campylobacteria; order Campylobacterales; family Sulfurimonadaceae; genus Sulfurimonas. The sequence goes on from JBAZSV010000002.1 coordinate 31,315, forward strand.
TAAGCCCAGGAAGAGATAAACCTAAAAGTGTTACAACTGGCGGAAATAGATTTGGCAAGATATAAAATCTTAGCAATGTTTTTTTACTCAAACCACGAGAAAGGGCAAAGTAATAATAATCACTTTTTAGTATCTCTAAAGTAAGCGAGCGAATATAAATTATCATGCTCCCAAGTCCAACAAAGACCATAACACCAATAGGAAGAACTAAGTGCCAAGCCATATCTGCGTAATAAAACAGTCCTACTTTTTCTTCAACAGAGTGAAGCCCTGCGATTGGAAATATTTTTAAATTAACACTCAAAACTATAATCAGCAAAAGTGCAAGATAAAACGACGGCATAGAAAAAGAGACTAAAGAGATTTGACGGATGATATAATCAGATTTTTTTTCATAAGAGAGTGCTGATTTTATACCAAGATATAAAGAGAGTGCAAATACAGCGATTAAAGCTGTTATGTTCATACTCAAAGTTACAGGAAGTCGTTTAAATATTTCAGAACTCACATCTTGACCACTCACAAAAGAGACACCGAAATTGAGTTTGAACATATTGGACACCCAGTCTATATATTGCTGAAATAGCGACTTATCAAGTCCATAAACAGCCTTGAGTTGTTCAATCGCCTCTTTGGTCATATTTGGATTTAACTCTCCTGCTCCAAAAAAACTATTGGGTGCGGAGTGAATCGCCAAAAATGAGATTATTGAAATCAACAAAAGCATAAACAGAAGATAAAAAAGTTTTTTAAGTAGTTTCGGCATGTGGAAATTATAGCAAAAAAGGAGTGCGGAATAAGAGAAAAATTCACTTTCTTAAAAAACAGGAAAAGAAAGTGAATGGGATGAAAATGAATGAAAAAAAATACACATGCCATAAAGGCATGGCATGTGGAAATTAGAAACTATAAGTTAAATAAGTTTGCACAGTATTAAATGCGCTCCCTTTAGTATCACCAGCTTTAATATTTGTAGCATCGTCTTGTGTATAGATGTAGTAAACACCAACAGCTAATGGACCAAATGCTTTAGTTACTTCAAAAGTTGCTTCTTTGAAATCTTTTTCAGTTGCTGCACTTACACCATTTTTACCATTTGTTGCTTGTGTATAGTAAAGACCTGTAGTAAATAAATCAGCTACTGGAGCAGTTAAAGTAACATTAAACGCTTTTGTATCTGCTTTAGTTACCATGCCATATTTCCACCATGCTTCTGTGTAAAGCTTAGACTGAGAACCTGCTAAGTTAGCACCTGAACCAAGAGCTAAAGAGCTATCTTCTTCTTTAGCAGTTTGAGAATAAGAAACTTTTGCAGTAAACGCATCTTTTAACTCATACCCTAACATTGCTGCAACAGCATTGTTACTTGCATCTTTTGCTATTGGTAATTCTGTACTTTTTGTATAGTTGGTGTTAGTATATTGAAGACCAGCTAAAATATTATTGATGCTTAAATCTGCTTGTAACCAATATGCATTAAGATATTGTGTTGCATTGTAGTACCAAGCTTGTGCAGTTAATGGCTTGAAACTATTGTTGATTGCACCAGCAGCATATGCGCCATTGTAAAATTGTGAAAAGTTTGTTTGACCATTTGAGTCAACTTTTTGCATTGTTCCAGCTGCATTTCCAAAACCTGTAAATTGAGAACCATTCTCTCTACTACTACCAGTTACTGGGTTTACAATGTTATTACTATTTGTTCCACCAACATACGCACCCACAACTGTTGTATCTGGAATATCTGTATTTAATAAAACAGCTGATTCAAAAGTATTTTTTGCAATCGACCATTTTTCAGTAAATACAAGTGGCGTATCTAATGTCATACGACCAACTTTTGCTGTTGTATTTGCAACAGTTCCAGCTAACCATGCTTCATCAAACAAGTAGTAATCTTTTGTACCATTTGTTCCTTCCCAAACATTATTAACCAATTGTCCCTCTAAACCTAAAGTTGACAAACCAGTCAAATGCGCACCAGCAGATACACCAGTAGTTAAATCAGCAGTAGCACCAAGTCCTAATGCAGCTTGTCCAGTTGATGATTTTTTATCAAAAAGTGAAGCATCCGTTGTAGTGTATTCATCATCTTGTGTACTATAAAACAACTTAGCATCACCAGCAACTTTTATATTCTCAATTGCAAATGCACTTGACCCGATTAGTAGCGCAGCCACTAAACTCATTTTTGTAAATTTCATATATTCTCCTTTTGTTTACGAATGTATGGAGCAATTCTAACATGGATAATTTATTAATTATTCAATATAATGATTAAAATTTAATCAATTAGTTAGAGTATAATTACATCATGAAAAATTTAACAACAATAACATTCCTAACATTCACTCTTTTGTCCCTGAGTTCTTGTAGCTCTTCACAAACAGTTAACCCATCTCAAAACAAAGCTTTAAATAGTGTTAGCACATCCAATCAAGGAACTGAGGTAAAAGGTGCGATGCAAAATTCACTTGATAACTGGCTAGAAAAAGAGTGGACACCTACAGTTGAAAAAAATGAAAGTATTAAAGCTAAAAATCAAGACAAAGAGAGAGATTTTAAACTTCAAGAGTATGTAGAAAAAATAGAGGTTTATAAAAAAGAGAGTAACTCAAGCGTACAAGAGTCACATACGGGTAAGATTAACGCTTTACCTGTCATAGGCAAATAGCTAAATTCCAAGATGATCTTGGAATTTAAAAAATTATTTATTTTGTCTTAAGTCCCAAGATAAAACTGTTTTTCCATCTTCAGTCTGCTCTGCTGCAGCCATTCCCATGATACTGTATCCGCTGTCAACATAGTGAATTTCACCTGTTACCGCACTTGACAAATCACTTAGTAAGTACATTGCAGAATTTCCAACTTGGTCTGTTGTAACATTTCTTTTTAAAGGTGCATTCGCTTCATTCCAGTTAAGGATTTGTTTAAAATCGCCAATTCCAGCTGCTGCTAGAGTTCTAATTGGTCCTGCTGAGATAGCATTTACTCTTTGACCTTTACGCCCTAACTCAACTGCCATGTAACGAACTGTTGATTCAAGAGCTGCCTTTGCAACACCCATAACATTGTAATTTACAATATATTTTGGTCCGCCTAGGTATGAAAGAGTAAGAATAGAAGCATCATCACTCAGTACGGACTCTAAACGATTTGTTAAATCTATAAGTGAATAAACAGAAATATCCATAGCTATTGCAAACGCCTGTTTTGTAGTTTTCATAAACGGCTCTGAAAGTGCTTCTTTTGGAGCGAATGCAACTGAGTGAACTAAAAAATCAATTTTGCCAAAATCCTTTTCGATTAATGCAGCAATTCCCGCCATATGTTCTTCGTTTGAAACATCTAGCTCATAAACATATTTGCTTCCAAAAGACTCAGCAAGTGGCTCAACTCTTTTTTTAAGAGCATCATTCAAATATGTAAATGCCATTTCAGCACCCTGTTCGTGACACGCTTTTGCTATGCCGTACGCTATAGATTTATCATTTGCTAGACCTACAATCAAACCTTTTTTGCCTTTCATTACCATTATTATATTCCTTAATTTTATTTCAAATTTTCTATATTTTGTGCAATATCTACCATACTGCAAAAATGCTCTGCATAAAGCGCAGCACTTCCTACTAAAACCCCATCCACATTGCCCAGTGCTAAAACTTCTTTTACATTTGTAACTTTTACGCTACCCCCATAAAGAAGTGGTGCGCTTGATTTTTTCTTTAACTCTGTATGTAAGCTTTCTATATCTTCTAAAGTTGGAGTAAGTCCTGTTCCTATTGCCCAAACAGGTTCATACGCGATGATAAGATTTTCATAATTTGTATCTATTCCCTCATATTGCGCATCAAGATATGCCATCATATTTGTGTGTCCAGACTCTCTTATTTCTAGCGGTTCGCCTATGCAATAGACTATTTTGAAACCAAGATTGCTATAAAAATTAAACTTTTGTGCAATCAATTCTTGTGATTCTTTGAGTATATGACGGCGTTCACTATGCCCTATTAAAATCGTTTTTATGCCAAACTCTTCTAGGTGTTCAAGCCCTATTTCTCCTGTAAATGCACCATTTTTTACTGGATACGCATTTTGAGCACCAATGAGAACTTTACCGGCATGTGGATTTAAAGAGGAAGTAGCTGGGAAAACTATAACCTCTTGAGATATATTATTTGCATCCAAAAACTTTTCTACTTGATTAACATACTCTAGCGTTTTAGCTCTTGTGAGATTTGTTTTTAAATTTGCAGCGATAATCATAAAGTTATCCCTTTTTTACTATGAGTGGCATAACACCAGGTAAAATTTTACCCTCAAGTAACTCGAGTGAAGCACCACCACCAGTAGAAATAAAAGTCATCTCTTCGTCAAGACCTATGCGTTGTACCAAGTCAGCTGTATCGCCACCACCAACAACCGTAGTTGCATAACTATCGGCTACAAAATGTGCTATCTTATTTGAACCACGAGAAAATTTTTCCATCTCATAAACACCCATAGGTCCATTCCAAAGAACTGTTTGTACATCATTTAAAACTTCTCTATAAAGTCGTACAGTCGCTGGTCCGATATCTAAACCCATCCAATTATCTGGAATTTCTTGTGCAGAAACAAGTTTACTCACAGAATCTTCTGCAAATTTTTCAGCTGCAACAACATCCACAGGCAGATAAAATTTAACCCCAAGTTTTCTTGCTTTATCCATAATATTTTGTGCTTCTTCAAGCAAATCATCTTCAACAAGCGAAGCTCCGACATTGTAACCCATCTGTTTTAAAAATGTAAATGCCATTCCGCCACCGATGAGAACTTTATCAACTTTTGGAAGGAGATTAATAAGTGCTTCAAGTTTTCCAGAAACTTTTGAACCACCAACAATCGCAGCAAAAGGACGAACTGGATTTTGAATAAGTTTTCCAAAGAACTGAATCTCTTTTTGGAGTAAAAATCCAGCTGATTTATGTTCATTGTCAAAAAAATGCGTAATTCCCTCAACAGAAGCATGAGCACGGTGACTCACACCAAAAGCATCATTAATATAGAATTCTGCCATACTTGCTAATTTACGAGAAAACTCTTCATTATTTTTTGTTTCGCCTGCTTCGTAACGAATATTTTCCAAAAGTAATACTTCATTCGATTGCAGTTCGGATGCTTTTTTCATAGCATCTGCACCAACAACATCTTCACTTAAAATGACTTCTCTTTTAAGAAGCTGTTGTAGCCTAAGAGCAATCGGGGCAAGTGTGTATTTCGTATCTATCTCACCGTCTGGACGACCAAGATGCGATGCTAAAATAACTGCACACTCTTGATCTAAACAATAGTTGATTGTTGCTATTGCAGAACGAATACGACGGTCATCTGAGATATTGCCAAACTCATCCATCGGTACATTGAAATCACATCGGATAAAAACTTTTTTACCAGCTAACTTTAGGTTTTTAACATTTAAAAGTTCCATACTAATCCTATTTGCTAATGTGAAGTGCCATATCGACAAGTCTCATAGAATATCCCCATTCATTGTCATACCAAGCCATAACTTTAACCATATCTTCATCTACTACTTGCGTTAAATCCTCTGCAACAATCGCACTATATTCACAACCAACAAAATCTTGTGATACTCTCATCTCTTTATCCATTAAAAGTATTCCTTTTAATGAAGTGTTTGCTATTTCATTAAATACTTTTGTCACTTCTTCTTTTGTAGTTTTTCTTTTCACAACAACATTCAAATCAACCATAGAAACATTTGGGGTTGGAACACGAACGCTTTGTCCATGAAGCTTACCTAAAAGCTGAGGAAGAACTAAACCTATAGCTTTTGCTGCACCTGTCGTTGTTGGAATCATGTTAATAGCACCCGCTCTTGCTCTTCTTTTATCACTAGAATGCTTTACATCTAAAATATTTTGATCATTTGTATAGGAGTGAATAGTAGTCATTAAACCCTTTTCTATACCAAAAGCATCATCAAGAACTTTTGCAATTGGACCTAAACAGTTTGTTGTACAAGAAGCGTTTGAAACAATTTTTTGTCCAGCATAAAGATGCTCATTTACACCCATAACAAAAGTAGCAGTCTCTTTATCTTTTGAAGGAGCAGAGAAAAGAACTTTTTCTACACCATTGCTAATGTGAATTTTTGCAGATTCCTGCGTTAAGAATACCCCTGTACACTCTAAAACCATATCTGCACCATGATCAGCAAATTTTAGATTTTTTGGGTCACGATCTGAGAAGACTCTTACATTTTGACCAGCAATGTTGATATGATTTTCGTCAATTTGTTCAACCACACCATTAAAAGTTCCATGAACAGAATCATTTTTCAATAAATAAAGCATCATATCCATACTCGCCATATCATTGATAGCCACCAATTCTACATCGTCTCTCGTCGCCACTATACGAGCAACACAGCGACCTATTCTTCCAAACCCATTAATTGCTATTTTAAGTGCCATTTCAATTCCTCTAGTATATAAAAATAAGTTCGATTATTTTACCTAAAGTTAGTTATAATTCTTATTAAATATGGAAACTATTGCACTTTTTGGTGGTTCTTTTGACCCACCACATATCGGTCATGAAGCTATTGTTAAGGCGCTATTGGATTTTAAAGACATTGAAAAAGTTGTTGTAATGCCAACTTTTCTAAATCCTTTCAAACAACAATCTCACGCCTCGGCGCAAATAAGAGTTCAGTGGTTAGAAAAGATTTTTTCATCTTATAAGAGTGTAGAAATAGACGATTTTGAAGTAAATCAAGCTCAAAAAGTTTCAACAATTATAAGTGTAAAATATCTTTTACAAAAGTATAAAAAAGTGTATCTCGTTATTGGTGCTGATAATCTATCAACACTTGGCATGTGGGATAGATATGAAGAACTAAAAAAGTTAGTTACTTTTGTAGTCGCTAACAGAGATGAAATAGAAATTCCCAATAAGTTTCTATCACTCAATGTTTTTGAAGACATCTCTTCATCCGAACTTAGAGAACATATTGATATAACAAAACTCTCAAAAGAGTGTGCATTAGAAATAAGCCAATATTACAAGGAAAATAATGAAAAATAGAATAGAGAATATAACAAATGTGCTTGATAAGAATAAAGCAAACGCTATAGAGGTTTTTGATCTTCGTGAAAAAAACTACTTTGTTGATTATGCGATCATAGCTTCATCGCTTGGTACGAAACATACTTCAGCACTACTTGACCACTTAAAAAGAGATTTAAAAGGTGATGAAAAGTTTGTTCATGTGGATGAGAGTGGAGATTGGATAGTTGTTGATTTAGGCGATATTCTCATACACATTATGACTCCTGAATACAGAACAAAATATGACATGGAAACTTTTTTAAGTAAACTAGCGGATGGGAAAGAGGGTCAAAGCTCTTTCTAACATAATTACGAATGGGATTTAAAAATCCCTTTCAAAACTTTTTTCTAGCATATCTTTGTAGTTATATATTGAATCAACATACTTCACAGCCTCACTTCCTCTGGCATATCCATACTTTAGTGTTGTAGCATATTTTTTTTGTGACAAAAGAGGTAACACTTTTTTTAAATCTGTCCATATATTCGGATTCAAACCCATTTTCTTAGCTAACTCTTGTGCATCATCAATATGACCCATTCCTATATTATATGCCGTAAGCGCAAATTTTAAACGATTCTCACCTTCTACTTCTTCTGGAATTTTTCTCATCATCTGTTTTATATATTTTGCACCACCAAATATACTTGCTTTTGGATCTAAACGATCTTGTACACCCAAAAAATAAGCAGTATTTTGCGTAAGCATCATCAAGCCTTCCACACCTGTTGCACTTTTTGCATTTGAATTCCAATGTGACTCTTGGTATGCAACAGCCGCTAAAAATGCCGATGGAATATTATATTTGCGTCCAGCTGCTGTAAAAAACTTTTTATATTTTGGAAATACTGACTCAATTCGTCTGTATAACATTGTTGTAGCATTGTAATCAAAAAGCTTCATATAGCTGTAATAATGGTCTTTTAGCTCCGTCATTGCACCACTTTGGTTAAAAGCACTCAGCCATACATTTATATCTTCTTTGAGATCTTCAGAATTTTCTGTAAGAACCCATGCAAGTTGTTCTTTCTCACTAATACTAAAAGCTAAAGCAATTTCTGTAAAATATCTAAGATTTTGCATGTATATATTTGAGTCGGCTATAGTACAATCTATCTCATTTAATGAAACTTTTTCTAAAAGTTCTTCCGTTGAGAATTCAGAAGTAAAGGTAATATTCAAATCCACACCATCTTTTTGTAAAGATTTTACAGTTTCACTGTAACTTGTTTCATCTCCAACAGTTACTCTAAGCCCTGATAGAGCTTCAGCATTTTTTGGAAATTTATTCGTTTGCATCATGGAGCGATTACAAATCACTTGTTCTTGAACTTCAAAATAAGATGGACCAAAATTAAACGATTTTTTTCTGAGCTCAGTTTGGGCGAGTGAAGCAGAAGTTATATGAATATTTTTATTTTTACTAAGCTCTATTGCTTCTTTTATAGTATTTGCTGATGTAATTTTAAGTTCAACTCCAAGATGTTTCGCATAAGCATTTAGAAGTTCATACTCAAAACCTTGAGCTCCTGTTGGACCAATATAGTAAGTTGTAGCAGCATTTAAGAGAACAACATTTAAAACTTTATCTTTTTTAATTTTTTCTAGCAATGAAATACTTTTTACTTTTTGAATCAATCTATAGTCATAATAACTTAACCATCCAAATACAAATAACAATACGGTAAATAAAGCTATTATCGATGTAATTATATATTTTTTCATGAAAGGTAGTTTATATGCATAACTTATGCAAATATAAAACGGTTTACCCCGTTTTTATACTCATGTGCGAGGACTTGATCATGAACTTTCAAAATCGAGTCAACTAAATACAAACCTAATCCAAAACTATTTTTAGATGGATTATCTTTTGTAAAAGGTTCTATATAATACTGAAGAGGCTTTGAAATACACGCCCCCTTGCTATCAAATGAGAGTTCATTTTTTAACATAAGAATTCTGACATGTGAATCTGTAGAATATTTTATACCATTGTCTATCATATTTTTAATGGCGGTTGTATAAAGTCGATAGTTTGCAAAAATTTTTACACTCGAGCTTATATCAATACTCACACTGCTTCTATCAACCATCGCCATATCTATAGCACCATCAATAATATCCACAAGACGGTACTCTTTAAAATCTTTTTTGCCCTCAACGCAGGTAAGCTCTTCTATCATCGCAAATTCTGAAACAAGAGACTCTAATCTTCCAAATATAGAACTAAATCTATCAATCTGTTTTTGAGAACTTAGCATTTGAGTGGCTATCGTTCCTTTGGCAATGGGCGTTTTCAGCTCGTGCATAAGATTTCTTAAAAACAGAGTTCGTGATTCTAAAATAGAATTTATTTTTAATTTTGCTGATTCAAGTTCGTTTGCAACAAGAGCTATTTCATCACAGCCATCTGTTTTAAATGAGATAGTCAAATCTCCATTTCCAAATTTGGCTATTTTCCTTCTTAAACGGATAAGTGGCCTGAGTCTCTGCAAAATCAAAAAAAACGATACAGATATAATGGCTATAATCGTCGTGTAAGAGTAGAGTATATTCCAAGGTTTATAAGGGGCTAACTCTTCATCTTCTATAAGAATAAAACCTTTGGATGATTCAATATAGAAGTAAATATTTTGATCAAGCTCTAGCATTGTTGCTTTAAGATCACTTTGTGTATCTTCAAAATTGATAGAATGTTTATTGGACATTGCTACATTATTTATAGCTTCAACCCCTTCTCTTTTTAAAACTTCACCTTTTTTAACTACTTTTTTTTGTGCATTTGTATCTTTTTCTATACGAAATTTATAAACCGCCAAATTCGCTTCTAACATAATTTCAGAGCTTTCTCTTTGCTTATGTTCACGATAAATTTGAATGATGACTGAATATTTTGTGAAAATATTATTTATATACTGTTGTTTATTTAACTTATAAAATTCCCAAAAAACCACACTCACGCTTATAAGAGTAACTACTAAAGCAAAAAGTACAGTTATGAGAACGGCATGTTTTTTCATTTAAGAAGTTTATATCCTAAGCCTCTCACGGATTCTATAAGAGTTTTATCTCCAAGCTTATTTCTAATCCTTCCAACCATAACATCTATACTTTTATTGGATGAATCTTCATTGATTGCATTTACATTGTGTATCAAATCTTCTCTTGAAACTACAAGTCCTTGTTTTGCTATCATATAAGAGAGTATTCCAAATTCAGCATTTGTAAGGTCTATATTTCTGCCTTTATAGGTAATAACCATCGTCGCTTTATCACATCTAAAATCGCTTTTTGATTCCTCTTTTGACTCCGATTTTGCTTCATATCTTCTTAAAACAGAGTGTATTCTCGCTTCAAGTTCTCGAGGGTCATAAGGTTTTGGCAAATAATCATCTGCACCTAGTTCAAGCGCTTTTACTTTATCTGTTACATCACTTCTAGCCGATGAGATGATAATAGGAATATCTTGTCGCTCACGAATTGCTTCACAAACTTCTAGACCATCCATCCCTGGCAATGTTAAATCTAAAATGACCAAATCAAATGGTTCTAATTTTAAAATACTAACCGCTTTAAAAGGGTCATCTTCCGTCACAACATTAAAATCGAACTGCTCAAGATATTCTGTTAATATCTCTGCTAGTTCCAAATCATCTTCAATCATTAATATTTTTTTCATAGCGTCATTCTAACAAAATATGAACTAATAGGGAGTTAACACGCAAGGATTTTATATATATTTCCACATGCCATGCATGGCATGTGGAAATATTTTAGATAAGAATTTTTGCTATATTATAGGCTATAAACGCCAACCCATAAGCGATGAGTGATGTAAGCACAAAAAGATAAAATAAATATTTTATCCCACCTGCTTCACGCGTGAAAACGACAGAAGCCGCCAAACATGGAAGATAAATCATAATAACAACTATAAAAGAGATCGCTGAAGCAAAAGGAATATTCTTTGATATTGCATCCGCTAAAGAGGAGTTTTCTTCATTCACATCATTCCCTAGGGAGTAAAGTACACCAAGGGTTGAAACAACAACTTCTTTTGCAGCAAGTCCTGTTTGAAGAGCTATGCTCATCTTCCAATCAAAACCAAGCGGTGCAAAAAGTGGCTCTGAAAATTTCCCGATTGTTCCCAAATAACTCTGTTCTAAATTTGCCATTGCAAGTTCATTTGCCAAAGCTGTTTTTTCATCTTCACTCACAGCTCTCTCTATTTTTGTAGCAAATGAATCTTCGAGTTCTTTGGCATGTGGATAATTGCTTAAAAACCAGATAAGCATAGAAGCCGCCGCTATAAAAGTTCCCGCCTTTTTTAAATACATCAAAATTTTTGATAAAACCGTATGCCAAATGAGCTTCACAGAAGGAAGTCTGTACTTTGGCATCTCCATAACAAACGGCTCATCCACGCCCTTAAAAGCTGTGAGTTTGAGTATTTTAGCTGCAATTAAACCTAGCATAGCACCAGAAATATAGATGGCAAAAAGAATATTTCCAGCCATTTCAGGTGCAAAAAAAGCACCTGCAAAAAGCACATACACAGGAAGTCTCGCACCACAACTCATAAATCCGATGATAAAAAGAGTAAGAAGTCTATCTCTATCATTTTTCAAAATTCTCGCACTCATATACGCAGGGATAGAACACCCAAAACCCGTTACAAGCGGGATAAAAGATTGCCCATGCAAACCAAACTTATGAAAAAATCCATCAAGCAAAAACGCAACTCTTGACATATAACCCGTACTCTCCAAAAGAGCAATTCCGATAAAAAGTATCATGATATTTGGTACAAAAAGAACAACAGCACCAACTCCAGCAATGACACCATCGACTATAAGTGAGCGAATATCATCATTTGGTATTGTAGCACCTATTGTATCTCCAAACCAGCCAAAAAAGCCATCAATCCAATCCATAGGAATAGAACCTAACTCAAAAGTTATCTGAAAAAGAGACCACATTAAAAAGAGGAATATTGGAATTCCTAAAATCGGATGGATTAAAACACTATCTATCTTCTCCGTTAAAGTCTTTTTCGCTTCTTGTTTTTCTTGTTTTAAAACCTCAGCAATTATACCTCTGTTAAATGATGCATACTCTTCAGCAAAAGCTTCTTTGATATCATCACTATCATGGTGCAATTCCACATGCCGTGAAGCTTCTATAAGGATTGGCTGTAACTCTGTCCAAATAGGATTATCGTGAATTCTTGCATAAGTTTTTTTATTGTTTTTAAGCAAATTTATTGCAACATTTCTGTAAGAATTTATGGCTTCATATTTATGTTTTGTCAAATAATTCACTATAACAGCTATTTCTTCTTCAACTGGCTCGGAAAATATAAGTTTAACTTCTTGAATATTCGTTTCATATTGACCAATAACAGCTTCAATAAGCTCTTTTATACCCATTTTTGTAGCCGCTGAAACTTTGACACATGGAATTCCAAGAAGTTGTGACATATACTCAGCGTTAAGTTCGATACCTTCTTTATCTGCCTCATCACTCATATTGAGTGCAATGACCATACTTTTACTCATGCTCATAAGTTCAGAACTCAGTTGAAGATTTTTTTCCAAGTTTGTAGAATCGACTACATTTATAATCAAATCATAACTCTCAGCACAAAGATAATCATGCGTCACTCGTTCCTCAATTGTATAATCCGTAAAAGCATAAGTTCCAGGTAAATCTACAACCGTAAAGTGATACTCTTTATAATCAAATAGCACCTCCGACTTTTCAACAGTCACCCCTGTAAAATTTCCCACATGCAAATGCGCGTTTGAAATAGAGTTGATAAGCATACTTTTTCCAACATTTGGCTGCCCAACAAGAGCTACTTTTATATGTTTCGCTGTTACTGGACAAGATTTTCCATTTATTTCATTTATTTCATTCATAGCGTTTCTACCTCTATCATATCTGCTTCTTTTGCTCTTAGAGCAACTCTTGTTTTACCAACTTTAATCTCTATAGTACTTTTTGCAGGAGCATGTTCCAAAACTTCAATTATTGTTTCTTTCATGATGCCAAAAGATATGAGTCTCTGTTTGAGTTCTGTGTCAGCATTGAGCTTCACAACTTTTACTTTTTCGCCTCTTGCTACTGTAGATAATTTTTTAACTTCTTTTATATTGCTCATTATTTTTCTTTATTTTGGAATATTTCTATAATGATAATAAAAATCATATTATAGAATCTTTAAATAAAAATGATAACAACTATCATAATTAAGTATTGATTAAGAGATTATATCATAAACTTACAATATTAATAATTAATATCAATATAAAGGAAGTTTAAATGTCAGATTTACAAGTAAAAGCTAAAGTGGATTCTTTGATTATTGAATCGGGTTTTGTTAAAACACAAAAACTCGCTTGTCCAATTGCAAAGATACTTCATATGAGACACAGCGATATACCACTCAAACAAGCTATTCGAGTCGCCAACTCTGTTTTAAAATAGAGCATGGAAAAAATCAAGTAATAGGCTTTTGTAAAACTCAAATTGCTTCACTCTGTTCGCAATGACCGTCATCGAACAGAGTGAAGTAATCTAAAAACAGGGTAATGCAAAAAATCCAATAGAAATATCAAAAAAAAAGAGAATCAAAATGAAAAACAAAACAAGATCACTTCTAACAACCCTAAGTTTAGTGGCAGTTATGTCACTTAGCCCATGTATGGCACAAGAGACAAAAGCGAACAACTCCATACTTACAACCTATGCAAACATAGCAAATGCAACTTATAACGATGCTCTTGTCGGTGCAAAAACACTCAAAACCGCAATAGATGCATTTGCAAAAAACCCATCTGATGAGAATTTGAAAAAAGCAAAAGAGGCGTGGCTGAGTGCCAGAGAGTCGTATGGACAAACAGAGATATTCCGACTTGCAAATGGTCCTATTGACGCGGAGGATGGTTGGGTTGCGAAAAGCTATGGAGCACCTGAAGGACAACTCAACGCTTGGCCTTTGGATGAGAACATGATAGATTATACTATCGATGCAAACGGTAAAAGAACGAGTGGAAATATTATAGACACCAAAGGAGTTTTCAATCCAGGTGGAGAGAATGCAAAAGCTGTAGATGTGAGTACAATAACCTCAGCAGCCATTGCAGAACTCAATGAAAATGGCGGGGATGCCAATGTTGCTACTGGCTACCATGCAGTAGAATTTTTACTCTGGGGACAAGACCAAGATTATGCTTCGTTTGTAAAAGACTCTGTTACAAAAGGGGCTATGACAGCGGGTCAAAGAGCGTTAAGCGATTTTACAACAGACAAAGATGCTCCAAGAAGAATCGACTATCTTCAAGCGGCAACAGATAAAATTGTTGAAGATTTAACAGTGGTCAGTAGTGCATGGTCAAAAACCACCAGTAAAGATTGTACAACGGATGCAACAGGATGCTACAGAGCTGCATTTTTGGGAGAACTCACAGGTGCAAATAGTGCAAAAAACATTACCACGAATGAGGCAAAAAAGAGTATTTTATCAGCCATGGGTGTTTTTATAAAATCTGAACTTGCAAACGAGAGAGTTGCTGTTGCAGTTTTAACTCCAAGCGAAGAGGATGAGCATAGCTGTTTTTCAGACAATACACATAGAGACATTTACGCAAACTATCAAGGTTTCAAAAATATTTTAACAGGAAGTTATAACAACACGCTTTACGGTAAATCTCCACTCCAGAGTATGAGCAAAGCAGCTCAGTCTGAAATAATCATACTAATGTCTAACATAGAGATGAAAATAGCTTCAATTGACGAAATTGCAAAAACAAGCAGACATTTTGACCATCAGATTCAGCCAAATGACCCACAGGCAAAAGTGATAGTAAAACTCAAAAATGAGCTTCGCAGACTAGGCGATAAAATGGTGGATGTAGCCTCAGCAAACGGTGTAAAACTCACAGTTGAAGATGTCACAGATGCAGAAGAGACAAAGCTTTAAAATGAAAAATTTTGAACTCTTTCTCCTCTCTAGTTCGGTGCTCTTTAGCACCGCTCTTTTTGCACTTCAAAGTGAGACGCAAAACAGACTCGATAAAAAATACACAACAAAGACAAACACTGAGTATATTTTTATGCAACAAGTAGCTGGTTTAAGCAATGAAGAGCAGGACAAATTTATCATGGGGAAAAGTTTTTATAGAACTCCTTGGGTGGAAGCTCCTACTGCTACGACTGCTAGAGATGGGCTTGGTCCTCTTTTTAACTCAAATACCTGTATCAACTGCCATCCAAACAACGGTATCGGCTCTCTTTACAATGAAAATAAAATCATCTCAAGAAACTATGTGACAAGAGTCTCAATTCCATCAAATGGTTCAAAAGAGCATGAGAATATGCTTCAATACTCTGGTTTTGTGCAAGAGCCAACTTATGGTGCACAAATAAGTTCAAACGGTGTGCATGGGGTAAAGTACGAAGCAATGCCTATGATACGCTATAAAGATATCAAAATCACTTACCCTGATGGCAACTCTCTCACGCTCAAAAAACCACTTCATGGAGTTGAAAACCAACTCAAAGAGCTTGGATATGGTGCAATGCAAAAAGATGTGATACTCTCAAACCGCCTCGCTCCTGCCCTTGTTGGACTTGGATTTTTAGAGCAACTCACAGATGAGCAAATTCTCTCCAATCAAGATATCAATGACACAAACAGAGATGGCATATCGGGCAAAGCAAATATTGTTTACTCTCCCTTGCACAAAGATTTCCGTGTTGGAAGATATACCAAAAAAGCATCCGCCGCTTCAGTTATGGAGCAAAGTGGTGCTGCGGCACACAACGATATGAGTTTAACAAACCCTTTCTACGCTTCTGAAAACTGTACGCAAAAACAGGTGGAGTGCCTGAATGCACCCAAAGCGGACAATCTCAGAAGTGGTGCAGATTTTGATTTGCCACTTGAGAGATTAGAGGCAATTGCTTTTTATCTCAAAAACTTAAAAATACCAAATTCTCTCATCACCCAAAAAGAGGGCGAAAAACTCTTTGAAACCATCGGCTGTACAAAATGCCACATGCCGACTTTTAAACTCAGTAGTGGCTATGAAATCAAACCCTTTACAGATATGCTTTTGCATGATATGGGTGCGAATCTTGGTGATGGAAGAAGTGAATTTTTAGCAACTCCAAATGAGTGGAAAACCCCTGCTCTTTGGGGAATCGGCAAGTATATTTTGACCTCTTCCAAAGAGCCAGAACTTCTGCATGATGGAAGAGCAAAATCTATCGAAGAGGCAATTCTCTGGCATGGAGGAGAGGCACAAAAGAGTCAAAACGATTTTTTAAATCTCTCCAAAAAAGAGAGAAATCAACTCATACAGTACATCAAGGAGTTATAAGATGAAGTTCTTTTTTTTAGTAGCGCTTTTAATACATACCGTTTTTGCAAATGAGAGTTTAAACTCCATTTATGAAAATATTCTTCTCAAAAACAGCAAAAATAGCGTGCAAACTCTGCAAACCTTACAAATGCAGATAGAGCAAAACAAGTTTGACACAGCCAAAGAGGAATTTAAAAAACTCGTGCTAGAGTGGAAAAGTATTGAAACGATTTATGTTTTAGGAGAGTTGGAGGATGCCTTTTTGGACATGCCAAGATACATCGACATCTTTCATCAAGGCAATGAAAATATCCAAACGCAACTCGATTTAATCCTAGTTTCCAAAGAGGATTTGAGAGAGAGTTTGTATAAAAACTCACACAAAACCATCAACGCTCTTGAGTATATTCTCTTCACAAAAGATTTGAAAAATGAGAGAGCAAAAGAGATGGCACAACGCATTGCAAAAAAGATAGAAGAGAATTTAGGCGAAATAAGTAAGGGGTATCTCAAATCCAAAACCCTTTTTGTAAACAACGAACAAAAAGCAAACTCCATCCTCCTCAACGCCCTCATCGAAAGTGCCTACAAACTCAAAGAGTGGAGAGTCGGCGACACGGCGGGGCTGAGTCGTAAATTTAAAGAGAGTGCGGACAACCAAAGGGGCGAATATTTTATAAGCAAAAGCTCGACCCTTGCCATAGAAGCAATTCTAAAAACGCACCTTGCTCTTCTTGAGAAGCAGGAGTATAAAAACTTCGGTACGCTCATAAACTCTTATGGTGCAAAAAAGGAGTTAGAAGAGTCTCTAGGATATATAAAAAGCTCTTTGGCGTACCTCAAAGAGATAAAAAATGATGATTTCTCAAACGCAAAAGATCTCTACAACAGCCTAAAAAAGCTCCATAACTCCTACTATATCACGCTCATAACAAAACTCAAAATCAAATCAAAGATATTGGACGCAGATGGAGACTAATAT
Source organism: Sulfurimonas sp. (assembly GCA_041662265.1). Lineage (GTDB taxonomy): Bacteria > Campylobacterota > Campylobacteria > Campylobacterales > Sulfurimonadaceae > Sulfurimonas. Next base: position 48,785 of record JBAZSV010000002.1, read on the forward strand.
CCTAGAGGCTCTCAACGCTTTGTTTGAGCCTAACAAACGAATTTATTGGCTTTATATCGTATCTTCGGCGCTGATTGCACTTGTGTATCTTCGCTATTTTAAAGAGAGTGCGAGAGTCCATTTGAGTGCAAAACTTTGGCTGCATAAAAGTGCAGTTTTGGACTATAAATATTTTGTTCTCTCCTTTTTTTTAAAAACAATTTTTATCGTCCCTATTGTTTTTGGTATCAATGAAGTTTCAATTTTTACCTACGATTTTTTGCTTGAGCAGTATGGATTTGTCAAAGTCACAGCACTCTCCTATACGCAGATTATGACTCTTTTTACACTCACTCTTTTTGTTGTGAGCGATTTTACAAGATATTGGTTGCATAGAGTGATGCACACAATCCCTTTTTTATGGGAGTTTCACAAGGTACATCATAGTGCAAAAGTGCTTACACCCATCACCTTTTATAGAGTGCATCCGATTGAAAATATACTTTTTGGTATGAGATACTCTCTAAGCACAGGCGTTGTGAGCGGAGTGTTTATCTATCTTTTTGGTTCAATGGTAGGAGTCGTAGAGATACTCGGGGTGAATGCTCTGTTATTTCTGTTTTTACTCGCAGGTTCAAACTTGCGACATTCACATATAAAAGTGAGTTATCCGTTGGGAATAGAAAATATTTTTATATCCCCTTTGCAACATCAACTCCACCACACTACAAAATATTTTGACAAAAACTACGGCGGTTACTTGGCACTCTGGGACAAACTTTTTGGCTCTTTGCAAACTTCAAAGAGCGTTCTTGCATCCAAAGAGAAACTCAGATTTGGAGTACAAACAAAAAGTTTTCAAACCTTGAGTGCTCTTTTATTTACTCCATTTCAAAACATATTCAAAGGAATACATTATGCAAAATAAATTCAAAATCACTCTTTCTCTTTTACTATTACACATGCCACTCTTAAGCGCTGATATAGCAAAACAAGAGAGAATTTTAGGGGAAAAACTCTTCTCTGACCCTATCTTGTCAAAAAACCAAACACAATCCTGTTCCACATGCCACAATCCTGAGCATGCTTTTATTGACAATCGCGATAACGGCGTCGCTGGTGCTGGAAGTTTGGGAGATGACCAAAAAAGTATAGGCGATAGAAACACGCCGACTATCTCCTATGCCTTGTACAGCCCAAAATTTCACTACGATGCAAAGAAAAAAGAGTACATCGGCGGACTTTTTTATGATGGCAGAGCGCACACACTTGAAGAACAAGCAGAAGGTCCACCGCTCAATCCTGTGGAGATGGCACTCCCTTCTAAAGAGTTTTTGGTCGAGCATCTCAAAAATGATACTGCTTACAACAGAGAGTTTACAAAACTCTATGGCAAAGATATATTTAATGATGCCAACAAAACCTATGCAAGTGTCGCAAAAGCAATAGCGTCGTTTGAGAGAACAGAGCAGTTCGCACCTTTTGATAGTAAATATGATAGATATTTGCGAGGAGAGTATGATTTAACGCCTCTTGAAGATTTGGGTCGAACCCTCTTTTTTAGTAACAACAATACTAATTGTGTTTCTTGTCACATGCTAAAAACAGAGGATGCACCCAAAGAGACCTTTACAAATTATCAGTACCACAACATCGGCGTACCTCAAAATCATACGCTCATGTCCAAAAATGTAGTAGATGCAAAAACTTTTAGAGACCATGGTCTTGCAAAAAATTCTAGCGTAAACAATCCGCTTCACGATGGCAAAATCAAAGTTCCCTCACTCAGAAATATCGCAGTGACAGCCCCTTACATGCATAACGGAGTTTTTCAGAAGCTCTCAACTGTTGTAGAGTTTTATGATAAATATGCAAATGAGCAGAGAACAATCAACCCTGAGAGTTCCAAAAAATGGGAAGATGCCGAGATAGCAGTGGGTGCAAAAGATAGAGAGCTTCTCAAAAAAGCCAAACCCTTAAATGAGAGAAAAATAAAAGCCCTCGTTGCATTTATGAACACACTCACAGACAAAAGATATGAACATTTAATAAAAGAAGAGAACTAACCATGCTCAAAACAATTATTATTTTTGCACTTTTTGCAACTTTTTCGTACGCAAAAGAAGTTGTGAATGTCTATTCACACAGACACTACGAAGTGGATAAACAGCTCTACAAAAAGTTTGAGCAACAAAGTGGCATTGAGGTAAATCTCATCAAGGCGAGTTCGGCAGAGCTTATCAAACGGATTGAAAAAGAGGGAGCTTATACCAAAGCAGATGTTCTTCTCACAACAGATGTCGGTATGCTCGAACTTGCAAGAAGTAAAGGAATCTTTCAGAGCATCGATTCAAAATTTCTAAACGAGACGATTCCACTCCACCTCAAAGACAAAGAGAACTCTTGGTTTGGACTCACAAAAAGAGCCAGAGTCATCGCATATAACCTCGATGCTATTTCTAAAGAGGAGCTCACAAACTACGAGGCACTCACAGAACCAAAATACAAAAATAGAGTGCTTATCACAAAATCAAATGAAGTCTATAACCAATCTCTTTTAGCCTCTTTTATAGTCCAAAATGGTGAAGAGAGTGCTCTGATGTGGGCAAAAAAGATGAAAGAGAACATGGCAAGAAAACCAACAGGTGTAGATAAAGACTCTCTTCGAGCCGTAGCAGCTGGAATTGGCGATGTAGCAGTTGTAAATACCTACTACATCGGGCAGATGAAAAATGAAAAAAACAGCTCCGATAAAGAAGCGGCGGAACTCATCGGCGTATTTTTTCCAAATCAAGGTGCAAACGAGAGAGGAACACACATCAATGTTTCAGGAGCAGGAGTTATCAAAGAGAGCAAAAACAAAGCCAATGCTATAAAATTTATAGAGTTTTTAGCAAGTGTCGAAGCCCAAGAGGAGTTCTCAGCAGTCAATTTTGAGTATCCTGTTAATGAAAAAGCGAAAGTCTCTGATTTACTTCTCTCATGGGGAAGTTTCAAAGAGGATACTACATCTTTGTATGAAATCGGAACAAAAAACAGTAATGCAGTCAAAATATTTCATCAAGTTGGTTGGGACGAGTAGTGCGAAGCATTTTTAATAGGTATATTTTAAGCTCTAGCTTTATTATATTTATTCTCCTCCTACCGATACTCTCCATCGCCATCTATTCCTATGGAGGAGAGAGCGACACGCTCAAACACCTCAGCGAAACAATCCTTTGGGGATACATTTTCAACACTTTTAAACTTATCTTTTTTGTCTCCCTTCTCTCTCTTTTATTTGGAGTGATGAGTGCTTATATTACGGTGTTTTATACTTTTAGATTTGTCTCTCTCTTTTCTATTTTACTTGCTCTGCCTTTTGTAATTCCGACCTATATTTTGGGTTATATTTATAGTGATATCTTAGGTTTTTTTGCTCCTTTGCATCTCTTACTTATGAAATTTGGCATTGTAGATAAGAGCTATTTTGATGTTTTGCAATTCAACAGCGTCGTGATTATTCTCTCACTTGGGCTTTATCCCTACATCTATCTCATCGTAAAATCATCCTTTTTGAAAAGTTCTTCGGCTCTGCTTCACCCTGCACTCTCACTTGGGAAAAGCTCTTTTGGGCTCTTTTTTGAGGTGATTTTACCGCTTTCAAGAGTTGCTATTGTTGGTAGTCTCTCTTTAGTGATTATGGAAGTCGTCAATGAGTATGGAACTGTCTCCTACTACGGTGTGGACACGCTCAGCACCGCAATCTACACTTCATGGTTTGGTTTAAATGACCCAAAAAGTTCTGCTTATTTGAGCATTTTTGCCATGAGCATTATCTTTGTACTTCTTGGCATTGAGAAATACTCTCGCAATGGAAGCAGTTACAAAAGTGAAGCTATCTCCAAAGAGCTCAAAAAAAAAGAGTTGAAGGGGTTGAGTAAACTTTTTGTTTACCTCTTTTTATCTTTTCCTATTCTTTTTGGCTTTCTTATCCCTTTTATCTGGATACTTTTTTACTCACTCAAATATGCTACAAAAGTGATAGATGATGCATTTGTAGAAGTCATACTCCACAGTTTTATCTCTTCGAGCATCTCCGCTTTTATCATCATGTTTTTGGCTTTTTTTATTGCCTACAGTGTTCGCATACACAACAACAACGCTACAAAATACTTCACAAAAATAGCTAGTATCGGCTACTCCATTCCAGGAGTTGTCATAGGAATTGGGGTTATCTCTTTGCTTGGAGATTTGGACAACTTTCTTATCAAACTCTTCTCTTTGGATGCGCTTATTTTGAGCGGAACACTCTTTGCGATTCTCTTTGGATATGTTGTGCGATTTTTAGCCGTTGGTTTAAACATGAGTGAATCAAGCTTTGAACGAATCAGCATCAACATGAACAAGGCTTCGAGAAATCTGGGGCTTTCCTACTGGCAAACACTTCTAAGAGTTGAGTATCCACTCATGAAAAAGAGTCTGCTTTTTGGTTTTTTACTTGTTTTTGTAGATATTATCAAAGAGTTGCCGCTCACTCTTGTTTTGCGACCATTCAACTACGAAACACTCGCGACAAAAACCTATGAGTACGCTGCAAATGCGATGATAAAAGAGAGTTCACTCTACGCTCTTATCATCGTGATTCTCTGTTTTATTCCCATAATCATTACACATGCACATAACAAAGAGGAGAAATAAAATGTTAAGTTTAAAAAATATATCCAAAAAATTTGGTGATAGCATCGTACTTCATTCGCTTGATTTAGAGATAAAAAAGGGCGAAATCATCTCTTTGCTAGGGCAAAGTGGAAGCGGAAAAAGCACCATTCTCAATCTCATTGCAGGATTTGAAGAGGCAGATAGCGGCACCTTTGTCTATCAAAGCAAAACTCTTTTTGATGCTGATACTTTTTGTGAACCGCAGAAGAGAAATATAGGTTTTGTATTTCAAAACTATGCACTTTTTCCGCATTTAAGTGTTGCAAAGAATATTACTTTTGGTATCAGCAACAAACCAAAAGAGTATCAAAAAACAACCCTCAATACACTCCTTACACTTATAAACATGCAAGGAATGGAGAAGAAACTCCCTCACCAACTTAGTGGTGGACAGCAACAAAGAGTGGCAATTGCGAGAGTATTGGCACGACAAAGTGAGCTGATACTCTTTGATGAACCATTTTCAAGCATAGACGCAATACTCAAATCTAAACTCATCAAAGAGATAAAAGATATCATCAAATCGCTCAACAAAACAGCCATTTTTGTCACGCATTGCCCCAAAGAAGCGATACTTCTAAGCGATAAAATAGGCTACATCCAAAACGGGAAAATCATCCAGTTCGACACACCAGCAAACCTTTTCAAAAACCCAGCATCCAAGACAATAGCGGACATTTTTGCAAAAGAGAGTTTTATATTTAAGAGTGTAGAGGATTTGATTGAGGATTTTAGTTAAGAGCGCAGAGCAAGTTGAACTCTACATGCAGATATATTTCCACATGCCAAAGAAAGTTTTCATATCTTGTGGCATGTGGATAATTTTTTCATTTTTGTGTCTTTTTAACTCATTTTTTAAAATTTAATTGCAACTGCTAGTCGAGCACGGTCATTGGTTGTTTCTTCTCCAAAAACATCCGTTTCTATAATTTTAGAAATCATGCCCTTTAAGTCAATATTTTCTTTAAGTGCATAAGTGACACTTAAATCAGTCTCTTTATTGTTAAAGCCATCCTCTTTTTTGAATATAGCGTATGCCAATCCCATATTCAGAGCTTCACTATAGTCATAAGTTGCTTCCGCTTTGTAGGCTTTAGCGCCTCCAAGCTGATGTTCAGTGGAAACATCCATGGAAGTATATAACGGGTCATTCGCTCCACCAAAAAAGTCAACTGTTCCACCTTTATTCAAGGCATTTTCCATTTTATTTGATTCATTATAGGCTATACTTAAACCAATATTTGTATCTTCTATTGTAACTGCCGCGCGTACTCCCCATACAGTAGAGTCAATCACATCTGCATTTGTAAAATCTTTGAGTTGGTTATCAGCAATACTTCTAAGGTATTGCGCTTGTACATAAAACATACCCGAAGTCACACCCGTATCAAGATAAACTTGGTTCATTACATTCTTAGTTATATAATCAAATATTCGCATTGAAAAAGGAGCTTTTTCATCTGCATACGACACACCTACGAATGAGATTGCTGATTGATTCGTGACATATCCATTGAGGACATTCATACCATCGATAAGCGTACCCATTTTTTCAAATTTTGCATTATCTCCTCCATTTTCCCATCCTGCCATGCGATCAATATATCCCGCTTCAACACGGACATCTTCAAATGGAACAACAGCGCCATAAATACCTTGAAAAAGGTCAGGAACCATTCGAACATCATCTGAATGTAAAAGTGGAGTATCCAACTCAAAGCGTCCCGCTTGGAGAAAATTATCGTTATTGGTATAGCGTAAGAACGCTTGTCCGAGTAAGGCATAATCTCCATTGTCTTTTCCATTATTGAGATAATCGCCATCTGTTTTGTTACGATTATCTCCAACACTCATTGTCCCATAACCTGTAAAAACTGCATCAAAACCTCGAAATCTGTCAGTAGCAAGTTCAACTTTACCGCCTAAAACACTTGTACTACTTGAGCCAATCACTCCATCCGCATACGCATGTTGTGAATTACTTTGATAAATTCCCCTGAATTCACCACTAGGATGAGACTCAGTAAAAATTTCACTAAAGTTTTCCGCTGCGTAAAGAGAAGTTAATGCCAAACTTGTTGCTACACTCAGTTTAATTAATTTATTCATTCTATTTTCCTTAACCATTAAATGATGGAAATGATAATCTTTATCAACTTAAAGGACACTTAATATTGAGAACATTTATCAATATTATAAAATCTGCTCATGTCACACTTTAAACTGTTCCATTTTAGCAGTTAAGTTATCTGTCATGTTATTTAAATGATCCGCTGCAGCACTAATCTCTTCAACACTTCTTGCATTTGAAGCAACAATTTCATTCGCATTACTGATGTCTGAAGATATCTCTTGAACCAACTTACCTGTATCTTCAAAATCACGAACTGTTTTTTCATTTGCTTTATAAGCTATTTCCATTAATTCAAGCGTAGCATTAATTTTATCTTCAACACTTGATGAAATATCCGCCAATTCTTGAATATGAAAAGAATTTTTATTCATCTGTTGGCTTGAGTCATTTATGGATTGAACCATGACATTTATAGTGGATTGAATTTCTACTAAACTCTTTTGTGTGCGTTCTGCAAGTTTGCGAACTTCATCTGCAACAACTGCGAAACCTCTCCCATGTTCACCCGCTCTTGCAGCCTCAATAGCGGCATTGAGTGCTAAAAGATTTGTTTGGTCTGCTATATCTGCTATAACATTTAAAACTTCTTTTACTTGTCCAGCCTCATTACTTAAATGTTCTATTCGCATTGCCATTTCAGACTCAATATTGGCTGTTTCTTGAACATCAGAAGTGAGTTTTACAATATCTTTGGTCGCATCTGCTAAGTTCTCATTTGCTTTCATCGTGTTTGCACGACTTGTGTTTGCACCTTGTATGGATATGTTTATCTCACTGACTATATTATGTGCCTTCTGATTAGCAACTTTTACCATTGTTGTGACATCTTCAACTTTTTTGCCCACTATAGTAGCAGTTGTCGAGAGTTCATGCGAGATAGAAGAATTTTCTGTTGAAGAAATTTTTGCTTCGGAGATAAAATCTTTGATAGAACCTATAACTTTATAAAGATTTTGAGCGATAAATGCTATCTCATTTTTTCCGTATATTTCTAGCTTAGCAGTAAAATCAAGTTTTGATAACTTATGTAAATACGCATCAATGCTTTTTATTTGGCTAAGAACTTTATCAATTACAAAAAAAGCTAAAATAATGATAGCAAACAAAACAACATAAAGTGAAATACTTTGAACTTTAAAACTCTGAATACTGTTGTCGATTGTATTACTAGAATCGCTTAACTCACTTTTATGTTTGGAAATCCATTGCTCAAGTTCTGTTGAGAGTTTCTCAGCAAATGGGTCAAGTTTTGACATAAGCTTATTACCCTCAGTTGGTCCATTTTTTACATAACTATTTGCCATCTCTACACCCACAGCATAATACTCTTGCATACTTTGCTTGTAATTTTTAAGCTCAGTTACCACTTTTACTTCACCTAGTTTTTCATGCAAACCTATTAATCTATCAATCGTTACATTTGCTTTATCAAAATAATCTTTTGCTTCTTTGAAACCATCATCAAAACCCTCAGCTGCTCTTGTCGCTGAAACATCTGTAAGCCATTGTTGAATTTGAATAACATTAAGCTGTAATTCTAAAAAATCTAGTAAATTCGGAAGAATCTCCTTTTTTTGCTGTTTTGTCTCTTGGATAACTGCCCCCATCTTCGTGTGATTGAGTGCCCCACTCACAAGCAAAACAGCCAACACTAAAGTGACTGAAGCCGCTAGAACTTGTCTTATTTTAAAGTTATTTAAAAAATTCATACACACCGCCTTGTTTTTATATGTTTTTGATTATAGAACTATATTTATTAACTAATGTTTAAACACTAGAATAAAATAAGATATAATTACAAATTCATTTTTAAAGGTATTTTATGAAATTTTTATACACTGCTTCATCGCATTTTAACCTAGCCAATCTCTTTACTTTTGTGAACATTACAGCGGGTTTAACAGCTACTTACTTCATAACGCAAAACAACTTTTTTATAGCAATTATCTTAGCGTGGGTTGGTGGTGCTTTTGATATTTTTGATGGGAAAATTGCTAGAAAATATCAGCTCTCCAACGAATTTGGAATTCAACTCGACAGTTTTGCAGACTTTTTGAGTTTTGTTTTAGTGCCTGTGTTTTTAATCTTTCAAGCGGTCTATGCAACTTCACTCTCTGGCATGTGGATTGTTGTAGCGGCGATTGTAAGTATCTACTATGTTATTTCAGGTCTTAGAAGACTTATACATTTCAATATCAACTCTGACGCAGGTGAAGTTGCTAAATTTTTTACAGGTGTACCAACACCTCTGGGTGCGATTTTACTCTGGCTTGTTTACCTTGGTCACACTTATGCAGTTATCCCCGCATTTGTAGTTATCGGGCTTATGGTTCTCATCGGATGGAGTTTGAACTCTACGATTAAAGTTCCTCATCCTTAGAGACTGTGAAAGAACTCTTAAAATAAGGAACCGATGCTTTAGCTTCGGCTGAAAACGGCGATTTTACTGTCAATGTCAGGCGAAGCTAAAGCATCGCTTCCAAAAATAATAAATTCTTTTACAGTCTCCTTAGTGAGTGTGTTTTGGATTATGAAAGAAGTCTATTCTCTTGGCTATTTCTTCTTAAATCTGCAATTTCCAACCGTTATAACTTTTCCATCTTTAATAGCTTCTTTGATATATTCAAGTGTTCCTTTTGGGTCGGCGTCGCCAATCTCTTCTTCTACCATTCGTAACAAATCGACCTCTCTTGTGTCGCTCCATGTTTTTTCATAATTATATTGTGTCTGTATCGTCATCATCATATTCCTCCTCGCTCGTAATTCCTAAAAGTTTTTTTGGCCGCAGACCCAACTCTTTCATATTTTCAGCTCTTCTTATCACACTTCCACGACCACTTTTGAGTCTGTTCATCGCTTTGTCATAAGAAGTTTGGCTTCTTTGAAGATGTGTGCCGATACTTTGCATCTCTTCTACAAAAAGGGAGAGTTTATCATACATCGCTTCTGCTTCATCCACTATCTTTTTGGCATGGTCTTGTTGTCTTTGGGTTCTCCAAATATGCTCTATCGTTCTGAGTGTTACAAGCAAAGTTGAAGGCGAAACAACTAAGATATTGCTCTCATACGCTCGTTTAAAAAATGCGCCATCTTCACTGAGTGCGAGTAAAAATGCACCCTCGATAGGCATAAATAGAAGTACATAATCAAGAGTATTCACACCTTCGAGTTTCTCATACTGCTTTTCACTGAGACCCTTAATATGTGCAGAAATACTCGCTAAATGCTCTTTGAGTGCTAAACTCTTGGCATGTGGATTTTCCTCACTCATAAACCTCTCATACGCCACAAGTGAGACTTTTGAATCGACTATAATATCTCTGTTTTGTGGCATGTGGATTATGACATCGGGACGATAAGTTTTGCCATCGCTTGATTTAAGCGTTGCCTGAGTTTCGTACTCCATCCCTTCTCGCAAACCAGACTCTTCCAAAATCCTTTCTAAAACTATTTCACCCCAATTTCCCTGCGTTTTGTTTTCGCCTTTTAAAGCATTTGTAAGATTGAGCGCATCTTCTGAGAGCCTTGTATTCATCTCTTTGAGTCGTAAAAGTTCATCTTTTAGAAGATGTCTATCTTTGGATTCTGTGTTAAATTGCTCTTTGGATTGTGTAGAAAAATTGCTTATCTGCTCTCGAAACGGTTTTAAAAGTATCTCAAATTGCTCTTTATGGGTGTGGTTAAACTGTTTTGATTTATCTTCAAAAATCTGATTTGCAAGGAGTTTAAACTCTTTGGAGAGTTCATCTTTGGCTAATTGCATTACAAGGAGTTTTTCACTCGAAGACTTTATCTCATCTTCATACCGTGTATTTAAAATTGCATGTCGTATTTCAAGTTCACTCTTAGAGTTTTGAAGTTCCACATGCCGAGCGTTTAACTCCGCGTTTTCACGCATCATGATAAGGAGTGCTTCTTTTTTATTTAAAAACAAATAAAGTAAAAATAAAATTACAACAAGAGTAACAATACAAAGTATCAAATATAAATCCACATGCCAACCCTAAAATAAATTTAAAAAAATTATACAATATTAGTGTTTCTTAACTCATAAATAATAGGATTATCTATATAATAACGCGAGATATGCAAATAGTATTCAACAGACAAAAGGTAATTACAATAAATGGTACAGTGGGATGATGGATTAAGTGTCGGTATTGAAATACTAGACAACGACCACAAGAGACTTTTAAGCATTATAAATCAACTCTCAAGCGCAATAGATGCGAATGTAGAAAAAGATATTCTTGAAAATATTTTTACAGAGTTGGAAGTGTACGCTTTAACACATTTTAAAAGTGAAGAATCTTATATAGAAAAATGCAATAAAGAAAGTCTCATTACTCATCAAGAACAGCACAATAGCTTTCTTCTTAAAATACCAGAACTCAAAGCTAAACTTTTGAACACGAACGATTATATTGTTGCACAAGACACAACTATCTATCTATCTGATTGGCTCGTCGGTCATATCATCAGCGAAGATATACCATTGATAAGATTTTTTGAGAACTGTGAACTTGCTCAAGATAACAAAAATAACAAAAAATCTTTATTTAAACGATTAGTCAAAAAAATAACTGATAGCCTTAGTTTTACTAAAAGGATATTTTATTCAGTCCTTATTCCACTGAGTGGAATGTTCTTTTTTGGCTCCATAATTCTTTGGAATAATTATAAAAACTATGAAGATATGAAAAGCGCTTCGAGTATAATATACACTATTTCCAACATTAATGTTCTTGCACACAACATCCAAATTGAAAGAGGTTTGAGCAGTGGATATCTCACATCTATAGACAATAAGTTTGATAACAATCTACAAAAACAAAAAATAATTGTAGATAATGCTATAGTCTCGTTCATAAAAAAATTTGAAACCGTTGACAAAGATAAATTAATTGCGATACAGTCATATATAAGTATTTTTCAAAAAGATATACTCTCCTTAAATCATCTTCGTAATGATGTAAATAATAAAAAAATCTCTCAAATTGATGCAATAAATGCTTACTCTGAAATAATAAAAAATATACTCTCCATCACTCCACAAATAGCATTTCTGAACATAGATGGTACAGTTTCTTCCTCAATATCGACTTTGTCCTCAGTCCTATTTTTAAAAGAGGCTTTAGGACAACAAAGAGCGTATGGAACAATGATTATAGAGAAAAAGAATGCGAATAGAGATGAATATATATCATTCATGCAACTTCTTGGCATTCAAAAATCTTTTTTATATATGTTTGAACTCACAGCAACGCAAAACGAAATAAATATAATAAACACTGTTTTTACTTCTGTTATTGCAAAACAAATATCCGAATATGAGGAAAAACTTAAAAATAGTGATTTTGAAAACTTAAATTCTGAAATTTGGTTTGATTCTTTTACAAAACTCATAGAGGATGTAAAAAAAGTTGAAGATCAACTTTTACACAAAGTGAATGATTTAATTGACCATCGTATAATCAACACCATTCAAAATCTTTTTTTATGGATTATTTTTAATACCCTTATATTGGCTATTACTTTTTTTATTTTATATACACTAAAAAGAAGTGCAACAAAACAAATTATTCAACTAACAGATGCAATGAAAGATTTAGCAAGTGGTGGCAGAAGTTTTCGACTCTCCCCTATAATGATAAACAGAGATGAGATTGCATGTATGTACGATGCTTATGAGACAACGAGACAAAGACTTCTTAAAGGTGATGTTTATACACAATTATATAAAAATAAAAAAGATATAGAAGTAAAAAACCAACAAAGAGAAAATAGTAAACTTGAAGAGATGGCTTTTATTGACCCACTTACAGGGACGCTCAACCGCCGTAAATTTGAAGAAGTATCTGAAAGGGAATTAAAACATTCTAAGCGTTATAACCATAGTTTGACTTTTTTAATGATGGATATTGACCATTTTAAAAATATAAATGATTCGTATGGCCATGCGATAGGAGATGAAGTTTTAAAACATTTTACTACGATTTGCAAAAAAATTGCTAGAGATATAGACATCGTGGCACGGTTTGGTGGTGAAGAGTTTGTAATTATTCTTAGAGAAACTGATGAAAATGGTGCGTTTAACTTCTCTGAAAGATTGCGTAGTGAAGTTTATAACTCGAGTGTAGTGGTAAATAATCAAATCATAAAATATAGCGTAAGTATTGGAATAGCAAGTTTAGAAGATGATAAAAATACAAAAACAATTCTCCAAAGAGCGGATGAAGCTCTCTATGAAGCCAAGAAAAGTGGAAGAAATAGAACTGTTGTGTATAAAAAAAGCACACTATAAACTTAAATTATTTTAAATATATTAGACTTTAATTATTATTTATAATTATTTAGATACAATTCGCAAAATATTCACAGGAGAAGGTGCCATACTGTAACAGTATGCTTGTATCATCTCCTTATTTAAAGGTATATGATGCAAGAAAATGCACAAACAAACACTCCCCAAGAAGAAGCGTTGATCACATTTGATGATTTAAACTTAAAAAAAGAAGTACTACAAGCAGTTAAATATGCTGGTTTTACAATTCCAAGTCCTATCCAAGCACAGGCTATCCCTTTTGTTTTAGCAGGTCGTGACATCGTTGGTCAAGCGCATACTGGTACAGGTAAAACTGCAGCTTTTGGTCTTCCAGCAATTTCAAACATGCATTTAAAAGGTGGTGTTGAAGTTTTAGTTATCACTCCTACTCGTGAACTTGCTACGCAGGTTTCTGATGAACTTTTCAAATATGGTAGAAACTTAGGTGTTAAAACTGTAACTGTGTATGGCGGTAGTTCATACAATAGACAAATTGACCTAATCGAGAGAGGCGGTAACATCGTTGTTGCAACTCCAGGTCGTCTTTTGGATATTCTTAAAAAGAATTTAGTAAAAAATTTCGCTCCTACTTTAGTTGTTCTTGATGAAGCAGATGAGATGCTTGACATGGGATTTTTGGATGATATTAATGAAATATTTTCATACCTTCCAACAAGTCGTCAAACACTTCTTTTCTCAGCGACTATGCCTCAGCCTATCAAAACTCTTGCAAGTAGAATTCTTGACAATCCTGAATTTATCTCGATTACAAAGGGTGAAACTACAAATACAGATATCGAACAACTTTATTATGTAATCGAAGAGAGTGAAAGAGATGATGCGATTATTCGTCTTATGGACTCAGAAGATACAGATAAATCAATTGTATTTTGTAGAACAAAAAGTGAAGTAGATAGACTTTCAAATGTTCTCTCAAGTGCTGGTTATTTGGCAAATGGTCTTCATGGAGATATGGAACAACGCCAAAGAGAAACTGTTATCAAAGGTTTCAAGAACAATGGTGTTAAAGTTTTAGTAGCGACAGATGTTGCTGCGCGTGGTATCCATGTGGATAACATTTCTCATGTATTTAACTACCATATTCCATTTGATCCAGAGTCTTATGTTCACCGTATTGGTAGAACAGGTCGTGCTGGAACTAAGGGTAAAGCGATTACACTTTTAACTCCATTAGAGTTTAAAGAGTTACAACGCATTAAACAAAAAGTTGGAACTTCAATGGCTCACGCTTTTGTACCAAGTAAAAATGACCTTAGAAAAACTACACTTACTGCTTTAGTTAAAAAGATAGAAGAGCAACACATCTATGATGAAGCGCACAAAGTTTTAGACCTTCTTCGTTTAGATATAGATGAAGAAAAAATGGCTTTCAAACTTATCTCTATGCTTTTAGATAACCAAGAGATAAAAGGACCAAATAATATTGGTATTCCTGCGGATAGAATTGAAGCTATACTCGAGAGAGCTGGTAAAAGAAATGATTCAAGAGGTGGCGGATATAAAGGCAAAAACCGTTCATCAAGTGGCGGAAGTCGCTCAGGTGGTGGCGGAAGCCGTAGTCGTGATGGTGGAGGTTCTGCTGGTGGTGGAGCTACTCGTTCTCGTGAAGGCGGAAGCGGTGGCGGTTACCGTGGAGGAAATGCAGCTGGTGGAAGCAGAAGCAATACTTCAAGAAGCTCTACGCCTAGACACAGAGACTAATTCTCACACTCCTATTTTCATGGCATGTGGAAATTCTCCACATGTGCCCGAGCGAAGCGACAAATGCCCTCGTGGTACCAATCTTTCCCCATAATTTAACTCATTTCTTAAATAAACTCACAAAAAATTCGTTATAATTTTTCAAAAAATGGAGAGTTCCACATGCCAATCTATGAAGATGATGATATTTATATAGAAAAAGAGTCGAGCGAAATTCCATGGCTTAAAATCTTCACAAAAGAGCCCTACAAAGAACTTGGTGATGTGCCAAAAAACCTAAGAATAAAGCTTTGGAATGTTTATGACATTATAGAAGATGAAATGAAAAAGTACTACAATCCTAAAAAAATAAATATGGCATCCTTTGCAAATATGCTTCCAAGAGTTCATATACATGTCATGGCAAGATTTGAAGAGGATAGTTACTTCCCAAATTCTATGTGGGGTGAAAAATTAAGAGAAGCTAAACTGAATTTACCAGATGAAAATGCATTTTTTGAAAGGGTGAGAGAAACTCTAAAAAATATTTAACTTGTTGTTTATCTGGCATGTGGAAATAAGAATTAGCGTTTTTAAAATTCTCTATTTCCTCTTAGTTCAAGGCGAAATTTAATTAAATTTCAAAGCAGAGAAAAGAGTTATTTTAAAGCGGCGAGAATGGTACTAAAGCACTTCCCCATGTTAATCCGCCACCGAACGCATCAAGAAGCATTAAATCCCCACTTTTTAGTGAGCCATTTTCATATATTTCATTAATAGCCATTGGGATTGAAGCACCTGAAGTATTTCCATATTTTTCAACTGTAATAACAACTTGACTATCATCGAGTTTCAAGGCTTCACCAACAGCTTTTATAATTCTAAGATTTGCTTGATGTGGGATAAAGTGAGTAATTGCAGAGCTTTCTACACCATTTACTTCTAATATCTCAACGACATCTTTCGTCAAAGTTCTCACAGCAACTTTAAAAGTTTCATTCCCCTTCATCTGCATAAAACAAGCAGAGGTTTCTTGGTCGAGTGAATCATGAGCAGAACCACTCCCACCGTTTGGAGTCATCAATAAGTCTGCGTAAGAACCATCTGAACCTGTATGAATATCTATAATGGCTTCGTTTTTATTGTCAGTTGCACTAATGATTGCAGCACCAGCACCATCACCAAAGAGTATGCAAGTTCCTCTATCTGTGTAGTCTGTAATAGCAGAAAGTCTTTCAGCTCCAACAATAAGAATATTTTTTTTCATTCCAGACTCAATAAATGCTTTTGCAATAGAAAGAATATAAACAAAACCTGTACAAGCGGCAGATATATCAAAAGCAGTGACAAATCCTAGCCCAAGTTTATTTGAAATGATTGTTGCAGTCGATGGCATACAAAAATAGTCAGGAGAAATAGTTGCACAAATAACCATATCAATCTCTGATTTGTCTATACCACTTCGCTCTATAGCTTTTTTTGCAGCTTCAACGCCCATATCGCTTGTTGTTTCATTTTCTGCAGCAATGCGGCGTTCTTTTATACCTGTTCTTTTCGTAATCCATTCATCAGTTGTATCAACCATTTGAGATAAATCTGCATTGGTTAATATCTTTTGTGGTACATAAGCACCTATAGAACGAAAAGCTGCATAAGCCATTAAATTTCCTTTTGCTTCAGTGTTGCTAGTCTTGAGATAATATGTTCATTAACGCCAGTATCAACATATTTTATAGCTTGATAAATAGCATTTTCTATTGCTCTAGCGTTACTCTTGCCATGGCTTACTATTGCACAGCCTTTTATGCCAATAAGCGGTGCGCCACCAATTTCTGCATAATCAATCTCTTGCTTAAGGAGTCTAAAAACTTTTCTCATCAGAAGAGCACCAGTTATAGCAATAGGAGATTTTCTAATATAATCTTTAATAAGTTGGCTAATAGTAGAAGCTACACCTTCACTCGTTTTAAGAACTAAGTTTCCTATAAAACCATCACAAGTAATTACATCGCAGCTACCATTGAAAATATCACCACCTTCAACATTACCCTTAAAGCCTCTATAACCTTTGAGTAATTTAAAAGCTGCTTTTGTTACTTCGTTTCCTTTAGAATCCTCTTCGCCATTTGCTAAAAGTCCAATAGATGGATGCGTGATTTTTAAAACATCTTCAGCGTAACATCCGCCCATAACAGCGAACTCTACTAAATGTTCAGGTTTAGAATCCACATTAGCTCCAACATCCAAAACAACTGAACGACGACCAGTTTTTGTAGGCATTAAAGTAACAAGTGCAGGTCTTGAAACACCTGCGAGACGACCTAATCTAAGCGTAGCAAGTGTCATCGTAGCACCACTGTGTCCGGCTGAAACAACGCCATCAGCCTCACCATTTTTAACTAATTCAACAGCTTTATAAATACTACTCTCTTTTCTTTTTACTGCTTCAGTTGCTGCTTCATGCATTGAAATAACATCGTCTGCCTCAACAATTAAAATCTTACCTCTATAACGCTTTGGTAACAGAGGTAAAATTTCTGATGATTTTCCCACGAGGATAGGTATAAACAATTTTTTTTTCAGTGCTTCAATACAACCCTTAACAATTGGCTCAGGACCAAAGTCCCCGCCCATTGCGTCAATAGCAATCTTGACCATTGACTATTTATACTCACCAGTAACTGGGTTAATATGGTGTGGAAGTTTGTAAGTTCCATCTTTATCTTTGATTGGTTTAGCTAAAGTAATCTTGTAGTGAGTTCTTCTTTTAGCTGAACGAGAGTGAGATACTCTTCTTTTAGGTACTGCCATTTTATATTCCTTTCATTTGATTTAAACGCAAAGGGAACAAGTTCCTCTTGCTACGCTAAGACCACTTGGGTCACTTCTGGACTAAAGTCCGATGCAAAGAAATCACTAAATGATTTCTTGTAAAAGTTTACCTCTTTACGAAGTAGATTTTCAATTCTTGTTGTCAAGAATCCTGACAATTTTCGCAACTGTGATAGTCACTTTTTATAAGCTCAATCTCAGAGTTTAAAATTTCATCTAAATCAGCCATAGAATCAAGAGATTCGATTACATCAAGTTCAATGTTCTCATTATCTTCATAAATTCCATCAGAGATAAAAATTTCTATCTCCTCGTCTAATGGTAATTTAAAATCTTCCCCACACTGGTTGCATTGAACATCAAGCAATCCATTTAATTCTGCTTTTAACAAAATTAATTTGCCGGCATGATACTCCAAATAACCTTTAAAAGTTATTTCATTCGATTTTATATCAAAATCTAATGGTATATTACTTATTTTTCTAAGTGCTACTTTCATAATTTAATTATGAAATTTCTCTTTCTGAGAAAAAGAATGCAATTTCAACAGCTGCATTTTCTACAGAATCACTTCCATGAACTGCATTTGCATCTATATTTTCAGCAAAATCTGCACGAATTGTACCAGCTTCAGCTTCTTTAGGATTAGTAGCACCCATAAGATCACGGTTTCTTGCCATAGCATTTTCACCAACTAAAACTGAAACAACTACTGGACCACTTATCATAAAATCAACTAAATCGTTGAAAAAAGGTCTCTCTGAATGAACAGCATAAAATGATTCTGCATCTGCACGAGAAAGTTGGATTTTTCTTGTTGCTGCTATTTTAAGACCATCAGTCTCAAAACGATCTAAAATTTTGCCTATATAGCCTTTAGCAACGGCATCTGGTTTAATTATTGATAGTGTTCGTTCCATCAAATCTCCTGTAAAATATAAAATTTAGAGCGGAATGATATCAAAAAAATAGCTGATTTTAGTTTAAATGTGAGGATTTTATAAAAGATTAATGTACAAAGCACTCGATAAGTGCTTTGTACAAAGAGTATTATGCTACTACAGCTTCTTTATTTGAGCGTTGTTCACTTGTAATATCTTCACGGTGAGATGGACTTTCGCCAATTTCACTCCAAGTTATACAACCCTCTGTTGGACATGCAGTTGCACATGCCGGTTCATCATGATGACCAACACACTCTACACATTTGTCACTATTAACATAGTAAATTTCTTCACCCGTTGGGTTATCATCCTCATCTACGATTGCTTCTACTGGACACTCATCAATACAAGCGCCACAATTAATACATGTATCATTAATAATTACTGCCATTTTTTTCTCCTATTTTTGTTTAGATAACTATAACAAAAGATTTTTAAATATAGCTAAAAAAGCAAGTTAAAAAGCAAGTTTTCATAAAAGAGTTACTAAAAATTAAAGACCTAAATACTCTTTAATCTCATCTACTCTATCTGTTTTTTCCCACGAAAAGCCATCTTCTTCCCTTCCAAAATGTCCATAAGCAGCAGTTTGTCTATAGATTGGGCGTAATAAATCAAGCGATTTTATTATTCCTTTTGGAGATAAGTCAAAAAGCTCTTTTACACATGCTTCTATTTTTTCTTCATCCACTTTACCTGTGCCATGTGTATCCACCATGATAGATACAGGCTGAACAACACCTATCGCATACGCAACTTGTATCGTTGCTCTATCACAAGCACCAGAAGCCACAAGATTTTTAGCAACATGTCGTGCTGCATACGCTGCACTTCTATCCACCTTGGTTGGGTCTTTTCCTGAAAATGCACCACCGCCATGTGGACAGCTTCCACCGTATGTATCAACGATGATTTTTCTTCCCGTGAGTCCAGCATCGCCTTGCGGTCCGCCGATTACAAATTTTCCTGTTGGGTTAATGTGAAAAACTGTACTCTCATTCATCATCTCCGCAGGAATAACATGTCGTATAACTTCTTTGATAACATCTTCATGGATTTTTGCCTGAGAAACATCAGGTGCATGTTGTGTTGAAATAACAACTGTTTCAACTGAAACTGGCTTGTCGCCTCTATACTTCACACTAATTTGTGCTTTTCCATCAGGACGAAGGTAGGGAATAATTCCCTCTTTACGAACTTCTGCAAGTCTCCTTGTTAAGCGATGTGCCAAATAGATAGGAAGAGGCATAAGCACATCTGTCTCACGACAAGCATAACCAAACATTAAACCTTGATCTCCAGCACCAATCTCGCCATCCGCTTGATCAACACCTTGATTTATATCTGGCGATTGTTCCCCTATCCCATTTAAAACTGCAGCAGCGCGGTAATCAAAACCATAAGTTGCATCTGTATAACCAATTTCTTGGATAACTTTTCTAGCAATCTCTTGCATTGGCGCATACGCCGTTGTTTTCAGTTCACCTGCAATTACACAAAAACCATTTGATACTAATGTTTCACACGCAACGCGTGCATTCGTATCATGCTCAATAATATAATCCAAAATTGCATCACTAATCTGATCTGCCATCTTATCAGGGTGCCCTTCTGTTACAGACTCTGAAGTAAAGATATACTCTTTTGTCATCGATTTTTCCTTATTGAAGTACAGAGTCTAGCTCCATAAATCGTGGAAATTATATCTAATAATTGTAAAGATAAATAATCTATACTATTTACTTAAAAGATAAAAATTTTCCTTAAATAATAATACTTATTTAAAGAGTTAGAATTTTATTAATTATTTTCAGTTAAAATTCTCCCAACAAAAAATAAAAAAGGATATATATATGTTAGTAACAAACAAAGCTCCAGATTTCACAGCAACAGCAGTTTTAGCGGATGGTTCAATTGTAGGAGATTTCAACCTTTATAACAACTTAGGTGCAAAGGGTGCAGTTTTATTTTTCTATCCTCTTGATTTTACATTTGTATGTCCTTCAGAAATTATTGCTTTTTCTCATAGAATTGAAGAGTTTACAAGTCGTGGTGTAAATGTTATCGGTGTTTCTGTTGATAGCCAATTTTCACACTTCGCATGGAGAGAAACTCCAGTCAATCAAGGTGGTATCGGCAGAGTTAAATTTCCTCTTGTTTCAGACTTAACAAAAAACATTTCAAGAGATTATGATGTACTTTTTGGTGAATCCGTTGCTCTTCGTGGTTCATTTTTGATTGATGCAGATGGAACTGTACGCCACGCAGTTGTAAATGATTTACCACTTGGAAGAAACATTGATGAAATGATTCGTATGGTGGATACTATGATTTTTACAAACGAGCATGGTGAAGTTTGTCCTGCTGGTTGGGTAAAAGGCGATGAAGGTATGAAAGCTTCTACTGAGGGTGTTGCTGAGTATTTAGCTTCTCACGCAGAGAAACTATAATTTTACACATTTTGTCTCCTTGAGGCAGATTTTTTTATTTGCACATGCCATAAATATTTTTGGCATGTGCAAATTTACTCTCCTAACTTTTTCTTACAAAATCCAAAGCTTTTCCATTTACAAATGCAAGTTCATGCCACTGCTTTCTTGGTGCGATGAGATTTAACCTCAATGGATTTGAACTTCTTGAGAGTGCCACATAAAATTGTGAGGGTGCAAAAATCTCATTTGTTTCTATAATCAAATCCATGATACTCATTCCTTGCGACTTATGAATAGTGATAGCAAATGCAAGTTTTATGGGGAACTGATACACACTAAAGAGACTCTCCTCCACCATCTCTTTTTTACCATCGACTGTTTTCTCTTTCCACATGCCCTTGGATTGTGCCACAGCTTCGAGTTTTACGACTCGCTCATCGCTTTTTTGGACATAAATAAAATTCCCGTCTATATTGATAACAACACCTCGTTCCCCATTAAAATAGTTCCACGAATTTCTCGTAAAAAGTACAGGCACACCGACTTTTAACTCCAACTCTTTTTCTATTCTCGCATCGTTCATGTAGCGTTCTATCTCTACATCTTTTACACTTTGCACATGCCGAACAATCTGCGCTTGTTTTACAAAAAGTTCATTTTCTATAAAGGAGAGTTGTCTTTTGTTATGCCATGAAGCGGACTCATTTTTTCCAAACAAAAAAGTAAATTCACTCAAATCTTCGCCGAGTGGTTTGATAAACTCATTTAAGTGGTTGTGTGTCGTCTCATCAATATGTCCAAATCTCACACTGTTCAAAAGTTCTATAAAGTATTCATCGTCCGTTCTATATATATGTGTCAACTCGATTTTATGAAACGCAAACGCACTCCATGCCTTGGACTCAAAAGCAAATCTGACTTCGCTTGAGCCACGCACCACAGGAGGAAGTTGCAAAAAATCTCCCACTACGAGTAAAACACCTCTAAAATTTGCTTGAAGCAGTCTGAGTTGTATCATATCGAGCAAAGAATCACTCACCATAGAAATTTCATCGATAACAACTAAATCCATAACTGCTATGATTTTTTTCACTTTTTTACTGAGTTCTAATTTGCCATTTAACTCCAACTCTTTTAGGCTTGAAGCGATGCCAAGGTCTAAAAAGCTATGAAGCGTTTGCCCACCGATGAGTGTCGCCGCCATGCCAGTTGAAGCAAGTTTTGCAACTTTTTTTGCATCTTCTTCATACGCTTTTATGATTTCTCTCGTGATGGTTGTTTTTCCAACTCCAGCACCACCTGTCAAAAAAACATTTTTATTTGATTTCAATAGTTCAATAGTAACACTTAAATAATTCATAATTTTATAGTATCGATTTTAACTATAAATCGCGGTTAATAGAGTAAAATATCCGCAAATATTTAACAGGAAAGCAAAAAACAATGGATAGAATTTTAGTAATCGAAGATAACAAAACACTTGCAAAACTCATAGCTAAAAAAATAAGTACTGAACTAAACTTTGAAGTGGATGTGGCGTATCAACTCTCTGAAGCGAAACTTTTTTTACACAAATACAAGTATTTTATTGTATTAACGGATTTAAACTTGCCTGATGCTCCAAATGGAGAAGTGGTAGAGTATCTTCTCTCAAAAGAGAATCGTGTCCTTGTTTTGAGTGGAAATATAGACAAAGATTTTAGAGAAAAAATGCTACAAAAAAATATCATCGATTATGTTACAAAAAGTGGAGTGGATGATATCAACTACATCGTTCAAACGCTCAAAAGATTACACAAAAATAAAAATCATAAAGTCCTCGTTGTGGATGATTCTATGGTCTTTCGCAAACAGATGAAAAGTATGTTGGAAAATCTCTTTTTTGAAGTTATCACTGTTGCACACGGAGAAGAAGCACTTGGTATGATAGCAACACACCCCGATATCAGCCTCGTTTTGACGGATTACAACATGCCAGTGATGGATGGTCTTGAATTAACAAAAGAGATTAGAAAAATACACAAAAAAAATGACATGGGAATCATCGGAGTATCATCCAATGAAAGTGACCAGATAACTGCTATGTTTTTAAAGCACGGTGCAAATGACTATATAACAAAACCTTTTTCAAAAGAGGAGTTTTCCTGCCGTGTAAACAACTCCATCGAAGCACTTGAAAATATTCACATCATCACAAATCATGCAAATAGAGACTTTTTAACAGGTCTTTATAACCGCACATACTTCTTTAAAAATGTAAAAGAGTATTTTAATGATGCGTCGCAGAATGGTGAAAGTTTTGCCATTGCCATAATAAATATTGACCATTTCAAAAAAATAAATGACACCTATGGACATGATATTGGAGACAAAGCTATTGTTACCCTTTCAGAAATTGTACGCTCGAGTGTCAATCAAAAAGATTTCGTTGCAAGATTTGGTGGTGAAGAGTTCTGTGTTGTTTTAAAAGACATCTCCGCACAAAATGCTCTTATAGCCTTAGAAAGACTTCGTGCAAACATAGAAAGAAATACAATAACTTCTGATAATGGCGAAGAGATACGATTTACAATCTCAATCGGGGTTTCAATCAACCATGAAGATACACTTGAAGAAGATATAAATCAGGCGGATTTGTTACTTTACAATGCAAAACAAAATGGCAGAAATCAGGTAGCACATAACTGATTTTTCATTTCCACATGCCATTCGATACGGCATGTGGAAACTACGACATCATTATTTCATACGGTCTTTGTATCTCTCTTATAACCTCATCTACGCTCATATGACGCGATTTTCTCAAAAACTCTTTGCCATCTAAAAATATTAAAACTGTTGGAATAGCAAAAACACTAAAATGTGCTGCACTCTCTTGGCATGTGGAAACATCGATACTCACAATCTCAAACTTCTCAAAATTTTTATCTATCGCTTCAAGAAGTTTCGGTTTGAGTGCATGGCATACATTGCAAGTTGGAGCGGAAAAGTAGAGCATTACGGCTGGATTGTCGTTGATAATATTTTGTATATCTTCTATCTTTTGCATAAAATACCTTTAAATTAAAAACGCAATTATATCCAAACGGGTATAATCTCAACATGAGTTCAATCCTACTTTCCGTTTTAAGCGTCTATATTTTCATCGTTCTTGGCTTTATGTCCAAGATGAGCTTTAAAGAGCAAATCGACGATAAAACCATCACACTTATCAATGTCTATTTCCTACAAGTTTTTCTCACCTTTTGGGGGCTTTTAATCCACCCAATCAACATAAACCTACTCTATGCGCCAAGCATCTATTTTGTCATCATCATGCTCATTCTCATCATTTCAGCACTTCTTGCCAAAAAACTTTTTGCTGACAAAAAAGAGTACTCCATCGCCACAGTTGCAGCCATTATTGGTAACACAGGAAACTTAGGCATTCCCATAAACATCGCCATTTTTGGGGAAGAATCCATCCCTTACACAACCGTTGTCAATCTCGTAAATGTTTTTTTTGTTTATACTTTTGGCGTTTTTTACTACTCTCGTGGAAGCTTTGACGCAAAAACTTCACTTTTGAACATCGTAAAACTTCCTGTTCTTTGGGCAGCGATAGTTGCGATAATTCTCAGCGTAAATCATTACGAACCCTCAAAAGTGATACTCAACACCCTTATGATGGGTGCATACGCTTCTATGACGATGCAGCTCTTTTTGTTTGGGATTTACCTTTATGGCACAAAAATAAATGAGATAAGCAAAACTTTAACGCTCTGGGTTATGGGCATAAAATTTATCCTCTTTCCCCTCATAACCTTTGTCATCCTCTACTTTATTGAGCTTGACAAGATGATAAAAGGGATAATTTTCATAGAAATCATGATGCCCTTAGCCGTTGCAAATGTAAACCTAGCCTCACTCTACGACTGCAATCCAAGAGTTGTAACTGCTTTAGTTTTCCTCTCTTCTGTTATGTTTTTAGGATTTATTTTTGTAGGGGTTTGGGGCTTGGAGTTTTTGTAGAAAATTTCCACATGCCAAGATTTTTTTTGGCATGTGGAAATAACCAAACGCAAAAGCGACCTTTTAAGTCAAAAAAGCTAAAATCTCTTTATGATAAAAAGAATTCCAACTAAACAAATTTTCGTCGGTAATGTTGCGGTGGGTGGTGATGCACCTATTTCTACGCAGTCTATGACTTATTCCCAGACACATGATGTTGCAAGTACGGTGGAGCAGATAAATCGGCTTCATTTTGCGGGTTGTGACATCGTCCGAGTCGCCGTTCCTAACATGGAAGATGCACTCGCACTCAAATCCATCAAAGAGCAAATTTCTTTGCCTCTGGTCGCTGATATTCACTTCAACTATAAACTTGCACTCATTGCGGCAGAAGTTGTGGATTGTATCCGCATCAATCCTGGAAATATTGGCTCGAAAGAAAAAGTTGCAGAAGTTGTAAAAGCGTGTCAGGCACGAAATATTCCTATCCGCATCGGTGTCAATGCTGGAAGTTTGGAAAAAGAGTTTTTGAACAAATACGGACAAACTGCGGAGGGCATGGTCGCCTCTGCGGAGTACAACATCAAATACTTGGAAGATTTAGGATTTTCTGACATAAAAATCTCTCTCAAAGCAAGTGATGTTCAGCGAACTGTTGCCGCATACAGAATGCTTCGACCTAAGAACAACTATCCATTCCATCTTGGCGTGACCGAGGCTGGAACACTTTTTCATGCAACCGTCAAAAGCTCTATCGGGCTTGGTGCATTGTTGCTTGATGGCATCGGCGACACGATGCGCGTAAGCATCACAGGCGAACTCGAAGAGGAAATAAAAGTCGCCCGTGCGATTTTAAAAGACAGCGGTGCGATGCCTGATGGTCTCAACATCATCTCTTGCCCGACATGTGGACGCATCGAAGCGGACTTAGTGAGTGCGGTAAGCGAGATAGAAAAACGCACAGCACACATAAAAACCCCACTCAATGTCTCCGTCATGGGATGTGTAGTCAATGCCATCGGCGAAGCCGCACATGCCGATGTAGCGATTGCGTACGGTAAAGGAAAGGGGCTTGTCATGGTAAAAGGCGAAGTTGTGGCAAACCTTGATGAGCGTGAGCTTGTGGATAGATTTGTGCAAGAGATAGAAAAAATGTCAAAAGAGAATAATTAATGCAAGACAACCTATACAACCTAGCCTTTGAACGCTCGATTTTAAGCTCGATAGTTTTTGAACCTCAACAGTTTGATGATTTAAGTACTGCTCTAAAAAAAGATGATTTTTATCTTCCTGCGCATCAAGATATTTTTGTATCTATGCTGAAACTTTTTCAAAAAGATGAGCCGATTGATGAGGAATTTATCAAAAAAGAACTTTTAAAAGTAAAAAAATTTGATGAACAAGTGATGCTTGAAATTCTCTCTGCAAACCCTATCTCAAACACAAAAGCGTATGTTAATGAGATAAAAGACAAATCTCTCAAACGCCATCTTTTAACCCTTACAACAGAGATAAAAAGAGTAACAGTTGAAGAAGAACTTACAAGTGCAGAAGTGATTGACATCGTTGAAAAAAAGCTTTACGAAATCACGCAAGACAACCAAACAAGCGACTTCAAAGACTCTCCGAAGATGACTTTTGACACGATGGAATACATCAAAGAGATGAAAGCGCGTGGCAATAGTGTTTTAGTTGGCGTGGATACAGGCTATCACGAGCTCAACAAAATGACAACAGGTTTTGGAAAAGGGGATTTGGTCATCATCGCCGCGCGTCCAGCGATGGGGAAAACTTCTTTCATTTTAAACACCGTAAACTCTCTTATTATGCAAGGAAAAGGTGTCGCCTTTTTCTCGCTTGAAATGCCAGCGGAGCAGTTGATGCTACGACTTTTATCCATTCAAACTTCCATTCCTCTTCAAAAACTTCGTGTCGGCGATATGAATGATGACCAATGGAATAGCCTCAGCGGCGCGATAAACAAGATGAATACAGCAAAACTTTATGTCGATGATGCGGGGAGTATAAATATAAATCAGCTTCGCTCAAAACTTAGAAAACTCAAAAACCAACATCCTGAAATAGAGATAGCAGTCATCGACTATTTACAAATTATGAGTGGTGTTGGCAATCAAGATAGACACTTGCAAGTTTCAGAGATGTCAAGAGGTCTTAAAATGTTAGCAAGAGAGTTGAACATGCCTATCGTTGCACTCTCTCAGCTTAACCGTGGACTTGAAAGCAGAAATGATAAACGCCCAATGCTCAGCGATATCCGTGAATCTGGTTCTATCGAACAGGATGCGGATATTATTTTATTTGTTTATCGTGATGATGTGTATCTCTACAAAGAAGAAAAAGAGCGAGAAAAAGCTGCAAAAGCGGATGGAAAAGAGTTTACCTCCTCCTATGTGGAAAAAGAGGAAGAGGACGCAGAGATAATCATCGGGAAGCAGAGAAATGGTCCAACGGGGCATGTAAAACTTATATTTCAGAAAAAACTCACCCGATTTATCGATACTCCATCTTTTGCAAAAGGAGTGGAAACTGTCTATGAAAATGTCGATACTCGCTCCGCTCAAGTGAATTTTGGAGATTCTGTCTCTATGCCAACGCTCTAGCGATGCTAGAAAAGCTCTCGCTCTTTAACTCAAAGCGAGATTTTTTCAACTTCTTCTTGGCATGTGGATTTGTTCTTATTTACACCCTACTCATAGAATTTCAAAATTATAAAAATCTAACCCGATTTAATTCCGCTCTTGTAAATGCCACAGTTGTAAACCAATACACAAAAACAAAAGAGTCAAAAACATATCAAGTTTTAAAACTCAAAAGCGATAACGGATTTACCTTTTACACGAGTGTACATAAAGCATTTCCACATGCCATGGATAAAGAACTTCGCCTTGAAATATTTACAGATAAAATAACTTTTTATGGCTATTTGGCAGGATTTTACGCTTCTAGTAAGGTTCTTAACATCAATCAAGATGAGACTTTAAAAGAAAAAATAAACAACTTTATAGCCTCACAACATACAAATCAAGAGATGGCAAATATCTATCAAGCACTTTTTTTAGCCACAACAGTCGATAAAAATTTACAGGCAAATTTTTCAGTTTTAGGAGTTTCGCACATCGTGGCTATAAGCGGTTTTCATCTTGCTATTTTAAGTGCTTTGCTTTACTTTTTACTCACAAAACCCTATAAAATTTTACAAAATAGATACTTTCCATACAGAAATTCAAAATCAGATTTATTTATCATCATCGCTACAATTTTGCTTTTTTATATGCTTTTTTTAGATTCACCCGCTTCACTTCTTCGTTCCTATGCTATGCTTATCATTGGTTTTTTATTGTATGACAGGGGATTTAAAATCATCTCTATGCAAACATTAGGAATAACCATAATCCTGCTATTGGTTTTATTTCCTAGAATTTTCTTTTCACTTGGCTTTTGGCTCTCGGTTGCTGGGGTTTTTTATATCTTTTTATTTCTCATTCATTTCAAACATCTCAGCACTCTTTGGCAATTTCTGTTCATTGAATTTTCCACTTATCTTTTGATGCTTCCACTCGCTCTGGCTCTTTTTGGAGCGTTTGGTCTCTATCATCCATTTTCTATAATTTTAACTATGCTTTTCATTGCTTTTTATCCGCTGAGTATATTGCTACACATTATAGGTTTTGGAAGTTTATTGGATGGATTGTTACAAAATTTGATTTTTTTGGGAGAAGTAAAAACGATTGTGCCTTTTGGCGCAGGATGGTTAGCTCTACATATTGCCCTCTCTTTTTGGGCAATATTTAAGAAGCTTGGCATGTGGATTTTGCTTACATACTCATGTGGCATATTTATTTATGCGATAAGTTATGTTCTTTAATTAAGTCCCATTTTTGCAGGATTTAAAATATTATTCGGGTCAAATGCCATTTTTATAGATTTAAAAAGAGCCATCTCCTCAGGTGTAAAAGCCATGTGCATATAAGGTGCTTTTGCTAAACCTATGCCATGTTCGCCCGAGAGCGTTCCGCCCAAGTCAATGGTTGCTTGAAAAACTTCTTCTATCGCCAAATACGCAATTTTAACTTGCTCTGGGTCTTTGCCATCGACCATAACATTTGTATGCACATTTCCATCGCCTGTATGACCGAAGCATGGAATTTTTACATTGTATTTTTTAGCAATCGCATCAAATCTCTCTAAGAGTTCAGGCAGAGCAGAACGAGGAACAGTTACATCTTCATTGAGTTTTTTACTTCCATAAACACTCAAAGCTGGAGAAGCGTTGCGACGGGCAAACCAGATATCTTTTGCTTCTTTGTCATCTTTTGCCATTTTAAATTCACTACATCCATTTTCACGGAACACTTTTTCTATTTGAGCAAGTTGAAAATTTAAATCTTCTTCAAGGTTCCCATCTACATCTGTTACAAGTAAAGCACCCGCATCAATAGGTAAACCTTTGTGAAAAGTTTGCTCCACCGCACGAATAGTCAAGTTGTCTAAAAACTCCATGGCAACGGGCGTAATTCCACTTGCCATAGTTTTATAAACCGCTTCCATTGCCATGTGGACTGTTGGGAAAATACCCATTGCTGTTTTTGTCATTTTAGGTTTTGGGATAAGTTTAAGTGTGATTTCACTTAAAACTGCTAAAGTTCCCTCAGAAGCTATCAAAATACCGCTAATGTTATACCCCGCCACATCTTTTATGGTTCTTTTTCCAGCTTTTATGATGTTGCCATTTGGTAAAACCGCACGGGTTGCCATCACATAATCTTTTGTGATGCCATACTTCGCAGCACGCATTCCACCCGCGTTTTCACTTACATTTCCACCGATAGTTGAGTACTCTTGACTCGCTGGGTCTGGCGGATAAAAGAGTCCGAGTGCTTCAACAGCTTTTTGTAACTCCATATTGATAACACCAGGTTGTACGACTGCGACCATGTTTTTCATATCAATCTCTAGGATTTTATTCATATGTTTTTCCATGGCAAGGACGATTCCACCACTGCTTGGAAGTGCGCCACCAGTAAAACCACTCCCAGCTCCGCGAGGAACGATGATGATTTTATGTTCATTACAATACTTTAAAATCTGACTAATATCCTCTTCATTTCTAGGAAAAATAACTGCATCAGGCTCAAAATGTTCTCTTGTTGCATCGTATGAATACGCAATAAGATGCGCTTTATCACTATAAATATTTTCTGCGCCAACAAGTGAAGTAAAATGTTTTAAATGTGTTGCATTTATCATAATTTACTTCTTATTTTTAAATGCGTCATAGAGCTTATGAAGCTCTTGATTGTCTTCATTATATTCAAGTAAAAGCTCAAAATAGTATGGCTCATAAGCGTCCATTACACTACTTCCCACTCCCCACCATGCTTTATTTATCTCAGTAACTCTTGTGTAAAAAGGAACTTGTGTGCTCTCTTGTTTAAGTGGTGCATCGGATATATTTAAAATCTTAAAACTTTTTGAATCAATTGTAAAAAGTTTTTGATTTAAAAATAAAAATATAAGCCCAAAAGAAGCAGAATTTGCCCCTTCAAGAAAATCTTTTTTTTGTGGTGAAGGGTGACCATTATAAGATAAAAGAGTTGCAAATATATCAGAATGCACCCACTGAATATTTGGTGCTGCCTTTGTAACACGATGATAAATCTCTTCATTTGGTGCAATTAAAAGAGCTCTTGAATATCCAAAAGCAAGTACCGCGCTATCGCCAACTTCCACATGCCAATTCCCTTTTGGAAGAGAATTTTGCTTGAGTAAAGCAAAATCACTCATTTTGAGAGTAGCAATTTTACTTTTTGCATCATAACTCTCAACAACTACATCTTTTAAAATACTACTATGATTTCCTGCTAACTTATGAATTATAAAACCACTCATACCAACATTTACCATTTCGATTTTTACAGTCGCCTTTTTTGCATCTTCATCTACACTCACAATGGGTGTTATCATGGCATCTGCAAACACAGTTGAAGCAAGAATAAAAAGTAAGAATATATATTTAATCAAGGTCTGTTCCTAATTATAAAATCAATGTGATTATAGCAAACAAATCTCAGACTAAGCCTAATTTCGTTAATCTTTCAGGATTATTTATTTAGGATTCTCTTACATGATACGATTTTTCATCCTTTTGTTTTTCGCAACTATACTTTTTAGTTCAGAAGTAGAAACTTTCAAATGGGAAGAAGGTGTCTCTTACTCTCTCTTTTTAGAAAAAAACAGCTTACCAAAAAATAGATTATTAACTATTTTAGATGACGATGACCAAAAGCTTGTAGAAGAGATTCGAGCAGGTATAACATGTCAAATAGTTCGAAGTGAAGATAAAAAAATAGAACAGATTTTAATTCCTCTTAATGATGAACTCCAAATTCACATCTATCAAGATGAAGACTCCTACAGTTTTGAGGCAATTCCGATTATTTATGATTTAAAAACAGAAGCTATTTCACTTAAAATCAATACAAACCCTTCTGTTGATTTACTCAACGAAACTGGTTCTATCGGTGTTGTAAGTATTTTTACGAACGGATTCAAAAAAACCGTTGACTTTACTGCCATCCAAAAAAATGATGATTTAGTTATGATTTATGAACAAAAGTACCGATTAGGAAAACCTTTTTCGATGCCAAATCTCAAAGCTGCAATGATTCAAATAAAAGGCTACAGACACTATGTTTATCTTAGCGAAGATGGACGCTACTACAGTGAAAAAGGTGCGCAAGTTGAGAACTTTTTACTTGCAAATCCCGTTTCAAATATCAGAATTTCCTCTACCTTTACACTTCGAAGATACCATCCAATCCTTCAAAAATATCGTGCACATTTAGGCATAGACTATGCTGCTAGGTCAGGTACTCCTATTATGGCTGCAGGAGATGGTAAAATCACTTTTGCAGGATATACAAATGGGTATGGAAATCTTATAAAGATTCAACATTCCGATGGATTTTTAACACTTTATGCACACCAGACATCGTTTAAACAAGGGATAAGAACAGGTGTAAAAATACAAAAAGGTCAGGTTATAGGCTACATAGGCTCAACAGGTTTGTCCACTGGTCCACATCTTCATTTTGGTCTTTATAGGGACAATATTGCCATCGACCCACTCACAGTTGTTCAAAAAACAGCAAAAGCACTTACAAACAAAGAAAAAGATGAATTTGTAAAATTAAGAAAAAAATATGATACTGAAATTCTTTCACACCTTCAAAAAGGTACAAAATTTATAAAACTCAACGATTCAGGAAATTCCTGTTTTGTACAGAATAAGACTGAGTAAATCTCGAAAAACTTGTTTTTACTAAAGAAACATTTTTGCTATGCAAAAAGCGATTCTCTTGTTTTGTAGCTTTAGGGGGTTGTAGGGACATCTGTCCCTGCCAGTAAAACGGACTTCTAAAGAAACATCGCTTCGCGAGCGATTCTCTTGTTTTGTTCGTTTTAGTGTGGAACATCAGTGAGTATCACCCAAATTCTATTGGATCCATATCTATCTCCGCCATGGCAACGCGGCATGTGGAAATGGCTTTAATCAAATCCGTACTTTTATCACTTCTGAGTAAAATCTCAAATCTATACTTATCTGCAACTCGCTCAATAGCGCATTTTTTGTATCCGACTATCTCTATATTTGGAGCGTGAGAAAGATTTTCTTGCATACGAAGCATCTGCTCTTTTGCTTTTAAGCCATTTTTATCTGCAAATAAAATACGACAAAGTTTTTTATAGGGTGGATATAACTCTTTACGATACTCCATCTCATCTATTAAAAATGCTTCATAGTTTGCAACAAAAGCACTAAAAAATTCCTCATTGAAACTCTGCACAATTACCTTTGCATTTTTTGCCCTTCCACTGCGTCCAGCTACTTGGATGAGAGAGGAAAGTGCTTTTTCTCGAGAGCGATAATCACCCATATTAAGCATATTATCCATGCCCAAAACTACTGCCAAAGTGACACCGTGATAATCATGTCCTTTACTGAGCATCTGCGTTCCGACAAGTATGTCGATTTCAGAGTTATTAAATCGTTGTAAGGCTTTTTTTAATTTATTGGCAGTTGTGATAACATCTCTATCAAATTGCTCAGTAGTGGCATGTGGAAATGTTTCGCTTATGTTTTTTACAGCCTCCGCAGTTCCAAGTCTTGCGCTGACTAAATGAGAACTTCCACATGCCGAACAAACTTGAGGAATGGCCTCTGTAAAGTTGCAATAATGACACTTGAGCGCATGTGCTTTTTGATGAATACTCATCCCAATGCTACAAAAGGCACACTCATAAGTATGTCCGCAATCGCCACAAATAAGGTACTTAAAATTTGCACGAGTCGGAAGAAAAACGATGGATTGCTCTTTTGCATCGAGTGTATTTTTAAGATTTTGAAATATCAAAGGCGATAAACTCTCAACGGATCGTTCATAAATAAACTCTTTCTCTGAGCTAAAGTGACCGCCTTTTAGTCTGGCATGTGGAAACTTCACATAAGAGCTTAAAGAGGGTGTAGCACTTCCCAAAACTACGGGAATATCGTAAATTTTTCCCATATAAATTGCCAAATCTCTTGCGTTATATCGAGGTCTTGAAGAGGATTTATAACTATCATCATGTTCTTCATCCACTACAATAAGTCCCAAATCTTTTATAGGTAAAAAGAGCGCCGAGCGAGGTCCAGCGATGATGGAAGCACTCCCATCATAAATCTTTGCAAGTGCTTTTTTCTTTTGAAGCGGTGAGAGTTTTGAGTGCCACATGACAACTTTATCGCCAAAATGTTCTTCAAGTCTTTTACTCATTTGTGGGGTTAATGAAATCTCTGGCATAAGAAATATTGAGCGATTTCCACATGCCAACATGATTTCAAAATACTTCATATAAATTTCTGTTTTTCCACTTCCTGTGTCGCCAAAGAGAAGTGAAGTTTTATGTTTTTGTAAAAATGAAAGGGCTTCATTTTGCTTACGAGACAAATGAATAGTACTTGGAAGCGATGCTTTAGCTTCGCTGATAATTTCAGGCGAAGATAAAGCATCGCTTCCAAAATAAGCGACCATCAAACCAAGTGCTTCCCCCAAAGATGAAAAATAGTAAGTAGCTATAAACCGAGCTAACTCGATTTGTTTTGCACTATAACAAAATTCGCTCACACTCAAAATTTCATTCGTTTTAAACGCAGGTTCTTGGCATGTGGAAAGTATGACAGCTTTATAGTTTTTTCCTCGAACAACTATTTCTACAACGCACCCTTCTTCTAAAAGCGAATTGAAATGATAAGTAAGGAACGATAAAGGAGAGGAGAGGATTGTTACTTCATAAAAATACAAGGCAATTCTCTATTTTAGTTTTAATCAACAAGACTTGAGCAATATGCCCCAGCCGTACATTCAAATTTACCATCAGCTGGAGTATATGTAAAGGTATTATTAGTATCAAGTATTTTAAAAGTATAATGCGATCCATCCGTACTTGTCCAATGACCAGAACCTGTTCCCGCTGTTATGCCATACATCAAAAGAGTGCTCGAACCATTGCCATCAAAAAGAGTTGTAGTATTTTGGCTTAACTGTGTAATCCAACCACTTTGACCTTGTATAAGTCTGCCTTGTCTCTCGGTAATAATTGCAGAACGGATAGATGCAATGTCTGCACGACCTTTTGTTATTTCAGCATCTGTACGCGTAGCCACCATTTTTGGAATTGCAATCGCCGCTAAAATCCCTAAGATGACAATAACAAAAACCATCTCTATCATAGTAAATGCATTTTTATCTTTTTTCATGTGATTACTCCCGTTTTGTTTGGTTATGGTAACATGATTTTAATTATAGTAAGTTTGAAGTATGTGAAAGTTTTGCGAGAGGATGCATTGTTGTATGCATTCCCATGGAGACCATGGGAACGAGAGATGAATTGCTGTATGCATTCCACCTCGTAGAGGTGGAACAAGAAAGAAAAAATTAACGAGCTACAGCAGCTCCAGCAACAGTAATAGCACCTGTTTTATAATTAGCAAGTACTAGGGCACATTCAGCAGTTGCACTATTTGTTCCAGCTGAAACAGTAACAACGGTGCCAGATGTTCTAGCTATTGTAGCACATTCTTGAGTCCCACCCATAATTTTTATTCCTGTTGTAGAATTTACAACGATACCAGCTGATGCTGTAGTTGTATCAATTAAGTTTGCAGGAATAGAACCCTGAGCAATAGCATAAGCTTGAACATCTCTAATCGCAATATTGTAGTCAGCTAACGCTTTTGTCGCAGCAGCATCCGTACGCGTCGCAGCCAATTTTGGAACCGCAACAGCAGCCAAAATACCTAAAATAACGATAACAAAGATCAATTCGATCATAGTAAAACCAGCTCTTCTCATAAAAACTCCTTAAAAATCAAAATTTTTGGACTACTTCAGTAACCTTGGGAGGCATTATCTGATATGTATGATAAATCCCTGCTTAATATTGTATTTGAGAATTTACATAAAGGTAACAAAACTGGAACTAAATTTGCTTTTACTAGCTAACTTTTAAAGGAGTTCACATGAGTATTCAAAAATATCAATCTGGCGCGTTAGTGGCAGAAGCATTAAACTACCGAGCAGCGCGTCAAGATATGATTTCATCGAACATTGCAAATGCTGACACTCCTTTTTATAGACCTAGAGATATCAGTTTTCAAGATACTTTAGTTGCAAAACAAGCAGAACTCTACAATACAAACAACTCAAATTTAGAATTAGCACAAACAAATGGTGCACATTTTGCTTTTAAAAATGAAAAAGACAATAGCAAAGCAACTCTCTTTTTTAGAGATGGTCATATGGCTAGAAATGATGGAAATAGTGTTGATTTAGATGTGGAGACAACTGAAATGAGTAAAAACTCTATCCTGTTTAATGCCCTTGTAAGTGCCGATAAAAAGGCTTCTGGAATTTTTAACAATATGATAGATTCATCATCGAAGGTTTCTTAAGATGAGTAACTTTTTAAATAGTTTTGATATCAGCGGTTATGGCTTATCTGCTCAAAGAGTTCGGGTCAATACAATCTCTTCAAATATTGCCAATGCGCAAACAACAAGAACTGACGAGGGTGGACCGTACAGAAGACAAGAAGTAATCTTTAAAGCAATGGACTTTAATGAGCACTTAAATGAAGCATTAAGCAATACAACAAATAGTGCAAAATATGAAGACCCTCTGAATGAAGGCGATTTTGGTAAAACTGTAAATCCTGCTATAATGAGCGTAGTTGTCGATAAAATTTCAAGAGATGACAAAGCACCAAAGCTTAAATTTGACCCACAACATCCAGATGCAGATGCGGATGGTTATGTTGCATACCCAAATATTAATCCTGTTATAGAAATGGCCGATTTAGTCGAAGCAACTCGCTCGTATCAAGCAAATGTAGCTGCTTTTGAGAGTGCTAAAAACATGGCAAACAGTGCTATATCGCTGTTGCAATAACAAAGGACATAAATTATGAATAATATTTCTGGCATATCAGGAACATCAGCGACAGAACTTTTAAAACAAAAAGATAAACTTGAAGGTTTAGGTGATGACAGTTTCGCCCAACACCTGAAATCAGCACTGGGTGAAGAAAATGAAGTTCAAACAACTAGTGAAAAAGCTATCGGAGATATCGCAACGGGACAAGTAAAAGACCTTCATCAAGCAGCACTTGCTATCGGCAAAGCAGAAACAAGTATGAAACTCATGCTTGAAATAAGAAATAAAGCGTTAAATGCATACAAAGAGCTAGGAAGAACACAAATATAAATTTACTAAAAAGTATGTACCACTAGATGTTAAACAATAATAAAAGCAAAAAAATATTTTTACTTTACAGCCTCATTGGATTTGGATTTTTAATCTTTTTAAGCGTTATGCTTTTAACTGTATTAAAATCTCGCCATCTTCCATCACTTTATTCTGAAAATAACTCAAAATCTGAAAGAGGAAGCATAATAAGTGCCGATGGTTTTCATATGGCAACCACAAAAAAACTTTATAAAGCCGTTGTAAACAATAGATACATCGACCCAGAAAAAGAAGAGCTATTTATACAACTCTTTAGTATTTACTCTGGCATGGATGCACAAGATGTAAAAGAGAAACTAAGAGAAAAAAAAGGTGTTATTGTTCTCAGCTATGATTTAGGCGAAAAAGAGGCACAATACCTCAAAAGTTTAGCATTTGAACTCAAAAGATATAAGGTTTTTATAGAGAGAAAAAACGCAAAAACTGGTCTCAATATGCTTCATGGATTAAGCATTTTAGAGAGTGGCGAGAGCAGAGAATATCCTTATGGAAAACTTTTAACGCCTATTATTGGCTATCCACACAAACAAGAAACAGATGGATACACTCGCATTAAAGGTATCAAAGGCTTAGAAAAAAGGTTTGATGAAGAACTCTCTTCAAGACAAGATGGCTCAAGCATAGGTCCAAGAGATGTCAATAGCAACATTATACTTAACCGTGACAGCTTTACAAAACCAAATATGAATGGTCTCGATGTAAAACTTACCATTCCAGTTGCACTTCAAATAAAAATAGAACACATGTGTGATGTAATGAAAAAACAACTCAATGCAGATCAGGTAATGATAGCAATAATGCATTCACAAAATGGTAAAGTTTTATCACTTGCCACATCCAACAGATTTCTCCCAAAAGAGATAACAAAAGAGGACTATGCAAATTTAAATAGTGGCATAATCGAATATAGTTTTGAGCCGGGAAGTGTTATTAAAGTTATCACTTTTTCTTTACTTTTAGATAAAGGTTTAATCAATCCTTATGATATGGTAAATGGATATGGTGGAAAATATACGATAGGCAAAAAAACGATTACAGATGAGCATAAATTTAATATGCTCTCTGCTGAAGATGTTATTGTACATTCATCTAACATCGGTATAGCGCAATTAGCACAGAAGCTCTCAGGTATTGATTTTCGTGATGGGCTTTTAAAGTTTGGTTTTTCTCAAAAATCAACAAATGACTTTATTTATGAAAGAAGTGGTTCAGTTCCAGATAGCAGACAGTTAGATAATGAAATATATAAAGCTACTTGCTCTTATGGCTATGGTATGAAAGCAAATCTAATGCAACTTATTCGTGCATACAGTGCATTTAACAACAATGGTAGAATTGTTTACCCTCAAATAGCTGCAAGTTATATAGATGAGTTTGACCGTGAAATTCTCATAAAAAATGAAGAACAAATTCAAGTAATAAAAAGCTCTACTGCTTCGAGAATGCAAAGTATTCTTATAAAAACAGTCAATGAAGGAACTGGTGTAAAAGCAAAAACGGAGGGTTTAGTTATAGGTGGAAAAACTGGAACAGCACATATAGTTGAAGATAGCAATTATGTAAATAAATATAACACTGCATTTATTGGATTTGCGAATGATGAAAGTAGTCATTATACAATCGGTGTTATAACTGTTCAGCCCAAAACTAGTAAATTTGCAGCACAAACCGCTGTTCCTGTTTTTAAAAGGGCTGTGGATATCATGATTGAAGATGGCTATTTAAAACCTAAAATTACAGATGCAAACACAACTACAAAGTCAAATGTTGTACTCCAAGCAAATATTCTTGAAGAACTAGCTCCAAATTAAAGCCAAATATTATCGAGGAGTCTCGTCGTTCCCACTTTTGCTTCTACTAAAATGATTGTGTTTCCTATTTCCACATGCCATACTTTTTCAAAGTCACGATTAACAATTTCTACATAAGATATTTCAAGTGGAGCAAGTGTTGCTCTCATATTTTTAATAATCTCTTGTGCATCCAAAATATTTTTACTCACCATTTTACCTGCCATATAGAGTGAAGCTGAAATTTTAAGTGCCTCTTTTCTCTCTTCTTGACTTAGGTAAATATTTCTACTGCTCATCGCCAAACCATCTTTTTCTCGCATGGTATCCACTGCGACAATATTGATATTCATAAAAAATTGCTTTACCATCAAAGAGATAAGAGCTAGTTGTTGCGCATCTTTTTTTCCAAAGTAAGCATTTGTTGGATGAACTATATTTAAAAGTTTCATAACCACGGTTAGAACACCATTAAAATGCGAAGGACGCGTTGCACCCTCTAAAATATACCCTCTCACTTTTGGAGCTAAAACAGCTACTTCATCCTCTCCATAAATATCCTTGGCATGTGGAAAAAACAGAACATCTACACCTGCGAGTTCACATATCTTTTTATCCGCTTCATCTTTTTTTGGATATTTTTCTAAATCTTCGCCCTTTAAAAACTGTGTTGGATTTAAAAATATTGAGACAACCACTATCTCATTCTCTTTTTTTGCTCTTTTGATAAGTGAAATGTGACCTTCATGTAAAGCACCCATAGTTGGCACGAATCCAACAGTTTTATTTATATTTTTTGTAAACTCTTTTAGCTCGAGTGCATGAGTGATAATCTTCATTTTAAGCCTCTATTTAATATAATCGCAATTATACAATATTGGAATAATTTTATGGATAACTACGAATACACGGAACTTTTAAAAAGTACAGCTACTAAAATGAAAAATATCACAAGTGTTGTGGAGCCTGACAAACTTCAAAATAGGCTTGATGCTATAAAAGCTATGGAAAATGACCAAGCGTTTTGGAATGATGCAGCAAATGCAGCATCTATACAAAAAGAGAAAACACAAATAGAGAGAAAATTACTAAAATATTTTGCAGCAAAAAATGCGATAGATGATGCGATAGAGCTTTATGAAATGGCAACAGATGAAAACGATGAAGAGTCTATTCAAGCGCTTTATGATGATGCTCAAAAACTTGAAGAGTTTATAAGAAATATGGAGATAGAAGTTTTACTCAGTGGCGAAAGTGATGCAAATAATGCCATTCTTTCCATCCATCCAGGGGCTGGTGGGACGGAGAGCCAAGACTGGGCTTCAATGCTTCTTAGAATGTACAAGCGATTTGCTGAGCGACGCGGATTTAGTGTTGAAGTGCTAGATTATCAATCAGGCGAAGAGGCAGGAATCAAAGATGTTTCGCTTCTTATCAAAGGTGAAAATGCTTATGGATATCTCAAAGTTGAAAACGGTATTCACAGACTCGTACGAATTTCTCCTTTTGACTCAAACGCAAAAAGACACACCTCTTTTAGTTCTGTAATGGTTTCTCCTGAAGTGGATGATGATATTAATATAGTCGTTGAAGACAAAGATATACGCGTGGACACTTACAGATCAAGCGGCGCTGGTGGGCAACATGTCAATAAAACAGAATCAGCAATACGCATCACGCACATAAAAACAAATGTAGTCGTTCAATGCCAAAATGACAGAAGCCAACACAAAAATAGAGCAACTGCTATGAAAATGTTAAAATCTCGTCTTTATGAACTCGAACTTGAAACTCAAAAAGCAGAAAAAGATGGAGTTGCCAAAAGTGAAATAGGCTGGGGACACCAAATCCGTTCTTATGTTATGCAACCCTATCAGCAGATTAAAGATACAAGAAGCAATATGGCATATTCCAATGTTGCTGCTATCTTAGATGGCGATATAGATACGATGATAGAAGATGTACTAATATCCCAAAATAAAAGTTAATTATGGGCTATGGCTATCATCTGCTATGAACTTGCTTAAAGAATTTTCACTCAATGACACATGCTCTTATTTAAAAGATAAAGAACAAATTACGCACTATAAAATAATAGATGCTTGTGATGCAACAAATACTCAGAACTTAATAGAGCGAGGCTTTAGAAGATTTGGAAAGATGTATTTTAGACCTATTTGCGGTGATTGTACTGAGTGCCAAAGCATAAAAATAGATGTAGAAAATTTTACTTTTTCAAAATCACATAAACGCGTTATAAAAAAAGCTCAAAATATACAAAGCTATATTCAAACTCCAACGCTTACACAAGCACATATAAATTTATTTGAAAAATACCACCTTTATATGAGTGATAAAAAAGGATGGGAGTATCAAAAAACAACTGCACAACATTATTATAACTCCTTTGTTAGTGGGCATGAAGATTATGGATATGAAGTCTTGTACTATGATAAAGAGAAGCTTATAGGTGTTGATTTAATAGATATCCTCCAAGATGGCATATCATCTATCTATTTTTATTATGACCCTGAGTATTTTGAGTATTCACTAGGAAAACTTTCTCTTCTTTTTCAAATAAAACATGCTAAACAAACGCATAAAAAATGGATTTACCTTGGATATTATGTTGAAAATTCACCAAGCCTCTCTTATAAATCTAACTATAAACCTTATGTGACTCTTCAAGGAAGACCGACAGAAAATGAAGATTACATTTGGCATTAACTAATATTTGAAAAATAGAAACAAAAAGTGATTGAAGGAAAAATATTTTAAGAGGCAAAGAAGAAAATACTTCCAAAAGGAAGTATTCAAAGGCTAAATTTAGCCGTTACGCTTTTTGATAATTTCTTCAGATACATTTCTTGGAACTTCTTCATAATGATCAAATTCCATAGCATATGTAGCACGACCTTGAGTTGCAGAACGAAGGTCAGTTGAGTAACCAAACATCTCAGCAAGAGGAACAAATGCATCTACGATTTTGTTGCCAGAACGCTCACCCATGTTACTGATTTGACCACGACGACGATTAAGGTCACCGATAACATCGCCCATATAATCTTCAGGAACTTCAACTTCAACTTTCATCATTGGCTCTAAGATAGCTGGTTTAGCTTTTCTACAACCCTCTTTAAATCCCATTGATGCAGCAAGTTTAAATGCCATCTCATTTGAATCCACATCATGGTATGAACCATCATAAAGTGTAACATCAATATCTTCCATTGGATAACCAGCAAGAACACCATTTGACATAGACTCTTTACAACCCTTCTCAACTGCAGGAATATACTCTTTTGGAACAGTTCCACCTTTGATTTCATTGTGAAATACAAAACCTGTACCAGCATCACCTGGCTTAATTGTAAGATAAACATGCCCGAATGCACCACGACCACCTGATTGTTTAGCATATTTATACTCTTGATTAACTTGTTCTCTAATAGTTTCACGGTATGAAACTTGTGGAGCACCCACTTCAGCTTCTACTTTAAACTCTCTTTTCATACGGTCAACAAGAATTTCAAGGTGTAACTCACCCATTCCTGAGATAATAGTTTGACCTGTTTCTTCATCAGTATTTACTCTAAAAGATGGATCTTCAGCTGCTAGTTTACTTAAAGCGATACC
The DNA here is from genome assembly GCA_041662265.1 of Sulfurimonas sp. Taxonomy (GTDB): domain Bacteria; phylum Campylobacterota; class Campylobacteria; order Campylobacterales; family Sulfurimonadaceae; genus Sulfurimonas. Next base: position 91,116 of record JBAZSV010000002.1, read on the forward strand.
CATTTTTTCTTGGTCAGCTTTCGTTTTTGGCTCAACTGCAACAGAGATAACTGGCTCTGGGAATACCATACGCTCTAATACAACTGTATCATCTGGATCACAAAGAGTATCTCCAGTCGTTGTATATTTAAGACCAACAACCGCACCAATTTCACCAGCGTAAATTTCTTTAATTTCTTCACGCTTAATCGCATGCATTTTTACAATACGACCTATTCTCTCTCTTTTGTTTTTAGTTGAGTTGTGAACAAATGAACCTGCTTCTAAAGAACCACGATAAACACGAATAAAAGTTAATGTTCCAACGAATGGATCTGTCATAATTTTAAACGCCAAAGATGCAAATTTACCATCATCTGTTGATGGAACGATAACTTCGATTTCTTCGTCATCCATCATAGTTCCCTTAATCGGAGCACACTCAGTTGGAGCTGGTAAGTAAGCAACAACAGCATCAAGCAGAGTTTGAACACCTTTGTTTTTAAATGCAGTACCTGCAGTCATAGGAACTATATGCATACCAATTGTAGCTGCTTTAATACCTGCAATAATCTCATCTTCTGTTAACGCTTCACCCTCTAAATATTTTTCAGCAAGTTCTTCATTCCCATCCACTTCAGAAATAGACTCAATCATCTTTTCACGGTATGCTTCAGATTTTTCAAGCATATCTGCAGGAATCTCTTCAACATGGTAATTAGAACCCATTTCAGCATCAATATCCCAAACAATTGCTTTCATTTTAACAAGGTCAACGATACCTTTAAAAGTATCTTCAGCACCGATTGGTAATTGAATTGGAACTGGATTACCCTTTAGACGCGTACGGATTTGCTCTTCAACTTGGTAAAAATCTGCACCTGTTCTATCCATTTTGTTAACAAAAACAATCGATGGTACGCCATAACGATTTCTTTGTCTCCATACTGTTTCTGATTGAGGCTGAACACCACCAACTGCACAAAATACAGAAACTGCACCATCAAGAACACGCATAGATCTCTCAACTTCAATAGTAAAGTCAACGTGACCTGGAGTGTCGATAATATTAATCTGTTTACCAGCCCATTCACAAGTTGTTGCAGCAGAAGTAATTGTAATACCTCTTTCTTGTTCTTGTTCCATCCAGTCCATAGTAGCAGCACCATCATGAACCTCACCTATTTTATGCTCAACACCCGTATAGAATAAAATTCTTTCAGTTGTTGTAGTTTTACCCGCATCAATATGCGCAGCAATACCAATATTTCTTACATCTTCTAGTTTATGCGATCTTGCCATTTTTATAATGCCTTAAGTGATTTATTTATAGAGTTAACCTCTTTTATGAATAGATTTTTTATCTATTCATAAAAGAGGTTGTTAAGATATTGCACTTTAACTATTCACAGTCAAAGTGCAACAAAATTATTTAAAGATTACCAGCGATAGTGAGCAAATGCTTTATTTGCTTCAGCCATTCTGTAAGTATCTTCTTTTTTCTTAAATGCAGAACCTTTATCAGATGATGCATCCATCAATTCATTTGCTAATCTCTCAGCCATTGTTCTCTCGTTTCTTTTACGAGAAGCATCAATTAACCAACGGATTGCAAGTGAAAGTTGACGCACAGGTCGTACTTCTACTGGAACTTGGTATGTAGCACCACCAACACGGCGACTTTTAACTTCTATAATAGGTTTGATGTTATCAATAGCATCGTTGAATGTATCAATACCAGTTTTTTCACCACGAGAACCAATAAGGTCTAGTGCACTGTAAATGATTTTTTCAGCTGTACTTTTTTTACCATCGTACATTACTTTGTTTATAAATTTCGTTAAAACTTTGCTTCCATAAACTGGATCAGGCATAATTTCACGAACGGGAGCTTTTCTTCTTCTCATCTGTTATTTTCCTTACTTCAATTTTTTCAAATTTACTCAAAATATATCACTTAAGACATATCCTGTGCTCGCTTGACATTTATCTATTTTGAATTTCTTTTACAGAAATTATTTTTTTACTTTTGCTTTTTTTGTTCCGTATTTAGAACGAGCAACCTTACGGTTAGCAACACCAGCAGTATCTAATGCACCACGAACGATATGGTATTTAACACCTGGTAAATCTTTGATACGACCACCACGAACAAGAACGATTGAGTGCTCTTGAAGGTTGTGACCCTCACCACCGATATATGAAATAACTTCAAAACCTGAAGTTAAACGAACTTTTGCAACTTTTCTTAAAGCTGAGTTAGGTTTTTTTGGTGTAGTTGTGTAAACACGAGTACAAACACCACGACGTTGTGGACACGAAACTAGCGCAGGTGATTTTGATTTCTTAACCACTTTTTTACGCTCATGACGAATCAATTGATTGATTGTAGGCATACAATTCCTTTCTAATATATGTTCCAGTAGAATTTAACCCTCTAATTTTAGAGAATTATAAACACGAAATGATACATAAAGAGTGATTAAAGTTAGCTTATTTTAAGTGGGAATTAATATTTATAGAATTAAGTGGGAAAATATAGTACATGGCATGTGGATATTTCCACATGCCATGTAAAAGGCAAAAATTATCCTAGTTATTCTTCATCATTGTAAAAAACAATCTCTTGATTTTTGTATATACCAGTTCCAACAGGTATTGTACGACCAATAATAACATTTTCTTTTAAATCATTCAAATCATCAACTTTTGCAGAAACTGCTGCTTCTGTCAATACCTTTGTTGTATCTTGGAATGATGCAGCAGATATAATACTATCCGCTGAAACAGCCGCTCTTGTAATACCAACTAAATATGGTTCTGCAATAGAAGGACGACCACCAAGACGAATAATTTTTACATTTTCTTGTGCAAATTTAGCCTTAGAAATTAAATCGCCTTCAATAAACTTCGTATCTCCAGATTTAACAATTTTAACTTGTCTTAACATCTGAGTAAAAATTACTTCGATGTGTTTATCAGAGATACTTACCCCTTGAGAACGGTAAACTTGTTGTACTTCACTAATCAAATAATTATAAAGTGCTTTAACACCCATAATTCTAAGTAACTCATGAGAAGAAATAATACCACTTGTTAATCTTTCCCCTGCATGGACGAAATCACCAGGATTTACAACGGCCACATGAGACTTATCAACAAAGTATTCTTTAATGATTCCATTATCAGATGAAACAATAATTCTTATTTTTCCACGAAGTGGCTTACCAAAATTTACAACACCATCTATCTCAGATATCAGTGCTGTAGCTTTTGGACGACGACCTTCAAAAAGTTCAGATACACGAGGTAAACCACCCGTGATATCGCTTGACTTTTGAAGTGCTTTTGGTGTTTTAGCAATTATGTCAGCTACTTTAACCGTTGCACCATCTTTTATAAATATAGATGATTTAGAATCAATCGGATATCTTAATAATTCTCCATCTTCACTTGCAATAACAATTGTTGGCTTATAATCAGCTGGAATATGGTCGTTAATCATTAAACGAGTTTTACCAGTCAGTTCATCCATTTGTTCAGTTGCAGTTGTTCCAACAATAATATCTTCATATTTAATAGTACCATTCGCTTCACTAATTACAGGATTTGAGTATGGATCCCACTCTGCAATAACAACAGATTCATCATTCGCTGGTTTAGCAATTAAAGTATTTGCTTCAACACTTTCATCATCTTCAGTAACAATAACTGAACCACGAGCAATATAGTGTCTGATTGCTTCACGAAGATTAGAATCTACAACAGTAGCAAATAAACCTTTTTCTTTTACTTCATATCCAGCTTTAACACCTTCAAGTCTTTCTAAATAATCGCCTTTAAGTAGAAAGTATTTAACAACACCTTTTTCTTTTGCAACTATTTTTTGTGTAACAGGAGCACCGTCATCTACTAAAACTTCAGACGCATAAGGAATACGACTTGGCACATTCCAACCATCTTTAATGGTCTCAACAATTGATTCGAACTCTTTAACTTCTGCACCAGACTCATACGGAAAGTAATATTTACCTTCTATTTGTCCACCAACACCTGCTAACTCATTTGGTTTAGCAATTTCATTTTTACGAAGTGTATAACGAACAGTTTCATTTTTAGAGATAACACTTACTAAAACTTCATCATGAACCGTTTGAATTTCTATTTTACCACTAAATGGTGCTTTGATTTTAGGTTCAACTAATAATACTGCAGCATTTCTACGATTTGCAACTATATTTTTACCTTCTTTAGATCTATAAGTCTTAAGATTGTAATAACGGATAAAACCTTCTTTTTCAGCAACAACTTGTCTCTCTTGAGCAGTTGAAGATGCAGTTCCCCCAACGTGGAATGTTCGTAGAGTAAGCTGAGTTCCTGGTTCACCAATCGACTGAGCGGCAACAATACCAACAGCTTCTCCAGCACGAACAATATGTCCAGTTGCAAGATTAACGCCGTAACATAATGCACAGATACCATTTTCACTTTTACATGTTGTAGGTGTTCTAATACGAGCCGCTTTAATCCCTGCTTCTGAAATCACTTTAGCACTTACTTCATCTAAAAGTGTTCCCTCAGCAAATAGAATTTCATTACTAATTGGATCAATAATATCATCAGCCAAAACTCTACCATTAAGTCTATCTTCTAGTGACTCAATTAAAGTGTTTTGATCACTAATATCAGAAATTTCAATTCCCTCATGTGTATGGCAATCATGTTCAACAATTTTAACATTTTGAGCTACATCCACAAGTTTACGAGTCAAATAACCAGCATTTGCTGTTTTAAGAGCAGTATCGGCAAGACCTTTTCTAGCACCGTGCGTAGAAATAAAGTACTCAATTACATTTAAACCCTCTTTAAAGTTCGAGATAATCGGAGTTTCAATAATATCACCACTTGGTTTAGCCATAAGACCACGCATACCAGCTAACTGACGAATCTGAGCAGCAGAACCACGAGCACCAGAATCAGCCATCATGTGGATAGAGTTAAATCCATCTTTATCAGTTTGAACAAGCTCCATCATCTGAGTAGCAAGAGTGTTATTTGTATCTGTCCAAACATCGATAATTTTATTATATCTCTCTTGTTCAGTTAATAGACCAGCTTCAAATTGTTTTTGAATTTCTATAACTCTGTTTTTAGACTCTGTTATTTTTGCTTCTTTCGTTTTAGGAATGATAATATCATCTATAGATATTGATACCCCTGACTCAGTAGCATGTTTAAAACCTAAGTCTTTTAAATTATCCAAGAATGTTGCTGTTACACCAATTCCACCATGTTTTTGAACATAATCTACAGTTTCATTGATAGCTTTTTTCTTCATAACTCTATTCCAAAGTTCAATTGGAACAAATTTAGGTAATACAGCTTTAAGAAGCATACGACCAGCAGTTGTGTGAATAATTCTTCCATCTACACGCGTTCTGATTTTAGCATGGATATCAAGTGCATCATGCTCTATAGCAATTCTAATTTCATCAACATTTGCAAAAAGTTTATTTGAACCTTTTACACCGTTTTTTTCTAGTGTAATATAGTAAATACCAAGAACCATATCCTGAGATGGTGTAGCTATCGCTTTACCAGAAGCAGGAAGAAGAATGTTCATAGATGCTAGCATTAATACTTTTGCTTCAGCAATTGCTGCAGAACTTAAAGGTATATGCACAGCCATTTGGTCACCGTCGAAGTCAGCATTGAATGCCGCACAAACTAATGGATGCAATTGAATAGCTTTACCATCAATCAGCTTAGGGTGGAATGCTTGAATTGAAAGTTTATGCAAAGTTGGAGCACGGTTAAGAAGTACTGGATACCCATCAACTATTTCTGCTAAACACTCCCAAACTTCATTCGTCTTAGCTTCTATCATATTTTTAGCAGCTTTTACTGTTGTTGCATATCCCTTATCTTCGAGCTTTGCAATCAAATGTGGCTTAAACAGCTCAAGTGCCATTTTCTTTGGTAGTCCACACTGATCCATACGAAGAGATGGACCAACAACAATTACAGAACGACCAGAAAAGTCAACACGTTTACCAAGTAAGTTTTGGCGGAAACGCCCTTGTTTACCTTTAATGATTTCACTTAAAGATTTAAGTGGACGCTTATTAGCACCTTTTACAGCGTTCGCACGGCGGCCATTATCAAAAAGAGCATCCACAGACTCTTGAAGCATTCTTTTTTCATTTCTAACAATAATTTCAGGTGCTTCAAGTTCTACAAGTCGTTTTAGTCTCTGATTACGGTTTATTACACGGCGATACAAATCATTTACATCTGAAACCGCAAATTTACCACCATCAAGTGAAACCAAAGGTCTTAAATCTGGTGGAAGAACAGGTAAAATAGTGAGCATCATCCATGCAGGATTATTTCCAGAATTTAAAAATGATTCAATTACCTTAAGTCTTTTAGCAATTGTTTTTCTTTTTGCTTCAGAGTTAGTAAGTTCAATCTCCTCTTTAAGAGTTGTAAAGAGATTAACTAAATCTATAGAATCTAATAAATCACGAACAACTTCACCACCCATACGAGCTTTAAATCCTAACTCACCAAATCTTTGAACAAGAGTACGGTACTGTTCTTCGTTTAAAACATCGTATCTTAAAACTGGTGTTTTAGCTTCAGCATCATAATACGCTTCGCCACCATTTTCTACAATATATGCCTCATAATAAAGAACACGCTCTAAATCTTTCATCTTGATACCAAGTAAAGTACCAATTCTTGAAGGTAGTGAACTAACATACCAGATATGTGCAACTGGTGTAACAAGCTCAATATGTCCCATACGAATACGGCGAACTTTAGTACTCGTTACTTCAACCCCACATTTTTCACACACAACACCTTTATAACGCATCTTTTTATACTTACCACAAAGACACTCATAATCTCTTACAGGACCAAAAATTTTAGCACAAAATAGACCATCACGCTCAGGCTTAAGTGTACGATAGTTAATAGTTTCTGGTTTCTTAACTTCACCATGACTCCAAGATAATACTTTTGCTGGAGATGCTAAACGAAACTGTAGTTGCTTAATATCTTTTGGTCTATTATCTTCTGTTACTTGTATTGGTACTAATTTACTCATCGTCTTCAACCTCGTCAAAAATCTCTACATCAAGAGCCAATGATTGAAGCTCTTTAGTTAATACAAACAGTGTTTCAGGAATACCAGAAGGTGGTACTAATTCACCTTTTGTAATTGCTTTATATGCACGGACACGGCCATCTACATCATCTGATTTAATAGTTAACATCTCTTTAAGAACCGCCGAAGCACCATATGCTTCAAGAGCCCAAACTTCCATCTCTCCAAATCTTTGACCACCAAAGAGTGCTTTACCACCAACTGGTTGTTGTGTTACCAAAGAGTATGGTCCAGTTGAACGAGCATGAATTTTTTCATCAACAAGGTGATGAAGTTTGAGAATATACATATATCCAACATTAACACGCTCTTTAATTTTTTCACCTGTTAAGCCATTGTATAGAACAACCTTACCATCTGTTGCCATTTTTGCTAACTCAAAAAGTTTTGCAAATTCAATAGCATTTACACCCTCAAAAATAGGTGTAGCAAATTTAACACCTTTTGACCAATCTCGTGCATATTTTAAGAATTCAGTATCTGGCATGTCACCAATCACTTTAACAGCATTCATCATGCCTGCTACATCAGAGATTTCTATCATTTTAGCACGAAGATTAGCAATAAAATCTTTTTGTTTATTATCGAATTCTGCTAATATTTGGTTACCAAGTTCACGACCAGCCATACCAAGGTGCATTTCAAGAATTTGACCAATATTCATACGAGAAGGAACACCAAGTGGATTTAAACATACATCAACACTTCTACCATCTTCCATATATGGCATATCAACTTCAGGAACTATAATAGAAACAATACCTTTATTTCCGTGACGCCCTGCCATTTTATCCCCAACTTTTAGTTGGCGTTTTGTGGCAATATATACTTTTACATACTTCACAACACCATTTGGTAAAATGTCATCTTTTTCTAAAATTGTAAGTTTTTCTTCGTGCTCATCACGGAAAATTCTTTTCTGCTTTTGAAAATAATTTTTAGTTTTATTATACTGTGCTTGAATATCTTCACTAAACGACTTCACAATAGCATTTATAGCGAAACGGCTTACTTCAACTAAATCTTTTTCATTTACAGTATCGCCAATTTTATATTCTGTATCACCAATTTTTATATCATTTAAAAGTGGCTCTTTAGTCAAAAGTTTACTTACTCTTAACATCTCCTCTTTATCAATCATTAACAAACGGTCATAATGCTCTCGTTCTAAATAATCTCTTTCTTCTTTTTCAAGTTCTAATGCACGAGGGTCTTTGTCGTAACCTTTTTTAGTAAAGATTTTAACATCAACAACAATACCTTCCATACTTGGAGCACAATAGAGTGATTTATTTACCACATGCCCAGCTTTTTCTCCAAATATAGCGCGAAGAAGTCTCTCTTCTGGAGTAGGTTTTACTTCACCTTTTGGAGAAACTTTACCAACTAAAATCATTCCACCCTTAACATTTGTTCCGATTTTAACAATACCGCTATCATCAAGATGAGAGAGTTCATCATCTCTTACATTTGGAATATCACGAGTAATCTCTTCTACTCCATGTTTTAACTCTCTTGCTTCAACTTCTTTTTCATAAATATGAACTGAAGTAAAAGCATCTTTTCTGATTAATCTTTCCGAAATAACTATAGCATCCTCAAAGTTATAACCATTCCAAGGCATAAAAGCAACCATTGCATTCACACCTAAAGCTAATTCACCTTGATCCATATTTGGACCATCTGCTATAACTTGACCTTTAGCAACTTTATCTCCAATATTTACAATTGGTTTTTGGTCAAAAGATGTATTTTGATTTGTTCGAAGATTTTTTTGTAATGGATAATAATCTATATAGATTTCTCCATCTTCTTCGCCCATGACATAAATATGTCTTCCATCAACTTTCTCAATTACACCAGCACGCTTCGCCTTAACACATTCCCATGAGTCACGAGCAACAAGTTTTTCAACACCTGTTCCAACCATTGGGGCATGTGGCTTTAACAAAGGAACTGCCTGTCGTTGCATGTTTGAACCCATCAATGCACGGTTCGCATCATCATGTTCCAAAAATGGAATAAGTGAAGCTGCTACACCAACAACCATATGAGAAGACAAGTCTGCATATTCACAATCTTTTGGTGAGCGAAGCAAAATTTCACCATCTTGTCTCACATCAATAATAGTAGTAGTAAATTGACCGTGCTCATCTAATTTATTAGATGCTGCTGCAATTTTTTTACCCTCTTCTTGAGTTGCTGTAAGATAAATAACTTCTGAAGTTATTATTCCATCTTTTACAACTTTATAAGGTGCTTCAATAAAGCCATGTTCATTAACTTTTGAATAAGTTGCAAGTGTATTAATAAGACCAATATTTTGACCCTCTGGAGTCTCAATTGGACAAATACGACCATAATGCGTTGGGTGAACATCCCGCACTTCAAATCCAGCTCTCTCTTTAACAAGACCACCTTCACCTAAGGCTGACAAACGACGCTTATGCGTAACTTCGGACAGCGGATTTGTTTGATCCATAAATTGTGAAAGTTGCCCACCTGAAAAAAATTCCATAATTGTTGAAGTAATCATTTTTGAATTAATCAAATCATGTGGCATAAGCTCTTGCATCGGTCCACTCATAGTAGCAAGTTTATCACGAATAGCTTTTTGCATTTTAATTAAACCATTATGTAACTCATTACCTAGAAGCTCACCAATTGAACGAATACGACGATTACCTAAGTGGTCTCTATCATCAATATGACCTTGACCATTTTTAACTTTAATCACATATTTTACTGATTCAATAATATCTTGATGTGTTAATACCGTGATATATTCAGGTATGTTCATTGACAATTTATGATTCATTTTCATACGACCAACTTTCGTTAGGTCATATCTTTCTGGATCAAAAAATAGTTGATTTACAAATGCTTTTGCAGCGTCTTTTGTAACAGGTTCACCTGGTCTCATAACTTTATAGATACGAATAGCTGACAAATCATTTTCATCTTCTATATCTTCAGTTTGCTTAAGTAATTTTAATGAATCTGCATCAGCATTAAACGCATTGATAATAGAACCATCCACACCTTCTGCTAAATCATTTGCAATACTAAATTCAGAAACACCTATCTCTGACATTTTCTTTAATTTAGTTTCATCTATATGAGTCATAGTATCAAAAAGAATTTCCCCAGTCTCAGGGTCAATGATAGGTTGAGCAAGATAACGATCAAGTAATACTTCAAGAGGATATTCTACTCTTGTAAGTCCATCATCAATGAATTTCTGTGCTTTTTTAGCAGAAAGTCTTTTTCCAGCTGCTACCAATACTTTCCCATTTGTATCTATTAAATCATAAAATAATCTAGAAGCGTAATCATTTGCATTAAAAGCAATTGAAAAACTATTATCATTTATTTTAATTTTTTGTATTGGGTAAAAAAGCTTTAAAATATCTTGCTTAGAATAGCCTAAAGCACGGAACATAATTGTTACAGGAACTTTACGACGCTTATTAATTCTCATATAAAGAATATCTTTAGGATCATATTCAAAATAAAGCCATGAACCACGATCTGGAATAATTTGACCAGTATAAATTAATTTATTACCGGCAGTAGTTGACTCCTCTTGCTTAAAAATTACACCTGGAGAACGATGAAGTTGATTCACAACAACTCTTTCAACACCATTAATAATAAAAGAAGTTCTTTCAGTCATGAGTGGAATATCACGAACAAATATACTTTGTTCCTTAATATCTTTTACACCAAGCTTTTCTTTAGTGTTCTCATCTCTCTCCCACATTACTAAACGAGTTTTCATTCTTAATGAAACTGCATAAGTAAGACCTCTCTCCATACACTCTCTAACCGTATATTTAGGTTTACCAACTTCACTTCCAATATATTCAACAGTTAATCTGTTTTGAGTATCATGAATAGGAAAAACTGATTGAAAAACATTTTCAATTCCACTAGTACTTCTGTCTTTTTCTTCTAACATCAAAAATTTATCATAAGAACTTTGTTGAAGTTGTAAAAGGTTTGGTACTTCAATCTGTTGAGGAGTTTTAGAGAAGTCTACACGAAGACGATTTCCGGAGTATAAAGTATTTAACATAGGTTACCTCGATGAGTTGTTAATTAGGGCTCAATTATTAATTGAGTATATCATATCTAGACGTCTCTAGATAGATTGTATACAGTGCTTATAAACGACATAAGGGCACTTTTACGGTGTGACACAAATCACACCGTAAAAGCGCCCATGAACAGTAAGTTCAACCATAAATATTAATTTATGATTGAACTCAAAAGTTAAAATTATTTAACTTCTACTTTTGCGCCAGCTTCTTCAAGTTGCTTTTTAGCATCCATAGCAGTATCTTTATCTACACCATCTTTGATGATTGAAGGTAAATTTTCTGTTGCATCTTTTGCTTCTTTAAGACCTAAACCTGTAAGAGCACGAACAACTTTAATTACATTGATTTTTTTATCACCAGAATCAGTAATAACAACAGTAAATTCTGTTTGCTCTTCAGCAACTGGTCCAGCAGCAGCACCACCAGCAACAGCAACTGGCTGAGCAGAAACACCAAACTTCTCTTCAAACTCTTTTACAAGTACAGATAATTCTAAAACAGAAAGCCCTGATATAAATTCTAATACATCTTCTTTAGTAACAGCCATATTTTTCTCCAATATATAATTTTATTTTTCCTGATAATCAGGTTATAAAGAGTGAAAATTCACTCAAAACTTAAAAAGGGCTTATTAAGCCTCTTCTCTTTTTTGTCTTAACGCGTCAAGTCCGATAGTGAAACATGTAACTGGTGCCATCCAAGTAGCAGCAAGCATAGCAAGTAACTCTTCACGACCTGGAAGTTTAGCAAATGCTTCAACTGTAGCAACATCAGAAACTTCACGGTCAATGTATGCAGACTTAATGACAAATTTTTCATTGTCTTTAGCAAAGTCAGATACGATTTTAGAAGTAGTAATAGAATCATCACCCCAAACTAAAATGTTAGTATCTTTTAACTCTAAACCAGTTAATTCAGCATTAGTAAGTGCTATTGTTGCTAAAGTATTTTTAACAACTTGTACCTTTGCGTCTTTTAATTTTGCTGCTTTTCTTAAACCTTCTAATTTAGTTACTGTTAAACCTTTGTAATCACAAAAGATTACAGATTGAGCAGTTTTAAACTCATTAGAAAGTACTTTAATAATTTCAGCTTTTTGTGTTTTTGTCATAGATTATCTCCTTTCCAGACAACACTTCAAATAGGAAAATTAAGCTTTCGCACCTATTATCTTCAGTCCATAAAATGCAGTTACCAAAGTAAATTAGAGTAACTTAACAATACTTTAAAATTTAAAGTATTATAAAACTACTTTAATCCGTCTAGACGGATTAAAAGCTTATCTAACATCCATTAAAGCCATAGCATCTAATTTAAGAGCAGGGCTCATAGTTAATGATAATGCAGCATTTTTAATATATTTACCTTTAGCAGATGCTGGTTTATGTTTATTAATAGCTCTTACAAAAGCTTTTAAGTTATCAGCAATTTTATCAGCAGTAAAACTAACTTTACCAATTCCTGCATGGATATTACCTTTTTTGTCAACACGGAAAGTTACTTGTCCGCCTTTAACATTTTTAACAGCAGTTGCAACATCTGGAGTTACAGTACCTGTTTTAGGATTTGGCATTAAACCTTTTGGCCCTAGAATACGACCAATTTGACCAACAAGACCCATACAATCAGGTGCAGCAACAACTACATCAAAGTTGAAAATTCCATCTTTAATTTGTTGTACTAAATCATCAGTTCCAACAATGTCAGCACCTGCTGCCTTCGCTTCATCAGCTTTAACACCTTTAGCAAAAACTGCTACACGAACAGTTTTTCCAGTACCATGTGGCAAAATTACAGCACCACGAATCATTTGATCAGCATGTCTTGGATCTACATTCAAATTCATTGCTATTTCAACTGTTTCATCAAATTTTGCGCTTTTAATATCATTTAATGATGCGCAAGCCTCTTCTACAGAATACACTTTTGTAGTATCGATTTTTTCTATTAATAATTTGTATCTTTTACTCATTTTCAAATTCTCCATATAAATTCTGCCACAAAATTTTAAATCACTGTGGTCGATGATTTTATTAAACTTAGTCTATAACTTGAATACCTATTGAACGAGCTGAACCAGCTATAGTATTAGCTGCCATTTCAATGTCTGTAGTATTTAAATCTTCAATTTTTCTATTAACAACTTCCATTAATTGAGCACGAGTAATTTTTCCAATTATATTTTTAAGTGGATTATCCGAACCTTTTTTAAGTCCTGCTGCATGCATTAACAATGCGGAAGCTGGTGGTTGCTTTGTAATAAAAGAAAAACTTTTATCACTATAAACAGTAATTACTACAGGAACTTTAAATCCTGCTTTATCTTTTGTTTTTTCGTTAAACGATTTACAAAACTCCATAATATTAACACCACGCTGTCCAAGTGCTGGTCCAACTGGTGGTGCTGGGGTTGCTGCACCAGCATTAATCTGTAGCTTAATATAGCCTGTAACTTTTTTTGCCATTTTGATTCCTTTTTTTTGATTAAATAATTTTTTCTACTTGAGTATATGATATATCAACAGGAGTTGCTCTACCAAATATTGATACATTCAATTTCAGCGTGCCGTGTTCTAAATCATATTCATCAACAGTTGCCGTAAAGTTTGCAAATGGTCCATCTACAATACGAACCATTTCACCGCTGTCAAAAAATACTTTTGGTTTTGGTGCTGCACGGTTATTTACACGATCTAAAATTACATTAATGTCATGTTCACTTAATGGAGTAGGTATATTTGCCTCTCCAATAAATCCAGACACTTTTGGTAATGATTGTATCATGTGTTGAATTTCTGTATTCAAATCTATTCTAGCGAACACATATCCAGAGTATAATGATCTCTCTGATACTTTTTTCTTGCCTTCTTTAACTTCTATAACATCCTCAGTTGGAACAATTACATCCGTTATAAATTCTTGCAATCCCATCTCTTCTATAACATTTAAGATAGCTAAACGAACTGTTCGTTCATTTCCATAGGTCTGAATAGAGTACCATTGATGTGCCATATTAACTCCTTAACCTAAAATTGCTGACATAATTGAAGACATAAACAAATCTACTAATGCTAAAAATGTTGCAACAACTGAAACGACAATTACTACTGCTATATAGGCTTGTTTAACTTGTCCTTTAGTAGGAAAGATTACTTTAGCTAATTCTGCTTTTGCGTTTCTAATATGTGTATTTAATTTCATTATTTATTTCCCAAACTACATTAATTATAAATAAAGCTCTAAAGCTTTACTAATAAGAAATGGTGGCAGGCGTAGAGAGACTCGAACTCCCATCACCTGGATTTGGAATCCAGTGCTCTACCATTGGAGCTATACGCCTACATTCATACAATAAGCTCAAACCAAAAGATTTGAACTTTTTGCAACTAGAATTATAATTTCATCTCTTTGTGAACAGTATGTTCACGACAAAATTTACAATATTTTCTTACTGAAAATTTTTCAGTATGAGTTTTTTTATTTTTACTAGTGTGATAGTTACGACGAGTACACTTTTCACATCCTAGGTGTATTGTTTCACGCATTTATTAACCTTTAATTTGATAATTCGGAAATCCGAATTATGCAAGAATCTCAGCTACAACACCAGCACCAACAGTTCTTCCACCCTCACGGATAGCGAATTTAGTACCTTTTTCCATTGCAATTGGATGAATTAGTTCAACAGTAATACTCACATTATCACCAGGCATAACCATTTCAGTACCTTCTGGTAAAGTAATTGCACCTGTAACATCTGTTGTACGAACATAGAACTGTGGACGGTAATTACTAAAGAATGGAGTATGACGACCACCTTCATCTTTACTTAAAACATAAATCTCTGCAGAGAATTTTGTATGTGGAGTAATTGTTTTTGGTTTACAAAGAACTTGACCACGCTCAACTGCATCTTTAGAAATACCACGAACAAGAAGTCCACAGTTATCACCAGCAACACCTTGATCCATTTCTTTACGGAACATTTCAATACCTGTTACAGTAGTAGTTTGTGTATCTCTAATACCAACGATTTCGATAGATTCACCAATTTTTACTGTACCACGCTCAATACGGCCAGTTACAACTGTTCCACGACCAGAAATTGAAAATACATCTTCAACAGGCATTAAGAAATCTCTATCTACTTCACGAGTTGGTTCAGGGATGTAATCATCTACAGTTTGCATAAGTTTTTGAATTTTAGCTGACCATTCACCTAAAGTACCAGTTTTAGCTTCTTCAAGAGCTTTTAATGCTGAACCAGCTGTGATTGGAGTATCATCACCTGGGAAATCATACATATCCAAAAGTTCACGAATTTCCATTTCAACTAATTCTAATAACTCTTCATCATCAACCATGTCTTCTTTGTTCATGAAAACAACTAGGTAAGGAACACCAACTTGCTTAGATAAAAGAATATGCTCACGAGTTTGAGGCATTGGACCATCAGCTGCAGAAACAACTAATATAGCACCATCCATTTGAGCAGCACCAGTAATCATGTTTTTAACATAATCCGCGTGACCTGGACAGTCAACATGCGCATAGTGACGCTTATCTGTTTCATACTCTACGTGTGAAGTAGAAATCGTGATACCACGCTCTCTTTCTTCAGGAGCATTATCGATTGCATCATAATCCATCATTTTAGCACCATTAGTTACTGCAAGTACTGCTGTAATAGCTGCTGTTAGAGTAGTTTTACCATGGTCAACGTGACCAATTGTTCCAATATTTACATGCGGTTTATTACGCAGAAACTTTTCTTTTGCCATTGTGTCCTCCGACTTTATTTGTGAATTGAAATGGAATTGTATCCAAAAATCATTCAATTATTGCTTAATCATAAATATTTAATAAAATATACATTCATGGAGCTCACGAGCGGATTTGAACCGCCGACCTCTTCCTTACCAAGGAAGTGCTCTACCCCTGAGCCACGAGAGCATATAAGTAGTAAATATAACAAGCAATAATTGAATAATTCTTTTATTTTTAGTAATAATATTAGTAATGGGTGTTGATAACCATATAATAAATTATATAATTATAATATGAAGACAGGTTGAAATTGTACTTCAGCTTCCAGAATGGTTTTTTTCAATGGAGCGGGTGAAGGGACTCGAACCCTCGACCCTCAGCTTGGAAGGCTGACGCTCTAGCCAACTGAGCTACGCCCGCATGTGCCATTGAATGGTGATGAGAAGAGGAGTCGAACCTCTGAACCCGAAGGGAGCGGATTTACAGTCCGCCGTCGTTGGCCACTTGACTATCTCACCATTAACATAAATAAATGTTTTGTCTGGTCTAACACTGTTTCTAATATTCAAAATTCAATGGTGCCGACACGAGGATTCGAACCCCGGGCCTGCTGATTACAAATCAGCTGCTCTAGCCAACTGAGCTATGTCGGCATCGAATTTGAGCCAGAATTATAGTGCAATATATTTTCAATGTCAAGTATTTACTTCAAAAACATCTAATTTTATTCTATTTTTTACTTTAAACCCATATTTTGGCTTGTTGTAGGAGTTATATTGGTACAATTAGAGAATAATAAATTCAATATTTATAAGGTTATCCATGTTAAAAATACTATTTTCTCCATCTGAGGGCAAAAAAAGTGGTGGTCATGAAGAGAAAAAAGAGTTACTTTGTTCAGATAAAGCTAGAGAAGATATTTTAAATGCATACATGAATATACTCAACACTTACAATGAAAAAGAGATATCAAAACTTTTTGGATTTAAAAAGTTTAGTGATTGCGAACCATACATTTGTGATTTATTCTCTTCCCCATTTATGTGTGCGATTGAGAGATATCAAGGAGTTGCTTACGATTATCTTGATTTTGATTCACTCGATGAAAAAGCGAAAGAGTATCTTAAAAAGCACACCATCCTATTTTCAAATCTCTATGGTCCTCTCTTAGGCGGTGACACAATTGCAAACTATAAGGTGCTTCAAGGAAACAGTATCGATACATTTGCACCTGATAAATTTTACAGCGAAAGATTTACCTACCAGTTAGATTTATTTATGGCAAAAGATGACATTTTAGACCTTCGTGCGGGATATTATGATAAATTTTACAAAGTAACAAAGCCCTACACTACTTTAAAATTTTTAAAAGATGGCAAGGTTGTAAGTCATTGGGCAAAAGCGTATAGAGGAAAAGTTCTAAGGGAAGTAGCCAAACATAACATTAGCTCTATGGCTGAATTCATGGCTCTTGAAATAGATGGCTTAAATGTTCAAGAGATTCAAGTAATCAAAAATAAAACAGAAATCATATACAATATCGTAAATTAATAAGGAAAACACTTGCAAGATTCACAAGAATATTTAGATAAAAGAGCCTATTTTGAAAAAATTATAACTCTTTATGGAAGAAATGTGGTTATTGAAGTTTTACAAGATAAAAACATTGAAATTCATAAACTCCACATGGCGGATTCAAACAAACCCGATGGTGCTGTCAAAGAGATACTCGCACTCGCACATAAAAGAGATGTTGCAGTGAGTTACCACGATAAAAATGCTCTCAGCCGTATAAGTAAAAATGCAAAACAAGACCAAGGTGTGGCGATAGATATCATTGCACAAAGCTATAAAAATGCAAATGAGATAAAAAATTTAAACTCCTTCAAACTCATAGCACTTGATGGAATTCAAAACCCTCAAAACCTTGGAATGATTATCCGTTCATGCGCTGCTGGAAATATTGATGGAATCATTTTACCTAAGAAAAACAGTGCAAAAATCTCTCCACTCGTTATCAAAGCGAGTGCAGGAACACTTTTTAAACTTCCGATTTATTTTTGCAATACTATAGATGAAGTGTTAAAAACCCTCTCGGATACAAAAGTATATGCGCTCTCATCGTATGCTAAAAATAGCATTTACGATGCAGTTCCACATGCCAAGACTATTTTTGTTTTAGGCAATGAGAGTGAAGGAATAAGCAGTGAAGTTCAAAAACTTTGTAATGATTCACTCTCTATTCCAATGAACCGTGGAGTTGAGTCTTTAAATGTTGCAGTGACGGCTTCTTTAATTGCTTTTATGAAGTAAAAGATACTCTCAAGAAAGAAATATTTCCACATGCCATGGCATGTGGAAATGGTTTAAAATTTCTGCACATAACTTATAAAGTAGTTTCTGCCTTCTCTTTTAACTCCGCCTTCTGTGTTGTAATAATAACTAGGCTGTCTGACATCTGCATTCAATATATTTTTTATACCTGCCCTAGCCTCACTGGAAGTTGAAAACCTGTAAGTAAGCGTTTCATCAAAAATATGTGTTTGCTTAACCGTGCTATCAACTTCATCCGCTTGTATCCAACCTAACTCTGATTGCGTTGTTTGTGAGTAAAAGTGCCAAGTTGTACCAAAAGAAAGCTTGTTTGTTGGACTATAAATATACATCGCCTTATACATTATTTTAGATATATCTGGCATAGATTGAGTAACAGAAACTGAATCCTCTTCTGGCGGAGTTATATAATCTGTATCGACATAAGTTGCATTAAAATAAAAGTTATGATTCTGTTTTGCATTAAAGAAATACTCAAATTCTATACCTCTACTTGTTCTGTCATCGTAATTTTGATAACCAGCAATTGTGTACTGATTTTCTTCTAAATCAATGACATTGCTTAAATCTGAGTAAAAAAGATTGAGTGAGAACTTATTGTAAAAATTCGGTGAATATATTGCCACAGCCTCATAAGTATTTGTCTCTTCAGGTTTTAAATTTTCATCCCCTGCACGATAATTTATATGTCCATTGGCATACGCCTCTGTAAGTGTTGGCGCACGAAAAGCTGAGCCATAAAGGAGTTTAAAAATAGTCTCATCTGTCGCTCGATAAACAACTGCAGCTCGCTTACTCACTTTAGCTGCAAAATCTGAATAGTTGTCCACCCGCAGACCAAGTATAACATCCACATCCTCAGTAAGAGAAATTAAATCTTGAAGATAGCCGTAAGTGATAGTTCGGCTCAAATCATCTTTTAAAAAACTTGTGGTTGGATTTGCCCAAAATGCTGGTTCTTTTTGCTCTCGAAATCTAAATGAGTTATAGTCAGGGTCAGCCAAAATTGAACTCAAATTTTGTGTAATCGCATTTTCAATACTGTTGTAATAATCATCTTGCGATACTTCCACATGCCGAACTCCAACACCCACTAAGATATCATTTGATTTGATTTTCGGAAGTGTTACAACAGCTTCTGCTTCATAGTTTTGTTCTTGCTGTTTTTGCTGATAAAAAAAACCTTCTTGCATATCCACACCAACCAAGGCAAATCTATTTGCCATACCTCCAATAGTATCAATATTTGCACCCTCTTCCAATTCACGATGAGAAAAGTTAGCTTTTGTTTCAAGCTTATAATCATTTATGTCTGTTTTATAGGAGAGTTGTGACAAAAAATAAGAATTTTTATGCTCTTTTGGACTTTCTGGTATTGGGTCAAGTTCACCCTCAAAACTATAAAAATTTCCTGAGACATTCTGTTTGAAGCGTGTTAAAAATTCTAAACCACCATTTACAGCTTTAAAGCCAACGGATAAGTCTTTCATGGCTTCATCAGTTCCTACTAAACTTCCCTCAACAGGAAGTGATTTGGTATTTTTTTGATAATACCCATCAGCAAATATTTTCCAATCTTTTGAAATTGTATAAACATTCGCTCCAGCGCTCATAGTGCCATAACTTCCATGTCCCAAAAATACCTGATTTTCTTGTTTTGAATTTCCAAGTTTTGTGATGATATTCACAGTTCCATAAAATGCACCCGCACCATAAGTAGTAGAGTTTGGTCCACGGAGTACTTCTACTCTCTCAACAAGGAACATTGGAAAATCCATATACAAGTTACTAGAACCTGAAACTTCATTGTTTATCGCTACACCATCCACTAATATTTTTATTTTATCAGAGAGATACGCATTGGGATTTTTCAGACCTCGCACGGTGGTCATTGTATAACCCATAGGGCTTAATTGCATTTGAATTCCAGGTAACATGCCTAAAGCTTCGCCAACATTTTGGATACCTGCATCCTCATAGGTTTGTGCATCTATTATTGTTATTACAGAGGGCAAATAATTTACATTCAGAGATTTTTTCGTTGCGATATCACTCACATTATCTAAAAGAGATTCAAACTCTTTCTCATCTTTTAACTCAGCTGCACTAATTGTAGTTAAGATGAAGAATAACACAATACTTGGTAAAAAAATATTTTTCATTTGATACACACCTACAACATTATATTAAGTTAATAAATAATAAAATCCTTAAAAATTTATTATAACAAATACTATAATAAAATTCATTTATGCAAGCTTTAAGTTCAAAATATGCGAAATCTAGGATAAATAATGCGTAGTATTCGGATTGAAATTAAAATAATAACAAGTGTTATATTTTTTATAATACTCATTGTCTCACTTGAACGATATCAATTATCTAAAAATATTATAGAGCAATTTATCGAATCTAAAAAATCAAAAAATAATTTACTAATAGATACGATTACCCCGATTATAGGACTCAATATTTCTTTAGGATTAGAGAGTGCAAATAGAGAATATTTAGATCAGATAGTCCAGCAACACTTGGATTTAGAATTTATTGAATTGACAGATTCAAATAAAAATGTCACTTATAGTTATACAAAAAAATCTAAAAATGAGTTAAAAAAAATTCAACATGACATCAATTTTTGTGGTAAAAATATTATAGGCTCAATTTCAGGAGAAAATTTAGGGCATGTGGATTTACATTTTTCTAATGATGATTATCAACTAGTATTATCTAAAAACAGAGAGACGACGATAAAGGTTTTTTCCATTACTTTTATTTTATTGATACTCTTTGTTTTTTTCATTAAACATGAGTTTAAATATTTGAAAGAACTCAGTGAAAATGTTTTGTCCTACGACCCAAAACTAAATAATTTTACATTAATCGCATCCGCGAGATTGGATGAAGTTGGGGTTATTCATAATGCTATAGTTTCGATGGTCACAAGAATACACTCTAATTCAAAACTTTTAGATGAAACAAATGCGCAACTTGAGATAAAAGTTCAAGAGAGAACGCAAAATGTAGAGAAAAAAAACCAACGGCTCTCCTTTGAAATCAAAAATAAAAATGTATTATTAAAAGAGCTCTATCATCGCGTAAAAAATAATTTACAAATTATTTCTGGTTTACTTTCACTTCAATCAAGACGCATTCAAGATAAAACAACAAAATCCATTTTTGATGAAACAAATCAAAGAATTATAGCTATGGCGATGATACATGAAAAACTATATCAGTCCAATAATTTGGAAGCCGTTGATATGCAAGTTTATACATTAGAGTTAGTAGATAATTTAAGACGAAGTTTTCAAACAAAGGATTTAACTTTTTCCATAGTTTGCGAAAATTTCAATCTTGATTTAGAAAAAGCAGTACCGATGGGATTGATTATCAATGAACTTGTTACAAACTCTATTAAGTATGCATTCGATGAAACATATAGCAATAAAATAATTAGCGTTAAAATGTATAGAGTACCAGAGGATAAATTCATACTCGAAGTTTATGACAACGGAAAAGGTGCAGATTTACAAAGCCTCCATGAAGGATTTGGTTTTAAACTTATAGAATCACTTGCTTCTTTTCAGCTCAAAGGTATAATATCCTGTTTTAATGAAAATGGCTTACACCATCAAATAATATTTTCAAAAGAGTTCCTAATATGAATGTTGTGATTGTAGAAGATGAAGGTGTTACCGCACTTTTTTTACGAGAAGTTATTAAAGATTTACACCATGCTGTAGTAGGTGTTTTTGATACTAGCGATACTCTTTTCTCATTTTTAAAGAGTAATCCAGTTGATTTAATTTTTATGGATATTAATATTAATGGTGCACTTGATGGAATTCAAACAGCCAATCTGGCACATAGTAAATACCCAAATATCTCATTCGTCTATTTAACCTCTTACAAAGATAGCCAAACAATTAAAAGCGCACAAGCAGTGAACCCTCTGGGCTACCTCATCAAACCTGTTTTAGAGAGTGACTTAGAAGCTATTATGATGGTTGTGGATGGATACAAAAATAGCTCTATTAAAGTTGAACCTACCCAAATAGTATTTGGAGAATATAACTACAATGTAAAAACAAAAACTTTATATAAAAATAATCAAACGATTGCTTTAAGTAAAAATGAAATCCTCTGCATAGATGCTTTAGTACGCAACAGAAATACCTATATAAGTTCTGAACAACTCATCGCAACTCTTTGGGAACATGAGCAAAATAGACTTGATTCACTAAGAGAACTCATCTACCGCCTAAGAAAAAAACTTCCAAATCTCCCACTTCATAGTAGTTCAAATATAGGATATATACTCAGCACCTCAACAGATATATAAAATCTCATTTCATTCTCATTTTCTTATATTAGAATTATGTCATACCGATATGAGGAGCAACAGATGAGAGAACTCACATTTGCAGACAATGAAATAATTATTTCCAAAACAGACACTCAAGGTAATATAACTTATGGCAATAAACTTTTTTTACAACTTGCTGGATATAGCGAAAAAGAGTTAATTGGTGCCCCACACAACATCATTCGTCATCCTGATATGCCAAAAGTTGTTTTCAAATTGCTGTGGGATACGCTCAAGCAAAGAAAAGAGGTTTATGCATATGTTATCAATAAATCTAAGAGTGGCGCTCACTACTGGGTTTTTGCGAATATAACACCATCCTTCGACAATAGAGGAGGAGTTGTTGGGTATCACTCCGTACGAAGAAAACCCTCACAAAAAGCTATTGAGATTATAAAACCGCTCTATAAACAACTTTTAAATGCTGAAAAAAGTGGTGGCATCCATGCCTCAGAAAAGGTACTGAGCGATTTACTCAGCACAAATGGAGGTCGCTATGACAAATTTATCTTATCTATCTAAACTACAAATCATAGGATATGCTTTTTTTGCTACCTTCATCCTAGGCTACTTTGTAAAGCTCTTTTTGTATGGATTTAATGTTGTAGATACGCTTCTTCTATTTTTATATATTGGCATGTTGATTTTATTTATCACTTCATTTTTGAGCTTAAATAACGCTATAGACAAATCCATTGTTATTTTAAATAATGCAGTTCATGGAAACCTTGAGAGTCGTATTATAGAAATTTATGACACTTCTAAAATAGGCGTTATCTGCCATCAAATTAATAATCTTATAGACCAAATGGAAACATTTATGCGTGAAATGGGAACTTCAATTGAATATGCAGGTAATCATGAATTTTTTAGAAAATTCAATACTGTAGGATTAAACCCTGCATTTGGTTTTGCTGGAAATAAAATAAATGAGAGCATCGATATTATGAATAGTAATTATATATCGCAACTGCAGGTTCAATTAAATGCAGATTTAAGTAGAGTAAACAAAAATAATGATCAACTCAAATCTCTTCATTCAAGTTTCAAAAATAATACCCAGAAGTTAGAAAACATTTCATCTACCATTCAAAATGCTACTCAGATGACTATAGAACGCGCCAAAGAGTCACAAAATGTCGGCAATAAACTTCATGGACTGAATGATCTTTTAGATAATAATACGCACTCATCGCACTCTTTAGAAGAACGCACGAAAGAGATTACTACTGTTATAAATCTTATAAGTGATATCTCCGATCAAACAAATCTTTTAGCTTTAAATGCAGCCATAGAAGCAGCAAGAGCTGGAGAGCATGGAAGAGGATTTGCCGTTGTGGCAGACGAAGTTCGTAAATTAGCGGAGAGAACTCAAAAAGCCACCTCTGAAATCAGAACAACCGTTCAGGTTTTACAACAAGAGAGTATGGAAATGTCAGTGAGTTCTGAGTCTATGCGTGAAGTGGTGCGTGAGTTTAGTGAACTTATGAATACTTTCAGTACGAGTATGTCAGAGCTTCGTCATACAAATGAAACTATAGAACACGAAATACAAGGTATTAAAAACCGTATCTTTGTAAATCTCATTATGATTGATCATATTCTTTTTAAAGCAAATGCTTATACTTCAATTAACCTTGGCAAAAAAGTTGAAGACTTTAGCACACATCACGATTGTCGCTTCGGTAAGTGGTTTGTTGGAGATGGTAAAAAACAATTTGGACACACTCCAAGCTATCAAAAAATAGACCAACCCCATGCAACTGTTCATAATAAAGTAATAGACGCAATAAAATGTATTGAAGCAAAAGAGAGCTGTGTTGCTCAAAGAGACACTATTTTAAAAGATTTTAAAGAGATGGAGATTGCTAGTGACGAGCTATTTGGATTAGTTGAAAATATGATAGATGAGTAAAAAACAAGCTACATATTTTAAGTATAAAAGAAAGAATAACTATATATTTTACAAAATAACGATAAAATTGTATTTGTTCATAATGTATAGAATAGAGTATGTGAAGGAGATTGGTATATTTACAAAATTCAATATTTTAATGATTGCTATACTCTTTCATGCCAACATTTTAAATGCCTCGGTATATGATGACGATATTTTAAATATTTATTCAAAAATGCTACCACGATTTATTGTCATGAGCAGCCAAAAAGCGAAGATAAAAAATAATCTTGAGATATGTGTTTTGTATGATAAAATCGATGAAAGAACAGCTTCTTCATTGATAGATAAAATCAACAGCAATTATCCACATGGCATAAGTGAATTTGGGATAAAAGTAGTACAAAGTAGTTACACAAAACTTGATGTATGCCAAACTTCTCAACTCGCTTTTATGTTTAATTCGGATGAAACAAATATAAAAAATGCAATACTCTTTTTAAATAAGGAAAATATTTTAAGTATGTCTTATGATGAATCACTTCTTGAAAATGGAGTGGAAATATCTTTATTTATAGGAAGAAAAGTTATTCCACACATCAACATGAAAGCAATTATCCAAAACAAAATAGAGCTTGACAATATGTTGCTAAGAGTTTCAAAAATCTATATGGAGAATAGTAAATGATTCATGTAATTAAAAGAATACACAACAGTCTAAAAATTGAATTAAAAACAATAATTGGCATTATTCTTTTTACAATATTTATTGTTGGAATTGAGCGCTACCAAATTTCTCAAAATATTATAGAACAGTTTAATGAGTCAAAAAAATCTAAAAATCATCTATTGATAGATACTATTGCACCTATTATTGGTTTAAATATCTCGTTAGGACTTGATAGTGCAAATAAAGACTACTTAGATACTATTGCAAAACAAAATTCTTATCTGAAATTTATTGAATTAAGAGACACAAAAAATCAACTTCTTTATAGCTATGGAACTTTTAATGACAATACAAAATCCAAAGAACATATTGATTTTTGCAAAAAAAATATAAATGATTCAAACACAAAAGAAGCTCTTGGTTCTGTGTGTCTTCATTTTTCTGACGCGGATTATCAGACAATTGTATCGAAAAATAAAGAGCTAACTTTAAAAATCATTTTTATTGCTCTTATTCTATTAGCCTTTTTTATCTATCTTATGAAAAGAGAATTTAAATATCTTAAAGAGCTGAGTGAACATGTTTTATCCTATGATCCAAAACTCAATAATTGCAGTCTCATTCCTTCAAGTAGGCTCGATGAAGTGGGTGTGATTCATAATGCGATCATATCAATGGTTCAAAAAATAAATTCCTATACGCAACTTTTAGATGCTACAAATTTATCCCTTGAAGATAAAATTAAAGAAAGAACTAAAGAACTAAAAAAAGCAAATCAACAGTTAAAAGCCCTCTCTGTTACAGATGAATTAACACAATTAGCCAACAGAAGGTCTTTTGAAGAGTATTTTCAAAATCATTGGGAACTTGCAAAGCGTCAAGGTGTTGCGATATCTATTGTGATGTGCGATATTGACTATTTTAAAAAAGTGAATGACACTTATGGACATTTAGGTGGCGATGCGGTGCTTAAAAATATTGCTCAAATTATGCAAACATCCCTCAAAAGAAATACAGATTTTATAGCAAGATATGGCGGTGAAGAGTTTATCATAGTGATGTATGACACAAATGCTGATATAGCGTATGAACTATGTACAAGGATTCAAGACAATCTTAAAAATATGGAAGACTTTGTTTTTCAAGGCACTACAATGAAACCTGTAACTATGAGTTTCGGCATAAGTAGCACCGTTCCACAAAAAGATGATATTTCAGAAGAGCTTATAAAACATGCTGATAACGCTCTTTATAAAGCAAAAGACAACGGTAGAGATTGTATTGTTACTTCTTTATTGTAAACGATATCTGATGTTACATCCATCAAATTGAAATTCCAACGCATCGGATGGCTCTTTATATAAAAGGGGACTGTCCAAATCTATATACTTTATAACATCACTATACGCCATCGCCAGATGCAAAGCAATATTTATAGAATAAGGCCCTTCGAGCATCGAGCCGAGCATACATTTCACATCATTTGCTCTACAAAAGTGTAAAATTTCTATCGCTTTTGTTATACCACCGCACTTCATCAGTTTTATATTTATCATATCTGCACTTTTTGTAGCCACTACTTTTTGTGCATCTTCAAGTGTAAAAACCGCTTCATCTGCGAGTATCGGTATGCTTGAATATTCTGTTATAGTTTTTAAACCCTCCAAATCTTGTGCGATAACGGGCTGTTCAATGAGTTCGATAGCACACTCTTTCACTGCATCTATAAACCTCAGCGAATCTTCCACATGCCAAGCTTGATTTGCATCGATGATAAGCTGAGCTTCGGGGAGTTGTTTTGAAATCTCTTTTGTCACTTCTATTGCATGTTCAATATCCTCGCCAAGTTTTATTTTGAGTATCCATAAGCCATTTCCACATGCCGTCTTTGCATCTTCAACCATTTTTTGCGTATTGTTTAAACTTATCGTCACATCTGTTTGCAAAGTTATCGGTGCATTCAAACCAAAATATTGATACATAAGAAGATTTTGCGATTGCGCTATCAAAGAGTGTAACGCCATATCAAGCGCTGCTTTTGCAGAACTTCCTATCTGGCATGTGGAATGTAAAATCTTGAGTGCCTCGCTTGGCATGTGGAAATTTAAAAAAGTTTTCACACTCGCGATGGATTCCAAAATCTCTTCAATCCCTTCCCCCGTAATAGCCTTCGTCGCAGGAGCTTCGCCAATTCCCACACTTCCATCGTCGCAGGTAAAAGTAACGCGCACAAACTCCACATTTTCCACATGCCTAAGTGCGGTGATAAAAGGAGTTTTGAGAGGGATTTTTTTTATCTCTGTTTCTATCTTTATTATTTTCATTTTGCCAAACCTATCATAATATTTCCGATGAGTATTCCACCAAAAGTGCCTATCAAATAACCCATAATCGCCATTAAAACTCCGACACTCACAAGTCTTTTGTCATAAGCCGCGGCGAGTATTGGGGCAGATGCTACTCCGCCGATGTTTGCCAAACTTGCAACCGTGATGGAGAACAAATCAAGCTTAAATATTTTGGCACTCACAACCATTAGAATGGAGTGAATAACCAAAATCATAAACCCTGCAAAGACATAAATTCCGACCGCACTAAAACTCTCAAACACCGCTTTTGAGCCGATGAGAGCGATGAGTATGTAGAGCATAAAACTCGCTATTTCACTTGAGCCATTGAGGGATTTAAGTTTTGTAAATGAACCTAAAACTCCAAACGATGTTGCGAGTAAAACTGTCATCGTGGTGGCGTTTATCATTTCCACATGCCGTGCTATTTCTTGTGAAATAAGTGAAGCGATAATGGCAAAAAAGATTAAAAGAGCATATTTTTTTCTTCCTTTATTTCTCTCATAATTTGCGTCTTTCTCGATATTTTCTCTTTTTTTCGCGCCTACAAACTTATCAAAAACAGGTGCAAAAGGAACTAAAAAGAGTAAAAACATAACCCAAAAAGTGTAGTTTACGCTATCAACAATCAGCACAAATCCATACGCCTCTTGCGTCACTCCAAGAGCAGAACCCACCGCAATCATATTTGCTGTTCCGCCAAACCAACTTCCAACCAATGCCCCAAAAGCCACCGCCATATCGTGGTTAAAACTAAAAAGTACAGAGACTAAAATAAATCCACATGCCAAGCTCAGAACCGTTAAAACATAAGCAATGAGCAGAGATTTTCCAAGTTTAAAAAAGTGAGAAAAGTCGATTTTTAGAAGCATTAAAAAAAGCATAGCTGGAAGAAGATTTGCTTTTGCGAGTGAATACGCACTGTCAATAGAACTGTTTTTTTCAAACACTCCAAACCCAGCTAAGAGCATACTCAAAGCATAAATCAGCACAACAGGCGGAAGATAGTTAAAAAATTTCAGTTTTGTTTTTTTCTCTAAAAGTGTAAAAAACGAAGCGATAAAAACTAAACCAAAAAGATAAAGAAGTGGCGAACTAATCACAAGGCGCTTCTTTAAAACCTTTGATGTTTGCGCGTAAATCCTTCATAAAAATAGCACCTGGATCCTCTTTTTGCGTGAAATAGTTGTTATCTTTTTCCAGCCATAAGGGAGTTTTCTTAAAACATTGATACTCATGATGCCCAACAACATATTCGATAGTGTCAAACTTTTGGCGCAGATAATTTACTAAAAAAATATTGGATGCCAATTGCTCTTTTGTGAGATTTTCTTGTCTGTTTTGCCCACCAACATTTTCTATACCGATGGAGTTGTAATTTAGCCCTATGACATGTCTTCCCATCCAGTTCAGTGGCATGAGCTGATGAATTGTCCCATCTCTTTCAATCATAAAGTGCGTAGAAACATTTACAGCCCCGCCTTGCGCTATTTCCGCTCTAACAGATGGAAGTGTTTGTGAGGTAAATCGTCCAAGTGATTCTTCAAAACTACCTATTGCTGTGTAGTGAATGAGAATGATTTTTGGCACAATCGTGATATCTTTTACAACCAGACCATAATGCGTTTTTATATACTCTTTTGTGAGTGCAACGCGCTCATTACCAAAGGGAATGGGTGTCTGCTTTATCTCAAAAGCACCAAGGATTAAGGAGAGGATTAGGAGTGTGAATATTATTTTTAACATGGATTATTGTATCATATATTTACAATACTTTTAAAAATTTAAGGAAGAAACTTTGGCAAAACAGTATGTACTTTTAGATACAGAAACAACAGGAACGAGCGAAAATGATAGAATTATTCAGTTAGGATATATAGTTTTAGGTGCGCCAAAAGTAGAAGTGCAAAACGATTTTTGCTCCTCAAGCGTAGCAATAAGTTTCGGTGCGATGGAAGTTCACGGAATAACTCCAGATATGATAAACGATAAACCCACATGCCAAGAAACAAAGGCATACAAAAGACTTCAAGAACTTAATTCAGATGATAACTACATCATCATCCACAACGCTCCTTTTGATTTGGGTATGCTTGAAAAAGAGGGATTTAACACAAAAATGAAAGTCATTGACACACTCAGAGTTGCAAAACATATTCTGCCAGATGAAGAGGCACACAGACTTCAATACTTTCGCTATAAAATGGATCTCTATAAAAGCGAACAAAAAGAGGCAGATGCACTCGGCATAGTCGTAAAAGCCCACGATGCATTAGGCGATGTTTTGGTTTTGAAACTCTTTTTGAGTAAGCTCCGAGAAGCAGTTCAAAAGCAATTTCCACATGCCAACCCTGTTGAAAAAATGGTGGATTTAACAAACACACCTATTTTTATACAATCATTCAAATTTGGAAAATATAAAGGGAAAACTTTAGAAGAAGTGGCAAAAAGTGACGCTGGTTATTTGCGATGGATGCTCACTTCTATGGAAAACCTTGATGAAGATATGCGCTACTCTATAAATACTATTTTGAGTGTTTAAATAATACTAAAAACTATAAAAAGTACAAGTGCTATAAATCCACCGATGAGCGCGTAGGGAAGTTGTGTTCTTACATGTTCCATTACTTCACAATCACTCGCCATTGCAGATATGATAGTTGTGTCTGAGATGGGTGAGCAGTGGTCGCCAAAAACTCCCCCAGAAATAACTGCGCCGATGCAAAGAGCAATATTCGCGTCCATGCCAACCGCCATAGGAACTGCAACAGGAATCATAATGCTAAATGTTCCCCAACTCGTTCCCGTTGAAAATGAAATCACACAACTCAGCAAAAAGATTGTAGCGGCTAAAAGATAAACGCTTAAATTATCTGTTGCGAGTGTTGCTAAATATTCTCCTGTTTTTAGTTCGGTTGTGATGTGACCGATGGAAAAAGAAAAAAGAAGTATCACGGCAATTGGAAAAAGTTTTATAGCCCCTTTGAATGCTATAGAACCCCATGATGAAAGTGACATATTTTTTGTGCCGACAAAATAAAAAAGTGTAAACAGAAGTGTTGTAAGCATTGTGTAAAAAATTGCACTTGAACCGCTCCCTTTTAAAATGTTGCCATTCCCTGTCATATATAAAAAGAAAAATACTAAGAACACCATCAAAAGTATCGGTAAAAGCATGTAGTACATACTTGCACTTCTTTGCTCACCAGTATGTGCGAGTGAAGCGGACGGTGTAAACTTTGTATCTTTCATAGCACCGATGTTTATGTTAAAGTAGATTGCAACAAAAGTAACCACTAAAACAGCCATGGCGTAAAAATTATAAACGATAGAGTCTATTAAAATATCTATGCTGTTTCCTGAAATCATGCCTAAAGATATTTGCGTAGAAATAAGTCCTAACAAAAGTGCGCCCCAACCATTTAAAACTATGAGAGAGCTGATAGGGGCAGATGTGGAGTCGCAAACAAACGCAAGTTTGGCATGTGGAACTTCATACTTGTCACAAAGTGGTTTTCCAACCGCACCCGCAACAAGTGAAGTTATGGAAGATTCGACAAAAATGATTACACCGATGATGTAAGGAAGCACCAAAGCAGAACGGCTTGAAGTTACAAGTTGCTTGTTATGTAGATATTTTACAAATCCTGCAATGCCGTGAGACTCTTCAATCAGAGCCATAATACTTCCAACAATCACGGCAAACCCTAAAGTTTTAAGTATCCACTCCTTTGATAAAAGTGAAATAAAGAGTTCGTATGAAGCTTCTAAAGAGGTCACAAATGAGAAATCATTTAAAATAAATACGCCAAGAACCGTACCACTTAAAAGTGCTATAAGTACATTTCGAGTGTAAAGTGCCAGTGCTAGGGCTAAAAGAGAGGGAAGTAACGAGAGCGCTGAGAGTTCTATGACAACTTCCTAAAACTCAATGCTAAGGAGCATCAATCCAACTCTGCCAAATTTTTCTCTATAAAGTTCGCTCTCTATCGTTTGTACTTCTTTAAAACCTAATTTTTTATAGTAAAGTATAGTCTCCAACGAGCCTATTTCAACTATGCTTTGAGCGATTCTATACCCTTTGAGTCTTGCTGTTAAAAGACTTTTTTGCATTAAAGTTTTTAAGATACCAACATCTATAAAACCTTCAACTTCTTCCATAAAATCAAACATCAAAGTTCTGTTGTTAAGCTCAAAATCACAATCATAAAGAACTTCTAGAACCAAAGATACACTATCATCGCATCCTATTTCTTTTAGAGCATCTACAAATGTTTGTCTTGTAGCAATTCTTGGTTCATAACTACAAAGTGAACCCACTTTTTTACCATCCACTTCAGCAATTAAAAAATTAGTAAATTGACAATGACTTTTTGCTGTAGCTTGTGTGAGAGCCTCTAGTTTTTTTAAAATTTCTTTATCATCATTTGTTTGAAAAATCAAATCAAAGATACCCTCTTTTTTTCCAGCTCTACTACTTTGTAGTATCATTTGTGCCAAAAAAGGCGCATCTCCAACAACTGCTTGTCTTATTGTTATACTCATAATTTCTTCCATAAATTAATTAAACTCATATATTAGTAATAGTACCATATCTTATGATAAAAAGTATATTAATTTTAATAACTCTTCAAATATTCCTGTTTTGTAGTGAACAAATCGTCTTAGTTGTTGCAGAGGATTTCAATACATCCAAAGCCTTTTTGGAGTGCTATGAAGATGGAAAAAAAGTTTGTGGAACGATTGAAGTAAACATCGGTACGAATGGACTTGGATGGGGTCTTGGCAAAGTAGAATTAAACCAAAAAAAGTCAGAGCCTCTCAAAAAAGAGGGCGATAAAAAAGCACCCGCTGGAGTTTTTAAACTCAGTAAAATTTTTGGTTATGAAAAAGAAAAAAAGTTCCACATGCCATACATTTATACCGCAAAAGAGCTTATTTGTGTGGATGATGTTCACTCTTCACTTTATAATCAAATAATACAAATGCCACAGAATGAGCCTAAAAGTTTTGAATTCATGCAACGAGACGATAATCAATATGAATTAGGAATAGTTGTGGAACATAACAAAAATGCTATAAAGGAGAGTGGTTCTTGTATTTTTATGCATGTCAGTAAAAAAAAGGACGCTTCTACTGCGGGATGTACTTCTATGAGTTTGGATGAGATAAAAAACATAACCTCTTGGCTTGATGAGAGTAAAAATCCTATTCTTATTCAGATTCCAAAATCATCAGCAAAAGAGATACTTCAATTATATCCAGAGCTTCGTAGCTCTGAAATACTAAATTAATCTTCTTTACTCATCTGCTCTTTAGCTTCGATACCGAGCAAAGAAAGACCTGTTTTAAGTGAAAGCGCTACTACCATAAAAAGTTTAAGAAGTTTTGCTTCATCTTCACTTCCGATAATTCTACAATCGTAATAAAACTTATGAAGTGATGCTGCGAGTGATTTTAAATACTCTGGCAATTTTTGAACTTGACGAGAACTGAAGGCATCTTCAATAATCTCAGGAAGAAGGAGCGCATCAAAAAGTAAACTATCCGCATTTTCATCCAGCCCTTTAAGTGAAGCACTCAAAATTTCTTCTTCATTAAAATTACTTTTTGAAAAAATAGTTTTTATTCTGGCATGTGCATATTGAATATAAAAAATAGGATTTGAACTATCTTGCTTTTTAAACTCAGCTAAATCAAATTCCAAGGCTGTGTCACACTTTTTTGAAGCGAAAATATATCGGAGTGCATCCGAACCAATTTCTTCAACAATGTCACTCATCAAAATGACATTTCCAGCGCGTTTACTCATTTTATATGGTTCGCCATCTTTGAGTAAACTTACCATTTGTGAGAGTAAAACTTCTAACTTTTTACTCTCATATCCTAAGAACTCAACGGCAGCTTTTACACGAGAAATGTATCCGTGGTGGTCAGCTCCCCAAATGTTGATGTAATGCTCATACGCTCTTTCAAACTTTTGGTTATGATAGACTATATCTCCAGCTAGATAGGTTGGACGACCATCTTCACGGACAACAACTCTATCTTTTTCATCGCCATGCGTCTCAGAAGCAATCCACATCTTGCCCTCTTTTTCATAAACACCTTCGCCCATCTTAGAAAGAACTCTCTCCCAATCATCATAGAGAGAAGATTCATAAACAAATGTGTCGAAAAAGATATTTAAATCACCCAAATCTTTTACGATGATTTCCATAACTTTGTCTTTTGCCCAAAGTGCAAGTTCTTTTTGGCGCGATGCATCACTTAAAATTTCTTTACCAAATTTTTCAACCGCTTCACTTACTAACGGAGCTAAATACTCACCTCTGTAGTAGCTCTCAGGATAAGTAACATCTTCACCTAAAACTGTTGCACGACCTTCAAGTTGAATAGATAATCCAAGTAAATCTATCTGATTTCCAGCGTCATTTACATAATACTCCGCTGTAATATCGTAGCCTAAATGTCTTCCTAATTTTAGAAGAGTATCTCCATAAACTGCACCTCTCGCATGACCTATATGAAGAGGGCCTGTTGGATTTGCGCTTACAAATTCTAAAAGTATTTTTTCTTTTTTGTCTTGTTTACCAAACTCTGAAGGATTTGTTAATGCCCAAGCAGCATAATCACTCAAAAAATTTTCACTTAATCGAAAGTTTAAATAACCTTTTACTGATTCAACACTATTAAAGATTTCATCATCGGCAAAAGAAGAGGATAATTCTTCAGCGATAAGCATAGGGGATTTTTTTAGCTCTTTTGCTATAGAAAAAGCGATTGGAGTAGCAAAATGACCAAAAGAGCGATCTTTTGGCTTCTCTAAAACAACTTCACGACCAAATTTTTCACGCAAAAGCGTCGATACTCGTTGTTTCAAAAGTTATGCTTGTGTTGTAGTTTTTGTGTGTGTTGCAGATTCTTCAGAACCTTCCACTTTTTTTGGTGCATCTGTACTAGCAGTCGCTACAGTATCTTCACTCATCTCTTTTTTAAAGTTTTTAATACCTTGACCAATTCCTTTAGCTAAATCAGGTATTTTTTTAGCACCAAATAATAAAACAATAATTCCTAAAATTACTAATAACTCCATTCCACTAGGCATACTCATAGTTGTGTCCTTCTTTTTTTTAAATTTAGTCGAAAAGTATATCTTCTATTTGCTGTAACTACTCTTATCTAACACTTTGGAAACACCAAGTGTTATATATCTTCCCACTTTAGCATAAAATCATTTATCTCAATATTTGACATTTTTATTCTAGCTGTTATCGCAATAAGTTTTAACAAATCTGCTGCTTTGTCTAAATTCTCATTTACTATCACATAATCATATTCAGAAATTCTTTGCATTTCTCTTTTTGCCATTTTTATACGACCTTCAATCACTTCAAGAGAATCAGTTGAGCGATTTTCAAGTCGTCTTTTGAGTTCTGATAGAGTTGGAGGGGTAATAAATACAGAAGTTGTAATATCCCCAAGGCGATTATTTATTGCTGTATTTCCTTGCACATCAATATCGAAAATAACTAACTGTCCTGCACTCAGAGCTTCTTTAACAGGCTTAATCGATGTTCCATAATAGTTTCCATGTACAATAGCATACTCTAAAAAAAATTCCTGTTCTATATCTTTTTTAAACTCTTCTTCACTTACAAAATAATAATGAACGCCATGCTCTTCACCAGCTCTCATGGGTCGAGTTGTTGTAGAAATAGAAAAATAACAATCACCCACATACTCATATATTTTGTTTATCAAAGAACTTTTACCAGCACCGCTTGGACCCGAGAGAACTAATACCGCACCACTTTGTCTATGCACTATTTTTCACCCAAAGTTATATTGATACTAATTTTCATACCTTTTAAAGAAGCTGCAACATCGTGACTAGAGAGAGCTGCTAATAATTTTTTCAAAGATTCAACACCTTCATCTGTATCTTCTATAAGTTCTTTTGTATGGCTTGGTTCTTCATTTTCTTGTAAATCAAAATCTTCTAAGAACTCTTCTTGTGCTTCTGGCTCAACCTCTGCTAACTCTTCTTCAATATCCTCTTCAACCTCTTCACCAATTGCAAGTTTTAAATCTCTTGATGTGAGAGAATCAATATCTAAAAGTGTGTTTTCATCTAATTCACTCTCCAAATCTTCATCACTTAACTCCTCTACAGCTTTTTGTATCTGGTCTTCTATTGTTAAATCATCTAAATCATTTTCTAAAGATTCTTCGAGCTCAAGTTCCAATTCATCTTCACTCTCAAGTGCATCAGAAACTTCTTCTTTTTCTTCCAAATCTAATTCTTCTTCAAATTCATTATCAAGTTCTTTAAGCATGTCATCTAAATCACTATCTTCATTTTCGAGTTCTTTCAAACTTTGAATTTTATCATCTTCTGTATCGCTTAAAAGTTCTTCTATTTCACTCTCATCAGCTGGTTCTAGCTCATCATCAAATTCTAGAGATTCTAATTCATCATCAAGTTTAAAACTTTCTTCAAGTTCTTTATCTGAGCTATTAAATGCATCAAACTCTTCTAAACCTTTAACTTCATCATCTTCTGTATCACTTAGAAGTTCTTCTATTTCACTCTCATCAGCTGGTTCTAGCTCATCATCAAATTTTAGAGATTCTAATTCATCATCAAGTTTAAAACTTTCTTCAAGTTCTTTATCTGAGCTATTAAATGCATCAAACTCTTCTAAACCTTTAACTTCATCATCATCTTCTGTATCACTTAGAAGTTCTTCTATTTCACTCTCATCAGCTGGTTCTAGCTCATCATCAAGTTCTAAAGATTCTAATTCATCATCAAGTTTAAAACTTTCTTCAAGTTCTTTATTTGAGCTATTAAATGCATCAAACTCTTCTGAACCTTTAACTTTATCATCTTCTATATCACTTAAAAGTTCTTCTATTTCACTCTCATCAGCTAATTCTAAATCGTCTTCAAACTCTAAAGATTCTAATTCATCATCAAGCTCTAAATTTTCTGGTTCTTCTTTTAAAAGTTCTTTCACTTCTTGAAGATCATCTTTATCCAATATAGAACTATTTTCATTTTCCTCCATGATAAGTTCTTCTTCGTCATCATCAAATAATAATTTATCATTTTTCAAATCATCTAAAGTTAATTCATCTTCTAAATTTTCTAAGGACAATTCATCATCAAAAGTCAATTCATCTTCGAAAGATAATTCATCATTTTCTAAATCATCAAGAACTAACTCTTTTTCCAAATCCTCAGCGGACAACACATTATCGAGAGATACAGCATCGTTTAAGTCATCTAGGTTTAGT
Organism: Sulfurimonas sp.; assembly: GCA_041662265.1. Lineage (GTDB taxonomy): Bacteria > Campylobacterota > Campylobacteria > Campylobacterales > Sulfurimonadaceae > Sulfurimonas. The sequence goes on from JBAZSV010000002.1 coordinate 128,060, forward strand.
TCATTATCAAGTGATATTTCATGGAAATCTATATCTTCAATTTCATCAAGAGCTATTTCATTAATATCTAACTCTTTACTTTCATCAGGAATCTCTACTTTTATTATTAAATCCATACCCTTGCTTAAATTAGAAAATAGTTCAACAAGGTCTGTAGGTAAAAATGGTTTTTTTAGTGTGGCTGTAAAATCATCTACTATTTCAGCATTTTTTGCACAAATATAGAGCGACTTTTTAAAATTTATCTTACTTTTTATATTTTGCCATGCATCATCACTAAAAATAGTATCATCAACAACAAGCAAATCACATGACTTTGAATCTATATCATCTAAATTGCTAAGCACGACTAACTCATCTGAAGTTTTTTGTGCACTTAGTGTTACCAACTTATTAACTACTGGATTATCATTTAAAAGTAATATTTTCACATAGATTCCTTTGAGAGCATAAATTACAATTTTGTAAAAGCTATTTTGGCACTATTGTATCGAAAAAAAACTAAAAAAACATTTCCAAAATATTAAAGGCTTCTTGCATTTGTATCTTTAAAAGAAGCATTGTAGAAGCAAAAGTTGCGATTAATACCGCAAATGAAACAGTGATTTTTATAGGAAAACCAATGACAAGTAAGTTAAACTGTGGCATTGTTTTCATTAGCATTCCAAAAATTGTATCCGCAAGCCAAGAGAGAGCGATGATAGGAAATGCTATCAAAAAACCCACTAAAAACATATTTGATGATGCTTGTAATATGTAGTTAAACAAATTTTCCTTCATTATAAAACCACCAAGAGGAACTGCAGCAAGTGATTTATCTATATAAAGTAACATCCAATGGTGCAAATCCATAGACACAAGAACCATCAAGCCCATCAAAGACAGAAACTGAGAGACTATTGGCATGGAAATACCCGATTGCGGATCAATCGCACTTGCCATTGAAAAGCCCATCATAAAAGAGATTAACCCACCTGCAAATGTTATAACATTGTATGCCAAAAGGAGCACTATACCTATGGCAAGTCCAAAAAATATTTCACTTAGAATTGCTAATGCAATAGTGGGTAAATTAATTTGTATCGCCAAGGGTGGCATAGAAGAATAAAAAACGATTGTAAAGAAAAAAGCCATAGATGCTTTAATATTTGCAGGTATATTTTGATGAGAGAAAATAGGGACAGCAATAAAAAGCGCTGCAAAACGAAAAAAAAGTAAGATAAACCCAACCATATAGGATTCAGTAAATATCTCTGCCCAACCCATTACTGAATCCTGACTAACTCTTTATTTTCAAGTCTATACACTTTATTGCATTTATGTGCTAATTCTTCATCATGCGTAACGAGTACCATTCCTGCATTCGCAGTTTCACAATATTCAAAAAAAAGATTCATCACTTCATTCGCAGTTTTTTTATCCAAATTTCCAGTTGGTTCATCTGCAAATATTATGCGTGGTTTTTTAGTTAAAACTCTAGCAATTGAAACGCGTTGCTGTTGTCCACCTGAGAGTTCTGTTACTTTTTGATTGATGCACTCATGTATATTGAGTTTTTTTAGAAGTTCATTATCTATCTTTTGATGAGAAAGCAAAGCTGCAACTTCTAAATTTTCATAAGCACTAAACCCTTTAAAAAGATAGTGCGATTGAAAAACAAGTCCTAAAGAATCTCTTTTGATTTGAGACAATTTCTTCTTACTTAGATTGAGTATATCTTCCTCAAATAAAAAAACACTCCCACTATCAGCCTTTAAAAGAGTGGAAAGTATATGCAAAAGAGTTGATTTTCCACTTCCGCTTATACCGATAATAGCAATAGATTCTTTCGCATGTAAATCCAATGAGATGTTCTTAAATAGTTCATATTCAAAAGTATGTGATAAGTTTTTAGCGGATAATAAATTCATAAAAAGGATTATATCAAATAATGCTAAAATTTAAAGAAGTAAAAAGTAGGAACTATTTTTGCTATAATAACAGCATAAAACAGTTTTATGTTAAGGGATAAAGAAGTATGGTGAGAGTGTTATTGATTTGGATGTTACTTTTTATTGGTGCAAATGCTGTTGCAAATTCCGCTCCAAATGTGTGGATGCGTACTGGTAATGCTTATGGAATCGACCCAAGATTACTCTATGCTATCTCAAAAGTGGAAAGCAATGTGAACCCTCTTTTAATCTCTGTAAACTTCAAAAAACTAACAAAACTACAACTTAGTGGACTCTATTTTATGTTAGAACATAGAAATGTACCTTACAAAACTATGACAAAAGTAATATCTATTGAAAACGAAAATATACTTCAAGCAAAAATGGTTATAGATTTTTTAGACAATAACAACTATCCAAGTTTTGACATCGGACTTATGCAAGTCAATAATATCCATAAAGATGTCTTAAAAGGGATGAAAATATCGCTTAATGAATTACTTAAAGAAGAAACAAATCTCAATATAGCCGCTGGAATTTTATGGGAGTGTTACAAAAAACACGGTTCAAATGCCAAAGCGATTAATGCCTACAATGGCCGCCTAACTGGAAACCCTTACTACGCTAAAGTCTCTGCAGAGTTACACAAACTCCTTTTGCCACACGAAAACAATTCAAAACGCCTCTTTTACCGCATCCTCTAATTTAGAAATCCACTACCAACAAAGTATTTCCTTCAATAACTCTAAAGCCCTAAGAACATTTATCGTTTCACTCTGGCATGTGGAAATCTACAACCCAAGTGACTCAACAGAATATTTACTAAGCGCATTTAACTCATTAATCCCAGGGATATCTAAAAGTAACGATGTTCCAACACCGCCCCATAAAACAACTAAAGCGGAAATCACGATAAAAGCTAATGAAACTTTATAGCCGTAGTGAACTTCCACATGCCCAGCTTCTTTAAAATAGAGATGTGCGATGACTTTAAAGTAGTAGTAAATAGAGATAAATGCACTCACAACTCCAAAAAATGCTAGAAATGTGTAACCCGCTTCTATCGCCGATGTTAAGATATAGAACTTTCCTATAAAGCCTATGGTTGAGGGAAAACCAGCAAGTGAGAGCATAAAGATAGTCAGCGAAGCAGCGATGATGGGTCTTGTTTTTGCAAGTCCATCTAAATCTTCGAAATTTATCAGTTTGTCACTTCCTTTACTTATGTAGCTCAAAACTCCAAAAGCACCTATGGCACTGATAAAATAGGCGAAAAGATAGAAGATGATAGCACTCGTTGCACTTGAAGTAGCTTCTCCAATGGAAGCAAAAGCGATAAGCAAATAACCGCTGTGAACAACCGATGAAGCGGCTAACATCTTTTTGACACTCTGCTGGATGACCGCTAAAAGTGAACCGACAAACATTGTAACCAAAGCCCCACCGATGATGAGCGGGTCGTAAATGGCGTCAAAGGTTATGTAATCTTTTAAAAACAGTCTCAAAACAAAAGCAAAAATTGCGATTTTAAAAACACCTGCCATATACGCAGTAATCGGAAGTGATGCACCCTCATAAACATCTAAAACCCAAGCACCAAAAGGAACAGCTGCTATTTTGAACATGACGGTTATCATGATAAGCATACTTCCAGCGACTATGAGAAGTTGAGAATGTAACTCCGTATGCAAAATATACTCTGCGATTGCGTCAAGGTTTGTACTTTTTGCCTGAGCGTAAATGAGCATCATGCCAAGGAGATAAAAAGAGGCTGAAAACGAACCAAGGAGCAAGTATTTGAAAAATGCTTCGGAGGCTTTGAGTGAATCTCGGTTGAGTCCAACTAAAATATAAACCGACATGGAAGCGATTTCTAGGGCTATAAAAGCAGTTAAAAGCTCATTTGCCATAGTCAAAACCACCATGCCAAAAAGTGAAAAAAGAAGCAAAACAAAAGATTCATGTGTAAAAAAGTTTGTTTTATCGACAAAAGATTTCGCAATTGCCAAAGTCAAAAAACCACCAAGCAAAAAGAGTGAAATAAAAGTTGCACTAAAAGTATCATACACTATCATCGAGTTAAAGATATCAGGCAAAATCTTCATGCTGTACTTTTGTCCAACACCATTTGCAGAAACAATAAAAGCAATAAAAAGAGTTACCAGAGTGATGTAGTACCCTCTATTTTTCGTGTAATAGGAACTCAACCCAAAAAGCAAAATAAAGATGGCACTCAAAAGTAGTAAAGCGGGAACAGCCAGTGCAATAAACTCATTACTCATAATACACCGCCTCTTTTTTATCTACAAAAGCTTTTGCAGTTGGTTCTATCTTTTTTATAAAGTAGTTTGGGAAAATACCCATCGCCAAAATAAGTAGTGCGAGTGGAATGACGGCTATGAGCTCATGCGCTCGTAAATCTTGAAAGTTTTGCGTTCGCTCATTTGTCTCGCCATATAAAACCTTGCTTATGGTTTTGAACATAAAAAGCATAGGAATAAGAAGTGAAGTTGCCGCAAAAAATCCGATGATGGTGTCATACTCAAACGCACCCAAAATGATGAGAACCTCTGCCACAAATCCTGCTGTGAGCGGAACTCCGACAATGCTGAGTGCGAAAAAAGAAAAGAAAAGTGCAAAAAGAGGTGCGACTTTGGCGATACCTCCAAGCGAGTCAATTGTGTAGGTTTGAACGCGTTCATACATCATGGCAACCATCAAAAATATTGCAGCAGAGGAGAGGGCATGTGCAACTATAAAAAAAGATGAGCCGATAAGCCCGTAACTGTTATAGATAAAAAATCCCACCACGATTAAAGAGAGATGTGATGCCGAAGAGAGTGCAAACATGCGTTTTAAATGCGTTTGATTGATGGCAGAAATGCCAAAAAAGATAAGCCCAAAAAGTCCAAGCCAAATAAAATAGGGAGCTAACTCTTGTGAAGTTTCATTGAGAAGTGTAAATAAAAATCTCCATATCGCATAAGTTCCAAGCTTTGCCATCAAAGCGGACATCACGATAACGATACCCATCGGCGCACTTCTGTAAGTGTCACTCAACCATGTATGAAAAGGGAAAATCGGAATTTTAATACCAAAAGCAATCATAAACCCACTAAAAACCAAAAGGGATTCTGTCGTTGTGAGTGTAATGTTTTTGAGTTCATCCAAAGCAAAAGAGTAAAAACCAAACTGCTCTTTATGCTCCACCGCCATGTATAAAATGGAAAGAAGCATCATCAAAGAACCAAAAATGGTGTAGATGTTAAACTTCATAGAGATAAAGTTGCTTTTGCCATACCCAAAAAGACCAATCATAAAAAATATTGGAAGTAACATAAGTTCCCAAAAAAGATAAAAAAGCATCAAATCAAGTGCCAAAACTGCACCCATAATCCCACCCTGAACAAAAAGGAGATTTATCCAATACCCTCTTTTGTCTCTTTGTTTGTAGAGTGCAATGGCGACAAGTGGCATCAAAATCGCGTTCATCATTACAATTCCGAGCGAAACACCATCTACGCCTACATCATAATTAATTCCATATTGCGAAATCCACGCATGATGTTCTATAAACTGCATGGAGGAAGAAGCATCAAAATCTATATATAAATGAAGTGCCAAATAAGCAACAAAAAGAGTCGAAATCATGTAAACTATTTTTACAAGATTGATATGCAAATGTACAAAAAAGAGAAATATCGCAGTAAATATTGGTAGAAAAATGATTGCACTTAAAATACTCATACGGCACTCCTTAAAAACCAATAGAGATAAACAAAACCAGAAACTAAACCGACCAACATGTAAAGTGCATAAAATCGTACATTTCCATTTTCAGCAATGGAGATAATTTTTCCAAGCTTTAAATACGCTACGGCTGTAAAATTAATTTTATCATCAATTAAAAAGTTGCTTATTTTTTTCTCAAAAAAGTGTGAGAGTTTATGGAGTGATGTCACAATTATTTTGTTGTATAACGCATCTATATAAAATTTATTTGCGACCATTCCATAATTTTTTTCCATAATTACCGCATTTGTATAGGCATATTTTTTATAAGTATTGTATATAACAAGCGCTATAAAAAGTGTATTTACGGACATTAAAACCAATTCTTTGGCATGTGGAATTACGAAACTTTTATCTGCGATATTCAGCCAGTGAGAAAAATTTGTAGCACCACCAAACACTTCTGGTACATTTAAAAAACCTGCAAATATTGAGAGTATTGTTAAAAGCAACATCGGGTAAACCATAGATTTTGGACTCATTTCTGCACTCTGTTCACTCTTGCTAAAAAACAACACAAACATCATTCTTGACATGTAAAAGGCTGTTAAAAGTGAGGTAACAAAAGCAATTGCAAATATTTCCACATGCCCACTTGCAAACAAAGCACCCATAATTGCATCTTTAGAGAAAAAGGCTGAAAATGGGGGAATTGCAACTATCGTAAGAGAGCCTATCGCCATCATTTTAAATACTTTTGGAAGTCTTATGCCACGAAGTTCACGGATATCTTGCTTGTGATGCAAGGCAACTATAATCGCTCCCGCCGCCATAAAAAGAAGCGCTTTAAAAAAGGCATGTGTAAACATGTGAAAAAGTGCGCTCGAGTACGCGCCAACACCAAGAGCCATAAACATAAATCCAAGTTGGCTCATCGTTGAATAGGCAAGAATTTTTTTAATGTCATACTGTTTTGTAGCGATGAGTGCTGCAAAAAGTGCGCTCAATGCTCCGACATAGGCAATAAGAAGTGAAATGTTGGGTGTCATATTGTAAAGCGGTGCAAATCTCGCAACCATGTAAACCCCAGCTGTTACCATCGTAGCCGCGTGGATGAGTGCTGAGACCGGAGTTGGTCCCGCCATCGCATCGGGAAGCCATACAAAAAGAGGGATTTGAGCAGATTTTCCCATCGCTCCGACAAAGAGCAAAAAAGCGATGAGACTCAAAGTAAAAGGCTCTATCTGTGCGAGGCTTAAAAAAATATTATCAAAACTAAAACCGCCACTTGGAATGGATAAAAAGAGGAGCATCAAAGCACTCAAAAAGCCAAAATCCCCGACACGGTTGACTATAAAAGCTTTATTTCCAGCGTAAGTGTTTTGGATGTCCTTAAAATAAAACCCAATAAGTGCGTAAGAGACAAGCCCAACACCTTCCCATCCAACGAACATTAAAATTGGATTATCCGCCAAAACCAACAAAAGCATAAAAAATACAAAGATATTAAAGTAGGCAAAAAAGCGTCCATAACTTTTGTCTTTATCCATGTAACCCGTTGCGTAAACATGAATCAAAAAACTCACAGGGGCTACAAATAAAAGCATAAAAGAGCTGAGTGCATCGGCTCTGAGTGCCACTTCTATTGTAAAGTTACCGATACTCAGCCATGTAAAAAGATGCGATGTAAACACCTCTTTTTCAAAATAACTGTAATAACCTACATAAAGTGCGAGAACTGCACTTATGCCTGAGCCAGAAAGTGCTAAGAATGTATAAATATATTGTTTCCACATGCCAAAAAATATGTTGATTAAGAAAATCAAAACTGCACTTAAAAGCGGCGAAAGAAGCAAAACAATAAGTAAAAGATTATCACTCATTTTTTGCTTCCTAACATATCAAATAAATTCGCATCAAGTGAAGCTCTATTTCTAAAAAGTACCACAAACAAAGACATAAAAAGTGCCGCTTCAGAAGCCGCTATAGCAATAATGATGAGCGACATTACCTGAGCGGAGCTATCGGCTAAGTCCGCACTTATGGCGATTAAAGAAAGATTTACAGCATTGAGAAGTAGCTCAATCGACATATAAATCACAATAATATTGCGTCTGCTAATAAGCCCAATAATACCGATAGAAAAAAGTAAAATCGAGAGAATCATATATGCTTTTAACACTACTCACTCCTTTTTGAAAGAGTCACTGCACCCACAAGGGCAACAAGAAGTAAAATGGAAACCAGTTCAAAAGGTAAAACCCACTTGCTAAAAAGAGTCAAACCAACATCTTTTATCGTTCCAAATTTAGCATCACTAGCACCATGAACTGCTATATCACTTCGTAAAATCAAATCAATCAAAATCGCTGAAAATGGAGCGATGATAAGGGAAGTTGCAAGAAGCCATCGGTTTTTATGCTTCTCATCTGGCAAATTTTCATCTTTGATATTTAAAAACATGATGATAAATAAAATCAGCGACAAAATCGCTCCAGCGTAAATAATAATCTGCACAACAAACAAAAATGAAGCATTTACAAGGGCGAAAAGTGCGGCAATGCTGATAAGTGTGACAATAAAACTAAGAGCAGAATCAATCGGTCGATGCGCACTTATCATAACAATGGAACTCACAATAGCAATAAGGGCTAAAGTGCCAAAAAGTATCTCATTTTGCAAGGCTAAACTCCTCTTTTGATATCCCTTTGATACTCAAAAGTTTGGCTTTGTTATAGATAAAATCTTCCCTATTATCGCCTATGACGGAGTACAAACCGCTATCCATTCTTATGGCATCACAAGGACACGCTTCAACGCAGTAGCCACAAAAAACACACTCTAACAAATCGATGTTAAAAATCTCTGGCATCTTTTCATCTACACCATCTTCTCTTGCACATGCCACAATGTTGATACACTTCGCAGGACATGCAGTCGCACACATAAAACAGGCGACACAGGCGATTGAATCATCTGATTTTCTATGGGTAAGTCTATGAATTCCGCGGTATCTTGGTGTTATATCTAAAGGAAGTTGTTCAGGATAGCAGATAGTTGGAATGTTAGAAGCATCACTCAAATTTGCAGTAAAATGTTTAAGTGTTGTTTTCATCCCGCCGAAGATGGCGTGAAGATATATTTTCTCTAAAAATGTGTTTCCATGTCGCTCTACGACTTTAATTCCCATAGTCCATCCCTACAACAACCTCCACTCATTTAATCAGTTACTATATTTTACATAATTTCACTAAAATATATACCATATTAAAAGATTAGACTTCTTGCGTAGCCCCTTTTTAGATTGCTTCACTTCGTTCGCAATGACGGTCATTGCGAGGAAGAATGACGAAGCAATCTTGGGTTTGCAAGAAGTCTATTGAAGTTCTTGTATAACGATATGACTAAGTCCTAAAAATCTCCAGTTTAACATGAAGATCATCTGTCATAGAGTTTAAATGTTGTGCAGCAGAAGCTATTTCTTCTACACTTCTTGCGTTTTGAGAAGAGATTTTGTTTATTTCTGAAACTTGAGCGACTATTGATTCTACATTTCTTCCAGTTTTTTCAAAATCATCAACAGTTTTATCCGTTGCATGTACTGCTTCATTTACGATAGTAACACTCTCGTTAATTTTTTTCTCAACATCCACTGCACTATTTGCTAACTCTTGAATTTCCTCAGAGTTAGAACTCATCGTTCCACTTACATCTACGATAGATTGAACGATGACATTAATAGTAGCATTGATTTCTGTAAGTGACTTTTGAGTTCTCTCAGCGAGTTTTCGTACCTCATCAGCTACAACCGCAAATCCTCTTCCATGTTCCCCTGCCCTTGCCGCTTCAATTGCAGCATTGAGTGCTAAAAGATTTGTTTGGTCTGCGATATCTGAAATAACTTCAAGTACACTTTTTACCTGACTTGCCTCGTGAGAGAGAGTTTGCATTCTACCTGAGAGTTCCACTTCAAGTTCAGCACTGTTTTGAACTTTTACACTCAGAGCGACTATTTCATGTCTAGCGATATTTAAGTTTTCATTTGCCCGAATAATATCTTTTTTACTCTCTGCTGCATCTCGCACTGCTCTGCCAATTTCATCTTTTATTTCATTTGCTTTTTTTGTTGCATCATTAATTGCGACTACTGATTTTTCAACATTCTCTCCAACACCATTTGCCGTTGTTGATAATTCGTGAGAAATAGATGCATTTTCACTCGCACTCTTCTTGGATGTTTCTATAAGTTCTCTAAGCTTCAGGATTAACTTATTAAAGCCCTCTGCCATTTCTGCTAACTCTTGTGGGACATTTTCATCTGCTTTTATAGTTAAATCATGGTTGTGACTAATCTTTAAAAGAGTATTTTTAAAATCTTCTATAGGTTTAGAAATAGCTATTTTTGTGAGAAAAAATATAAAAAAGGCAAAAAAGACAATACCAATAATTAACCCTACTGATAAAAGAATAATGTTAAAAGATGCCCCTTCTATCTTTTTGTCAATTTGTTCTTTAACATTTTTATATAACTGCAGTTCAACTTCTCTAAGCAAATCTATAGAGGCAGTTACATTTGTAAACCACACAGACGCATCCACACCAAAACCACCTGCTTGACCTTTCGCTTTTGCAACTTCTATCATAGCCATTGTTTTATCAACAACTTCACCTTTATAGGTATTTTCATAAAATTTTCTTAAATCATCCGATGCTAGTGTAATAAACTTGCGTTGATTCACAGCATACGCTCCTAAGCTTCCACCAAGTTTAAAAAAAGTGTCTCCTAAAAAAGTATCTTTCGTAAATGTTCCATTTAAATTGGCTCGTATTTGCCCTAATTGCTCTTTCGTTGTAGCTAAATGCGTGTAGGCTTGAATAATATTTCTACTCTCTTTATCATCCATTTGTGATGGAATGATTGTAGAGTCATCAATCAGTGCTACAATAGTTTTTGTGAAGTAAGCACCCGTTTCTGGAACTGTAATGGAGAGTCCATCGATAGCAGTTCTTTTTTCATTAAGTGTATCAAGTGCATCTAAAACAGCAATCTTTCCACCTGTTACACTATAAACTTTCTTTACATCCTCAATGGCACTATTTACTTTTTGTCTTATTGCTGGAAGTTTATCGCTATTTTTTGCACCACTACTTACAACGAACCCCACACTTAGCCCTCTTTCTGTTTGCAAAAGATGGACAGCAGCTGCCAATGCTTCAACTTCTAAAATACGGTTTTTAGTTACTTCAAGGTTATTTTTTGTACTTATATCAAAAAATATTTTACCCACAGAAAGTGCTAAAATAACTAGTATTGGCACTATTGCCAAAACAGATAATCTAGTTTTTATGCTTATCTTTTTCATTCTTTTCCCTTTGTATTTTTTATTATTTCAATTTCCGCGTTGATTATATAATAAAAATAGAGCAAAGTTACTGATTTATATCAAAATTTAATAACTTAATCCAACAACAACGATAGCTGTGATGAAAATATTTACTAACGAGAGAGGAAGCAAGATATTCCAACCCAATTTTTGCGTCTGATCGTAGCGAAATCGCGGCAGTGTCCAGCGAACCCAGATAAACACAAAATGCAAAAAGAAGAGTTTTACTGTAAAAATCGCGAACTGTAAAAGCATCACGCCCACTTCACTGGCATGTGCAAATCCAAGTGCGTAGTAAGACATAACCATAATTGCGAAGATGGTAAAACCGATAATGATTGTCGTATAAACTTTCGTCTCATTGAGTCCGCTCATGGTGAAGATATTATGCTTTTGCATCCATCTCAAAAAGAAAAAAGAGCTCACAGCCGCAAAAGCAATGATGAGCCATAACACCAATTCAAAGTTATTGATAAGGTCTGTTGTACTGAGATAAGGAAGCTGATAGCCACCCAAAAAGAGCGTCACAATCAAAGCTCCAGATGCCGCCATCGCGATATATTCCGCCACAAAAAAGAGCCCAAATTTCATCGCTCCATATTCGGTATGGTACCCAGCAACTATCTCACTCTCGCCCTCCGCCGCATCAAATGGCGCACGATTTGTCTCAGCAAATGCGGTCACGATGAAGATAATTGTTGCAATTGGTTGTAAAACTATGCCCCAAGCAGGAAGTATAAAAAAAGTTTGCGATTGATACGCCACCATTTCGTTGAGGCTAATTGTGCCGTAAGTAATGAGCATAGAAACAAGAGACAATCCCATCGCAACTTCATAACCGATAACCTGTGCGGTCGCTCTCATAGAACCTAAAATCGCGTATTTATTGTGACTTGCCCAACCGCCTAAAATGATGCCATAGACACCCAAACCAGCAAAAGCCAAAAACCACAAAACTCCCAAATCCGTCGGCAATCCCTGCATGTGGAAAGTCTCTCCAGCGATTACTATATTGTCTGCATAAGGGATAACCATAAAGGTCAAAAACGCACTCATAAAGGCAATAGATGGGGCGACCATGTAGTAAAATTTGTTTTTGATATGCGAGGGTAAAAACTCCTCTTTAAAAACGAGTTTCATCATATCTGCAACCGATTGGATGATTCCGCCAAGTCGAATTCCGTTGATGTGACATCGATTTGGTCCAAGTCTATCTTGAATGAGTGCGGCGATGCGTCGCTCCATCCAAACCAAAATCGGCACTGTGACAAGTGAGTAAAGAATCGTCAAAACAAGTGGCAAAAGGATTAAAATCGTACTCATTTTAACTCCTCTAAAAGTTCTACTAATCTTGGAGTTTCGCCTCTGTATTTGCTTGCATAAAACTCTTGTCTGATTCCGTCGCAGTTGATGAGTGTACCGTTTTCATGGGCGAAATTTGCGATGGCATAAACAGTTCCATATTCGCACTTTGAAGTGGAGAAGTGGAGAAGTTGTTTATCTTCTAGCACCCCAAGAGTACTTCCTCGCATTCGCTCACCGCGCATGTGGAACTTTAAAAGATTATGGTCAAAATTTATCACTAAATTAGCATTCTTTAAAGAATTATCAAAATCATTCTGGCATGTGGAAATTTGAAGTTCTTTCACACCTGCAAAATTCGCACTTCTATCATTCGTTTTAAGCCAATCATCGCCGAAATTCTCATCGATATAAGGAAGTGAAAAAAGTTCAATACTATTTTTTTCACAAAACTCTTTAATTGCTTGGAGTTGTTCAAGGCTCAGTGATGGCGAAGCTAAGGCAACTTTTTTTTCAGTTTTCAACAATTCTTGGCATGTGGAAACATTCCAAGATGAAGAATCAAACTTCTCATTCAACGCTTTATAACTCAGTCTTCCAAAGTCGCATAAAAATGATAAATTTATCTCTTTGTTTCTTCGTGAGCGAAATCGATACACTTTTTCATCGGAGTATTTTGTCTCATTGTAATCGATGAAGATATTACATCCACGAGAACAGCCATGGCAAACGCTTTTTGCAGAATCCAAAAACCAGACTCTCTGCTGAAATCTAAAATCTTTGGAGGTCAAAGCACCCACAGGACAGAGTTCTACAACATTCATCGCATAAGGATTGTTGAGTTCATGTCCACATGCCACTGCTACTCTTGCCTTATCTCCACGACCGATAACTCCGAGTTCCCCTGTTTTTGTTATGTTTGAAGTAAAACGAACACATCGCATACACAAAACGCATCGCTCTTGGTCGAGTATAACATTTGAGCCGAGGTCAATGTGTTTGCCTTTTTTCGTTTTTGGTGTGCTTAAATGGCTCTCATAAAGTCCATAATCCATGTAATAATCTTGCAACTTACACTCACCCGCTTGGTCGCAAATAGCACAATCAACGGGATGGTTGAGAAGTTCAAGCTCTAAAATGGAGCGTTTGACTTCGTTAATATTCTCATTTTTTGTAGATACTTCAAGGTTCTCACACACAAAAGTATCACAAGCAATTTGCGGTCGTTTTTGCCCCTTAATCTTCACCATACACATGCGGCAGTTTCCATCCGCACCCAAATCTTGCTGATAACAAAAGTGAGGGATTTCAACGCTATTATTTATCAAAACATCGATGAGAAGTTCGCCCTCTTTGCACTCGATTGGAATGTTATCAACTATAATTTTCATACTATACACTCCAAAAATTCAGCTTCAAAATGTTTCAAAAAACCATCAATAACCCCACTCGCCGCTGGTGCAAAAACACAAATAGTTTGACCGTTCATGCTTTTGCTTACCGATTTTAAAACTTCTAAATCCTCTTGTGTTGCAGTTTTGTTGATGAATTTATCAAGCGTTTTATCGACCCATGAAGTTCCCTCACGGCAGGGCGTACACTGTCCGCATGACTCGTGATGATAAAACCTAAGCAAATTTTTGAGTGCTTTGACCATCGAGACATCTTCATCCAAAACTATCATGCCACCCGTTCCCAAGGCTGAACCCAAACTTTTTAAATTCTCATAGTCAAGTTTTGCTTCGTACACTAAATGCGCTGGAAGTATCGGCGTGGACGCACCCCCTGGGATGACGGCTTTAAGTTTTTTGCCATTTTTCACACCGCCACCAAACTTTTGGATGTATTCCCACATGCCAACACCAAACTCTACTTCATACACTCCCGCATTTTCCACATGCCCACTTACGGCAAAAAGAAGCGTTCCTGAGGAGCATTCTGTGCCGTACGCCGTGTAAGCCTCTGCTCCATTTTCGATAATAAAAGGAACGGAAGCGATGGTTTCAACATTGTTTACAAGTGTCGGATGAGCAAAATAAAATTCCGGTTCAGGAGATTTCGGTTTAAGTCGTGGATGCCCACGATTGCCCTCAAGCGACTCCAAAAGTGCAGATTTTTCACCGCAAATATACGCCCCTGCACCTCTGTGAATAGTGATTTCTACGGGATATTTCGCACGACTTCCCAAAATATTTTTCGCATAGGCTTCATCAATGGCAATTTGCAAAATATCGCTAAACTCTTCATACTCGCCACGCACATAAATATACGAAGTGTTTGAGCCGATTGCGTAACATGTGCAAAGGATGCCCTCGATAAGTAAATGTGGGTCTTTTGAGATGATTTGTCTATCTTTAAAAGTTCCTGGTTCGCTCTCATCGGCATTCACTACAAGATATTTAACACCCGCAAAATCACTCGCCAACTGCCATTTAGCTCCAGCTGGTGCGCCACCGCCACCTTTTCCACGAAGATTGCTTGTTTTGATGATGTCGATTACCTCTTGCGGAGTGTGTGAAAAAAGTTTTTCTAGCGAAACATAGCGACCATTTTGAAGAGCGACTTCCAAAGTGTTGGCATGTGGAATTTCAAAATTTTTACTTACGATTTTAGTTTGCATTTAAAACCTCATCCAACATTTTGGGTGTTACATTTTCAATATATTTTCCTTCAAGCGTACACATCGGAGCACCGCCACACGCACCCATACACTCAACCTCAATAATCTCATACTTATCACTGTGGTTTTCAAGTAGATGTTTTTTTATCATCTCGCTTCCATTCAGTTCACATGACAAAGTGCGACAAACTTCTATCACTTTTTTTTCACTCTTTGTGAATTTAAACATCGAGTAAAACGAAGCAACACTGTAAATGTGCATGTACGGCATGTGGGAAAGTTCAGAGATTTTTGCCATCGCCTCTTCGCTTATGAAACCCTCTTGCTTTTGAGCCAACCATAAAAGTGGTAAAATGAGAGCCTTTTTTTGCGGATACCGTTTTGCTAATTGCTCGATTTTAAGACTATTTGTTTCGTTAAAAGAGAAACTCATCTATCCATCTCCCCTGCGATAATATTGAGACTTCCCAGCGTCAAAATCGCATCTGCAAGTTGTGAACCCTCGATAATCTCTGGATACGCACTCATCGCGGTAAAAGAGGGAGCTTTGACTTTAACTTTATAAGGTGTTCCGCTTCCATCACTCACGATGAAAAATCCAAGCTCTCCATTTGTCGCTTCGATGGAACTGTAATACTCTTGTGCTGGAACTTTTACACCCTCAAAGGTAAGTTTAAACTGATTCATAACTCCCTCGATTGTGCTATAAACCGCCTCTTTTTTTGGCAAGGTCACGGACGCATTTTTGACATTTACTTCGCCCTCTGGAAGATTTTGCATCACTTGCTCGATGATTTTTATGCTCTCATCAATCTCACCAAAACGCACCATCACTCTGTCATAGACATCGCCCACACTTCCCACTACAACATCAAATTCGTACTTCTCATAACCATAATAGGGTGCATCTTTTCTCATATCAAACGCAATTCCACATGCCCTAAGATTTGGGCCAGTCATTGCATAACTTATCGCATTCTTAGCACTGATAACACCTACATTTTGGGTTCTGTCATGGAAAATTCTGTTGTGTTTGATGAGTGAAAGTGTCTGTGCAACGCCATACTGCACTTTTTTTATAACCTCTTTTAAGTCCACTTCAAAGCCCTCATACAAATCATTCGTCATTCCTCCCACCCGCATATAGGAGTTTGTAAGCCTTGCCCCCGTGAGTTTTGAGAGCAAATCGTAAATATCTTCTCTAGGGTTATACATGTACCAGTAATTTGTAAGTCCGCCCATATCCACCAAAACCGCTGCCAAACAAACAACATGGTCTTCGATGCGTGAGAGTTCAAGCAACATCACGCGAATTGCCTGAGCGCGTTCGCTGATAGTTACACCCAACATCTCTTCAACTGTTTTTACAAAGGCGATGTTGTTACTGATTGCCGAGCAGTAGTTGAGTCGGTCTGTGTAGGGAACGATTTGGTTGTAGGTGTGGTTTTCGCAACTCTTCTCAAATCCGCGGTGCAGATAGCCAATTTCGCTTACCGCACACTCCACCGTTTCGCCATCGAGGGCTACATAAGTACGAATTGTTCCATGACTCGCGGGGTGTGAAGGTCCAAGGTTGAGAAACATCAAATCCTTGTTACACTCACCAAAAGAACCACTCTCTAACTTACAAACTACATTTTTACTAAGAAGTCTATTATTCATCTCATCAATCAAATCATCCACTTCATGCAGAAGTTGCCCTTTTGTGATGGGGTAGGATTTTCTTAATGGATGCCCGATAAACTCTTTATGATTAAGAATTCTTTTTAGGTTTGGATGATTCTTAAATAGAATACCGTACTGGTCGTAAACCTCTCGCTCAAGCCAATTTGCACCTTTAAAAATATTTGAAATACTCTCTATTTCTAACTCTTTGAGATAAGTTTTTATCACAATATGCTCTTTAAAACTTTCATGGCGGATAATATAAATGAGAGCAAAATTTTCTTCTTGTGTTGTTACATATTCACTATAGTCAATCGCTGTAATGTCTAGTAAATAATTAAAACCCTCTTCGTATTTTGTTTGTATAAATGTGTGAAGTTCGGCATGTGGAACTATAATTATCTCAGACATTATCTAGCAGTCCTTTAAAATCTTTATGTCGATTAGGATTATATTTGTTGGTTCTTAAATCATTTTGCAAACTCAAAAGTGCGTCGATAAGGGCTTCTGGTCGTGGAGGACAACCGCCGACATACAAATCCACTGGAATTATTTTATCAATTCCTTGAAGTGTCGTATAGTTGTCGTAAAATCCACCGCTACATGCACACGCACCCATACTTACAACCCACTTCGGCTCACTCATCTGCTCATAAATTTGCTTTAAAATCGGGGCTTGTTTATAGGTAATCGTTCCAGCAACGATAAGTAAATCCGCTTGGCGTGGGGAAAAACGAACCACCTCCGCACCAAAACGAGAGATATCATATTTACTCGCCGCCACACTCATAAACTCGATAGCACAACACGCCGTTCCAAAAATCATCGGCCAGAGTGAAGACTCTCTCGCCCAGCCAATCGCCTCATCAAGTTTTGTCGTAATTGCCACCTCGAGTGACGGGCTATTTAACTCCATTTCAAAGCACCTTTTTTGTAGATGTAAATCAGCCCAGCAACTAAAAGTATCATAAAGGTAAACATCTCCACAAGCCCAAAAAGGCTCGTCTCACGAAGTGTCACTGCCCATGGAAACATAAAAAGTATTTCCACATCAAAGATGACGAAGATGATTGCTACAAGATAATATTTGATATTAAAACGCTCGAAACTATCTTTGTAAGTTTTTTTTATACCGCTCTCGTAAGTTTGATTTATAGCCATGCCAGATTTTGATTTTTCGCCAATATAACGGCTGAGATGAAATAAAAAAGGGATTAAAACAGTTAAAAGAAGGATGACAGTAAGCGGTAAATAAAAATTATAATTCATTTGGTTAAATGTCCATCTTCCCAATCGCACATGACACAAAACTTTTTGCACTTGTTGTAAAAGTTTGTATTGTATTGAGCTCATCAGTAGTTAATGGATAGCCTAGACTTCTAAGCATAAGTTTAAGTTTTTCGATTTGATTCTCTTCAATATTTAAAGTAATTTTTCGTGGTTCACTCTCAAGGTCAACACTCACTTCCCCAAATTCTTCAGCCAAACTTTTTATAAGTGTATTAGCACATCCTCCACATTTGACATTCAAAACTTCAAAAGTTTGTTGCATAATGACTCCTTTTTTAATGGATTATAACACAACTTTAATATTTATCTTTGTATCGTTCAGACTAATAAATCGTATCAAACACCATTTTTACACTTCTATAAATCAATCCAGTTTCCAGTAAAAAATATCATTTCTGCTTCCAACGCTAAATATCTCTTTTTCATTTTTAAACCAGATTTGATTGATTCTACTTTTATGGGCAACCAGTGTATCTCCCAGAGCTTTTGTTTGTGTGTCAAAGAGTTGAATACTTTGCTCTTCGCCATTGGCGTATGCTCCCGTCTTCCCGCTTGGACTCAGACCTACAGCGTACACTAAAAAATGACTTTTTAGATGATAATCCTTTTCTCCATTTCTATAAACTGCAACTCTTCTATCTTGACCTGCTGTTATGATAACACCGTTGTTATATGCAACATCATAAACATTGTCAACATTTTGAGATGCGTAGGTATACTCTACCTTTGAACTCATAACATCTATAACTTTAATCTCACCGCTCTCATAAGACATTGCCATTTTGCTTTTATCACTATTTAAAGCTATTCCACCCATAGTGCTTTGCATTACATGGCTTTTGTATAAATTGTAGTTCTCTTTCGTGTCATGGAGAATAATGTCAGAGCCAAAAGTACCAAACAATATCTTCTCATCATTAATAAACATAGCTTTTTTTATAGTAAGCTTTTTTCTCTCATCAACAATTTGTTTGAGTTCATATTTCTCATAAATCCACACATTTCTATAAGAGTTTTCTCCTATACTGACTATAAGAATTTTACCATTGAGGTAGTCAATACTAATTACATTTTGAGGTACGAGTTGATTGATGGCGGTTAAGAGTGGCGGAAGTGTTATTTGGTTGATGATTTTTTGCGTTTTTATGTCAAATATGTCTATACTCCCCCTATTGTTTCCAACATACAATTGTTCACCGTTTACCACGAAACTGTTTACATACCCTGTGGCGTGAAAGAGAGAACTTGGCTGAAGCTCTTTTGCAAAGAGTGAGCATAAAAATAGTAAAGAAAATATTACGAGCTTAAACACTTCAAATCCCCATCCCATTCAACTGATTAGCGACATATTTTGCATGATTGTCCGTCATTCCAACGATATAATCAATCACTCTTTGATACATGTTGTACAAACTTTCTGCTTTTTTAGGTCTGTTTTCGCCCATAAGTTCTAGGGCTCTTTTGTTCCTAAAAGAGAGTTTCGTTTCATCTTTTTCGTAAAGCTCGTATGTCGCACGGATAAGATTATCGAGCAAAGTTTCTATGATATTGTACGCTCCAAGTTCAAGTTCTATTTTTCTTTTTTCATTAAATATTTTTGTTTTTCCTAAACTTTTTGCTTCTTGAATCGCATTTTTAAACTCAAGTATCGTGAATAACTCAATCAAATCATTTGGCTGAGTATCACTTGAAATAACATCAAAATTTTCTTCAAACACTTCCATTGTGTGCAAAGCCAATTTATGTATCGAGATAGCAACGAGTTTTGAGACTTTTCTGATAAGAGTATCTTTTTCTTCGCCATAAATCTCTTTTGTTGTCTCTTCGCCACAAATGAGAGTAAAAATATTTTGCATATCTTGCAGTGTTATGATGTTTAATTCAAAAGCATCTTGTAAGTCCAACAAGCCGTAGCAAATATCATCGGAAGCTTCCATAAGGTAGGAAAGAGGATGTCTTTTGTATCTGCCGTCTGCTTTAAATAATCCCAAATCATCAAACAAAAGTTGAAAAAAATCCGCTTCGCTTTGAAAATAGTTAAACTTTGATTTGCCAATATTTTTACAACTGTTTGATGCGTGAGGATACTTTACCAAAGTGCCTAAGGTTGCAAAAGTAAGGTTCATGCCTCCGCCAAAAAGATTGTTTTCAATTTGACTCACCACTCTAAAACTTTGAGCGTTTCCATCAAGATGGATAAAATCTTCTAACTCATTTTGCGATAACTCTTCTAAAAACTTTTCTTTTTTATGTGTCTCAAACCACTCTTTTATAACCTCTTCACCAGCATGTCCAAAAGGTGGATTGCCAATGTCATGCGCTAAACACGCTGTTTGGATTATGTATGCTACATCATAAGGATTTATCTCGGCATGTGGAAACTTATTTTTTAAAAACTCTCCAGCTCTTAAGCCCAAACTTCGCCCAACACTTGCAACCTCCAAGCTGTGTGTGAGTCTGTTGTGGACATGGTCATTTTTTGAGAGAGGATGTACTTGCGTTTTTTTTGACAATCTTCTAAATGAGTTAGAAAAAATTATTCTGTCATAATCTTTATGGAAACTGCTTCTGTAATACTCTTGATTTTCATCTTCTTCGATTTTTTCATTGCTGTAATATCTTTTTTTTGAGAGTAGTTTTTTCCACATAGAAACGCCTTATTATAAATGATAACGCGTAGTATAGTATAAATACGGCATGTGGGAATATTTTACATTTAATTTTTATTGATAATTTTGAAAGAGGGATAAAAAAGAGAATTTTATAAAAAAAGACGAGCTAAGGAAAATTCCTTAACTCATTTGTGCAGCGACTTCGGCAGCGAAGTCATCTACTTTTTTCTCAATACCTTCACCTACTTCAAGGCGAACGAAATCTACGATTTCAGCAGTTCCGCCAAGTGTTTTAGCCGCTTCAACAACAGCCTGTGCAACTGTTAATTTGTCATTTAAAACATAAGTTTGGTCTAATAGAGCTTGTTCTTTATCTAAAGTTGTGTTGTCATCGATAAAACGAGCAAGTTGTCCTGGAACAATTTTGTCCCAGATTTGTTCTGGTTTACCTTGAGCTTTTAACTCAGCTTTGATAGCCGCTTCAGCATTTGCTAAAACTTCTTCTGTTAATTGACACATAGAAATATACTGAGGTACATTTATAAGTGGTTTTTTAAGACGAGAAAGTTCTTCGTTCTCTTTTTTGATAGCTTCGATTCTACCAACTGTTTCAGCTTGAACATACGCAGCATCAAAATCTTTGAAACTTAGCGTTGTAGGCTTCATTGCAGATGCATGCATAGCAATTTGCTTTAAAGTAGCTCTCATGCCTTCTGCAGTTTTAGCACTATCACATTTAGCTGCGATAATAACTGCGATACGGTTGTTAGAGTGAACATACCCATTAATAGCAACTGTATCATCTTCTGCACTAAGAGTTTTAAAACGGCGAAGTTCAATTTTCTCACCGATTTTTATAACTGCTTCAGTAAAATATGAACCAAAAGAAGTAGCTTTTAGTGATTCAATATCCGCTGGAGAAGTTGCAAAAATTTCTTCTGTTGTTTTTAAAACTAAATTCTGGAAACCCTCATTTTGAGCAACGAAGTCAGTTTCAGAGTTGATTTCAACTACTGTAGCTTTAGAAAAATCATCTGCAATTTTTAGTCCAACAAGACCTTCAGCAGCGATACGGTCAGCTTTTTTAGCTGACTGTGCGATACCTCTTTCTTTTAACCAAGTTGTTGCTTTTTCCATATCTCCGTCATTTTCAACAAGAGCTTTTTTACAATCCATCATCGGTGCGTCTGTTGCTTGACGCAACTCTTTTACCATTGCTGCTGTAATTTCTGCCATGACTATTCTTCCTCTGTTTCTACTGCAGTTTCAACTTCTTCAGTAGGGTTATATTCTTCTTCAACTTGTTTTGATTCTGTTGAACCACCATTCATTAAAGCTTTACCTTCATTGATAGCTTCTGTCATTTCACGACAAAAAAGTTGGATAGAACGGATAGCATCATCATTTCCAGGGATTGGGTAAGTGATTAAGTCTGGGTCACAGTTTGTGTCAAGTGGAGCAACAACTGGAATACCTAAACAACGAGCTTCTAAAACAGCGATGTGTTCTTTTACTGCATCAACAACAAAAAGCATATCTGGGATTTTTTTCATTCCACGGATACCACCAAAATACTCTTCTAGTTTCTCTTTTTTTCTTGTAAGCATTAAAGCTTCTTTTTTAGTTAAAAGATTGATTTGTCCATTTTCTTGCATCTCAGCGATGATGTCAAGTTTACGGATTGATTTTTGGATTGTTGGGAAGTTTGTAAGCATACCACCTAACCATCTGTTATCAACATACGGCATTCCACATGCTATAGCTGCATCTCTAACAGAAGCACGAGCTTGTTTTTTAGTACCAACAAAAAGAACAGTTTGTCCTTCAGCAGCAGCATCTACAACGATTTGGTAAGTGTTACGGAAATAACGAAGTGTTTTTTGTAAATCTATAATATAGATATTTTTACGAACACCGAAGATATATTTCTTCATTTTCGGGTTCCAACGACGCGTTTGGTGTCCGAAGTGAACACCACATTCTAAAAGGTCTTTCATAGTTACCATAGGTAATCCTTAAGGGCTGTTTTTCAAGCCAGAAATTTTATCAGTTAGCTTTGGTATCACCGAACAATTATGCCCTAAAAAGGGAGTTGCACTGATTTTGTGGCAGATACCTGTGAATGTTTTCAGATGCATAAGGCAAAAGAAAAATCGGCGAATTGTACTTAAAAGCTCTTTAAATTAAGCTTCATTTTTAACGCAACATTTGGGAAATTTCACTTATTGCTTCATCATTTTTAAGTCTAAACTTTATTTCTATTCTTCTTGAAGCTAATTTATCTTCTATGCTACTATTGTTTTCATACACTAAATCCGTGTCAGATCTGCCACTTGCTGCTATGAACACTTTTAAATCTTTTTCGAGTTTTGGTTGAAGAGTGAGTATAAACTTCATGACTTCAAGGGCTCGTTTTTGGGAGAGTTCTAGGTTGTGTAGATACTCTCCATCGCTATTTGTATGCCCTTCTATAATAATTCTCTCCAAGTTATCTCTTATCTCTTTTTCATTCATAAGCACATCGATATATTCATTGAGTACACCTTTAAGTGCTATTTTTGCATCACTTTTGAGTGTGTATTCATCTTGGTCAAAGAGTATATTTCCTGCGATGCTGAGTGTTCCATCTTTTGGATTAACAGCTATTTTATTGCCTAGTTTTGTTCGTAACTTGTCTATAACTACTGTTTTTACAGATGCCAATTTATGTATCATTTCTTTAGTATTTTCAAGTTCTTGCTTTAATTTATCTGCATCTTCTTGTTTTTTGAGAGCCTCAACTTCAAGTTTTTCAATCGACTCTTTTTGAAGTTGCAATTCTGCTGTTATGTAAGAATATTTCATGATAACAATACCAACAACGAGGATAAATACAAAAAGTAATCCAGCCATTAAGTCGGCATAAGAAATCCAAAAATTATTCTGAGAATCGTTTAGTTTTTTCATCTCTTTTTAGTTTCTTGTGCTTTTGAAGTAGCATGTATCAAGACATCTAGTTTTTCAAGCAATTCCACATTAAAATCTTCAAAATTTTCTTCGATGTGATTTGCTTGAATGCTTAAAGATTGAAGCGAACCATTTACTTTTTCAAAGGATTGGAGTTTTGTGTCTATCGTGTCATGAAATCTTGAGTACAACAATTCAAGAGAAGCAAGAGACTGACTTACTCCTACCATCTGTTTTGCAAGAGTGTCTGTGTATGTGCCATTTAAGCCATCGAGAAGATTGAGCATTCCTTTGGATAAATCTAACATCGTGTCAGACATAGCACCTATGCTTTTGTGTGCTTCTGCTAAGTTACTGCTAAAACCGCCAAAAAAGCCGTCTATTTTATTTGTTTGTGTATTTAATTCCCCTAAGGATTTTTCTAAAATAGTCGCAATTTGTTTGGATGATTTATTTTGTAAAATTATCAACTCATGGTTTGACTTAAATCCCTTACTTATAGATTCTAACTCCAAAACATTACGCGATAATCCTTCATAGGAAATATTTGCCGTAGTAATAGATTTATCAAGCGTTTGGCTTACAAGAATTTGTTTATCCGTACTCACCATAAGACGGTCAACCAAATTATCCATAGAATCTGAAACCATGGACAATTTATCGGATACACCTATCATGGAAGATTGCGTATTTATCAAGTTGTTTGTAGAAACTTCTAATGAACTAGAAATATTGTCTGTTTGAGTACTAAAGGATGTTATTACATTCTCTAAAAGAGAAGCCACTTGTTTAGAGGACTCATTTTGAGATGTTATAGCGTCATAATTTGACTGAAATAGCTCACTGAGTAGTTTCAATTTATCCACATTATCAGATAAATGCGTGTAGGATTCATTCGCTTTTGTAACCGATATATCTAGCTTTTGTGCAACAATATCTTGCATATTTGTTATATTTGCTAACTTTTCAACCACCACATTATAGGTACTTCTTAACTCCTCATGAAATTGTCTATCTGCTTTGAGCGTTTGAAAGAGCATCGAAGTTTGTGTGATAATCGTATCATGCAATTTAAGTAAAAATTCTGGAGAAAAGGATTGTTTTATGGTCTCTTTTAATTCTCTGTTGGATGTTCTTTGCTCCATAAAAGTAGCTCTTGCGAGTTCTTCTTCACTCCAAAGGTTTTCTTCAAACTCCTCTTTCATCTCTTGTAACTCTTTTTCTATCAAAGAAAATCCTTTTTTTTCAAAAAAGACCCACCAAAGTGATAAAAAAATCCCATAAATCGAAGCATAAAAAGCAGTTCCCACGCCACCGAGTAACTTTGTAATTTCGTGATTTAAGACATCCGCAGAACCAGAATTAAAATCTGGCATAGATAAAGCGATGCTTATAAAAGTACCTAATATCCCTAAAGTAGGAAATGTTCCCGCTGCAACTGTTGCAAAATTATCGTTACGAAGTTTTTGTGAGAATCTATCAAAAAATTTATCAATTGAACCGATAGCTTTTTCTTCTCCCATTAAAACAATAAGATTTTCTTCAAGATATTCGGAGATTTCCTGTGCCAGATTCACTTTGGTTTGATGAAATGTACAAGTCGAATAACATGCGTTGTGCTTTACAAAAAAAGTAAAAACAAGATAGATTGTTCCTATGATAATTAGAGAATGGAGTTCCATCTGAAGTGGAAGAAATCCTAAATATGCTATAAAAACCACAAACACTAAAAGTGTTGGAACAGACAAAATCTTTATCAAATTGCTTGAACAACTCAACATTTTTTCTTTTTTTAATCGAAAAATTTCTTTATAACTATTTTTCTTCATATTTTCCCTAAATCTTGTGTTAACTCATTCAATCTACTTTTTACACTTTCCACATGCCCTTTGACTTTTACATTGTTCCATACAGCTTTGATAACTCCGTTTGGGTCAATAATAAGCGTTGTGCGAACGATGCCCATATACTCTTTGCCGTAGTTTTTTTTCATCTGCCAAACACCATAGTTTTGCATCATTAGTGTCTCTTCATCGCTTAAGAGTGTAATGTTTAGACTCTGTTTTTCTATAAAATTGCGATGTTTTTTTGTACTGTCTGCGCTTACACCTAAAATAATTGCATCTAAATCTCCAAAGTCAGGCGCACATTCACTAAATTCACACGCCTCTGTTGTGCATCCTGGTGTGCTATCCTTTGGATAAAAATATAAAACTATCCACTTTCCTTTCAAATCTCTTAAACATATCTCTATATCATCTTGGTTTGGTAAACAAAATTCTGGTGCTACGCTTCCTATTTCTAACATTTTTTATTCCTTGAAATTATTTTAATACATAAACAAAAGCATATAAACCCACATGCCAGTGAGCGCAGTCATTACAACTCCTGCAAATGTCAAAAGACCTGCTTTTTTATGAGTGTTTGAAGAGAGCTGTTTTTTTACCATAGTAAGTGTCGTTATCCATATAATAAGCGTTATTACGGATATCGCTATGTGAAACATAAGCACTATAAAAACATAATTATGCGATGCTGTAGTGGATTCTATAAAATATTTAAAACCCCCACCAACTCTTACACCAAACTCAAAATAACTCAGAACTATCACTGAAAAAACAAAAATAAATATTTGTAAAAAAGCGTGATATTTGTACTTTTTAATCTTCGCCAAATAAATAGTACCCGCCACTAAAAGAGGTAAAAGAGCGACGATAAGCGTAACCATATCCATAAAGAAAGGCGCTTTTGTACCTAAAAAACCTTGGTGAAACATATATTCCATATTACTCATTTTGAACCTTATTTTCAATAATTTTCGTATTATACTGTATGTTGCTATTTTTCTAAATTTGTATATTTGGAAAAAGGAGTTGTTTTATTTTTATACAAAAATACCCATTATTGACTAAGAACAAATTGAAATGTTTATATGTATGTTACAACATATATGAAATATATGGCTTTAAAATCGATAGATATATGCAATTTAATTAATATGGGGCAATCTTTAATTATGAAAGAAAATAAACTCTCTTTAAAGGTTGTAATACCTTTTATTTTATCAATTATATTGATTGTTTTAGTTGCAATGGCTTCGACATATGCTTTTCAAACCAGACATATTAATGAACTCTCTGTAAAAGAGTTTGAAAATGTTTCAAAAATTCTGACACAAACAATCAAGAGGGATACTGAACTATTGCAAGGGTTGAGTGAGCTCATTCAAAAAGATAAAAATGTTATAAATCTTTATGAAGCAAAAAATAGAGACTGGCTTTTTACCTATTTGTATCAAACTTACTTAAATACCAACAGTAGATATAATGTAACGCACTTATATATCCATGATAAAAATAAAACAAATTTTGTAAGAATTCACGATAGAAATATTTACTCTGATGTTATTCATCGTTATACTCTAGACAAAACTGCTGAAACATCGAAAGTTACTTCAGGAATTGAGTTTTCAATGAGTCAGAATTATACTCTGCGTGTTGTATCACCATTGTATGATGCGGGAGAGATAATTGGTTATATCGAACTTGGAAAAGAGATAGATAAGATTACAAATGAACTCTCAAATACATTGGGTACTCATATTTTTTTAACAATAAATAAAAATGTAATGGAAAAAAATGATTATGAAAAATGGAAAAAAGAAAATTCCAATAATTTAAAATATACGGAGCTAGAGAATTATTATATTGCTAATTCAACAATATTTGAAATTTCACTACAAAAAGAACTGCTTGAAGTGTTGAATAGTCATACAAATGTTGATAATCAAAGAGTTCAAAATAATGCACTTATTTATAACATCAATTCTAAACCTTTTTATGATGTGACAGGTAAGGAAATAGGTAAATTGTATGTGTTAGCAAATGTAACAGATGAGATGAAAGAATTAAAATTCACAATTATTCAAACATCCATTATTCTGATGATAGTTATTTTATTAATATTATTTTTTCATTATAGATATATCAATAAAATAGACATTAAAATGAAAAATTATATGAATTCAATAGAGTTTAACTATCAGTTCGAGCGATATGTAAATAATATATCTAAATATCTCGTTTATGACGATGACATTGGTATTTCTATAAATAAAACCCTTCAAGAACTTGGAACTATCTTAAATGCACACCGAGCATATCTTTTTAGTTTTAAAGATAACTACTCCATTATGAATAATACGCACGAATGGTGTTCTGTAGGAACTGAACCTGAAATCAATAATTTACAGGAAATATCTACAGAAAATTTTTCTTGGTGGGTTTTGCAGTGCAAAGCGTTAGAGCCAATTGTCATTGAAGATATGAATACTCTTCCAGAAGAGGCAAGTGATATAAAATTTATGCTCATGGAACAGCATATTCAATCTTTATTAGTTTATCCAGTAGTTTTAAAAAAAGAAGTTATAGGTTTTATCGGAATAGATATGGTTCATCATCAACAAAAATGGAGTGAAACACATCACTCATTTATAAAAATAACAGCTGAATCCATCGCCAATGCCTTAGAAAAGCAAGAGTATGAGCAAGAGATAATAGATGCTAGTACTAACATGTCTTTAACTTTAAATACTGCATCGAATGGAATTTTAGCTATAGATAAAAATAATAAAATATCATTTTATAACAAAAAACTTCTTCAAATCTGGGAACTAGATACTTTAGATGAGAATATAGACACCTTAAAAAAAATATTTGAATTAGTCTCTCCTCAATTTTTTAACTATGCTACATGTCTCTCTTATTTTAATCATTTTAATGAAAATAGAGAAAAAGAACAAGTGTATATGTTTTATCTAAAAAATAACAGAGTCGTTGAAATTACTGCAGCACCAAGTTTTGATAAAAGTGTATTTAAAGGAAATAGCATTAGCTTTAGAGATGTTACTCAAAAAGTATTATTAGAAAAAGAGTTACAGTTATCTTCAAAAGTCTTTGAAAACAGTTTGGAGGGCATAATTATTACGGATGCAGATACAACTATTATTAAGGTTAATGATTCATTCTCCAAAATAACAGGTTACTCTAGAGAGGAACTGATTGGCAGTAAACCGTCACTTTTGGAGTCTCATTGGCATGATAAAGAATTTTATGATGGCATGTGGAAACACCTTCAAGAAAATTCTGTTTGGGAAGGTGAGGTAAAAGACCGTAGGAAGGATGGAGAACTCTATATTAGTTTATCAACTTTGATTATGATTAAAGATATTGATGGCAATACATCGAATTATATTGGGATAAATAGAGATGTTACCGACCTCAAAAAAGCTGAAGACCATGTCAAAGCTTTAGCTTATTATGACTCATTAACCAACCTTCCAAATAGAACACTGTTTTATGATCGTTTAGAGCAAAATACAAAATACTGCGAAAGAAATGAAGGAAAGATGGCACTTTTATTTATAGATCTTGATAATTTTAAAGCAGTCAATGATACTTATGGGCATCATATTGGTGATTTATTACTTCAAAAAGTGGCTATTTTATTGACAGATAGCGTAAGAGGTAGCGACACAGTGAGTAGGTTAGGAGGAGATGAATTTACTATTATTTTAAGAAAAATTGATAGCAGAGATAATGTTACAAGCATTGCAAATAAAATAATCACTCAACTTTTAGAACCTGTGATAGTGAATGACATACCTTTAAATATTGGAAGCAGTATTGGTGCTGCTATATTTCCTGATGATACACATGATAAAAGTGTCCTCTTAAAAATGGCAGATACAGCGATGTATAATGCTAAAAACGGTGGTAAAAACTGTTTGAAGTTTTTTGAAGTGGACTTTTAAAATACAAATAAAATACTTTTTACAATAAGTTTTTCTTTTTCTCTTTGAGTATTTTTGCTTTTTGATAATACGCATAAATTGCACCTATAATAACAATTGCTATCACAAGCGCAATGATTATTTGATGTAAATATTCGTTTATCAACTCTTGATTTTCCCCTATAAAGTACCCAAGCATAACAAGGATAAAAGCCCATATTGCCGAGCCTAGGACTGTGTAGATGGAAAATACAACTAAATTCATTCGTGCAAGTCCAGCAGGGATGGAAATAAGGTGGCGAATGACTGGTAACAATCTTCCTATAAAAGTAGAAATATGCCCATGTTTTTTAAAGAATTCGTCCATTTTTACCAGAGTATCTTCATTGACGAAAAAATATTTTCCATAGCGCTTCAATACTCTTCGCCCAAGCGAGAGGGCTAAAAAGTAGTTTACAAATGCACCGGCAAGTGAACCCGCCGAAGCTGTAAGCACAATCAAAGATATATTCATCTGCCCTTGTGAGGCTAAATATCCAGCAGGAATGAGAACTATTTCACTTGGAAGCGGAAGAAAAGAACTCTCAATACTCATAAGTATGAAAATGCCCCAATAGCCCCAATCAAATATCAAATCGACTAACTGTTGAGATAATTCCTTTATCATTAAATACTTTCCTCAACATCTCGTATCATTTTTTGTGCTACTTCTTTTTTTGCATACTCTAAAAGTTTTTTACTTTTTTCTTCTAACTTTTCATCTAAAATGGACAAAAGTTTCTCTTTTAAATCTTCACTTTCTCTCTCACACCAGCCGAGATTATTATCGACTATAAACTTTGCATTGTAAAACTGATGGTCACCTGCGGCATGTGGATAGGGAATAAAAAAAGAGGGCACACCACTCGCACAAAGTTCCCAAAGCGTACTTGCACCTGAACGACTTACCGCCAAGTCGGCATGTGGAATTAAGAGTGGAAGCTCTTTTGTAAAGCCATACAACTCCACTGCAACGCCTAAATTTTCATACGCATTTTTTACTCGCTCATAATCATTTTCACCCGCTTGATGGATGATTTTGATGCCTCTTGTCTGAAGTCCACATGCCACACTTAAAGCCAATTCATTGATTGCTTTTGCACCTTGTGAACCACCTAAAAAGATAATAGTTTTAAGCTCTTTTCTCACTCTTGCACTCTTAAAAAAGCTCTCATTAACGGGATAACCTTGGATAGGCGAATTTTTGTCATACGCAGATATAAATCTTTTTGCAAAAGGTTTGAGCAGAGAGTTCAGTTTTCCCTCGACTGCATTTTGCTCATGGATAAAAAGAGGAGTAAAAGAACTCAAAGAGGCAAAAGATGCAGGTGCTGCTGAAAATCCGCCAACGCTATAAACCGCTTCTATTTTATGCTTTTTTAAAATTTTTCTTGATGCCAACAATGCTTTAAAAACTTTAAAAAGTGCTTTGAGTTTACCAAACCCTTTTTGATTGACAACACCTGTTGTTTCTAAAAAGTAAACAGTTGAAAATGGACTGTTATGTTCAAAATATTTTTTATCTTGACCGCTTGTTGAACCTATAAATATCACTTCATGCCCAGCAGACACCGCCGCTTCAACCAAAGAGTGCGCTATCATCAAATGACCGCCTGTTCCGCCACCTGTTATGCAAAGTTTCATTAAATCCCACCCTCTTTTTTTGATGCCATAAGAACCATCCCCACACCAATAGAAGCTGCCATAATTGCAGAGCCTCCATAACTTAAAAATGGAACGGAGATCCCTTTAATCGGTGTAATCCCACTAATCCCATATGCATTTACTAAAAATGCAAAAGAGAGTAAAAGTCCCACGCCTATACTAAAAAGATAGATACTTCTATCATTGGAACGATTTGCAACTTTAAAGATTCTCTGAAGCATCCACATAAAAAGAAATACCACAAAGGCGACACCAACAAAGCCAAACTCTTCAGCTATTCCTGCGAGAACAAAGTCGGTATGCACTTCACTCAAAAATCCAAGTTTAAAAGTTCCATTTGCTATGCCCGTTCCAAAGATTCCACCGTTGTGAATAGCATTCAGAGAGTGCCCGATTTGGTAGGGTTCAACTTCCGTTGGAATTCTTAATTTCTCCGCCATCGCAGCTGGAAAAAGCTCAAGTACACTATTTTGTGCCAATGCCCACCAAGATTTTATTCTGATGATTCTATGTTCTGCTGAAAAAACAAAAAAGACAAATAAAGATAAAACAACCACTAAAATACTGAAGAAAAACCTAAAACTACTCCCTGCAAACATGAGCATAAAAAGGAGAGTAAGCCCAAGTACCACGACCTGACCCAAGTCATTTTGAACAAAAGCTATAACAAACATTGCACCGACAAAAACAAGAGCATAAGGTGTAAATCTTCTAAATTCACCAAATATCCCCATGCCCTCACGGCTACCAAACTTTCTTGAAAAACTCCAAGCAAGAAAATAGACAAAACCTATCTTAAAAAACTCAACTGGTGCTAAAGA
This sequence comes from Sulfurimonas sp., assembly GCA_041662265.1. Lineage (GTDB taxonomy): Bacteria > Campylobacterota > Campylobacteria > Campylobacterales > Sulfurimonadaceae > Sulfurimonas. The sequence goes on from JBAZSV010000002.1 coordinate 159,858, forward strand.
AAATCCACCAATTTTTATCCATCTTTTTGCTCCACCAACTGCGGAAACCAAAAACTCTGGCAAAAATGGCATCGCTATCATAAGAATAGTTGAAATTATGAAAAGTGAAAATCCAATAGTTTTAAGCCATCTATCTGGGTCTAACTGAGCCAACAGCCAAATAACAGTAATACTCACAACCCCAAAAACAATCTGTCGAATGGCGAAGTGAAACTCATTTACACCAAAAAGTACGGTTGTATAGGTCGATAAAGTGTATGCAAGAACTATCCCTATTCCAATAAGAGCAGAGACTAAGGTAAAGAGTGTTCTATCTGCCATTAACTTTACCGATATTATTTGATTTTGTTGATTTTTAGGACAAATTCAACTTCTGGCTGTGAGAGATGTAACTCTTTAGAAATAGTCTCCAAAGAGACACCTTGCTTAAAGAGTGAAATAATTTTGTCATCATCATTTGCATGAATAGAAGCAGGGATAGAAAACTGTTTTACCCCATTTTCTAAAGATGAAATTCTAGCATCAATCTGAGAATCAAGCATATAAAGAGCTTCTTCTAAATTTTTAATCCCAATAGAAAGGGGCTGGGTCATGTCATAAACACTTCTTTCTATCTCTTGATAAATCTCATCATCACTCATTTTTTTTGTAGTAGAAGTTGGTTGTATCTCTTTTTTTAGCTCTGCAAGATTTTTTTTGAGATAAAAAACTTCTCTATTTAACTCTTCTACAACAGAGGCGATAGAGTGGATGTTTTTTGCACTATCAGGGTCTTTCGTAAAAACATAAAACAAAATATAGACCAAAAGCAGAGCCATTGCTGCAACTACATACTCTATATTAAGATTGAACGAGGCAAAACTCATTTTTTATTCTCTTTTGCTTCACGAATAAGAACTCTTTCCCTTGCAGTAAGATACGCGCCCCACTCTTTTTCATCTCGCTCATGTGTTTTTGTAATATGTGCCAGAGTTGGACTCAAAGCTTCAAAAAAAATACCAACATCTCTTTTTGGATGAAAAGGCATCTCAACTCTGCAATAATATTCTGTACCAACTGTAAAAACAGGTTCATTTACACTAAAATGCTCAAAACCCATAGCATCAATAGTTGCTTGTGTATCAAGGGCTATTCTACTTGGAGTTTCATGTTTTAAAAACATCTCAAGTGCATCTATTTTATTGTGAAGTTCTACGAGAAGATTGAGCACAACGAGCTCCATCTCTGTTGCTTCACCTTTTGCTCTTGCATGTTTTACCCATTGACTGACAAGGCTACTGTCAGGCTCATTGAGTTTATGATACTCTTGCTCATATGTTTTTTCATCTTTTACTGCTTCGCTAAAACTTATGTTTATATGGATTGGAACTAAACGAGGATTCATGCGTACACCTTATCTAAAATAATTAAAACTAAAAATGCAACTCCGAGATAACCATTGACGGTAAAAAAAGCACGGTCTATCTTTGTAAAATCTTTTCGCACTAAAAAGTGCTCATAACTAAGCATGACACCACTTGCGATAACCGCCAAAATAGCAAATAAACCAAGTCCTGCACTCCAAACAAATAAAGCCCAAAAGAGTACGCTTAGCATGTGGAAAAGTGAAGAGATTAAGAGTGTTGCCTCTGCCCCATAACGAGATGGAATGGAATAAAGATTATTTTCTTTATCAAAATCAATGTCTTGCAGTGAGTAAAGTAAGTCAAATCCAGCGACCCAAAAAATCACACCAAAACTAAGCAAAACAGACCAAATAGGAATAGTAGCACTCACAGCCACAACTCCAGCAATCGGTGCAAGTCCAAGAGAAATACCTAAAACGATATGTGCTAAAGATGAAAATCTTTTAAAGTAGGAGTAACTCCCTAAAACAAATAAAATCGGGACACTCAGATACAAGGCTAAAGAGTTTATCATATACGCAACAAGTACAAAAACAAGAGCATTTACCACAATAAAAATCATAATACTAGAACTATCAAGCCTTCCGTCCACATTGGGTCTTGTTGTTGTTCTAGGGTTGAGCGCGTCTATGTCTCTATCGGCATATCTATTTAAACCCATAGCAAAATTTCTAGCACTTATTGCAGCTAACACGCCCATAAAAAGGAGCCAAAAACCAAACCAGCCATTTGCTGCAACAATCATCGCTATGAAAATAAAAGGAAGAGAAAATATCGAGTGTTCAAACATGACCAATTCGTTAAAATCTCTTAGTTTTTTTATATATCTTTGCAACATTTTACCTTCAAATCATATTTAAAGCCCATTTTATCTAAATCCAACCTTTTTTCTTAAAAATTGCGATAGGCGTAACGGAGGATAGAAACATAAAACCATAGGACAATAAATATCCATATTCCCATTTTAATTCAGGCATAAATTCAAAGTTCATCCCATAAATACTTGCTATAAGTGTTGGTGGAAGGAAGATTACATTTACAATTGTAAATATTTTTATGACCTTATTTTGTTCAATATTCAAAATACCAATAAATATATTTTGTAAATAATCTAATCGTTCAAAATTAAAATTTGTATGTTCTATCAACGACCGAATATCTTTAAGCATGATTGGAATCTCTTTTTTCTCATCGTTATAAAGTTCACATTTTAAAAGTGAGCTGAGTATTCTTTGTTTATCCGTTAAATTTTCTCTAATTTTCATATTTAAATCTTCAAAAGTTGCTATATGTTCCAATATTTCTTCATCATCATTTGAATAATCTGTAAAGACATGTTTTCTTATCTTTGCTATCTCTTTTGATAAATTTTCAATAGTATCGGCATCGGCATCAATCCTAATGTCAATAATTTGACAAAAAATCGAGTAACCATTACGGAACTCTCTTGGTGAAGTTAAAAATCTTTTTGTAAATGCGCTAAAACTCGCTAAATTTTTATATCGGATTGAGATGAGGAGTTCACCTTGCAAAATAAAAGAAACCGTTTCATTGGATGCTGTATTGTTTTCGTTTATTAAAAAATAACTATTGATTTCAATTCTATTATCTTCTTCCCAATATCTGGAACTAAGTTCTATCTCTTCACTCTCTTGTTTTGTTGGAAAATTTATGTCAAACATTGCTTCAACAGCTTTAATCTCTTCATGCGTTGGACTTACCATGTCAATCCAAATAACGCTACTTCTGTCTTTGTTGTCTCGTAAAGAGTCAATACCTTCGATGACATTAAGTCTATTGTCTCTTTTAATAAAGCAGTTAATCATAAAAACTCCTTTTTATGTTTTAAAAAGCTAAGGGTATTGATTTTTCACTTAGAAGTTGCTGTATATATATCTAAAAGATGTTTTTACTGATGTTACGCACTAAAACGAACGCGTCCGTTTTAGTGGCAGGGACAGATGTCCCTACAACCCCCTAAAGCTACGAAAAATGAATTTTTCGAGATTTACAAGGTGTTTTAGATATAATTTCGGCATGAATAACGAGATAAAACAACTAGCGATTATAGGCGCAACAGCATCTGGAAAAAGTGATTTGGCAATAAAAATCGCTCAAAAAATGGACGCGTATATACTCTCAATCGACTCTCTTAGTATTTATAAAGAGATAGACATCGTCTCTGCAAAACCATCAAAAATAGAGTTAGAAAGTGTAAAACATTTTGGCATAGATGTTTTATATCCCAATGCATATTTTAGTGTTGATATCTTTATGAATTTATACAAAGAAGTACTTTCCACATGCCAAAGAGAGGGAAAAAATCTCATTATCGTCGGGGGAACTTCTTTTTATTTGAAGTCGCTTATGCAAGGACTCTCAAGGTTGCCAGAGATAACTGAATCTGTAGCTCGGCATGTGCAAATAGAGCTGAGTGACTTGCCAAAAGCACACGATTTTTTATCTCAGCTTGACCCAATTTATATGAAAAATATTACACCAAATGACCGCTACCGCATAGAAAAAATGCTTCTTATTTATGAAGCTTCCCACATGCCGCCCTCAGAATGGTTTGAGGCAAATCCGCCAAAATCTATTATAAAAAATTTAGATATTTACAACATTGAAGTTGAGAGAGATGTTTTAAGAGAGCGAATTTTAAGAAGAACCAACAAAATGCTCGAGTTGGGTTTGATAGATGAAGTTTGTTTTTTAGAGCAAAAATACACAAGAGTTCCACATGCCATGAATGCGATAGGCATCGTGGAAGTTTTGGAGTTTTTAGATGGCAAAGTAAGCAAAGAGACGATGCTCCAAAACATCGCAACACACACAGCTCAACTGGCAAAAAGACAAGAAACTTTTAATCGCACGCAGTTTGAGCGTGTTACAAATGCACCGCTTCAAGAGTTGGAAGATATAATTTTAAATCGAACAGTTTGAGTTCTTACATAACCCATTTTTAGATTGCTTCGTCTTCGACTCGCAATGACGGTGCATTGTCGTCGCGAAGTACGAAGCAATTTGTTTCCGTCATTGCGAAGTACGAAGCAACCTTATTTCCGTCATTGCGAGGTACGAAGCAATCTATCCAATATTTTTAGACAAAACACCATAACACTCTTCTCTTCTATCTCTAATCAGTCCCCAATACTCTCTTTGTTTTGCATTCTCTTCCAAGTCAAACTCAGCATAAATTATCTCTTCTGAATCGCGAGAAGCTTCCGCAATTTTTGCACCTGTGTAGTCAGTTATAAACGATGAGCCGTAAAAGTTCAGACTACAACTCTCGCCGACCTCTTCGCCGTAACGATTTGCTACGACGACGGGAACAGTATTGGTCGCCGCATGTCCCATTTGAACGCGTTGCCAATGCTCTTTGGAATCCAAACCAATCTCAGGTTCACTCCCAATAGCCGTCGGATAAAAGATAATCTCCGCACCCATAAGTGTCAAAGCTCTCGCCGTTTCACAAAACCACTGATCCCAGCAGATGCCCACACCAATCTTTCCACATGCCGTATCCCAAACTTTAAAACCTGTATCGCCAGGTTTGAAGTAGAACTTCTCCTCATAACCAGCCCCACAAGGAATGTGCGTTTTACGGTAATTTTCCATAATTGTGCCATCACTATCGACAACCACGAGTGAGTTAAAATACTCCGCACCCGCTTTTTCAAAATAGCTCACCAAAAGCACGATTTTAAGCTCTTTTGCCAAAGATGCAAACTGTTTTATAAGAGCATTATTTTCTCTCTCATTCGCCCATGAAAAATATTTCTCATCCATATCTTTACAAAAGTACAAACCCTCAAAAAGCTCTGGCAAAAGCACAATTTGCGCACCATTTTTTGCCGCCTCTCGAACAAGTCGCTCAGCTTTAGAAATATTTACGCTTTTATCTTCACCCATGCTCATCTGAATCGCAGAAACTTTAACCATTATTATTCTCCAAAGTATTGGCATGTGGAAATCAAAATATGTTTCCACATGCCGAGATATTAACCTCTGCTAGTTATTTCTAAAAGATGAAAACCAAATTGTGTTTGAATCGGTCCGTATAAAACTCCTACATCTCCCGTGAAGACTGCTTTGTCAAACTCAGGAACCATTTGTCCTGGACCGAATTTGCCTAAATCTCCGCCTTTTCTTCCTGAGGGACATTGTGAATGTGAAGCAGCAACAGTCTCAAATGTTGCTCCATTTTCTATCTCTGCTTTTAAAGTGTTACACTCATCTTCACTGCTTACTAAAATATGTCTCGCTGTTGCATACGCCATAAAAATACCTTTATTTAAAAAATTATTTGAAATTTTACTAAAAATATACTTGTATAAACAAGAATCTTTATTACTTTGTGATAAAATCTAAAAAAATTTTACAAAGGTTAGAAACCCATGGAATCAAAACAAAAAATCATAACAGCTTTAATTCTCATATTTACTCTTTTTTTTATCTCTATGATAGTAAGCACCACAATAAATTTTAGAAATTATGGTCTAAGCACAGCCGAAGATAAAGCAAGTTTAACTGCAGAAATAATAAAAATTGGTCTAACTTCACACATGGTCAATGGTATCATGGATCATAGAGATTATTTTTTAGATAAGATTGGAAAAGTTGAGAAGATAAGTGAACTTTGGGTTGCAAGATCACCGACTGTTATCAAGCAATATGGTCAAGGTCACAACAATGAAACACCAAGAGATAAAACAGATTCAGAAGTATTACTTTCAGGTGCAACAAAATCTGTAACAACGGAAACACCAAGTAAAAGTTTAATGCGTGTCACTATTCCCTTTACTGCATCCGAATTTGGCACACCTAACTGTATGCAATGCCATGAAGCTAAAGAGGGTGAAGTTCTAGGTGTTGTGAGTATGGTTATGGATATTACTGATATTCGTACAAGTAGCATTAAAAGTGTTCTCTACAATATGGGACTCACAATACTAGCTGCAATCTTTATATTTATTGTTATGAATAAATTTGTAAGACCTTATGTAAGTATATTTTACTCTATAAGAAAAGTTATGCAAAATGCCTACCGCGGCGACTATTCTGGAAGAGTCGAATGTGTTAACAATACAGATAATGAGTCTGTAGCAAAACTTTTAAATACTATGTTAGAAAAACTGCAACACACTTTTGAAGAGCTCGATAAAAAAGTGTATGTATTTATCAAAAACAAAAATTATGTCAAAGAGATTGACCCTCTGAAAAATATTAACAGCACCATAGAAAGACTCTCTGATATTTATAAGTTTAAACAAACCATAGAAAATGATAAAGAACTAGAAGATATTTACAATAGAATAGCGTATGTTCTAAAATATCACTTCAATCTTGATGATTTTACAATGACAGAAATAGATAACATGAGTAAAATCAAAAAAATTGTACATAGTGAAAAAGAGATTCATTGCTCTATATTAAATGGGGAATGTCGTGCAGAACGCATTCAATCGAGCGTTGATTCAAGCATATTTACTAAATCATGTGCTTTATATCAACTCGAGGGGAGTGAACATATATGTACCCCTTATACTATTTCAAATGATTTAACACTGATATTGACAATTGTCACAACAAACGAGGAACAAACACAGCATGTTCGTTCTATTATGAGCGATGTGGAAGATTATATCACGACAGCTCGACCTGCAATTGTAAGTAAAAAGTTAATGCAAACGCTCAACCAAATGGCAAGAGTGGATCAACTCACAGGCATGTATAACCGTAAATTTTTAGATGAATTTGCGGATGTTTCTATCCCTCAAGCCATCCGTTCAAATACAAGTTATGGTATTTTGATGGTTGACATTGACTACTTTAAAATGATAAATGATACTTATGGACACGATGTTGGAGACGAGGCTATCCGCATCATTTCTGGTGTTATCAAAAAGCAGATACGCAAAGCGGATATTGCTATTCGTTATGGAGGAGAAGAGTTTTTAGTCCTGCTTTATAACTGTGATACAGAAAATATTGTCAAAATAGCAGAATCCATACGCGTAGAATTTGGTAAACAAAACATTCCTGCAAACGGTGGAACATTTAACAAAACACTCAGTATTGGATGTTCCCGTTTTCCTCAGGACAGTAAGAGTATCTGGAAATGTATCAAGTTTGCTGACATATCTCTTTATGCAGCAAAAGAAGGCGGAAGAAATCAAGTTGTTACTTTTAACGAATCCATGCTAGACAATAAAGAAGTTGGAGAGAGTTACTAATGAGTGGCTCTAATTTTTAAAGTTTAACTCATCTACTATCTTGGCATGTGGATATTTTTTTAAAAAGATATCTGCTGCTATCCCATTTCCAAATTCAGGTTCTTTTTGCTCATTTAAAATCGGAGTTGTTCCAAGACCACAACTTGGAGATTTTGACTTGAGAACAATGATGTCGGCATGTGGATTTTTTTGTATAAATGTTTCTATTTCTTCTTCAAGCATTTGAGTTACATCTTCTCTTGTCTCATCTGTAATAACTCTATTTTCGCCATTTACAGCAACAACACTTATCCTCTGTCTAGGAGTTCCAAACAAAGGTGCTTCTGGACAAAAAGGGATGATTTCATAATCTGTAAACGCTTCAATAACTTCATTAATTTGTTTACTTTTGCCATCATAACGGCAAATTTCGCCAAGTAAACACGCGGAAATAATTACCTTTTTTTTACTATTCAAATACTCATCCACCTGCATTACAAATTCTTTACAATAATCTTAACAAATCACTACACTCTTTATTTCTGTCATCTCTTCAATGGCAAAACGAGGACCTTCTCGCCCTACACCGCTGAGTTTTACACCGCCATAAGGTTGAATGTCAAAACGAAGTGTTGGCATATCATTGATGACTATTCCACCTGCCTCGAGTTCAGAAATCGCGTGTTTTGTAAGTTTCAAATCATTTGTAAAAACTGAAAATTGTAAGCCATAAGAAGAGTTGTTCATCCGTGGAAGTGCATCATCAAAATTCTCTACTTTTACCAAAGAAACAATGGGTGCAAAAACCTCTTCGCACACTATCGCCATTTCATCGGTTACATTTGCCATAACACATGGATGAAACATTTTACCTTCCACCTGAGGCTCAGTGAGTGCTATCGCACCCTCTTTTATGGCACTCTCTACCCAACCCATAGCACGAATTGCCGCATCATCATCTATGAGTGGCCCCATAAAAGTATCGTCATTATAAGGAGAACCAACGACCAATCTTTTTGTCTCTTCTGCCATAAGCGTTGCGAATGTATCATAAATATCTTGATGCACATAAATGCGTTGGAGTGAAATACAAACCTGTCCAGAGTTTACAAACGCACCCAAAGTGCAACGAGCAGCGGCATGTGGAAGGTCTGCACTTTTGTCTATAAAAGTCGCTGCATTGCCACCAAGCTCTAAACTCACTTTTTTTATCCCTGCACTTTTGGCGATAATTGCCCCAACAGGAACACTTCCAGTAAAACTAATCACACGGGGAATATCGCTTGTAACCAAAGCACTTCCCACCTCCGCATCGCCATACACTACACTTAGAGCATTTGGCACGGCATGTGGACTCTCAATGAAAAGCTTTGCAAATTTATACGCCGTGAGGGGTGCTTCAGGCGTCGGCTTCAAAACAACTGCATTTCCAGCGACAAGTGCTGGTGCTAATTTGTGAGCGATAAGATTGAGTGGAAAGTTAAAAGGTGTGATTGCAACCACAACACCAGCTGGCTCTCTGACAAAATAACTGATAGTTTTTTTACCGCTGTTCATGGCATCGGTGTTGATAGTTTCGCCGTGCATCGTTCGCATCGTCTCAGCAGAGAGCCTTAGAGTTTCTATACATCTATCCACTTCAATGCGTGAGTATGTTATAGGTTTTCCGACCTCATCGGTGATGGTTTTTGCAAACTCTTCTTTGTTTTCTTGTAACTTTTGTGCTACATCCAAAAGCCAATTGCATCGCTCGGCAAGTGTTGTTTTTCTACTTCCACATGCCGCTTCTTTAGCAATGAGCAGAGCTTTTTTTGCATCCTCAGCATCACAAATGGGTGCGAGAGAAACCACTTTCCCGCTGTAAGGACTTTTTCTCTCACTTAATTTTTCTTTTGTCACTTCGTTTGAGCCAAAAAATATTTTTGCTTGCATTAAAAATTCCTCTATTTCGTTTTAAACTCAAAAACACCATCGAATTCTAGTATATTTTCTTCCAAAAGATGCGTACATCGCTCTGAATAAAGTTCATAAAGAGGCTTTTTATAGGTTTCATAAAGTGTGTCAAATATCTCTTTTGACTTTTTAAACTCAGCCTTGAGATACAAATCATGTGCCTCATAATAGACCTCAAGTTCTCTTTGCTTTTGCTCATTTGCCTTGCCTAACGATAAAACTTCATAAATTTCTACAGGCTCAGCCTTACCTTTGACACGCACTCTATCTAAGAGTTGCATCACATACGAATCTGTTAATTTTGCTTTCGTAAACTCTGAAATAATAAGTCTTACTTTGTACGGTTTGCACAAACCCTCAAGGCGTGATGCGAGATTTACAGCATCGCCGATGATGGTGTAGTCTGAGCGACCCTGAGAGCCTATCTCTCCTACAATGACACTTCCAGTATTTATACCTATGCCATAATCCACATCAAAACCAAAATCTTTTTTTATTTTTTTGTTTAAAAAATCTCTTTGGGCTATCTGTTCCAGTGCCGTTTTAACAGCTTCATCCGCATGATTTTTTACCTCGAGCGGTGCATTCCAATACGCCATAATAGCATCACCGATGAATTTATCAATCGTTCCTTGATGTTTTTCAACGGAGACAACCATAGCATTCATATAGTAATTTAAAAAAGCAGTCACTCTTTTAGGAGATTTTAACTCTTCTGAGATAGTTGTAAAACCTCGTATGTCAGAAAAATAGATAGTGACTTCCACCTCTTTGGATGCAAAATGTGTGGCATCAGGATTTGCGAGTAAATCCTCCATAACTTGCTTCGATACTTTTTTGGAAAAGCTATTTTTCACCAGCTCTTTTTGGCGATACTCAAAGATATAATTGACCCCTAAAATACCAATAAGCGACAAAATCATAGAAAAGAGTGGGAAAATGGTGTTTATAATGATATGCTCGTGAAAAAGCAAATAGTAATTCATAGATAAAAGAGAAGCAAACGAGGAAGAATAAACCACTAAAAGTAAAAATATAGATAATCTTGAATAGAGCATCACGACCACAAAAACTATACAAAGTATCATCAAAATATCTATGAGTTCGCCAATAGATGGCTTTTGCAACATATCTTGATTGATAAGATTGTCAATCACATTCGCATGGATTTCAACTCCAGCTATCACGCTCTCCATAGGCGTTGCACGCAAATCCATCAATCCATACGCAGAAGTGCCAACAAGAGCAATTTTTCCCTCTATGGATGTTTTTTCAAAACTGTTATTGTAAATATCTACTGCTGAAATGTATTTGTAACTTTTTGCCGACCCTCGGAAATTGACATAAAGCCTTCCAAATCTATCTGTTGGAATGTTTATAGAACCTACTTGAACACTCTCTACTCCTGATTTACCATACGAAACAACGACTTTTTTAGCATCATTCATAATGCGGTACAATTCAAAAGCCAAAGATGGGTAGAGCATCTCATCGTATTTAATCATCAAAGGAACACTTCTAATAATCCCTGTTTCATCTGGGATGTTATTCATATATCCGCTTGAATATGCTGATTTTTGGATAGTGTCAAGGTTCGCTAACACGCCCTTGGCATGTGGAAAAAATTCTCTCTCTTGTTTGTTTTTTTCAACAAATATCGCAGGAACTGTAGGTGCATCCTTTTTGTTTGTTTTGTCAAAATCAAGAACATATCCCAAAATAGTGGGAGTTGAAGCTATGGTCTCTGCAAGTATCACATCGTAATCAGGTAAATCCACTTTTTGTATATTCCACTCTTTGGCAAATCGCTTTGGTGAAGTTTTATCTGCCTCACTAAAGACAATATCTAAACCTATAATGCCAACACCACTCTCTTGCAAGTTGGTTAAAATCTTGGCAACTTTATCCCGCTCCCAAGGCCACTGACCAAGCTCTTTGATACTCTTTTCATCAATGTCAATAATTACAATAGCATCACTAACTTTCTCATCCCCTCGAAAATTGAAGTAAAAATCTCTAACACGGTTGTCGAGGGATTGGAAGTAACTTGGTAAAAAAAGGTAATTACTTATGAGGAATAAGGAGATAAATACAAAGAGGAAGAAGAGGACTTTGTATTTATCTTTCATGGTTAGTGTGGTGTAGCAGTAGTTGTAACTTGATAGACACCTTCTCCTTTTTTTGGAGCACCCGCCGCCACATAATCATCAACAATAAAAGAACCAGCTATATTATTGCCCGTTGCACCATAAAAAGCACCTTTTGCACTACCACTACTACTTGCTGGAGTAGTTTGAGTACCCGTAAATGTATTAGCAACAGTTCCTATGGTATATTGAACATTTGCTGTAGTACCAGCTATATCAGTATGAAATGCTTCAATAGTTAAAGTAGCTGTATCAGCACTAAAATTTACATTCATTGATGCTGTTCCTATCCATGTTTCATTACTACTGTTAAAGTTAATAGCTTTATATTGACCACTATAATCTATGGATGTTGACACGGTATAGGCAGAAATAACTGCAGCAGTTGTCTGATTTTTTCCAGCTACCCATAAACCATTAAATTCACTAGTTGTAGGAGTGCCACTAGTATAAGTTACATTTGCATTCCATGTACCCCATGACATCTCATCACTGCTTGAGTAATCAGTAGTGGCAGTAAATGAATTAGCATTGATACTAGTGACAGTAATAGTAGGAGCAGTACTACTATTTGTAGCACTTCCAAATGTACCACCAAAACTTCCTAGTGTTCCGGAACCAGTCATAGCAGATGCTGGAGTAAAAGTCCATGCTCCAACTTTTAAGTTTGAATTTGCTGTATCAAATGTTGAAGTATTGAGTGTTTTTAAAGAGATATCTAACGATGTCATACTAAGAGCGGGTGTACTATCAGTATAACCTACCGTATAACCTTTTATCTCAAAAGTAGCGGCTGCTGCAGCCGCTGCAGCGGCTGCAGCAGCATTTGCAGCCGCAACTCTTGCAGCCTCCACTCTCTCTGCTTCAATTCTTGCAGCTTCGACTCTTGCAGCTTCCACTCTCTCTGCTTCGACTCTTGCAGCTTCCACTCTCTCTGCTTCGACTCTTGCAGCTTCCACTCTCTCTGCTTCGACCCTTGCAGCTTCCACTCTCTCTGCTTCGACCCTTGCAGCTTCCACTCTCTCTGCTTCGACCCTTGCAGCTTCCACTCTCTCTGCTTCTTCTTTAACAGTTTTTTCAACACTATCTACTACATCCACTTGAACAGCACTTGTTGTTTGAAATGTTATATCTTTTACCGCCAACTCAATATTTTCAGCTTTTGTTGTATCTATTTGCGTTGTAACATCAGTAGAAGTTATAACTCCAACTTCTTTTAATTGCGTATCAGCATTTGCAGAATTCGCAGAAGAAACTGCTTCTGTTACTTCTTTCAGCCCTTTTGATTCTTCCTCTTTTTTATCTTTCATATCTGTAAAACTATCGCTTCTCATTTTATCCAATTCTGTTGGAGTAAATTTTACAGGCTCACTTCTTTTTCCTTGGGAAGAAATGCTCACATAAAAACCTTGAGTAACAGTAGAGAGTTCCCCTTTTACACTCACACTAATCGCTCCAAAAGTACAGTAGACTTTACTGCTTCCATCTAGCTCAGTTATAATCGTAAAATTTGTTCCACGAATACCAATCGTTGCTGTTTTTGTTTGAACGCTAAATTTATCTGGAGCTATTTTGCCAATCTTACCAGTTATAGTTCGCATTGCACCATTTATAAGTCCAAATTGAGCCGTGGGTGCTTTATTTTCATCAAAAAGATATTCATTAATAGAAAAGTTACTATTTTTACCAATCGTAATAATGGTGTCATCATTAAAAACTATTTGAACTTTCGTTTCATCTTTTGTTTGAATTCTATCTTTTTCATTCAACTTTGCGCCAAGTGTTGCTTCTATCTCTTTAGCCTCACGGATTATGGAAGCATTTCCTTGGAGTGCAGTGATCGCCCCAACACTATTTGCAGAAACGATGGAACTCATCAACACTAAAGTTACAATAATTTTATTCAATATTTTCATCACATTCATCCTAAAAAGATTGTACTACACCAGCAGATACGGTGTATTTTTCGTAACTAAAGACATTTTGATTTGAATCTACTCTGTCATAATTTGTTTTAAGTTTCACACGCAAAGTTTCCATTACTTTTGCACTTACACTTGCCCCTATACTTTTGCTCGTATCATCCCTTGTTACATTAAAAAGTGTACTATAATCATCGTATTTTCTTTTTCTTACTTGCGCATAGAGTTCACCGCTATAAGTAGGTGTAAACTGATTTGCATAAGTCGCATCTAGCTTATATTCATTATAGTCCACATCTATTCTTATACCATGCTCTTTTTTCTCTTTAATACCCGTTATATTTACTTGAATATACGAACGAGGAGATAGAATATTTTGCAATCCATAAGAGACTTCATAGTGATTTGCATCTAAATCAGATTGTGCTGATTGTTGAAATTTTTTTGTTTGGTACTTAAGATAGGCACTACTTCTTAAAGTGTTTGTATGTTCATACTCCACTCTTGGCATCAAGAAAAGTGTTTGCAAATAATTTTCATTTGCTAAAGTCATTGTATCTGCACCAGCAACCATCTCAGCTGTGTATTTAGTATATTTATAAAGCAAACTTGGCATATAAGCAAAATATTTTACATCATATGCACTCTCTTTTTGATAAGTGTTCAAATATACGGAAGCTCTATTTTTTATTGCAAAACCATTCGATTCCCCTATGTCGTATATATTGACTATGTCAGCCAAAACTTGAAAGGCACTATCTGACTTTTTATTTGGTGTTGCAAATTTTGTATTTCCAATAATATAACTATCATCCATTGGACCAGAGTTTATATTTGAATCATAAAGCATATCCATGGCAATAGTTAAATAGGTAAAAGATTTTTCTTGCACTTTTGTTACTTTGGAGAGATATAACTCAATATTTTTTCGTACATTCTCAGGAATCATTGGATTTGCTAACACCTCTTTAAAGGAGAGTTCTGAATCTTCATACATTTTAAGCATAAAATAAGTTCTTGCTTTTTCTAGCTTATTTCTAAGATTTGTAGGGTCAAGCATCTCAACTCTCTCAAAAGCGGCGAGAGCATTTTCATAATGCCCAGTTTCATACGCAGATATACCAAGGTTAAAGTTTAAATTTGTATCAGAGAGCTTTGTGAGATATAACTTGGAAAAAAGCTCATACGAACTTTGAAAATCTTTTGCTTTATAAGCATCCATAGCCTGAGAATAAGTTAGTTCCAAATCTAAAGCTAAAATATAAACAGGCAACATAAACATAGACATAATAACAAAAACTTTTTTCATTGAAACACCCCCTCTTAATTTAAATATCTATTTGATCAGGCTTAAAACACTGCTTAGCGAACCGCAGATGTATCTTTTGCTCATAAAAGAACTGAACCAAGTCCGCATCCAACTCTCCATCTTTAACCATAAAATTGATAATTTTTATGATTTCACTCATCTTTTTTGCACCTTTATAAGGTCTGTCAGATGCGGAGAGTGCTTCAAATATATCTGCAAGTGCTAAAATCCTGGACTCTAGGGACAATTCATCCGCTGTTAAACCCTTTGGATATCCTTTGCCATTGAGCTTTTCATGATGCCCACCAGCAATGCTTGGTACGCGTTTTAAATGTTTAGGAAAAGGTAAAGCGTCGAGCATTTCATTACTGATTCTCGCATGATCTTGCATAATAGCAAGTTCATCTTTAGTAAGAGTCCCTTTTCTTATACACAAATTATTCACTTCAAAATCACTCAAAATATTTTGCTCAATTGCATTCACAGAAAGTTTTCTTTGTGCGATTTCTTTAATTTTTTGGATATCTGCATCTGTCATAAACTCGCCTCCTATATTGGAAATAAGTAAAAAATTTACCTCTTCATCCAGTATATTTATTTCATCCTTTAATCTATTCTCAAGAGATTGTATTTCATCAGAACTAGCACCAACTGCAAGAAGTTTGATTTTTTCATTCAGCATTTCTATCTCTAAATCTCTTTTATAGACTTCAAACTTTATTCTAATTGTGTTAATTCTGTCATATAAAGTTTCTAATTTTGTTGCTTTGTCCATCACATGCTGTGGCGTTGTAATCTTACCAACATCGTGCATAAGTGCTGAAATTCGAATCTCATATATTTCTTGTTTTGTGTAATGAACATCCGCATATTTGCCTGTTGTAGCTTTATTGAGTGCCTTTGCTATTTTTAAAGCTATACTCGCAACTTTATGTACATGCCCTCCTGTGTAAGGTGATTTTTGGTCAACTGCGTAAGCTATACTTTTGATAAATGATTCCAAAAGTTCTTTCAAATCTTTTATCATTTTTGCATTTGTAATAGCAACAGCAGCTTGAGAAGCAAGAGAGAGTAATAACCTTTCATCTTCCATAGTAAAATTGACAACATTACTTTCACAGTCTCGCGCATTTAAAAGTTGTACAACGCCAATAACTTCTTTATGGGAATTTATCATGGGTATAACTAACATAGATTTCGAGCGAAAGCCAGTACCTTCATCAAACTTTTTTGTTCCATTGAAGTTAAAACCTTCCGCATTATAAACATCTTCAAAGTTAAGTACTTTAGCCGTCAAAGCACAATGAGCAGCTACCATTTCATGGTTTTGTGAGCCATCTTCAAGATAAAGAGGTACAGTTGGCCATGAAATTTCCTCACCATGGATACCCATGTGAATTCCGAGGGAATCTGTTTCTACTATTTTAAAAACAAGTGATTCTTCATTTTCGCTCATTATATAAAGTGTTCCACCATCTGCATTTGTAAAAAGTTTACTTTTTGAGATTATCTCTCCCAAAAGATGTTCAAGATTTGTTTCTACAGAAAGAAGCATTCCAATGTCATTAAGATGGTCAATTTGTTCCGTTTTTCTTTCACAAAATGCTTTAATGGATGCTAAAATAAGATTCACTGCCTCTTTATTATTTTCATTTGGTTCTACTGATAGCTTCTGAATTTTACTCGCTACATTTGAGAGGAGTCGATTTACTTCTATATTTTTGGAATGAATATTCATAACTTATCCTATCTCTATTTCAAAATTGTCATCTAATAGAGTCACTTTATCGTATAAACCAATCTCTTTGAGTTCATTTATTATAGCATCTATGTACTCATACTTTATATGATTAATATATATCTTCACATCATCTCTTTTAAGGTATTCGAGTTCTTTTTGTAAAAGTGTAGGTGTGAGATGTTTACTCAAAACTGCGAGGCTATTAAAAGAGGATGGAAAAGAGATTTCAATGATTAACTGTTTTAAATTCTTATTTTGATTTAAAAAATCCCATGTATGAGGACAAAGAAATGTATCAGAAGTAAATACCATTCTCTCATTTATGACATACCCACAACTCCCAAAAGTGTGAAAATTTGGATAAGGTTTCAATCTAAAATTTCCTATAGTATATTCTTTAAAATATTCCAAAGCATGAAAAACTATTGTGTTCGCACTATGATTCATCAGTAGTATATTTGAGAAATCAGGCCAAATTTTATTGTTAAAAATATTTTCTTTTAAAATATCTATCACTTCTTGTGTTGCAAAAATATTGAGAGGTTTTTCGAGTCTTGAGTAAAAAGTATCTATTGCAGTTGGTAAATCAACAATATGGTCAAAATGAGCATGTGTAAGCACTAAATTCTCTAATTTTAAAAAATCATCACCCAAGCTTTGAATCAAATTTCCCGCATCAATAACTGTTTTTTCATCCAACAAATAGGAACTAAGCTGAGAATTTTTAGTTTTTGAACCGAATGCACCCAATACCTTCATTTTTAACTCCAACTGTTTATGCTAAATAATAGCATTTCTTTTTAAAAAACAAAATTACAACTGCTATAAAGTTATATTTTCCACATGCCAGATTTTATGAGGTGTGACGATAATTGCGTCAAAAGTAAAATCAATATCCAAAGAGTTTTTGCTCATATAGATTTGCGCAGTTTTGATGATTTTTGAGAGTTTAGAGCGGGTGATATTTTGGATGGCACTTTCATAATCTTCGCCACTTTTTACTTCGACAAAATACAGAACTTCATCTTTTATAGCGATAATGTCTATCTCGCCAAAACGGCTGTAGAAGTTGCGTTCTACAACCGTAAAACCTTTGTCATAAAGAAATCCACATGCCGACTCTTCTGCTAGATTTCCTTTGGCTCTGCTCATTTTAGGTGTTTATGATTTCCACTTTTACGGACTTAAATGCAGCTGTTAAAATCAGCGCATCACACTTATCGCCAAAGAGATTATTGATTTTTGACTTCGCATGGTGAAAGGTACAAAAGAGGGTTTTTGGCTGTACTTTATCTGTGAGTTTTATGGTGAGCGGATTTGTCTGCCCAAACTCAGATTTTAGTATGACTTTTTCACTAGTAAAATCCTCAGCATCGCCCTCATAAACTAAAAGGACATCTTCATCATAGCGTTTATTTAACTTCTCACTTCGCAGAGTTTGCGAGGCATTGTTATAGTGTGCTAAAGTTCTTCCTGTTGTGAGGTGGTAACCTGTGAGTTTTTTCTCACTTATCTCTTGAACCATTCCGCGAAGCTCGTATTGATGGTAGTGAAACTCACCAAGTCCATCCTCTGTTCTAAAGTCAAGTTGATGTAAAATCGGTGTATCTTCCGTATGCACTGGCCATTGAAGTCCTCTTACTCTGTGTCGTTCAAGTCTGATGTAACTCGCACCCGAAAAACGGCGATAGGCAACTTCTCTTACCTCATCCCAAATCTGATTTGAATTTTCGTAACTGTACTTTCCACCCATTTTATTATCAAGAAGTTTTATAACTTCCCAGTCATCTGGCAAGTCAGATTTTACAAGCGGTTGAGAGAGGTGCAGACGACGCATTGCATTGATATAAACACCTGTTTTTTCATACGCTGATTTTACACCTATCACGATATCCGCGCGATTTGCGATGTCTGTCATAAACAACTCTTGCACCATAATGAGTTCTAAATTATCTATCGCTTTGTCAACTTTATTTAGATTTGGATGGATATGTGTTAAATCTTCACCCATGTTTAAAACGGCTTTTACTCGACCAGCCAACATCTCTTCTACGAGTTGAGGCGTCATCAAACCTATCTCTTTTGGCTCTTGATAATCTGGTGCATAGTAAGGAAGCATTCCCATATCACAGGCACCCTGAACATTATTTTGTCCGCGAAGTGGCATAAGTCCAGCTCCACTTTTACCAATGTTTCCAGTCATAAGAGCTAAATGTGTGATTGCCATAACAGCGTACGAACCATCTATATGTTCAGTAATCCCTAGACCCCAAAAAATCATAGAGTTTTTAAGCGCGTATTCTCGTGCAACTTTACGAATCATTTTACTCAAATGTTCATACCCTTCTATATTTTTAAAATAGTCTGGATTTGCATAAGGGTCATTTAAAATTTTCTCTTTAAACTCCTCAAATCCTTTTGTTCTATCTTTGAGAAAATGCTCACTATAAAGCTCCTCATCGATGATGACGAAAGCCAACATATTTAAAATAAGAAGATTTGCTTCATGGGGAATAATTCCCTTATATTTTGCAAATCTATGCAATTTTATTTCACGAACATCAAAAACAGCTAAATTATCATGTTTACCAGCCACATCAATGATACGATTTGCAATAATCGGATGCGCTTCTGTAGTATTTGAGCCGATAACTATCATAAATTCTGTGTTATAAATATCGTTGTATGGGTTAGTTGCAGCACCTTCGCCTATGGTCGTTCGCATTCCTTTGAGACTTGGAGAGTGACAAACTCTCGCACAGTTATCGACATGTGGAGAGTTCATCGTATGACGGGTAAATTTTTGAAAAAGGTAGGCACTCTCACATGAAGTTCTTGCTCCACCGATAGAACAAACACTCTTATTTCCATACTTTTTTTGGATTTCTTCTAGTTTCATAACCGTTGCGGTTGTAGCTGAGTCAAGCGTTGTTTCGTACCAGATCTCATCAAGTTCACTTAAAGTGGATGCGATTTTTTCTTTAATTATTGGATTTTTATCAAGAAAGCTTTTTTTAATTCTTGGAATTCTCAGTCTATCAGGCGCATCCACAAAATCAAAACCATACTTGCCTTTGATGCAGAGTTTTCCCTGAGAAACAACGCCATCTGGATGTGCAAAAATATTGACAATTTTATTTTCCGCCACATTCACTTTCGCAGCAATGTCACACCCAACTCCGCAGTATGTACAAACACTGTCGATAACTTTTAGATTTTCCATAAAACACTCACAAATTTTTAGTTGAAGGAGTTTACAATCATCTCTCTTAAAAAGTTTGGAAGTGAGTTACAAAGGAGAATTGTTCAATTTATTTTAAATATTTTATTAAACTTTTTGCAAAACTCTCTTTTTAGATTGCTTCGCTTCGCTCGCAATGACCGTCATTGCGAGAAGGAACGACGAAGCAATCTTAATTTTGCAAGAAGGCTTATCTATTTATAAGTCGCATGGCATGTGGAAATCATTTCCACATGCCATACTTTTATCTCAAAACCACTATCAAAAGAGTTGAAAAGTGATTAAAATATCTGCTAGATTCTACCCCCAGAAGCAACGCCCCATGTAGTTCTCCATCTTGTTTTGACCAAACTTATTCCCATAATTGCTACAAGAACAACACCAGCAAATATCATGAAACCTGCTGCGTAGCCGTCAAATGTGCCTTTGCTCCATCCAAAAGTATTGATAAGCGCAGTGCCACCAAAACCACCAGCAGCTCCGATGATACCTGTCATAATGCCTATGTCTTTACCAAATCTTTGTGGCACTAATTGAAATACTGCACCATTTGCCATGCCAAGGTTCGCCATGATTAAAAACAGTACAAGGATTGCAAAGCCAAATGGCAGAGTCATCGTTGCATTTAAAATGGACAAAAGTGCAACTGTACCAAAAAATATATACAGAGATTTAACTCCACCAAAACTATCTGCTATCGCCCCACCTACAGGTCTGAGAATCGCTCCAGCAAAAATACAAAGAGCACCAAAATACCCAGCAACCACTTTAACATTTCCCTCATCAATAAAATCCAAACCAAAAGCACTCATTTCCACTTGATAAGTACTCATAAGATAGACCTTCATATATCCTGCAAATCCAACAAAACCACCAAAACTTACAGCATAAAAAAGGTTAAACCACCAAGTGTCTTTGTCTTTGAGTAACTTGCCATAATCTTTTAACTTTTTCGGTCTCACTACATAAACATCTGCTGGAGCATCTTTTGCCATAAACATATAAGTAAAAAAGATGATAGTTGAGAGAACCGCACCCACTAAAAACACAGATTCCCATCCCCAAAGCTCAGCGATTTTTGGAGCAAATAGAAAGTCGATTACAACACCAATGTTTCCAGCACCTGCGATACCTAAAACAACACCTTGAAGTTTTGGTGGATACCACTGACCCGCTTGTGGAAGTGCGACTGCAAAAGAAGCTCCCGCAAAACCAAGACCAAACGCTACCAATAAAAGCTCATCATAAGTAATACCCGCACCTCTAAAATAAGCATAAAAAAGTACAATGATTACAACAGCTTGTGAAACAAGAGCAGTTTTCTTTGCACCAAACTTATCTACACCAAAGCCAAGAATAATTCTTAAAATCGCACCTGCCAATATAGGAATAGATAAAAGAGTTGCTTTTTGACCTGCACTTATAATAAATCCACCCACTGCCAACGCTTCACTTATTTCTGTTGCGAGTGGCCCTAACATCGTCCACACCATAAAACTAAAGTCGAAATACAAAAATGCTGCCAAGAGTGTTGGCCAGTGTCCTTGTCCTTTTAATGCTTTAAATCCTGCCATCTTCTTTTCCTTTTTAAACTTAATTTTTCATTAAGTATTGTTGTGATGCAAAATTATATCAACTAATGCAGAGTATTCTATCACTATATTGTATAAAAATCATACAACTAACATTAATTTTACATAAAAGTTAGTGTTATAATTTTCCTAACACTATATATGGAGTTTTATAATGGAAACACTCAAAAAAGTCAGTGAAATAAGAAACAAAAAACTTAATAAAATAGAAGAGATT
Source organism: Sulfurimonas sp. (assembly GCA_041662265.1). Classification (GTDB taxonomy): domain Bacteria; phylum Campylobacterota; class Campylobacteria; order Campylobacterales; family Sulfurimonadaceae; genus Sulfurimonas. The sequence goes on from JBAZSV010000002.1 coordinate 181,601, forward strand.
AAAAACTCAAAAAGTCCCCTAGAAGCGTTTGAACAACTCAAAGAGTATGCAAAAAATGGTTACGACTCCATTCCTGAGGATGATAAAAAATACTTTTTAAAATGTTTTGGAATCTATGATAGACCCGCAACTCCTGAGCGATTTATGATAAAACTTCGTATTGCTGGTGGACATTTAAACTCTTCTCAAGCACGAGTGATTGGTGAGTGTGCAAGAGAGTATGCAAATGATTATATAGATTTAACAACACGAGCACAATGTGAACTGAGATATTTGCGAATTGAAGATATTCCTACACTTTTGGAAAAACTTTCCGCTGTTGGCATTGATGCCTACCAAACAGGAGTCGATAACTTTAGAAACATTATGAATGACCCATTGGACGAGCTTGGATTGGATAATATTTTGCCATCACAAAAACTTCTTTTAAAACTTCAAAGTATGTTTTTGCACAATCCTGATTGGATTTCAACTCTTCCTAGAAAGTTTAACACCGCCATTACAGGTTCTCTGTCCAATAGATGTAATATTTTTGCACATGATTGCTGTTTCGTTTTAGCGCAAAAAAATGGTGTTTATGGTTATAACATGTATCTTGGTGGAAAAGTTGGTGCTATTGCAAAAAGTGCAAATATTTTTTTAGCAGACGAAGAAGAAGTTTTTAAAGCTTTTGCTTCCATCGCAGATATCTTTAAAAGATTTGGGTTTCGTGATAACAGAAATAAAAATAGACTTCATTTTCTCATAGAAGCCGTTGGCATGGCGGAGATTTCAAGTGCTATAAGGGAAAATGCAGGAGTTGATTTTGCAACTTCTGGTGAAACTATGACAAAGATAGATTTTTATGACCCAGACCAAGGGAAAGTACAGCTTCGTGATGGCTCTTTTGGTGTGCATGTTGTCGTTCCATCAGGTATATTTAGTGGTTCTGCGATGATTGAAGTAGCAAATTTGAGTGAACGATATGGAAACAAAGAGATACGATTTGACATGGAGCAGAGTCTTTATATTTTAGGAGTTCAAGATGTTCCTTCACTTTTAAATGAGAGTTTATTTCAGATATACAAAAATATAAATACACCCTATTTTAACCACCTCATCGCGTGTGCTGGGTCGGAGCATTGTCCATTTGGAGTGATTGAAAATAAGAGTGATGCGATAAAAATGTCTGAGTATTTAAGCCAAAAAGTGCCTCTTGAATCAGGACGCGTGAGAATGTACTGGTCGGCATGTGTAAAAGGTTGCGGTATCCATGGTTTAGGAGATATTGGCTTTGAAGGGTGCAAGGCAAAAGTGAACGGTGAAACTGAAAATGCAGTGCATATAAGTCTTGGCGGAAAACTCGTGAGCGAAGGTGTTGAGGCATACACAGTAGTAAAATCTGCACCTTTGAGATATGCGCACTTTTATGTTGAAACACTTATGTTGGAGTACAAAAAGCACAAAGGTTCAAGTGAGAGTTTTGAGCAATTTCATGAGAGAGTTTTATCACAGTATTCATCCGCAAATATCGGTTTTATGATGCAACTTGGTGCCTATTTGAGAGACAAAAACTTAGAGTTAGAGTTAGGATTTGCAACCAATGTTAAAACAGGGAAAAACGAAGAATTTGAAGTTTTTGAACTTGGCAGAAAACTCTATGCAAAATTAGCAGGTAAAGAAGCCTACTCAGCGTATGATAGATTTACAAATGTTTTAAAAAATGAGAAATTACAAAGCATACAAGAGTTAGTTCCACATGCCGATAAAAACTTGGTTCAGATGTGTGAAAAAATCTTGGATATAAAAGAAGAAAACAGAGCAGTTGTTTTTTCTGAGTTAGTGTCTTTTATAGGTTTATAGGTATCTCAGAAGAGATACCTTTTAGCTACAACTTACACAAAACCAACAACACAATATTCACAATAAACATAAGCGTAAAAGCGGTTCTGTAGAAAACGACTGGTGACCTTTGTATGATGGAACTATTTTTAGGAAAAAACGCTTTTACATTTTGGGGAGATTGGAGTTCGTAAAGCATCTCTGAATAGTGTTGATATCTTTTATCTTTTTCAAGTGCAATGGAACGCAAAATGACACTATCGAGCCAAGTAGGAATATTTTTATTATAAACACTTGGTTTAGTTGCATCTTTAAATGTTGGCGTTTGAAAAGGTTCTATCTCACCATAAGGGTATTTTCCAGTGAGGGCAAGGTAGAGCGTTACGCCTATGGAAAAGATTTCTGTTGTTTCGCTAATAGATTCATTTGAAAATCTCTCTGGGGATAAATAGCTTGGCGTTCCTGCTCTTGTGTCAGTTGAAAAAATCTCCGTTATGCTTCCATAGTCTATGATTTTAAACTCTAAATTCTCATCTGCATCTTTTGCAATCATAATATTATTTGGTTTTATATCGCCATGCACCAAGTCGTATTTGAGTAAAAACTGAGACATTTTTAGGAGGGTTTTAGCGAGTTGGATTGTATCATCTATCGTTATTTGCTTGTGTGTGAGATATTTATCTAAATCTTCACCTTGAAATGTTTGCATCACATAATAACGCTGTGTTCTGTTTTTTGGAATAACCGCTTTTGGGAAAAAATCGGCTTTTAATCTTTTAGCATTCCACGCCTCTTTGACGAAAAAGTCCAAAATATTTTCATCATCTATCGCTTCTTTAGGAGCAAATTTGAGAATGTAGTGCTTATTTTTCTTTAAACAAAGCCAAGTTCTCTCATTTTGGATAAGTGATTTTTCGAGTATATATCCATCTATGATTTGAGCTTTTTTTAAACTTTGAGGTATTGGAAGATTCTGTCTTCTTAATATCTCCATCTCATTGGCTTCTAAAATCTCAACAATGACTGCGGTTGTATCATCAGGGAGATTATCATTCATCAGTTTACTTGCTTTTTTCACTAAAGCTGTCGCACCCAAACTTATACCATCTTCGAGTCTGTTTTTACTCATTATGGTATAAAGTCCATCACTGCAAAGCAAAATTTTGTCATCTTTTTGAACAATATTTTCAAAATAATAAGGTTCTACTTCGCTTTTTATACCGATAGCCTCACTCAAAACATTTTCATATCCAACTTCACTCATAACATGGTCAAGCGAGAGTTGATTTATCTTTTTATCTCTGTAAAGATAAACTCTGCTATCTCCAACATTTGCACCATACAGTCGGTTGCCCTCAATCACAACGATGGTTAAAGTTGTAACTAACTCGGTTCTCTCGTAACTTATCATGGATTCTTTGTATAAAATGGAGTTAATAGATTTGATAAAAGTTTTTAAAGATTTTTCAATACTCCAACTCTTAGGACGAATTTTAAAGTTATTGATAAGATAAGTAGTCACTCTTGAAGCTGCTTGTGCGCCTTCATCTGCACTTCCAACTCCATCACAAACTATGGCAACCGTTAAATTGCCTATAGTTTTAACATCGTAAAAGTCATCCCCCGTGAGCTCTTTTAGTTTTGCAAGGGAAAAGCCTGAAGATTTTATATTGTTTTGTGCCATTTTAAATCTTTGTATCTAGTTATATTAGAGTTCTTGCAGAACTCCAGTTAAAACGCAAAATGGACAAGTCCATTTTACTACGCTAAGACCGCTTGGGTCACTCAAGCTTGCCTCTTCGAGGCAGATAATTTCTTGCAGGTTTGCAAGAAATCTATTATACACTATTCATCGTCTTTAGCAAATTTTTCATACAAAAAGCTCAAAATAGATTCTCTGCATCGTATGTATTCTGGGTCACTTTGAAGTTCTACTCTATTTCTAGGTCGAGGTAAATTAACTTCTAAAATTTCACCAATTGTGGCATGTGGACCATTTGTCATCATTATAACTCTGTCACTCAAAAGTACGGCTTCGTCGATGTCATGCGTAATGATAATCACAGTGTTTTGAACATTTTGCTGAATTCGCATCAGATGCTCTTGTAAATTGGCTCTTGTTAGACTATCGAGCGCACCAAAAGGCTCATCCATAAGAAGCACTTTTGGTTTGATAGACAATGCCCGAGCGATGCCAACTCTCTGTTTCATTCCACCGCTTATCTCACCGGGGAGTTTATCTTTTGCATGTTCAAGATTTACCATACTTATAAACTTTTCAACTCTTTGTCTAAGTTCTGCGGAAGTGAGCGAAGGCATAACTTTTTTTACCGCCATCTCTATATTTTGATACACGCTCAACCAAGGAAGCAGTGAGTGGTTTTGAAAAACAACAGCTCTCTCAGGACCAGGACCTTTTACATGCTGATTTTCAAGCAGTATTTCACCGCTCGTTTGCACATCCAGACCTGAAATCATATTTAAAAGAGTACTTTTCCCACACCCGCTATGCCCGATAATAGCGATAATTTCATTTTTTTTAATCTCTAAATTTACATCTGTTACTGCAACATAATCCTCTTTGCCAGAGATTGGAAATCTTTTTTCTATGTTTTTAAGGCTTAAAAATTTTTCACTCATGATGCTCTTCCTTTTTTTGTATAATCAAAATAATCCGCTATTTTTCCCATAAAAATGTCCAAAATAAACCCTATGAGACCGACCACGATAATCCCTATAATGATGTTATGGTAGTTCAGATTGTTATACGCGTCCCAAATCCAAAATCCTATGCCGATACCGCCAGTAAGCATCTCTGCCGCGACAATAACAAGCCATGCAATTCCTAACGAAAGACGCATTCCCGTAAAAATATAGGGAACGGAAACAGGTAAAATTATCTGAAAAATCTTTTCCATTGGCGAGAACCTTAACACTTTTGCAACATTCATATAATCTTCACTCACACTTTTAACGCCCAGTGCCGTGTTGATGATAATCGGCCAAATGGAGGTTATAAAAATGGTCGAAATCGCCGTCATATTTATGTCTTGAAATATAAACAAAAGCAGAGGTAACCAAGCCAAAGGCGAAACAGGTTTAAATATCTGAATAAATGGATTGAGTGCATACTGTGCATTTTTGCTCATCCCTACAAATAAACCGATTGGCACACCCACTAAAATCGCTAAAACAAACCCTGCAAAAACTCTTTTAAGTGAAGCAACAATCTGCCAAAAAACACCTTTGTCATCTTGGTTATTGACATAAAAAGGGTCTGCTAAAACACCAACAACCACTTCACCATCAGCTTTAGTACCGCCAAAAGCGGCTACATAAGTTTGAGATGGAGTTGGAAAGTTAGGGACGGCTTTAGCGATACTCGACCATACTTGTAAAATTAATAGAAAAACCAATAAAGGCAGGACTATTTTTTTTAGGAGTTCATTATTCATCTTTTTTTCCTTGTGTTTCGTTCAACTCTTGGCATGTGGAAGTTCCACATGCCAAGATTCAAATTATTTTTTAGTTACAAACTTAGGGTCAGCACATCCAGCTACGCCATAAGGACACACATAAGTTGGCTGTTCTGTTTTTACACTCCATTTATTTACTTTGAGGAGTTCCTCTTTTGAAACTTTAGAATCATTTACCTGCGTGTCAAAAATGTACTCAACTGCTTTGTTTGGGTCATACACTTTGCCATCCATAAACTTGTTGTAAGTATCTACACCATCTTTTTTCCATGGGCTTGGAGGCAGAGTATAACCAACCTCTTTTGCAACTTCTTCAAACAAATCAGGTCTATACACAGACTCAATTACAGCTTTCATATCCACCGCTTTATCAATTTGTCCCCATCTGTACATTTGCGTAATAAACCACATGCCGTGACTGTAAAATGGATACGCCGCATAGTAGTTTGCAAACACATTAAACTGTGGATTTGCTTCAGATTTTTGCCCTTTTAGATACTGAAATGTTCCAACCATCGATTTTTCTAGCACATCCACAGGCGCACCTACATAGTTCTTTTGCGCAAGTATTTTTACAGCTTCTTTACGATTTTCCCATGAACTATCCAGCCACATTTGCGCTTCTAAGATTGCTTTCATAACAGCCTTCGTCGTTTGCGGATTTTTAGTGATAAAATCAGCTTTTGTTTGAAGAACTTTTTCAGGATTGTTGTTCCATATATCATAACTCGTTACAAGAGTAGAACCTTGTTCTGTCATAACAACTCTCTCATTCCAAGGCTCTCCAACACAGTATCCCTCAATATTCCCAGCGATAAGATTACTCGGCATAGTCGGTGGTGGAAATGGCTTGATAGTCGCATCCGCATCAGGCTTAATTCCTGAAGTTGCCATCCAGTAACGGAGTTGGTAGTTATGCGTAGAAACTGGATGCACCATACCAAAAGAGAGAGGTTGATACTTATCGCCCTCTGCTTTATGTTTTGCATCTATATATTTTTTAAGAGATTCAGAACCAAGTGGACGGCTATTTTCATCCATTCCATACTCTTTCATATGTCCAATAATGTTATTTCCAAAAGTAATTCCATTACCATTAAAATCAAGACTCATAACAGCTTGAAGATTTGCAGTTCCATTAATTCCAAGTGTCGCAGCGATTGGCATACCTGCAAGTGCATGAGAAAAATCATACTCTCCACTGATAACTTTTTGCTGAATCCCTGGCCATCCGCCACCCTCTTTAACAACATTTACATTTAAGCCCTGTTTTTCAAAAAAACCTTTCTCTTTTGCAATAACGATAGGCGCACAATCTGTAAGAGCAATAAAACCTATAGTTAACTCTTTTTTTTCTACTTCAGCTAACAATGAAGTAGCAACTAATGACAACCCTAAACCGATTTTTACTAATCTCTTTAACATCTGATTTTCCTTAAGTTTACATTTAACATGTTGTGTTGAGAAAATTATATCAGGAAACAGATGGTTTAATATGCTATATATTGTATAATTTTTATACAATATAATCTTAACTTTACATTAAAATAGAAGGTATAATACTATTTATAATTACGAGGGAGTTTTAGATGATAAAGTCAGTATGTGGATATTGTGGAGTAGGATGTGGACTGGAATTTGACAAAGATACACTTATTGGGGATGTAGCGTATCCTATCAATGAAGGAAATCTTTGTTCCAAAGGAATTTCGGAACTCATAAGTATAGATACGCCAACAAGACTTTTAAGACCACTTCTAAGAAAGAGCCTTCAAGAGCAATTCAATATTTCCACATGGCAAGAGAGTATTGATGCGATTACAGACAAAATAAAACAAACTCCAAAAGAGAAGATAGGTTTTTATCTCTCTGGACAACTTTTAACAGAGGATTACTATATAGCAAATAAATTAGGAAAAGGATTTATTGGTACAAACAATGTGGACACAAATAGCCGTACATGTATGTCAAGTGCCATTGTAGCTTATAAAAAATCAATCGGGGCAGATTTTGTACCGCTGAGGATGGATGATATTTTTAAAGCTGACTTGCTCATTTTAGCTGGTGCAAACACAGCAGAAGCACATGTAATCTTTCATAACCAAATCAAAAAAGCAAAAAAACAGGGTTTAAAAGTGGTCGTAATTGACCCAAGGTTTACAGATACAGCGAAGATTGCGGATATCTATCTTCCTATAAAAGTTGGAAGTGATATAGACTTTTTTAACCTTATATCAAAAAGATTAATCGATGAGGAGTTATACAATAAAGAGTTTGTTGCAAATCATCTCAACAATTTTGAACTCCTAAAAAATAAATTTAAAAGAGTTCCTACAACAAAAATGCTCAAAAGAACAGGTTTAACGAGTGAGCAGTTTGACGCATTTTTTGAACTCTACAAAGAGAGTAAAAACATCATAACTGCTTGGACAATGGGACTTAATCAATCCGTTCAAGGAGTAGATAAGAATTTAAGCCTTATAAATACACATCTTTTAAGCGGAAAAATATTTAAAGAGGGAAATGGACCATTGAGTCTAACAGGTCAGCCAAACGCGATGGGTGGAAGAGAAGTTGGAGGACTTTCTACCTCTTTAGCTGTTCATTTAGGATTTGATGCAAAAAGCATACAAAAAGTATCAAAATTTTGGAATACTACAAACATTAACAACAAAGTAGGATTAACAGCAACACAGATGCTCGAAGCAAATTTAGATGTTCTCATCATCTGTCACACCGACCCAGTCTATCACTTACCAAATAGAAACAAAGTTGAAGCGCTCATCGCAAAAATTCCCATGGTTGTTGAGATAAACGCGTATGAAAATTCTCAAACAGCCAAATTTGCACACATCAGACTTCCAGCCGCTCCATGGGGAGAAAAAGAGGGAACGCAAACCAATCTGGATAGAACTATCACAAAACAAGAAAAACTCACGCGTACTTCCATAGAGTGTAAACCTGATTGGGAAATATTTAAACTCTTGGCATGTGGATTGGGATACGAAAAAGAGTTCAATTACAAAAATCCGAAAGAGATATTTGAAGAGTATCAGCAGATGACAAAGCTCAACAACTATATGGATATGAGTGAAGCCTCGTATGAGGAACTCTCTATAAAACCATTTATTTGGGGAGAAAAAATTAAGAACTTTTTAACTCCTGATAAAAAAGGAAATCTCTTTTTTGTAGAAAATAAACTTCTCAGTGAAAAAACATCCTTAGAATATCCGTTCATTCTCTTAACAGGTCGTACGAGAGACCAATGGCATAGCGGAACAAAAACAAATTTACCAACAACTTTGCTCAAATATAAAGAGTTAAATTTTTGTGAGATAAACCCTCAAGATGCTGAGTCTCTCAATATCAAAAATGGCGAAAGTATTAAGGTTATCTCAAGTAGAGGGGAACTTTTAACCAAAGCTCTTGTAACAGAAAGCATAAGAGAAAAAACTCTGTTTATTCCCATAAGCAATACACAAATCAACTATGTAACAAATGATTTACTAGACAGAGAATCGTTGCAACCTGACTACAATCATAGTGCTGTAAAAATTCAAAAGTACATAGAAGTACATATTGATTTACAGTAAACTTCTTGCAAAATTCTCTTTTTAGATTGCTTCACTTCGTTCGCAATGACGGTCATGTGCCAAGGAGGGACGACGAAGCAATCTTAGTTATGCAAGAACTCTAGTAAATAAATTTAAAAACAATAAAGAGAGTAGGTGCATCTCCCTACCCTTTTCAATTCCCTTGTAACTTAATTTTTCATTAAGAACAACTACATAATTAATAATCTCACCCTTTAACTCCAAATTTACTCCTATATTGTATAAAAATTATACAACTAAATATTAAATTTACATTAAAATTGTGCTATAGTTTTTTTTCGAAATTAAATCAGGGGGAGAAAAAGAAATGATATTTACAGACTCGTTAGAGTTATTGTCTTTTCATTGGGTTGCTTATACAATATATTCAGCAATGATAATATCAGTTGTTGCATGGTTTGGATATAACCTAGTTAGAAAAGATGCTAAATCAGTTGTGCGTATTCCATTCTATTGGTATATGGCATTTTTAGTTACAGGCGGGGTAGGACATCATATATTTACTTATAATACGATTCCATGGGTATCACAGGATATTGGCAGACATGAAATTAAACCAGATGCTAGTTATGATTTTACGATTGCTAAACATAAATGGATACTTCCATCTCAAAAAATCATTGTTCAGTGTGATGAAAAAATTCTTTTTAATGTTGTTAGTAAAGATTTAACATATGGATTTGGACTATTTCGCCAAGATGGATCAATGGTAATGCAGATGCAGGTAAATCCAGGAAGCAAAAACGATATTCTTTGGACTTTTCATCACAATGGTGTATTTGATTTGGATTCTACAGAATATTCCGGTCCTGTTCAATATAATGAGCATGGGGAAAATTTAATGAAAATAAAAAATATTTTAGAAGTTGTAGGCTGTAAAGATGGAGGTTCAAAATGAGTTTTACAAAGAATTTAATAAGTGGGACAAATTTTGACCATACAAGCTTAAACGCTTTACAAAAAGTTACACTTCGTGCTGTTGTAATGTCATTTTTATTTTATGGCTTAGTTGCCTTAGAGGGAATGATTATGAGAATGGTGGAGGTTGGAAAAATACCACAAAATCCGCTTCCTGAAATGTTCTTTCAACCAGAACATTTTTTCTCAATTATGACAGTTCACCCAATAATAGGTATATTTGGTTCAACTTATCAGCTTGTATTTGGCGCATTTATGTTTTTAGTTCCTTACTTAACTAAGAAACCGCTTTACAGTATAAAATTAGCCAACTTTGTGTGGATAATGATTACCCTTGGCACATTATTGGCTTGGATAGCTGCTTTCGTATGGCAATATGCTCCGCTTTATACACTTTATTGGCCACTTCCTGCCGATACTGAACAATTCCATACTATAGGCGGTATTGTATTTATTATTGGTGTTGCACTGATTATGGTTGGTACTTTTGGATTTATTTATAACATCTATGCAACTATTTTTGCAAGAGTTGGTGTTCATAAAGATAAAACTACAAAAGAACTTTTAATCTCAGGTTTTGGGATTGATGGTATGCTCAATCTTTTTAATAAACTCAGAGGTAAGCCTCCCTATACAAAAGAACCTGCATTAGCACTTCCTGTTGTTGCTATTTTTAGGGGTACAGTTGATACATTTTTAGATGCCGTAGTTATTTTAGGTGCGGGTGTGTTGGTGCTTGTATTTTTGTTAGCTGATTTAGGGGGTCTTCATTTGGATGTTACCGCTATTGATGCTCTTTTATACAAAAACTTTTTTTGGTGGGGACTTGACCTTGTTGCGGATGGGTTGGTTTTAATCTATGTTGCAGGTTCATGGTATCTTTTAGCTACATTGATTACTGGTCAAAAATTATTTATGGAAAATGTTGCTCGTGCTGCACTTATGCTAGAGCTTCTTGTTTCTTGGATGGTTTGGTCTCACCACTTGCTAGGCGATCAAGGTCAACCTGACATGATGAAACTCATCTCTGGTGAGATGGTTACAGCCTTTGAGCTTCTTACTCAAGGTTTGGCACTGTTTATTACTTTAGTCACTTTATGGAAAGCTCGTCCGCTTAAAGTAACCATGGAACTAAAATACCTTCTTGGCGGTTTGTTAGGTTTTGGTTTGGCTGTTCCTGCTGCAATTATTCAAGCAGATATGGGAATGAACAGAGTATTGCATAATACTCAGTGGATTATTGGAGCGCATGTACATATCGCACTTATTGTTGGTCTCTACATGACTCTCTACAGCGCTGTCTTTGTTTTATGGCCAATTGTGACAAACAACACAGAGTTATACTCTAAAAAATTGGCAAATGCTCACTTTTGGTTACACCTCATCGGCGGTATCGGTATGGGTGCATTTATGGGTATGGCAGGACTTGACGGTATGCTTCGCCGTCATATTTACATAGACGGACAATTTCAAACTGATATGATACTGGCAGCTTTAGCCGGTAGTATGTTACTTTTAGCTTGGGTACTCTTTTTATACAATATTATTATGAGTGTTGGATTAAAAGGTCTCATAGGTATATTTTTACCTGCCAAAGACAAAACAGCTTCTTATGGCATAGAACCAGAAATTGCATAAAATTTCATAAAAGCAACCCTTTTCTTGGGTTGCTTTTACTTTAGGATAATTCTTGATAAATTTAAACAGAGTAGCTCATGAGATAAAAACTGTTGGTTTGTATGATCTTATTTTACAAGATGTATGTAAAATTTCTTCAAATACCAAAGTGAATGAAAAGAAGATATTAAAAGTTATGGAGGAAAATCCGCAACTTTTAAAAGATTATATGCAAACAAATGTTGAATATAATTTAAGCAACATTCATTTACGCGATATAAATCTGAATGATTTAAAAGATGATTGCAAATTCAAAGCTAAAACGGTAAATAAAAATCTATCCTATTTAAAAGAGATAGAAAAATACACACTGGATTTTGAACAAAGTTCTACACTTGTTATCATCTTTTCAATCGAATTTTTTGTACTTTTTTCAGTGCAATATTTTATAGTTTTACTTGACCTAAAAGAGTGGCAATGGTGGATATATAGTCTTTTTGCATCTTCTGTATTTTTCGCTTGGCTTTATGCTAGAAAACAAAGTAAACTTTATGCAACAAACAAAAAGCTATATGATGAAAAATATAGAGATACTTTAAATCTTATACATGAACTTGAAGATAAGCATTGCATTACAAAAAATGAGCTTTTAATTGATAAGTGTGAAGAACATGTCTAATCCTATTGATATCACATATGTTTGGGATAAGGAAACATTTCTTAAAGCAAGCCAAGCAAGTTATGATTATGAATTGAAGCATTCTCCTAAAAGATTTTTAGGATGGATGTTTATTGCTTTTACTCAATTTGGTGTTGTTGGTGCTTTAAAGAAAGATGCCTATGGTTTACTCATTATTTCAACTATTTTAGTAATTTACTGGTATGCCATGCGTTGGCCTTTAAGAAAAATAATACTCTTGAAAGGTTTTGAAGAATCTGCCAATAAAAATCATAAATTTATTATGAGCGCTGACGATGTTGGCATAAAAATTGATGAAACTCTCATAAAATGGGATGCAATTCTAGAAGTTGTATCTTTAAAAAACGGCTTCTTACTTTATCACGGTATTACATTTTTATTTATACCAAAAGATGCTTTTTTTGATGAAGAAGAAAAAGATAAATTTTCACAATTAGCCAAAAAAAATATTCAACATTATAAAAAGGATAGTTAGCGACCTTTTAAAAACTTAGCTATAAACTTAAACAATAAATATATGGAATACTTACATGACAAATACTATGCAAACACCCTTAGAAAGTTTTATAGACTACAAAGCAAATACGCTCATGCAGTGTGGAAACTACTCTATAGATATTCCAAAATTACAAGAAGGGGAACAATACAGATTTCATTTTGATGCAACTGCCTGTGTCGGTTGCAGATGCTGTGAAGTTGCGTGTAACGAGCAAAACAATAATCCTGCAGATATAAAATGGAGAAGAGTCGGGGAAATGGAGGGTGGTATTTTTCCTCACTTTAGCCAACTTTTTAACTCTATGGGTTGTAATCATTGTATTGACCCAGCTTGTCTGATTGGCTGTCCTACGGAATCTTATATAAAAATAGCAGAAACTGGAATTGTTGTTCATGACGATGAGACATGTATCGGTTGTCAGTACTGTACTTGGAACTGCCCTTATGGAGTGCCTATTTATCATGAAGAGAGAAAAATAGTTACAAAGTGTCATATGTGCCATGAAAGGCTCGATGTCGGGCAAACTCCAGCTTGTGTTCAAGCTTGTCCCTCAGGTGCGATTATGATTGAGGTTGTCAATGTAAAAGAGTGGCTTGAAACAGATAGAGACGAAAATGCAAATATGCCCTTTCTCCCAGATGCAAAAATCACAAATTCTACGACACGCTACACATTGCCAGAAAATTTACCAGAGCTAAAAGAGATAGATGAGCATATTTTAAAACCCTCGCATTCAGAGATGCCACTTGTTTTTATGACTCTCTTAACGCAAATTTCCCTTGGTGGATTTTTAGCACTCTTTTTAGGAGATGTTATGAGTCTTTTTGGTTTTGAATCTACAAACTGGATTATGGCTCTTTTGGTGATGTTTCCAGCTGCTTTTGGACTTCCACTCTCAGCGCTTCACTTAGGACGACCATTTTTGGCATTGACTGCCATGAAAAATATAAAAACATCATGGTTGTCTCGTGAAGCAATTGCTCTTGGGATGTTTACAGCTCTGATGAATGTTGTTGTACTTTTGTATATAGTAAAAGTTCCACATGCCATAAGACTTTTCATTGAAGCTGTAACCTTGGCATGTGGAATCTACGGAATCTATGCTCAAAGTATGATTTACCGTATAAAAGCGCGTCCCTCATGGGATAGAAAAACAACAAATCTTAAGTTTTTTGGAGTTGCTTACATAGGTTTGTTTTTACTGGCTTTTATAGCAGTTGTTCTTGGCATGCTTGAAGTTGCAGTTCCACTTCTGAGTCTTGGGATGCTTGGAGCTTTAGCGCAGATGTTTTTTAGTTATGAAGATTTTAGAACGCTTGAGAGTGAAAGTGAAAATGCCTATCAACTCAAACGAACAGCAAGACTTTATAATGAGAATTTTAAAAATATCAAAGTATTTCGCATTATCTCTCTAGTTTTTGGCGGGGTCGTTCTGCCTCTTATGACTATTGTATTTGTAAGCTCTGCATCTTTTGACTTGGCATCTTTGATTTTATCTCTCTCCTTGGCATTGATGTTTGCGAGTGAGATGAGTGATAGATTTTTATTTTATTCTACAGTTGTTCCTCTTGGAATGGCAGGTGGATTTTTTGTAGGGAAACAACGATGATAAGTAAAATAAAAGATTTTTTAGGGTTTGATATAAAAGCAGAGAAATACAAACTCTCAAACGACCCTGTTTTTGGAATGATAAGTGATGCAAAAAAACCAGATAAATGGGTTTTTTCCACATGTGGATACTGTGGAGTGGGGTGTGGACTTTACATCGGTGTGAAAGATGGCAAGGCAGTTTATACAAAAGGGAATCCAAAACATAGTGTAAACATGGGAACTCTCTGCCCAAAAGGTTTGAGTGAACATCAGTTGATTAACTCGCCCGAGCGTGTAACGCGACCACTTATCAAAAAAGATGGCAAACTTACACCTATTTCTTGGGATGAAGCTTATACAAAAGTTTCAGAGGAATTTAAACGCATTGCAAAAACTTATGGGGAAAAAGCTGTGGGTGTTATTTCAACTGGACAACTTTTAACGGAGGAGTTTTATACTCTTGGAAAGTTTGTTCAACTCGGTCTTCGCACGAACAACTTTGATGGAAATACAACTCTGTGTATGGCTTCTGCTGTTATGGGCTATAAACAGTCTTTGGGTTCAGATGGTCCAGTCGGTGCGTATGAAGATTTTGAAAAAGCAAATGTAATTCTATTGGTTGGTGCAAATATCTCTGATAACCATCCCATACTCAAACTTCATATCGCTAAAAATAAAAACAAACCTAAGATTATAGTTATAGACCCCAGAGCTTCAAAAACTTCGCAAATGGCTGATTTATTTGTACCACTCAAAGCTAGAACAGACTTAGCACTTTTTAATGGTTTGGCGTACATTATAATCGAGCAAGGTTGGGAAAATGAGGGATATGTCAAAGCCAATACAAACGGATACACTGAACTTAAAAAACATCTTCAAAATTATCCTCCACAAGAAGTTGCAAACATCACAGGAGTTGATGTTAAAACTCTTTATGAGATAGCGAGACAGTTTGCTTCACAAGATGCCGTTTTAACAGCTTGGACGATGGGTGTAAATCAGTCGTTTTTGGGAACAGATACGGTAAGTTCCATCATCAATCTCCACCTCTTAAGCGGACAAATCGGCAAAGAAGGAGCAGGACCTTTTTCTATTACTGGGCAGTGTAACGCCATGGGAACAAGGGAAAGTGGATTTACCTCTTCTCTTCCAGGGTATCGCAATTTTGGCGATGAAAAAGCTTTAAAAGAATATGCGGAGATAGTTAAAGTTCCAGAGACAATAATTCCTACGCAAAGAGGGTATAAATACGCCGAGATTATTGATGCGATTGAGAGAGGTGAAATAAAAGCTCTTTGGGTCGTTGCTACAAATCCACTCGTGAGTTTTGTAAATCAAGAGAAGCTTCGCAAGAGTTTTGCAAAACTAGACCTCCTTGTAGTTCAAGATGCCTTTATGAGTGATACGGCAGAGATTGCAGATGTAGTTTTTGCAGCGGCTACTTGGGGAGAAAAAGAGGGAACATACACAAACTCTGAGCGAAGATGTAATCGTGCGAACAAAGCCGTTGAACCTCTGGGTGAAACAAAAAGTGACTTTGATATAGTTATAGAATTTTCAAAATATTTTTATGAAACCAATGAACTTCTTTTTCCAAACTGGAAATCTCCAAAAGATGCTTTTGATGAGTGGAGAGAAGTGAGTCGCGGACAACTCTGTGACTACTCAGGAATAACTTATGAGTTATTAGAAGAACATGGCGGAATTCAGTGGCCTTGTAATGCCGAGCGACCTTTGGGTACAAAAAGGCTCTACTCTCCTGATATGGCTTTTAGAACCAAAGATGAAAAAGCAAAACTCCTTTGTTTGGATTGGGTTCCAATGGCAGAGCCACTTTGTGCAGAATTTCCAGTTCTATTAAATACTGGTCGTACGGTTGAACAGTGGCACACCCGCACAAAAACGCGTTCTATAGACATACTCAACAATCTTGCTCCCGAAGCATGGGTCGATGTAAACCCAGAAGATGCAGTAAAGTTAAAAGTCAAAAGCGGAGACAGAATTTCACTCTCAAATATAAGAGGCAGAGTGGATAATGTAGTTGTTCGTGTGTCAGGAAGTGTGGCATGTGGAAATATTTTTGTCCCTTTTCACTTCAATACACAACTTATCAATACCTTAACATCGGATACATTTTGTCCAAAATCTGGTGAGCCAAATTTTAAGCAGACTGCGATTCAACTTCACTCAAAAGAAGTTCCAGAAGGTTTAGATTTTAAAGAACAAGAGGTAAGCGGTTCTCTTTCACATCAAAGTACGCAAGAAGAAACTGTACGCTTGAAAGAAAAGAAAGTTTTTGCTTAATGAGAACTTTTTTTCTTTAGACGAAAGACAATTTTATCTCTTAAAAATTGCGGAAGTGCATTTAAAAACGAAATAATCAAATAAAATCTAAGAGGAAAAGCATACAATCTTTTCTCTTTTTCTATCGCTTTTACAATTCTTTGTACGCCCTCTTGTGTGCTTAAAAGAAACGGCATGTGGAAACTGTTTTTATCTGTAAGTTCACTCTTTATAAACCCTGGTAGAATAGTGATAACTTTAATTCCATCACTTTTATAGTTATATCGCAATCCCTCTGCATAAGCATTTACGGCTCTTTTAGATGAACTGTACGCCTTGGAAGTTGGCATAGAAATAAGCGAAGCAAGAGAAGAGATAAAAACAATTTTTCCGCTTTTTTTTGCTATAAAATGAGGAAGTAAAATTTCTAAAATTGCATGGTTTGAGAGGACATTTACATCGTAAATATTTTTAAAATCAGAAAATGGAGTGATGGAGAGTGAATGTCCTATGGATATTCCAGCGTTTAGAATGACCATATCCACATGCCCAAGAGTTCTGATTTTTTCTTGAAGCGCATCAAAATTTGTTACATCAGCAATAACTATTGTAACACTCTTGGCATGTGGAAGTAACTCTGATTGCAGTTTTAAAAGTCTCTCTTCTCTTCGAGCAAGAAGAATAAGTTCGTTCTTCTCATTGGCATATTGTCTAGCCAACTCTTCGCCTATTCCGCTACTTGCACCTGTGATTAAGATTTTCACCTCTAGCTTACACTATCCTAATCATAACGGGGGTAAAGTTTACAAAATCAAGTGCAGCAATTTGTTGTATCATAGTCTGAATATCTTTTTCTACTGAAGTATGCGTAGAAATAAGTAAATTAGCAGAATTTTCTGAACATGGTCGCTGCAGCATTGTCTCGATGGAGATGTTATTATCTTCAAAAATTTTCGTAATTCGTGCTAAAACTCCCGTTTTGTCTGAAACATTAATGCGAAGGTAATATTTTGATTTGATATTATCCGTGGATTTGAGTGTGAGTTTGCCCTCAAGCGGTTTATCAAAGCCTAACATTGGTCGGCTTTTTCCACTTCTTGCGATGTCTATAATGTTGGCTACAACAGCAGAAGCCGTAGCATTTCCACCCGCACCCGCACCGTAGTAGAGTGTTTCGCCTACTTTGTCGCCCACCACAGAGATACCGTTCATAACGCCATCAATTTTAGCAATCATTTTTGTTTGAGGAACAAGACAGGCATGAACTCTAAGTTCTACTTCATTGCCATCTTTTTTTGCAATTCCTAAGAGTTTAATCGCATACCCGAACTCTTTTGCAAACATAATGTCATATTGAGAGATATTTTGAATTCCCTCGATTAAGATATCTTCAGGTTTTGCGTCAATGCCATAAGCAATACTCGCAAGTATGAGAAGCTTGTGTGCCGCATCAAATCCCCCTACATCAAAGGTCGGGTCAGCCTCTGCGTAACCCAACTCTTGTGCCTCTTTGAGGATTTCATCATACGCCACACCCTCATTTGTCATCTTCGTCATCATATAGTTACATGTACCATTCATGATGCCCATAATAGATTCGATGTGGTTTGCTGAGAGTCCATCACGAAGCGCATTGATGATAGGAATACCACCAGCCACACTCGCCTCATACTCAAAAGGGATATCTTTTGCCATCTCTTGAAGTTCGTAGCGGTGGTATGCTAAAAGAGCTTTATTTGCTGTCACAACTGCTTTTTTATTTGCAAGTGCTTTTTTTACAACGACAAATGCCTCATCCACGCCACCCATAAGTTCAACAACGATGTCGATTTCAGGGTCATTTAAAATATCATCCGCATTATCTGTGAGAATGATATCCAAATCTCTTTTTTTTGAAAGATTTTTAACTACTCCACTTTTTACAACTATATCCACTCCAGCACGAGCAGAAATTACATCAGCATTGTCTTTTAAAATTTGTACGACACTCGTTCCAACTGTTCCAACACCTATAATTCCTACTTTTATCATATTAATGTTCCTACTTTGCTTCGTCTTTTTTTTCTTCAAACTGCTTTAAAAATTCTTTGATATTTCTACCTGCTTGGCGGATACGATTGTCATTTTCTATAAGTGCGATACGAACATAACCCTCACCATATTCGCCAAATCCAATTCCTGGAGCAACTGCAACCTGAGCCTCTTTTAAGAGCTTTTTAGAGAATTCAAATGAACCTAAATGTGCCGCACACTCTGGTATTTTCGCCCAAACAAACATACTTGCCTGATTTTTTCTTATGTGCCAACCAGCGCGATCAAATGCGTCCAAGAGTATATCTTGGCGATGCTCATATTTATCTACAATATCTTTCACACACTGCTGATCTCCATTGAGTGCAACCGTAGCTGCTACTTGAATAGGCGTAAACATTCCATAATCAAGCCATGATTTGATTTTTTGAAGCGCACCAATGAGTTTTTTGTTTCCTACGAAAAAGCCAACTCTCCATCCCGCCATGTTGTAACTTTTTGAAAGGGTAAAACTCTCAACCGCAACATCTTTCGCACCTTCAACACTCATGATAGAAGGCGTTACATAACCACCAAAAGTTATGTCGCCATAGGCAATATCACTAATGACATAAAATCTCTCTTTTTTTGCCATTGCTACAAGTTTTACATAAAAATCTTGTGTCACAGTTGCAGTCGATGGATTATGAGGAAAATTAACCAAAACATACTTTGGTCTTGGACTTGTCTCTTTAAAAACTCGCGTCAAATCTTTAAAAAATTGCACTTCATCCACTTTGTAATCTTCATCAAACTCTAAACCAAACTTCACAACATTTCCACCAGCTAAAATGAAAGCATAAGAGTGAATTGGGTAAGTTGGATCTGGAACAACTGTAGTATCGCCAGGATTTGTGATAGCATACGCTAAATGCGCATATCCCTCTTTTGAACCAATAGTCGCAACACACTCCGTCATTGGGTCTAAATCACAACCATAACGACGCTTATACCAATCGGAAATAGCTACTAAAAGTTTTGGGATACCTTTTGACGCTGAATATCCATGTGTCTTAGTCTTTTGAGCAGACTCAATCAATTTTTCACGAATATGTTCTGGTGTATCTCCATCTGGATTGCCCATCGAAAAATCTATAACATCTGCTCCAGCGCGTCGCTCTGCCATTTTAAGTTCATTTACTTCCGCAAATACATACTTTGGAAGTCTTTTAATTCTGTCAAATTCTATTTCATCAAACATGTTTTTATTCCTCTAAATTATTATCAGTATTCTAGCAAAAAATGTTTAGAATTAAATAATTAAGTCTATTTTGGGTTAGTTAGGTAGTAAAAGTAAGTTATCTTTAATATTTTTAAGTGTGTATAAATCTGAAATTTTTACATATTTAGCAAGTTTAGGAATCTCAAGTACAATACTATTTGTTTTTTCATCTTTTTTAATGACTTCTAAGAGATGTAATGAAGCATCATAATATGCAATATATGGGTACCAATTGTTACTTGAAGAACTTGTCACTTTAAGATTTTTAACACCAGAAACATTGAGCCAATGTGCATATAAAGCGCGTTTTAGCTCAAATTCTGTAGCACTTTTGAGTGTTTCTATATCTAAACTACCACTGGATATATCTATAACATATTCCCAGTTTGTTACTGAATTTTTATGAATATCTACAATTTTGCATCCACTTTTACTCAACTCTTTTTGAAGTATTACAGGGTCAGTTGCATATTCAGAACTTAAAGTAATTCCCCAAGCAAACTCTGAGTCGCTTAAAGTGGATTCTGTTGTTACATATTTATAATAACCCATATTTCTTAGCGAATCACTCATAATTTTTACAAAAAACTGAGGTGAACCAGTCGTTTTGAAAGTAAGTTTTAACTCTTGAGGTTCTTTGAAAAATAGACTTAAAAGACCGTTATCTTTAAGTGTTTGCGCCACTTTTACTACATCTACTTTATCTTTTACATAAAAATTCGAGCTTGGTGTAAATATGATGTCTATAAAAGCTCGATTTTGTTCATAAACACTCTCTTTAATAAAGGTTTTTATTTTTTGTGTTAAAACTATATCCTCTTGATTTACTTCTTTTGCCATTGCAAATGTATAAAGGAGTAAAAATAGAGAAAGAATTTTTACCATTTTGTATCTTTACTCAGTAGTTTAAACTCTTCTTGTGAAATTTCGCTCAACTTTCCATCAACATACTTAAATCTTGTTTTTTGATTTGATGCAAACTCTTTTATTTGTGAATTCACTTCAATATTTACATAGCCGTGTCCAAATGCAATCAACCAATCTTTATCTGCATCAAGCACAATCTCATTTTCAGTACTTTGTTGATTTTTTTGATTTGTTTTCAAATCATAATAACCAACCCAAACTTTTTTTCTTGGAATAATTTTAAAAGTTTTAGTTTCTGTTTGAAGCTCTGTTTTATGAACTTCTGTCTTAGAAACTTCCATTTTAGGAACTTCTACCTTCGATGTTTCCATGATTGCTGTTTGCATTTTATTGTTATCATGTATATTATTATTTACCACAATAGCATCCGATATATTTGAATTATTTGTATCATTCACATCGACTTTAGCAGTATTTTCTATATTTTTTTGAGCATTTTCTATAATTGTATTATTGATTATCTGTCCTGAATCACTCTCTTCCATTGCTGGTGCTAACTCAAAATATATAAACGCTCCAACTAATAAAAAAGTCAATAAAATATAAAATAAATTATTACTATTTTTCTTTTTGTCTGGATTAAATACAGCATGGTTCATAGTTTTAGGAGCAACAACAGTATTTTTATAATATTCCAAACCTTTTGCTTTTAAGTCACTTAAATCTACATCATATTCTCTCTCTAGAATAGAAATAAAACCTATAAAGTGAATTCTATTTATACTATCAAAAGTTTCACTGAGAAGTTGCTGCACATGCTCTTTTGCTATATGCGTTCTTTCATGTATTTTTTGAGCACCTATCTCTTTTAATCGCTCGAGTCCATAGCTCATATTCTCATCCTATCCATTAAAATAGCTCCTGCCACACTCACATTAAGCGAATCAAACTCGTGTGACATTTTTACGCTCACTACTTCATCTAATTTTGAAAGCACTCTTGAAGTTAGCCCTTCTCCCTCACTACCTAAAACTAAAACTCTTTTTTGCTTTAGCTCTAGCGTACGAATATCTTTACCACCCATATCGGCACCATAAATTGTAAAACCCGATGTTTTCAAATCGTTTAGTACATCATAAATATTGTGCTCAACTGCAAGTGGCATATCAAACAAAGTTCCTGTACTTGTTCTTAGCACTGGTTCTATTGCAAGATTTTTAATTCCACATGCCACAATACCATCTACTCCCAGAGCATAAGCACTTCTAACAATTGCACCTATGTTTCCGACATCGGTTAAACCAGCGAGTATCAAAATGAAATCTTTATTTAAAAAAGAGTTAAATGGATGGAGCTCATAATCATCAACTTCAGCCAAAAAGCCTTGATGATTTGCATTCTTACACATTTTTTGTGCAGCTTCTTGTGGAATTCTTTTGATCTCAAAACCAAACTTCATAAGTCGAGAGTACTCTTTCTTATCAAGTTCCTTTGCAAGATACAAAGTCTTAATCCTATTTGGATATTTATCAATTACATAATATATTGGTTGTTTTGCATAAATTAACATGGCGGTATTTTAGCTAAAAATGTTTAAGATAAAGTTTAGAGTTCTAAAAGTTTTTGATAGAGAGTTTTTATATTTTCGCCTGTAATTTTACTGATTAACTTTGCTTGAACTTTTTTAGGTAAATCAAGTTCTAAAATATCGCGTTGCGTTATTGCACCACTTGAACGCGTAGCAGCAGCATGTAACACGACAACCCATTCCCCTTTATAGTTTGTTCCAAGTTTTTCTAAAAGCTCTTTGGCAGTTCCATGAAAGTATTTTTGAAATTTTTTAGTAAGCTCTTTTGCTAAAAATATTTTTCTGCCCGCATCCTCTTTATCTATCTCTAAAAGAAGTTTTTGAAGTCTGTGCGGTGATTCGTAAAGGATAGTTGTATATCCACTATACAAAGCTTCTTGTAAACCAGCATTTCTGGAATCTCCCTTGTGGTCTAAAAACCCAAGGAAAAGCATTTTTGTTTCACAAAAACCACTTGCTACAAATGCAGTTAAAACTGCATTTGCTCCAGGGAAGATATCATACTTCACACCATTTTCTATGCAGTATTTTACAAGTGTTTGCCCTGGGTCACTTATTCCTGGCATTCCCGCATCGCTGACATAAATTATATTTTTTTCAAAAAAAGAGGGTTCTAAATTTTCAACAAACTCTTTTTCATTATGTGAATGAAGCGATATAAATTGCTGATTTTCTTTTGGTGTTATGGTGTAGCGTTCTTTTAAAATGTTTATGAGTTTTTTTGTAACGCGGGTGTCTTCGCAAAGAAGTATGTCGGCTTCACTTAAAGCAGTCATAGCTCTAAGTGATATATCGCCAATGTTTCCTATCGGTGTAGGAACAAGACAAAGCAAGAAAAATCTCGCCTTATGCCATATTGTAGCGTTTTTTGAACTTATCGATACGACCAGCTGTATCTACCATTCTTTCACTTCCTGTGAAAAATGGGTGGCACTCATTACAAATGTCAATTCTTAATTCACTTTTTTGACTTTTAGTCTCAAAAGTATTTCCACATGCACATGAAACCGCACAAGTTACTAAAGTTGGGTGAAGATCTTTTTTCATTTTTTTGCCTTTTGATACGCGTCTTGAGTACGCACATCTATATATTTTTTAAATCCGTATGGGTGCGGATTTTAAGGTTGAAAGTATATCTAAATATATCTTAAGTATAAAAATTTATAACAAAATTTTAGATGCAACTGCGACAACAGCACTCTCAGAGCGAAGAACCATCGGTGTATCGAGAGAGAAAACTTCTTTTGAAGTCAATAATTCCCTTTCAATTTTAGAAAAACCACCCTCACAACCAATCAAAACTGTCTCAAAATCAGCGCCCTCTTTTAAGACATTCTCACAAAAATCAAATACCTTGGCATGTGGAAAATCTGATAAAAACTCTTTTATATTTTTATAGGTATCAAATTCTATAAAAGTACTTCTTCCACATTGTTGCATCGAAGCTTCCAAAATTCTCTCAAATCTTTTAAAATCAAGTTTAAAGTTTTTTTGACTTCTATCACAACCAATAAAAGAAATTTTTTCTACACCTATTTCGCATAAAGATGGTAAAACTTTCTCAATAGACTTAGTATCTATCAAACACCAGCCTATATGCAAACTTTTTTGACTTTTGATTTCATTTAAAGAAGAAGAGAGAAGTGTGACAACTAAATTTCTGTTATCTATATTTTCTATTTTGTATTCATGCAAAGTTTTTATATCAGATCTATTTCGAAAATGAAGAGTATCTCCAACATCATGGCGACGAACTTTGATGAGATATTTAAACGATTCCCCATCTATCTTAAACGAAGATTTACCAGCATCTTCGTGAAAAATGTATATCAAATCAACATCCAAGCAGAGATAGCTAAAGTTATAAAAAACTCAATATTTAAGATTTTCAACGCCAATGACTTGTAAGTTTTTAGAGCGTCTTCTGCACTTATATCGATGTGTTTTAATTTTTTATATCTTGTTAGTTCCAAGAAAATTAGGAGTGTTCCAAACACTATCATAATTATATTTTCTATGCTAAATTCCAAATGTTTTGCCGCCATCATAACGACTCCAGTAAAAAGGATAACTGCTATCATCGTTGCACTCATAGGCATAAAAATTCGCATTCTTTTTGCATATTTATGAATATCTTGCGCCCCTAAAAGCATCACAAGATTTATCAAAATCACCGCCAACATTCCCATAACACTTAAGTTGTGTGTTACAATACTCATATCATACATTTCATTCATGATGAAAGTTTACTATAAATATCACTATCTGAGGTAACTATGTCCGTAAAAGTAGAAGAAGCACTAGAATTGATTTACAATACTGCAACAAAAAACTCTCTAAAAATACTTCCTATTGAACAAGCATTAGGCTTCGTTTTAGCCCAAGATATCGTGGCTTTCCATAATCTTCCACCTTTTGATAACTCTGCTATGGATGGGTACGCTGTAAAAATATCTGATGCAGGAAAATGTGTCAAAGTTACAAGTACTATCCTTGCAGGAGATGATTCTAACGATATACTCCAAGCAGGAAATGCCATTAAAATTATGACAGGAGCAAGAGTTCCACATGCCACAGAGTGTATAGTTCCAATAGAAGAAATTTCGGTATGTGGAGATGGAATTTTACTTCCCGACACTCTTAAAGTTGCACAACATATAAGAGTTTGCGGAGAAGATATCAAAAGCCAAACAATAATTTTAACTTCAGGCGAGCGACTTTTTGCCCATCACATTACACTTTTGACATCTCAGGGAATTAGCCATATCAAAGTTTACAAAAAGCCTCGCATTGCACTTTTTGCCTCAGGAAGTGAACTAAAAATGCACTTTGAGAGTGTTGCATCGCATCAACTCTACAACACAAATACTCCAACTTTTTTTGCAAGAGCTATAGAACTTGGATGTGAAGTTGATTTTATAGGTACAGCGATGGATACACTCGAAGATATTAAAGCGCACATAAAAAGTGCTTTAAATGCTGATTTAATTATAACTTCTGGCGGTGTAAGTGTCGGAGATGCGGACTTTACAAAGGAAGCTTTTGAAGCTTTTGGATATGATATTTTCTTTGATAAAATAGAAATTAAACCAGGGAAACCTACAACTTTTGGACGCATTGGAGATACTCTTGCTTTAAATCTTCCTGGCAATCCCCTCGCAGCCGCACTCAATTTTGAACTTTTTGGACAAAGTATCATTTTAGCTCTCAGTGGAGAAAAAAATAAATACTTAAATACCATAACTGCAAAAATGAAAGAAGATTATAAAATGAAAGCAGGGAAAAGAACGCTCATCCCAGGCTTTTTTGACGGTGAATATTTCAAACCATGTGAAAAATTTGCCCCTGGAATGATCTCCCCTCTGGCAGTTGCAAACGCTTACATAATAGTTGATGAAGCATGTGGATTCTTGGCATGTGGAAGTGGTATAAAAATAATTCCGACTAGGTTTAGTTTTACGAGTAAAGAGAGAGTGGATTTAGTTACTAAATCCTAAACATCCTTAGGATTTACAAACTTCTCGCCTCGTTTGATTTTTTCCCATAACCTCTTATCATTCCAACTATTCATCACTTCATTTGAAAAAATAATTTTGTCTAAATCTATATAACCCATATCTTTTGAGTAAGCGTCATCTGCAAAAGCTTGAGCGTAACCTGTCTCTGTTTCATGGACTATTACACTATGAAGTTTCACATCTCTCTCACCATTTACACTCGATGTTAGTTGTAAAAGTCTATCTATCATCACAAAAAAAATGCGGGAAAATTGTTCAGCTGATGGAGAAATTGGAAGCAATATCCACCTTTGAGAGTGCTTTTGCATATCTTTTATATACTCTTTTTCATCCCCATCCCAAAGAGCAATAGCATGGTCAAAACTATCTACTAGCACTTTCATATTTTGCTTCATAAGTCCAAAATCATATACCATCTGCCCATGGTCTAAAAAGTTTGATTCAAAAAGAAGCTCAACCTTATAGGAGTGTCCATGTAAAGAACTTCTACAACGAACAGTTGAGCATCCCCTCACAACATGAGCATTTTCAAATTTAAAAAGTTTTCTAATAATCACTTAAACTCCCTTATTTTGATCCCAAATTCGTATATGAAGCCTATCGCTAAAGTTATAGCCCTTTGCCTTGCAGAACTCTATCAACGGTTCTGTATTTGCTTCAACTTCTGCTTTGCTTCCACCCAAAGGCATACAGTAAACTTTTGTTTTTGGCGCGTGTATAATTATACTCGATATTTCCTCTTCCAACCCCAAATCTATTGAGTCTGCATCGATGCTAAACTTGAAAAAAGCCTCTTTTGCGTTACTGGCAATACCATAGATGACATCGCCTTTTACTCTTTTACTGAGAGGCTCATTCGAGTTTGAAAGTTTTACAGAAAGTGCATAGATAAACTTTTTATAAATTGGAAACTGCTCAAAATCAATGCCGATAGAACCATTTGTTTCAAAAGTTACCTGATGTCCAGCTTTGTGAAGTGCAGTCAAAAACTCTACAAAAATTGCATCATTTGCATAAATGAGCGGTTCGCCACCTGTGAGAACAATATCCACATGCCGAGGTAAATCATAAATATTTAAAATATTTAAAAGCTCTGTAGCGTTTTTTATAGGTATCCATTTTTTTAGAAAATGCTCTTTATTCACCGCATAAACAGTATCGCACCCTAAAACTTCACTTCCATCATCGGCTTTTTCAACGCATCCAAAGCCTTCACAACGCATGTTACAACCACCAAAGCGAAAAAAAAGAGATGGAGTTCCTGTATATTTTCCTTCACCCTGAATAGAGTAAAAATGTTCCACTAAATAAAGCAAATCTCACCCACCCGTTTCATAAAAAGCTCTTTTTGACACTTCTGCATCTTCTCCGCCCCAGCGGTTTTTTTCTGGTTTTATTCGCACTACTTCTTTCAAAACAAGAGCCGCACCTTTTATGTCGCCTCTTTTTATAGACTCACTAATGCTCATAGCTTCATCAAAATACAAACAAGGGATAAGTTGCCCCTCAGCTGTTAGGCGGATACGGTTACATTTTTTACAAAAATCATCTTCATAGGGTTCTATGATTCCAAATCTATACCCATCTTTCATTTTGTAATAATGCGATGGTGACGAGCCGTCAAAACCCTCATCTTCAAACTCATAATGCTCTCTTAAAATAGCCAAAAGTTCCTCTGATTTTAAACCTGAAATCTCTTTTTTAGCGAAGCTATTTTCCATATATTCGATAAATCGCACACTCATATTTCTAGCTTTGCAATACTCTAAAACTTCCACAATCTCGTTCGCATTGACGCCCTTCATCGGCACCATGTTTACTTTTACTTTTAAGCCAACTTTGAGAGCTTCATTCACACCTTCAAGAACATTCTTTAGAACATCTTTTTGTGCGATTTCCTCTGCAACTTCAGGTTTTAAAGTATCTATAGAAACATTGATTCGTTTTAACCCCGCATCAATGAGTTTTTGTGCCGTACCCTTTAGCAGATACGCATTCGTAGTCATTGCCAAATCAATACTCGGTTCATAATCGTAAATCATCTTTATAAACTTGTCTAAACTCTCACGCAAAAGTGGTTCGCCACCTGTAATGCGAATCTTTTTTACACCCTCATCAATCGCCACTTTTACAAAAAGAAACAGCTCTTCAAATGTGAGAAGATTTTCTTTTGGAACCCACGAAAAAGGTTTCTCTGGCATACAGTATTGACATCGAAAATTACATCGCTCCGTTACAGAGATTCTCAGATAATCAACCACTCTATCATAGCTATCTATTAGCATTATATTTCCTATGCTTTATATATTTGTATTATAGCAATTGGAGCTAAAAAAAAGATTGATGCAAATCAGAAAGATTGGTAGTTAAGAATTCCACATGCCAAGTGACATGTGGAAATAGTGAAAATTATTTAGCGAGTATCTCATTTTTTAGAGCTTTATACTCTTGTTCACTTAAAATACCTTTTTCTTTTAAGTTATATGCTTTTTCAATCTCATCTGATTTTGAAAGAGATTTTGTATTTACCACTGGCTGTGCAACTGGTACTGGTTGTGCAACTGCCGCTGGTTGTGCTTTAACAATCATATCTTCTTTTTTATCTTCTTTAGGGTTTACAAACTCTGTAATGATATTTTCTGGACTCTCTTCAGATGAACCTGCCAATCCAGTTTTTGTTATCTCTTTAGAAGCTATTGCATTCGCAACTTGTTCAAATTCAAACTTGCCACCCTCTATATTGTCTTTAATTCTTAAATAATAAATTTGACCTGATTGCAAATTCATTTTAAGAACTTGCTCTTCTATTTGTGATCTCGTTGCAGAAATAGTCATAGCTTCAGGCTTAAGATTAAAAACCATATACTCGCCACTTTTGATTCTTTCTAAATATCTTTTATTGTTGATGCGGATACTAAAATCTTTACTACCTGTGCTTTCACCAGAACTCATCGCAGAAGTAGCATAAATGTAAACTAAAGCCGAGTTTTCAAGTGGTTGCTGTGCCGAAAATGGAGTTTTATTTCCACATGCCGTGATGAGCAGTAATACAACTGCCATAATTACGATTTTGATGCTTTTCATGGGTTCTCTTTTATTTTGATTTGTTGTGGATTATAGCATAAAGTGTTTTGGATTTGAGTGATTTTTAAAGTAAGTTTTACTTGAAATTTTATGAGTGTTCCCAAGCATCAAGCTTGGGAATTTTTGAAGTTATTTACACGTTAAGTGTAAAGCATCAACTAGTAAGAAAATTCTTATTAGAAGTTGTAACGAGCCCATACACGAATGATGTCAGTTGCATCTGCTTGAGTTGTACTACCAACAGTTGCTGTGTCATACATTTGGTGAACATAACCAGCTAGGTAATTCACACCAGCAGCTTTAACAACATAAAGAAGTTCTAAATCTGTAAGATCATTTCCTTCTCCATTTGAACGCGCGTTTAGATTTGCTTTACCAGCATCAGTTTGAGTACCTTGAGCGATAACAGTACCATAATCACCTAAGCTATAAGCAGCTTTTAACATAATTGTATTAGCATCAAGAGCGATAGCAGCTTGGTTAGCAACCATTTGAGTGTAAAGTGGAGTTTTAGAACTTGCACCTGTGTTAGCAACATTTCTAATTGCTGCGTTAGCTTTATTCTCATCACCACTAACTGATGTATATGCTGCAGTTAAAGTAAGTGCAGACATTGGAACAATACTAGCTTTAATACCTAAAGCAGTAGTATCAGCAAATATACTACTATCTGGATTAATTTGACCAGCTTGAAGTCCTAAAGTAAGACCCATTGGTAAAGATTTATCAGCTATAGCAACATCTGCCCATAAAGCATCTGCAGCAATATCTTGAGTAACAAGTAAATTTTGACCGATTTTTGCCATATTATAGTAAGAAGCAGTAACAGTAGTCATTGGAATTGATTTATTTTGAGCAGTAACCATATATGCAGTACCAGCTACAGTTGCAGCACCAGCATCAGTTGCAGCAGCAACATTACCGAAGTCACTTAAATCAGCAAAATTATTGCTTTTACTAACATACGCACCAACTAAAGTTGTTTGTGGAATGTCGCTATTAACAATTAACGCAGCTTCAAAAGTATTTTTGAATATATTCCAATCTTCAGAGAATGCTAAAGGTGAAAGTGCCATTGGAAGTTCTTGACGACCAAGTTTTACAGTAGTATTAGCAATTTTTTTAGAAACATTGATTTGCGTAAGTGCTACTACACTATCAAGATTTGTTTGATTTACAGCTGCAGTAACACCATTTGTATTTGACATTGTGTTACTTACAAGATTTTTTTCTAAACCATTTGTACCTAAGTAAGTGATTTGAGAACCAAATGTGAAATCATTTTTAAGATCTGCATCTAAGTTTAATTGAACACCAACATTTGCTGAAGCTACATTTTGATCAAAAAGATCTTTTGCACCCGTTGCATTTGTAGTCGCTGTTTGGTAGTAAAGAGCTGTTTGACCAGTCGTTACAATGTCTATACCCTTATCAGCAGCAGTTGCTGATACCACGATTAACGACGCTGCCGTTAAAGAAACTATAATTTTTTTCATTCATTTTCTCCTGTTTTGTTTTTACATCACTGTAAAAAAGTGATAGTAAACGAATAGCAAATGCCATTCCATAAACTGAAACTCTCTTACTAGACATATTTGAACGGACTCATTATATATGTAGAAAATTTAATCTAAGTTTAAATTATGAAGTTTATTTACAATTTGTTTACTATTTACACATGTTGGATGTTGATTTGGTATGAAAATGCGTGTTTTATGGGTTTTGTGTAGTGGTTGTGTATATGTATGAAACGGCTTCGTTCCTCGCAGTGACGAGAAGTTGTCCTCGCAGTGGCGATTCAAATAAGAAATCCTCGCTCCCAAGCTCCAGCTTTGGAGTGTCTATATTTGTTTATTCTTTATATGTAGGTTGTTATTGATGTATGCATTCCCAAGCTGGAGCTTAGGAACGAGAAAAAATGTCTAAATGTACCATTACAAAGTTGTATTTTATAATTAAAAATTATTTTTGAGAAAAAGTGAAAAGATGAGAGTTCCACATGCCGACTTTCTTTGGCATGTGGAAATTGTTTAGAGAAATTTAGTGTAAATCTTTCCAGATTTTTCTTTTCCATAGAAGAGCGAATACTGCTAAGATAGTTAAGTAGATTAGAACTTTTGGTCCTAGTGCTTCTCTTTCATCTTTTTTGCTATCGCCAATTTGTGTCATGTACTCTACTACTTGCGCTTCTGCTTTTTCATTTAAACCAACACGAGGCATACCAGTTCCTGATAATTTTCTTTGTGGATCGTTGATAAAGTTATGTAAATAGTCTTCACCACGACTTCTGATATATTGAGATAAATCAGGAGGCGTTGCACCAATATACGCACTCATAGCTTCAGGAGCAGTTCTAGCTTTGATACCTGCATATCCCATTGCATGACAACGAACACACGCTGTTTCAAAAACTTCTTTGTTCGCAGCTTTTGAGATTTCAAATTCACTTGAACCCTCTTTTACTTTAGGAGCAGGAACTTTTTGTGCAGCATCACTTAAGTAAGCAACCATATCCGCAATTTCTTGTGGTTGCATAAAATCAGATGCTGGCATAGGGAAAACTTTTTCTCCACCTACTGGATATTTATGCTCAATATGCATAGCTTTTACAGGGTTAGAAATAAATGCTATAAGATAATTTCTATCATAAACCTTTCCAGCTAGTGATAAATCCGGAGGAGTAACGCCATACGATGCAGCAGCATCCGCATCACTCATAAGTTCAGGGAATCCTTCACTTTTCATAGAGTGACATGCTGTACAGTTAGCAGTAACTAACGCTTTACCAGAAACTGCATCTCCTTTATGTTCAGCAATTTTAGCTACTGTTGCCCAAAACGCTTTTGTTGCTGTTGCATCTAGTTTAGCAGCTTCTAACATTTCAATATCTTGTTTACCGTCAAATTTGTAAGAAGCATCTTCCACATGTGGGTGCATTTCATGGTGAGCAAATGGCTCAAATCCCCAATAGATATAACTAACTAAAATAACTATAATAGCAAGTATTCTTCCCTCTTTAGGAAAAGAGAGCTTAGAAAGAACAATGTTTAATACTATTAGCACTACTGCTACTATGAGACCTACGATTAAAGAAAACATTATTTACCTCCTGCCATTTTAGCTTCAATTTTAGTTAAGAAAGGTAATGCAATAAACAATCCTAAGAATGTTGTAGATGCAAAGAAACCTACCCAAGCATTGATACCGGTCGGTGGTAACTTACCAAAAATTGTAAGAACAAATAAGTCAGCCATTAATAACCAGAACCAGTATTTAAATACAGGTCTTTGGTTTGCTGGTTTCACCATTGGAGATCTATCTAACCATGGCAATACCAAGAATATACCTTGAGCAAAACCAAATGCCATAAGACCTAAATCTTTACCAGAAACACCACCGATTTCAAAGAAGAAACCACGAAGAACTTCATAAGACCATAAGAAATACCACTCAGGATAGATATGAGCTGGAGTTTTCATACCATCTGCTTTATCAAAGTTTACTGGATCCATTGCGAAACCGTTGTTGTAAAACACAAGATAGAAGAAGAAAACCATAAACACAGCAATAACCATAAAATCTTTAGATAAAAAGTCTGGCCAGAAAGCTATAACTTTAGAGTTTGCTTTATCACCTGCTAAATATTTTTCACTCTCTTTTTTGTAATCAAAAAATTCACCCTCTTCGTTGTTAACATGTGGAAAACGAAGTGTATAAAAGTGGAAAGCTATCGCACCGATAAGTACTACTGGAATTAAAAGTACATGTAACATGAAGAAACGAGTTAAAGTTGCATCAGAAACATAAAAGTTACCACGAATCCAAATAACTAAGTCGCCACCTATAAAAGGGATACCACCAAAAATTTCAGTAATAACATACGCTGCCCAGTAAGACATTTG
The DNA here is from genome assembly GCA_041662265.1 of Sulfurimonas sp. Classification (GTDB taxonomy): domain Bacteria; phylum Campylobacterota; class Campylobacteria; order Campylobacterales; family Sulfurimonadaceae; genus Sulfurimonas. The sequence goes on from JBAZSV010000002.1 coordinate 214,370, forward strand.
ACCCCATGGAAGCATGTAACCTGAGAATCCCTCAGCTGAGAAAAGTACAAAAAGTAGCATTCCTGAGAGCCAAATCATTTCACGACCCTTTTTGTATGAACCGTAATAAATAGCCGTGAACATGTGGATATAAATAATTAAGAAAACAACCGATGCACCAACACCATGAATGTTTCTAAATAACCAACCATAACCAACTTCTTGCATAATAGTATAATTTACACTATCAAACGCCATATTTGCATCTGGCTTGTAGTACATAAGTAAGAAAATACCTGTTATTATCAATAGCTTAAACAGCATTACTAAAAGTGCGCCCATAGCCCATAAAAAGTTGATTTCTTTAGGAATCCAATACTCCGTCATCATCACTTTTGTAAAAGCTTTTACATTTAATCTCTGGTCAAACCACTCGCCAATGGAGTTAGCTTTTTCAAATTCTGCCATACTCTGCCCCCTTACGCTATATTACTATCAGTTGAAAGTCTAGCTATCAACGCTTTATATTCTGGTCCAGCTTCACCTAAAACTATAGTGTGCTCATCTTTTATAGTAAAAGGAGGAATGTCTAGTGGACGAGGAGGAGGACCAAAACTATGTACACCAGCAGCTGTAAACTCACCACCATGACATGCACATTTAAAATCTTTTGTAGTATCTCTATACGCTGGGATACAACCTAAGTGTGTACATAAACCAATCATTACTGAGTAATAATTTGCTCCAACTTTTACACTTCTTTTTTCTACTGCTGGCATATCTGCACCAAACTTAAGTAAAAAAATCGGTTTACCCTGCCATTTTACTATTTCTAGTTTATTTGCTGTAAATTTACTCAAATCTACAGTAGTAAAACCAGCTGCCATTACGCTTGGAAGCGGGTCCCAACTTTTTTTCATAGCAACTAATGAAGCTACAGCACCAACCGCTGCTACAGCACCAAATGCTACACCCATAAAACCTCTACGGCTCTCATTTATCATGTTCGCTCACTTTATTGTGAATTTTAGAGGCTGATTATATACTAAATTACTTTTAATTAATTATAAAGTTAAGGTTTCTTTTATAAAATTTGCTATTTTTTCACTAAACTGTGTAGGTTTTACATACTCTTGTTTACTAATCGTTTGTAAAAGATGTGATAGTTGATTTATATCAAGATTTTCTACTATGGGAACATTCAAATTTTTAAATAATTTTACGAAATCAGTCCCATAATCTTCTCTTTGAAAATAGATAGGTTTATTTCCACATGCCAAGCTCTCAAGAACTGATTGAGGTGAAGCTGTGATTAAAATTTGCGATTTTTTAATCATCTCTTCATACCCATCAAATTCATGATGATGAGGAAATCTCTTTTTTAAGCTCTCTTCATAATCTAAAAAGTAGTAAAACCCAAGCTGTAAATCAGCATTTAAATCCTCAATAAGCGAGACATATTTTTCTAAATCTTTTTCATAATCATCATCTCCAAAAAAGAAAGAGATTTTTATGTTCTTCATCTCTTCTTCTTGAAAAAATGTATCATGAATGGCATAAGCGTTACAAATGCCATCGCCGTGAAGATAAGGAGATATCAGAAACTCTTTTTCCTCTTTTTTATCATTTTCATTGTCGCTTATTCTGATAAAAGTAGAAAAATAATTTCTCATGTCATCAAGCATAATTGGGTTTGCTTCTTCTGAGTCAAAAATTAGTTTATCGCCATGAAGAGCAATTTGAGGGATATTTCTTACAACATCCACACCCACACTACTTTTGATACCAAAATCTTTTGCAACCTGCGCTATACGAAAATCGGAACAAAGAAGCGTGATATCTAAATCTCCAAGAAAGTTAATAATAGCCACCGCGCGTCTAAATCTATCAAGTCCTATGCGGTGACCTGTGTGAACATAATAATATATTTTCATTAACTTCTCTTACTCGCAATTCTTATATAAATATGCAGTATTTCCACCGCTGCAGGAGTTATACCACTGATATTCATAGCCGCTTGAAGTGTTGGCGGATTGAATTTTTCCAGTTTTTCTACTATCTCTTTTGATAATCCGCTCACACCTTTAAAGTTAAAATCTTGCGGAATTGCAACTTTAAGATACTTCTTCATTCGCTCTATCTCTTCACTCTGCTTGTCAATATAACGAGCATATTTGCCCTCTACCAAAATCTCTTCTTGGATATATTCATCATACTTCTCAAATTCTGGCATGAGTTTGAGCATCTTCTCAATGTCAAAAGATTTTCTGGCGATGAGCTGTTGCGCAGTTGAAAGGTCTTTGATAGGCTGTTCACCCATCTCTTCTAAAAATGCAATAAACTCTTTGTTTGGCGTGAATTTTGTCTCTTCCAACGCCAAAGCACCCTCTTTTATCTGCAAGTTTTTAAGTACAACTTTTGCATAAACCTCATCATCTATGAGTCCAAGTTCATTTCCATAACCGCTGAGTCTCGTGTCCGCTGACTCTTCACGCAAAAGCAGTCTGTACTCTGCACGAGAGGTAAACATTCGGTAGGGTTCTTTTGTTCCTTTTGTTACTAAGTCGTCTATCAAAACGCCGATATACGCTTCATCGCGTCTTAAAACAAGAGGCTCTTTTTCTTGGAGTGACAAAGAAGCATTTATTCCAGCCATTAAACCCTGAGCCGCGGCTTCTTCATAACCTGTTGTTCCGTTTATCTGTCCAGCCAAATAAAGCCCTTTGATTTTCTTCGTCTCAAGTGTATGTTTAAGCTCTCTTGGATCTACAAAATCGTACTCTATCGCATATCCATAACGCACAATCTTCGCATTTTCTAGCCCTTTTACAGAGTGAATCATCTGCTGTTGCACATCAGGCGGAAGCGATGTACTCATGCCGTTGATGTAGCACTCCGTGTTCTCCATAGTTTGCGGTTCGATAAAGAGATGGTGTCTGTCTTTGTCACGAAAACGGTTTATTTTATCCTCAATACTTGGGCAATATCTTGGACCTGTTCCCTCGATTTGTCCAGTAAAAAGTGGCGCTCTGTAAAAATTACTCTCTATGATGTTATGCGTCTCTTCGTTTGTGTAGGCGATGAAACAAGGCAACTGCTTTTTAGTCGCTCTAAACTCCGCGCGGTCAGTTCTAAAACTAAAAGGGCTTGGAAGTGCATCGCCATCTTGTTCTTCCATCACTGAAAAATCTATCGATGAACTGTCAATCCTCGCACAAGTTCCCGTTTTGAGCCTTCCCATCTCAAGTCCACATGCCAAGAGAGAAGCACTCAACCCCTCACTGCTCTGCTCACCAAAACGACCACCAACCTGTTTAATTTCGCCAATATGAATCACACCTCGGAGAAATGTTCCAGTTGTAATGATGACTTTTTTTGCACCGTATTCGTTTAAAAGGTTCGTTTTCACGCCTCGCACTTCGCCATCTTCTACAAGTAAATTCTCAACCATCTCTTGCACCAAGTCAAGGTTTGGAGTTGTAAGGACTGTGTTTCGAGCGATGACACGGTATTTGTCCATATCTATTTGCGCACGACTTCCACGCACTGCTGGACCTTTTGTTTGATTGAGTATGCGAAACTGAATACCAGCTTGATCCGTTATAAGTCCCATTTCTCCGCCCAAAGCATCGAGTTCACGCACCAAATGCCCTTTTGCCAAACCGCCCACAGCAGGGTTACAGCTCGTAGCTCCAACATTTTCAGCGAGCATGGAGACCATCAAAGTTTTGTTGCCCATTCTTGCAGCTGAGAGCGCAGCTTCTACACCCGCATGTCCGCCACCGACAACGATTACATCATAATTCATTTATATTTTCCGTATGAGGATTTTATTTAAAGCGGATTTTATCATTTTTAAGTATAGTTTCCCTAAAATATCCAAAATTAATCAAGGTTATTAAGATGTCCGAAGATAAAAAAATTTCAGAGAAAGAGTTATTTAAAGATTATATTCCTGAAGTTTTAGAGTACGATGCAGGTGTGGATGCCCAATATCCACGAGATAATCAAAAAGTTAAAACAAAGAAAAAAGAAAACCCAGCAGCACCGATACAAATTCATAAACCTATTTATACCGAGGATTTTTTAAAAAATTACATTCCAGAACTTGTCGAGTATGACGAAGAGATTGACGGAAGTGATGAACATAAAATCAGAGAAAATCATCTCAATATAAAAGAAAATTTACTCGAACAAATTAGAAATGCAAAAGCTGCTAGAAAAAACAATAAAACCACATTTAGACAAAATATACGCACAGAGAATGAAAAATAAATGATACAAGAAGCACATAACGCCTATAATACGCAAGATTTTAAAACCGCTTTTGAGATATATTCAAAACTCTCAGAGGATGGAAATGCGGATGCGCAAACTTCACTCGCCTACATGCACCAAAATGCTCAAGGTTGTGAGATAAATGAGGCAAAAGCCCTAGAACTTTACACAAAAGCCGCCGAAGCTTTGCAACCTTACGCACTTTTTAATTTAGCAATTCTTTATACAAGTGGCTTAGGTGGGGTAACGCATGACCAATTTAAGGCGTATGAACTTTTTATGGAAGCGGCAATCCGTGAAGTTCCACATGCCATGTATGAAGTAGCACTTATGCTCGAACGCGGTCTTGGCTGTTTGCAAAACTTCAGTGAAGCCGCTTTTTGGTACGAAGAGGGAGCAAAAAGAGGAAACTTGGAGTGCTTTAATAATCTAGGTGTTCTCTACAAAGAGGGGCATGGCGTAGAACAAAATGAAGCTAAATGTTTTATCTGTTTTTCCCGTGCTGCCGAGGGTGGTTTGGCTGAGGGACTTTACAATCTAGGTCTGCTCTACGACCAAGGCATCGGCTGTGAAATGAACAACGACACAGCATTAGATTACTGCAGAAAAGCCGCCTACAAAGGGCATGAAAAAGCAAAAGAGATTATAAAAGGTTTGCAAGAGGATGGAAAAATTGTATTTTAGTTTTTCAAATACTAGCCTCTTCGCATCAGAAATAAAGGAGTTATCATTTTTACTGGATTAATTAGAGAAATCGCAACCGTTCAAAGTTTAACTGGAAGCACCTTGACTATCCGTGCCAAACATAAGGCAAAAGTTGGCGATAGTATCGCTATAAACGGGGCATGTTTAACTGTTGTAAAAGTTTTAGGCGATGGTTTTAGCGTAGAGTTGTCACCCGAATCTCAAAAACTTTTGGCGATGGAGAACTACAAAAACGAAGTTCACATCGAACCTGCCATGATGATGGGCGATAGATTTGAGGGGCATGTGGTGCAAGGGCATGTGGATACGCTTGGAACTATCAAAGAAATTAAAAACAATGGCAACTCTTTTGATGTTTTTATAGAGGTCGATAAAAAATTTATAGCCTTCATCGTACCAAAAGGCTCGATAACTATTGATGGCGTGAGTTTAACCGTGAACGATGTAAGTGAAAACAGTTTCAGACTGACAATCATTCCACACACAATGCGAGAAACACTTTTTAAGAACTACAAAAAAGGCTCAAAAGTAAATATTGAAACCGATATGTTCGCACGGTATGTTGCACATATCATCACGCACCAGAAATCTGCGCTCACATGGGATGAAGTCGATTCTATGACTGCACGGTTTTGAAACACAAAGTCCTAAAAGATATCTTCGGTCATAACGACTTTAGAGTTCTTCAAGAGGAGGGTGTGGATGCTATTTTAGGCAACCGTGATTTGCTTATGATTTTGCCTACAGGCGGTGGGAAATCGCTTGTGTATCAACTTCCTACGCTCATCAAAGATGGAATAAGTATCGTTATCTCTCCGCTCATCGCACTCATGCAAGACCAAGTTCGGGCACTCAAAGCACAAAAAATCAGTGCCGATATGATATCTTCTGCGCAATCGCGTGAGGATGTGGAGGAGATTATTTATAAGGCGCAAAACGGTGCGTTAAAATTTCTCTATCTCTCTCCTGAGCGGTTAAATACTGAATCGACAGTCAATCTTCTGCGAACCCTCAATATCAACTTTTTTGTCGTCGATGAGGCACACTGTATTTCACAATGGGGACATGAATTTAGGGATGATTACAGAGCTTTGGGAAACCTCAAAGCGAACTTTCCACATGCCACAGTTTGTGCTTTTACTGCAACTTCAACCAACCATGTAACCGATGACATCGTACGAGAACTCCGCCTAGAAAATCCTCTGGTTTTAAAGGGGAAAATATTTCGTAAAAACATTTTCATCTCGGCTGAGCGACGCATCACAAACGGTCATGCACAACTCCAAAACTTCTTAAACCGTCACAAAAATGAGAGCGGAATTATCTATGTGAGTTCACGAAAAAAAGCGGAGGAGCTGAGTGCATTTTTAAATATGAAAGGCTTTAGTTCATTGGCGTATCACGCTGGACTTCCCAACCATGTGCGAGAGCAAAACTTCAAAATATTTGTTAATGACAAAGTCAATATCATGGTGGCAACTATCGCTTTTGGGATGGGAATCGACAAGAGTGACATCCGTTTTGTCGTCCACATGTCACTTCCAAAATCGCAAGAGAATTACTACCAAGAGATTGGTCGGGCTGGACGAGATGGCGAAGACAGCGAAACACTTTTGCTTTTTAATGCCGCAGATATGATTCAGAGCAAACGCTTTTTGGATGAGATTACGGATGAGGAGTATAAAAAACATCTTGATGCGAAAATTGATGGAATTTATAAGTTTGCAACGAGCGAAATATGCTTTCACAAGCAGTTGGCGGAGTATTTTGATGACACACTTGCGGCATGTGGAAACAGATGTGACAACTGTTTGCAAGGGGATGCCAAAAGAGAAGATATCACAAAAGAGTCGCAGATGCTCCTGAGTGCGATTTATAAAACACAGCAAGGCTTTGGGAAAAACTATATCGTCGATGTTTTGCGTGGTTCAAAAGAGCAAAAACTTTTGGCAAATGGAGCGGATAAACTCTCTGTTTATAACATCGGGGCAGATAAAAGCAAAAAAGTTTGGTTTGTAATTTTGGAGCGACTCATCGAGCTCAAAGTCCTCACTCTTGGCGAATTTAGTGTTTTAAAACTCACGGAGAGTGCCATAGAAATCCTCAAAGCACAAAGAACGGTCGATATAAAATCTTCACGATTGGAAGTTTCTTCTTCTAAAGAGAAAAAAATTAAACAAGCGGAAGATTTTGATTTTGATGATGCACTTTTTGAATCTCTCAGAGCAAAACGAGCTGAGATTGCAAAAGAGCTTGGCATCCCTGCGTATCTTATTTTCTCAGATAAAACACTCAAACATTTAGCCTCAGATAAACCGCATGACAAAACTTCTATGCTTGAAGTAAATGGTGTGGGAGAGAAAAAATTTGAGCAGTTTGGAGCGGAGTTTTTGGGTGTAATCAATTAACGAACTTAGATTGCTTCGTCGTTCCTCCTCGCTATGACTGATGTTTTACTCTCTTGTCATTGCGAGCGAAGCGAAGCAATCTAATCCCTCAAAGACTTGGCATGTGGATTGCATTTGATTTTATGTTCCATATCAACCACTTCTAAATCATCTAACAGACTCAAAGATGCAAGAGTTGATTTTCTGGCGTTCTCTGCAGAGTAAAGATAGATGTTAAAACCGTTCTCATAAAGTGCCAATCTCGTAGGTAAAGAGATAGAATAAGTGGTTAAAACACCCTCTTTTTTCATAGACTTTGCGATGTCACGAAAATACTCTTTTGTCCAAAGAATAGGATTTGTGCTTGGTGAAAAAGCATCTTGATAGACTATGTCAAACTTATTCTCAAATTTTTTAACATACTCTCTCGCATCACCCAAAAAGATTTCCACATGCCAAGAGTCATCGCTATAAACTCCCTTTTCTGAGAGTTCTAAAATTATATGTTTCAGAGCATCAAACTCTTTTGGATAGGTAAAATTCTTGAGTGATTTTACGAGTGTAGCATCTAATTCTGGGGAATAAATATATATCTTTGAAGTGATGTTATTTTTTTTTGCATAATAGAGCGTAGCCAAAGTGTTAAAACCTAAGCCGTAACAAATATCTAAAATATGTATCTCGTTTTGATGCCCTTTAAGCCTAAAAGCTGGAATCACATGCTTCACAAGTGACTCATGAAGCGCACCATCCTTTGTAGAGTGGTAATGCTCTTCATACTCTTTTGAGTAAGCTGTATAACTTCCATCTTCGCTGAGAGTCATTGTGTGGAGGGCGTCGTTAAACATTATACTAATACGCTAAATCATGAAGCTCTTTAAAAAGGTATGCTTCGACGATATCCTCAATGCTTCTTTGCGTATGAGCCACAAGAACCATCATGCCAAGTTCCATAAATGGCCACACATATTCGTTATCATTGGTAACGATAACTGCATCACTAAATTTTGCAAAACCTCTTTGCTCATTTGAGTGATTTACTTCAACTAACTTGCCATCTTCTATCAAAAGTTGAACCCAAATTTTGACATCATCAATTTTGACTAGAGATGCATCTTCGACATTTTCACTGTCCATAGGGAGTGTAATGTACATAACTATTCTACTTTTGAAAGGTCTAGAGCAAGGGCTTCATTGTCCATAATATCAATATCTTTACGAAGAACTGCGGTTGCTATTGCTTTTGCATCTTCTAGTGAATGCATCGTATAAGTTCCGCACTGATAGATATTTAACTCTGGAATATCTTTTTGCTCTTTCACATTTAAGATATCTTTCATAGAAGCTTCCCACGCATCGACTACTAACTCTTCAGAAGGATTGCCGATAACGCTCATATAAAAACCTGTGCGACAACCCATAGGCGATAAGTCGATAATCTCTGTCGTTTTAGAGTTCAAATGGTCTCGCATAAAACCTGCAAAGAGGTGTTCTAAAGTGTGGATACCCTCTTGAGATAAAATCTCTTGATTTGGTTTGACAAATCTCAAATCAAAAACGGTAATGTCATCACCCTTTGGAGTTTTCATCCCCTTTGCACGACGAACTGCTGGAGCTGGCATGATTGTGTGGTCAACAGTAAAAGAGTCTAATAGTGGCATGTGGAAATTCCTTAATTTTATTTTGGTTTACTTCGGCAGTAAGCCCATATAGAACGGATATTTTATCTTTTTTTGATTTAGGTAGGTTGAAAGAGAGAAGTTAAGTTTAGATTGTGGCATGTGGAACTAAAGGTAAAACTAAAAAGTTGGCAAGTGGAAAACAAATCCAAACCAAAAAAAGTTTTAGATTTGCTGTAGATTGTGCCTAACTAAGACCGAATGCGTACTCTAGTACGCCGAGTATCTTAGTTAGGTGCAAGATGCAGTGAAGCTAAAATCTTTTTAAACTCGAGCTGCTTCGCGTCTGTTTAGATACGCCCAGTTTGCATCTACGCGCTCTTGCCACTCTTTTATAAGATACTTATACTCATCTTTAAAAAGGTGTTTAAAACGACCTTGCGCTGCTAAATACTCTTCAACAGGCACAACATCTTTAGGTCTGTAAGTGATATTTAACTCATGCCCATCAATAATTTCATAAAGAGGGAAAACCAAAGTATCCGTTGCTAAGTCAGCCATGTGCATTGTGTCTTTTGGGTCAAATTTCCACTCTGTTGTACATGGTGATACAGCATTTATAAATACTGGACCTTCAACTGAAAAACCGTGTTGAATCTTCTTTACCATATCTTTCCATTTGTTTGGAGCAACTTGCGCTGCGTATGGAATATGGTGTGAGGCCATGATAGAAACCATATCTTTTTTGTTTCTTTTTTCGCCATAACTCACACGACCAGCGGGTGATGTTGTAGCACTTGAGCCGATTGGTGTTGAGCTTGAACGCTGTCCACCTGTATTTGCATACACTTCATTATCAAGAACGATATGCATCATATTGTGTCCGCGCTCCATACATCCAGAAATCCACTGGAAACCGATATCGTAAGACGCACCATCTCCAGCAAAAGAGACAAATTTAGGATTACGGTCTGGCTGCTTTAGGCGACCTTTCGTTTTGAGTGCTTTATACATAGACTCGGCACCAGCAACTGCAGTTGAACCATTTTCAAAACCGATATGAATCCAAGAAGCATCCCATGAAGTATATGGATAAACTGCTGTACAAACCTCAAGACAACCTGTTGAAGCTGAGAGAATCAAATCATCATTTGTAGCATTTAATACTTCACGAACGATGATTGAGTGAGCACAACCTGGACATAAAAGATTAGCACCTTCAAAACGGTCAGCTGATGTTGAAAACTCTTTTAAGTTTTTAATTTTTTTCATTTCACTCATAGTTTTCTCCTTATAAAAATGATAGTTTCGGTCCACGAACACCGATAAACTGTTGTAATGAAGTTGTTACTTTACCAGCATCAACATTTGCTTGAAGTTCTGTGAACAAGGATACTAAATGTGCCTTTGTTAAATCACGACCACCTAAGCCATACACATAACCTGAAAGCAATGCTTTTGTATCTGTGTTAAAAAGAGCACCTGCGATTTCGTTAAACAGCATACCTGGAGCACCATTTGGAGAAGAACGGTCAAGTGCAGCGATTGCTTTAACATCTTTAAGTGCATCTGCGATTTCAAAGAAAGGGAATGGACGAATTACACGAAGTCCAACAACACCAGCTTTGATACCTTTTGCTCTCATCTCAGTTGCAACTTCTCTTGCAGTTTCAACTGAACTTCCCATACAAACAACACATACATCAGCGTCGTCCATGTCATACTTTTCAACTATGTTGTATTTACGACCAGTTAATTTTTCAAAATCATCAAATGCCGCTTGAATTTTTGGCATAACTTTTACCATAAGGTCATTATGCTGACGCGCTTTATGCTCAAAATGCCAATCTTCTTCAGTTTGTACACCATGTGTTACTGGATGTTCAAAGTCAAGCATGTCATTCATCGGCTTATACTCACCAACAAAGCCATACGCTACATCATCTGACAAAGTATATACACCTTGAGCAGTATGTGAAGTCATAAAACCATCTTGGTGAACCATACATGGAAGTCTTATTTCATGGTCTTCTGAAACCTTAAATGCTATCAAATTTAAGTCATAAGCATTTTGTGGGCAATACGCATTCAACTGAATCCAACCACTATCACGACCCAAATACATGTCTGAATGGTCACCATTTACATTCAGTGGAGCAGCTAAAGCTCGGTTTACAAGATTTAAAACAATAGGCAAACGCATACCAGAAGCTTGATAAAGTGTCTCAACCATTAAAGCAAAACCTTGAGAAGAAGTTGCAGTTGCAACACGCCCACCTGCAGCAGCAGCACCGATACATCCACTCATCGCAGCATGTTCAGATTCAACCATTACAAATTCGCCCTCAATATATCCATCTGCTAAAAATTTCGCATACCCCTCAACAATCGGTGTCGATGGAGTAATAGGATAAGCCGCAACAACATCAATCTGACACTGTCTCATGGCCTGAGCAGCAGCATGATTACCATCCCATACTTCTATATCTCTTAATTGAATTTTTTCAAATGCCATTACTTTGTCTCCTTGTTTTTAGTAGGCCACGCAGCCAACTCTGTTTCTTCATCTGCTTTTTCAGGAAACATTAAAAGTGATTTTGGGTTTGTAGGACAAACTTCAACACATATGCCACACCCTTTACAGTGATCCATATCAATACCAATCATTTTCTTATCTCTTGAAATAATTGAGATATCTGGACAATAAACCCAACAAAATTGACAATCAATACAAAAGTCTTTGTTAAATACAGGTTTTGAAATTCTCCAATCTGCTACACTCGCTACAAACGAGCTATTTTGTGAATACGCACGATCTTCTTGCAGCGTTGCCGCGATGTCGTTTATTTTACCTTCGAATGTGCGAAGCATTGCTCCGATTTCAAATTCATCCCATCCTTGTTTTGCCATCATCAGCTCCTTACTTTACTTCATCAAAAGCGCGTTGAATTGCAAACATGTTTGCATCAATAATCTTTTGAGGTAATTTTCCAAGAATTCTTTTCATACTTTCTTTAAAAAACTCTATATCATACATCCCAGAGACTTTCATAAATGCACCAAGCATCGGTGTATTTGGAATTGCTTTACCAATAGTTTCTTGAGCTATTTTAATACAATCCACTGTATAAACTTTTTTTCCTGCAAGTTTTGGCTGAGATGCCACAAGCTCAGCTGTACTCAAGTGAGTTGTAATAATATAAATAGTATTTTCTTTATGATTTACTGTAACATCTGATGTATAAACTAACGCAGGGTCAATTACAAACACAAAATCTGGTTCCATATATTTTTCATGATTCATAATAACTTTATCATCAACACGATTAAATGCAGTCATGGCAGCACCACGCTTTGCTGACCCATAAAATGCAAATGCTTGCACATGCTTACCAGTTGTAGAAATAACATCCGCTAAACCTTTAGCACCTGTTACAGCGCCTTGTCCAGCACGACTATGCCATCTAATCTCTAGCATACATTCTCCTTTAGTTTGTTCAAGAATTTTTAAAGAGTATCTTTCGATTCTAATTTATGGGTTATTTTAGGCAAGTTGCTCTTAAAAATAGCTTGAAACAGCACATAGAGTTGTTTACTAAGTTAGCATGTATCGTTTTTTCCTATCTTGCAAATGAAGCACTGCTTCAAGAGCATCACTAAAAATAACATCAGTAAATTTTTCTATTATTTCACGAGAATCATATCCACTTAAGACACCTATGGAATGTACTCCTGCACTTTTTGCAGCAATTAAGTCAAGCTTTGTATCGCCTATCATCCAAATTTCTTTGCCTACAATATCAAGTGCTTCCATAGCTTTGAGTATAGGTTCGGCATGTGGCTTTGGATTTTGCACATCTTCTCTACCTATGAGAACTTCAAAGTACTCCATTAAGCCAAAATGCTCCATTAAAATTTTAGAATACTCTGCCGTTTTTGTTGTTACAATTCCTAAAGTTGCAAATTTACGCGCCTCTAAAACAGCATCTTTTGCATTCTCTAGCAAAAATGTTTTTTGTGTGGATATTTTGCGATACTCTTCTTTATAAGTTGCAACAAAGTCCCAAACAACAGCTTGTGGAACACCTAAATCTCCGAACATAATATCAAGCGGATACCCAACAAGAGCTTTTATGGCATCATCACTTGGCTGCGCAAAACTATGAACTTCAAAAGCGTGATGAAAACACTCTAAAATCGCCTCAGTTGAATCTATCAGTGTTCCATCTAAATCAAAAAGTATTATCATTTTATTTCGTCTTTCTCCCATTTTATATAGTTATGCCAAATACCGCTTAGGCTTGGTGCAACATTTTTAATATTTTTATTGACTGTTGTAATCGAAGTTGGAATATACAAAAAGAGATAGGGATTGTCATCTACGATTATTTTAAACATCTCTTTCCACATGCCATTTAATTTCTCTTTATCGACGATACCTTGAGACTCTTCTATCATTTTATCCATGATTGGATTTTTGTATCCGACAAGATTAAAGCCACCTTTTTTATCACTATCGCTATGCCAAAACATGTAGGGGTCGGGTGTGGGGGAAAGTCCCCAACCAAGGAGAACTGCATCAAACTTTTTTGGAAAAACAACCATATTTAAAAATGCCTGCCACTCCATAACTTTGAGTGTTACAACAACTCCTGCAAGTTTAAGCTGATGTTGCAGTATCTCGGCTGCATAAGGTCTTATAGGCGTAGAATTGGATGTTGCTATCTCGAAAGTAAAAGGATTATTTTCATCATATCCTGCTTCTTTTAAAAGTCGTTTTGCTTCATCTATGTTTTGAGTTGGTGCTTTTACATCTGGATTGTAGGCGTTTGTACGAGGTAAAAATGGTCCTGTACACACTTTTGCATGTTCAAAAAACAGTACCTTTACTAACTCATCTCTGTTTATTGCAAGAGAGAGCGCTTGTCTCACTTTTGGGTCTTTAAATTTGTCTAATCTTAGATTAAAACCCAAATAAGTGTAGGAGTAACTTATCTCTTCATAAATATTGAAACTATTAAAAAACTCTTTATTTAATTGTCTCTCATACTCCATTGGCTCGATACTTCCTATGTCTAAAGAGTTTGATTTTAGCATCAAAAATCGAGTCATTGGGTCTGCAATAACATGAAAATAAATTTTCTCTATTTTAGGTTTACCTTCAAAATAATTCTCATTTGCTACTAAAATAATGTTTTTAGAGTCTTCAAGTTGATGAAGCTTGAACGCTCCTGTTCCTATTGGATTTGTGTTAAAAGGGGAGTTCATGAGATTTTTTTCATCTTTTAAAATATGATACGGCAAAATTCCCATCATCCAAGTCTCAAGAGCTTTAAAATAGGGTTCTTTATAGGTAACTTTTATTGTTAAATCATCTATTGCTTCAACACCCTGAACAAACCTAAAATTGGCACTATAAGGAGAAACAACCTGAGGAGCCATCAGAGTTTCATAAGTAAAAACAACATCTTTTGCACTCAGCTTTACACCGTCATGCCAAGTGGCATGTGGATTTAGTTTGAAGATGAGAGTTTTGTTATCTTCATAAAAAAACTCTGTTGCTAAATCGCCTATAATTGTGGATGAATCTTTATCATACTTTACAAGTCCGTTAAATATAAAACCAGCTATCTCGGATGAACTTGAATCCGTTGCTAAGAGAGGATTTAGCCGTGAAGGATTTGCCGCAGTTGCAAGATGTAAAGACGAAGCAAAAAGTTCAAAAGCCAAAAATAAAAAGAGTATAAATTTCATAAAATACCTAAAACTTGATAGCTTTATCGTTTATTTTAAACGCGCCATCCATAAAACGAATATCAAACGAAAGCGTGTTTGCATCCTCTTTTGCATATGCTTTGGCTAAACTTATCATCGGCATTGTTTGCACGATAGCTTCAAATAGAGCATGGGATAGTTGAAGTTTTGTATCAATGTTCAGAGATTGAATAATCATGATTGGGGCATATTGAATTTTTTGTTTTAAACTCATATCTTCTTTAAGCGTTACTCTTGATTTTATACTCAAACCCTCCAAATCTTTTACATCATCTATCACAATATTTGCAATCGAAAAATCTGCTATATCAAATACCATTCCTCTTGAGAGTAACGCTATCGCACTCTCTTGTACCTCTTCTAAAAGCTCAACTGTGCTATCTGATTTGAGCTTTGACACTCCAACGCGAAGTTTTTCAAGGGAATCTTTGTCAACATCATTTAAAGCTACATCATAGTTAAAATTAGATGCTTTAAAATTCAAAATATTTGAACGCATAACAAGAGATTCTATGTTCGCTTTTGAGTAAAATTCAGCTTTTACACCTTGTGTGTTTGCGGACATATTCAGACCCATTTTAGAAGCATTAAGCTCAAAGTTATCTGTTGACTTTCCTCTTAGAGACATCTCTACTCTTTCAACTTTTGCACTTGAGATGTAAGTAGTTTGCGATTCAAAAATAGATTTACTATTAAAGTTTTGCATATTAAAAGTAAATGCATCATTTGCATCATAAATTTGAAGCATCATTTGCTCAACACTACTCACAAACTCAGACGGAGCAATCAAATCTCCCTTACCATTAAAAATAGCATTTGAAAGATTAACCACTGTGCGAGAGCCATTTTTCAAACTGTATTCTTCTTTAATGTCTTTAAGATACCCATTAAAATCACTTGTTGCAATATTGTAATTTATGTGATACAAAACTCCATGATTTTCTAAAAAAGTTTTTATATGTGTATAAAAATCAGCATCTTTCTCTTGTAAATCACTTTGTATTGTGCTTGATAAAGTCAGTGGATAAACATCTATAGAGAGTTCTTTTGCAAGGGGAAAATTACTATATTCTAAATCTATCCCAATCCTAACTCCATCGAGTAAAATATTTGCATAAGGAGGAATTTTATTATTAGAAAATTTGTTTAAATACTCTAAAAATTTACTTGCATCACTCAGCAAAAACTCATAATGTTTTTTTGTTTGTAAATAGCTAGAATCACTCTTATTTTCTACAACTTCTATGCCATTGGATTTTAAAATTTCTATTTTCTCATCAAGTATACTTTGCGCAACCTTGTTTCCAATGATAGGAAGTAACACAATAACAACGAAAAGAAGAACGAAGAGAAGAGCAAATTTTTTCATACGAAAGCCTTTTTAATTATGAAGGACATTATATAGAAAGATAGTTAAAGGAGTGTTATTTTTAGGAGTTTTAAGGAGAGTTTTACCAATGCAAAATGCATTGATAAAAAAAGCGAATAGAAAGATTAACGCTTAGAGAACTGGCGAGAACGACGAGCTTTTCTCTTACCTGGCTTCTTACGCTCAACGATTCTTGAATCGCGAGTCATCATGCCCTCAGGTTTTAAAATTGCTTTTAATTCTGGGTTAAACTTTACTAATGCACGAGAAATTCCGTGACGAAGAGCGTCTGCTTGACCACCAAAACCACCACCAGTAGTAGTAGCAACGATGTTTACAGATGTATCTTGTTTAGTAAGAGCAAGTGGTTGCTTAACACGAAGCTTTTTAGCCTCAAGACCACCTAACCATGCATCTAAAGAAAGACCATTGATAGTCATTTCACCGTTTCCTGCAGTCAACCATACTTTTGCTATTGAAGCTTTACGACGACCTGTTGCGTATATTTTTGCCATATGTCAATCCTTACTTAGCAAGTTGTGCAGTGTGAGGATGTTCAGCACCTGCATAAATTTTTAATTTTTTAATCATTTTTGCACCAAGCTTAGTTTTTGGAAGCATACCACGAGTTGCCAATTTGTAAAGCTTCTCAGGATTTTTTGCCATAAGCTCAGTCATTTTAATACTTTTAGTACTACCGAAGTAACCAGAGTATGAAAAATATTCTTTGTTAGCAATTTTGCCAAGACCGTTAAATTTTGCTTTAGAAGCATTTACGATAACAACGAAGTCACCACAGTCAATGTTTGGAGTCCAGCAAACTTTGTTCTTACCACGAAGTATAGTAGCTACCTCAGTGATGATACGACCAAAAGTTTTACCCTCAGCATCAATCAAAACCCATTTTTGATCAATTTGTTCAGAAGTTGCAATTTTTGTAAATTTCATTCTTGAACCTTTCTTTAGTAAATTTATTAATAAACAGTTAGACCGCTTATTGAGTGGCGAAAGTATAGCGATATAAACTTATAAGTAACTTAATTTATGGTTAATTTAAGGTTTGAATTTTAGTGCCAAACGCCCTCAAGTTGATAAGCACAATTTGGGCAAATTCCGTTTTTATCAAGATGGTTGATAACGAATTGACCTATATTTCCGCTTCTATCAATGACTCTCTCTTTACAGCTCGGACAGTAGGTCGATTCGTAGTCGTTATCGTCAATATTCCCAACATAAACATATTTTAAACCCTCCTCCTCAGCGATTTTATAGGCTCTATGAAGTGTTGCAGCTGAAGTTCTCTCAACATCGAGCATCTTGTACATAGGATGAAAAGCAGAAAGGTGCCAAGGAATAGCACTATCAAGGGAAGCTATAAATTTTGCAATGCCTCGAATCTCTTCATCTGAATCATTTTTCCCTTCTATGAGCAAAGTCGTTATTTCTATCCAAATCCCTTTTTCATAAGCATATTTTACAGCTTCAAGAACTGGCTTTAACCTTGCTCCACATATCTCTTTGTAAAATGTATCGCTGAAAGATTTAATGTCGATATTCATTCCTTCAATGTAAGGAGCGAGTAAATCGATAGCCTTTTTTGTTTCATAACCGCTTGTGACATAAATATTTTTTAGCCCCTGTTCGTGTGCAATTTT
Organism: Sulfurimonas sp.; assembly: GCA_041662265.1. Lineage (GTDB taxonomy): Bacteria > Campylobacterota > Campylobacteria > Campylobacterales > Sulfurimonadaceae > Sulfurimonas. The sequence continues at coordinate 232,137 of JBAZSV010000002.1, forward strand.
AGCAGTATCATAGGTATATTCAAAAAAAACTACAGGTTCATTGTAAGTATAAGCTACAGAATCACAACCATGATAAAGTGCTAAATCAACAATATGTTTTGGTGGATAGTGTTGCCCTTTTATTTCATAATTTTGTTCTTGCGGGTATTGTGATATATCATAGTTTTGGCAAAATTTGCAGGAAAAGTTACACCCAACTGTTCCAAATGAAAATGCCTTACTTTTGGGCAGAAAATGAAACATCGGCTTTTTTTCTATGGGATCAACATTCACAGCTGCAGCAAGTCCATATACAAGTAATTTAAGCTCCCCGTCTTCAACTCTTCTTACGCTACAAATCCCGTACTCACCCTCTTCAAGCGAACAAGCCTGTGAACAAGCTTGACACAAAATTTTTCCACTTGGAAGTTTTTTACTTAACCATGCTGTCTGTTTCATTTTGTTGCCTTTGGTATAAAATAAAATCTTAGTATGATTATAACCAACAAAATAAAAAGTGTCTGATGCAAATTTTTTTGTTTAAATTTTGACTATTTTTATTTTATCCTCAAGCAAATAGCAGATATAACCATGCACCTCATCGTTTGTAATCTCTTCTATGGCTTTGACATAATAATTTACTTGTTTGATGTGGTGGGTTGAATATGCGAAGGAACTTTTATAGTCGATTACATTCCACATGCCAAAAGAAAAAAGTGAGTTTTTTTTCTCCGCTTCGCTTCTTACCAATAAATCTATATAGCGTAAATTATTTTTATGGCGTATCGCTTTTTCTCTGTAACATTCGCCCTCTATCAAAGTCATAAACTCTTTTGAATTCAGAAGCATGGAAACTCTATTTGTAATATCTTCTATCTCTCTCTCTTCTAAAATCGTGCCATATTTATTGAGCATCATATCTTTGGCATGTGGAATATTTTTGGTTTTAAATTCGCCTAGCATCTCCAGCATATAGTGCATCGCAAGACCAAAGTTGATAGATTTTAAATCCTCTTCAACACTCTCTTCAAGTGCTAAAATATCGCTTTGTGTTCCGTAGTAAAGGGGTTTGTACTCTAATGGTTTGAAATTATTTTGGCATGTGGAAATAGATTTATTATTTCCACATGTGCCTGAGCGAAGCGACAAATGCCCTTGGGGTGCCAACTCGCCACTATTTCCATACACCAAGTCCAAAATATCAAACGCCGAATCCTTCGACTTCACTATCACAAACAAACTCTCTCTCGCCCTTGTAAATGCCACATAAAGAGCATTCAAACTATCTTCTCGCACCAATATTTTTTCTTTTAAAAGTGCATTAGCATACGCTTCATCGAGTTCATCTCTGCCTTTGGTTCGCAAATAGATATTTTTTAAAGCGATACCGTCATACTCGTAAATTATTGCGTCTCTGGCTGGTGGAGCTTTTTTGAGTCTGTCTAAAACTAAAACATGCTCATACTCTAAACCCTTCGATTTATGAATTGTCAAAACCCGCACACCACGCAAATCAGATGCCGCAGCGGAAACATCCAGCCTCTCATACTCAAAAAGGAGTGCTTCAATATCGCTGTATTTTGTAACTGCATTTAAAAACCTGAGAAGATGAAAATCATCCCTAAAAAGCCCATACGCATCCATCGCTTTTTTGACCACATCCAAAAGCTTCGTTTGCGTAAAATCAACTCTTTTTATCGGTCGAACTTCTTGATTTATAAGTGCAAAAAAGTTATGTTTGTAAATCTCCTCTCCAAAGTAAAGATACTTCAAATACTCCAACATCGCTTTGACACTTTTTTGGTTGATGAGTTTTGTCGTTGTCTCAGTTACAACCTCGATACTTTCTTCTTGAAGTTTCTCTTTTATCGCCTCGCCATCGCCATTTGTAGCACATAAAATCGCTATTTCGTTGATATCCGCGCCCAAAGAAATGAGTCGTTTTACCTGAGTAATAACTTCCTCTAAAAGTTCGTCATTTTGGATGACTTCGACATACCCATTTTGTGCTTCGGAGCGTACTTTTTGAGGCTGATAGTTTTGGATTTTATCCTTAAAAACCATGTTTACAAATTCTATAATCTCTTTTTGTGAACGATAATTTGTCAAAAGTGGCTCAACATGCGTGTTGCACTCCTTGGCAACTTCGCCAAACAAGGCACTCACACCTCCACGAAATCTATAAATAGACTGCTTCACATCGCCCACAAAAAAGAAACTTCCCTCATTAAAAACACCCTGCCCTGAGACAATCTCCTCTATAAGCGGTTTCAAAATCTCATACTGCAAAATGCTCGTATCTTGAAACTCATCGAGCAACATGTGTTCTATCTGCGAATCGAGCCTAAAGTACAAAAACTCGCTATCCACTCGCTCTTTTAAAAGGTAATGCACAAGCACCGTTACATCGTTAAAACTGAGTTCACTATCATCGGTGTAGAGTGCTTTTTTTGATTTTACATAGATTGCCACAAGCTCACTCAATGCGTAAAAAAAGTTCTGCTCTTTGGCTTGATGATACTTTTTGAGTGCTTCTTTTATAACATGTAAATGGATATCCATCTCGGGAGTGAAACATTTTGAAAAGGTACTGTAGTTGAGGGAATCTCTCTCGAGCCAACTCTTTTGTACAAGGGCATCAAAGTTTTCAGCGGCTACTCCATTTTTAGCAGTGGAAGAGGCTTTATCGCAATTTTCTATCAAGTTTTGCAACGCCACTAAACTATCCATCGCCTCATTTTCGTAGTGCCAAAACTCCTGCTTCGTAAATTTGAGATGGCTCAGTTCATTTTGTTTGATGTAAAACTCATCAAGCAGAGCAAAAATATCTGTAAGTCGCTTGTTGGATTGGAGCGAAAGCGTAATTAAAGTCTCTTTTTTTCCTGCAACGCTTACCTCTTTGAGAAATCTTGAGAGAAGTTTGAGTTCATGTTGCGAACTCATGGTTGAAAAATCAGGCATCAAAGAGGCATAAAGAGAAAATTTTCTAAGAATTTGCGTAAAAAATTTATCAATCGTCATGATTTTCGTATTTGAGTTCAAAAACTCATCTAAAATCTTCTTGCGATTTTCTAACAGATACTCTTTTGGCAATCCTGTAACCTGTGCAATCTCATCAAGTTCCCCTCGATTTTCCAACTCTTCAAGTGTCAGAACAATCCGCTCCTGCATCTCGTAAGCAGCCTTATTTGTAAAAGTAAGAGCCAAAATCTTAGAAGGCGTCGCACCTTTGTAAAGCAAACTCAAATACCGCACAACAAGCATAAAAGTCTTCCCACTTCCAGCACTTGCCTCGTAGGCTAGGTTATTTATGAACATAAATTACCTGCCCTCTAAATTTATACGAGGTCAGAAATTTCGACCTTACTATTTCATCTTCTGAAAATTCTGCTGTGAAATTTATTATTTTTAGATTTTTATTCATCCGATTTACTTCCATATACTCTTGTTTTTATACTTTTATAGTGTTATAATTCATTTACAATTCGCCTAACGGCACACCCATCTTTTTAGGTGGGAACAATCATTTTTATCAGTTTATCTTGAATTTTTTTAAAATCATCAATATTTATCTTACCAATTTTATCAGTAATCCTTTTTTTGCTATATGTTCTTAACTGTAATATCATGGCACTATTTTTTGAAACACCTTTTTTAGTATCAAACTCAAATAGGTGAAAATAATCATCATCCTTTAACGCAGTAGTGATAGGAATACCAATAAACAAATCACTTGTAAGTTGCCTCACTACAAGCACAGGTCTGGAAAATATTTCACCTTTTCCATACTCTTCATCTCCTATATTTTGTCCTATTTTAACCCAAAATATTTCTCTTGGTTTTATTCCTAATTTTCTCTTATTTTGTATGGTCTCTTTTTTTACTTCATTCCATTTATCATATTCTTGCATTATATTATCCTTTTATATATCCAAGAAATTTGTGCAACCAGCAGTTGCCCATTCTTGTGCCACTGGCGGTGGCACTTTTTCAAAATATTCAACATATTCTTTATAAAACCGCAACATCCTTTTAATATTTCTAGTAGAAAATCCACTCATATCTGGAAATGCACTTTTTATGTCATAACTTAGTGTATCGATAACTTTTGCACCCCAACCGAGCTCTTGCTGTTTTTTATATATACTTTTACCAATGCTAAAGTAGAGCATTGTCATCTCTTGATTTACACTCTTTATGGCTTTTATTTGCGATGTTTTTATTTGCTTCTTTATCTCTGCTAAAAAAGAGTTGTAGTCATTTTGGTTTGTTAGGTTTGTCATATTAATTGCCTCGTGTATTTTTTATATATTAACACTTAAAAATATTTATTTTGAAATTATTATGTTTCATCTCTATTAGTCCACAATGGAGTTGGACTATTTTATTTTCATCAAGAGTTTTTAAATTTAAGGTCGAAATTTTCGACCTTTATATCTTGTATCTCTTCATCAATAAATTTTTCAAGCTCATTTATGGACGGTAGAACAATTTTATACTTCGATATAAACATATTTTCATCTAATCCTGCCGTAGCGTACTCTACTTTTGCCTGTTCCAAGTTCTAGTAAAAAATCTTCGATATGATTTAAAAGTTCACTCTCCAAATCATTCTCACTATAACTTGCCTTTTCTTGTAAACCTGTAAATTCAAGAATATATGGATTTTTGATAATATCCAAAGGATTGTAAATATCTTTTTTACTCTCTAAACTTTTAAGTAAAGCGTTTTTATCTTTTGACAAACCTATTCGCTCATAAAGCAGTGTTTCTATTTGTCTTTTCAGTTCTCGCACACTCCAATTAGCTTTAATAGTTTCAACTTCGTAAAAGAGTCGTTTTGTTGTGTCATCTATTTTTATAAGTTCTACAAAGTGAGTAAAAGTAAGATGAGTTAAAAGCTTATTTGTTTGTATTTTTAGATGAATCTTTATAGCTATTTTCAATTGGTCAGGCAGTGACTGATGAATTTGAGGGTACATACTATAAAACTGTCTAAAAAGCCTTAGGTTTGTTGTTGACATTCCTTTGATATGTTTCAAATTATCAGCCATACTCTCAAGAACTTTTGCACCGTATTTGGCTCTATCATTCCCACTTTATTCATACTCGACTATATAATGACCAATAAGATAATTTCTAATAGTTAGATTTACGCTTACACTCTGCAACGCTTTTATCTGCAATGTATTGTGTATATCATTTATGTTTGAGATTAGATTTTTAAATGTCATGTATTAATTCCAAATAACAAATTTATTCTTTTATTCACTTTACACACCTTGATTTTTTTTACTATATCAGAGTATAATTCTGCCGCAGTCCCTAGACAACTCCTCTCCTGTATTTTTGCAGTGAAGAATCTAGGGTTAATCTTTTGTTTCATAATCATTTCACAACACGCCAAATTGCTCACTTCAACCGCTCCATTATCTCAAAACTTGCTTTATCCATTTTAGAAAACGCAAACCACTTTTTGCCTAAATCTTTTAGAGATGCTCCTATGTGATAAACTTCATCATCTATAAGTAAAAATCTATCGTGTGAAAGCTCAAACTTTTTTATCTCTACATGTGTATATTGGGCGTTGTGTTTTTGTAAGTCAAGTGCTAACTGTTTTGATACTGTTTTTGTATAGATAGTCGCTTTACATGGAGAAGCCCTTTTGCTTAGAAGCATTAAAACACTCTCATCTAAATAGTTGTCAAAAAGTACGATACTGTTTTTAGCACTTTTAATGAGTTCAGATACAAACACATAGGCATCAAATATCTGACCATCATAGAAAATACCTTGAGATGGTTTTATCTCTTTAGCTTCTATGGCTTCAAAAATTTTATTGAAATTTTCATCATGGATGGATAGTCGTTGTTCTATCCTCTCAAATCTGTCAAATATTCCTGCATTTTGAGTTATAAATCTTCTCATTGTCACAAATGTTTCAATAATTTTTATACTAACTTGCACTGCCGTTGTACTTCTAAGAACAGCAGACAACATAGATACGCCTTGTTCTGTAAACATAAAAGGCAAATATCTTCTGCCACCATGTTCACTTGAGGTTCCAAAATGGAACCTCAAGTCGTTAAACTCTTGTTGTGTTAACTGAAATCTAAAACTTTCAGGAAATCTATCCAAATTTCTATTCACAGCTTTGTTAAGTTGTTTTGTCTCTACACCATAAAGCTCCGCTAAATCCGCATCTAGCATCACTTGCAAATTTCTAATGGTAAATACTTTGTTTTGGATGATATGTTCGTCAATCATGATGTTCATATTGCTTTATTCTGCTTTAAAGCTTTTTGTTTTGAATTTTGTATAGTTGATAGGATTTCGTTAAAATTATTTGTTATTACATTTTTCATTTTATAATTCCATTTATATTATATTTATTTAGTAAAAACTCATTAATTAATTTTTTATCATTTGTATTGATAAGAAATTTTTTATCTTTAATAGAAAAGTTATATATACCAAAATTTTTTATATAATTCCTCCCTAACGAGTAATAATTCGAAGAATAATATTTACTAACACTTTTTACATAAAACCAAAAAATATCAGACATAAATATTTTTTGTAATATTTGTAAATCTTCTAAATTATCAGATATTGCATACATTCCATTATTGATATATAAGTTTTCTTCATTTTTTATATTACTATAGAACCCTTCATTGGCAAGTTGTGGAAATAATAATTTATATATTGATCTTTCCATTGACTGGTTTCTTCCATATTCGTACCACAGATATTTACCCTTACCATTGTCTCGTTTTAGTAAACTATCTTTGTGGCTTTCCAAATAGCTGTATGCATTTGGATATTTAGACTTTAATATACTTTCTTCTATTAATACTGGTTTATTATCAATATATGTATATGGAAAGATAATTTTCATGACCATGCTATCAATATTATCTTTATTCGCTAAATGGTTTGAATTTATAATATCTTTGCATATCTCTTTTTCAATAATCACATCATTCTCTAAAAAATAATATTTTTTATTTTCTTTTATATATTTAAAAATATATATGTTATTCCTAAGGGTAGCTATTCCACTTTTTGTATTATATAAATTTCCAAGAGGTGTTCCAGTTGATTCTATCGTTCTTATTATGTTAGTGTTTTTTAAAGACCAACCATGTTGAACACTTAGTTTTGAATATGGAATCATCTTAAAATCAATCTTTTTCTTAAATAAATTCAAGCTTTTTTCAACTGTATAATGAATATTTTCTGATTTAATATTTTCCAAAAAACATAAGCAAGTATATGTTGTTCTACCTTCAAATATTTGTTCATCTTCAAAGTCTATTATTTTTAATAATATATTATTATCTTCAAAGTATTTTCTAATGGCTCTTCCATTTAAACTTTTTATAAATGTACTAACGGTAATAAAACCTAATACACCATCTTTAGTTAGCAATTCATAACCTATTTGAAAGAAAGGTATATATAAATCAGGATGTCCACTTTGGCAAACACTCCAATTATTCATTAAACCTTTTGTTTCTTCATCCATATTTCTAGAACATACATATGGAGGGTTACCAACAATAATATCAAATCCCTTATGCTTTTTAATTTTATTATCTTTCTTCATCCAATCAAATGTTAATGAATTTGCTACATATAAATTAAATTCAAATTCAATTTCATCTTCGCCATGATATATCGAAAATAGTGTTAATAAAATTTCTGTTCTTTTTATACTATATTTTTGGATATCTAATCCAAATATATTATCTCTATATATATCCTTAAAACTTTTATTAGTTCTACGTTTCAATTCCATTGAAACATCAATTAAAAAACCACCAGCTCCACATGCAATATCTGCAACAGTTATATCGTTATATGTACTTTTATTAATATCTGAGAATGCTTTTTTTGTTATAAAATTTCTTATATTATCTGGAGTATATATAGCTCCATTAATTAACTTATCAGAAGGAGAAATAACAAACTCAAAAAGTTCTAAAAGTGATTCAAAGTGAAAAAATTTATCATATCCTTTCAGTAAAGTCAAAAAATCTTTTAAAACTATATATTCATCGCTATTTTTTTCTATCAATAAATCTTTAATAAAAATATTTTTTATCTCTTTGATATTATGTTGATCCAAAAAAGCAGATACTAATAATCTATCTATTTTATATTCATCCGTATTGTATTCTTTTAAAAATGTAAATATTTCTTTATTCAATTGAATTATCCATAATTGCAGTATCTATTAAACTAGAAAATTCACGTACTATTTCTATCGCTTTTTCTAATTCTAGTTTGTATAATGGTCTAGTTAAATCATTATGAGACTGAGGGTGTAAAATATCTTTTAAAACAAAATGTAAACTTTCAAATTCTTCAACATCTAAAACATGTATCTGATATTCCTTAAACTGATCGATTGCAGAATTAATTTGACTTGCAAAGAGACTGCATTTTTCAACTTGAATATCAGATGGCATCCTTGAACAATGTTGAAAGTTTACTAGAATACTTTTTAAACTTTCTAAGTCTCTCCCAAACTCAATTATTTTAAAATAATTTTCTTTTAATTTAGAAAGGAATATTTTTTTATCCAAACTATCTAATTCTAAAAACTCATCAAATCTTTTTTCTACTTCTTTTCTTAAATAGTTTGCAGAAGCTGGATAATCCTTATTATCGAAATGCTGTTTAGCTATATCTGCATAAGTATTATATTCTTCCAGATCTTTAATATATGGCTTTTCAATTTCATCCCTATCCAAATACATTTCAAAATATTTCCATTGCCCTTGTTTCTTAAAATTAAAATACCTTTTTGATTTTTCATAAAAAGATTTATCATGTGTAAGCATGATTATTTGAAAATCTCGAAAAGAATCATCATTTATGAGCAAATCTAACACTAGTTCTCTGTTTGACATATCTAAAGAAACAAGTAAGTCATCTAGAACTAATACTTTTAAATCTGATTCTTGTAATTTAATCTTAGTAACAGCAAATCTAACAGATAAAGCAATTGCTGTTAATCTTGCTTCATTAAAATAACTTTGGGAACGATGTATAGGCAAATTATTTTGAAGGTCTTTTTTAAATGAAATTGAAAAGTCAATTATAGGTCGTATGAACTTTTTTTGCTTTGTGTACTTACCATCAACAACTTTCAATTTAAGCTTTAAACCTTCATAGTTGAATTTTATCAAATATTCATTAGATGGCTGATTAATTTGATTAATTACAGTAGTCAGAATTCTATTAAATGAAGCCAGTTTACTAGTTAATCTACTAAATTCTTCCCTATCTCTTATAGGCCCAGGATTTCTATTTTTTAAATCTATAATTTCCTTCCATAAATCTGATAAATTTTCTCCATCTTTATTTATAAAATGTAATATTTCATATTCAAACAATTTAAACAAATTAATTTCTTCATTGTGTAAAAAATCAAAAAATCTAAATATGTATTTGTAATTAATAAAGTCTCCTGAATAGCATCCTTTCTCAATTAAAGAATCATCTTTATTTGTATTAATATTTTCTTTTGAAATTCTAAAAACTTTATCTGGATTTGAAGAATTTTCATCTTTTAAAATTAATTCAATTTTCGAGTTTTCATCATTATTCTCATAAATATTAACTAGGGAATATTTATTAGGATTAGCTTCTGTAGATTGAATAAAATATTTCTTGATTTCAGCATCATCTCTTTTCAAGCCACTTTGAAAAAATGTATATAATGCCCAATATATTGAACTTTTTCCACTACCATTTTCTCCATAAATTAAAATATTTTTATTATTAAATTTAAGTGGATTTATATCTTTAAAAAATTTAAAACTTTTTATATTTAATGAATGTATCTTATACATTGTATGACCTCTTAACAGGAATTATTATATCTTTAAATTCAATGTCAATTAGAATCAAGTTATTTCGAATTTTATTATTTGGAGTATTTAATAATTCATATGATTTGTTCATATTAAATACCATACCGCTATCCCCATTTAATTCAAAATCTTCTTTCACATATTTTATAAATTCAATGTTTTTTTCTTTAAACTGTTTCCTAAAATACAATTCATACACCATTGAATCGAGTACTTCTCTAAACTGGTAAGCTATATGAGAGTTAGAAACATACTCATTTATATCATCCTTTGAATCATCACTCAAAAAGATTATATAATCAACTAGAATTTCAAAAGGTATTGACTCCTCATAACTAACTTCTGGTATAGGGAAGTTTTCTACATATCGTGGCATATATCTATAATATCCATTTGCTAATGGTGTACCAACTTGTTGTAAATACCACCACATAAGTTTTGAATTTAAGATTGACAGATAAAACTTATAACTTTCTTTTACTTTACTGTATTTTTTGTATCCATATACTGTTGTTGCATGATAAAATTCTCCATATTTATCATATGAATAATCTCCACCTTTAGAAATATCACGAGAAAGTATTTTTTCTTCTTCTACTCCTATCATTCCTTGTTTTCTACCAAATTGATACCATTCTCCATCAATATCAAATTTACCTTTTTCTCTATTTCTAAGAACTGCCTCACACCTTTTTAAATATTCATACCCTTTAGGAAAAGAAAATGAAATAATATCTTCTGACATTAATATAGCTTTTTCTTTATCATCTATTTTTTCAATACTGTAAGGGAAGATAACTACTTTGTCTGTATAAAGCTTTTTATATTTGTGAACATCATCTCCTTTTAACAATGGCTTAGTAAAATCTTTTTCAATAACTATTTCTTCATTCAATTCTTCCGAGAATCCAACAATTAAAGTATTATCTATATTTTTACAATCATGCAAAAAATATACTTGATCATTACTAGTCTGTAAACCAGTGTATATTTTTTCAAATACATCATTCAATTTTAATTTGTTTTTTCCAATTATTTTTAAAATATTTTCTGAAACCCTATTTGTCAGAATCCATCCATCAGAATCTAAATCATCATAGTCAATTTCTACATAATCATCATCTTTAATTTCATCTAAGAATAATTTCAAATCATTATTAGTTTTTAAGTCTTTTTCTAGCTCCAAGTAATTAATAAAGTCTGAATGTTCCGTCAACCATATCAAGGATGTGTAAGTTGATGCATTGAAAACTTGATAATCCTTAAAAGAAATCAGTTTTGATATTTTCCCATGCGCCGCTTTTCTTAAACCTTTACCAAATGCAGAGTTAACCCATCTATCAGGCATAATAAAGTTTACAACTCCATTTTTAGAAATCAATCTAAGAGCTTGTTCTACAAATATTACATATAAGTCATAGCTTCCTGTTGCAGCTTGATATATTTTCTTATACTCTTCCGATATGTCTTTAGCAATTTTCTGAATTCTCATATATGGTGGATTACTAATAATAATATCAAAACCATCGTTTATATTAAACATGTATTCCATATCAAAAAAACTAGCAACTGATGTTATATTAAATGGGTCATAATCAATCATATTATTATTGAACAATTTATTAATATTCTGAAAATAAATTTCTTTTTGAATATTATATTTAGAAATAATATTTTTCTTATCATTCCCTGAACTATAAAAATATAAATTTCTCAGTTCTTGTAATTCTTGAATATTTACTGTAAAGTCATTTGTCTTATTATAGTTTATTGGTAGTAAAGAGTTCGCACATACAAACTTAAACTCTAAATTTGGCAAAGGTTCAATGTTGTCTTTATCTTCTTCAACAAGCAGAGATAAAAAAAATCTTAACTTAGAAATCTCTATGGCGATTGGTTGAATATCTATACAAAAAATAGAATTCTCAATAATAGATAATTTTCTTATATAATTTTGATCTCTACCTTGATATTTCAATTGAAACTCTTTACTTTGTAGTTTTATCCATTCTTTAGCTCCAATATCAATTAAATCTAAAATATATACTATTTTACTCAACATTCCCATTGGATAAGCTCCACTACCACATGCAGGGTCTAAAATTTTCAAAGATTGCAGTGCGGTTAATATTTCCAATTTATCACTAAACTTTAGATTGTCTATACCATTAAAAACTAAATTATTTAGTTCTTTATGATTTATTTTAGTCCTATTAGTTAAATGTGTAAATATTGAAGAATCAACCATGTAATCAACTATTATTCTAGGAGTATAATAGCTACCTGTCTGCTTTCTAGCAATTTCTTTAGTTTCAGGATTTAGGTAAGCCAAAAGATTTTCAAAAACTAAACCTAATAATTCTGGGTCAAGTCCTACTTCTTGTTCAATGGATGTACTTTCATCAACTGTAAAATAATAATTATTTAGCAATGACAATAACTCTTTTAAGTACTTATCACTTATATTTACACTTTTATGTTGTTCCACATCTATATAATAAAAATCATCTTTATGAGGCTGGAACAATCCTCCATTTAAAAAAGGTACTTGCTTATCTTCTTCATGTAATATATTATAATTTCTACTATCTAAAGGGGTATTTAATACTTCAAAAAATAAAGGTTCTAATATTTTATGATAATAATTATCTTGATGAATAAGTTTTGATACTGGAATTAAATCTTTTTTTTCTAAGTATTTTAAAAATATTATTCTGCCTATAAGCCTAACAATAAATTCTTGTTTATCCTTAAAATTTTTATATGGATATTCTAAGGTATCCATTAAATTTTCAAATATATTAAATAATCTATCATAAAATCTTTTTTGCAAAAGCTCTATATTAAAAACCTCTTGCCAATACATGTAAAGCGTTTCATAGGAGTTTACTTTTGCGTTTAGCTGCATATCGTTTAAGATTTTTATGTGCCCCGTATGCGGATTTGTGGTGTCAATATCTCTAAGAATAGTTACTTTTGTTGCTTTTTCACCCTCTTTCTTTATCTTATACTTTTGTCTTTGCGTGTTACTGAGTGAGAGTTTATTACCGTATTTAAAAAGTATGATTACGGGAGTGTATTTGTACTCACGGTTAAAAGTTCTTGATATATCGGCAAGTATTTTTCTGCTCGGTGTAGAACTATCTAACTCAACCGCAAATATTAAAACTCCGTCATAATCTTTTTTTACATGTACATCAACATCTGTTTTGCCATTTTTAAAAAACTCATCCGTTATCATACCTACGGCATATATGTCTTGCACATGTTCAAATGAACTATTTAGGTTTGCAAATAGGTCATTTTTATCTATAGCTTTTGTTGTTATCTCATATAAGGGAATATTTAGTTTTGCAAAAAAAGTTTTTGTTGCATCATAAAAGTTTTCATTTTTAAAGTTTTGTATTGTTTTTATCATATCTTCTTCTTCATTATTATTTCACCACAAACCAAACTATCAGGTCATAATTTTTTATATCAAACTCAGCTTCTATCGTTCCATCTTCTTTAGTTTTTGTTAGAGCATTTTTTGCACCGTCTTTCAAACCGTTAAGTATATCTAGTTGTTGTTTACCGGCTTTTACTTCTACCGTACCGTCTTCATTTTCAATCTTTTTGGATGAAAGCGACTCAACCCATCTGCTTATCATTTTTTGCAGTTCTTTTATGGAATCTGCTTCTCCATTATCAACATCTTTTGGTACTTCTCTTTTTTTATTTTTTCTGTTTGATAAAAACTCTAAAACTTCTTTTTCATTTTCTAAAAGTTGTTTGCCGTTCTTATCAATATACACAAGTGCGAACTGACTGTTTTTTCTATTTTTTAGCAACACGACAAGCTTTGTTTCTTCTGCCATTTGTTCATCTTCATAAAAACCTGTATAAATACCATCTGGCATGTTTTTATAAAAATCATTTTTCTTTTGAAATTCCTCATACAAGTCTTGTCTAAACTCTTCTAAGGATAAGTCATTAAATCCAAGTGATTTATCCGATACTTCTATATCTTCCCAAGAGGTTTGCATTTGTTGTAACATTTTTGCAGTTTGCTTTTGTTCCAATGTTTTATCTTCCGACATTTGTGAAAAACTACTGCTAAAATTTTCATCAACTTCACTGCCTACTATCTTCATAGTTGCCATTTTTTGCTCGATTCTATTTTGTAGATTTAAGTAATTGTTTATGCTGTTTGACGGCCAAAAATTGACACCCTCTATCAGTTTATTTGGTGAACCGATTCTATCTATCCTACCCATTCTTTGTATAACTCTTACAGGATTCCAGTGAATATCATAATTTACAACCATAGAGGCATCTTGTAAGTTTTGTCCTTCGCTTAAAACATCCGTAGCTATCAAAATATCTATTTCATTATTTAACAACTTTTTCGTATCTCTATCGTTTTCATTTATCCACTCTTGCCATTGTTCATAAGTATTGCCATGAAAATCATCATAATGCTTTTCTTTGTAAAGCTTTGTAAATGGTGCAAACCTTTGTAAAATATGCTCATTTTTTTTTGATATCTTGTCACTTGAAGACTCTTTAGCAAGGCTTCCCGTTACAAGTGCCAGTTTTTTATACCCTCTTTTTAAAAGTTCATCATAGAGATAAACTGCCGTGTCAGTATAAGCAGTAAAGATTATTAGCTTCTTATTTTGCTGTTCTTTTTTCTCATCTACTATACTTATAAGTTTTTCAAGCTTTACATCATCACTTTTTTTCGTGCTTTCTTTTTCTATTTGATTGGAAAAAAGCTTAAGATTTTCAAGAAGTACCGCTAATGACTTTTTATCCTCTTCTATATCTTTTATAAAAATATCTAAGTTTCCTGATAGCTCTATATCTTTTAAGCTTATCGCTCTTTTTCCAACCGTAAATTCATTATCTTCATCTTCAAAAAACTCTTCTGCATTTGTATCTAGTTTTACATCTTTTTTTGTACTCTTATAAGTTATTGCTAATCGCTGAATTTTGTCATGATAATCATATATTTTCTCAACTGTAATATAAAATGCCATCCAAGATGATTCAAGTCTTTTGAGAAGCAAAATATACATCATTTTTACAAGTGAGTTGTCTCTTTGTTTTTCATTGTGAATAGCATCTGTTTTATCGCCATCTTCAATATAGAGTGCGGGTTTATACGCTGCTAATTTTGGCGGCATACTCTCAAAAAGCTTTTCAAAAGTTTCAAAATCTCCTATCTTATCAGGTGTAATATAAATATTTCTTGGTTTTGCTTTTTTTGGAAATGCTATACTTGCATCTTGCGTTTGTATCATCTGTCTTGTTCTTGCAACCGTTAAAGAATCTGTTAGTTTAAAAAAGTTTTGCGGTAACTCTTTTATGAAATCACTTATTTTTTGTGTATCAGATTCTACCCATTTTTTAAACTTCATCTGTGCAATTCTAAATGTTCCATCCAAACTTCTTATCTCTAGCAATTCATTAAAACCGTGGTCATCATCTTTTACCATGAGTTTAAACTGGTTTTTTATATCATTAAGAGAATTATTAATAGGCGTTGCGGAGAGAAGCAGTACTTTTATATTGTGATTTTTTTTAATAATATTTTCTAGTAAGAATTTATATCTGCTTGATTCATAATTTCTAAGATTATGACTTTCATCGATTATAAGCAGTTTCGGCTTATCACTTTGAAAATAGCCCTTTATTTTTCTATGGTCTTTTTCAAGTCTATTTTCAAATAAATCAGTGTGAAATCGAATTATAAATTCAAAATTGTCAGCTTCAAATCTTGAACCTGCATGTTTTAGATATTGCTGCCAATTATTTTCAAGTTTTTTTGGACATAATAAAATATTTTCATAGCCTTGAAGTTGAAAATATTTCATCACGGCTAAAGCACTCCAAGTTTTACCAAGCCCAACTGCATCAGCCAAGATTGCACCATTGTGTTTTTGAAGCATTTTAATCAGACTTAAAACACCTTTTTGTTGATAATGAAATAAATCTTTATAGATTACACTGTTTTGAAGTTTTCCGATTTGTCTGTTAAATTCTGGATTTTCCTGCTCTTTTAAAAGTTCCTCGCCAAAGAGTTCAAACAGTACTTTATAATAAAGATCTTCTGGTGTGTATTGTATAAATATTTTTGTGATTTCTTCTATGAGATAGTCTTTAAAATCTTTTTGAATAGTTTTATTATCTTTGTCTTTAATTGTTTTTTTAGAGTGAGCTTGCGGTTTATTCCACAACTCATCAAACCAAACTAATAAATTTTTATATTGGTCATTATTGCCTGTTTCTGCAATGTTAAGTTCTATATTATTAGTGTATTTTAATCCAACACCAGCTTCTGTCAGATTTGAACTTCCAGTCAGAAAATAGTTTAGTCTGTCATCTACATTGTCATTGTAAATATAAGCTTTAGCATGGCAAAAGTTTGGCTCAAGAGTTTTAGCTTCTACTTTTGATTGTCTTAAAAATACAACTGCTTCTTTTGCTATTTTATTTAGTTTTAGCGAACCTTCTATGCTTATATCTTGATTTAATAAGTCAATTGTATTATTTTGCAGTTGTTCTGTACTGACTATGTCACCTAGCACGAATCTGTACTTTTTAATTTTTTCATTCGTAATCTTAGATAAATAACTTAAAGCACCAACGGTAAAATATCCTGTAACAATATCTATAGTTCCATCATTTGTATAATCTTGCAGCCATTCATGCACTTTTTTATTTTTATTTTCGTTATCAATTAACATTATTTATCCATAATTCTATTTTGTTTGATTATACAATCTTTACAAGAGCAAGTTAACTTTTTTATATCCGTATCATAAATATTCATGATTTCCCATCCTCAATGCGACATACTAACACAAAACAATATTAGACTACAAAAATATTTCATTTTGCCATATTCTTAACTTTTTTTCTCAACCACATTTTGTCTTTAGTTTCACTTCCCATACTCAAGCCCGATATCTAGTTTTCCATCAAGTGCTACCATTTTATCATCATGTTGCTGCAGGAGGATTTTTAAAAATATATCTACTATTTTGTATTCACCTTTTTGCAGTTTTACTATAAGTCCCATATTTTCTAGGGACACTCGTGTGTTGTAAAGCGTGGCCGAGTCCATCTCATGGCTCAGGTTATTTGCCATAGCATAGACCACCTCAAAGTGGTGTTTTTTAGATTTGAGTTTCGATATAAGCTCATCAAGATAGGCTCTGTTTTCTAGCACCCTAAAGCTTATAGCGTTAAGTACGGAGCTATAATCTATGGACTTTTTTTCTAACATGGCGTTTATGTAGAGAGTTTGTAATACTTTTGCACTATACTCAGGATGACCCTCTAAAAAAGTTATCGTACTGTATAAAAGCTCTGCGTCATAAGCGATGCCATATTTGTCAAACTCTGTTTTGGTGTACTCAAAAAGTTCATCTACATCAAGACCGTCTAGTTTTATCACACTTGCAAAATGAAAAAACGGCGATGCTTTGCTTTCAAAAATTTCAGTCATTATCGATTCGATGCTTCCTAAAAAAACATAAGTGATATTTTCATGGTGCTGTGCAACTGAACGAAGCACTTCTAAGATATTTTTATCATAGAGTTTTGTGATGTCTTGAAACTCATCAAATATGACTTTTATATTTGTACCCCTTGAAGTCGCTATGCTATCTACTACATTTAAAGAGTGGATAAAAAGCTCTATGGGGTCATTCTCTTTACTTACCAAATCAATGGTGATTTCTGCCATATCGGGGATGGAGATGGTTTTGATAGATTTTAGAAGATTTAAAAGGGAGTTTTTTGTCTGTCTGATGAAGTTTTCAATCTTTACAAAACTATATGCACTGTCTAGTATTTGTTTGGACAACGAGTCTAAAGAGTGGTGCAGTCTTATGTCTATGTAGATAAAATCATAACCCTTTTCATAGTCAAAAATATGCTTAATGAGAGATGTTTTTCCAAATCTTCTTGGGGCTTTTATCATGATATGCTGATTGTTGTTAAGATAGGATTTAAAGAGTGGGAGATGTTTTTTTCTATCTATAAAATCTTTTCCCTTTACTGGGCTTCCACTTTGAAACATTGATATCCTTTGTTTAAAAAATATAAGTTGATTGTATCATACTATATATAAAATACTTATATAGTTTTTTTATATATAGAAGAATATTAAGTTTTTCATCTTTTGCTCCGCTATATTCCTAGCGTGTTTGCAACATCTCTACTCCCGCCCACAGATAATCTTATATTCACAATACATACAATTTTTCAAATCTTCACACTTGTCAAATTCATGCGTTTCATGAAGTAAAATATCTTTGATGTTAGATTCAAGTACCGCAAGTTTCTCGTCTAAAAATGCTTCATGAACTATTTTTGACTCTTTTAAATCGTAATATCCACATGCCAAAACATTGCCTTTTGTTTGAGCCAAAAGATAATAAAACTCCAACTGAAAGTCAGTAGCTTCTGTGAAATTTTTGGCTGTGTAAATCGGATAATTTCCTGTTTTGTAGTCAAGGACAAATATCTCATCGTCCCTTTTGTCAATTCGGTCTATTACCCCGTATAAAGTTAGTCCTGCAAACTCACGTTCTAAAGGTTCTTCACACATTTCCACATGCCAAGACTCTTTAAATCTCTGCACTTCATTCTCACAAAAATCGTCCATTCTTCTTTTTTGCAGACTGATTAAATATTTGTCAAGTTCGCTCTTTCCACATGCCAAGTCAAGCTCTTTGTGTAAATCTTTTTTGAGTTCTTCAACGCTCAAATATCTGTTTTTTTTGCTGTAAAGTTCTTTAAGTGCGGAGTGAACTGCTGTTCCTATTTCCCATTCTTGGGGCATATCTTTTGGGATTTCATGCGAAGTGATGTTTTGGATGTATCTGTAATAAAATTTTCTTTTGCAGACGAGAAATGTTTTGAGTTTTGTAGCGGAGAGTTTTTTTTCTCTAAAATTATACTCTGCGATTATTGGCTCATCTTTCTTGGCATGTGGAAATGAACGCTCAAAAAGTATATGCGCGTAATCAAACTCGACATGTGGAATGTTCTCTTGGATATGTAACTGTTTCAAAAACCTCGAAGCACTACTTTCGCTTGATTTTACAAAAGAAATTGCGACCTCTTTTGAGCGGTTGATGAGCATTTGATAGTAATGTTTTTGTAAATTTTCTCTGTCATTCATGGTTGGAAGCGAGGCAATTTCTCGTATTTGCGTGTTTAAAAACATATCTTTATCGCTTTTTTTTGGAACATTTGAGTCACTAAAATCAACAATGATTACCGCATCAAACGCAACTGCACGAGTCTCTAAAACTCCCATCACAGTTATTTTCCCACCTCGCACATCATCAAGAGTTCTACTTGAGAGTCGTTGCATAAAAACAGAGATAAGAGATTTTACGCTCATCTCTTGCATATAAGGCAAAACAGTTTTAAAACTATAAATCTCCTCTTCAAAGATTTTTAACTCTGCTTTTGCGCCGATGCTCTCTTTGTATCGACTGAGAAACTCTATAAAATCTATTTCTGCAACTTTTTTATAGTAGATGCCGAAAAGTTCCATGTAAAGTTCATTGCCCACTCTCTCTAATCTTGCCTCATTTTCTTTAGAATCCTGCTCAATCGCTTGGCATGTAGAATTTAATTTTTCGTATGTTTTTGTTTTGCTATATGGCTCACCCATTGCAAAGTTGAAGTTTGATTTTTCATCAAATGCTTTTAACACTTCTGCCATATTTTCATCGGGTAAAATCACGGCAATGTTTTCAGGTTTTAGCCCTTTTTTTATAAACTCATACACTTTTTGTTTGACAAATGCGACTTGTAAAATCGACTCGCTGAAGGATTCACAACTGATATTTTTATTTTTATCTATCTCTTTTTTTTCAATTATTGTTTTTGAGTTGAGTGAAATCGTGTAGTTAAAATTTTTCTCTAATTCTATGCCCATTTCCAAAAATTTACTTTGCATTTTAGTGTTGAATGCGGAGGTGTTTAAAATGAGTGAAACTGTGCTAAATTCACAGCATTTTAAAAGAAGTTCTAACTCAAAATTTGTGAGATGCCCTTCGATATGTACTCTTATATTTTTATGTATTTTTGCAAACTCTGCATTAAATGTATAAAGTTTTGGTAAAAATATTCTATCTAGTATTTTTCGTTCACTACAAAGTTTTTCATATCTTTTATAGAGTTCTTGGAGTATTGTAATATGCTCTTCATATTCAGCATAAATATCTGAAGTGTCAAGCTTAGAAATATCGTACATTTCGGCACTTAACTCTTCGTAAAATTTAAAAATATAGGTGGAATTTTTTGTGAATGTAAAAAAGTTTCTCTGGATTTGAAGATTATTAAATGAGGCAAAATCGGATGCTTCTAAAAGTAGTAAAACTCTACTATCTTCATCCGCGATTTTAAAATCTTTTACTATACAAAGTTTACTGATAAAATCTGACATTGTGATGTAGTTTGGTAAAAAGAGGGTTGATTCTTCGATGAGAAATTGCTCATGCCGTATGGCACGAGCAGAGGGTAAAACTATAGTATTTTCATTCATTCATCTATTTCATTTGGCATGTGGAACTTATTCCACATGCCATCGTTTATCAATATTCGTACGCATCTTTGGCTCTTGTATCGGCTTTTACATTGTAATATCTTTGCAAATTTCCAACACTCACTTTTGCCATAATATCCCATCTACCCTCTTTTTCAAGTTTAATAGGAGTAAATGAATACACACCATTTTCTATAGTTGGATTGCCCAGCTGTTTGTCAAATTGATGATTATCTGGTCTAGTAACTACAACCGTAATATTTGCGTCACACACTTTTTTAGAGTTCATATCGCTCACTCTATATTTGATTGTAGCCTCATTAAGAGTAAAAGAATCTGTGACATATTCTATCTTATAATTTTTATCAAATGCGATACGGGCTTCAATGAGTTCATTTGCCTTAGCATCTGCTTCATGATACCCCATCATATATGTATCACTTTTTTCAACTGGTGCATTTGTAGCAATAATAACCGTTGCAACACTTGCAAAAAATATCAGTGTTATTGATATGCCTATGGCATAAGGCCAAATATTTGCATTACTTTTGCTCAAGTTCTTCTCTTCCCGTATAAAATTTTCTTTTAAAATACATAAAAAGAGCATATAATATAAAACCGTAGAATACAGTTTTAACTAATAAAATACTATTCTTATTTGCATTTCCTGCAGCATTTTCTAAAACTATATTTTTACTTATAGCTATTTGCTCAGCAATGTCACTATAGCCATTAAACATAGCACCTGAATATTTGCCTAAAGTTTCACCATCTTTAGCTTTTCCAGCAAGAAGAGGTAAAATTGTACCATCTGAATCACTCATCATCTCTTTAAAACTCTCAAAACTGTTGCTATATAACACAGCCATCAAAAAAGCTTGAACTGGAGATGCGACAGGACTTAAAACCTGTTTTTTATCAAAATACTCATATAAAGAAGCATCGTTTGCTAATATATCTACTTGTGAATCTAATTCTGAAAATGTGAGTAAAATCGTAGGTTCGCTAAAATCTTTTAGTATCTCTTTTTGATACTCAACTATATTTTTATCATGTGGTAATTTACTTAGCATGATTAGTTTTAATGATACACCTGTTTTACTATGTAATTCAGTTCCAAGTTTTTCAACTTCTGCATTAAATTTAGGGTTATAAATCAGTTCGTCTTTATATAAATATTCTGCTGATACTATTGTTTGAAAACATATTGTGAGGATGAGGGCCGCAAGCCCTCTTGAAATTTTCAAAAAAATTTCCCTTAACCGACGAAAAGATGATTAGGTGTTAAAACCGCGAAAAGAGTATAAGCAGCCATAACTACTAGACCTAATGTAATTAATTTTTCCATTATATACTTCCTTACTTCACATCAACTACATGTTTAGCATTTTCTGTACTAAACATCTTAATTGATTGTTCATCTTTAATATCATAATAATTAGCAGCATTTGCATTTTGCACACCAAGACCTAAAACTGTAAGACCAGCTAGGATAGTGAGCAACAATACAGTTGCAATTAACATACCTGTAATACCATCAAGAGCAAAAACACTTCTATTTTCATTCATGCTAATCTCCTTATTTACTTAAGTTAGTGATATATGCACCAACAGCTTCTTTTTGTTTAGCATTTAATCTATCAAACTTAGGCATTTCACCAATTGCACCTTTCTTACCATGCGCAAGAACATTAGCAACAAGTTTTGGACTAAATGTAGCTACACTAGGAGCAACTGAATCCATACCTTTTCCATCCGCACCATGACAAGCAGCACAAACACCAGCAAACACTTCAGAACCAGCACCTTTCATTCCATTTGCAACAAAAGAAGAAACAGCTGCAATTTCAGCATCTGTGATTAAAGCACTTGTATTTGCATTGAAAAGTCCATTACGATCTGGCATTGGCATTTCAACACCAAGTAACTTATTATTTGAACCATTTTCAACTGCATGTTTTACAGAGTTAGCTGCAATTCTTTTGTTAAGATTTGCTGCCTTGCCATTAATACCATCAGCTTTTAGACCATGGCAAACTTTACACTCTGCTAAGAAAACTGATTCACCCATTTCTACAAGTTTATCACCTGTAATTGATGCGTATTGAGCTTCAAATTTACTATTGTGAGCTTTTGTGTCTTCGTTGTACTCACCGATTTGTGAATATGCGTTTACAGGATAACCTATAACAAAATACCACATACCCCAAACTATAAGTGCGAAGAACATAATTGCCCAACCCATTGGTAACTCGTTTAAATACTCACCGATACCATCCCACTTCTCATCAGCTAACTGACCATCAGCAGTATCTGTTTGCATTTGACGAACATACTTGATTACTACAAACGATGTAATAATTACAAGTGCTATTGCACCTGCGATAGCAAGCATATTGACGATATCACCATTTAAACCACCCTCTGAACCAATCACTGACATGTAAGTGAACAGTAACATTAGAGCGGTAAAGATAATTCCCCCAAGATAAAGCTTATTCATATATCTCTCCTATTTCTCTTTATCATCAGACATAGGTGACACCGGAGTATCATCTATACCATCATTTAGCGCTATATTGCTGAATTTTTCATAGTCATGACCACCTTTTTTCTTGTCTGTGCTATATAAGTGATATATATAGCTATACAGTGCAATCACTAAAAATACAACAAGTGCGAAGTAACCATAAGCTTGAAGTTCTGCAATACTCACTACAAACCTCTGCTATTTAAGACTGTTCATGTATGCAATTAATGCTACGATTTCTGGAATTTCTCCACGAGCAACTGCATCTTTAACATCTTGATCTTTCATATCCGCTGCGATAACTTTTGCTTCAGCAAGAGCCAAAGCATTTGCTTCTACAGTACTAGCTCCCATTTTAACAACTTTAGTTGACCCATCTTTCATAGGAACTGGCTTGTTATAAGGAACTGAAAAGAACTGAGCTACTGTTAACTGTTCTGCATAAGCAGTATTAACATCCGCTTTATTCGTAAACATCCAAGTATATGCAGGCATAATAGAACCTGGAACAACACCAGATGGGTTTTTCATGTGATTTTCATGCCAGTCAGTAGTTCTATAATTACCAACTCTCATTAAATCTGGACCAGTTCTTTTTGAACCCCATAGGAATGGACGATCATAAGCATATTCACCACTTAGTGAATAGTGACCATAACGGTCAGTTTCTGATTTAAATGGACGAACTAATTGTGAATGACAAGCATTACAACTATTTTTAATATATACATGACGACCCGTTAACTCTAATGTAGAATATGGAGTTGTACCGATTACTGGACGAGAAGCCTGTGCAAAATTTGGAAGTATTTCTACTAAACCTGCAAAAGCAATCGTTACAAATATACCTACCGCAAAAAAGAACGGATGTTTTTCTAACCAATGAAACATTTTATATCCTTTCTATTAAGCGCCCATAGGCGAAGCATTTTGTAGCTCTGATTCTTCAACAGGACGAGCAGACATAGTTTTATAAATGTTATAAGCAAACATCAAGAAACCAACTAAGTATAATAATCCACCAACACCACGAATAGCGTAATAAGGATGTAAAACTGTAACTGTATCGATAAATGAGTAAGCTAAGTTACCGAATTCATCGTGAGCACGCCACATCATACCTTGAGTAATACCTGCAATCCACATTGAAGTGAAGTATAAAACAACACCTAATGTTTGAATCCAAAACTGAGATACCATTAATGATTTAGAATAAATCTCTCTTTTAAACACACGAGGTGCCATATGGTAAAGTGCAGCCATAATCATAAATCCAACCCAACCAAGAGTTCCATCATGAACATGTCCAACAATCCAGTCAGTAAAGTGAGCAATTGCATTAACAGATTTAATCGCTTGAATTGGACCTTCTAATGTTGAGAACATATAGAATGTAGAACCAAGAACCATAAATTTAATCAATGGAGATGCTGCAACTTGTTGCCACTCACCCTTCATTGTAAGAAGCATATTAATCGCAGAACCCCATGATGGTAAAATAAGGATTACAGAGAAAATTGAACCCATAGTTTGCATCCAATCTGGAACAGTTGAATAAAGTAAGTGGTGTCCACCAGCCCATAAATAAACAAACATTAAACCCCAAAAAGAGAGTAGTGATAATTTATATGAGTAGATTGCTTGACCAGATTCCTTTGGTAAGAAATAGTAAATCATAGCAACAATAGGAACAGTAAAACCAAATGCAACAGCATTATGACCATACCACCACTCAACTAGAGCATCATTAGTACCTGCATACATAGAAACTGAATGATACCATGCACCAATACCAGATTCACCAGCAGCATTTGTAGCTAACATAGTAGGAATTTCCATATTGTTAAATAGATAAAGCATAGCTATACCTAAGAATGTAGCAATATAGTACCAAATTGATATGTATAATGATTTCTCACGGCGAATACCAATAAGACCAAATATACTTACACCAAATAGAACCCAAACAACAACAATAGCAATATCAATTGGCCATTCAAATTCAGCATACTCTTTTGAAGTAGTAATACCTAAAAATAGTGAAGCAACAACTGCAACTACACCAACCATATATAACCAAAAGTGCAATTTACCAATGAACATCAAAAATTTTGATTCTGCCATTGACACTTTTAATACACGCTGACCAACATAATACCAAGTAGCCCAAATACCACTTAAAGTAAACCCGAAAATAACTGCATCAGTATGCAGTGGACGAAGACGACTGTAGTTAGTATATTCAGCTAACCCTTGACCCAAGATTGTATTAATCTCTGGAAAAGCAAGCTCAAATGCTAATATTACACCGATGAGCATACCAACAATTCCCAATGCAATTGTTGTAAACATGAACATCTTAGCAACCGTATAGTCGTACTCTAATGGACGATTCTCCATATATAGCCTCCTTAAAGATTCAAAGCAATTATGCCTAACTAATTTAAAAATAAATTAATTAAACTAATTAACCTTGTATGATATCAATACAATT
This sequence comes from Sulfurimonas sp., assembly GCA_041662265.1. Lineage (GTDB taxonomy): Bacteria > Campylobacterota > Campylobacteria > Campylobacterales > Sulfurimonadaceae > Sulfurimonas. Next base: position 257,582 of record JBAZSV010000002.1, read on the forward strand.
GTTTAAGTAATCTTAATTAATGACTTATTCGTGACAAATTTCAATATTTATTATTTTTTTGTTTACTTTGGGAGTTTTATATATTTTTAAGAAAACTATTTTGTGGATTATATTTAAGATGCAAAAGCATCTTAAATATATAAAAGTACTTTTATCTTTTAATCAAAGAAAGAAATTCATTAAAGATATATCTACTCTCTTTTGGTCCTGGACTAGACTCTGGATGGTGTTGTACTGAGAAAATTGGTGCATTATTATACTTTAAGCCTTCTATTGTATTGTCAAAAAGGTTAGTATGTGTCACTTCCGCAATTTCTATAATATTCTCAGGCACATTATAGTTATGATTTTGTGCGGTAATCTCAACTAAACCTGTTTTTTCATTTTTTACTGGATGATTTCCACCATGGTGTCCAAATTTAAGTTTAAAAGTATCATATCCATGAGAAATAGAAAGTAACTGATGTCCTAAACAAATTCCAAACATTGGCACTTTAGCCGCTATCAATTTTTTAATCTGTTCTTGCTCTTTTGTAAGAACGAGTGGATCACCTGGACCGTTTGACAAAAACACCCCGTCCAAATCTTTAGCTTTATATCTGTTTATTAAATCATCTGCACTAAAATCATTAGGAAGAACTTCTACATCCATCTTTGCACTAACGAGTTCATTTAAAATATTTCTTTTTACGCCAAAATCTATAACTGCTATCTTAGCCTCTGCTACTGGAGCATTTTCATATTCAAAGGTAGTGTTAGAATAAGTTCCAGATACATGCTTATAAGCTTTTTTTGTACTCACTTGCTCTATATAGTTTACAGCTTCAATTCTAGGAGAAGCTTCTAACATATTTTTTAGTTCTGATTTATCACTTACCGTTGTAGAAGCTATCATCATCATAGCCCCCTCAGTTCTAATCATTTTAGTTAAAAATCTCGTATCAATATCACAAATTCCAATAACATTATTTTTAACTAAAAAATTTTTCAGTGAGTTTTCTGCTCTAAAATTTGAATATCTATCTTGATACTTTCTAACTATCATACCTTTAGCATGAGCGCTACTACTTTCCATATCTTGGTCATTTACACCAACATTACCTATCTCAGGCATTGTAAATGTAACAAATTGACCAGCGTAAGATGGGTCAGACATTATCTCTTGATAACCGCTTAAAGATGTGTTGAAAACTATTTCGCCAACACTCGTGCCCTCAGCACCAAAACTTTTAGCTTCTAAAAAGATGCCATTTTCCAGATATATCCAGACTTTATTCATTATTCCATACCCCTTCTTGTCAACTCTTCTTTGTATAATTTTTCATGTAAAATATCAAATTCATCCGTTCCAGGAATATACTTTTTCTTGTATGTTCTGATTTTATTCATAACTGCATCTTCTATTTGTGCCGTATCAGCTATAAAAGATGTTATTGCATTGTATATGATATTTTTAATTCTATTTTCTGTTACTTCAAAGTGAATTAAATCTTCTTCATAAAGTTCATCCAATATTTTGTGAGATATATCTGAATATCTCTCTTCATAATTGAGAATTACTCCAAATTCAGGTGCTAATTTCTTTTTAATCATGAAAAAAAGTTGTCTTTCATCCACCAACATAAAATCTATCTCTTCTTCATTTGCTTCACATATTTCGTGAACTTTTTCTTCAAGGGCTAACTCTTTTTTTACACTATCTTCTAAGATTTTTTCTGCTTCATGTGCAACTGCTTCAAGTCCTTTCGTCATAGTCACCGCACCACTAAGATTTAAATCAATTGCAATTTTACTAGATATATGAGGTATAGTTTTTAGTGATATTTTCATGAATAGACCCTGCTTGTTAAATAAATTTGTATATTTTACAATAACTAAGGTAAAGATACAATTAGGGGATGGTGCTCTATGATTATTTATTCAATAGTACAGTTATTTCTGATGCTTTTTTTGCATCCATTTTTGTTAAAATTTGACCTACAGTTTTAGGTTGTAATGAATTAAGTATAACTACAGCCTCTGTAGCATTCATGTCTGATAAAATACTTGCTGCAGAAGCTGCTTTCATTTTCGCATATGTTTGAGCTATGCTATCCATTTTTTTATCTTTAATTTCTTTTAAAACTTCTTCATTTTTGTTAAGCATTGCTTTTATAGATTCCTCTTTTTGAGAGGTTTCACTCAGTTTTTTTTCTACACCTTGTTCTCTTTGCGTTATCTGTATTTCTCTTTTTTTTAGTAACTCTTCCGTTGCTGTTTTGAGTGCTTCAAGAGCTTGTTTTTGTTCGTCAATTCTCTCTAGTTCAACTAAAAGTTCACTTTTTCTCTCTTTAAAAATCTCTGTACATTCAAATAATTTTTCATTCGCTTGTTGAGAAAAAAGAGATGATAATGTTACAATCAGCAGTAATAAACTTTTCATTTTTGCCCCTTAATTCTTAGTCTTTCTTGCATGTGTCATTAAAGCAACTTCATCTAAATTTTTTGCTTCTTCTATTTTTCTTTTTTTCAGTATCTTTTTTATCTCTTCAAGCTCTAAATATTTAAATTTTTCGTGTTCAATCATATCCGATTTTAGTTGCTCTTTGGCTTGATAAAGCTGATTTTCAGCAAATTGAACCCATTCTTGATTGTGTATAATGAAATCTCTTTGAGAAGACAGCAGTGTTCTATTCGCTACCATCTCGGACATACTACCACTTTTTGGTGTGTCAATATTTTGAAGTGACTCGTATGAAAGTTCAAGTGCTGTTGTAGCACTCTTTAAATCACTGTTTGCTTGTTGCACAACTCGTTCACTCTTATCCATTGTACTTTTTTTTAAAGTTACTAAGGAGCTAAAACGAGTTTTCATTTCCACATGCCAACTTAGAGGATTATAGTATCATCTCTCTCTGGAGAAGTTGATATGATGCCTACTTTTGTTTTTGTTATCTCTTCTATCGCTAAAATATAATCTCTCGCTTCTTTTGGCAACTCTTCAAGAGATCTCGCACCAACCGATTTGTCCCAACCTTTAAATGACTTATAAATAGGTTTTACATCGTCTAAATTTGCTGGCATATAATCTATCTCTTTGCCGTCTAACTCATAAGCGATACAAACTTTAACCTCAGCAAATCCATCAAGAACATCAAGCTTCATAAGTGCCAATTCATCACAACCATTTAAACGACTTGCATATTTTGTTGCAATTGCATCAAACCAACCACATCTTCTAGCTCTTCCCGTTGTCGTTCCAAACTCATGCCCTTGCTTACCTAATCTTTTTCCATCTTCGCCTAAATCTTCACTAGGAAATGGACCATTTCCAACACGAGTACAATACGCTTTTACGATACCTGTAACTTTACCAATATCCTTAGGATTAATCCCAAGACCAGCACATGCTCCAGCACTTACTGTTGCACTTGATGTCACAAACGGATATGTTCCATGGTCGATATCAAGCATAGTTCCCTGCGCACCTTCTAAAAGAATTCTTTTATTGTTATCGAGTGCATTCCATACCATTTGAGTTGTATCAGTAATAAATGGAGCAAGTTTAGCTTTATAACCTTCTAGTTCAACTAAAAGTTCCTCTTGGTTAGGTGTGTTTATTTCGAGTATTTCAAAAATCGCTCTGTTTTGTTCAAAATATTCTAAAATCGAAGCACAAAGCTTTGTAGGATTTAGAAGCTCACCCACTCTAAAGCCAACTCGATTAATTTTATCAGAATACGCAGGTCCAATTCCTTTACCTGTTGTACCGATAGCTTTATCACCTTTTAGTTTTTCACGCGCTTGGTCAATTAAAGAGTGGTAAGGAAGATTGAGATGCGCTTTATCTGAGATGAAAAGACGACCTTCTAAGCCTTCAAACTGAGTCATCTCTTTTATGATAGATTCAGGAGATAAAACAACACCATTCCCTACAACATTTATAGCTTTTGGATTTAATACACCTGATGGAATAAGGTGAAGTGCAAATCGTACACCATCCACCCAAATTGTATGTCCAGCATTATGACCGCCTTGGCTTCTACAAACCATGTCATACTCTTTTGCTAGTCTATCAACAATTTTACCTTTTCCCTCGTCTCCCCATTGGATACCTACAATTAAATCTGCTTTCATATTTCCTCTTTTTTACTTAAATCTATTATTTTGTTAATGCTTCGCATAGTGTATCTGTATAAATTGCAAATCCAACAGAAGTCAGCTCTTGACTTTTATATCTTCCACCGCGTGCATATACTTCATTTTTATATATTACTCTACAAAATAGTTCATCATAATAAAGCATTTCGGCATAGTACAATGGAGCAAGAACGCTATTTTCACATGACATCTCAGAACAGAGCTCTTTCATTTTTTGAAGCTCTATTTTTATGGCATGTGGAACTATTTCTAAAAGTTCTTCTACTTGTTCCACATGCTGAAGATACACAAGTTTTTCCAGCCAATCAACATTCAAATTTAAAAATTTTTCTATATTTATGTGACGAAAATCATCAATGGACAAATCATCAAACATCTCAGTTAATATTTGTGGTATTCGTATATTTGATATCTGAATAAGTGGTTTTAGCTCAAGTTTATCAAAAATAGCAACTGCTATCTTCATAACAGAGGAGAGTTCTTTTTCACCCATAAATTCAACACCAACTTGATACTGCTCATTGGATGGATAACGAAAAACTGGCTGAATATAAAACCATTTTTTATGTTCTGTATTGCGACCTAACCTTTTTTCAATAATTCGAACCACATCAATTGTAGAGTCGGCTCTTAAACTCATGTTGTTATTTTTAGCATCATTTACTCGGACTAACTCTTTTTCATCCGCAATACTAAGATGTTGATGATACGAAAAAATTGGAGTAACTATCTCTTCAAAGCCATTAGCATAGAGTATTTCACTCGCAACTCTTTCTATCTCTCTTTTAACTTTGGCTGATTTGCCAAAATAGAGTTTAGAACCATTTGGTATCTCGTGCTCAAGAATCATCTATATATCTACCTTAATGAAATTAATTGAAAGCGTTTGCTCAAGCATCATTTTGCTTGTATATTTTCAAAAAGTATTTGATTGAAAATCTTGTTTGCGCTTCCATCATAAGCTCTACGACCAAGCTCACTTAGTACAAGTTCTATAGAATTCACAACCCAAGCCATCTCATAAACAGGAATGAGTCCCATCTGATTTATACGAAAAATTTTGCCCTCTAAATGGTCTTGTCCACCAGCTACATTCACACTAAATTCATTTTTAAGCATTTTTCTTATAACTGAAGCATCTGCGTCATCAATAGTTGTCATAGATTTTGCAGGGGCATGTGGATATACATGTAAACCTATCGCTTCAAGTGCAGATTGTACTGCTTCTGCTCTTAGGGCTGTATCTTTATAAAGTTTTTCTAAACCACCATCTCTTTCTATTGTTTCAAAAATTTCTAATAAACCTATAATTAAAGTAGTAGCTGCCGTCCAAGCGGTAGTATTTTTTCTTTGAGATTTAATCTCTGTTGCTAGGTTGAAGTAGTACCCTTTTCCTTTACCAATCTTATCCAAAGCTCTCTGACTAAGCCCCATCATTGAAAGACCAGGAGGAAGCATAAATGCTTTTTGACTTCCAGCTAAAATACAATCAATATTTTTCACATCTATTTTTTCAACTCCAACAGCGGTAATCCCATCGGCAATAATCATAATATTTGGATTAATCTCTTTGACTGCTTTTGCTATCTCTTCAACTGGATGACGCAATCCACCTGCTGATTCACTAATTTGCACAGCGATAGCATCAATGTCACTATTGTTTTTAATAGCTTCTACAACTGCTTCCACACTTACTGCTGTGTCCCACTCATTTTTAATCTCAACATTTTTAAGTCCATTTGCGAGTGCAATTTTTCCAAATCGCTCACCAAATTTTCCTGAGTTTACATTCAAAAGAGTATTGTGACAAAGATTTATAACTGCTGCTTCCATTGCACCTGTTCCGCTTGATGAGAGCATTACAACTTCGTCTGTATTAAAAACCTTAAAAAGATGTTTTCTCGTTTTTTCAAAGATGGCTTCAAATTCTGGAGTACGGTGGTGCATTGTCTCATCACTCATTGCATTACGAACATTTTGCGGTACTGGAGTTGGACCAGGAGTAAAAAGTAACATGAAATAGTTCCTAAAAATTAATATATTTTCAAACCTCGTATTATATCGAACAAACTTGAATTCTCTCTTTTGTATCCTAAAATTCAGGCTTAGATTCTAGGAAAATATAGGATGATTCAAGATACTTTTAATGGCTCACTAATCAGTTTTTTTAACAAATAATCTTAAAATAGTTCTATTATTAAAGTGATTGTAAAATTCTTTTAGCAAGACTAAGAGCTTTTGCTCTATGGGAGAGTTTTTGTTTCACACTCTCTTCTAATTCGCCAAGAGTTTTATCATAGCCATGTGGAATAAATAGAGGATCATAACCAAACCCTCCATCTCCAGCAGTTTTAGTTGTAGCAGTTCCATACATCCAGCCATGAACGCTGTATTCACTTGTTTTTGTAACTATCGCGATTGCTGCTGTGTAGTGTGCGGGTGATGAAGTGACATTTTTAGCTTTAATTTCATCTATGAGTTTATATAAATTATCTTTATCATTTGCATCTTTTCCAGCATATCTCGCACTATAAATTCCAGGTTCACCCTCTAAAATATCAACGCTAATGCCACTATCATCCGCTAAAACGATAATATCATTTAACTCCTGAGGCATTTTTTTATTTAAAGCATTAAAAACTGCTCTAGCTTTAATGAGTGCATTTTCTTTAAATGTAAGCGCATCTTCAATTATTTCAAATTCATCTATGAGTTCACTATAAGCAACAACCTCATACTCCTTACAAAGTGCCTTTATCTCTCTCACTTTTCCCTTGTTTGATGTAGCTAAAACTAATTTCAAATTTATTCCCTTATACTTATCTTTAAACATTTGTGTTACTAACTCAAAAAGCTTTTGTATAAGCCTCTTTTTAATATAATCCTGACATTATATACTAAAACCCAAGGCAACTCATGTTCAAAAAAGTCTTTCCTCTCTCTGCGATTATCTCACTTAGATTTTTGGGTCTGTTTCTGGTTCTGCCAGTTATTTCTGTTTATGCAATGGAACTTCAAGGTGCTACGCCCTTACTCGTTGGTATGGTTGTTGGTGGTTATGCACTTACTCAAGCAATTTTTCAAGTTCCTTTTGGAACTATGAGCGATAAAATAGGGAGAAAACCAGCTCTTTTAGTTGGTCTTATCATCTTTTTCATAGGTTCTGTAATTTGTGCCTATTCAACCGATATATATTCTCTCATGTTAGGAAGATTCCTTCAAGGTGCTGGCGCTATTGGAGCTGTAATTACTGCTATGATTGCTGACTTAGTTCCAGAAGAAGTTCGTGGAAAAGCTATGGCTATTATGGGAGGGACTATCGCTATAAGCTTTGCTATGGCGATGGGTCTTGGTCCTGTTATAGGTGCTAAATATGGAGTGGATACTCTATTTTTGATTACTGCAGCATTATCAATAGTTGCAATGCTACTTCTTTTTACTAAAGTTCCAACACCGCCTAGAATCAAACATATTTACCATGAAAAATCTAAAACTATGGATATTTTAAAAGACATAAACCTTTTAAATATGATTATAATAAATGCTATGCAAAAAGGTCTTATGACTGTTGCTTTTGTACTGATTCCTATCATTTTAACAAGTGATGAGTTTGGTTGGCAAAAATCTGATCTTTATATGGCATATCTTCCTGCTATGGTGCTGGGTCTCGTAGCAATGGGTCCAGCAGCTATTTTTGGAGAAAAAAAGAACAAGCCTAAAGAGATATTTTTAGTTTCAATTGTTCTTTTTATTGGCTCTTTTTTGATTATGGGACTTACTGATTCAAGCACTCTATTTGTCGTTGGAGTAGTAATGTTTTTTGTCTCATTCAATATGATGGAACCTCTTGTTCAATCCATGATTAGTAAATTTGCAAAAGTACATCAAAAAGGTGCAGCATTAGGTATCGCAAATTCAGTAGCTTATTTCACAACCTTTTTAGGCGGTACTCTCGCTGGTCTGTTTTTAGATATCAGCAGTAGAGAAACAATTGGCTTGGCTGTAGCTGCCATTGCAACTTTGTGGTTATTATGGACTTTAACTTTGCATAATCCTATTCAATACACTCATCTTTTTATCCCTCAAGAAAGTGTCGATATGAATAAACTAGAAAATTTAGAACATGAACACATTGCTGAATGGTATATCAACGAGACTGAAAAGCTTGTAGTTATAAAGTATGCATCACAGAAAATGGAAGAAGAAGAGTTAAGAGCAATAATCTCTAACTAGATGAAATAAGAATTTCCACATGCCAAAGATATTTCTTGGCATGTGGAAATTTAGTTTATTGGTGATTATGACTTGTTAGGAAGAACGAGCAGATTATAGTAACGACCCTCAAAACGAGGTGGTTTATCCATGACTCCCAAATCTTCTACCATAGGCCAGATTCTGAGTAAAACATCTCTTCCCGCCTCAGGATTTGCCATCTCACGACCTCTTAAAAAGACACGGAACTTTACATGTTTGCCTTCAGTTAAAAACTCTCTCGCATGTTTTACTTTATAGTTTATATCATTTTCAGCGATTTTTACAGAGAGTTTAATCTCTTTTACATCTACTTTCGTCTGATTTTTTCTTTGTTCTTTTTGTTTTTTCTCTTCTTGATATCTATATTTACCGTAATCCATTATCTTTGCAACAGGTGGTTTAGCCTCAGGAGCTATTAAAACTAAATCTAATCCTAGTTCGTTTGCCTTTGCCATAGCTTCATCAGTAGAAATAATCCCTAAAGATTCAGCTCCATCGACATTACATCGCACCTCAGATACACGGATATCATCATTCATTATGACGCGGTCAGCTTTTTTACTCAAAAATTTACCTCATTTATTTTAGTTTGTATAAGCGATAAAAACTCTTTTTCGCTTAGATTGTATTGTTCTCTTGTGCGACGGTCTCGAATTGCTACGGTTTTACCTGCAATCTCTTCATCCCCTATCACAACTATCATCGGAACACGCGTTTTTTCAGCTGTTCTGATTCTTTTATTTAAAGAATCATTTTTCGCGAATATTTCACTATCAGCACCAATGTCGATAAGTTTATCTGATAATTCCTTAGCATACTCTTTATGCGTGTCTGCAACTGGAACAATTGCAACTTGTGTAGGAGCAATAAACATAGGAAATTCTCCAGCATAGTGCTCTGTTAAAATCCCAATAAAACGCTCAAAAGAACCTAAAATAGCTCGGTGAATCATTACTGGCTGAATTTTATCGTTATTTTCGCCATTATATTGAAGTTCAAATCTCTCAGGTAAATTAAAATCTAACTGAATCGTTCCACACTGCCATTCACGACCAATAGCGTCTGTAATTTTTATGTCAATTTTTGGACCATAAAAAGCACCGCCACCCTCGTCTATCTCATATGCAAGATTGTTTTTATTCATAGCATTTTTAAGTGCCTGAGTTGAAATTTCCCAAACTTCATCGCTTCCAACTGCTTTTGCGGGCTTCGTAGAAATCATCATTTTGTAATCAAACTCAAATGTACTCATGATTTTATCGACAAAATCTACAACTTCTATAATCTGTTCTTCAATCTGCTCTGAAGTACAAAAAATATGTGCATCATCTTGAGTAAATTCACGAACACGGAAAAGTCCATGGAGTGCACCCGTCATCTCATGGCGGTGAACCACGCCATACTCAAAATACTTAAGTGGCAAGTCACGGTACGAGTGCAACTCCTCTTCATACACTTTGATATGCCCAACACAGTTCATAGGTTTCACACCAAATTCAAGCTCATCTATGTTTGTGAAATACATGTTTTCACCATAGTTTTGGTAGTGACCTGATGTTTTCCATAAATCACTTCGAAGCATTTCAGGACCACGAACTGGCTCATAACCGCGTTTACGATGTGCTTTAAAAAGTAAAGACTCTAATCTTGCACGAAGTCTTCCACCAGCAGGAAGCCAAATAGGGAAACCAGCCCCAACCTCTTCGCGGAAAGTAAAAAGTTTCATCTCATTTCCAAGTTTGCGGTGGTCTCTTTTTTCAGCTTCAGCAATCATGTCTAAATGCGCTTTGAGTGCCTCTTTATCTGCAAAAGCGATACCATAAATACGCGTTAAAACCTCATTTTTGGAATCACCGCCAAGGTACGCACCCGCTATTTTCATAAGTTTAAAATAACGAATTAATCCTATATTTGGCAAATGAGGACCACGGCAAAGGTCTTCAAACTCACCTTGCTTATAAATAGAAACACTATCGCCAACTATTCTTTCCATGACAGCAAGTTTTAGATGGTCGTTTTTAAACTTCTCTTTTGCTTCCTCTATAGAAATATTATATTTTTCAATTTCATATTTCTTTTTAGCAAAAGAGAGCATCTCTTTTTCAATGTTCTTTAAATCACCCTCACCTATCTCATGAGAAGTTTTAAAATCATAGTAAAAACCCTCTTTTACAGTTGGCCCAACATAAAACTCTGCATCGCTATAAAGTGATTTTATAGCCTGAGCCATTAAGTGCGCCGTTGAGTGACGCAGAACTTCTAAAGAATCAGGTGAATTATCAAGAAGAATCTGTTCGCCTTCAAATCCTAACTCTTTAGCAGTTTGTAAATCAATTATTTCATTATTATGTTTTATTGCAATTGCATTCAAAATTTTTAATCCTCTCTAATTTTTAATTTCAATCTTGGCATATGGAAACTTTCAAAACAAGTTCCACATGCCACGATATTTTAAAGTTCAGTTTTTAAGACTGCCCCATTTGAGGCGTTAGACACCATAAGTGAGTAACGCTTGAGCCATTTAGATTTAACCTCATTTTTGTGAGGTTTCCATGATGCTCTTCTTTTTTCAATCACATCTTCACTCACATTTAACTGTAATACATGTGCATCCACATCAAGTTCGATTTCATCACCATCTTCTATAAGCGCTATTAAGCCACCCTCAGCAGCTTCAGGAGAAATATGCCCAATCGACGCACCACGAGTAGCACCTGAAAAACGACCATCCGTAATTAGTGCAACGCTTTCGCCAAGACCCATTCCCATGATAAGTGAAGTTGGGGCTAACATCTCTTGCATTCCTGGACCACCTTTTGGACCTTCATAACGGATGACTACAACATTACCTGCTTTTACTTTATGTGCCATAATTCCAGCAAGGGCTTGTTGTTGCGAGTTAAAACAAATTGCCGTGCCTTTAAACTGTCTCATATTTCCAGTGATACCAGCCGTTTTTACAACCGCACCCTCTGTCGCAAGATTTCCAAATAAAATAGATAAACCGCCCACTTTAGAGTAAGCGTTTTCATTTGTATGGATAACATTTTCATCTAAAATTTTTGCATCTGCTATGCGCTCACCAAGAGTTTCACCTGTTACAGTTGGGTTGTCAAGATAAAGTAAACCACCTCTGCGACTTATCTCTTTCATAACTGCGTTCACACCACCAGCTTTATCAATATCATCCATATGCACAGTTGTTAATGATGGAGAAATTTTAGCAATATGCGCTACATTATCAGCAATTTCATTTATTTTTTCAATAGGAAAATCAACTTCCGCCTCTTTTGCAATAGCTAACATGTGCAAAACTGTATTAGAACTTCCACCCATCGCCATATCTACAACAAAAGCGTTGTGAATAGCTTTCTCATTTAAAACATTACGAAGATTATATTTACTATCATCCGCCTTAGCCATTGCAACAACTCTATAAGCTGCTTTTTTAACCATCTCAATACGAGCTGGTGTCATAGCCAAAATAGTTCCATTTCCTGGAAGTGCAATTCCCATAGCTTCACATAAAGTATTCATCGAATTAGCTGTAAACATACCAGAACAGCTTCCACCGCTTGGACAAGCGTTACACTCAATATCATACAACTCTTCATCCGTTATTTTACCCTCAGCATGTTCACCAACAGCTTCAAAAGCAGTAGCCAAATCAATTGGTGTGCCATCTTTTTTATGCCCAGCAGCCATTGGACCACCTGAGACAAAAACAGTCGGAACATTTACTCGAAGTGCACCCATAATCATACCTGGAACAATTTTATCGCAGTTAGGAATACAAATCATCGCATCCAATTTATGAGCATTCATAACAGTCTCAATTGAATCTGCAATTATTTCACGAGAAGGAAGTGAATAAAGCATACCGTCATGCCCCATAGCTATTCCATCGTCCACACCGATTGTGTTAAATACAAATGGAACTCCACCAGCCTCACGGACAGCTTGTTTGACTATTTCGCCATATTCATGCAAGAAAAAATGCCCAGGAATAATATCTATATAACTATTTGCAATTCCGATAAATGGTTTGTCAAAATCTTCATCTTTTAAACCAGTTGCTCTTAAAAGTGAGCGGTGAGGGGCTTTGTCAAACCCTTTTTTTATAGTATCACTTCTCATAAAAATCCTTCTACTACATATAATAAGTGTGATTATAACATTTTTTTGCAAATTTATTAGAAAAACTCTTTACAAACAAAAATTAAGTGGCTATAATTCCGCTCACTTAAAAATTAAGTGCGTAAAAATTGCGGGAATAGCTCAGTGGTAGAGCACAACCTTGCCAAGGTTGGGGTCGCGAGTTCGAACCTCGTTTCCCGCTCCATTTAAATTATAAATTGTTGAAAGACACCCAATGCCCGGGTGGCGAAATCGGTAGACGCAGGGGACTTAAAATCCCCCGGTAGTAATGCTGTGCCGGTTCAAGTCCGGCCTCGGGCACCATGGAAAAATGATTGACTGGTGCCATCGCCAAGTGGTAAGGCCGCAGCCTGCAAAGCTGCTATCCCCAGTTCAAATCTGGGTGGCACCTCCAATTTTATAATTACTTTTATTACTACACATGTGGATCTTTGGCAGAGTTGGTCGAATGCACCGGTCTTGAAAACCGGCGAGGGTTATACCTCCCAGAGTTCGAATCTCTGAGGGTCCACCACCTTACCCCCTTTAAATCCCTATTTTAGCCACTTTCAAACTTTTTACAAAACTTATTTAATTTGTTATTTATTGTTTTTTTAATAAATTTTATTTTTTGTAACACATTTGTAACACAAATTATTTTCTTAAAATCAAATTTTATGAAATATACATACAAAAGAAACAACAATTACTATTTTAGATTCAGACTTACATTAAGTATGAAACAATTTTTTAATCAAAATGATTTTTTTTCAAAATCTTTAAAAACTTCAAATCTTGCAAATGCAAACAAATATGCTAAAATCCTTCTTCACAAAATAAACTATATTAAACAAAGTATAAAAATGAAAATTGATTCAGTTGAAATTTTAAAAATGATTGAAGATCTTGCTAATACAACTTTTGAAGAAACTGAAAAAGATTTGTATAACATAGACAAGGTTGAAGATACTACTTTTGCTTTGAAACTTGAAGATACTATTAAAAGTTACAAAAATGCTTATTCTGAGCAAAACTATACATTAGTTCAAGAAGAAGCAAAAAACATACTTAAAAGCTTGAATTTGGCTCATTCTGAGAGTAGTTTTAATGAAATTTGTAAATTACTTTTACAATCTCATATTGAAAATTTAAAAACTATCAGTTCTAAAATTGATAATGGAGATTATTACAAAGTAAAACCTGTTGTAGTTCCACCTAGTGTTGTATTAACTCCACCTATTCCAAAAGAAAAAGTTGTTGAAGAAAAAAATATAAGTGTTGAAGAAGCTTATAATAAGTTTGAAGCATACTTTGAAGAACAAGAAAAGTGGAGTAAAGATACAAAAGATGGAAATATAAAATATTTTAGTTTCTTTTGTAAGATCGTTGGAAAAAATAAAAATGTCAAAACATTAAAAATGATTGACTTTATAAATTATCACAATAAACTTGCATTAGAAAAACATAACAATATTCTTTTGTCATTAAGAACTAAAAATAAATATATAACATTATCTAACAAGTTTTTAAAGTATCTTAGAAAATATGAGTTTATTGAAAAAGAAATTTACCTTGATAGAATAAAAATTGATGGTAAAGAGCTACTATTAACCAAAAAAGAAACATATAGTATTGAAGAACTTGAAAAATGGTATAAATATGCCTTAAATGAGGCAATTAAAGAAGAAAAATGGATAATACTTTTAGCACTTTTCAATGGGCTTTCAATTTCTGAGATTGTGAGAATGGAAAAGAAAAATGTTTTTATTCAGGATGATATTTGGTGTATAGAAGTTGAATTAACAGAAGAAAAAGACACAAAAAATTTTCATAGAATTAGAACTATACCTCTTCATAAAGCTTTAATTGAATTAGGATTTTTGGAGTTTGTGAATGGATTTGAATCTGGAAATTTATTTGAAATAGATAATAAGTCATTTAGTAGAAAAATGACAAATGTAAATAGAAAATATATTAGTACAAACAAAAAGAGAACATTCCATAGATTGCGAGCAAATTTTATAGATACATTAATTCAAAATTCTGTTCAAGTTGAACACATAATATCACTTGTTGGACATAGTCAGGAATATAAAATGGGTTTTGATAGTTATTCAAATAAAATTAATGTTAGTGTTCTTGCAATTGCCTTAGAAAAAATAAATTACAAGTTTGAATAAAAAAAGAATAACCCCAAGAGGGGTTAATAAGAAGGATTGTTTAAACCAAAGCCAGTATTTGTACTAACATTAGAAGTTCTATAATTCTCAAAACCACTATTACTATTACTAGAATTTCTTAAACTACCACTATCATTAGAAGAGTTACTTAAACTGCCACTCCCCTTATAACTATAATTATCCTCAACTATTGAATTTGGGCTTGATCTATAATGGTCTTCTACATAAGTCCCATTTGATTTTGTATAACCACGAACATATACATCAGCACTCAAAATTGATGAACTAATTGCAATGAACACTAAACTTAATAATAAATTTTTCATGATTTATTCTCCTTCTTTTCTTTTTGATTTAATAAATAACAATAATTATTAACTATTAAATACATTCTTGTATTTTAAGTTAAAATTAAGTTTAAGAAATTAAGGTTGATTAAGTATGAAAAAAATTATATTAAGTGGTTTAGTTGGGTTGTTATTTTCAAGTTCATTGTTTGCTAATGCAGATTTAGAAATTAAATTAGTTTTCAAATCTTTGAAAAAAGAAACAATTATTAGTTATTGTGTAAGTGATTCAAATGCCAATAGACATGGTGATTTTCCAATTTTATATACTAATTTATTTGCTATTTTTGAGACTTCATATAACGCGAGGCATTTTTTTGGAGATGGAATAACAATAAAAAAAGAAGAAGAAATTGCTAAAAACTTTTATATTGCAACAAATTACTGTTGTAATAAAAATTCTGAAAATTTCTTATATTCAGAAATGAAAATGTGCATGATTGCGAATTCATTTCCATTTGAAGAAGTAAAAAAAGGGTTGAACCCTAAATTAAAAAATATAATACAAAATTTTTAAATTTCTCTTGCTCTTTGGCTCTTACTCTTTGGGGGATTAAAGGGGGATTTATTCCCATTTACGAGATATATACCTAAACTTGTTTGGGTATGTAGTGAGTTAATACCCACAATTTTTTTATAACCTTTACTTTTTTCTTAATTAATTCTTATAATTAATTATTAAAAGGAAATGAAAAAAATGGAAAAAATTGCTCTTTCAAATAAATTAAATTTTCGTGTTCAAGGTGTTAATAATTCCAAAATTGTTGGAAGAATTAAACATAATATAAGACATGTAAAATCTCTTAGTCACTTAACCAATAAAAATAATATTTTAATAAATTTGCAAGAAAATAAACAATATGAATTTCTTTCTTCTAAAAATTCCCTTTCAAAAAGAATGTATAAAGATTTTATTGATTCATACAATGAAGATAGAGAAAGTCACAATCAAAAATTTAAAAATACTAGCAAAAGGAGTGTGAGAGAATATCACGGTTCTTGGTCTGAAGGTATTTTAACATTTAGTGAAGCTATTAATGAAGATTTAGGCACTAAATATTCTCAAGTTGATTTAATTGATTGTGCAAAAGAATTGTTAAAAGAGTTTGAAATTGAATGGAAAACTGAGGTTAAAATGGTAGTTTTACATATGGATGAGAAAACACCACACTTTCAATTTTTCTTTAAAAATTTTGATGAGCTTGGCAACTCTATTATTTTTCAAAATAGAGGAAGAGAAGCTTTATCAAGTTTACAAGATTTGATGTTTAAACATTTTTCCAAACTTGGCATGGAAAGAGGAATTAAAAAACTTGATAAAGACTGTGGAATAGTTGATTATTCTAAGCCAAACAAAAAAAAAGCTGAACTTGAACTTGAATTGAAAAATTTAAAAAGTGAAATTCAAGCTTTGAAAGAACAAAGAAAAATTATCAGTCAAGATAATAATCTGGCTATTCTTGATAAAAAAAAAGTTTATGAAGAAATTACAATAAAACAAGAAAATTTCAGATTTGAAATGGATCGAGTAAGACATCAAATCAAACAAGACAAACAAGAAGTTTTAAATTTAGTTGAAAAAGCAAAAAAATTAAATGCAGAAATTGATAAATTACCTCAAAATAGAATTGAAACAGCTTCAAAGATAATTTTATACAAAGATTTATTAGAAGAGCAAGATAAGGAAATTAAAGTTTTAAAATCTGAGAATGCTATTCTCAATGAAAATTTAACAACTGAAAAAAATAAAGTTCATGATCTAAATTTTTATTTGAATCAAGAAAAAAATGTAAATAATGATTTAAAAATTCAATTATCAAAATTTCAATCACAATCTAAAAATAATCATCATAAACATTAATTAATATAATAATATTATCAAATAAAAATTTTATATTAATTAAATTATTTTATTTTATTTAAATTTTATATTTATATTTTTAAAGAAATGGAATAACAATAGCAATATTTCTTACTCTCTTTTCTCTTTTGTTAGAAGAATAGTTTTTTATACAAAATTTGACTAAATCAATATAAATTTATTTTCTTCAAATTTATATTGATTTTGAGATAAAACAAGTTTTTTTTAGTTTATATTTTATATTTTTAATTATATTTAACAATATAAAGTAATAAATTAAATTTAACAAAATACTTTTTATAATTTATTCATCAATTAAATTTTCTTCTTTTATATTTTAAAATTATATTTAACAAAATGAATTTATATTAAATTTATGTTTAATGAAAGAGAAAAGTTTTGAGATTATTTATTTATGTTATTTGGTTTTCTTTAAATTCAAAATATAAAATTTAATAAATATAAAATATAAATAAAATAATTTAATTAATATAATTTAAAAATTTAAATATAATAATTTAATATGAAATTTAAAAATCAAATAAATATCTACTAACAATAGATCTGATCAAGGATTACCTTGATAATTTTAAAATTATATTTAACAAATTATAGAAGATATTTAAATATATATCACACTTAAGTTATATATATAAGTTATAGAGGGCTTATACTTCCACACCTTAGCCACTTTCAGAGAAAGAATTCCAAGTTTTTGGCATAGTTAAAGTAGAGAATTCCAAGTTTTTGGCATAGTTAAAGTAGAGAATTCCAAGTTTTTGAGTTCACCAAAAATAGATAATTCCAAAATTTCTGTTTTTTTATTTTGAAATACTTAAAATAAGATTTTAAATAAAAGGAAGTATTAAAATGACTAAAACATATGTAGCAACTCAATCTCAAGAAATGATTTATTCAAAAATGAATTATTCACTAAATGAACAAAAATTATTATTAACAATCATAGCTCAAATTAATAGTAAGAGTTCAGAAATTGAACCAAAAACAATCACACTTAAAGAAATGAGTGAATTTTATGGAAAAAAAGTTGAAAGTAGAGATTTGAAAAGAACTCTTGATAGTTTAAATGCTCATTTTTGGTTAAAAGTTGACAAATCTTACATTCAAACTTCTATGTTTTCTGAAATCAGGGTTGAAGAAAAAAGTAGTGATATTACTTTTGTTTTCTCCAAAAGGGTTGAAGCTCATCTTTTAAATTTCAACAATGGGTTGAGATTTGTGCAAACAAATATAAAAAACATAATTCCTCTTAATTGTAAACATGCAATTAGAATTTATCAATTATTAAAATTCAGTATGTGGGAAGCAAAAGAAACAAAAAAAGATTTTTTCATTGAACTTGAAGAATTGAAAAAAATTTTAATGACACCTAAAAGTTATAATGATTTTTCTTTGTTTAATTCTTATGTATTAAAACCAGCTTTGGAAGAAATTAATGCTCATACTGACATAAATTTCAGTTATGAAATTCATAAAACTAAACAAAAAGTCACTGGAATTTCATTCAAAGTTGAAGTTGATTTGTTAAAAAGTGGAAGAATTAATTTTGAAGCAAAAGAGAAATTCAAAACAAAATTTAAAGAAAAAATAAGTATTTAAAATACTTGTTTACGCTAAAATGTGTAACACTTTTGTAATACAAAAAAATGAAAGATTTTCATTTTCTATTTATATAGAGGAATGTAAGATTTTGTTAAAAAAAATAAGAAAATTTAGGAGAAATAAGAGAAAATAATTAAAAGTCCTAAAATAGGGTGTTTTAAGTAGGTT
Source organism: Sulfurimonas sp. (assembly GCA_041662265.1). GTDB lineage: Bacteria > Campylobacterota > Campylobacteria > Campylobacterales > Sulfurimonadaceae > Sulfurimonas. The sequence continues at coordinate 276,292 of JBAZSV010000002.1, forward strand.
TGCACTGGTCTTGAAAACCGGCGAGGGTTATACCTCCCAGAGTTCGAATCTCTGAGGGTCCACCACCCACCCCTACAACACCCTATTTTAGGGACTTCTATCAAAATCAAAATTCTTACTATGCAACAACTAAGCAACAAAATTATTACACAAATACAACTAAATATCTAACTAAAATTAACAATATATATTACTTTTGTAAAAGAATCAATGGAAAAATAGTAAAAAAAAGTTTGCAATCAGGTAATATTGACTATGCTATGCTTCAAAGAGACATCATTATGAAGGATTATAAAATGTGGGAAAAGAGATCAAGTGGATATTTTATTGCAGAAACCAACTTGTATCAAACTGACAAAGATAATCAAATTATTTCTAAAAATACACAATATCAAGTTTCTCCAAGTTTGCCAAGTGAAACACTTGAAAGTGCTTTAAAAAAACAAGAAGAACTAAATAATAGTAGAAATACTATTAGTTCAAACATTATTCTTTCTAATTCTAATATTTGGGATGAAGTTTGGGAAAATATAGACACATACCTAGAAAATTTTTTAAAAGAAATTCAAAAACAGAGAAAAATATCAACCAACACCATAAAAAATATGAATAGTGGATTTAACTATTTAAAATTGTTTTGTGTAAAAGGTATTGTTCCAGATTTACAATTTTATAAATATGTTCAAAATAGCATGGAAATGTTACCTAAAAATTTTTTAAGAGGGAAAGAGTGGAAAAAAGTTTCAATAGCAGATATAAAAAAAAATGTTGGTAGTTCTAATTATGAGAAGTTAGATGCTCAAACTATAAACAAACACCTTAATTTTCACAAACAATTTTTTGCTTGGTTAGAGTACAACCATGAAAAATATAATACTAATATAGATAAACTTATTCCACTGTTCGAAGAGAATGAAGTTGCAAAAGTTGAGTATTCAGAAAAAGATTTAAGAGCAATATTTGACTATGATTTAAAAGAAGATTGTAGAGATTTTTTTAGTATTGCACTTTATACAGGCATGAGAATGTCAGAGATTTGTAGTTTAAAAAGTTCTAACATTATTGATAATTGTATAAAAGTTTTTGATGGTAAAACAAAAAATGCTGTTAGAATTATTCCACTTCACATTAATATAAAAAAAATAGTGTTAGACAGAGCTAAAAATACAACTGATAGTGGACATTTAATTTTTAATGGCAATAGCAGTGCAATTGGTAAAAAACTTAATAGAACACTTAATAAAATAATTTTAGACAAAGACAAGAGTTTACATTCTTTTAGAAAGAATTTTAGCCAAGCGATGGAAGAAGTAGAAGTTGGCGAAGAGAAATATAAAGATTATCTGATGGGACATTCAATTTCGTCTGTTAGACAAAAACATTATAACTTAGGCAAAATTAATGTAGATAAGTTAAGAGAAATTATAAATAACATTGTTATAAATTATTAATTTTAAATTAAATAATTAATATAAAAATAATAATAATAAATACCCAACCAAAAAAGTTGGGTAAGAAACCTTAAGGAAAGAAAATTATCTTCTGTGACTACTTTTGTTGAGTTCTTTTTGTTTATCTTCATATACAACTTTTTCTTTTATTTCTAACTCTTGTAAATTACTTTTTGTAAATTCATTTCTTGCTTTTTCAGTAATTGCTCTTATGTCAAAATTACCATTTATCAAGTCTTGATTAAAGTCATTTGAATTAGGAAGAACATTTATAAAATTTTTGTGTCTCATGTCTTCTAATTCTTTAATAATTTGATTAGAAGCTGCAATACCAGCTTCATCATTATTCAAAGCTATAATATACCTCATATCTTTATCTAATCTTATGTTTTTAGCATTTATCGTGCTATTTAAAATTATATAATCAACAGTTTCTTTGTGAGTTTTTTGAAAAGATAAATAATCAAATACTCCTTCTACAATTATTGTAACTCTGTTTTGTTTATTTTTTATTGTTGTTAAGTCATTTGTTCCTAGACAACCTTTAAAGCTTTTTCCACCATTTGTTGTCCATTTTCCTCTGTTAAATTGATTAATTCCACCAGAATCATTATTTATGTACAAATTACATACATTCCAATCATTATTTCTCATAACTTTTATGTTCTTATAGTCAATATCTTCTTTTTTTATACCTCTTTCACTCAAATATCTAAATAAATCAGAATATTCATAATCAATTTCTTCATCTCTTAAATCTAAATTAAAATCAATGTTTTCGTAAGAATCAACCTCTTGTCCTGTTCTATCTTTTTGTTCAAAATTTCCCTGAGTTATAGTCATCAAATTATTTGTATAATCTAATAAAGTTTCATTAAAGTTTTTGTTGTTAAGTAAACTATACAACTGAATCATATCTCCATTTGTATTTGTTTTAAAATCAAAATAACTCCATCTGTTATTTTTAAAATTCAAATAAAAATTATCTTTGCCTCCTGAAAGCGGTGAGTTCATTAAAACTTTATTACTTGAAGTTTCTTTTAAATTTAAAAACCTAAAAGGTGTTAATGATTGTAATTTTTTTAAATTTTCTTCATAATGATTCAATATTGCATGAGTCTTTTTAATTTTAGCTATTTCCTTCTTATTTACTTGATTTTCTCGATTATAATTTGGTGTTTTAAATACATCATTAGCTTGTTTAGCTACTTCTAAAATTTTATCATATGTTTTTTTGTCAACATATTCTTCTTGATCAAGAAACCCTTTTGTAATTATTTTTTTTTCTTGATTAGCTTTAATTGCTTCTTGTAATCCTTTGTTTAAATTTATAGATTTAGGATGAGTTGACTTTTGACTAATTGCATTAGAATTAGCAACACCTCTGTCTAAATTAAAATTTTTAGATACTTCTCTGTGCATTTCATTTTGTAAAATTGCAAAATCTGTCAAACCTTGTTGAGATAATTCTTTTTGATTAAATTTTACATTAACTTTATCAAAATAAGATAATCCCAAGTGTAAGTGTGGAGTAGTTTCATCTAAGTGAATTTCACTATATAAAATTTCATTATTAGGAAATTTATTTTTCAACCATGTTTCACATTCTTTTAGATATTTTATACTTTCTGTTTCTGTCATAGCACTGTTCGAATGACTTACAACTATTTGCATATAAAAATTATCATCTTCTCTTACCATTCTTCTCTTCGTTGAAGAAATTTTACTATCATTAAAATTTTGTATATCCTCTTTTTTTGCTTTAAGAAATTCTTTTTCTGAAAAATATTGAGGTGTATGTAAGATAATATTATTTTTACTTTTGCCTTGTTGTACATTACTACTATGAATTGTTCTATTAATATGTTTTAATAAACCTTCAAACTTATTACTTTTGTTTATATCAATTACTTGGTATGCCATTGTGTTTCCTTTTGCTTTTTCAGCTCTTTTTTTATAACTAATCTTAATAATAATTTAGTGGTATTAACTACCAAGTTCTTGCTCTAATTAGCCCTTTGATTTTTCTTTCCTCTTGGCTCTTTTGCTTACTTTTTAAAGTAAGTCTCAATGAAATTGCCTAATCTAAGCGAAGCTTAGGTATATTAGGCTATACCTAAGCAGGAAATAATTATTACTCTCTACTATTTTAAGGAAAGAAATTATCTTTTGATATTTTTTGAGAAAGGGCTTAGCCTTGAAAAAAAAATATCAAAAATGATTTCTGATTCAATTAATAGTTTTCTAAATTTCTAATGTCAATAGCATCATCATATATTTTTGAATCTTTCATTTTTTTTAGATTACCTTTGGCAAAAATCTGTGGATTAAAATACAATTCACCTTCTTGTGTTTTTATTAGTAATGTAGATTTTATTAACTTAGTAAATGCCCTAGATACAGTTGGTTGTAATGTTTTTAATTCATTTGCTATTGAAGCTTGTTTAAAACTTAATAAATTACCTAGAGAAGCTTTTTTAAGTAATTTCAAGATTATTCTCATTTCTAACATATTCAACTGATATTCTTCGATTATACAATCAAAAGATTCATAAAATAATATAACAAAAGGATTGTTGACTTTTTGTTTATAACTTTGACTAGAAATTATTACATTTACATCACCTTCTTCTTTTTTGATTTTGATAGCACTTTCTATTTTTTCTATTTCTTTGACTTTATTATCTTCTTCTTGTTGTTGTAATATATTCATTTTTTCCTCCTTATTATTTTTTATATTCATATTTAAAAAAATCTATAATCTCACCAGCATCTCCACCTTTGACATTCATTTCTTTGATTAGTGTTTTTACTTTAATATTTTTTATGAATATCTTAAATTTGTTTTCAAAATAGGTGTCATTAGAATGATAACAGTCTCTATCTCTATAAATTTTTATATAAATTAATGTTAACTCTATAATATCATTTGGACTTAATTTCACATTTACATATGGATTATACATATCTTTTTTATTAACTATATTTGCCATTGTGTTTCCTTTTTTGCTTTTCAGCTCTTTTTAATTGCATAAATTTATGTAATATATACATAAATAATACAATTTCACATAATATATGTAAAAATTATTTTATAGTCAACTTTATTTTTATTAAATTTATTTATAAAGAGTTGAATTAAAAAAAATATGTATTACAATACATAAAAATATGCTCTAGAATACATAAAGTTATGTAGTACACTACATATTTTAGTTTTTTGAAAAGGGGGCTGAAATTATGTGGTGTGTGTAAGAATTGACCTTTTAAAAAAAATGCTTCTTCTATATCTTATTCTATCTCTTTTTTTTTATACTCATTAGCAAAAATATATTCTCTATCTAAACTTTAATAACTTCTCTAAACATTCTTTTAATTAATTTTTATATACAATAGAATCTTGGAATGCAACAATTTTGCAACAATAAAGCAACAAAAAAAAGGATAATAAAATGGCTACACCTCCCTTAAATGTGGAATTTCAAGGCTATTTTCCAAACTGGACAATGCTCTCTGAGGGTCCACCACATTTAAACCCCTATAATACACACTTCAAACACTTTAAAAAACTTAAATTTAAGAAATATACAACATTGTATACAACTTTCTAACATAAGCGAAAAATATTAATAATTTAATTTCGATTTAAAAACTTCAAAAACAACACTTAAACGATAAAATTATTTGATATGACAATTTACACATAAAAGTAAAAGATTATCGTTTAAGGTATCAAAGAAGAGTTTCAAAGTCCCTATTTTTTATATTGTATTTGTTTAATTTGTCTTATAATTGATTTTAATAAATATTTTACAAGTTAGAGATTTTTTATTTTGTCTTTTAAAAAAAATATATTATAATAATTCTAATATAGCTTTAATGCTTTATAGCATGATTAAATAATCTCTTTTTTTCTTCAATATTCTATACCCATAACCGGCGAGGAAATTCTCACAAACAAAATCCCTGACAGTGCTTCTAAGAATTTGAAAAAAGTGGTGTGACTCGTTTCGTGTCTTTTTTTGAGTCTTTTTTTGAGTCTTTTGATGATTTTGAAGTGGATTTAGAAAAAAATCTCTAACTGAATCTCTAATGTCACTTTGGTTAACTTTTCCAAATTTTAAGTAGTAACGACGTGTTATTTTAGTGGACTTATGCCCAAGGCACTTTGAAACTGTAGTGATAGGAATACAGCTATTTTTTTTTCATTACGCCAGATTTACCCTGAAATAACTTTTTTCTTCTTCTTAAATCCTCTTTATAAAACATTCCGATACAATGACACAACATTAAAAGTAAAGGAATTTAGTATGAAAAAAATTTTATCAACCTTGGCATGTGGAATTCTCCTTGCATCAACAGCAAGTGCAGATATTACAAGAGTAGAAATGGGTGTTGGTGCTTGGGCACAAAATTCTAGCGGTGATCTTACTTATACTTCTAGTGGTGGTACAGGTAATGACAAATCTTTAGAAAAGGACAACACTTCTGCCTATGCTTGGTTACTCGTAAAACATCCAATTCCAATCCTTCCAAATTTAAGAGTTGAGTATGCAAGTATCAAAAATAGCGGAAGTGCAACAGGTTCGTTTAAAGAGTTTTCGGTTACTGGTGCAGCGGACACAACTTTAGAGATGCAACAGTTTGACATTATCCCTTACTATAATATTTTAGATAACACTGCTTGGACTACTTTAGACATTGGTATTGATGCTAAAGTTACAAATATCTCTTATGAAGCGACTGGAAATATTACTATAAATGGCGTTGCAAATAGCTCTTACAGTGACTCAATTACACTTCCTATTCCGCTTCTTTATGTAAGAGCGAGAGTTCAAATTCCAGCAACAAATATTGGTTTTGAAGCAGACGCAAAATATATTGCATATAGTTCAAGCAGTATGTATGATGTAAGAGCAAAAGTTGACTATACACTTGGCTTTATACCTGTCTTAAAACCTGCAGTTGAAGTTGGATACAGAGTTCAAAAAATTAAGATTGATGAAAAAGAGACAGATGCGACTATGGATTTAACTTTTGCAGGAGCGTATGCTGGTTTAATGCTTCGTTTTTAGTTTACATTTCCACATGTGCTGTGATGCCCTTGGGTAATACGGCATGTGGATTTAAAAGGGGTGAATTTGCACCCATAAATCTTTTGTCTACAACAATAATCTCATTTTCAAGCCAAATGCCAAACTGCTCATAAACTCTTTTTTGCGCCTCTTGAATTAAAAATATTGCATCATCAAATGTGCCATTGTCAGCATTTACTAAGAAATTTGCGTGAACAGAACTAAACTCCATACCACCCACTCTTTTGCCTTTAAGAGCGACAGCTTCTATAAGTCTTCCTGCAAAGTCGGCATGTGGGTTTTTAAAACAACTTCCTGCACTCGGCAATTTTGGCTGATTTGAGCGCATATTTTTAAAAAGTTCTACTTTTTCTTTATCAAATCCACATGCCAAGCTAAACGAGGCTTCTAAAATAGGTGTTTTAATTTCTGTGTATCTGTATCCAAAGTCCACTTGCTCTTTTTTTTTAATTTCTTGGCATGTGGAAACAGAGATTAAATTATTAAAAATCTCATACTCTTTAAGCCCCGCATTCATTTTCACTAAACCGCCTAAAGTTCCCGGTAAATGCGATACAAACTCAAAATTTGCGATATTATATTTTTTACAAAAGGAAGCTATTTTACCAGAAGGTGTCGCTCCACCAATTTTTAAAAGATTATCTTCAATTTTAATATAATCATATTTTTTACTGAGCATCATAAGTGCTGGGGGTTCTGTGCCGATAAGCGTATTGTTGCATGCACCGAGAAGGTAATAATCTTTACTATAGTCTGAAGGTTCTTCTAAAATGCAAACATCTAAAGAACCTCCTATTTTAATAGAAGAAAATTTAGAAAAATCAATTAGTTTAGAGTTCATTACTCAACAAAAGTTGGTATTAAATTAAAAACTTCTAACGCAAAATCGGTCATGGAGTTGAGCATCCAAGGCATAGTTAAAACAAGGACGATAACAACACCAACAACTTTAGGGATAAAACTGAGTGTCATCTCATTTATCTGTGTGGTTGCTTGAAAAATACTTACCGCTAAACCTAAAAACATACCTGTTAAAAGTCCTGGAAAGGACAAAAGAAGAGCAATTTTAAAAGTTTCTATACCAAGAGCTATAAGTTTTGCTTCCATTTTTTTATGAGTTCCTTAACTCTGTATATTCCGTAGGGATGAGATAATCCTCAATTTTAACTTCCACTTCATAAAACCCATGTTTATAGCCTATTTCAAAAAGCTTATTAATCGCTTTGTATTGAATTTCACTGAGTGTTATAGAATCATCATTTGCATAAAGCTCAAGATATTTGTCGAGTGTAGGTGCATCAATGCGAACCAAATTTCTCTCGATGAGCATTTTTGAGAGTCTCTCTTTATGGTCTCTTGCTACTTGAACAGCTTTGGTTAAAGTTGCCTCATATTCTATTGCTTTTGTTAAAGGAATTGAGCGACGAAGAGCCATTCCACCAAGAGGAAGAGGCAAATCATTCCCAGCTAACTCTTGCCAAATATCCCACATTTCTTTCTCTACTTCCAATGTATCGTTGTAAGTTAAGATGCTTTCATGGATTAAAACACCAGCATCCACATCTCCATTTAAGACGGCATTTTCAATCTCAAGAAAGTTCATATATGTAACTCTGGCATGTGGATATGCAATGCGAAAAAGCATCGCATTTGTAGTATGTTTACCACTTAGAGCCACTCTGAAGTTTTTCTTCAGTACAGCACCCTTTTTTTTAATGATTTTAGGACCATAACCCTCACCAAAACTTACAGCCGTACGAAGCAAAGCATATTCATCTTTGACATGTGGATAAAGAGCAAAACTTATAGCAACAATGTCATAAACACCATTCAAAGCATCTTCATTAAGCGTTTGAATATCTTTTGCGATATTGTCAAAATGAGTATTTTTCATATCCACCCAACCAAACTTTATGGCATAGTACATAAATATGTCATCAGCGTCTGGTGAATGGGCTATTAAAGTTTTTTTCAAGTTATCTATCCGTTATGTAAGCATTTGGTTTATATAAACTAGATTTTAACCAAATAAGGATAAAATTTCATCCTAATTTATACTTTTTTTATTCCATATAAACAGATAAATTAAAAAAGTATGACAAAATGAAATATTTTTGAGTAAGTATTTAAAATTGACATATAATAAGTCTAAATTTAATATAAGTGAGCCCAAGATGGACGCAAACAAACAAAAATCATTAGACTTAGCAATGAAACAAATAGACAAAGCATTTGGCAAAGGTGCTTTAATGCGCTTAGGGGACAAGGAAATCACTCCTATCGAAGCGATTAGTACAGGTTCTTTGGGTCTTGATTTAGCTTTAGGCATAGGTGGTGTTCCACAGGGAAGAGTTGTTGAAATTTATGGACCTGAAAGTTCAGGAAAAACGACTTTGGCACTTCAAATAACAGCTGAATGTCAAAAAGCTGGTGGTGTTTGTGCATTTATAGATGCGGAACATGCGCTGGATGTTATTTATGCAAGAAATTTGGGTGTGGATGTGGATAACCTTCTTGTTTCTCAGCCAGATTACGGCGAACAGGCTTTGGATATTGTTGAGACCATCGCAAGAAGTGGAGCGATTGATTTAATCGTTATCGACTCTGTGGCGGCTTTAACTCCAAAGTCTGAGATTGAAGGCGAAATGTCTGACCAAAATGTGGGCGTTCAAGCGCGTCTTATGTCAAAAGCACTTCGTAAATTAACAGGTATTTTGCATAAAATGAACTGTACTGTTATATTTATCAATCAAATTCGTATGAAAATTGGAATGATGGGTTATGGTTCTCCAGAGACCACAACAGGGGGAAATGCCCTAAAATTTTATGCCTCTGTTCGAATAGATGTAAGAAGAATAGCTTCTCTCAAACAAGGTGAAAATAATATCGGTAACCGCGTAAAAGCAAAAGTTATCAAAAATAAAGTTGCCCCTCCATTTCGTCAAGCAGAGTTTGATATAATGTTTGGAGAAGGAATCTCCAAAGAGGGTGAACTTGTTGATTATGGCGTAAAACTTGATATAATTGATAAAAGTGGAGCTTGGTTCTCTTACGAGGACATCAAACTCGGTCAAGGGCGTGAAAATGTTAAGGCAAAGTTTAAAGAAGATCCTGCATTAGCAAAAGAGATAGAAGAAAAGATTAAATCAGCTATGGGCATAAGTACGCTTATGACTATGGATATATCAGAAATAAGTGAGGTAGATGAGTAATGTTTATAGATAATGTAAGTGCGATAGAAGTAATGGATTCTCGTGGAAATCCAACAGTAAAAGCAACGGTAACACTCAGCGATGGAACAGTTGAGAGTGCGATAGTGCCTTCAGGTGCAAGTACAGGTAAACGCGAAGCATTAGAACTTCGTGATGGCGGTAGCAGATATATGGGCAAAGGTGTTCTTCAAGCAGTTGAGAATGTAAATACTCAAATATCAGATACACTCATCGGTCTTTCACCTTTTAATCAAGCTGTAATCGATGCTACGATGAAAGAACTTGATGGTACAGACAACTACGGAAACTTAGGTGCAAATGCTGTTTTAGGTGTTTCTATGGCCGTAGCCCGTGCCTCTGCAAAAAGTCTTAAGATGCCACTCTATCGCTATTTAGGTGGTGCGAATGCCATGGTCATTCCTACTCCTATGCTTAACATTATCAATGGTGGTTCACATGCTGATAATTCAGTTGATTTTCAAGAGTACATGATTATGCCAATTGGATTTGAAGATTTTGCCACTTCTCTTCAAGCGAGTTCTGAAGTTTACCATAACCTAAAAGCTATTTTAAAAGCTAAAAAGCATAATACTGCTCTTGGTGATGAGGGTGGTTTTGCACCGGATTTAAGTTCAAATGAAGAGCCTATCCAAATCATTATGGAAGCAATTGAAAAAGCTGGATACAAAGCAGGAACACAAATGGCAATCGCGCTTGATGTGGCTGCATCTGAGTTAGTGACAGAGGGTGGATATAGACTTGATTCTGAAGATAGAACTGTAACTTCTGCTGAGTTAGTAGACTATTATGTTGACCTTTGTTCAAAATATCCAATAGTTTCTATAGAAGATGGTTTAAGTGAAGATGACTGGGATGGTTGGAAACTTTTAACTGAAAAACTTGGAACTAAAATTCAATTAGTTGGCGATGATTTATTTGTTACAAACGCTAGTATATTAAACGAAGGTATCCAAAAAGGCATAGCAAATTCTATTTTAATTAAGCCAAATCAAATAGGCTCTGTAAGCGAAACTATGCAAACAGTGCGTCTTGCTCAAAGAAATGGCTACAAATGTGTTATGAGTCACCGTTCAGGTGAAAGTGAAGATGCTTTTATAGCTGATTTTGCCGTAGCTCTTAACTGTGGAGAGATTAAAACAGGCTCAACTGCAAGAGGTGAGCGAACTGCTAAATATAACCGTCTTTTAGAGATAGAAAATGAAGTTGTATATGGCGAGTACTTAGGCTCAACTCTTTTTAACTAAGCTCCATATATGAATCAAGAAGAACTATATGATGTAATTATGGGTGACTCGCAGAGTTTCACCCAACGATATCTAGGATTGTCATTAGTAAAGTTTTTGATTCTGATTTTAGCAGTTCTAGCATTAGGTGTTTATCTTGGAACTGTATTATATGGAACGAACTCCCTTGAAGTTCTTTTTGGGCTTCAAGATTATGAAAATTATCTTCAAACAGAAATCAATAAACTTAGAAATGAAAATGCGGAACTTCAAAGAGAGTACTTTGAACTAAGAGAGATTTCTGCTAAATAAATGATATAATACCCAAAAATGGAAGGTTGTAGTAGTGAAGATTTTACTGATAGCGCTTTTGTTTTTTACTTTATCAGATGCTAGAGAAAACCCTTTTTTTCCATCAGATGGTGAAAAAGATATTCCTTATACTTCAAATGAAGACACAACAATTCCCCCGCTTAAAAAAGCTTCTATAACTCTACCCAAACAAGCAAGAGTACTTCAAAGTGTAACAGTCCAATATAAAAACCTTGATGGTTCTCAAGAGACAAAAAATATACAACTTGAAAATGCTATTGACTGGCATCAACCAATTTTTATATCACAAAACAATACATCTGATGAAATTCAAAAGAATGAAGCTTTGAAAGAAAATACTTTAAAAAATGATGTCAAAAAAGCAGAAACGATAAAAAAAGAAGTTGTAGAAGAAAAAATAGATACAAAAGATAAAGAGAAGAATTATAAAAAAATAGCTTCTATGGAATATGCAAGTTTTTATACATCCAATAAATATGTAAAAATAGTTACTAATGACAAAGCCATAAGAAATTTTTTACTTGTTAAGCCACATAGAATTGTTATTGATTTTGAAAAAAACAGTAGTTTAGATACGCAAGAACAAAACATTACCGAAGATATTGTTACAAAAGTAAGAATTGGGAATCATGATGGATATTACAGAGTTGTAATTGAACTAGATGGAAGCTATAAATATACAATCAAGAATATAGAGAATGGCTATATTCTTCAATTATTGTAAGATTAAGATTTAAATAAAGAATTAATAAATCTTTTAAATAGGGATTCTTTTTTCTTCTCAACTATGTAAATATTTTTACCACCATTCTCTTTACGCTCAATTTGTTTAAATATATTTAACTTATTTTGCAAATACTCAGATGCTATATGAATATTCTTAGCTTCAAATCTATTCAAAGTCTAAAATCCTCTCAATTTCATTCATAGCATCATCGTTTCTCAAACTGAATTTAATTTCAATTCTTCTTGAAGCATCTTTATCTTCTAAATTATCTTTATATATAGTATCAAGATAGGAACGACCACTTGCAACTAGTAAAGGCTTTATATTATTATCACTCGTAAAATCAAGCGTTAAAAGATAATTCATTACTGCATAAGCTCTTTGCTGCGATAAATTTAGATTATATAAGTAGCCACCATCACTGTCCGTATGACCCTCTATAACTACTCTATCGAGTTGTGCTCGTATGCTTTTGTTTGATATCAATGCTCCGACATAATTAATAAATACATTTTGAAGTTCTATTTTTGCCGACTCTTTTAACTCTGAGCTTCCCTTATCAAACAATATATTGGATGCTAATCTTAAAGAACCACTTTTAGGGTCAATCTTGACATTACCCCCAAGGCTCTGTTTTAATTCAGAAATAACTTTTATTTTAATACCAGTAAGATCTTTGATTTTAGCTTTTTGCGCTTGAAGTTTAGCAATCAAGACATCATATTTACTTTGTCTCTCTTCTATTGAACGCAACAAATCTAAAAGTTCTTTGTCTTTTAATTTTAATATATCATTTTTATTACTTAACTCATTTGAAAGAATTAGAACTTTACTTTCATAATCTTGTATCTTTTTATTTTGCGTATTTAAACTTGTATTAGCTTCATTAAATAAATTTTGTATAATTATTATCTTTGAGTTGAAGTCATCAATTTTCATATTTTGAGATAGTAGTATATTATTTAAATTGACTATTTCTTCAGTTTTTAGTTTTAATGCATCTTTTGAAATAACTAAAGCATCCTGTGAATCTTTGAGTTCGCTAGCTCTATCATCCAACAGTTTTTTTAACTTTTGTACTTCGGAATCTCTTAAAAGTAACATCTTCATAGAACTTTCTAAAGAACTTTCTTTATTATCTAAATTTGATTTAAGCACAATAGACTTTACGACTATTGCCCCAATCAAAAGAATAAAAACAAAGAGCAACCCTGCCATGAGATCGGCATAAGATATCCAAAAATTTGTATTATCGTCTTTGTCATTTTTATAAAACATCTATCTTTCTTTTATCTGACTAGCAATCATCTGATGATATTTTTTTATACTATCTTGAACTTCCTTGCTTTCTAGGCTAACATGCGTTGCAAAATCAGCTAATTTAATCACGATACTACCTATTTCTGTATCAATTTTTTCAAATGTTTTATCTAAAGATGCTGTAAGATGTGCATTAAAAACTTTAGTAGTTTTTTCAAAACTTCTTGTTGCATAAGTAAAATCTAATAAATTTTTTTCTATCTGATTTTTAGCTTCTTGTGCATTTGTATTGTTATCCATCGTTGAAAGAGTATCTTTTAGCTCTTTAGATGCGAATTGAAGATAGTTTGCTATTTGCGTAAAATTATGATTGCTTTCATGCATAATTTGTTTGAAACTTGATAAATGCTGTTCATTTAAAGTTTGAACAAAATCAAGGTTAAATGTTTCCCTTAAAGCAGTTACAAATCTATTGTCTTTTAACTCATATTGTGAATATTTATATATTGTCAATTCATCTTTTGACCATAATTCTGCTTTAAATCTTGTTTTTAAAGTTATAAAATAATTGTCAATTTTACTAAGACCACTTTTTTCAAAATATGTCCATATTAATGAAAGTAAAATACCATAGATAGAAGCATAAAAGGCAGAACCAACACCACTCAAAAGAATAGATATATCATTATCCAGCGCTGTTGTATCTGAAACAGAAAAATTAGGCATTGATATAGAAATCGCTAAAAATGTACCCAAAATTCCAAGCATGGGAAATATAGAAGCGGCAACAGCTACAAAATTATTATTTCTCACATCAGAGTAGTAGTGATCTAAAAAATCATCTATATCTAAAATAGACTTTCGTTCGCTATTAATAACCAAAGAATTTAATTCAAGTTTGTCTCGAAGCGACTCTTCCATTTTTACATAAGAAGAGCGCATTTTACAAATACTGTAGTTTGCATTATGTTTTGCAAACATTAAAAATGTCAGTAAAATAAATCCAATAATAAAAACAGACGATAGAGGTACATTCAGTGGGATTATGCCTATGTATCCTAACACTATTGCAATAAAAAATAGTGTAGGAATCATAGATATCACAATAAAGTTTGCAGAGCACAACGAAGTGCTTTTTGAAGATGGCATATTTGTTCCTAAAACGTTAGATAAAGAGTGAAATTATATACTCTTTTTTGGTACATAAACACCATTCTGATCCCAAATATCAATTTCTCCAACTACCTTGTCATTAGCAAAAAAAGCTTTATACCCTAACTGTCCGTTTTCATGCCATTTTTTATGGATACCATCTTTTTTGCCATTGATGTAATGTCCTTCTGATGCTAGATTACCATTGTCATGCCATGTTTTAGATTCACCCTCTTGAAGGTCATTTTTAAAGTATGAGCTGCTTTTTTTTCTACCGTTTTCATGCCATGTAGCCACTTCCCCATCTTGCAAACCATTTTTAAAATAAGCTACTACTGCCTTTTTATCATTACTATAATTTGCTATATACTCACCATCTTGCTTTCCTTTTCTGAAATAAGCAACTGTTTTTACATCTCCTGTACTACGCCATTCCGTTAATCTTCCATCCATTAAACCTTGATAATAAGGAACAATTTTTTTTGTTTTGCCATCTTCAAAAAAGAAATATGCATTTCCAGTAAAAACTTCTTTTTGATCTTTTTCATACGACAACCCATCTTTTACAACAATAACATTCCCATCTATATCTCTTGCATTAAGAGTTAAACTCAAGCCAAGCATTAAAATAGTTACAAATAATACATTTTTCATTAAACACCCTTTTATTTATTTTATAAGCATAAGCATATCAATTTATTTAATATATCTACTTTAGAAAAGTATTATTTTTTATTATTTATAGTAACTTTGTGTAATAAAGTAAGAAATTACATTAATATTTCTATAACAAATAAATAGTATTGTTTTTTTATGCTTTAATGATATAAAATCTTCTTATCAAACTACTCACAAAAAGGATACAAATGAAACTTACAGAGAATGTTAAAATATTACTGTTGTCATCGATATTTATAACTACAGTATTGGGGTTATTGTGCTTAAAATCCATTGATACAAAACTAGTAAATTTTTACGAGCATGATAATAAAAAAATAAATTTAGCTCAAATCAAATACATTACCTCAAGAGTAGATTACATTGCAACGCTCTCTCAAGACAAGAGCGAAGATATGAATCGTAAATATTCAACACATTTTGATATGAATGAAATATCAAAAATTGAAGAAATTTTAGAGTTAAGTAAAAAAAGCGACTTTTATGACATAAAAATTGACGCCTATATGATGTTGGATAATGAAAAAATAAACTTATTTCAATCAAAAAGATATGTCAAACTACCAACAAATTTCAAGGTAAATCCACACATGCTAAGTACACTCAAAACTTATGGCATAGATGATTACCAGTACCAAAATCTTTTAAAACTACAAGATCAGTCTTTTACAAGTAGAGAAGAGTTCGTAAACACCGTTATAGATTGTGCGAAGCTTAGAAAAAATGATTGGCTTATTACAAATATTGCATTGCTTGGTGTTGGACAAAAAGAGAGTGATTTTTTAAAAAATATAGACTCAAATACAACAGAGATAGTATTAGATAAAAGTGAAATTAGTACGGTTATTAACTCTCTAAAAAGTTCATATGATAAATATACAGGAATAAAATGAAACCATACAAAATTAACAATATTGCAGGTTATTTGGCAAAAGGTTTTTTAAATAATCCTTTAACTGCGATTCTTGCCTTTTCCATACTTTCCTTAGGTTATATTTCTTTAGAAATTATGCCAAGAGAAGAAGACCCTCAAATTGCAGTAAGTGGTGGTTCTATAATCGTTCCTATGCCTGGTGCTTCGCCAGATGAGATTAACAATGCAATTTTAAAACCTTTAGAGAGAAGAATAAGTGAGATAAAGGGTATAAAAGATATTTACTCGACTGCAATGCACAATGTTGGTATGTTAAACATACAATACGACATTGGCGAAGATAGAGAATCCTCCAACTTAAAACTCTATGATAAAGTTATGCAAAATATGGATGCCCTCCCAGGTGGAACCATGATGCCTCTTGTAAAACCTTTTGACATTGATATTGATGTTCCAATAGTCACTGTAGCTTTTTATAAAAAAGAAGAAAAAGGTATAGACCATATTGTTTTATATAAACAGATAAAAGATATTCAACAAGATATAAATTCTATAGAACATATTTCAAAAACTACTTTAAAAGGTGCAAAAAAGCCACAATTTAATGTTCTTTTAGATCTTGATAAACTCTCTGGTTATCACATATCCATTGGGCAGGTTGTTCAATCTATCCAAGCTATCGCAAAAAATTCCCCAGAAGTTGACCTACCAACAAAGGACAATACTCTTATTGTATTTGGTGTAAAAAATGCTATTAACGATATAGAAGACCTTCAAAATTTAATTGTCGCTAAATACATGGATTCACTTATATATCTTAAAGATATAGCGGATGTACAATATTTTTATGACATACAAAATTATCAAGATGCACTTATTAGTTACCAAGCCGATGGTGCGCCTTTTACGGATGCACAAGACCAAGTTACTATGACTATTTCCAAACTTAAAGGAACAAACGCCGTTCATTTAGCCGAGAGCATTACCCAAACACTCAAAGAAAGTGAAGAAGAACTGAACAAACATGGTCTTGGATACATCATAACAAGAAACTATGGTGAAAGAGCCAACGAAGCTGTTAATGAATTAGTGCATCACCTTGTTCTTACCATCGCTATTATCTCACTTATACTTATTCCATTTTTAGGCTGGAGAGAATCTCTTGTTGTCACAATTGCTGTACCCATGATACTTGCTGCTACGCTTTTCATAGCACTTATGACTGACCAAACTATCAACAGGATTACTCTTTTTGCGTTTTTACTCAGTCTTGGTCTTATCGTGGATGATGCAATTATTGTTATTGAAAACATACATAGACGAATGCACTTAAAAGAATCTGCACATAAAGATTTTGACCAAATAATTATTGAAGCGACAGATGAAATAGGTCCATCTACAAACATAGCAACGATTGCTATCATGCTTACAATGATACCAATGGCTTTTGTTGGTGGGATGATGGGACAATTCATGTTGCCAATTCCACTCAATGTTCCTGTTGCTTTGGCTGTATCATTGTTTGTAGCGTATGTATTTACTCCTTTTTTAGCTAAAAAATTAGTCAAACAAGTTAAAGGACATCATTAACCTATGGAAGAGTATATATACAAAATTGCTAGTGATAGAAAAGAGCAAAGAAAAATCGGATTTATAGTTTTAGGGCTTTTGATTTTCTCTCTTATGATGATACCAACAAAAATAGTTCTTGCAAAAATGTTACCTGGAAAAAGTGCAAATACATTTACTATTTATGTTGATACTGCAACAAACAGTACTATTAATCAAACAAAAGAAATTGTTCAGTGTGTTGTAGATAATTTAAAACAAGAAAAAGAAATTTTAAATATAGAGATGTTTTTGGCACAAGGTGCTCCGCTTGATTATGCAGGACTCGTAAAAGGAAGTTCTTTTAAGAGTTTAAAAAGTCAAGCAGAAATCGTTATAAATTTAACAGATAAACATGAACGAGATGAAGCGTCTTATATGATGATACATAGAATACGACCCATCATTCAACAAAAGTGTGAAAGCGTCTATAAAGGTGCGACAGTAAAATTCATAGAAATGCCCTCAGGTCCACCGACATTTGCAACCATAGTTGTTAATTTATTTGGTAAAGATAATTTACTTTTAAGAGAAACTTCAAAAGTTGTGTATGATGCACTCAAAGAGACTGAAGGACTTGTTGATATTGATGTTTTACAAGATGATGTTTATACTAGATTTGAAGTACTCCCAAATGTTGAAAAAATTATAGGCAGTGATTTAAGTGTAGAACAAGTGAGTAATATCTTGTATATGGCATTTAAAGGAAATATTGTTGCTATAAAAAATTCAGGTTTACAACAAGACCAAATCCCTATTTTTGTAAGTTTAACAGATGAAACTAGGATTTTAGAACACCCTTCTAAGGAAGAACTAGAACTCAAACTATCAAGATTAAAGTTAATCAATATGGCTGGAGTCATGGTTCCAATGAAAGAGGTTGTAGATATAGTTCCTACTGTTGCCGACCCAACTATTTTTAAAAAAAATATGAGAAATATGGTTTCAGTAACAGCTGAATGTGACTTAGTATCTCAAGTTTACCCGCTTATGGATGCAAGAGAAATAATGATAAAAAAACTCTCAAGAGATTTCAATATCACAAGATTAACAGGTATGAGTACCTATATGTTTGACTTAGAGTTGATTCACAAAGAGACAAAAGAAAAGGTTTTAGTACGCTGGGATGGAGAAATGAAGGTTTCTCTTGATACATTTAGAGATTTAGGCGGAGCATTTATATCTGCTTTAGTTCTTATGTTCCTTCTCATGGTTGTTTATTATAAATCTTTTGCACTCAGTGGCATAGTTCTCATAGGGAGTTTTTTATCTATCATCGGGGTAATTATCGGGCATTTTATAACGGATATCATTGCTCTCATACTTACAGATGTACACTTTTATCTCACTGCTACATCACTCATTGGATTCATCTCACTCATGGGAATTAGTGCGAGGAGTTCACTGCTTCTTATAGATTTTACAAAATCACTCATAGAAAGTGGCGTAGAAAAAAACAGAGCTATCGCAATATCCACAGCAACAAGAGCCAAACCGATTTTACTCACAGCTGTTGCAATTATTTTAGGAAGTTTACTCCTTGCAACCGACCCTATTTTTGGTGGGCTTGGTATCGCCCTTATCTTTGGAAGTATCGCTTCTACGCTTGTTTCACTCTTCTATATTCCAGTTCTTATGTCCAGGGCAAAAGCTATCTGTCCTGAATGTGTCGAGGGCAAAGGTACAAATATAGAACACATGGATGTGAGTGAAATAGCACCAGAGGTGCATCACGAGTAACTTTTAAAACGCTCTTTATAACTACATTTTCGGCAAAGCTCTTCAACGGCTTTGCCATGTGCAAATCCCTCAATCATCCTCTTTGCTCTCTCAGAATAGAGTATCTCTTCAAGTGAATTCTCATGCAAATTACCAAGATTTATAACTCCCTCGCCATCCAGACAACACGGAACAACCGTTCCATCTGCTAAGATTCCTATATGTGACTTCAAACCATAACAAGGTGCATCGCTCTCATGCGTACTTTTTAGCGATGGCCACTCAAAATAGCTATCAAAATTGAGAAGTATTTTTGAAGCTAGGCGGAGAGATTTTATTTTATCTTTGTAAATTGCCTCTGTATCTATTTTAACATCAAAAAAATTCTCTAACTTTAAAAATAAAAGCGCATTAAACTCAGCCTCAGAAAATCCCTCATCAAGATTCCAAACGCGTAGGTTAATAAATGGTTTTGCAAAGCCTTGCAACTTATTTCCACATGCCAACAAAACAGCATCCATATACGCATTAAAACTAAGATTTAAGCTATTTTTATTATACGCGTTGAGTGAAATATTGAGTTGTCGTACTGCTTTGTGAAACAGTACATCTACAGAAGTTTTACCAAGATAATACCCACTTGTCGTAAGTTCCACTTCAAAGCCATATTTATTCGCAAGGTTCAAATACTCAGAAAGATTTGAAAGCGTAAGCGGGTCGCCCATAACATGAAAAGCCAAAGATTTTGTAAAGGGGCGAAGTTCTTGCAATGCTTTTTCAAAAAAAAGGAGTGACATTGTTTTTGTTGGTTGTAGTTTTGGCGGACAAAAACTACATGAAAGACCACAAATATTAGTCACTTCAATATGAACACGATGAAAATACATACAAACTCTTTTTATAAGATTAAGAAGTGTTACTTTAGCATAAAAAGAGTCAAAGAAAATTATGGTACTATAAATTAAATTTTATACTATCAAGAGGTTCAAAATGTTTATCCATAAAAAAATCAGTACGGTAGAGGCGATGCCTCAAAAAGCTGGAAAAGGTGTTGCTATGAAGATGCTTCTCTCACCAGAGGAATCGCCAAACTTTGCAATGCGAAACTTTACAATTGAAGCAGGTGGGCATATGCCACTTCATACAAATATCATTGAACATGAGCAATATGTTCTAAGCGGTCGTGCAAAAGTAATCATCGGCGATGTTAGTTTTGAAGCAGTTGCGGGGGATGTTTTGCTTATTCCAGCAAATATTCCACATGCCTATGAAACTTTAGGAGAGGAGAGTTATAGTTTTTTATGTCTTGTTCCAAAAGCAGAGGATTGCATAACAGTTCTCTAAGCCTCTACAACTCCAAAAGCACGGTATCTCGCCGTGTTACCTCAAACTTGCGACAAGCACTCTCAAATGCACTCCCCTCGCCTATGAGGATACACTTATGCTTCGCTCTGGTAATCGCGGTATAAATCAATTTCGTATTGTGCATAATAAAGTGCGTAAAACTCATCGGAATGACGACGATGTCATATTCCATCCCTTGAACTTTATGGATAGTAAGCGCATACGATAACATCAGGTAGGACTTCAACTCTTCATACTCATACACAACCACGATATCTTCATTTGGATAAAAAACAAAAACCTGTTCATCTTCCTCTTCTATCTTAAAAAGGAGTCCACTCATACCGTTAAAGATGCGTCGCTGAGCCGAATCTTCACCCATTTTAAACCCTTCTCCGCTCCACGAGGTCATGTTCTCATTTTTTGTATGCACGACTTTGTCCATCAGCCGAAACTCTGAACCACCCTTTTTGACGAACTTTTTTGGGTTTGGATTAAAATACTCTTGCAAAACAACATTGAGATTATTTGAGCCTAAAGTTCCGCCTTTCATCGGCGTTATGACTTGAAAATAGTTGAGATATTCTTTGATTTCTTTGTTTTTAAGTCTGTATCTGGCTTTTTCGATATTCTCTAAAACTTTGTGCATTATCTCGGAAACTATTGCGTTTGAGTTCTCTTCTCTTAGCTGTTGTAACTCGTTTGAAGAGAGCTGATTTTTAAGAGCATAATAATTTTCAATCGTAACATCTATAAACTCAAAATCCTCATATTTTTTTCTATACTCTGGAACATTTCCAAGGCGAATCTCATTTGCGATGAGCGTTATCGCTTGATCTTCGCTCTGTCTATATATCTTTGTCAGTTTGACGATGGGTGCGATTTGCAAAGTCAGAGCGTCACTGAGTACATTTCCAGCCCCAATTGGCGGGAGTTGTGCATCATCGCCGACTATGATAAGGATTGCACTTTTACTCACTTTCGCTAAAAGCCGTGCAAAAAGCGAGGAGTTTATCATCGAAGCTTCATCTATGAGCATAACCGAATAGGGAAAAGTATCACGGCTTTCATGTTTTACTAAAAGCGACTGAATCGTCGCACTCTCATAACCCGTTGTATCGGCGATGCGTTGCGAAGCGATACCACTCAAAGCACAAGTCATAATCTCTTGTTTTTCGTACCTTGTGTTGAGTAAATCAAGAATAGTTTTAGATGTTGTACTTTTCCCCGTTCCCGCATAACCAACCAAAAAAAGCAGAGATGCACCCTTGTTTATAATCGCAACCGCTTCTTTTTGCTGTTCGCCTAAGTTGAGATTTCCACATGCCAAGAACGCATCCAAATCTTTTACAAAACCGCCACTGTCAAGCTTTGCTCTTGTTTTAAAACTATCATACAAAAACTTTTCCGCATCATAAAGTCTCGCAGGGGAAACTCTCTCATTTTTCATAATAACGATACTTTGCTCAGCTACTCTCTCGATGAGTGCCACTTCATAAAGATGATTTTTACCACTAAAACCTAAAAGCTCATTCAGCCCAGAAAAAAGTACTTCTTTTGCCACACAACTGTTGCCCTGTTGTTCGCAATAGTTCAAAAGCACAAAATCCATCGCAGAACTTATGCGACCCTCATTTTCTCTTGCAACGCCCATTTTAAGAGCTAACTCATCCGCCCTTTTAAATCCTATGGAGTTTATGGAGGTCAAAATGTAGGGATTGTTTTTTATCTTTTCACATGGATTTTCCACATCTTTCATAGCGGTTGCGATGGTTGTAAGCATTGCAGGAGAGACATCATAAGGAGCTAAAAACTCCCCAAACTCTCGCATAGAACGAAACTGTTTCCAACTTGATTGGATTTTTTTGAGGCGTTTTTCTTTTATGCCGTTAAACTCTAAAAGTCTCTCGATGTCATTGTCTAAAATATCAATCAGTTTTTCATTTCCAAAATGCTCAATAAGTTCGGCAGTAAGGTTTTTTGTGAAGCCTTTAATGATTTTATTTAAGAAAAAAAAGAGTTGATTTTGGTTCACTTTTAAAAAGTCAAATTTGAAGGTTTTACCATATTTTTTATGCTCTTCCCAAACACCTTTAAGCGTTATGGCAGAACCTTTAAGGTTTGCGACATCACTCTCATAGTAAGTACCGCTGATTTTCTCTTTTGTTTTTAAAACAGCAATAAAAAATCCATCCTCTTCAAAGAGGATTTTATCGATTTGTCCTAAAAGAGTTTCGCTCAATTTTGTACGCCCTGCGAAGAAATTTTGACGCTATTATAGAGTTTTAATGCTTTTTTTGTCATTGAGGAGATTCCAGCCTCTTGCAAAGAATCGAGTGCAATCCAGAAAATATCTTCCTCAACAAACTCCACACTATAGATATTTACTTCCAAGCGATATTTCGTCACGGCATGTGGAAATGTACCTAACAAATTTTCCTTTTGGCATGTGGAATCGATGTTTGGAAGTTCAAGCATATCTTTATACATTCCATCATTTGAACGCTTCATAGCGATTTTACCATCTCGCTCACAAATGCCAAAATGGAGTTTTTTGTTTTCATAGTTTTTCTTTTGTGTTTTGTAGTATTTATCAGGCTCTCTTGCACCTTGACAACTAGCGACAAAAGGACACTCTTGGCATGTGGGATTCTTAGGCAAACAGACCATAGCACCCAAATCCATAAGTGCTAGATTGTGCGAAGTGGGATGCGAACGATTTAAAAATTCATCCGCCAACTCCCACAAATAGACCTCTTTTGCATCCTCCACTCCAAAAAACCGTGCCAAAACTCGTGCAATATTTGTATCGACCACACTCACACTCTGATGATACCCAAAACTACAAATCGCACTCGCCGTATAACGCCCAACCCCAGGGAGATTCTGCAAAGATTTCAAATCTCGCGGAAAAGCGTCCACACAAAGTTTCGCACTCTCATGCAAATTTTTCGCCCGACGATAATATCCAAGCCCACTCCACATGCCAAACACCTCTTCCAAAGAAGCATTTGCAAGAGCAACAAAGGATGGAAATCTCTGCAAAAACTGAAAATAATACTCCTCAAAAACCCGCTTCACCTGCGTTTGCTGAAGCATCACTTCACTCACATAAACATGATAAGTATTTTCCGTATTACGCCAAGGTAAATCTTTACGACCGTGTATTTCGTACCAGTCTAAAAGTTTATTTTGTGCGTTTTGGAGGTTGGATTTTGACAAAAATTCTCTCTTACTGATTATATTTATTTAATTTTTTCAATAGCTCTAAACACTCTTCATATGCTTCTGCTTTACCACCAATATATTCATTAAAACCAAATTGTTCACTATCTGTTGATTCCCATAACTCTTCTTTGTATTGACTTCTGCACTCTTTGGCTAAATTAGCTATATGCTGAACTGCTTCATTGTTCATTATTTTTTCAATAAAGCCTTTTGACATTAATTGTAATGTTTCTAAATCTAAATTTTGAAGATTTTCTACTAGCTCAAAGTCTTTAAATTCATCATTATCTAATACCTCATCAAGCATTTCCTGAGAAAATTCAATATCATACAGTTCATCATCTTTATCAAAATTTGTACAAACAATTTTAAATGGAAAATAAAAAGATGGACTATCCAGCAAGTATTTTAAAATTTTCAGTGCTACTTCTCTTGATATTGGCATACTACTTTACCTCGTATTTCCCTCTAGTTGTAAATTTTAAAAATCCCTTATCTCTTAAAATTTGTAATTGTTGTCTTATTTTTGCTTGAATATTGTTATTTTCAGGATGTTTTATTTTTAAGTAGTTTTCAAAACTATACAAATCACTTAAACTAAAACTATTGTCGCCAAGCTTTTCAATACATTGTATCATGTCAAGTAACCACCCTTTAGTTTGAATATTATTAGACTCTTTTAAAAACAAAGTTTTATTCCAATCATCAAGTACTTTAGTCTTACTTATTATTTCTCTATCTTTTATAAAAAAAATTTTACCCGTGTTTGGAATGCCTGATATATCGATACTGCACATAATATAATTAGGACGATTCGGTATCCCTTTTTTTCTCGGAATAATTATATTAGGCGTAAAAAAATAATTTGGAACGGCACAAAAGTTTATTACATCAAAATTATTTTTATCATAATTTAAAAAATAAAAATTTGGATTACTATTGCTATTAATCCTTTCTATCATAACATTATAAGCGCCATCAGGAACTGTTTTACCTAAACTTTTACCTTGTTTTGATTTTAGCTCATAATTTTCTTTGCATTTACTGCAATCAAAATCTCTAACTTTTTCATTATTCTTGCGCCCAATTAAATTAGCTCCACAATACGGACAATAAAAATTTTCTTCCACAAATGGTTCTGTAAGGATTCTTGTTTTTTGAGAATGACTAGAATATTTATCTGCTAAAGTTGAGTGTAAATTAAGTCTCATTTTTAATTCCTACTGTAATAAACTATAAATATAGAAATTTAATGTGCAATAAAATTATGCTATAATTTTGGCAGTTGGGACAGATAGAGAGCTGTGAACTCTCTAAAAGCTTTTAATAAACTTTTACTTCCAAAAGAAGCAAAAGAATAACAATTATGATTGCGAGTCGCATTGTTACATCCTTTGGTTAAAGGCTGACCCTGTCCCACCTTCCGCCTCACAATACAACTTCACAACCCAAATCACCAACTGACAATCTGAGTGTAGTACAACTTTTGATTTTTATTTAAAAAGATGACAAATTGTCATACTTATTACGCTTTTACTCTCGCCAATCTATCTGCTTCTTGCGATTTATAGAGTTCTGCACACCCTTTTGAGAGTTCACGGATTTTTAGGATGTAATTTTGTCGCTCTGTTTGGCTGATTGCTTTTCTTGCATCGAGGACATTAAATGTGTTTGCTGCCATCATACATAAATCGTATGCTGGAAGTGGCAATCCTGCTTCGATGGTGCGTAAACACTCATTGCTTTTTGCGTTAAATTCTGCGAAGAGCATCGCTGTGTCGGCTACTTCAAAGTTGTAACGGCTGAACTCTATTTCAGCCTCTTTGTGCACATCGCGGTAGAGTGTTTTGCCATATTTGTTTTCTCCCCAAACGATGTCAAAAACTGTATCCACACCTTGCAAATACATCGCAAGTCGCTCAGTTCCGTAAGTGATTTCAACGGCAACAGGATTACACTCGATTCCGCCGACTTGTTGAAAATAGGTAAACTGTGTCACTTCCATTCCATTGAGCCAAACTTCCCAGCCAAGTCCCCAAGCACCGAGTGTTGGAGACTCCCAGTTATCCTCAACAAAACGAATGTCATGTTGTGAAACATCAAGACCCAAATATTCTAAAGATTTGAGATAAAGCTCTTGAATGTTGTCAGGAGAGGGTTTGATAAGGGCTTGAAACTGATAGTAACTTCCAAGTCTGTTTGGATTTTCTCCATATCTTCCATCTGTTGGACGACGGCTTGGTGCGACATACGCCACCGACCACGGAGTTGAATCGAGTGAACGAAGAAAAGTAGCGGGATGGAATGTTCCAGCTCCCGCAGGAATGTCGTAAGGTTGCACAATATTGCACCCTTGCTGCATCCAAAATTCTTGTAGTTTGAGTAACATTTCGCTAAAAGTAATCATAGTGTGCCTCTTATTAATAATTGCGAAATTATACCTTAGTGAATATGGCTAGAACTTAAATCATCTTACAAATAATATCGCCAACTTTTTTACCTAGTGCATTGGCAACAACTTGACATTTTACCTTGAGTAAAAAGCAGATATTTTTTCTGTGCGATGGAGTTAAACATTCGTAATTTCCCATCCCTTTGGATATAACCAAATCTGCGCTATCAAAAATTTCTTTGGCATGTGGATTTGCTCTGGCGTAAACAAATCCTGGAGTATTGACTCCGCTGTCCACTACGGTGCAGAGTTTGTCAAATCCACATGCCGATGTATCTTTGAGTGTTACATCATTGATGATAGGATTGCCTCGCACCATGTAGTAATACTTGGCATGTGGAAAGAGTTCTTTGAGCGTTTCAACGAACATATAATCAAAGATGTGTTCGCCTACATTATCGCCGATGATGAGAACAGACTTGGCATGTGGAAGTTGTTTTTGTAACTGGGCAAAATCATTTTGTGCAAATTCTGTGTGAAAGATTTTTTCAAGCTCCTCTTCGAGGTCAAATTCTACTTCGGCGGCTAAATCTATCACATTTCCTGCGACTGCGATTTTTGTAGCTGTTAAAAGTTTATCTTGGCTTAGAAGAAGTTTTTCTTTTAAAAGTGGGACAAAAAAGAGTGCTTTTTTTGTAGAGAGCTCTTTTACCTCATCATAAAGGTCAGTTTTGTTGGCAATTTCTGCCATTTTTTCATAAACAGTAGAAGCTATTTCGGGTGGAGTTTGCAAAGAAGAGAAATCCTTACTCATCAATTCAACCGTAGAAGTTAGCTCAAAAGATAAAGATTCAGAGGCATGTATGGCATGTGCAACTTTTGCACTTTGGTTGATAATACAACCAATGCACGCTTCATCAATGAACATTAATTTGTGTGTTCTTCTATAGCTTTGTTCCACATGAGTTTGTATTTTCTTCTCATAAACTCAACTTCTTGTTGCGAGAGTTTGAGCTGTTCTGTTAAAGTAGCTATGGTTTTTCTATCTTCATCATAAAGTTCTTGTAATGACCCAAGAGCTTCTCTTAAAAACGCATTTTCATTCTTAACAGAGGCAATTGTTTCATCTTTTGCATCCAAAACTTTTTCATGAAGGTTGATGATAGTACCTATAGTTTTTTCAACAAACTGCGGATTTACTACCATCTCAGAAGTGTTATGAGCAGATAAAGTTCTTAGTTGCGCAGGAACTACCGACTGAGCGCCTTTAGATGGGTCTATCATTCGCACACCATCTTCTACTTTTATAGTAAGTTTTTGACGCTCACACAAATCGTCAATCTCTGAAATAGTTAAACCCGTTAACTCGCTATACTCTTCATCACTCATCCACTTCATTGCAACCCCTTTGGTATAAAAAGCTTTATTTGACGCTTATGATTGTCTCTATTTCTAAAGAATCCATCTCAACTTGTTTTGCTTTCGCTATGCGGTCTTCTCTTAATTTATACGACAACTCTTCATTATCAAGTGCCAAAATCTGCATAGCCAAATACGCTGAGTTGATTGCTCCCGCTTTTCCTATTGCTACTGTAGCAACTGGCATTCCAGCTGGCATTTGAACCGTTGAAAGAAGTGCGTCGATTCCGCTCAGTGCTGAAGCGCTCATAGGAACACCGATAATAGGTTTTACAGTTTTAGAAGACAAAACACCCGCTAAATGAGCAGCCATACCAGCCGCCGCGATGAAAACTTTTGCCCCTTTTTTCTCTGCTGTTTCTATATACTCTTTCGTTCGCTCAGGTGAACGGTGCGCAGAAGAGATAATAAGTTCATAACTCACGCCAAATGCCTCAAGTGTATCTGAACAATGTTTCATAACCTCATAATCGCTTTTACTTCCAATAACAATGGATACAAATTTCATCTATCTTCCTGATTTTTTATTTTTTAAATTATACATTTTATTCTCTTTAACTCTTTGGATAATTTTCCATATCTGGGGAGGAAGGTATCCGTAAAAAAGTATAAGGTGGAAGTTTTGTAGGCAATGTTATCGGATTTACATTTCCACTGTGTACCTCATCCCACACTTTTTTATTTTCCGCTAAAAGCTGTTTGAGTTGCAAATAAACTCTGCCCTCTTTCTCATAAGTTACGCCTATTTCGTTGTCAACCAACTCTATTTTAGAGTTTAGCGGTGCAACGATTTCAAGTTCGTCATGTGGAAATGTTTTGTATTTACATAAAAAATGTGTTCCCTCTTCGTTTACCTGACCACTTACCTGATGCGTTCCGAGTTGCATTGTAAAATCTAGGCTTTGCGTATCATGTTTTTCAAAAGGACGAGAAATAAGATACGCATCTGTATATCCACGGTTTTGCAAAGATTGCAGTTCATATTGATATTTGCTCACATCCATTTTATCCGCATAATAGTCATCAATCGCCATTCGATACGCTTTTGCTGTGGTCGCTGCGTAGTACGCTGTTTTTGTTCGCCCCTCGATTTTAATCGAATCTACTGCCCCGCTATCCAAAATCTCTTTAAGATGTGAAGCAAGGTTTAAATCTTTTGAATTCATGATGTAAGTGCCAACGCCCTCATCCTCTTCAAGTCTAAAAAGTGTTCCCGTGTCGGGATTTGCCGCGTACATTTCATAAGGAAATCTGCAATCATTTGCACAACTTCCACGGTTTGGAACGCGTCCACTTTGGAGTGTCGAAATAAGACATCTTCCACTGTACGCAAAACACATAGAACCATGCACAAAAACTTCTAACTCCAAATCTGGAAGCTCTTTTTTTATCTCTTTAAGGTCTTTGAGTGAAATTTCTCTTGCCGTAATAATACGCGTTGCTCCCATATCATAATAAACTTGAGCGTCTAAAACATTCATAACATTGGCTTGTGTTGAGAGATGAAGAGGAATTTGTGGAGCGAGTTCATGAGCGAGTTTTAAAACACCTGGAGTTGCAACGATGAAAGCATCGGGCTTTAACTCAGCCATCGCTAAAATATGTTTTTTCAGTAAATTTAGCTGAGAGTTAAAAGGAAAACCGTTTATTGTTGCATACACTTTTTTACCTCTGGCATGTGCATATGCAATACCCTCTTGAAATTCTTCCATACTAAACTCTTTGCCAGAGCGAATACGAAGGGAAAAGTGGCTCACACCGCCATAAACGGCGTCAGCTCCAAAATCAATTGCTATTTTTAATTTTTCTAATGTTCCTGCTGGAGAAAGAAGTTCTACTTTGTGCATTTATATTCTCGTTTTAGTACTTTAAGCAAAAAAGCTTAAAGTGAATTTATTTGAAGTTTGAGCCAAAAGAGTTGGCTTATGGATTGAAAATTATTTTCCAAATTGAGCAAGAAGAGCTTCAATATCGTCCGTTGAAGCTAAATCGTTATGTGTATCTCCTGCAATATGAGTAGCCGAAGAAACGCGTTTATCATCTTCAATTCTACCCTCAAAAAGTGTATTCATATATTTTGAGAGTGCGCGCATAACATTGATAACTCTCTCAATTTTTTGACGGTGAATATCTTGGTACTGCATAATATCCATAACATTCATAATAGAATCACCACTTGTTTGAATCATCTCAATCGTATCATTTGCATCATTCAATGCTTCTTCATTTTTTTCAAGTTGCTCTGCAAAAGCTTTTACATCTGGGAATTTTTCATTTAAAGTTGTAAATAAATCTATATTGCTTTGTAGTACATCGATTACATTTTGAACATTAGACTCTTTGTCCATCAAATCCGAACTGATAATTTCTATAATATCAAAAATTTCACTCGCTTTTTCTTCACTCTCTTTGGTTACATCATCAAGTTGATGCACCATTTTGTTTTCATCAGTTGCAGGAAGTGGCCACTGATGTGCCGTTTCTTCACTATAACCTTCTGGTACATTTTCATACTTAGACGATTTTTTTGACTCAGGAGCTGATTCTTCTTCAAACTCAAAATCTTCTTCAGAATCTAAACCAACTATTCCTTCTTCCAAATCTAAATCATCTATATCACCGTTCATTAAAGCGTCTAGTTCTTCTTGAGTCATAAAAACTTCTCCAATTTATATAGTTCGTTACATTAATTATTTGTCACTATAATAGCATAAATAATCTAAGATATGAGAACTTTTATGATAGCTGACCTCCACAATCATACACCTTTATGTAACCATGCAGAGGGTGAAATGTACGAATATATTGAAAAAGCAATAGCAAATAATACAAAATATTTTGGTTTTTCCGACCATGCGCCGATGGATTTTGACCCAAAATATCGTATGAGTTTTGAGCAGATGCAAACATACGAAAATGATGTTTTGGCGATGAAAGAGAAGTACAAAGATAAAATAGAGATACTTCTAGGCTATGAAGTGGACTATCTCAAAGGGCACATGGATGAACGAGTTTTACATCCACATGCCGACTTTTTGATAGGTTCTGTTCACTTTATAGATGACTGGGGATTTGACAATCCTGAGTTTATCGGACGCTATGAACACGAGGACATCGATGTGATTTGGCAAAAATATTTTGATGCCGTAGAAGAAATGGCGAACAGCAAATTATTTGACATCGTTGGGCATGTGGATTTAATAAAAGTTTTTAAATTTATGCCAAAAAAAGAGATAAATCTTATTGCCAAAAATGCACTTCTCGCCATAAAAAAAGCAGACATGGTTTTAGAAGTAAATATGGCTGGGTGCAGAAAACCAATAGCCGAAGCCTATCCATCTTTTTCTCTTTTACAAGAAGCTTATAACTTAGGTATTCCAATCACTTTTGGCTCAGATGCCCACACACCAGAACAAGTTGGACTTTTTAGTAAAGAGATACTAAAAATGGCAAAAAGTGTAGGATATACACAATGCGCCATTTTTCGCAACAGAAAAAGAGAGTTTGTTAACTTTTAGTATTTACCAGCCACATCGAAAAAATATCTAAATAGTCCCAAAAAGATTCTATATATTCAGGTGTGATTCCCTCTTCTACTAAAGCTTCTAAAAGTGGTGCATAAAGTGCTAACCAAGTTTTTCGTCCCGCTTCATCAATGCGAAAAGGTGCATGACGACCAACCATCTGCGGTGCTCCACGCGTTTGATTAAAATAATCTGGTCCACCTGATATCTGGATAAGAAAATCAAAAGCATGTTTTTTAGCCTCTGCAAAATCTTCTTCATCATTCACAGGAAACAAGAATGCTATGTCACTTTTTTCTATCAAATCGTAGTGGGCATACACCAACTTTTTAAATCTCTCTTCACCGACTTCATGTAAAAATCCAGGATGTGGTTTGGTTACTGGCGGTCGGACACCGATTGCACCCTCTGTAATTATCAATTTCATTCTTTATGCCTTAAAAATATTTTGCTGATTTTATAGGAAAATTTGTTACATTCCTATAAAATGGCTTTATATTTATTCTAAGGCTTACCGCAACATGAATGTTTCCCCAGACTTATCGCCATCTATAAAACTAATGAAACCCTATTTTTTATTTTCTGCTTTTTTTTATTTGTTAAGTATGATTTGGCTTTTTTTCATAAATCCACATGCCGACATAAACGATTTTCAAGTAGTAGGCTGGGTGCATCTTTACATGATTGGTTTTGTAATGTTGGCAATTTTTTCTGCGATGGCACAACTTGGAGCAGTTGTTGTTGAGACGAAACATGTCAAGGTAAATATCTTCAAATATATATGGGGGTTTTTAGTTTTTGGGCTTGTTTTGATACTTTTAGGGTTTTATATCCAAACACTTTTTTTACTTTTTGGCGGTATTTTTGTTCTCATTGCGATGAGCATGTACGCCATAGAATTTTTGCTCACACTCAAAAACGCCAAAAGAAAAACAAGCATCACGAAAGCTATGAAAATGAGTAATTTCTTTTTACTTCTTGGCATAGTGAGCGGAATTGTGATGGCTCTTGCATTTAATGGTATCATAGACATAAATCCACATGCCATACTTTTAACACATACATTCGGACTTGTTGTTGGCTTTGTAATACTTCTTATTATGGGCATTTCCATCATCCTCATTCCCATGTTTGGCAATGCAAAACGCATCAGTGACAACGAATTTTCAAAGAGTTTTTTTACCCTTAGTTTGGGTGTCATTTTTATGATGCTTTCACCATTTTTTTTAACAAATTTCCTTAAAGATATTGCTTATGCCCTAACAATCATTGCAACTCTTTTATATCTCTACCAACTCTTTAAAATGACTTCTTCAAGAGCTAAAGTCATCCACGATATTTGGGCAAAATCTATGTATGTTGGATTTAGCTCTTTTATCATTGCATTTATCTTATTAGTTTCCTATTTGTTGAACGAAAACGAATTAGTTTTAAAGCTTGGCATGTGGATTTTATTGGTTGGTTTTTTTGGCTTTTTAATCATCGGAAATTTTTACAAAATCATTCCTTTTTTAGTTTGGTTTCAAATTTATGCGCCCCTCATAGAAGAGAGAGCTGTACCAATGTTGCATGAGTTGCTTCCAGAAAAATCAACCTCTTCCCAGTGGCTTTTTTCGACGCTTGGACTTATTGTATCTTCTATGGGTCTAGTCTCTCAAAATATATATATTTATTACTGTGGAATTACACTTTTGGTAATTGGAGCATCTCTATTTGTTTTTGTGATTAATAAAATATTAAAAACAAATCTATAAAGATTTATTTAAAGGTTAGATTTGTATAATGCTCCAATATAAAATTATTCAAGGAATACTTAAATGGGAAAATACATAGAATTAACGGGTGCTAACTTTGAAGCAACACTCGCGGAAGGCGTATCTTTAGTGGACTTTTGGGCTCCTTGGTGTGGACCTTGTCGTATGATTGCTCCTGTAATTGAAGAATTAGCAGCTGACTTTGATGGCAAAGCTAAAATCTGTAAAGTAAATACGGATGAAGAGCAAGATATTGCTGTGAAATTTGGTATTCGCTCAATTCCTACTATTATGTTCTTCAAAAACGGCAAGATGGTAGATCAAGTTGTTGGAGCTCAGTCAAAACAAGCTCTCGCTGAAAAAATCAACGCGCACTTAGCGTAATCACAAAAATCTTTAGTAAAAGAGAGCTAAGCTCTCTTGCTAAACACTGCTTTTCTTCTCAACCTTAAAACCACAAACATAAAAAAATCAAAAAGAGTCTCTTTATAAACAATAGAGTAATATACAACAATTAGATATTTACAAGGAACAGCTATGTTAGATTGTGCAATAGTAGGTGGTGGACCAGCTGGACTTACGGCAGGGCTTTATACTACGCGAGGCGGATTAGATAGAGTTACTATGTTTGAAAAAGGTATGCCGGGTGGTCAGATTACTTCAAGTTCTGAGATTGAAAATTATCCTGGTGTAACAGGGGAAATCAGTGGTATGGATTTGATGATGCCGTGGCCAGAACAGTGTCAAAAATTTGGTCTTAAACATGAAATGGTAGAAGTAACACGCGTAAGCAAAGATGGGAATATTTTCAAAATCCATAAAGGCGATGGAACTGTCGAAGAGGCGCACAGCGTCATTATAGGCACAGGTTCAAGTCCTCGTCGTGCGGGATTTAGAGGTGAAGACAAATTTATAGGTCGTGGAGTAAGTACTTGTGCAACATGTGATGGCTTTTTTTATAGAGGTAAAGAAGTCGCTGTTGTAGGCGGAGGAGATACTGCTCTTGAAGAAGCTCTTTACTTAGCAAAAATATGTTCTAAGGTCTATCTCATCCATAGGCGAGACACTTTTCGCTCCGCTCCAAACACAGTTGAGAGAATAAAAAGAACTCCAAATATAGAGCTCATTTTAAACTCATTTCCTGAGGAAGTGTATGGCGATGCGATGGGTGTAACTGGCTTAAAAGTAAAAAATAGCTCTGGTGCAATCCGAGATATAACTGTTCCAGGGGTATTTACATTTGTCGGAAACGATATAAACAATCAAGCTCTTATTCAAGAAGATGGCAGCTTTTTATGTGACATGAATGAAAAAGGCGAAGTTATAGTAGATATCAGCATGAGAACTTCAGTTGCTGGTTTGTATGCAACTGGCGACATGCGTATCGCTGCTCCAAAACAAGTTATAAGTGCAGCTGGAGATGGTGCTGTTGCAGCCCTTCAAGCGATATCTTATGTAGATGAATTATTAAACCATTAAGGAAAATGTGATGATTAAAGTTGGTGTATTTGGCGCAAATGGTAGAGTTGGTAAACTTTTGGTTGAGGATTTAAAATCTACTCCAAACATGAGCCTTAGTTCTGTATATGTTCGTAATAGTTTAGATTTTTCCATTGACCCTTCTGTTTTAGTATCTTCTGATATGAAATCTTTTTTAAATGCATGTGATATTGTGATTGATTTTTCCCTTCCTGAGGCATGTGAAACTCTTTTGGAAACTGCTATGAAAACAACACCAAAACCTTTAGTGATTGGCACGACAGGTTTAAACACGCACCAGCTCAATCTTTTAAAACAAGCAAGTGAAATCATGCCCATTCTTTATGCGACTAATATGTCTTTGGGTGTAGCACTTCTAAATAAACTTGTATATCAAGCCTCAGCTGCTCTTGAAGGTTTTGACATCGAAATCGTAGAAATGCACCACAAACACAAAAAAGATGCCCCAAGTGGCACGGCACTTACTCTGAGTGAATCCGCTGCTGCGGGTCGTGGGCTTGATTTGGATAAAGTTCGCATCAGTGGAAGAGATGGAAACATAGGCGAGAGAACAAAAGACGAAATCGCTGTTATGGCTCTCAGAGGTGGCGACATCGTTGGACGCCATACGGTTGGTTTTTACAATGACGGCGAATTTATCGAACTCAACCACACAGCAACTTCAAGAAGTACATTCTCTAAAGGTGCGCTAAGAGCTGGAAAATGGCTCGTCAATAAAGAAGCTGGTCTTTATTCTATAAGTGATTGTTTAGAGATGTAATCCCGAACTCTTGGCATGTGGAACTTACATTTTTTTCTCGTTCCCACTGTCCTCATTGGGAATGCCTACAGCACTTACATTGGATTTCTAAACACATTTACTAAAGTACACACTCCCAAGCTAAAGCTTGGGAGCAAGAAAGAAGAATAAACTCTGGCATGTGGAACTTACATTTTTAAAGCGTCTTTAGCTAACTTTGCCCACGAAGAAGATGGGTCAGCGTCTATTGCTTCTTGATACGCTTTTTTAGCATCTTCATTTTTTTGCAATTTATCATAACTCGTGCCTAAAAGATATTTTTGTCTTGCTCTTTTCGCATTTGTTAGCTCGACTGTATCAAGTGACTTTATGATTTCAAGTGCTGATTGAAAATTTGCTTTATTCAGATACGCTTGATAGAGTGTAAATTCTACAAGCGGACTTTGCACAAATGAGTTGGATGCTTTTTGTACATTTACAACTTGAGTACCATATTTTATGACTATGTTATCATCTTTATTTTTACTGCCTATGCTCATGATTACTACATATCTATCAATATCTTTATAATCCAAGCCGTACACTTTTTCTAAAGCAACAATTGCATCTATGAGTTTATCATTTTGCTCAAGCCTTTGGTATGTATCAAATAAATATCTATACACATCTCTATACTCTGAATTTTTATCGTCTTGTATTAAAGTTATCAACTCTTTTGATGCCTCAACAACATCGCTGTAATTTCCTGTTGCAAAGTCCACTTTTATATATCTGTAGAGCCATTTTTTTCGTAACTCTAAATCTTTTGACTTTAAATTCTTACTTGCTATTTTTTTGGAAAGCAAATAATCGCCACCTTTCATCGAACATTCATATATTCCATCATCCCACTCATTTGAGAGGGTAATGTTATAATCAGATGATAACTTTAAAACCTCATGACACTCTTTGTCTTTTAAAGATATTTTCATAACTCCAATAGCTGCTTCTTTTACTATTTCTGGTGTATCTGTGTAAGCTTCTTTATCTAATTTAAGAATGGCATCTTTAAAAGCCAATACATCACCATATTTTTCATTTTGTAAAAGTAGTTTTGCCTTCTCATAGGTTGCACGAGCACCTATTGTATCATTTTTATATGTATCAATAAGCGTATCATACTCATTCAATCTTGCGGAAGTATTACTATCATTTGTATCAAAGAAAAGGGAATCTTTTACAATTTCTATCTCTTTTATATGCGCTCCATCTGGAAGTAATTCAATATACTCATTTAATGCTTTGAGTGCTTCTTGTTTTTTATCCGTTTTTGAAAGCCATATAGCTCTATCTTTTAAAAACTTCTCATATTCATCGCTTTTTTGTTCGGTGTTGTCCATTATTACTTTAGCCATTGCAGCTGCAGTTACAAAATCTCCACCCTCTGCCAAAGAGTACATCATATCCATAGACATTGCTAACTCATTCATAAATATACTTGGCTTCGCATTGATGAGTTTCATAATATGCTCTGCGGCTTCTTTCTTTTTAGACATTGATATTTGAAATCTTGCTAAATGGTATGCTGCTGATGCTGCGATATCCAAATCATCCGACTCACTTAAAGCTTTTTCATAATAGTAAGATACTTTAGATGTAATTCCTGATACTTCGAGTGTCTCTCCTTTATAAATATACCCCAACTTAGCGTAAGGGGAAGATTCATGTTCACTAAATAATCTATCAAAAAAGTAATCAGAATCTGTGTTCATTCCAGCTATTGCATATGCTTTTGCAACAAGAGCTAAAACTTCAGGAATATTCTCATCTGAGGAGTATTCTCTTAAATATATTTTTGATAACTCTATAACATTTTCATAATTTTTAAGCTCTTTATTGACTCTAATTTTATAAAAAAGAAGTTCCGCATTAAAGAGTGAATTTGGATACTCTGCTTGAATATTATTAATGAGTTCTAAACATACATCATATTTTTTCTCTTTATATGCTTCTTTTATTTTAAGATAATCTGTAACATCTTGAACTTTTGTAATATGGACAGGTTTTCCATCAAAATCGAGCCCTCCAACAAAAGGAAGCATGTCTTTATTTGCAAAATATGGAAAGTTGATTGCTTTGTCTGGAGTTTTTTCTTTTTTTAAATAAGGCAATACATCTTTATAACCTACCATCATCCAATGCTTTGATAACTTTACATTTCCTTGATATACACTATCTTCTTGGTTTAAATTAAAAATAATAGGATATTGCTTTATTTTATAGAATGGTGTTATGACTATAAAATATGTCTCATTCTTCATTTGTGTTTCAATTTTAAAAAAATCATTTTGAAGGTTTCTTATTTGTTTAGTTGGCGGTTTTGAAAAAGCACAAACAATTTGTGTAACTACATCAAAGTCATTTTTCATCTCTTGACATAAAAATTCCTCTGAATCTTTTATATGAAGTGTTGAGTAATTTTGGAAGTTCTCTTTTGCACCAGTGAGTGAAATCTCAAGTGCAAAGAGAGATGTTGCTGCTATATTTATAAGAAGGAGAGGTAAGAGTATCCATTGTAACAAATTCTCTTCCTCCAGTAATTTTTTTATATGTTAATACCCACTGTTATATACAAATGCTGTAATAAACTCTAAAAGTGGATTTAATGCTAGAAAAGCAAATATAGTTCCCATTGCGGCAAAGCCAATAATAGATTTCAATGCAGTTGTAGCATTTGAAACATATACATGCCCATCATTCCCCATTACAGGTTCTTTCATAAACATATAAACTATTAATTTTAAATAGTAATATCCCGCAATTGCAGAGTTAAGCGCCATCATAAGTGCTAACACCGTATATCCACCAGTTATTGCAGATGAAATTAAATAGAGTTTACCCCAAAAGAGTGCAAACGGTGGAATTCCTGCAAGACTTAACATAAACAGACCCATTATAGAAGCTGCAACTGGTGATGTTTGAACCATACCTGCAAATTTATCATAAGTATGGTCTGTTCTTTGGTGTTCTGGGAGGTGTTTTTGACGAGAAATCCAAAGCATACTAAATGAACCTAAATTTGTAAAACTAAAGAGTACCCAGTACAAAAAGAGTGCACTATTAGATTGTGTTGTGCCTATCAAAATTGCAGCCATTACAAAACCAGCATGTGAAACAGAACTATATGCTAACATTCTTTTAACATCCGTTTGAACTAATGCCCAAATATTGGCTGCCGTCATAGTTACAATAACAAAAATGTAAAGTACAACTTCAAGCCATACAACACCACTGTGAATCAAAAATTCAAAAAGTCTCATTGCAACAACAAAAGCAGCTATTTTTGGAACGATTGACATAAATCCAGCCATAGAAGCACTTGCACCCTCATAAACATCAGGTGCCCAAGTATGGAATGGAACAAGAGAGAGTTTAAATCCAAAAGAAGCTAACATAAACACAACGCCAATTAAAACATAAGCTATATCAGCATACTTATTAGCAGCTAGGACTGTTGCTATTTGGTTAATTTCAACTGAACCTGTAAGTGCATAAAACACCATTGCTCCAAAACTGTAAAAACCAGCAGCAAGAGCACCCATTGTAAAATACTTCACAGCCGCTTCAAATGATTTATCACGATTGTGCATTGCAACTAAAGTGTAAAGCGCTAAAGAAGAAGTCTCTAATCCAACAAAAACAAGTATTAGATTATCCGTTGCAACCATAAATTGGAATCCAGATATCATAAACAAAAAGAGTGCAAAGAACTCTGGGTATGAAAACTCATGAAATCTTTTATGTGTTAATGCAAGTGGTATAAATAGCATTGAAGCCACAACAATAATAAATTGAGACAAAATTGCCAAACCATCTATGAGCATTACATTAAAAACACCCATCACGGTGCCACCTTGAGAAAAGATGCCCGCAGAATCTACAAGAGCACTAAAATCCATTAACAAGAAAAGAAGACTTATAACTACGAATAAAGTTTTATCTAGTCCACCTTTAAAAATATCGATAACTAGAATTAATAGTGCCCCAATAATTGGAATGAGCATCGGTGCTAGAGTAATTAGGTTTAATGACCCTAAAGAAACATTTACTGGCTCTATCATTAGTGTGCCTCCTTCTCTGAAGTTTGAACATCTTCACCTTTTACAAGGTTAGGAATTCTTTTTTTTGCTTCTTCCGTTGTTGCTTTATCATGCATCAATTGAACAATAGATGAAAC
The DNA here is from genome assembly GCA_041662265.1 of Sulfurimonas sp. Lineage (GTDB taxonomy): Bacteria > Campylobacterota > Campylobacteria > Campylobacterales > Sulfurimonadaceae > Sulfurimonas. Next base: position 315,762 of record JBAZSV010000002.1, read on the forward strand.
ACTATTGTTAATCGGAGCTAGAATTGGTTTTGGATATACACCTAACCAAACTGTAATAATTGCTAATGGAATGAGTGCTAATAATTCTCTTTTGTTTACATCAGGAAGATTTCTATTCTCTTCATTTGTAATATTTCCAAAAAACATTTTTTTGTAAGCCGTTAACATATATATAGCACCAACAATAATAGCCGTTCCAGCTAATAGAGTTAGGATATGTGACTGTTTATAAAATCCTAGTAAACTTAAAAACTCACCAACAAAGTTGATTGTTAAAGGCATACCAACAGAAGCCATTAACATAAGTCCAAAGATAGTTGCATATCTAGGCATAACATGGGCTAGTCCACCAAATTCACTCATCATCTTCGTATGTCTTCTGTCATAAATAACACCTACAAGTAAGAAGAGCGCACCTGAAACAACACCATGTGCAATCATTAAAAAGATTGACCCCGTAATACCCTCAACATTTAATGCAAATGTACCAAGAATAATAACACCCATGTGTGATACAGAACTATATGCAACAACTTGTTTCACATCTTCTTGAGCATAAGCAACCATCGCTGTGTATATAATCATTATAATAGCAAGTATCGCTATTGGAAACATAAAAAATACTGACGCATCTGGAAACATTGGTAATGAAAAACGGATAAATGCGTATGTTCCCATTTTAAGTAAAATAGCCGCAAGAATTACAGAACCTATTGTAGGTGCTTGACCATGCGCATATGGTAACCATGTATGAAATGGAAACATAGGAACTTTAATAGCAAAACCTATAAAGAATGCTACAAACAACCAAAGTTGGAATACTTCAGGCAAAATCAAACGGTACCATTCAAGAATTGAAAAACTCCATGTTCCCGTTGCTTGATAGTAATAATATGCCATAAAAAGCATACCAACGAGCATCACTAGTGAACCTGTAAAAGTATATAAAAAGAACTTTACAGAAGCGTAAATTCGTAATGGTCCACCCCAAGCACCAATGATATAAAGCATTGGAACAAGTGATAATTCCCAAAATACATAAAATACTATTGCATCAAGAGCAACAAACACACCAACCATTGTCATCTGTAAAAAGAGAAGTGTGATAATCATGTTTTTAATATTTTTAGTATCCGTTAAAGATGCTAAACCTATCATAGTAAAAAATGATGCCAAGATAACAATGAAAAGTGAAATTCCATCCACACCTAGTATATAATTAATTCCAAACGACGGAACTAATGGAAGCTGTTCCATAAATTGCATACCAGATACATTTGAATCAAAAAGAAACCAAAGCCATAAAGAGAGTGCAAACTCTATTGTTGCTATTGCCACTCCATAAGCACGAATGCTGTCTTTGTGAATAATAAATCCAAGCATTGCTGCTAACGCAGGAAAGAAAATTAAAATTGATAAAATATGATCTATCATCTACTAAACTCCTAAACCTGATAAAATTGCTTTAATTTCACCAGAATATCTTGCTGCAAGTCCAAAAACCACAGCTAATGACAACAAGCCTATAGTACCTGCAACCATCCATTTAAGCATTGTAGAAAGATTACCACTTTGCATTACTCTTGTTTTTTCACCGCTAGAATATATAATACCAGCAATACCATCTACAGTTGCATCTACAACTTTCATATCCACCTGTTTCCAGAACACACTTGAAAGTTCTCTATATGGTTTTACCAGATACTCTTCATAAATATAAGGAATATAGTATTGATTACTCAAAACTTTATAACATAGATTATTTTCAATTTTACTCGTTCCATCTGGTACTGTAACTTTGTTGTTTGCATATTTTTTATAAGCAAAAGCAATCGCCAAGATTACAAAAAGTTGTGTGCCAATTGTCATAATCCAGTATGTTACTACACTGTGAAGATGATACTCTGTCGCGGGAAGAACTGCTGTTACCATCTCAAAGTATGTCATTTTGAATGAACCTGCAATAATTGCAAGAAGAAGTAAAGGACTCATCGCAACAAGCATAAATTTATACGCTTCATGTGGATGAATACCAAATATTTTGTATCTCTCTTCTCCGTGGAAGATAAGAGCAACTAATCTAAAGGAATAGAATGCAGTCAAACCAGCTGTAAAAAGAAGCACTGTATAGATAATATAGTGATGCTCAACAAAAGCAACTTCTAAAATTAAATCTTTTGAGAAGAAACCAGCAAATGGATAGATTCCAGCAAGAGCAACAGATGCAAGAGTCATCATAATAAATGTACCCTTCATTACCTTGCGTAAACCACCCATTTTAAATGGGTCAAGCTCATTATGCATAGCGTGCATAACATTTCCTGCACCCAAAAATAAGAGTGCTTTAAAAAACGCATGTGCCATAAGGTGAAATAGAGCAACCCAATACGCACCCAAACCAGCAGCCACAAACATATAACCTAGTTGTGAAAGTGTTGAATAGGCAATAATTCTCTTCATATCACGATTGACGAGAGCCATGGAAGCAGCAAACAGTGCAACAAAAGCACCAAGAGAAGCTATAAAAAGTCCGACATGTGGAATTAAATCATACAATGGATTAGCACGAACAACAAGATAAACACCAGCCGTTACCATCGTTGCAGCATGAATAAGTGCAGAAACAGGAGTTGGACCTTCCATCGCATCTGCAAGCCATGTATGAAGTGGAAACTGAGCTGATTTGCCCATAGCACCAATAAACAAGAAAATTCCAATCCAAGTTAATGTTTCTTTATCTAAATCTGTCATTGCTGCAAAAGCTTGATCATATTGAAGTGAACCAGTACTCCAGTAAACCAAAAATATTCCAATCAACATCCCAAGGTCAGCAATACGGTTCATAATAAACGCTTCATTCGCTGCCCAAGTTGCACTCTCTTTATGGTACCAAAATCCGATAAGTAACCAAGAACAAAGACCAACACCTTCCCAACCAATAAATAGACCAGCAAAGTTATCACTCATAACAAGAATCATCATTGAAAAAACGAATGCTGAAAGATATGAGAAAAATCTATTAAAACCTTTATCGTGATCCATGTAACCTATTGAGTAAAAATGTACAACAGTTGAAACTAATGAAACAACCATCATCATTGTCACAGAAACCTGATCTACAACAAATCCAAAAGGTATATATAAATCACCCGTTGCCATCCATGTCATCATCTCCACATGTACTTTTGTACCACCACCCAGTATATAAACTAAAAGGATTGTACTACTCAAAAAAGATGTAAGAAGCAATAAACTTGGAACAATTCCAGCTATCTTGGTTCTTGGACTTGCACCCAGAAGCCCTGCGAACAAAGAACCAACTAGTGGTGAAAATAGTGCTATATATAAGTATATTTCCATGCTTCTATCCTCTCATCGTTGACATGTGATCTAAGTCGATATTGCTATGGCGTTTATGCCATACAATCAACAAACCAAGCCCTACGGCCACTTCCGATGCAGCAATTGCAATTATAAAAAATACAAAAAGCTGACCAGTTAAATCACCATAGTAGTGTGAAATCGCAGCAAAAGCAATATTTACAGAATTGAGTAAAATCTCTGTTGCGAAAAACAGTAAAAGAAGGTTCTTTCTACGCATTACCCCAATCAATCCTATGGCAAAAAGGATTGTTGAAAGTACAAGGTAGTGATTAAGTCCTATTTCCATCATTGAAGTACCTTTTTAGTTTTTTCTTTTTTAGCATCCAATATCTCTGCATCGCTCATAAGCGTAAGAGATAAATCCATCTTTTTACCAGCTAAAACAATTCCTGCAATCATTGCCACAAGAAGCATTACAGCTGCAACTTCAAATGGAACAAGATACTTAGTAAATAAAACCATTCCAAGTGCTTGAGTATTACCCGTACCTTCAATTACAGGATATAAAGCTGTAACATGGTTTGTAACCATTGGAGCAGCAAATATAACTACTATGAGAACAGCAGATAAAGTACTTAAGCCAATAACGATGTATTTATTTCCATTCTTCTCTTTCACATCTCTTGTTGTGTCAAAGAACATCATACCAAAAGCATAAAGTGCCATAACCGCACCAGAATAAACAACGATTTGAATCGCACCTAAAAAGTCAGCACCTAGAATAAAGAAAAATGCTGATATAAATATCATTCCTGCTGCTAACGCCGTGAGTGCGTGTAATGCCTGTGATGTTGTTACTGTTATAAAAAACATCAAAGTTGTTAAAAAAGCAAACAGATAAAAAGCAATCGCTTCAAACATAACTAAACTCCTTAATATGAGAGAGGTGTTTTTTTAACACGCTCATCTTCATGTGGTGTAATAGCACCAAAACCTTCAAACTCCAGCTGTTTACCAGCTTTGAGCGCATCAATTGGTGTTAACATATCTTCAAACATAACAAAGTGTTCTCTTTGCTCACTTGCATTTTCGTATCTTCCGCCATGTGTAATTGCAAGTTCTGGACAAACTTCAGCACAATAACCACAAAAAATACAGCGACCAAGATTTATACTATACTCTGTAACTTCTTTACGAGAATTTTCATCAATTCTAGTGTCCATTCTGATACAGTCTGAAATACAAATCTTCTCACAAAGTCCACAACCAATACATCTCTCAGTCCCCGATTCCCATAATCTCTTCATCTCATGAACAGCACGGTATCTTGGACCAATTGGCATTTTTTCTTGTGGGTATTGAACAGTGTGAATATCAAACTTAATCATCTCACGAAGAACTACCCAAAGACCAACAAAAAGTTCGCCCCTAAAAGTTCTTTTTACAACTCTCTTAAATCTACCCCAATTATCAGTAGGATAATCTTCTATGTCTACTAAAAAGTAGCTCTCACTAACATTTCTGTTATTAAATTGCTCATTATTCATTCATATCCCCTTTAGAACATCATCACAAAGCCAGTGATTACGATGTTAATCACAGCTATTGGCATAAGTACTTTCCAACATAACCACATTAATTGGTCTGGTCTTACATCAGGCCAAGCAGCTCTTGTCCATAAGAAAAAGAAGAAGAAAAACGCCATTTTAGCAAGTAAACCTAAAGCACCAAATAAACTTCCATCTCCATATCCACCTAAGAAAAGTAAAGGAATTACAAATGATATAAAGAACATATTTGCATACTCACCAATAAAGAAAAGTCCCCATCTCATACCAGAATACTCCGTACCAAATCCATCAATAATCTCATGGTCATTAGCAATGAGGTGAAATGGAGTTCGTCCAGTTTCAGCAAAAGCAGCAATCCAAAAAAGTACAAAAGCAACAGGCTGAGACCATACTATCCAATCACCAATGCCACCAGCTTGATACTTGTTAAAATCTATAAGTGAAAGTGAGCCAACCATCATAATCGGAGCAAGGATTGAAAGACCCGTTACAACCTCGTATGAGATAAACACTGCAGCACCACGAGCAGCGGAGAGCAAAGAAAACTTATTAGCAGATGCCATCCCGCCTAAAAGCGGTCCATACAAACCAACGCCCATAATTCCTAGAATATACAAAATACCTATATTAATATCAGCCACAATTGGATGCACGGTATAACCAAAGAGTGTAAATTGTGGTAAAAAAGGTATAGCGGCAGCTGCCATAAAAGCAGTAGCTGCAGTAATTACTGGCGCAATTTTAAAGATATTTGGTACAACATTACTCGGGATAATATCCTCTTTTGTAAAAAGCTTCACACCATCTGCCGCAACTTGTAATAGTCCATAAGGTCCAACATTCATCGGCCCTAAACGACGCTGCATAAAAGCAAGAACTTTTCTCTCGAAATAAGTTCCAATTCCCGCCAAAGCAGAAAATATAAGTAAAACTACAACGACTTTTATAACCGTTTCTATTAAATATGCTATATCCATACTACACCCTTTCTATCGAAGCTGAATTAAAACGGTAACCGCTAAACAGAGCCTCTGAATTTAATTTACTATCAAAAGTTGGCAGACAGATGATGTCACCAGCTATTTTATTATCACTCACGATTTGAGCAATCAACTCACCTTTGTCGCTTTTGATACGCACACTCTCACCCTCTTTGAATTCAGATTTACCTAAGTATTCCTCACTCATATAAACACCGCTTACCTCATCAAGGTTAGTAGCTTTATTTGTAAATGCACTAAATTGTCGTACAGGATTTACAAGATAAATCAAACTCTCTCCAAGAGATAAGGAAGCGTCTATCTTTTCTACGCTCTCATCTTCGGCATGTGGAACTGCTACATTTTCTAGCACATACCCACGAACTTCTTCGCCTGAGTTTGTATAATGATTTGGCAATGCGTCAAATTTCTCAGCCTTAAAGCCTTTTGCTGTTGGAAGTTCACGAGTATAATCGATTGTATTTTTCGCAACAATTCCAAGAGCAGAAGCAATATCATTTAACTCATAACCACCATAAGAAAGAGCCGCATTTGTAGGGTTTACTCTTTTGTTAATCGAAGTGAGCGTTCCCTCTTGTTGATTCATAGCTGGCATGTGGAAATCTCCATCACCCAAAGCACAAAGCGTGAAATCGCCTTTTGTGTTATAACCTATAGAAAATTTACCTTCATCGTTAGAGAGTTCATTTATAAGCGCAACACCCAAAGAGTTTGTCAAAGACGGAATCATCACAAGTTTAAATTCACTATATTTCTCAATCAAAGCTACTAAACGCGCTAAATTCTTGGCATGTGGATGTGTGTATAAATCGGCTCCAACAACCAAAGAAAAGGAGTCTTTTTTCGCCAATAATTTCTCTAAAGTTTCACTAAAATCTTTTGGTGCTCCAACAAGTTCAAAGAGACGATTGTCATCAACCTCAACCTCTTTAGAGATTTTTTTAGGAACTATTTTAGATTTCTCTTCTTCAACTTCTTCTTCGAGTCCCGTTTCTTCATTCATTTTCATAGTTTTTACTATTTCAATGATTGTCTCTTTGATAGTCTCTTCAACAGTTATAGTTTTAGTAAAGTGAAATGTTTTTAAATACTCACTTATTTCTGATGGCAATTTCTCTTTATCTGCGAACAAATCAAGAAGAAGATATAAAACTGCCTCTTCTTGAAGTGGTTTGTGCTTAATACTCACAATACTCTTACCTAAACCATCAATAATTGGGTCACTAAGAGGGTGAAAATACAGCGCTGCACCTTTGTTTACAGTCAAAGAGTTGTTCAGTGAATATCTTGCATTTGGATTGTCACTTTTGATTGCAGTTCCTACTGAAACTATAAAATTACTCTCTGCCACTTCTTTTAAATTACTTCCATAAAGAGAAGTTCCACTTATCTCAGAGTAGTTTTTCAAAAATGTTTGAAACGCAAATGCTTCACTGTTTACAAGTTTATAGCCAAATTTTTCTTTGAGTTTTTCTAAAATCAACGCTTCTTCATTCGTAATCGTTGAAGTAAATTTGATAGTGTCCGCTTTTTTAAATGCTTCTACTGCTTTGTGAAAGGAAGCTTCATCTTTTGTTACATTTGCATTTTCATAATCAAATCCATATCTTCCAGCACCACAAAGTGAAACATAATTCCACTCGTTCATAACACGGTAAATTTTATCTTCAGGATTTGCAATGTTTGCATGTTTTACATCATAAGAGATTTGGCATCCCGCACTACAATGTCCACAAGTTGCTGGAATTTGTTTGAGTTCCCATGAATTCGATTTATACATAAAATGTGTATCTACTAAAGCACCGACAGGACAAACAGAAGCACACTCTCCACAAGAGGTACAATCCAACATCTCTTCGCCTGATGTCAGACCAATAAGAGATTTATTGAGTTTATTCCACATGCTGTATGCATCTTTTGGCATAGAATCTTTATACTCAGCGTCAAGTGCATCTCCCCCACGAGGAACTGTTTTTAGAGAGTTATCTCCGATCATATCTTTACAAACAGTAACACATCGCTCACAAACAATACAAAGACCTGGATTGTAGTGAATATGCCCCCAATCTTTATCTTTTCTTTCAACATCTTTAATGCTGTAGCTTTGTGCATCCACACCCATTTCTAAAGTATAGTTTTGTAATTCACATTCGCCTGATTGGTCACACACACCACATTGAAGAGGATGATTCACATCATAAACTTCCATGATAGCGCGTCTCTCTGACTTAATTGCATCCGTAGTTGTTGTGATATTCATACCATCTTTAGCTTTTGCATTACAAGCATAAACCTGTTTTCCATCCGCTTCTACAAGACAGATACGACAAGCTAATGTAGGACTACATCTCGTTAAATAACATATTGCAGGAATAAAAATATCATTCGCACGAGCAGCATTTAAGAGATACTCGCCCTCTTGCGTCTGAATCTCTTTTCCATCAATATTTATAGTAATTTCACTCATGTGATACTCTCATTATTTTGGATTTTTCAAATTTATATCTACTAGCATCTACAACATCATCAAACACAGGGTTAAGTGCTATTGTACCTTTTAAAGTGCTATCTAGTTTAAACTCTCTAGCAATCATTTTAGAACCAAATCGTATCTCAATTCTATCTCCGTCTGAAATTTTTGCCGCTGCTGCAAACTGCGCTGAACCTCTTAAAGCATTATCTTTTTCAAGCTGTTTTGCTATGTTTGTGTAGGCATTAAACTGTAAAACTGGATTTGAGTGGTAAATAACCGTACCATTAAATTCTGGTAAATCCTCCACTGACTCTAATGCACCGTCCATTTTACATGCTACTTCATCAAGTAGATAGCCTCGATTATCATCACCATATGGAGATAAGAAATTTTCTAAAAAATCAAACCCAATATTTTTAAAGCCTGAGTTCTTATTTAACTTACTTGTATAATCAATAGTGTTTTGACTCACAATTCCACATGCCGAAGCTAATTCATTAAGCGTATATCCATCAAAGGAAACTGCGACATTTGTAGGAAGCACTCTGTTGTCAATACTTACAAAAGTTCCCTCTTGTTGGTTAAGTGACGCAACTGCTAGATTCGCAAATTTTAGAGAGGAGATTAGGAAGTTCCCTTTTGCGTTGTATCCAACTACATCAATAATATCTTCATCTTTATCCAAATCAGCAATTAACGATACACCTAGAGTATTTACCTCATTTGGTACAATAACTAAAGAGAAGTTACTATATTTTTCAATCAAAGCGGATAATTTTGCGATGTTTAAAGCTCTCTCATGTGCTATTAAATCATTTCCTATAATAAGTACACGATTTTTAGCCCTTGCAAATGACTGCATCATAAAAGAAATTTCTTCATGTCCAATATTGCTTTCAGCTTCAAGATATCCTAAATCAAGTGCATCAAAAAACGCTCGCTCTTCCTCTGACAAATCAGCATTTTTAAGTATTGCATTTGCCAAAAGTGCTAGTACGCCCTCTTCTGTGCCTACTTCATACTTCATAAACTGCGTCACTGTATTTTGCATCAAAGTATCTTCTATCGGATGTGCATAAACAACTTTTGCACCATTATGTTTAGCAGCAGTCGTGAGAGCATAGCGTACAGCTGGATTATCAGTTGCAATTCTACTTCCAATCATAATAACCGCATCGGAAAGTTTAATCGCATCCAGTGAGCCACTATGGTGTTTTTTACCACTTATAGAACTGTATGCTCTCATAAACTCTTGATAGACTCTTGCATCTTCGTTAAATAATTTTAAACCAAGTTTTTCTTTCAAAAGTTGTAAAATATGTGTTTCTTCATTTGTTATCATCGATGAAAAACGAATGGCTTTTGCGTCTTGAATTGCCTTGATAGCTAAAAGAAATGCATGTTCATCTCTGAGTGCATGGTTGTCAAAGTCAAAACCAAAACGACCTGCTCCACAGAGAGATGAAAACTCAAAGTTATTTTTCACTCTGTAGATTGAAGCATTGCCATTGATTCCCACATGCCGAGTTTCATACTCTAATGAACATCCAGCCGAACAATGCGCACATGTTGCTGGTACACGGCTTAGTTCCCAAGCGTTTGCACTGTATTTAAAATCTGAACTTACAAGCGCACCCACAGGACAAACCGCGATACACTCTCCACAAAAAGTACAATCTAAGGTGTCAGCATTTTTTGGAATGATTGTCGAACTATAGCCGCCAAATTTCACTTCAATCGCATCATCGCCTATCACTTCATTACAAACATGCACACACTTTTCGCATAAAATACACAAAGATGGGTCATAATTAATCAAACCCCAATTTTTTATTTTACGAGCCTGGTCACGCGCACTAAAGTTCTGTTGCGAGACACCAAATTCTAAAGTTTTGTTTTGTAAATCACATTCACCCGATTTATCACAAACACCACACTCTAGGGGATGGTTTACATCATAAAGTTTCATGATGTTTGTTCGCTCATTTTCAAGCTCTTTTGTATTTGTAGTTATCTCGATGCCCTCAACTGGAGGCGTGTTACAACTTAATACAAACCCCTCAACGCCTTTAGCTTCCACAACACACATACGGCACGATGCACATGGCGTTGTTTTTGAGATATAACACATAGTAGGTATGTAGATGTCATTTTTACGAGCAACCGTGAGTATAGTTTCGCCTCTTGAAGCTTTTACAGAGATACCGTCAATTGTAAAATGTATTAATTTTTCCATTTTCATACCTCCTAAACCGCGACCATAGCGATGTAATAACAACGCATACAACGATCAGCTTCACTGATTGCTTGTTCTTGAGTAAAACCTAAGTTCACTTCTTTATTGTTGTCTTTTCTAACATCCACATCCAAAATTTCACTCTGTTCTCTTGGTAAGCCTGGTAACCAGCCCTTTATTTTCTCTTTTTTATTATAAACATGCAGTTTTCTGAGATGGTCTTCCATAATCTCATCATCTGTAAGTGTGATTTCACCCGTTTGTAAATATCTGCTCATAACCGAAGAGCCTCTTTTTGCCTGTCCAACTGCATTTACAATTGTCATAGGACCATATTCACAATCCCCTGAAGCAAAAATGCCCTTCTTTGAAGTCATATAATCTTTACCATTTGTCTTAATAGTTCCCCACGAGGTTTTTTCTATCTCCCACTCTTCTGGTAAAAGCTTCAAATCAGCTGCTTGAGATACCGCAGGAATTAAAAAATCAGTCTCAATTACATAAGACTCACCCTCCACTTTTACAAGTTCAGCACGACCACCATTTGGGTCTGGAACAAGTTCAAACTTATCAACTAAAAGAGATTTGAGAATATCGCCTTCATCATTCATTTTTGCAACTGCGGAGTGAAATAAAAACTCAACACCCTCTTCTACGGCTTCATGGTACTCTTCATAAGTCGTATTTCGGATAATTGTTTTTTCATCACGGCGATAAATCATATATACTTTTTTTGCATTTGCACGAATTGCACAACGAACGACATCCATAGAAGTAAATCCACCACCAACACAAACAACCGTTTTGCCAGTTAAATCGACTCTTTCGCCAATGCCGTATTTATCCCAAAGGTTGATTTGGTCAAGCATCTCAATAGCTGACCAATACCCTTTAATCTCAAATCTTTCATTGTCACAATAGACTTTTTTAGAAATACGCGTTCCAGTTGCAACCATAGTCGCATCATACTCGCTCTCAAATCTTCGCATGTCATCGGCATTTATTTTTCTATTTGTCAGAAAATTCACACCCATATCTCGAACACACTCAATATCTTGATTGTATTTTCCTATCGGCATACGGTACTCAGGAACACCTACTGCAACTTCACCGCCTAACACTGGAAGCTCTTCATAAACATCTACTTCTACGCCTTCAGCCGCTAAATAATATGCTGTTGTAAGTCCTGCAGGACCTGCACCAATGACTGCTACTTTTTTGCCAGTACTTGGCTTTTTCTCCATTGGATGAAAAAAGCTGTATCCATGGTCTGTTTCCCAATCTGCACCAAGGCGTTTGAGTGCCATAATAGAGATAGGTTCATCAAGGTTCGTTCTGCGACATGCCTCTTCACAAGGGTGTGGACAAACACGACCACAAACATGAGCAAGTGGCATAGTCTGACGCGTTGCAAGAAGTGAATCATCAAATCTTAAATCTCTTACACCCTCAATATACGCTGGAATATCAACATGCGCTGGACAAGCGTCCGTACATGGAGCAGTAATTTTTGCTATATAACCAACACTTTCATGGTAATGTCTTGATGGTTTTTGCTCATTTATACACGCCATAAACTCATCTTCAAAATGCGTCATTAAATCTAAAATAGGATTTGGAACTGTTTTTCCAATCTCACATTTAGAGGTAATCTGCATACTTTTACCAATCTCTTTTAAGTGATTCAAATCAGAAACACTACCTTCACCACGAGCAATTTTATCGAGTTGGTCATATAAAATTCTGCCACCCCATCTTCCAGGTGCGCATCTTCCACATGCCTCAGAATACTCTTGGTACTGTGCAGCATACTCCATCGCCAGACGGATTACATCTACATCTTCACTAAACAACGAAACACCGTCCCAACCTATAAAAGCTTTGGAATCACGGTGTGCATCATACTGTGCAGGTAGGTCATAAGCTGATTCTTGCCACTCTTCTTTAGGTTTATTGACATTGTTTACCAACTCACCGTTCCAAGTAGAAAAATAGACTTTACTCAAAATCAAACCCCGCCTATTTTTTTGTTACGATAGTCCAATCGACTTCGTTAAACTTTAAAGAGTTCATCAACTCATAACCACACTCTTTTACCAAATCTGCTGATTTTTGAATTGGTGAAAAATCACCTATTTCAAACAAAAAGATTGCAACTTCACCCGCTTTATGCGAACCTAAAATTTCTTTCATTTTTGGTTCAAATTCGCTTTTTAAATGTCTTAAATCATATCTTTTCATTATCTGTCAACCTCTCCAAATACGATGTTAGTTGTACCAATAATAGAAACAACATCTGGAATATAATGCCCTGGTAAAAGGTCAGTTAAAATCCCTGTGTGCCAAAAAGAGGGCGCACGAAGTTTGAGTCTGTATGGGTAAGGACCACCTTGAGAGTTGATGTAAAACCCGAGTTCACCTTTTGGTGATTCTGTTGCCACATAAACTTCACCAACAGGCGGTCTCATACCTTGTGTTACAAGCACAAAGTGTTGCATCAAAGAGTAATTTTGCGTCATGATATCTAACTTTGAAGCTGAGATATACTTAGGTGCGTGTGCCATTAACTCTGTTTCGTTATTTTTTACACATGCCCAATACATATCTATTGTTTGATAAAGAATTTTTGCAGACTCTCTCATCTCTTGCATATAAACACGGTATCTTGCAAAGTTATCGCCCTTGTCTGAAAATGGAACACTAAACTCTACTTCATCATACAGCTCATATGGCTCTTCCTTACGAATATCCCATGCTGTTCCACTTGCTCGAAGCATTGGACCAGAACATCCCCATGACAAAGAAAGTTCTTTAGAAATATGTCCAACTTCTTCCATTCTCATCAACCAAATACGGTTCGTATCGAGTAAGTCTTCATAATCTTTAATATTTTGAGGTAATTTATCTAAAAAAGTTTTTAACTGTAATAAAAAACTGTCTTGAATATCAAGTGGAACACCCCCGATTCTAATCGCTGAATGGGTAAGTCTCGCTCCACAGTAGCCCTCAATAATGTCCATCAAATACTCTCTCTCACGGAATGCGAAAAGAAATACTGTCATAGCGCCAATATCAAGTGCAGTAGTCGCCAACCAAAAAAGGTGAGACATTATACGGTTAATCTCAAGCAACATCATACGAATAACTTTCGCACGACGAGGAACTTCTAAACCTACAAGTTTTTCAACTGCTAATGCAAAGCCGTAATTGTTTGAGCTTGAAGCTATATAATCCATACGGTCTGTTGTTGGCATAAACTCGTTATAAATCATATTTTCAGCCATCTTCTCCATACCACGGTGAAGATATCCAATATCTGGATGCGCTTTTGTAATTTGTTCTTGTTGCAAATGAAGCATCAAACGAAGTTGTCCATGCGCTGATGGGTGCTGAGGACCGAAGTTTAAGATAAGTTCATTGTCTTCTCTATCAAACGAGATATTTTCAAAAAACGGTGTTAATCTATTTTTTATTTGTGCCATATTTTACCACCCTATCTTTGAGGATCATCAATAACTACTGATGACGCTTTATCAAATTTTTTAATCATAAACACACCACCCTCTTCTTGGTAGCTTTGTTCTATTTTTGGCTCATTGCCAGTAATGACTGTACCCTTAGGAACTTCATGTCCAAGTCTTGCAAAACGCTCTGAATCATATCTATCCACTTTCGCAGGGTCACGAAGTTCAGGTCCGATGACATCTCTTGCCTCTTTTCCATAAATCTTATCTACTTCATACCAAGCAGCAAATTCATCGCCTTGTAAAGGGTAAGTTTTAAGAAGTGGATGCCCTTGCCAATCATAAGGCATAAGAATTCTTTTCATAAATGGATGCCCGTTCGCTTCGATACCAAACATGTCAAACATTTCACGCTCAGACCAATCCGCTGAGCGGAAAAGTTTTTCTACTGAATTTACTGCTTGACCATTTTCTATAAACATTTTTATACGAACTCTTTTGCGTTTGTTCATGCTTAACATCTGATAAAAAATCTCAAATTTATTATCTTTTGCCAACCAGTCAATTGCACTCATTTCCGTTAATTGTGTGTATTCAAGCTCATCTCTCAAAAGCTCTAAAACACCATAATTATCTTTTGCGTTGATATAAACAACCATCTGCCCAACTTGGATATAAGCATCACTTACTTCAAACTTCGCTTTGATGGCTTCTAAATCTGCTGCAAAAACTGCATCAGTATCAACCGCTTGTTTTGGAACTTGAGGGGCTACATAAAATCTATCTGTGTAGTATGGTTTTGCTTGAACATTATCTTTAGGTGTATAAGCTCTCATTACATCAACCTTTTTGGTTTTTGTGCATTACCAGCTTTGTTCGCACGAATTTTTTGCTGGAGTAACATAACACCATATTGAAGCGTTTCAGGTCTTGGCGCACATCCTGGAAGATACAAATCCACAGGAATAATTCTATCCACACCTTGAACTGTTGCATAAGTGTTAAACATACCGCCAGTATTTGCACATGAACCCATTGAAATAACCCATCTAGGCTCAGTCATTTGGTCATAAAGTCTTTTAATAAACTCAGCATGTTTTTTTGTAAGCGTCCCCGCTACTATCATAACATCCGCTTGACGAGGAGAAGCACGGAAAATTGTTCCATAACGGTCAAAGTCAAATCTTGATGCACCCGAAGCCATCATCTCAATACCACAACAAGCCAAACCATAAGTCAAAGCCCAAAGAGAGTTTGAACGACCCCAGTTTACGATTTTATCTATACTTGTAAGTGCAACTGGCAAACCACCATCTTGCGTGTAATTTATTTTATGTTGTGCCATTCAAGCGCTCCTTTTTTCCATGCATATACAAAACCGATTGTAAGCAGTAAAATAAACATTAACATCTCAGCAAAACCAAACCAGCCAAGTGCTTTAAAATCAACAGCCCAAGGGAACATAAAAACGATTTCTACATCAAATAACAAGAAAAGAAGTGCAAAAAGATAAAACTGAGGCGAAATTCTATTTGGTTGTTTCGTAACCTCAGGTCCACATTCATAGACCGACAACCTAATTTTTTCGCTATCTTTGCGTGCCAATGCGCGAGAAGCCAGACGAGCAATTATCGTTGTTGCTGTAAATGCACCAAATGTTATCACAAAAAGTACAAATACCCCAAAATACGGATTTGCTGTAGCAATATGTTCCATATAACCCACCTTTAAATCTAACAATCGCATTCCTTAAAATGCAACTATCTAATATATTTGTTTTCAAATACCCAAAAGTATCAGAAAAAACAGTTACTGCACTATAACAAAAAGAGTATTAAATAAAAGAGTTAGGGATATTAAGAAATAGAAAATGTCACAAATCGCAACACTCTACGGCATGTGGAAATGAGTGTGTAGAATGGTAATGTTTGATTTTATTTTCTGCATTAAAATGGTTTGATTTCCACATGCCAACCTTACAAAAGAAATAAAATCACGGCATGTGGAATTTTTTACTTATTCAAAAATCCCATCGATTTTTCGCTATCAAAAGAAGCATCTTTTTCTCTGCTAATCTCTTCAACAAAATCTTTTAAAGTAAAAATTGGGTTCTTTCTTACTGCTACTTTATAGGCTGTGTTTTTGATTATTAGGTTAATTTGCCCACCTGTGAGAGAGTATTTAGATAAAGGAAGTGCATCAAAATCTTTCTCATACGGAGCGTCAATCGGTAGCATTTTCTTCCAAAGTTCAACTCTTTGCAGTTCATCTGGTTTTTTAAATTCTATCTTGTAGTTAAATCTTCTTGAGAAAGCTTTATCGATGTTTTCAAGCAAGTTTGTCGTCGCTATTAACATCCCTTTGAACTTTTCTATCTGCTCTAAAAAGATGTTTTGCATTTGGTTGTGCATCTGGTCGGCACTTGAGCTTATTCCGCTTGAACGAGAACTTAAAAACTGGTCTGCTTCATTTAAAAGTAAAATTGGTTCTGTTTTTGTTTTCTCACATAAATCATAAAAAGTGTCGAAAATTTTACGAACATTTTTTTCACTCTCGCCAACATACATAGATAAAATTTTGGAACAGTCAAATGCCAAAACCTGTCTTTTGAGAGACTTCGCAAGTGAATACGCCGTCATAGTTTTACCCGTTCCAGCCGCTCCATAAAAGATAATCCTTGCATCAATTCCGCTTTTTTTATCTTTTACACCCCATTCAACAAGGCGATTGATAACCTCTTTGTCCACTTGACGCATTAAATTTTTTAAAGTTTCTTCTGTTTTTTTGTTTAAAACGACATCCGAGAGCGATGTTTCAGGTTCTATAAGTTCAAATATATCCTGCTCATCCATAATTGCATTTAATTTCAATTTACGAACTTTTTTGCTTTTTTGCGGATGAATGATATTTTGAAGAACCTCATCTACGATGTAAAATGCACGAGAAATTCCACCAAAAGGATTCAGCATCTCTTCATAATCTATAATCCCCGAACTAATAAGGTTTGAACCATCCTCTAAAAGTGAACGGTTTTTAATGCGTTCGTACTCATCCAAAGATATCAAATCTATAAGCGTGTTCATCTCCCGAAGTGATGAATCCGTCGCACTGTACTCCTCTCGAAGAAGGGCTATAAAGATAACTTGTTCGTAATTACTCATCTTCTTTTGTTTAAAAAATTTGTCCAGAACTAAGCTCTCTGGAGTTTGGGCGATGCGCTCTTGTATGCGTTTTTCTAGGAGTTGCAGTTTAGTTTGCACTCTATCTATTCCCAAAGAGTGTTCATGCGTATTTTGACGAATAACACTCATTTTTTGGTAAAGGTCAATCCTAAAAAACTGGTCTTGGAGATACTCTAAATGGTCGCCATAAGGTTTAATATCTGGTAAAGCTGTCTCAAGAGTTCCTTCTTGAAGGAGCTTTAAAAAAGATGGAGTAAGCCCGACTGCCGTATTTAAAAGCTCTAGCGGAGTCACTTCTGACATTTTCATCGGGGTAAAACTCTGCTGATGTAACCAACCAAGTTCTAAGAGATTTTTCAGCTCTTTTAAATGGCTCAAATGTTTGTATTTGTCCGTTGGATACAACTCTTGAAGAAGGTCTAAAATCAAAATATCATCCTGACCTTCGACATATTTTTTTGCCAACGATTGAAGTATCAACGCTTCATCATTGCTACATTTTAAATGTACAAATATTTCCGCCTCTTCAATCTTCTTTTGCGATAAAAAATTCACTAATGTTTTCAAAAATTTCCTTTTTCCTAATTCTCAAAAGAGTATAACAGTTTTATTTCTTCACTCCAAATACTTTCGTCAATTGTCTCAAGTATGAGGGGGATATCATTCATCCGTGCATCATTCATGATAAATCTAAAAGCATCTAGCCCTATTTTTCCTTGCCCTAATGACTGATGTCTATCCACATGGCTTCCTAAATCTGGTTTTGAGTCGTTGATGTGCATTCCCATCAAATATTTGAAACCAACAACTTTTTCAAACTCCACCCAAGTTTTATCATACGCTTCTTTTGTTCGTATATCGTATCCCGCGGTGAACATGTGGCAGGTGTCGATGCAGACGCCCACACGCGATTTGTCTTCGATTTTATCTATGATTTGTGCGAGATGCTCAAATCTCCAGCCGAGGTTACTTCCCTGACCTGCTGTGTTTTCAAGCACTAAACTCACTCCGCTTGTTTTATCTAAAGTAATATTCATCGCCTCAGAAATCTTCTCTAAACACACATCTTCGCTTATCTTTTTAAGATGACTTCCCGGATGAAAGTTGAGTCTATCCAGTCCTAAAAGTTCACATCTTTGCACCTCATCCAAAAAAGCATCCATAGATTTTTCTCTTGCCTCGTCCTCAGGATGTCCTAAATTTATCAAATAACTGTCATGTGGAAGTACATGTTTAGGCAAAATTCCGCTCTCATGCAAAGCTTTTTTAAACTTATCAATCGTCTCAGTATCAAGCGGTTTTGCATTCCATTGTCTTTGATTTTTTGTAAAGAGTGCAAAGGCTTTTGCACCGATTGCCACAGCATTTGTAACTGCATTAAAAACTCCACCACTCGCACTGACATGTGCTCCTACAAATTTTTTACTCACTGCTATTTCCTTACTCTGTGTCTTTTATATTAAAAATAATATTATTCTTTTTATCTTTAAACATTACGGCATGTGGAATTACTTTATAGCTTATTTCCACATGCTCGTCATTTATGTTTTGCTCAAACCCATCTTCTGTTTTTACCTTGTTTTTACCGCCATAAATCGGTGTGCCTAAAAGTATATTTTGCAAAACATCATCATCATAATACGCACTCAAATAATCTTTGTTAAAACTAGATTTGCTCATACATCCATCACTCACACAGATAAGATGATTTACACTTATTTTATCGATACATTTTCCAGCCATAAAGAGTTCAAGTTCAATTTTTTCATCACTATTTCGCACATAACCCGTATCTGCAAACTTGATTTTCGGCGATTTTATGATGATAACTTTTGTTTGCGTTCGTTCATAACTTTTCACACCACACCCGCTAAAAAATAGTGTTAAAGTGAGTAAAAAAAATATTTTAATCATCCATTTCTTCCTTCTATCTCTTTTTTATAAAAATCTTCACTGCTGAGTAGAATTACATCATCACTATAAAAATTTTTGTCATTAGAGATAATAAGTTCGCAATTTTGTTTTTTAGCCAAAACATATTGCAAAGTGTCTTCAAAATCAGTGTACTTTGGGTTTTCTCTCATAAGGGCACAACTCTTTTCAATCTCTTTGTTTGAGAATTCTATCACTTTGCAAAATTTATTTATCTGCTCGATACTGCTGAGTGCTTTTTGTTTGTCTTTTTTTGAAAGAATGTAGTAGATTGTGGTTATGAGGTCGCAACTTGTGTAAATCTTAATGTTCTTACTCAGCAAAAAAGGAACTATTTTAAAACTTTGTTCATAAGTTGTTCTGCTGTTGTCATTTGCATCTATAAAAATATTTGCATCCAAAAAAACACTTTTATACATCCCAATTTGCCTTTACTTCTTGGATGGTTAAACCGCCCCAAAGTCCAGAACCACTTCCAGCAAACTCATAAAATGCAGCGATTTTTTCCTCCTTGGAGCACTCTTCATACTCTTTTTCTATAAGGTTTTTTACGACTTCTGTTTGCGTCACACCCTTTTGTTTTGCCATTTTCTCTAAATGTTCTGCTATCTCTTCATCAAGTAAAAAGTTTTTTCTGATTGTCATTTTGATACTCCTCTATTGATGAGTATTATAGCATACATATTTTTGATACATACCGCTTTATGTTGGGAAGTAAAAATCTCTTTGGCATGTGGAAATCATTTCCACATGCCAAGTGAGTTTGAAACCGTATTTGTTAAAAATAAATTTTTCTGATAGAATATTTAAAACTATCAGGAAAACTTTTGAAAGAGACTCATTTCAATAATTCGCCATCAAACTACAATAACCTTCAAATCATCAACGAAGAAAAATTCAACAAACTTTTTGATCCATCACCGCACAACTAGAACTCGACATCAAAAAACACAATGCTGGGTACCCAAAAATCACCCTCAAAAAGTTCGACGCCTCCCACGACAGATTTCTCATCCTAGACAGCAAAAAACTCTACCACATAGGAGCAAGTCTAAAAGATTTAGGCAAAAAATGGTTCGCTTTTTCTAAGTTTGATATGGAGAGTTTTGATATTTTGAAGAGGTTGGAGAGGTGATGAAAATTTTGTTTGGAAAGCAGGATGAGGCGAAAAAATTGATTTTACGAAGTGAAATGTTTTTTCAGAAAGAGAAATGTTGACGGATGTTTTTTTGATATTTATAATTAAAAATATTATTCTATTATCGTCTATCATACAATAAAAAAGGCTAACTATATGATAAATTTTAGTAAATTAAACACTGGCAATACAATGGATACTCTAATAAATCCTAGAGATTTATTTAGCTCTTTGCCCCATAAAAATAAAAAATATTCTTATCCAAGAGATGTTCAATCAGCGGTATGGAAACAATGGGAAGAGAAAAGAAATGACAAGAATGTAGTTATTAAAATGAATACTGGAAGTGGAAAAACGGTTGTTGGTTTAATAATATTAAAAAGTTGTTTAAATGAAAAAAAAGGACCAGCTGTTTTTGTTGTACCTGATAATTTTTTAGTTGCTCAGGTAATTCGTGAAGCTGAATCACTAGGTCTTCCCACAACAGAAGATCCAAGATCTATACAATTTCAAAGAGGCAAAGAAATATTAGTATGTAATATTCATACATTAGTAAATGGAAAATCTAAATTTGGTGTTGGAGAAAAAAAAATAGATATAGGTAGTATTATAATTGATGATGCTCATGCTTGTTTAAATACAATAGAAAGTCAATTTACAATTAAAATTCCACAAAGTGATCCATTGTACAAATCCTTCTTAAACATATTTTTACAAAGTATTAGTAAGCAAAGTAATGTTAAAGCTCTTGAATTGCATAACTCACAACCAGGTTCAATGTCATTAGTGCCATTTTGGGATTGGAAAAATAATTTGCAAAAAGTTACAGAAATACTACAAGAAAGGTATGAGAAACTGAATGCAGATTATGAGTCAAATGATAATTTAAAGTTTTCATTTCCTTTGTTAAAAGAAAGCTTAAAGTTTTGTAGATGTGTGATTAGTGATAAAGAAGTTGAAATTACTCCTCACAACATTCCAATTGATATTATTCCAAGCTTAGAACATGCACAAAGAAAAATTTTTATGACAGCGACTTTGGTTGATGATAGTATTTTATCAACACACTTTAACTTAGATATTAGTGAAATAGCCAATGTAATAACACCTGATACAGCAGGAGATATTGGGGATAGAATGATTTTAGTACCACAAGAATTAAATCCATTTATTCCAGAAAAAGTTTTAAAAGCATATTATAAAAAATTATCAAAAAGGTACAATGTTGTTGTTATTGTACCGTCTACAATTAGAGTAAAATTTTGGGATGATGTTGCTGATTTAATAATAAACTATGAAAATATTGAGTCAGGTGTTGATAAATTAAAAAGTGGTTATGTTGGATTAGTGGTATTAATAAATAGATATGATGGTATAGATTTACCAGATGATGCTTGTAGAATTTTAGTTATTGATGGACTTCCAGGCACTCATAGGATGATAGACAAAATTACTGAAAGTCAACTTCTTGGTAGTGATAAAATTATAACTCAGAAGATTCAGCAAATAGAGCAAGGTATGGGAAGAGGAGTTAGATCAAATGATGATTATTGTGTAGTCTTTTTGATGGGTAGTAGTTTAATTCAAAGCCTATATACAAATAATGCAATTGAAAAATTTTCAAAAGCAACAAGAGCTCAGTTTGAATTGTCAGAGAAGCTTTCTGAACAATTAGATAATCCAAAAATAGAAGATATACATACAACAGTATCTTATCTACTAGATAGGTCCGATGAATGGATGTCAGTTAGTAAAAGTGTATTGGCTACATTAAAGTATGATCAAGCAGAGCCAGATAAATTTTCAATTTCTCAAAGACTTGCATATAATCAAGTAAGAATAAATCAATTTCAAAAAGCAGTGGATATACTAAATGAATCTGTCAATAAATTGAGTTCACAAGATAAAATATTACTAGGGTATGCAAAGCAAATTTTGGCAGAATACATAAATTTTACAGATGAAATTGAATCACAAAAAGTATTGGTATCTGCCATTACAGATAACAAGTATTTACTTAAACCTGTTGAAGGTATTAGTTATACAAGAATTAAAACTGTTGATGACCAAGCAAATAATTTGCAAAAATACTTAGTTGATAATTATTATAAAAATTACAATAATTATATAATTGACATAAATGCAATTTTAGATGATTTAATATTTTTACCTGATACTGCTAATAAATTTGAAGAAGCTATAAAAAAACTGGCTTATATGTTAGGATTTAATGGACAAAGACCAGAAAATGATTATGGCAGAGGACCTGATAATTTGTGGGCAACAGGTTCCAAAAACTTCTTTATTATTGAATGTAAAAATGGTGTTACAAATAAACTTATTTGTAAGCATGATGTTAATCAGCTTAATGGTTCTATTAGCTGGTTTAAAAAAGAATTTAGTGATACATATAAAATCACACCAATTATGATACATCTTGGAGATATATGTGAATTTGCAGCTACACCAGATAAAGACTCTGTAGTAATGATGGAAGAAAACCTAAAACAATTTAAAAATAATGTTAAAGAATTTAGTCTATCTATGAAGGATAAATTTAATCAACTTCAAGTAATAAAGGAATTATTAGTTCATTATAAATTACGAGATACTGATATTGTTAATACTTACACAAGTAAAATTAAAGTAAAGAGTAATTGAAATAATATTTAAAAGTTACATCCCTAAAAGTGAATTTCCATTTCCCTAAAAAATAATCTAAATTTTAATTTAGATTGCAGATAACAACAAGTAGTTATCTGCAACAAATCCACATGCCGAACAAATCCATACCCTAAGGGCACTTCCATCGCTTCGCTCAGGGCGCTACCGAACAAAACAAGGGTACCGCTTTTGCAAAGCAAAATGTTTCTTCAGAAATCCACATGCCAATGCATCTAAACGACTGTAACTCTCAAGGATTTTCGCCGAAGCTAAAGCATCAGCTCCCACACTCTATGCCCGTATATTTTTTATTGCAATTTGCAAAATTTTTAACCTTGGCATGTGGAAATGTGTATAATCCAAACCATGAAAATACATATAGATATCGACTGCTTTTTTGTCTCGTGTGCTCGGATAGTAGATGCTTCTCTTGAGAACAAACCTGTTGCGATTGGTGGTCGAAGTGATACAAAAATTTTTGATAATAGTGCCAAATGCCAAAGTGTAAATCTTGAGAATTCAGGTTTTTTTGTGCCAACTTTTTTTAAAACTTATGAGGCAAAGGACGACATAGATGCTTTTAAAGATGAAGATGGACGCATTCGCGGTATTTTAACAACTTCAAGTTATGAAGCACGAAAATATGGAGTAAAAACCGCTATGAACATAAAGGAGGCACTTGGTTTATGTCCGCAACTCATCATCAAAGCTCCAAATATGTCGCTTTACCAAAAATTATCGCATGAACTTCATGCGTTTTTGCAAACTAAAATTCCGTTAATTGAACAAGCGAGTATTGATGAATTTTATGGAGATGTAAGCGGATGGATAGATGACGATGACATTCCTCACTTTATAGATTCTCTTCGCCATGAAATAAAAAAAGAGCTAAAACTCCCCGTCTCTATCGGTGCAGCAAATACAAGGTACATAGCAAAACTGGCAACCACTTATGCCAAACCCTTTGGATGCAAAACCATCTATCCACATGCCGAAGATAGTTTTGTAAACCCTATAAAGGTGGATGCTTTTGCAGGAATTGGGCGAAGTATGAGTGAGAGACTCAAATCGGCTCAAATTCATACTTTGGGCGATTTAAAAGCGAGAAGAGGCACAGTCGAGTCATGGGGAGCGTATGCAAAAGAGCTTTATAAAAGAGTAAGTGGAGAGAGCGATGCACCTATCCAAACCTCACACAGAAGAAAATCCATAGGAATATCCCGAACTTTTGACCCTCTGTATGAGAGAGCGGAACTGCGTCGAAGAGTGCATGTTTTAGCACGGCATCTTAGTTTTGCCATCTTAAAACTTGAGGTTATTCCAACAGTTTTTCATCTCAGCATAGACTATGAAATGAACCA
This sequence comes from Sulfurimonas sp., assembly GCA_041662265.1. Classification (GTDB taxonomy): domain Bacteria; phylum Campylobacterota; class Campylobacteria; order Campylobacterales; family Sulfurimonadaceae; genus Sulfurimonas. The sequence continues at coordinate 340,108 of JBAZSV010000002.1, forward strand.
AAAATCGCATAAAAATATCTCTCTTTGTGAAATATTTACAGAAAAAAAATTTGATTCTTTGTGTTTGTCTCTTTTTAACGAAGCAGATACTCAAAGACGACTTTGCGCTATTAGACTGAGCATAAACTGCTCAAGTTTTACAAGAGACTCAAAAAAAGAGCTTTCCCTTATAGGCTTTGCTGAGGAACAAAAAATGAAAAGATTAACCGACTTTTCACAAAATCTAAGAGAAAAATACGGCATCGATGCATTGAAATGGGGAAGTGAATTATGCTAGAATCTTCACATGCCTAGTTATGTGTTTTAAAAGAGGTCTATTAAATCTTTTCCTCCAAATTTTTCAATACTCTATTCTATTTCTTCCATTTTGTTTCGCTCTATAGAGCAGTTTATCAACATTGTCTATGATGCTAGAGATGGTATCGCCTTGAGTGAATTGGTATATGCCGAAACTGCATGTGATTTTAAGATCTTGAAAAGTGGTTTTTTCAATCAAACTACGAAGTTTTTCAGTAACTTCTATAGCATACTCCAAATTTGTATTGGATAAAAGTATTATAAATTCTTCGCCGCCATATCTCGCAATAAAATCGCTTGTTCGTATGTTTTTTGATACAAGTAGTGATAACTCTTTTAAAACAAAATCACCTGCTAGGTGACCATGTGTGTCATTTACATTTTTAAAATAATCCACATCATACATGATTGCACAAAATGGTATATCCATATAACGGCTCGATTTTTTGACCATAAAATCGAGTATTTCATTGAGTTTTGCTCTATTATGCAGAGATGTCAGAGTATCGGTAGAAGCCAAATGAACAAAGAACTCTTTTTCCGCTTGTAATGTCGTAATATCATTAAAAGTTACTACATACATTCCATCTTGGTTTGGGTAGGGGTTAGCAACAACGATAAAATTGTGCATTTCGCCATCTTTGCCTCTTCCATCTACGCGCCATCCACTCTCTTCAATCTCTTTTAGCCAGTTACTACATTTATAATCTTTCTTATGCAAAGATGGTTTTAATGCAAACCAGACGCACAAACATCCAGTTTGAATTAACTCTTCAAGAGAAGTAAGATTAAAAAAGTTTAAAAAGGCACTGTTTCCATGGATTATTTTTTTGCCATCCGTAACAACAACAAGATTTTCTTGTGTGTCAAGGATAGTTCTAATCAGATTTTCAGAAATTCTTAGTTTTTCATTAGCTTCACATAAAGCCTCTTTTATGGCATTTATTTTTCGCATATCCGTTACCATTGCAAACGAGCAAGAGAGTTGATTGTTTTGGTCATAGACAGTTGTAGCTACAAATATTGTAGGGATATTCTTTCCATCTTTATTTTGAAGTTCAACACTGTATGTTTTATGGTTTGTAATATTTATTTTTGAGAATTGTTCTTGAAAAATTGCTTTATTGTTATCATCAACAAAGTCTGAAGGAGTTTTACCTATAAATTCATCCAATGAATAATCCAACATTTTACAAAGAGCACTATTTACATAAGTTGTCTTTTGGTTATTGTCGATTATCCACAATCCCTCTTCTGTAACCTCTAAAACATTTTTAAAAATAGAATAGTCTTGATTCATTTTTAGCCAACTTATTTGTAATTAAACCCTATTTTATACTAGTTAAAAAATAAAATAGCTTAAATGGATAGAAAGAGGAGTTGTTCTACTCTTTCAAAGCACCCATACAGAAAATTTCTTTCCTTTTATCTTTCCGTGCTGGAGTTTTTTGTGGGCTTGGTCTATGAATTTGCTTTTGATTGCAACATAACTTTGTCGCTCGTAGATGTCGATTTTGCCTATGTCGTCGCCTGAGAGTCCTGCATCACCAGTTAAAGCTCCAAGTAAATCTCCAGCACGGACTTTATCTTTTTTACCACCCTCGATAACAAGCGTGATACATTGCGGTTTCATCTCAAAACCGTTCTCTTTTTTTAAACTCTCGGACTCTTCAAAGATGCGATTTTCATTTTTGTACTCGAGAGCGTTTTGCACTTCATAGGCATTGTAAAGTGTGATTGCGATGCCTTCTTGACCAGCTCTTCCCGTTCGCCCAATGCGGTGCGTGTAAGTTTCTGCGCCATGTGGAATGTCATAATTTACAACCATGGAAAGCTCTTTTATGTCAAGTCCTCTGGCAGCGACATCGGTCGCAACTAACACGGGACAACTTTTGTTAGCAAACTGCACTAACACATCATTGCGCTCGTACTGTTCCAAATCGCCGTGAATAGCGAGTGCATCGATTTTATTTTTTTGTAAATTCTCCGCTAACTCTTTTGCTTCTAACTTCGTGTTAGTAAAAACTATAACATTTTCAGGTTTGTAAGTGCTGAAAATTTTGATGAGTGTTTCGAGTTTATTGTTGTTGTGTGCTTCATAAAATCGTTCCGTAATTTTGTTTGCAACTTCAGTGGAGATAGTTTTTACACTCACTGCATCTTTTTGAAGTTTGTTACTTATGCCAATAATTTCATCTGTATAAGTTGCAGAAAAAAGAAGCGTCTGCTTCTCTTTTGGAGCATACTCTAAAACTTTGTCAATCTCTTCGATGAAACCCATATCGAGCATTCTGTCAGCTTCATCAAGCACAAGCGTTTCTAGGTTTTCTAAGCTCAAAGTATCTTTGTTGAGGTGTTTTAAAATGCGCCCTGGAGTTCCAACGATGATGTGTGCGCCATGACGCAGAGAACCGAGTTGCGGACCAAAAGCCGCTCCACCGCAAAGAGTCAATATTTTGATGTTATGCGCAAATCTTGCAAGTGTACGAAGCTCTTTCGCAACTTGGTCGGCGAGTTCGCGCGTTGGACAAAGAACGAGTGTTTGCACTCTAAACTTTTTCACATCGAGTTTATTCAGTAGTCCGATACCAAAAGCAGCCGTTTTACCGCTTCCTGTTTTTGCCTGAGCGATGACATCACGACCTTCCAAAATATAGGGAAGTGTCTCCGCTTGAACGGGTGTCATTTGTGTATAACCTATTTCGTTTAGGTTACTGAGCATCTCTGACGAGAGTGGGAGGGTTGAAAATTCTTTAGAGTTCATGTTCATTCTTTTTTTGGAATTATAGCATTTTTATAGTCCCTATTTTTTTAGAACAATAGTAAAACAAGCCCCATCGTCTTTATTTTCCCAAGTTAGATTTCCATTTAAATATTTTGAAACAATGAGTTTGGACATATAGATGCCAAGACCTGTTCCGTTTGTCTCTTTTGTTGTAAAGTAAGGTTCGCCCAACCTGCCTATAATCTCTTCTGGAATTCCGCCTCCATTGTCACAGAGGCTGATGAGAGTGGAATCTTTTGTGTCACTAATAGTAATTATTACTTTTGCCTCATCAACTTTTCTGTTAAGGAGTATCTCTTTGGCATTGTTGATAATATTTATAAAAACTTGTAGCAGTTGGTTTGGATAAGTTGAAATTTTGGCTTGGCTTAAATTATTTATCTCAACCGTAATATTATTATTTTCCAAACTTTTTTGCACAAGATTCATCGTTTTTTTAAGAATATCCACAATTGTGATCTCTTCTTTTCCTTGAATCGGTTTGAGATACCCTCTGAAATCTTCAATAGTTTGCGAGAGTTGCAAAATCTGTTGATTAACATCATCGGTATATTTAATCAATATCTCTTTTGTTATCTCTTCATCAAGTTCAATCGATAATCTAAGATTATTCATCTCCATGCTTATTATAGAGAGAGGCTGTCTCCACTGGTGGGCAATCATAGCAATCATATCTCCCATTGCGGCTTGGCGGGATTGTATTATCATGATTTTGTCTTTTTCTTGCACCTCTTTTGTTCGCTCTTGCACCCTTTGCTCTAGCTCTGCGTTGAGTTTCTCAAGCGCACTTCGACTCTCTTGAAGCTGAATGTTTTTGTAGTAGGAGTCTTCATAGCTTGAGAGTAATAAATCGAGTATCTGCACTTTGTCGGCGGTAATGAGAAAATCGCTTCCGCCAAACATCAACCGAATTCCCATTTCCATTCTCTCAACGCTTCTTCGTTGGGTGTTTATGTAGAGCTCATCTATTACTTCTGGGAGGCGTTTACGGTCAAAGGGTTTGATGAGAAACTTGTTTGCTCCCGCTTCGATGCTTTTGATGATATCATGAGGTTCTGAGAGTGAGGTCAGAAGAATCACAGGGAGACCCTTTAGCTTCTCGTCCTTGCGGATTGCTTTGCAAAGATCGTACCCATTCATCCTTGGCATAACAATATCACTCACAATAACATCAGGCAGTTTTTCTGTACTCAAAAGCCACTTCATCGCTTCTTCCCCATCGTGGCAAACATCCACTTTATAGCCATTCTCTTCAAGAAAATAGCGAACTTCTTCCGCTTGTGTAAGGCTGTCTTCAACGACAAGAATAGATACATTTATTTTTTTATATACTTGGCTTTCCATCATATTCCCTTTGTGTCAATTTTAATACTCATTAAAAACTCCGCAATCCCTTGTGGCGATAAAATATACTCAATTCCACCTTTTTTAATCGCTTCATTCGCCATCCCAAAAACTACGGAAGTCTCTGCATTTTGCGCAATGGTCACCCCGCCGTAGAGTTTAAGTTTAGTGATTGCATCTGCACCGTCGTCTCCCATTCCTGAGAGTAAAATTGCGATTGCCTCGCTTGCATTGGATTGACCCACTGAAGAGAATAGTTTTGAAACAGAGGGAACATGGAGGTTGCTTTTTTCTGCTTTAATGAGTCTGATTCTATTGTTTTGTAGTGTCAAGTGGTGGTTTGCAGGTGCAATATATACAAACCCTGCACTTATTTTTTCTCCATCAACTGCCTTTTTTACATGTACTGCACACTGCTCGTTCAACCACTCTATAAATGTATCAATAAACTCTCTGCTCATATGCTGTGCAACCAAAATTGGTAGAGGGTAATCGGCTGGCAGTGCTTTTAAAATAGTGTGAAGAACAGGGGGTCCGCCAGTGGAAGAGCCAATTAAGACAAATTTACACTCTTTTGTACACTCTCTGTCTTGCAGTTTTTTGAATTCACTCTCAAAATGGTTATGGTTGAATCTGCGAATAACCTTCACATCCGACATCACTCTGATATCTGCGACCATTTTTTCGTAAAGCTCTTTGTATTTTGGATGCCCTGGTCCGTAAGGTTTTTCATAAACTCCAAGTACTCCGATGTGTATGCTTTCCAAGATTTTTGCAACCTCTTTTATATCCCAAGTAGCACTCATAAGCAAAATGGGTGTTGGGTTATTTTCCATAATGATTCTGGCAGCCTCATAGCCATCCATATGAGGCATATTGATATCCATAAGAATGATGTTAGGTTTAACTTTTTTAACCATTGCAACGGCCTCTTGCCCATCTTCCGCAACACCAACAACTTCTATATCTGGTTCAGAAGCAAGTGAATAAACTAGCATCTCTCTGGCTGTATCTGAATCATCAACAATCATTAGTCGTATCATTTTAAACTCCTTTATCAGTCAATAAGCTGTTGAATATTTTCAATTAGATTGCTCTGCTCAAATGTACTTTTTATAAGATAAGCATTTGCACCTGAGTGCATCCCTCTCTCTTTATCCTCAAGTGACTCCAAAGATGTAACCAAGATAACTGGAAGCTCTGGCATGTGGGAATCCGCTCTAATAGCCTCGGTAAGCTCAAAACCGTTCATTTTTGGCATATCCACATCGGAGACCACCAAATCAAAACTCTCTTTTTTAAGCATCTCAAAAGCTTGTAGTCCATCCACGGCGACCGCAACCTCATACCCAACCATCTCCAAAATATTTTGTAAAAGTGCCAGAGTAGTTGGGGAGTCATCGACCACAAGAATCTTTGATTTTTTCTTTATAACCTCTTTTTTTGGTGTCACGCTTCTCTTTGTAATACTTCCGAGTGATTTGAAAATATCGGAGGTATTGAGAATGAGTGCAGGTACATCGGAGGCTAAAAGTGAAGCTCCAGAGATAGCATGTACATGCGTGAGCTGTTTGCCAAGACTCTTTACCATTACCTCCTCCTCATACTCTACCGCGTCCACGCCGACTGCTAACATCTCATTGGCGTATTTTATGACTACTACAGCTAAGTCACTCGACTCACTTAAAAATGATGGAAGTTCCAAAAGAGTGCTCAGATGATAAAAGGGCACGACGAGATGCTCATACGCAATCATCTCTTTGCCCTCAACAATTTTGATACTCTCTTTTGCTATTGTCATAACGCGCACAATTCGTTCACTTGCAAAAATGAATTTTTGTTCACCTAAAGAGGTGACAACCCCTCTGAATGTTGACATACTAAGGGGGAGCAGTATGGAAAAGGTACACCCTCTCTCTTTATTATTTTGCACATGCACTTCGCCACCGAGATGTTGTGTTTTTTCTAAAACAATAGCAAGACCAAGTCCACGCCCAGATAAATCTGTAACAACTTTTGCTGTGGAGACACCTGATTTAAAAATCAAGTTTAAGGCACTCTCTTCGTCTAGAGCATCTGCCTCTGTTTGAGTTATAACTCCCTTCTTTACACTGCTTTGGCGTATTTTTTGGCTATCAATTCCGCTTCCATCATCCACAATCGTGAGTTCCACTTTGGATGCACTTTTTTGAGTAAGGGTGAGGATAATCGTCCCATTTTTTTCTATGCCATGGTCAATAGAGTTGCGCAGAATATGGATAAGCGGGTCATGCATCTGTTCTGAGATTCTTCTGTCTATCTCCATATCGCCGCCGATGATACTTAGGCTAATATCTTTGCTGACACTTTTTGCCATATCGTGAACAATCTTCGGAAGAGTGGAAAATATGGCAGAAAAGGGAAGCATCAATGCCTCTTTCATATCGCTTATAAGATGATTCACCATCATGCTTATCTCTCTGGCATCCCTTTTTGTCTGCTTGATTGCTCTGTTGGTTGAGGTTTTAAGGGTTGTGAGTCTGTTTAAAATCAGCTCTGGCGCACCGCTTTGAAGTGTGGTTATAAGCTCCTCTATCTCAGACTCAAGAGTTATCAAATCTTCCACATGCCGTCTTGATACCATCTTTGCAAAGAGCATCTCTTCGGATTGGTGCATAATGGAGCTGAGTTTTTTGACAGGAATGCGGACAGTCTCTTGAGTTTTTATCTCCTCTGTTTGCACTCCAAGGGCATTTGTCGCTTTGCTCGGATACATGTGGATTTGTTCTTCAGCTTTGACATCTTCGCTTGGGCTGATGTGAATTTGCTCTGCAACTGTGATTTTTTTGCTTACACCATTATCATCTTGTAAACCTTTATAAAGAGCTTCTATACGCTCTTGAACCTGAGGTTTCAAATCTCTTCTTTCTTCCTCATTCGCTCTACAAAGAAGAGTCAACATATCGTTACACTCAAGCATCACTTCTACAAGTGAATCTGGTATTTTTTCGAGCGACTGTTTATAGGAGCTGAAGATATCTTCCATCGCCTTACACAATTCTTCAATTTCTATAATATTTACAGCACGAGCAGCTCCTTTAAAGCTGTGCGCTTCTCTAAAGAGTGTCTCCACAAGTGCTTTATTAACCTCAGTATCACTGCTTTTTTTTAGGTTTAGAAGTCCCTCTGAAAGGTTGTCAATATGCTCTTTTGCCTCTTGGGAAAAGGTCTCAAGAAGCCTTTTTAAAAAAGCTTCGTTTTTCATATCCATCATTTGCTCATTTTATATCGGCGATTGTGTAGTGTTCCATCAACTCTCGCAGTTTTTGGCTAAGTCCATTCAAATCATGCGCCGACTCTTCCACCTGTTTGATGCTGCTGAGGTTTTGCAGAGTTGCCTCTTTTACACTGCTCATTGCCCCAAAAATCTGATCCATTCCAGCAAGTTCCTGCTCGTAGGAAGCCGCAATCTGTTTACCCGCAATTGCCGCATTCATCACAGTTGCATTTAACTCATCCATCGAATTTTTTGCACTTTCTGCCTGTTTTACACCACTCTCAACAGCTTTTGCTCCCTGTTCTGCAACCATTACCAAAGTGCTTGTTACTTTTTGAATATCTGTAAGAATCTTTTGAACCTGTTTTGTACCAAGTTTTGACTGCTCGGAAAGGTTTTTTAGCTCGAGTGCTACAACAGAGAAACCTTTGCCTTGTTCACCCGCTTTTACTGCTTCTATAGAGGCATTAACCGCAAGCATATTTGCCTGATTTGCGATATCCTCCACCGTGTTTGTAATTTCGCCTATCTGCTGACCTTGCTGACTTAGGAGTATAATATTTGAAGCAATCAAATCCATCTTCTCTTTGATTTGCTTCAGTCCATGCATATTTTCAATCAGCCCCTGCGTTCCGCTTTTTGCAATATCCATTGCTTTATTTGTGTTTTCTGTGGTTTGTACAGCTTTGGCACTACTCGCCTTTGCTGTCTGTTTAATCTCCTCTATGGAAGCGGAGGTTTGTGCAACCGCAGAAGAGGTTTGTGAAGCACTCGAAGCAACCTGAGTTGTAGTTGCTAAAATCTCGGCGGCTGCACTGTTAAGTGAGAAGACCCCATGTTTTAGCTCAAACATAATTGCGTTGAGATTAGTGAGCATATTTTCTAGGGCTTTTGAGAGCATATCATTCTCGGAGCGCTTGGTAATGGTAACATTCAGATTTCCTTCTCCAATCTTATGTGCAATATCGGAGAGCTCTTTCATATAGCTTATCAATCCCCTAAAGGCATTTGCCAAATCCCCAATCTCATCTTTAGAAGTAAACTCTATTGTTTGTTGCACATCTCCTTGTGAAATCTTTTTTGCAATAGCAGTTATTTGTGATGTTGGATTTATGATGCTTCTCTTGAACCATAGATAAAAAACAATAATAAGAGTAAGTGTTATAAAAAGAGCAATTAAGAGGAGTGTTCTCATATCATCAAAGAAATTATCTCCCTCCACAACAAGTATTGCGTGTTTTTTACCTATTTTCTCATCGAGTGGAGTATATACTGTTATCAGCTCTTGAAAGCTTTTATCTAATGTTGTTTGGTAAGCCTCTCTTGCTTTGTCATACTCTTTGCTCTTTATAAGAGAGATAATTTCTTCAAATCTTTTGTGTAGCTCTTTATGTGCTATGTTAATTTTATCAACTTCAGCCTGTTCAGATTGCTCTTTAATCTTATGAGTAGCTTCCCACTTTGTAAATGGACACTCCTCATAAACTACAGAAAAGGTTGGAAGTTCTTTGTTGTGAATAGCATTCTCTATTTCAAACATCTGACCATAATGTAATATAACCATTTTTTTCAGGGTAGTTTGTATCTCGGATAAGCTAACCCTTTCATTCATAGCATCACGCATTTTATCTGCTTTTTGATACATCATCACACCAAATAGTAAAAACACGCCAAACATTAAACCAAAAGCGGAAAAAATTTTATTGCCTATACTGAATCTCATCTGAACTCCTTTTATGTATGAATTATCATCGCAGAATCTGCCATAATTTTTTTGCCATCGAGTACAATCGTACCGTTCTCTGTCACCCCGATTACTAAATCTGCCCTTGGAAGATTAAAACCCGAAGGGATTTCCTGCACTTCTTGCTTTGATAACTTTCTCTGCTCCAACACCTCATCGACTGTGATAGCAAACTCCATAATCTCATTGCTAAGAAGTAAAATGGAGTGGCTATGCTCTTTGCTTTGCTCTGCAATTCCTAAAAAAGCTCTAAGACTCACAAGCGAGATGAACCTTCCCCGTAGATGAAAAATGCCATAGATATAAGAAGGAGTAAATGGAACAGGCGTAGGTTCTTTGAACTTATGAATCTCGCTTACCACACTCGCCTCAATGGCATATATTTCATTTTCAATTCTAAAATAGATAAGCTCAAGAGCATCTGAGATTTCTGTTGTCTTTAGCCTTGTTGCCGCTTTTACGGCTCTTTGCCTGAGTATATTTTCTACACTATTCAAACGCATCTCCTTTTATGGAATTTAGCATAAAAAGCAAATCATTCGCCATTATGCCATCTGAAAGTTCCACCACCTCCTGCGGCGGCATGTGGAAAAGTATTGCTTTGGCATTGTTGATATGTTTTATTGCAGATTCCAATTTGTTCTCTTTTTTAAGAATATTTCCAAGAAGTATATGTGCCATGACCAAATTTTTATCAAGATAGAGTGCGTGTTTGAGATAGACTTTTGCCTTTTCACTATCGCCAATTTTTAGCATCTCAAGAGCATCGTGGTAGTGCGTATATTTATCTTTTTCATTCATAATTGGCTGTTCAGACTTTGGCACGGATTTGAACATATTATCAATCGCTATCTCTAGTGTATCTGGCTCATTTTTGAGAATAAGCATCTCTTGTGTTGGTTTAAAATCTTTTTGTATCAAAGAGATATCGGGTAAATATTTGGCATGTGGATAGTTAAACACTCCCTCACCATACTCTGCGGGTGTAGTTGCGAGGTGTCCTCCCTCTTTGAGAAGATTAAAAAGAGAATCTGTAACTTCTGCGGCTTTTTTCAAATCAAAGTAGATGAGAACATTTTTAATGAGAATCAAATCAAATCTTTCTCCACCCTGAGGAAGACAACTATAGGGCTCGTCAATAATATTGTGGTATCTGAAGTGAACCATTTTTTTGATTGAAGGGTCTATCTGATATTCATGGTCAATGGGTGTAAAGAAATTCATATATTGTTTTGGAATTTGTCTCAATGCGTATTTATTAAACAGTCCCTTTTTGGCTTTGCTTATGGCATGTGGGTTTACATCTGTGCCTAAAAGATAGAGGTTCCACATGCCAATATCTGGAATTGTATTTCGCAGTATCATTGCTAGAGAGTAGAGTTCTTCTCCGCTGCTGCATCCAACTGACCAGATAGAGAGAGTTCGTTCATTTTTTTGGAGGATTTGGGGGATAATCGTGTGTTCAAAGTAGTCATAAAATGGAAGGTCTCTGAAAAAATAGCTCTCACCCACACTGAATTGGCGGGCGAAGGCTTGTAAAACTTTGGTATCTGTTTCTTCGTTTTTAAGGGATTCTACGCAAAACTTCAGAACATCAAAACCAAGTTCTTTACAAATCCGTCCTAGTTTTGCCTCAAAAGTTGGTTCATGAATGTCAATATTCCATCCCAAGTTTTGAAACAAATACTTTTGTACTCTCTCAATCATCGACATCTGCTACTCTTCTAATGAGCTCACTGTCAATGAGAGCGTCAATATCTAAAACAGGAATCAGTCTCTCTTCGTATTTCACAATATGGGTTGTGGAGAACTCTTTAAAAAGCTCCTCTGCCTCGCTTGAATCCTCTTCATCCAGCTTAAATACGCCAACAGTATGGTCAACTAAAAGCGCGATTTGGTGAAGGTGTACTGTTAAAATAATAAGAGAGTCTTCGAGTGCTATCTCTTTTTTGGGCAAAGAGAGAAGTTCTCTGAGGGAGATTACGGGAAGCATCTTGCCATGCAAATCAAAAACACCATACAAGATTTTTGAAGATTTTGGAACAGGAGTAATTTCAAGTGCCCATAAAACACGCACTATTTTAGCCGCGGGAATTGCATAGTACTTGTCGCAGACAGAAAAAAGAAGCATATCAATACACATAAAAACACCTTTTATGACTATTTTAACGCAATTTAAAAGCTAAAGTATATCATATAAACATTTTAAAATATGTACTATTAAAATTAGTATATTTCTTTTACCCGTCCAACCTCTCCGCTCATTAAACGAACTTTGATACCATGATGATGTGTTGCAGAAGAAGTTAAAATATCGCGAACTATGCCGTCTGTGAGGCGTCCGCTTTGTTGGTCTTGTTTGAGGACTATGGCGACGCTCATACCGTGTTTAATGTTATTTCGTTTCGTACCACCCATGTTTGTTTCCTTATTTAAAATATAGATGCGATTATAGTAGAATTTTTGATGAAGCCCTATTTTTAAACTGGTACATCATAATGGACGCGGCTACGCTGACATTGAAACTTTTTACGCCCTCTAACATCTCGATGGTTACGACCTCATCGCAGACATCTAAAATTTTTTGCGAAAGTCCTTTTCCCTCATTTCCCATAAGCAGTACCCATTTTTGTGGAACTTCCACATGCCGTAGTGGTGTAGAGTTTTCTTGCACCTCAGCGGCGAAGATTTTATAGCCTAGATTTTTTAGAGCTTGGCATGTGGAAATGATTTCCTCATAGATGTGAACATTGAGCATACTCACATGCCCCATGGAAACTCTCAGTGCGCGTCTGTTGTAGGGATGTGGTGCTTGTTGTGGCACAACAAAAGAGTTGATTCCAAGGGCTGCGGCACTCCTTGCAATTGAGCCGATATTTTCACTTGAAGAGATATTGTCCACCATGATGATAGTATCGCCAAGTGTGTCTAAAGAGCTTTCATCTGGGCGGATTCCGTGCATCATCACATTATGATGGATTTTATGTCCTACGATTTTTTGCATCTCTTTTTTGTCTGTCACAAAAAGTTTAGGAATGTTTTTGTTGCGAATTAACGCTTCAAACTCTGCATAATACTCAGGTGTCGCCAAAATACTTTTAATCTCCATAGAAGTTTTTAAAAGCATATTTGCTACTTTTGGGCTATCGGCAACAAAGCTTTTATCCTCCCTAAAAGCACTCTCTCTGAGGCTGTGATAAATCTCCAACTCTGGCATGTGGATATTTTCTATTTTGATGAGGTTCATACTTTGGAACTACTCAATAATTTCAAGTTGAATTATATTTTCTATTTTAGTCACTTCTAAATCAATACTCTTAATAGTGTAGTGAATAGAACTGTTTTTTACTAAATCATTCAATTTAATTTTCAACTCTTCTATATCTACTTTTTCTCTGCTCATTACAGCAAAATCATCTCCAAAAATTCTAAAGACTAAAGAGTTTGTAAAATAGCTATTTAAACATATTGCAAAAGTACGCAGAAATTTATCGCCTTCACCCCATCCAAAAATTTTATTGTACTGTGAAAAATTATTTAAGAAAAAAATATCCATATATTTAAACTCTTTCTCATGGCTATTTTTCATCAAAACTATTTCTAAATAGCTATGATTATATGCTTCACTTACTCTATCTTGATAAAAATATGCAAATCTTTCTTGTTCCAGTTTAGTGGTTGGAAGCTGATTTATATCTTCGTCTATTGTTACGCTTTGAAGGGCTATTAAGGCTTTTTCTACTACATCTGGATCAAACTGTATTGATTTTAATGTTACAAGTTCTGACAAAGCTTCTTTAACATTTTTCCTTGCTTTATAAATCCTATTTGTAGTCATTGCATCAAAAGCATCTGCAACGGTCATTATTCTCGCTAATGGGGGTATTTCATCTGCTCGTAATCCTTGCGGATACCCTTTGCCATCGTATCGCTCATGGTGAGAGCGTACAATCTCTGCAAGATTACTAAACATTGGTATATTCTTAAGCAGTCTAAAGCCGACTTCTACATGCTCTTGGATAAGCTTATACTCTATATCATTTAGATTTTTTGGGTTTAAAAGAACTGCATCTGGTGTAGCTATTTTTCCAATATCATGCATGATACCAGCTTGATAAAGTCTTGTGCACTCTTCATCGCTATAGCTCATCTCTTGTGCTATTCTTTTACTGTACTCTGCAACTCTCTGACTATGACCAGCCGTATAGGTATCTCTCTCTTCTATCATTTCCACCATAGAGAGAAGCGTTTTTTCATAGTTATAACTTTGAAATTGCACGATATTGCTAAGTTCTGCTGTTTTTTTCTCAACCATCGCCTGAAGCATTGTTTTGTACTCTTCATTTTCTGCATATTTTTTTAATTTTTCAACTATTTTGAAAAGTTCATGATTTAACTGTTCATACTCAAAAGGTTTTATGATGTAGCCATCCACTCCAAGTTTTATACTTTTGAGCATATAGTCTGATTCAGTATGTGCGGTTGTTATCAAAATCGCTTGATTTGTGTTTAGTTCTTTGATTTTACTTATCATCTCTAATCCATTCATTAGAGGCATAGACAAATCAGTTATAACGATATCAAACTTTTGTGTTTTGTAAAGCTCTAATCCTACTTCTCCATCATTAGCAACAACTATATTAGGAAATAGTTTTAAAAGATAATGCGTCATCGAAGCTCTTATAATACGATCATCTTCAACATATAAAATTTTCAACTCTTTAGATAAATTTACTAATTCTTTTAAATCAATCATTGTATGAGCTTTTAGGCAGCTGTATCATCATAACAGCGCCATCGGTACTATTTTTGGCAGTTAATGTTCCCCTTAGATGCTCTTCAACTATGGTTTTACTCATATAAAGACCTAACCCTGTTCCATTTTTTTCATTTTTTGTGCTGAAATAAGGCTCATATATTTTATTTAGTATATTTTCATCAAAACCTGAACCATTATCACAAATCTCAATAATGATACTCTCATCTGTTTCATAAATCTTATTTGTAATTTTTTTATTTTCTTTTTCTATCTCTTGGAGTGACTCTTTGGCGTTGTTTATTATATTTATAAAAACTTGTTTTAATTCTCTTGCATAGATTAAAACTTTTGTATTTGAATCAAAAATATTTTCTACTTCAATAGCATTATTTTGTAAACTTTTACCAATAATTGCAAGAGATTCCATAAGTACATCTTGTACAAGCACTTCTTGTTTTTCTTTATCAGATTTAAAAAAGTTTCTAAAGTCATTAATGGTTTCTGAGAGTTCTTGAGTTTGATTTAAAATATCTTTTATATTCTCTTTTAGAGTTTGTGCATCGAGTATTTCAAGCTCAATATCTGCCAAAATATTATTTGCACCCATGGCTATAACGCTGATTGGCTGTCTCCATTGATGTGCTATCATACCTATCATTTCACCCATTGCAGCATGGCGAGATTGGGCTATCATGATTTCATCTTTTTTTCTAAGTTCTTGTTCAAGATTTTTTATATCTGTTATATCTGTGTGAAATCCAACCATACGAATAGCTTTAGAGGCATCATTAAAAATAGTTTTCCCACGGTCTAGTATCCAAACCCAGTGTCCATCTTTATGTTTGAGGCGATGAATATTTTCATAATGCGTTGTTTTTCCTTCGATATTTTTGGTAAATTCGCGCTCGGCTTCTTGAATATCATCGGGATGTACACGAGATTCCCATGAAGAAAGTGAACTTTCAAGTTCTGAATCTTCATAACCTAACATTTTTTTCCATCTTGGTGAAAAATAAATTGTATTACTCACTAAGTTCCAATCCCAAAGACCATCATTAGAACCTTCAATAGCGAACTCATATCGCTCTTTTAATACTTCTAAATCAGTAATATCATTAAAAATAACTAATTTTTCATGATTCGTAAAATCTTTATAGAGTTTTTTTGCATACACTGTAAAATAGTGTTTTGTTGTTCCTTGGAGCATACAAACTTTATGCATCATAGTTTGGTTTGCTAAAATATACTCTAACCAGTTTACTCCATTCATATCGGCTATAACGCAATCTTTTTCTTTTAAAAAATACTCACATATACATTTATGTTCGTGTTTAAAAAGTTTTACATTTTTATAACCGAAAAAGTTTAGCATTACTTCGTTGGCTCTACTTATATCTATTCCATCTGTTGTAAGCATAATGCTGGGCGTTGTGTTAAAAATATCTTTAAGATTGCTACGCGATTCCATAAGCATCTGATGTGTATCATGTATTTGTTTAATATGTTCTTCACCGATACTGCTTACTTCTTCTTGAAAGAGAGAAATTCGGCGGTAAATAAGTACAATTAGTAACAAAAACATAAGAACTACGGATGTAGCTATTCCAAACAAAAGATAAGAGCGTGATATAATATTTCCCTCATAATGAACATGGCTTTGCAGAAAATATGCATGAAGTGCAATAACAACAGCTAAAGCAAACATAGATGCTGAAATATAGACAATAACACTTTTTTTGAGTGATTTTATATCAATTTGTTTCATTATTTTTCTCAGTAAAGCTCATCCATAAAATCACTGCCACACTGAAGCTCTTTTATCCAATCTAAAAAGAGTTTTACATTCTCTTTTTCAAAAATAAGTCCGTGCTGAGGAGCTATAATAGAAACATCAAGCTTTTGGATATGTGAGACCCATGCACGACAAAGTTTGTTTGAGCCCATATATCTTTTATGAAAGCCATGTAAAAATTCCACATGCCGAGCAAAGTTTTCTACATGCTTATAACTCTCAGGGGAAGGAACAACCGCCGCACCAATATCTCCTGAGAAAACAATTTTTGAACGAGAATCATAGAGTGAAAAATTCCCTGGAGAGTGTAAAAAATGAGCAGGAACAAACTTCAAATAGTCCTCTCCAAAGTTTAGTTTTGCCCCATGGTCAGCGAGGGGCATGATTCTACTCATATCTAAAAACCCATAATGACTCATAAATCGAACCCATAAACTCGAGAGTATAAATTTAGCATTTGTACTGATAGCCCACTGAGATATAGAGCCTGAAACATCTGGGTCTTGGTGAGAGAAAAATATAAACTTGATATTATCGATTTCCACATGCCGACTTACCGCTTCATAAAGCTCACCAAATATAGCCTCGCTTCCTGGGTCAACGAGAACACCCACTCCATTTTGAACAATAAGGTATTGATTTACGGAGAGAAATGAATCTTCATGTGACTCATCATCAAAACTAAACATTACACATTTGTGTGCGCCATCATCAAATAAGATTTTTTCGTTATTACCCATTTTGCAATCCTTTAAATTCTCTGATTATACTCATTTGTCTATTAGTAATATATTTAACTAAATTGCTCTTTTTGTTGGCTTCAAATTTGAATACAAAAACAACATTAAACGAGCGTTTATTTTCATCTTTTCTAAGCATAATAGCTTTGGTGTTGATAATAATATTTTGTTTATCTACATTTAAAACCATATCTAAAATAACTTCATTTTCTTCTTTAAGCCCTGCTGGTAGAGCATTTAACTCAACCTTTATTGCATCGAGGGATATATCTAGAATTTTTATATCTCCATGAAACTTTCTCTCTTCTATAAAAAGCGATACTGTATGATTTTCTTCAGGAATAACACGAACTGTTTTTCTGGTCGTGGGTGAGGTTGCTATAAAATGTAAGTTTGTAAACTCTACATTTTGTTGCTCAAAATTCATTCTTACTAATTTTTCACAACTTATTATGAAGGGAAGAGAATCTGAAACTATTAAGCTTTTGTGTTCAAATTGAACAGCTTTTTGTTGAAGATAATTTGTTTTTAAAGTAACTTTGTCATCTGCAATATTTGTAATGATTGCATCATTTGTGATACTTAAACCTTTGTAAAAGTTGTGCAGATGCACTTTTGCACTGTTTCTCTGGAGTACTTCAAGCAGTTTAAAGAGAGCCTTGCTATCTTGAATATTTTCATCATATTTTGACTGCTTTTTATCAAAAAGTTTCAAAAGATTGAGCTCGGTAATATCATCAAAGGACAATATTCCATAATTATTCTTCTCTGGTATTGTCTGATATTTCAAGGTAAAATGTAGAAAGTTTCTATTTTTATCTATGAGTTTTATGTGGTAAAGTTTTTGTGGATTTTTACTTATCTCTTCAAACCAATTTCTATCTGCTTGGTTATACAAAAAGCCATCATGCTCTAAGAATAAGTTTCCGAAATCTCCATGCAGTTGCATAGCTTCAGCTATATCTTTTACTTCAAGAAAGTTTAGCATAGCTTGATTCGCCAAAATTGGTTTCTCTTTCACCATCATCAGAACCATTGAACTTTGATAATTGAAAATATTCCTTATGTGTGCATCAAAAACTCGTGCATCTTCTTCTTCTTTGATTGCTGTTACAGCCGCATAGAGTATTTCTGTAAGTTCTGAGAGATTTACAGGTTTTTTGAGAAATCTAAAAGCTCCAAGTTCAATCGCCTGATATAAATACTCTTTGTCATCAAAGGCTGACATGAGAATAATTTTTGTTTGAGGTGCAAATTTTCTGATATTTCGAGCGAGTTCTATACCATTCATATTTGGCATTTTAATATCTGTTATAACTATTGAAGGCTTGTATTTTTTAAAAACTTCTAAACCATCTTTTCCATCCACTGCAGTATAAACAGTCTCGAAAAATTTCTTGAATAATTTAGAAGCATTTTCTCTGAGTGCATCATTATCTTCCACATGCAAAATAGAGAAACCGACCGCATCCAATTTTAATTGTTTCAAATCAAGCACAGAACCCCACCTTTATGTCTTAATTTCATTATAATAACATATCTTATCTTGTAAGGAATTGTACATGAAATATAGTTTAGGTTTTCGTGTCTGGCATTGGCTGAATGCACTCGTAATACTTGGTCTTTTAGGAACTGTGTTTTTAAGAAAAACATTTCTTAGTTGGAGAGACAATGCTGAAATTATGATGCAAAAATTTGCAGAAATGGGCGTTGTCATAACAAAAGAACAGGCAAAAGTTGTGGCTCAAATTATTCGTGATGGCATGTGGGAATGGCATATTATTTTAGGTTATGCTTTAGCATTTTTGGTACTTTACAGAATCTATCTTTTTTTCAAAGAGAGAGATACAAAAGAGATTTTTAGCTCTTTAACTCTTCATAAAAAAGGTGTAAAATCACTTTACTATATTTTTTATGCAACACTTGTTTTTATGAGTGTGAGTGGTTTGGTAATTGAATTTTATGAATTTTTAGGACTTGCGAAAGAAACAGCACACGCCATAGCAGAAGTACACGAAGCTGTTTTTAATTTCATTCTGATATTTGTTCCACTTCACATTGCTGGAGTCATTATTGCAGAAAACAAAGATGAAAAAGGTTTAGTTTCAACTATGATAAACGGGAAGTTCTAAAGACTTCCTAACCCTTCATTTCTCGCTGAAAATTATTAACATTTTCTATACTTTCCATGACAACCCTTTGAATATCTTCCGTTGCAAGTTTATATTTTGTAGTAAACTCTGCTATGGCGTTCACATTAAATGCTTCTATATCCCGAACAACAGCATAAATTTTCCCAAGAGTTCCCTCATCGTGCAATAATGCAGAACGAACAAGGTCAGATACATTCATAGTCTCTAAAATTTCTTCTAGTTTTACACCAAAAATAGCATCAATCAAAGATAAAACACCAACAAAATAAGCTTCGCCTAAAGCGTTGCTTTTTACATCTGGCTTAATGGCTTTTAAGAGATTTTCCATAAGTTCTGTACGGTTTTTAACCATAAGCATGAGAGGTGAAGCTTCCACGCTTGAAGAAGTTGACTTTGAATAAATCATCAACATTAGCCACTGTGCAAGTGGTTTTCTTCCAACGAGCGTAAGAACATGATGGATAGATGCAATTTTACTTTTAAAGTGAAAAGCACCTGAATTTATAAATCGCAGAAGCTGAATAGTGAGTGCATGATTTTTCTCAAATTCACTCACGATTTCATCTATGTTTGTATCTTGAATGAGTAAATTGTAGAGCTTGAGAACATTAAACATAGCTGTATCATACTTTGCATTTTCCAATATTTTTGGTTTAGCAAAATAGTAGCCTTGAAAAAGCTCACAGCCAATTTTTTTTGCTATCTCATAATGTGTATCATCTTCAATTTTTGTAGCAACAACTTTGATACCGTTAGCTTTTAGCTTAGAAATTAACTCTTTTGTTTCATTGCCCATATCAGAATGAATATTTGTTTTAAAGTAAGATAATTCTTTTAAAATAGGTTTGTATTTTTCAAATTTTGAAGCATCAAGATTTGTGTCATTGATAGCTAAGGTGTATCCTTTTTCTTTGAGCTGTTCTATGCGTTCAATAACTTTTTCACTCATTTCGATAATATCAAAGAGGGAAAAAATGAAAAAGTTATTTGGAACAACAAAGATTAAATCATTCATTAAAAATTTTTCATCAATCTTTACAAATGCTTTGTGTCCACTTACAAATGCACTCGTACCAAACTTGTTTAAAACACTGCTTACAACGGAGGCACTTGCATAAAGGTCATTTTCTATGTGACTCTGTTTGTGAGAGTCCAGATATAAAATATCGTAACTGTATTGTTTGCCTTGAATGTCTAAGATAGGCTGTCTTGCTAAATAAACATTTTCCATACTAACACTTTCCTATAAAAATTAAATATTTTGAATTATACTTAGTGTTTATGAGTAAATAGTGAGTTTTAAACCAACTCAAAAGAGAGCATCTGTAAATATCTTCCTAAAAGTGACTCAAAGATGGAGCAAAAGCTTTCGTGTTTACATGCACGCTTTGACCGACTTTAAAGCTTAGTGCTTCTGCTTCATCCATTACAACTTTAACAACATTCTGTCCAATTGCGACAACACCGATATAAATTACATCTGCTTTGATGACATCAAGAAGTTCCCCTTTAAGTGAGAACTTTTGACTCCCTTTTGTTTGAAGTAAAACCTCTTTTGGTGAACCATCTTGGACTATTTTCCCATGAGAAAGCATCACAACCCTGTTTGCGAGGCGATACATTTCACTTGGGTCGTGACTTACCATAATCGTAGTTGTTCCAAACTCTTTATGAAGCGTTAAAATGTCATGTTGAAGTTTGTTCCTCATCTCAGAGTCCAGAGCTGAAAGTGGCTCATCAAGGAGTAAAATTTTTGGTTGCTTCATAAACGCACGACAAAGTGCAACACGCTGTTTTTGTCCACCGCTGAGTCTGTTTGGAAGACGATTTTGTAGCTCTGTAAGTTCGGTTAGTTCTAACAAATGAGCGGCTAAATTTTTATCTTTTGCGACAAAAAGAAGATTTTGCAAAACGCTCATATTTGAAAAGAGTGCATAATCTTGAAAGACAAAACCAATTTCTCTTTTTTGAGGCGGCATGTGGAAAGTTTTATTTTGCCAAATTGCATCTGAAACTTTTATCTCTCCATCGGCTTCTTCTAACCCTGCTAAAATCCGTAAGAGTGTTGTTTTTCCACTTCCGCTTTTTCCAGCAAGAGCTACAAAATCATGCTCTTTTATCTCTAAACAGACATCAAGTTGCATCGCACCTTGCGCGCCTTGGAGCTCTTTTTGGAGGGAGAGTTGTATCATACGCCTATCCTTTTATTATGATGGCGATTGAAAAGATAAACACCCAAAAGTACCAAAAAGCTGAGCGAGAGCATGATAGCACTGTAAATATGTGCCATTTTGTAATCCATGATTTCTACTGCTTCATAGATGGCAACTGAGGCTACTTTGGTTTCATTTGGAATCGAGCCACCCACCATCAAAACCACTCCAAACTCGCCTACCGTGTGAGCAAAAGTGATAATAAGGGCTGTGATAAGGGCTGGTCTGATGTTTGGAAGTGCTATAAACAAAAGCGTTTGCAGTTTACTTTTTCCTGCAATATAGGAGGCTTCGAGCATATTTTTACTCAGCGTTTCAAAGCCACCTTGAAGCGGTTGTACCATAAAAGGAAAAGAGTAAAAACAACTCGCAACGACAAGCCCTGTAAAATTAAAAACAAGTTTGATGCCAAATGTCTCATCAAAAAAAGTACCGATTGGCGAATTTTGCGAGAGAGCAAAAAGTATATAAAACCCTAAAACAGAAGGAGGAAGAACGATAGGAAGTGAAGCAATCGCTTCTACAAACGGCTTACATTTACACTTTGTTTGAGAGAGCCACCAAGCGATGGGAAGTGCAATGATGAAAAGTATAAGCGTTGTGATTGCTGCTAATTTAAAAGAGAGAAGAAATGGGGCAAAATCTAATTCACTCATTTTATAGTCTCTAAAATAGATAAATCACTCGATTTTATAAGTGCGATGATTTCATCATTTTCATGCAAAGCTAGTCGTTTTGAAGACTCAAGCGTGATTATACTCTCCAAAATCACATCGCCAAAATGGAGTTTTACGCTTGTGAGTAGCGAGCCATTATTTACACCTTTTATAGTAGTTTCTAACTGGTTTGAGATACTTAGCGCACTCTCTAAGTTTTTAGCTAAGGATACGCTTGAAGCTTTTACTCCTAGCGTAACGAGTGAGCCAACTTGAACTTCTTTATTTATCTCTAAAGACATCATTTTGAGTGGTTGATTGAATGCAAAAAACGAGACAATGGTAATGTTCTCAAAGCTCTCAATCTTTGTTACAGTTGCACTTATTTGATTCAAACGGAATAACCAAATTTTTTGAGTATTTCTTTGCCTTTTTGACTTAAAACAAAGTCGTAAAAAGTTCTATATTCGCTATTTTCTGCACCTTGTTTTAAAAGTACGATTCCCTGTTTGATAGGCGTATAGAGTTTTGGGTCAATACTCATCCAGTTTACACCCTCTTTGTACTCTTTCATATTTGCACCAAAAAGAGAAGATTTTGCGACAAAGCCTATATCTGCCGCCGTTGTAGCGTAAGTTACCGCTTGAGAGATAGATTCTGCAAAAACGAGTTTGCTTGTCACGCTTTCATAAACTTTACCATTCGTCATAGCTTCAACCGCTGCTTTACCATAAGGAGCAGTTTTAGGGTTTGCAATGGCGATTTTAGCGATAGAAGCATCTGCAACAAGTGCGATACCTTTAGAAAAATCCAGAGTTTTAGCGCTGAGATAAGCAAGTTCACCTTGTGCATAAACAACAGGTTCTGTAATGGCTATCTTCTCTGTATAAAGGGCATGTGGAAACTCCATATCTGCTGAGAGAAAAACTCCAAAAGGAGCACCATTTTTTATCTGAGCAACCAGTTTTCCACTGCTTCCAAGAGTGACTTGGACTTCTGTGCTTGGATTGTTTTTTTGAAACTCAGATTTTAACTCCTCCATAGCATCCGCAACATTAGCCGCTACGGCAATGTTGATTGTTCCGCCAAAAAGAGAAGCAGTTACTATCAATAAAGAGGCTACTATTTTTTTCATATTTTAAAATAGATAATTAATTTCTATACGAAGTTCACGATTGGAAGTATCGTTTCCATAACCTTCAGATGCACCAGCAGAATTTCCTGCAATGTTATCTGTTGTAGCAAGTACTTGATTGTTTTGAATCATATATCTAGCTTTTAACTCCAATCCTTTCACACTCGCAACTGCATATTTTGCATCAATATTCCACTGTTTTGTGTCGCCATTGTTATAGTAACGGTCTGTTGCACCTTGGTAGCCAACTTTCGATGGGTCACGGTCGTAGTAGCTGTAACTTACAAATGCACTTAACCCTGCTACAAGAGCGTTGAAGTTGTAATCAAACTGTGCTTTGTAAGCAGAAGTATTTGCATTCCAGTCTGTGATTGTCATAGCACGCGTATAACCATCTGTTGGAAATCCACGCCAAGGAGCAATTAAATCTCCACCATCATTTGTGTGTGAATACGCTACTAATACTTTTGATGCACCGTAAGTTGTTACTGCGCGTACAGCGTACATATTTGTATCGACACTATTATCGTTGTCACCTTTCTTTTGTACTTTTGAAATTCCACCTGTTGGTGCTGTTGCTGTAACTGCACCAGTTGCATAAGGAGATGATCCATCCATAGGAGTGATAATATCACCCGCACCATGGTCAAACTGTTGCATATATCTTGCACCTAAAACTACCGTTGCATCTCCTGCTTTAATAGCATAATTCGCTTCCAGTAGTCCTTGGTCGATGATATCCGCCCAGTGCATATATCCCGCATCAATATCAAGTGCATTGATTGATTTATTTTTGATTCCCAAAACTTCAACCGCTGGTGCAGCTTTTTCTCCATAAGAGTTTTGATCATTTGCAGTTATTGCTGCTGTAACAGTGTAATTTGTGCGATAGTAGTTTTTAATCGCATCAGGAGTATCTCCAGTATCTGCCATCGAACCAAAATAAGTCATTCCTCTCTCTTTTACTTTATCTGCGTAATCAAGTTGGATAGTTGTTTTGTCAATGTCGTTAGAGATTACCTGAACTCCTTCAATTGCCAGAGGAATCATCTTCGTATCATTTGGAGAAATCCATGGATTGCTCATCAAAAATTGACCGCCCTTGATTTTACTTTTTGCGATGTCATATTGAAGATACGATTGTGCTAAAACAGCATATCCAGCACCAAAATCAGTAGCTGCACCCTCTCCACGAGCAAAAAGGTCAGAAGCAGTCGTGTTTTTAGCATATCCTGCAACTAAACCATTATTATCATCCGTAAAAATGCCTGTTCCTTGGGTCGTATATAACCCAGCCCCAGCACTAATACCATACAATGGAGCAGTTTTATAGATTAAACTTCCACCGATTGCCGTACCTCTGCTGTCGCCATCAGGTTTAGTTCCCCATTCGTTTGTATTCCAATCTGTGTTGAAATAGTGCATACGAATGCGTCCATCAAGTTTTCCCTCTTTAAACATATCAGCAACATTTTCAACGCTTTTAGTACCACTTGTCACTGCTTGTTTTGAAACATCCTCTGCTCCATAGACAAGAGTTGTGAGAAGCAATGTCGCTATTGCAACGCTGCTTAATTTCATACTTTTATTCATAGCTTACCCTTTTTATATTTTTATTTCTAGTATTATACTTTTGATTATATATTTTTAAACTAAGAAAAGATGATTTTATCTTTTATCAACTCTAAACCATCCAGCAATTGAATATCTTGTTTTCTTTGCTTTTAAAACTTCATGTGGAAATTTGTCACTTAAAAAAACTACGAGTGTGTCGGCATGTGGAGTGACTTTTTTTAAGAAGTTATTTTCTTCATCATACACAACAAGTTCACCGCCATCGCCTTCGCTCCAATTTTCATTCAAATAATAAACTACTGTAACAACACGGTTTTTAGAATTTTTAAAAGCGTCAATATGTGTTTCGTAAAAATCCCCTTCTTCATAGATAGCAAAGTGGCTCTCAAAATAAGTTAATCCCATAAAAAGTTCTCTATTTATATACTCTTTTAATCCGTCCGTAAAATGTAAAAATTCACTTTGAACGCCGTTGTCATTTTCAAGCCAAGAGATTTTATCTTTTCTTCTTTCATCGTCAATTTGTTGATTATTTGCTCGTGAAATGGAAGCTCTTTTAAAATTGTTTGCCTCTTTTGCGTGAGTAAGAAGTTGGGTAGGAAGTTCATTTTGCATGGCATGTGGAATGATGATGTAACCATTTTCTACTAACGCGTCGGTGATTTGTTCATATAGCTCTTTGCTCATGTTTTTACCTTGTTTTAGATAGGTTCATTTTAGCAAAGTTTTTTAGTTTTTAGCAAAAGAAATATAGAGTTATCGCGTCGGTTTTAAAATCCCATCAACAAAAGGCATGTTTGATAAAAACTTCACTTTATTGGTCACTACATTACTTAGCATATCAGCAAACATACTTTCATAAAGTGCATCAGATATTTTATCGATATCCATAAATCCGTCAATTATAAGGGATGCGAGACCATGAAGATATGACCAAATCAAGATGGTTCTCATAAAGCTGTCCTCTTTTTTAAGAATACCGCTCTTTTGTCCCTCTTCTATAGCAAGTTTTAGCGATGCAAATCCACCACAATCATCATCTTTTATACTTAAAGTAGCTTCTCTTATTTTGGCATATTTGTTTCCAAAAAGAAGTCTGTAAAGATTTGGGTTTTGTTTTGCAAACTCTAAGTACGCTTTTGCACTGAGATAAAATCTATCTATCAACAATTTTTCTTTATCTTTGAGTGCGGGAGAAACAAAAGCATCAAAAGTATCAAAACCTTTTTGAATCATAGTCTCAATTAGTTCCTCTTTTGAACTAAAATGTCTATAAATTGCAGACCTTGAAGTGCCAGTTGCATCTGAGAGTATTTTGAGAGTTAATTTTTCAACATCTTCTTTTGCTATAAAATCAAAAGCTATTTTTAAAAAATCATCCTTTAAATTTCCATGGTGGTAATCATTTTTTATCATAAGCGTATTTTATCATAAAAGTTATGTGAACAGTGTTTACATTTACTAAATTTTATGTTAACATTGTTCACATAAAACTCAAGGAATGACAAAATGAAAAAAATATTACTGTTCACTACCCTTACAATAGCACTATTTGGGGAGAGTTCGATGGAAATCGCCAAAAAATCGTATGAGAATATATCTGGTTACAAAGATAGTGTTTCCATAAATACAATGATTTTAAAAAATGCACAAGGTGTAGAAAATATTAGAAAACTAGAGATAAAAAAACTGGAATCTAGTGATGGAGATAAAACTTTGATTGGATTTTTGTATCCCATAGATATTAAAGATACAAAACTTCTTAGTTATGAAGTGCTAGGAGAGGATGACAAACAATGGCTCTATCTCCCTGCTTTAAAAAGGGTCAAGAGAATAAGCTCAGGGGATAAATCTGGCTCTTTTATGGCAAGTGAGTTTAGCTATGAGGATATATCATCACAAAATTATAAAAAATACTCCTATTCAGAAGAGGTGCAAAAAATTGTAAAAAATGAGGCGGAATATTTTGTAATCACAAGAGTGCCAAAAGATAAAGAGAGTGGGTATTTGAAGCAGGTACTTTACATCGACACTCAAACTTATTTAGCAAAATTTGGTGCGTATTTTGATAAGCAAAACAGATTACTTAAAGAAGTTTCCTTTTTGGAATATATAAAACTTGATGGAGTTTATAGAATTAAAAAGATGGAGATGTTCAATGTTCAAACCAAAAAAAGCAGTATATTGACTTGGGATGAGGATAGAATCAAAGTAGGACTGAGTGAAGATGATTTTTCAAAAAGGGTGTTGCAATGATGAAAGTACTACTGCTATTTGTATTGATTACATTTGTATATGCCATGGAACAGAAATCTAATATCTCGACTAAATATATTAGTTACACTGATTTTGCTGATGAAAAAACGGTTGAAGGAGATACAAAACTAAAGTTTGAAAATGATTTTTTTGCAACAAATATAGCATTGGATTATTTGTATAGTTCTGAATATGATGAAAAGAAATATATCCATATCAATGAGTTGTATCTGATGCAGCGGCATGTGGATTATAGCTTTACTTTTGGCAAAACAGTTCAATATTGGGGTGAGCTGGAGGGTTACAATGTAGCCGATGTTTTTAATCAAAAAAATATCCTCTTAAATCCATTTGATAAGAGTGCAAAACTCGGAGCTTGGAGCTTTTTAGTTTCAAAATATTTTGATGAAAACAGTCTTGAATTTGGCATCAAGTTGTATGAGGAGAATCAAAAATATCCAAAAAATGGCACACCATTCTCTCCCTTTGCTATCAAGTACAATGAGGATTTAAAACTAAGTGATGAACGATATACCCCAACAATGTATCTTGCATACAATTTTGCGACGAGTGCAATTATGGACAGCGAAACAAAGCTGATACTGCTTCAAGGATATGACAGTAAACGATATTTTATACTCACAGCTCCATCTGAACTCTCGCAGTATGCGTACAGAGTAAACAAATTTATGCTTCTCTCAAGCATAGTTTATAAAGAGACAATTTTCAAGTGTGAAACAAGTTATACGGATGTACTAAACGATAAGGGGATGAGCGACTACGCACAACTCTCGTTTGGCATGGAAAACAGTTTAGATGAAATTCTTGGTGTTGGTCTCAATCTGTACACCGAGTATTACAGATATATCTACATGGACGACAAAATTAAAAATGTAGATATATCTGAAATCTATGATAATGATATTTTTTTGGCACTTAAATTGAACTTGAACGATGTAAGAAACAGCGAAATAAAAAGCGGTATTTTATACGACATGATAAATGAAGAAAAAGTTTTTAAAATAGAGGCACAATCAAGAGTAATTGATAACTTAGTTTTAAGCGGTGAATATCTTCGGCTCTTACCAGCAAACAAAACCGTTTTATCACAAATCAAGGAGTCCAACAAAGTTATGATTGGGCTTACATATTCATTCTAAAGGTTGGCATGTGGAAAGATATATAGATTTTTTGGACAGATATAAATACATAATTTTAGTTTTAACAACACTTATGGTTGTTTTGTTTTCAATAGCCTTAAAAGATTTGGCGTATGAGGGAAGTTACAAAATATGGTTTGATAAAGAGTCTAAAATCTTACAAGAGTATGAGCATTTTAGAACTACTTTTAGCGGTGACGACACTTTTATAGTCGCTTTTAAAGATGAAAACGGGATATTTAATAAAAATGCAGTGCAAACAATTTTAGCTTTGAGTGATGCATTTAAAAAAATTGACGGTGTAAGAAAGGTGGATAGTCTTACAAATTATCAATACATAAGTTCGCAAGATGATGAAATTATTGTGGAAGATTTTATAAAAGATTTTGAAAATTTAGAAGAAAAAAGAGTAGTTGCCATAAACGACAAGCTTATACTCAATCAACTCATAGATAAAGATGGCTTAACAACCGCCATAGCAGTTCGCCTTTCAAACGAAAGCGGAGCGAATGAAGAGGTAAATATCTATGTGATGAAGGCTCTAAAAGATGTAACAGATACTTTTAGTAAAGAGAGCGGATACAAGTTTTATATTACAGGTGCTCCAGCTATTACAGCTTCTTTGGTCACAATCTCACAAAGTGATGCGATGGTGCTTATGCCTCTCGCTGTGATTATGGTTATCGTGTTGCTGTTTACACTTTTTAGAACTTATTTAGGTGTTTTAGTTCCGTCAATTGTGATTGTATTCACCTTTTTATTAGTGCTTAGCATACAGGTCTTGCTTGGATACAAACTCAATAATTTTACGGTAAATATTCCCTCTTTTGTAACAGCTATTGCCATCGCAGATGCTATGCACCTCTATCTCGCATGGGTCTTTTACAGAAGTAAAAATATAAATAATAAAGAAGCATTAACAACAGCATTTCAAAAAAATATCAAGCCAGTTGCTTTGACCTCGTTTACAACCGCATCTGGATTTGCGTCTCTTGGACTTAGTGCAATAGAACCAATTGCAACATTAGGCATAGCTATAACTGCTGCAGCCGTCATCGCATTTGTCTTAACTGTTACGATAATACCCGTACTTTTATTGATATTTGGAGAAAAACATAAGGTAAAACCATTAAAATTTTTAAATCTTTTTCACACAAAAGGGTATGGTGCTTTTATCGTAAAACATGATAAAAAAATAGTTTATAGCTTTGCTCTTCTCTTTATATTTTTTGCTTATGGTCTTAGTTTCATTAAAGTGGACAGCAACAGCATAAAATATTTCTCTGCCGATACGCCAGTGAGAAACGGGAGTGATTTTATAGAGAAAAATTTGACAGGCTCTATGGTTTATGAGATTATCTTAGACTCGAAACAGAAAGAGGGTGCGAAGAATCTAGAGTTTTTAAACACAGTCGTGCGGTTTGAGGATGATTTAAGAGCAGAGTATAATACTATAAGATTTACAACCTCCCTTAAAGATATCGTTGTCCGTATGCAAAAAGTATTAGATGAAAAATCTCCACATGCCATACCGCAAGATAAAAATCTTGTTGCACAATATCTCTTACTCTACTCCATGAGCCTTCCTCAGGGAATGGAAATAAATGACAAAATAGATACAAGTGAACAGTTTTTAAGACTTTCTATCAATACAAATCTTGTAAACACCTCCAAAGATTTAGAGATGATTGCGTGGATTAAAAAGTGGTGGGAGATAAATAGCTCCTATAGTGCAGATGTACAAGGTCAAACTGCTATTTTCGCTTATATGCAGTCAAGTCTTACAAATACACTTGTGCTTTCCATAACTACCACTCTGTTTACCATCGCTCCATTTATGTATTTAATATTTAGGAATTTTAAAATTTTATTAATTTTTATAGTTCCAAATATTGCTCCGATTATTTTTGTTGCTGGTGTTATGGGATATTTGAATATTAATATAGATTTAGGAATAGCTATTTCTGCTTCTATAATTTTGGGTATAGCAGTGGATGATACAATTCATTTTTTCAGTAAATTTTTTGATGCTATAAAAATAAAAACATTTGAGGAGAGTATAGATTATGTTATCAGCCATAGTGGAAATGCTATGATACTTACGACTTTTATATTGTCTTTCACTTTTGCACTTTTTGGACTGAGCAGTTTTATACCAAATGTGAATTTTGCCATAGTAACCGTTGTGGCTTTAAATATGGCGGTGTTATTTGATTTGGTACTTTTACCTGCATTACTGAGTGTTTTTGTGAGAAGATAAAATTTAATAGCAGAAAAATTCTGCTATTAAATAGGAAGAACGCGGATTCTTTTAGAAAGTTTTTCTTTTAAAGTTGCTTCGATTGCGTAAAGCGTACCTGTTGAAGAAGAAGCACAGCCGTTACATGCACCTAAATAGCGGATGTAAATATCGATGTATTCATCCCCTTTTTTGATGTCGATAACTTCCATATTTCCGCCATCCATTATCAAAAATTGGCGAACATTTTCATCTACAATTGCGTCAACTGCTTTGATTTGTTGCACCAAAGTCATGTTTTCAAAATCGCCATTTGCACCAGCATCAGCTGCAGCTTTCATTTTCTCTTCATCCATCTCACGACGCGTATCTGCTAAAATATCTACGAGGTAATATTCTCTTGCTTCGTGTCCGCCTGGTTTGATACATGATTTACAAAAACCACCCGCTTTTGTGTAATCTGTAATTTGCTCAATTGTTTTAAGGTCATTGAGTCTGATAACTTCTTTGAGCGTACCCAAACTCACACGCGCACATTCACAAACTATGATTTCTGTCTCAAAAGTTGAAGCATCCACGCCCTTATAAAGTCCAGCTGCTTTTTTAATAACATCATACGCCATAACTGAACAGTGCATTTTTTGAGGTGGAACAGCTGGAATTTCAGGACTATCACGAAGAGCAAACTCAACATCGATATTTGTAATTTTGACAGCTTCATCGACTGTTTTACCAATACAAAGGTCAGTCATAACATCCGACGATGCTATTGCAGTTCCGCATCCAAAACTCTTAAATTTTGAATTGACGATGATATCTGTTTTTGGGTCAATCTCCCAGTACAAACGCACCGCATCTCCACAACTCTCCGCACCAAAATCTGCAACGATGAGTTTATGTCCACGCGCTTCAGCATCTGCTTCAAAAATCTCCCCTTGGTGTTGCGGGTTGTTCATAAGAGTTGTTACTTTGTTAGAGTACGCATCCCATAATGACGCCCCTAATAAATCATTTTTTGCCATTTTAAATATCCTTTTTTATCTAAATTTAATTTTATACTCTGTTTCGATAGAAACTAGCTTTAGCAATTAGTGGTGTAGTTCACATCCGAGAACTTCTCCACCTTTTGTTGGTTTTTGTAATGCAAATGAGCTCGAAATAGCTCTAAGTCTTGCAACTGCATCTTTAAAATGAGTGATAGTATAATCAATTTCAGCATCCGTTGTAAAGCGACTTAAACTCAAACGAATTCCTGTGTGTGCAAGTTCATTATCAGCGCCTATTGCCAACATAACCGTATTTGCTTCCAAATCTTCACTTGCACATGCCGAACCCGTGGATGCTCCGATTTGTCCGTTGTTCAAATCCCAAAGCATTCCTTCGCCTTCAACACCTCTGATAGAAATAAGGATTGTATTGGGAGTTCGTCCCTCTTTTGAACCGACTACAAGTGTTTCACTCAGTTCCAAAAGCGCGTCTTCTAAACGGTCTCTTTTGGCTTTAATAGTTGCCATTTTTTCTTCTATATTTGTTGTTGCTATTTCTATCGCTTTACCCATTCCAACGATGAGTGGAACATTCAGCGTTCCTGAACGGCGACCGCCCATTTGAGAGCCACCATGAAGAAGTGGAGTAAGTTTTTGTGAATCTTTGATATACAAAGCACCAACACCCTTTGGTCCGTGAAACTTATGAGCCGACATGGAGAGAAAATCCACATGCACATCTTGTAAATCAACAGGAATTTTTCCAACTGCCTGAACGCCATCGGAGTGAAATAAAACACCCTTTGCTTTACAAATCTCGCCAATCTCTTTGATAGGAAAAATCATACCTGTTTCATTGTTCGCCCACATAATCGATACTAAAGCGGTTTTTTCTGTAATAAAACTTTTTACAGTATGGGCTTCAACAATCCCATTTTCGTTGACTGGAAGATAAGTAACCTTCACACCTTCTTCTTCTAAAAAGCGGCATGTGGCAAGAATAGACGGATGTTCTACTTCAGTGGTGACGATGTGATTTTTCTCGCCATTGACGATTAGGTCTGAAAAAACTGATTTTAAGACCCAATTGTTGGATTCAGTTGCACATGAAGTAAATACTATGTCATCATTGTCCGAAGCATTGAGTGCTGTGTAAACTTGATTTATTGCTGTGTTCAGAGCGGGATGTGCTGCTGTACCAAATTTATGAAGAGAGTTAGGATTACCGTAAACTTCACTAAAATAGGGCATCATCACCTCTACAACTTGTGGGTCAACCATTGTTGTAGCATTATTGTCTAAATAAACTTTCATTTTTTTTACCTTTTACCTTTTTTAGGCACAAATTTTTAAATAGGATAGATTTTGTCTTGTTTTACTTTTGATATCATAATCGCTTTGTTATTTGATAAAGCTTAAATTAACCTGACCAACTCTTTGATTTAAGAAATTAAGAAGCATTAAATAAAAAGAAGTCTATTATAAGAGATATAATGTCGAGAATAAAAAGTGCAAATTAAAGGAAAAAACATGTGTAATTTTAATAAACAAAGCCAAGAAACCAAAGAGTTCCTTCATCTATTTATGACAAAGTGTGCCCAGAGTGTTGGCGGTGCTAATTTTCTTCTTGCTCTCATTGAAGCGATGAAAACAAAAAAACCAAATCCACTTATGTTCTCAGGCAAACAAATAGCTTCCGAAAACAGTATTATTAAATGGAATAAAGTTGTGTTTAAAGATAAAGTAACTGTTTTGGAAGAGATTTTAGTAGGGCATAGAAGTGCGGAAGAGCCTAGTTTTAACATACTAGAAAAAGTAAGTGAGAAAAAGAAAAAAATTGTTATGAATATGGTTAAAACACTTGCACCTATAGAATTTGTAGTAACACCTCAAAATCATAAAGATGGCGGAGGTTTCAGTTTTAAAGCATTTGAGACGATTGAAGATGATTTTGTAAAAATAAATCCTGTTTTTGTAGCAATGTTTTTTTGCTCTACTGAATTCACAAAAAAAGCCTTAAATTTCGTTATATAAAATTAAAAAGAGATAAAAAAGAGATTTTTATTTAGTATAATTATTTAGATTTTTTTATCTTAAAGGGTTTTATGTGCATTCATTATTAGTTAGTACAAAATTAAATATAGCGATTATTGGTATATCTCTAGCTTCTTTAGTTGTATCATTTCTTCTACTTTCTTGGTATGGGACAAAAATTACACAAGATGTATATCAAAGCACAAGTAAAGAGCTTATCGAAAGTGCAAACTATAAAATGGACTGCAAAGTAAGGATTGGAATAACAAACGCTATTTCCATTGGCAATGACAAAAGAATACAAACTGCCCTGCAAACAAATGAAAGAAAATATGCAATAGAATCACTTAAAGATATTTCAATAAAAATGAAAGAGCATACAGAATTTCAAAATATAAAAGTTCAAATTCATACAAAAAATAATATTTCATTTTTAAGAAATTGGGAGCCAGAAAAATATGGAGACGACTTAAGTTCATTTAGAGCATCTGTTGTGTCTGTAAATAAAACGCTCAAACCTATTACATCTTTAGAAGTAGGAAGAGCAGGTCTCAATTTAAGGTCGGTTATACCAATTATAGGCGATAACGAAGAGCATCTGGGCTCTTTGGAATTTATACAAGGCGTGGATTCTGTTGCAAAAGATTTTGATAAAACGAGCGTAGGCTTTTTACTTTTAATGGACGGAAAAATCAATGATATGATGAGCGGGGGTGAAAAAGTTTTATTTACTGAGGGTGATAAATTCCAAAGTTATATTATCTCTCAAAAGTTTCTAAATAAAGATTTTATGAGTGATGCAAAAAATCTTGATATGCAAAATCTTCTCAAAAACGGTTATACATTAAGTTCAAAATATTTTTATACCTTTATAAAAGTAAAAGATTTTCAGGATAAAGAGCTTGGCATCATTCTTTTGGCAAAACCTCTCTCGGCTGTAAATAGTGTTATAGACAAATCACATATTTTAATTTATATCTCTCTTCTTGGAATCTTAACAATGGCAATAGTTATAACGCTTGTCATTATGTTCGCTGTAAAAAAACTTGTGACACAACCACTGAAAATATTTGAAGATGGGTTATCAAGCTTTTTTCTGTTTTTACAGGGTAAAAAAGATTACACAAATGACATAGCAATATATACAGATGATGAGTTTGGAACAATGGCAAATTCTTTGCGAGAAAATATAGCCGTCAGTGCGAAACTTCATGAAGAGATTAACGAATTAAATACAAATTTAGAATATAAAGTTGAAGAAAAAACTCAAAAAATAAGTGCGCTTTTAGATAACGCAGGGCAAGGATTTTTATCTTTTGGTTGTGATTTTATTATTGATAATGAATATTCTGCAGAGTGTAAGAGATTTTTAGGCGAAGATATAGCTGGTAAAAATATAGCTGATTTACTCTTTGTGGATGACAATAAAAAAGAGTTCTTTCAAAATACGATTTTAGATATTAACGAGATGGGCAATGATATTATTAAACATTCCCTTCTTTCCTTACTCCCTACAGAGATTATCCTAAACAAAAGAGCGCTCAAACTAGAGTATAAATTTCTGGGAGATGAAAAACTTATGTTAGTCATCACAAACATTTCAGCTCAAAAGAAACTTGAAAATAAAGTGGAAAAAGAGCAAACGACTTTAAAAATGATTGTTGAAGTTGTGACTCAAAGTGATATTTATTTTGAGACTAAAAAAGAGTATGAAATGTTTATTGATAATTACAAAAATCAAATAGATGTTAGCAAAACATCTCTCCATAACATCAATGATATTTACAGAACTATTCATACTTTTAAAGGTGCTTTCTCTCAACTCCACATGCGTCATATTGTCACTTTTTTACACTCGGTTGAGAGTGAATTGTCATCGATGCTCAAAGAAACAAAGCATACAAATGAAAAATTATTATCACTTTTAAATAAATATGATTTTAAATCTTCTTGGCATGTGGAACTTGATATTATTAAAAATATTTTAGGAGAGGAGTTTTTCAACTCTAGTAGTTTTGTTAAAATAAATCTATCTGTGATTAAAACTTTAGAGAATAAAATTTTTAAACTGTTTGAACAATCAAATCTTACAACACCACAAGCAAAAGAGATTATTACAGAAGTAGCAAGTTTGTCAAATCAAAGCTTACTTCAAATGCTTAAAACTTATCCCTCTTTAGTGGAGCAATTGGCTATAAAACTAGAAAAACATATTTACCCATTTGAAATTATTGGGGATAGTTATGTATTAGTTTCAGAAAAAGTCAAACCATTTGTGAAATCTCTTATACATGTATTTAGAAATGCGATAGACCATGGGATTGAAACACCTGAGACAAGAGATGAAAATGAGAAAGATACAGGGGGAACCATCTCGTGTAGTTTTAAAGAAACGGGGAATATTATTGAGATAATTATTTCAGATGATGGTTCTGGAATAGATAAAGAAAAAATAGTAGAAAAAGCCTTCAATGAAGGAATGATAACGAAAGAGCAGAAAAGTTCATTAAGTGATGAGGAAATTTATAATTTTATTTTTAGTGAACAATTTTCTACAAAAGATGAAATTACGGAAACTTCAGGGAGAGGAGTCGGCATGAGCGCAGTTAAAACAGAGCTTGAAAAAATTGGTGGAACTATAAAAATAAATACGCAAAAAAATCTCGGAACTACATTTATCTTTACAATACCAACACAAGAAGGAGAAATATAATGCAAAACATCGAAGCTGGGCAAATAGAAGAAAATATTTTGTTGCCAATGTTAGAGAGATCTATAAGTTTTTTAAAAGAAGATATGCAAATCAGTGTGACTTCCAATAATTTAGAAGTTGTTTGCCCAAACCAAGTGGAACTTAAAAAAAATACGGCAATGATTGGCACAGGCGGAAGCATACAAGTTATCATCACGATGAGTTATGATGATGAACTTCTTGATAAATTAGTGGAAGCATTTTTAGAAGGAGAAGAAGTTCCTGAAGATGAAAAAGATGAGCTAAAAGAGAGTGTTTCTTCTGAAATTGTCAATACTATCGTCGGAAATTCTCTCACAAATCCATTGGATGGCACAACACTAAGTATAACGCCTCCTATTTTAATATATGAAGCAAAATCTCTTTTTAAACATAAAAGCTCTAAAATTGCGACCGCAACAATCAAAACAGAATTTGGCGATATGCTCTTAACTGTCATTGGACCCAAAGAGTCTTTTGCAGATACATTAAACTTTAAGGAATTATGAGATGTTAAATATTTTAGTTGTAGATGATTCTTTGATAATACGAAAGAATGTAAGAAAATATATTACTAGTTTAGGTCACAATGTTATAGGCGAAGCTCAAAATGGCGCTCAGGCGATAGATGCTTGTAAAAACTTTAAACCAGATTTAATAACTATGGATATCACTATGCCTGACATGGATGGTATAACAGCTGTGAAGAAAATAAGAGAATTTGACAAGGATGTAAATATCATCATGGTAACTTCTCATGGTCAAGAGGAGATGATAGTATCGTCACTCAAAGCTGGAGCAAAAGGGTATATTCTAAAGCCAGTGAGTGAAGAAAAACTTGCTAAATCTATAGCGACAATCTATGATAAAGAAGTTGCTCAGGATGATGACGATTTAATAGATGATTAGAAGTGATTTACTTCTAGCTCATAAATTTATAATTTTGTAGTGCGATGGTTCTAAATCTTCAACGCTAAAATCTCCAAAATTCAGACGATGAAGTTGTACGACTTTATTTGAAACTGCGCCAAACATTCTTTTCACTTGATGGTATCTTCCCTCACAAATCTCTAATCTTACGAGTGTTGGGGTAATTATTTCCATTTTTGCTGGGAGAAGAGGCTTTTTCTCGCCATGAAGCATTAAAGTACCACTCAAAAATATTTCTGTTTCATCACCTCTGAGCGCTTGAGCCAGTGTAGCTTCATATATTTTTGAAACATCACTTTTAGGGCTAGTTAATTTATGGTTGAGTGCGCCATTATCTGTGAGTAAAATAGCCCCAGTGGTATCTTTATCTAATCTGCCAACTGTAGAAATTTTTGTACTTCGTTTTTGAAATCGCTCTGGCAATAATGAATAAATAAGTACTCCATTTTCTTCTTCGTGGGAACAAACCACACCACTTGGTTTGTTCAGAAGAATGACCAAAGATTCCGCATCCAGTGCCTCGTTTTCTACAGTTATATCATTATGATACGCTTTTTTTGTTGTGTCAAAAACTCTCACCCCGTTGATGCAAACGAGAACCTTATTTAGAAATTTTTTAGCCTCACTTCTTGAACAGTAGCCTAAACTTGAAAGGTGCGCATCTACTCTTTTGTAACTATTTTGCATGTTTATCACTTTTTTTAAAAAATAGTATCATTTTATCGGTTAAGTCTTGGCATGTGGAATATTTTAAAATTATGGAACTCTCAACTCTTGAGTGGTATAATTGCGAATTCAAAATGAAAAAATCTGACACGAGAGTGTCAAGCTTTAGTAGCCACAGCGGCTTTAGCGAAGTAAAAGGGACGCGTTCCTTTTGCGGACAAATAAAATTAAGGAATAAAAATTATGGGACAAACTATAACTGAAAAAATATTTTCTGAGCATGTGGGAAAAAAAGTGTATGCGGGTGAAATTATCCGCTGTAACATCGATATGGTTATTGGAAACGACATCACAACGCCTATTTCTATCCATGCGTTTGAGGAGAGCGGTGCAACTAAACTTGCAAATCCAGATGGTTTTTCTATTGTTCTTGACCACTTTATTCCTGCTAAAGATATAGCCTCTGCAAATCAAGCTAGAATTTCTCGTGATTTTGCTAAAAAATATAGTCTTAAAAACTTTTTTGATGAAAAAGATATGGGGATTGAACATGCACTTTTACCAGAAAAAGGTTTAGTTGTTCCAGGAGATGTGATTATTGGTGCTGATAGCCACACTTGTACACACGGAGCATTAGGAGCATTTTCAACTGGAATGGGCTCAACTGACTTAGCCTTTGCTATGATAAGCGGTGGAAACTGGTTTAAAGTTCCTGAATCTATCAAAGTAGTTTTAAGTGGAAAACCTGGCGTTTACACAACAGGAAAAGATATCATCCTAGAAATTATCCGCATGATTGGCGTGGATGGTGCTCTATATAAAACTTTAGAGTTTACTGGAAGCACGATTGAGCATTTAACAATGGATGACAGATTTAGCATGTGTAACATGGCGATTGAAGCGGGTGCTAAAAGTGGAATTGTTGCGTACGATGCAATTACGCAAGAGTTTTTAAATGATAAAAATTTAGCAAGAAAGCCTCGTATCCATCACTCGGATGCGGATGCAAAATATGATATGGTACTTGAAATTGATGTAGCAAAACTTGACCCTGTTATCGCTTATCCATTTTTGCCATCAAACGGACATAGTGTTGTTCAAGCACAAAAAGACAAAATAAAAATAGATCAAGCGTTTATCGGAAGTTGTACAAATGGAAGATTGAGCGATTTGAAAGTTGCTTCTGAGATTTTAAAAGGTAAAAAAGTGCATCAGGATGTGCGTCTCATCGTAACCCCTGGAACACAAATGATTCTTCGTGAAGCAAACAAGCTCGGCTACATCGACATCATCGTGGATGCTGGAGGAGTTGTAAGTAATCCTACCTGTGGAGCGTGTCTTGGTGGATATATGGGGATTTTAGGTGACAATGAAGTAGCCGTTTCTACAACGAACCGTAATTTTGTTGGTCGTATGGGAAGCAGAAGCTCTAAAGTCTATTTGGCAAACTCAGCAGTTGCAGCTATTTCTGCGATAACTGGTTACATTACAGACCCAAGATAGATATTAGTATAAATATTAAATGATATTATAAATTTATTTCGCTATAATGCCGAAAATTTAAAAACAAAAAGGAAATAAGATGAAAAAATTAATCTTAATACCAGTACTTTTAGTAGGAACTTTAGCAATGGCTAAACAATACGACTTCGAGTTTACTCCAGTTATCGGGTACAACTATACTGAGGGAAATCTTGATATAAAAGATCACTCTATATTTGGAGCAGAACTTCAATACAATGGTTTTGACTTTTTCTTAAAGCCAGAACTTTCAGTACTTTACTCAAGAACAAATAGTGAAAATATTGTTCCAAGCGTTGATCAAAACCCAATGTACCGTGTAGCACTTAATGGTGTATATGAGTACGGTTCATTAGGTATGATAACTCCATTAGCTAAAATCGGTGTTGGTTATGAAGCTTCAGGTGAGCATTATTCAGGAAATGAAGACAGTAGATTTTTAGATGCTGGTCTTGGTGCAAAGATTCCATTTACAGATGCTTTAGCTTTAAAACTTGAAGCTGTATATATGATGAAATGTAATGACCATAGATTTGATAACAATGCAGCTGTATTAGCTGGTTTAAACTTTGCATTTGGTGGCGTTGAACAAAAAGCTGCTCCAGTTGTAGCTGCTCCAGCTCCTGTGGTAAAAGCTCCTGTTGTAGTAGCACCAGCTCCAGTTAAAAAAGTTGAAGTAAAAGCTGAAAAAGTAAACTTACACATTAACTTTGAAACTGATTCTGCTAAAATTGACAATGCTTCAGTTCCTCGTGTAGAGAAGTTTTCAACTTTCTTGAAAAAATCTCCAGAGTATAAAGCACAAATTATTGGGCA
Source organism: Sulfurimonas sp. (assembly GCA_041662265.1). GTDB lineage: Bacteria > Campylobacterota > Campylobacteria > Campylobacterales > Sulfurimonadaceae > Sulfurimonas. The sequence goes on from JBAZSV010000002.1 coordinate 379,896, forward strand.
CACAGATAGCACAGCTTCTGATGCTCACAATGATAAACTTTCTAACAACCGTGCAAACGCTGTTAAAGATATGATTATTAAAAATGGTGTTGCTGCTGATAGAGTAAGTGCAGTAGGCAAAGGTGAAAAAGAGCCAGTTGCGAACAACAAAACTAAAGAAGGTCGTGCAGAAAACAGAAGAATTGAAGCACAACTTATCGAAACTAAATAATAGCTTTATGATAGACACTCCTTGTGTCATCTTCGCAGGTGGCAAAAGTAGTAGAATGGGGGAAGATAAATCTCTTCTCCCGTTTGGTAATTTCAAGACCCTCACAGAATTTCAACTCTCCAGCCTTAGTAAAATTTTCAAAACTGTATATATTTCATGTAAAAGCAAAAATAAATTTGACTTCGATGCAAACTTTATAGAAGATGTATCAGGTGACACTATTTTCGCTCCAACCGCTGGATTTGTTGCAGTTTTCAAAGAGTTAAAAGAGGAGAGTTTTTTTGCTCTGAGTGTGGATACTCCTTTTGTGGGGAAAGAGATAATCTTAAAACTTTTAGAAGAAGATACAAATAATCCAGCAGTCGAAGCAACAATCGCTATCTCGGCATGTGGAATGCAACCGATGTGCGGTATTTATCATCGTTCAATTGAGAGTAAATTTTCCCACATGCTCCAAACAAATAACCATAAACTTGGATTTTTACTAAAAAACTCAAAAACAAACTTTATACATTTTGAAGATGAAAAACCATTTCTAAATGTAAATAATCCTGATGAATACAAAGAAGCATTGTTGAGAGTTGATGCTATAATAAAAAATCAAATTAACTAAAAGAAGAATATTATGAACTTAACACACCTTGATGAAAATCAAAGACCAAAAATGGTTGATGTAAGTGATAAAACTCAAACAACGCGAGTTGCGGTTGCAAGTGGTATCATAGAGATGAGCCAAGATGCTTATAATGCGATTGTGACTAATGCAACTAAAAAAGGTCCAGTACTTCAAACAGCGGTTATCGCGGCTATTATGGGGGCTAAAAAAACAAGTGATTTAATTCCAATGTGCCATCCGCTTAATCTTAGTGGAATTAACTGTGATGTTGAAGAACTTCCAGAATTACCTGGTTTTAAACTTACTTTGACCGCCAAACTTACCGGGCAAACGGGTGTTGAAATGGAAGCTCTCACAGGCACGAGCATAGGTCTTTTAACTATTTATGATATGGTAAAAGCTATAGATAAAGGTATGATTATACGCAATGTACAATTAGAAACTAAATCAGGAGGCAAAAGTGGAGATTATAAACGATAGTACGCAAAAATTGGAACTTTCGTATCCATGTTCTTGGTCGTATAAACTTATAGGACATGAAAAAGAGGCAATACAAAAAGCGATTCATGAAGTTATTTTAGAGAGAGAGCATAATCTTAATCACTCTAATTCTAGTAAAACAAATAAATATATAAGTATGAATCTTGATTTACTTGTTCACAATGAAGATGATAGAAACTTTATTTACGAAGCTCTCAAAAGCCATCAGAATATTAAAATGGTACTTTAACTCAATAAAATTAAGGAGTAAGAATGGATTTAGAAAAACTACAGAGAGATTTAAAACTCTCTTATAACTCAAATTTAGATAGTGTAAATGAAAGAGTAGAAGATATAGTCAATCACCTCGTAAAAGAGTGGGATGTGGATGCGCATGATATAAGTTTACATGAGATGAAAACTTTAGCTACAACTATCCTAGATATTGAAACAAAAACTTTGCATGATGAAGTGGAAAAACTTTTAGCTCAAAAAGAGCAGATAGAGCGAAGCTTAGAAAGAAAGTCAGCTGCATTGCAAGAGTTAAAATATACCGTATTTAATGCAATGGAAATGCAGGTAAATCCTGATGATGTGCAAACACTCTCTAAATTACATCAAGTAAAACTTCAGTCTATTGACCTTTTTGACTTACTAAGTGAAATAACAGAATCTGCAATCATTACAGCACTTGAAAAAGACCAAGATGGAGATATTAAAGAGACGGTTGAAGAGATAATCAAAGAGATAACTTATGAAGCTATAAAAGAGGGCTCTCTTAATACGATAAGAGTAAGAAAAATTCTTTCAACGATTTTACACTCAGCTATAGAAATAGCAGAAGCAACACCAACAAAAGCGGATGAAATACTTGGAGCAACTCTTAGGGGCATGAGAATTGGTCTTGTGCGTTCTATCGATAGATTTAAGAAGAGACTTGCTTTCATGCCTGTTGAAGCCAAACACATCCTCATTGAAGATTATGACACGATTATAGAAGATTTAAACCAGACGGATACTCTTTTTTCTCAAGTCATTCAAACACAAGCGAGTGAGAGTTCGGAGACTATTAAAAAACTTCTTTTAGATATTAATAAAAACATGCATTTTGATCTTGAAGAGTTAGTCCATATTTCTAAAGAAGCAGCCGAAGTAATGAGAGAAAAATTTTCGACACTTGCAAAGTCTGCAGTGAAGAGAGGAGAAAAAGCTATGCAATCTCAAACAGCTAAAGAAGCAAAACGAATGGGAAAACAAGCTTGGAGTGTTGCTAAATCAGCACTTGGAAGCGCACTAAAAACTGCAAAAGATGCAATCGAGCCTAAAGAAAAGTAGTCATTTTTATAATTCCACATGCCAAGAGTCGGCATCTGGAAACACTCTGTCAAAATTTATATCTTTAGTTCCACATGCCAATGTAAATAATCTTAAAAATCACCCTTAGCGCCTAAATCCATCATTTTATACATAGTAGATCGAACATGATTAGCTTTTTCTAGCATTTCAGGTGGCAATGTATGTCCACCAAAAAGCATAAGTTCCATCGCCATTGTCACTAGCCATCTATCTCCTTTATCATCCTCTACGATAAGAATTCTACAAGGCATAAACGCACCATATGCTACAGAATAATCAATAAATGTTTTTGCTATACCAGGACTACAGTAGTGAAGTATTCTAATGTATCTTTGTCTTTTACCTTCATAGTCTTTCTCTTCCGCCATGTGGGAATCTCCAACTTGAAGCATGTTTGCATCAGTTGCTATACTTTTCATTGCTTCTACAACTGCATCAGTAGAAACACTAGGATCAATTTTAACTTTTCTAATCATAGCTTCTGCAGAATTACCCGTAGTAAGGACTCCATCAGCCATTTTCATATAAGCACCCATCGCCTGAGGGTCTAATTTTGAAGCTTGACTCATTCTTGTAACTAAGTCAAACTTTACAACTGCAAAAAGCAAACCCACAATAATAGCACCACCAATAATAGCTAAAATATTTTTCAATAAATTCATTTTTTACCTTTTCTCTTTTAATCAGTTTATTTATTAAACATGTCTGAATACAGGGAATTAGCCCAAGCATAGATAGAATTTGCATTGGCAATTCCATCTTTCTTCCAGTCTTCACTACTGCTTGTTGATGCAAAATCAAATGCATCTTCTGTTTTGTTATAAGCATATTGAGTATAGATATATATAGCTCTTTCAGGATTTATAGAAACAGCAGAGAAACAAGTAGTTGTAGGTGGGTACCATTTAATTTCTTCTGTTTTATTAATCTTTTGTGCTATTAACTTAGCTACATGCTGCCCTTCAGAGTTTGAAGTATTCCCTGACTTAGAAAAGCCCATTGGTCTGGAATCTCCAGTCACATATATATTTTTTTCACCATTTACTTCATATGTAAAAGGATTTATATTTCCTTCTAGTTTATTTTGTCCATCTTTAGCAATGCCAACTTTTTCTAAAATTTTAGCACCTCTAACATGTGGATAAAAAGCGGCTTCTTCAAAATTAATTTCATCAAATTCTGTTTCTACTATTTTCTTGTCTAGATCAATTTTTTTGATAACTGTGTTGGGGCGATAATCAACATAATCACCATACAGTTCATCAAAAGCAGATTGAAAACCTTTTTTCTTGATTGTTATAGCATTGTTTTCATCAAGTAATATAACTTTGGCTTTTATTCCTTTTTGTTTGAAATAATCTGCGATAAGGCAAGTTCTCTCATACGGTGCCGGAAGACATCTATAGTTTCCACTTGGAACAGTTAGGATAAAATTCCCACCTTTAAAGTTTAAAACCTTGTTTCTTAGGCTAATATGCTCGGACCCAGGTATAAAACCAGCTGGATATTCTTGTCTTAGTCTTGTTTCAAAAGCTATATCTTTTGTCCAACGCGAGTAGTCATAATCAATACCAGGTGCAAAAACCAAATAGTCAAAGCTTATATCACCATCACTAGTCTGCAAAAGGCGATTTTCTCTATCTAAACCAATAGCCGTTGCATGAAAATATGTATATTTATTTTCTCTTGCTGCCTGAAGATAATCATGTGTTAAATATTCTAGTTTTATCTTATCTACGAGCCATAAGTTACTTAGAGGACAAGAAACAAACTCATGTCTTTGCTCAACCAAAATCACATCCGCATTTGGAGCAAATATTTTTGTATATTTCGCAACTGCCAGTCCAGACCATCCACCACCAACAACAACAACTCTCGGACCTTTTGCAACGGCAATCGGTGCACCATTATTGCTTGGCTTAAAGGAGGTAGGTGCCTGATTTGATTTTAGCTTGTCCGCTTCGCTATATCCACTTACTGCAGTTGTTGCTACAAATAAACCTGAAAGTTGTAAAGCTTTTCTTCTTGATATAGCCATTGGGACATCCTCTTTTTATATTTTTTTATTACTCTGTTACTTCTTTAACTACTTTTATCATAAGTTCTTGAGCATCTTCGAGTACTTTTATAGATGGTTTATCTTCAATTGCTAAGGAACTTATCCAATTATATACCGATGGATATGCCATATTAACAACTGTAGAACCTTTTTCTTTATACATATAAAATGTACAAGGAGCAAATGCACCAGCTTCAGGATGGTTTTTTGCTACTTCAAAAATAACTGGAAGTTTACAAATAGAATATGCATCAAAAAAATCATATTTTTCGTATCCAGCTTCCTTAAACTCATTCCCAAGTTTATTAAATCCTGCTATAACAAATCCAACAGTTTCAAGTGAACCTTCTAACTCAGTCTGAAGAGCCTCTATTTCATCTGGAACAGCATCCCCTTGGGCTTTCATTTCTGTCGTGAAAGTTGTTACTAATTCACCTTTAGCTTCTAATGGCTTATATGCTATTTTTTCAAAATGGCCATTTGGCAAAGCTTTTGAAAGAGTGTCTATAACAAGTTTACTGTACTCTATCATATGCTTATTTTCAGCAGATATACCAGTAACTTTTGCCATACCATCTAAAGATAAAGATGAAATTGAGATGTCATTTGAATCTTTGTTCATGTATATTGACATACTTAGAGGTGCAAATAGCGCAGCTTTTGGAGATACTTTAACTAACTCTAAAACTAAATCTTTTTTATACAGAGTAAAAAGGCGATACATCTTGTGATTTGTTTTTTGGAACTTTGATTCAAAAGCCTTATTCATATCATTGTTTCCAGAGATATTAAACCCTGCATCCGCAAAAGCTTTTTCTATTGTAGCCCCAGTTATACTATTCTTAGAGTTATCAGTTGTATATATTTGAATATCTTGTGCTGCACTTGCAGTTACTCCAGTCACAAGCAAGAGAGCTGTAACTAAACCTTTTATAATCGACTTCATTTCTTTTCCTTTTTTGATATATATGAAACTTTTACTATTTATTTAAAAGATAAATAGAATCATTTTGTTTAATAGTTGCACCGCTGATTACTTTTGCAAATATTCCCCTACCATCTTCAAGTATTTTTGGTAATTTTTCATCTACCTTTGCAAGACTTTCGCAAAGCGTACAATTTTGACTAATTTCTAGTACAAGCTCACCTATCATAACTTTAGCACCTGGTTTTAGATAGTATGGATTATAATCTATTAGTATATTTTCACCTAATGAGCTGTATGGCGCAACTATGCCATGTTTCTTAGCTAAATTATAACTATCTTGTGAAGTTATCAAAACTGATCTTTGTATATTTTTATTGTAATATTTATCTTTAATAACGCCCTTATCATCAAGAGCTAATTCTGTTGTATTTATTCTGCCATCATTTGTAGAATAAAACAATTCTAAAACTTTCCCAACCATTAACATATAAGCCCTTACTCTATTTAAACTCTTCTATACCCATCTCTGCATAAGAATGACTATCTATATAACTCAGAATCTTAAAATATTTATTTTCATCTTGATATCCTGGTTGTGAATACACCACTTCTTTATCACTGTTCATAAATATAGTACTGGGATAAAAATCATAACCTAAAAATTTTGCAAAATCTCGTCTGCTTCCTTTAAAGTCTTTAAAACTTACCTCACCCATATCTGCAATATTAATATCAACAAAAATAAAGTTTTTTTTAATTTTAAGTGCTACTTTTTTATTTTCAAGTGTGAAATCAAGCATTCTCTCACAATACCCACAATTTGGCTTATGCAAAAAAATCAACACATATTTATGAGATTTTTTTGCTTCGCTAAAAACCGAATCTATTTTAATATTATCAGCAAAAATACCGATGCTGATAAAAGTAAATAAAATAAAAACTTTAATCATCTAAATTTTAAAGATTATAATTCTTATTTCTCATCTTCATCGCCATCATACATTTCTAGCTCTTCATAAGCTCTAAATACATTTTGTGCACTAAGAAGGTAATATAAACTTTTTTCTCTAAACTCTTCAAGAGTAACAACTTTTGTAATGTCATCTGCTTTTACGCCATCTTCAACAGCTTGTAAAACTCTCTTTTTTGTTAAATCAAAATATTGAATAGATTCATCAGCAGCTGTTTTGTTTGTAATAAAACCATGACCTGGAACTAAGTGATTCCAATCCCTAGATTTTATCGCTTTAAGTGCTGAAATTTGACCTATAACTATACCATCTCTGTTTGAAGTAACTCTTCCATTCATAACTAAATCAGCAACCAAAATAACTTTATCATCTGGCAAATACAGAAACCAATCTTCTTCAGAGTGTGCATATCCAACACGAACATACTCTAAATTTACGCCTGAAACAGTAAGTTTTGTTGTATCTTTAAATGATTTATCAACAGGCATAAGCTCTGTGCCTCTAATAGCATCTTGATACAAGGTCTTAACCATTCTTGTTTGATCACCCTTGTGATAGTTCACATTTACAGATTCTGGACCCATAATTTCAGCACCATGTACCTGTTTATAGTAGTTATTTCCTAACCAATGGTCATCGTGTTCATGACTAACTATAACTGTTTTAACAGGAAGATTTGCGATTTTACTCATAGCTGCATACGCTTGCTTTGCAAAATTATATGAAGGACCACTATCCCACGCTATCCAACTGTCATCACCCTTAATATAACAACTGTTTGACATATCCCCAGCATTTTCTTTTGTTGGCATTTCAAGTGCACCAAAGAAGCACCAAACTCTATCGCTAACCTGTACTGGTTTTAAGTTATAATTCCAATCTGGAGCCGCACTTTCGCGCGGTTCCACCCATTCATTAATTATAAAATTATTATCAGCATCAAGCTTATGTGGATCTGTAATTGTAACACTTTTATTAAAGATAAATGGCATTGACAAAACGAATGCTATTATCGAGAATAAAACAATTAATTTAATTTTCATAAGTATCCTTATTTAACTACTTCTGTTTCCGTCTCTGTTTTTCCACTGTTATCTGTTGTTGTTACTTCTAATTTATCACCAACCTTTCCTTTATATGAAAACTTAAAAAGAGGGTTTTCAGCCATAAATCCACTTGTTGTCACTTCAAACACTACAACTCCATTATTTTTTGCAACAATTTGAGTAATAAACTCTGATGTTATTTTCTTTTTCTCTGCTTCTTCTTTGTCTGCCATCAAGCTTGTAAACATTGCTTTTACGCCTACAACGCCATCTTTTTCTTTTGCTTTAATTTTCATGTTTGCCATTTTATTACCTTTTTATTTTATTTTTTTATTTTGTATTATATTGTATTGTCATTGGTGGGGGAGGGTAAATCAACCACCACATCCGCCAATTGAAACATCTATCTCTTTAGATGTTGTATATAATACACCATCTCTTCCTTTAGCTACGATTGTAACTACTGCTGTTTTTCTCAATTTGATTCTAAATTCATAATTGACAATTGCACCACTTGGTATTGTGAATACTGCTGTTGTACTTCTTGGGTTCGCGTCTTGGAATAATGCAATAGACTCAAGATCTAAATCACTCTCGATTGTAAGTGGAATTGATCCACCATTTTCAGCAAGTTTTGGTGCTGTAAATTTGATTTTATCAGTTTGTTTCAATCCACCTGTACCGAACATCTCTTTAATAGCTTCAGGAACATGCTCTGCAGCCCATGTTTTTGGTGTAGTAGCTCTAAAGTCTACCGCTTTTAAGTCTGTTACTGGGGCAACAAGTGCAGCAACCGCTACAACACTTACGCCTAAAAATTTTCTTCTATCCATTTTATTTTCCTTATATTTAATGTTTTTTCTTACTTGAGTCTATCATAAATTCAACTATCATTTGAACTTCACTGTTTGTAAAGTTTTCATAGCCACCTTTAGGAGGCATTCCGCCTACACCGTCTATTGCATTATGCACAACATTCTCAACACCTTTTTCTGTAACTTTGCGCCAAGTCTCTACGTCTCCAACAACTGGAGCACCCATTTTGTCACTGCCATGGCAAAGTTTACACGACTCATTATACATTTTTTCAGCTTTTGATACAAGCTTATTTTCTACTTCAGGTGGCAAATCTCTAACCATTGAGTATGGAGGCACAACATCTGTAATTTCATTGTCAATTTTCATTACAGTTGGCTCATTTCCCTTAGCGCTTAGATCTTTACAATCTTTCATACAGCGCGTACCTACACCGATGTTTTTAGCACGATCAGAGAAGAATTTTCTTACATTTTCAACACCATTTGGACCATCTATATTTGGATAAAAGCCATTTTCATTAGGCATTTTTATCTTCATTAATTTTTCTTTATTTAATATATACTCATCATCCATTTTTTCGCCGTCAATAACAATATTGTCTTGTGCTAATAAATAAGCAGTAATTGCGTATATTTCATTGTTTGTTAAGCTTTTTGGATGTGCATATGGCATAGCATCTCTTATATACCAAATAAGCGTAGTCGCCTTTGGCCAGTATGTTCCAATCGTTCTTTTTGGAGCTTCCATTCCTGGTTCTATTCTTTGGTTAGTAAGAGTTTTAATTACTCCATTTGGTAATTTCTCTTGATTTCCACCTGTTAATGTTGGATAACCATGTCCTCCAGCACCAAACTCACCATGACAAGAAGAACACTGCTTATCGTAGAGCTCATCACCTTCTGAAACCGAACCTTCACCTTCAGGCAAACCAGTACCGTCTGGCATAATATCTACATCCCATGCTTTTAATTCATTAGCAGTTGGAATTCGACCAAAGTTTACACCTTTAGTACTCTGTTCGTTGTAACGATAAGCAGTGTAAGTACCATTTGTTCTTGGATATGTAACACCACCATCAACCGCTCCCATCTTGGAAGTATATTTCCCAGGAAGATTACTTGTGGCATTTCCTCCATAAAGAAGAGTTGAGCTTAACACCAAAGCAACACTTGTTGTTATTAACTTATATAGATCTAACTTGAACATTATTCACCTCCCCTTTTAAAGTAACTTCCCAAGTACAAATTGAGTTTCTGTGATAAACGCCCTCAACACCCATAACTGCTTTCTCTTGATTTACCGTTGGCTGAACATTTTTACTATCATCAACTGCGCGACTTTGAAGCAACAATGGCTCTTTTACATATCTATGCATATAGGAGAATCTAGTCCAAGATTTTGGAAGAACTAAGCCTTTTAGTTTTGCTTCAACCCAGTTCTTTCCACCATCTAAACTAATATCAACATTTGTAATCGTCCCATGACCACTCCATGCTAAACCTTCAATTTCAACTAATTCACCTCCTGTAAGGTCACTCCACGGTCTTTCAGGACAAGGAGATGTAATAACAGAGTTAACTTCAAGTGCATAAAAGTGTTGTATCGCTCTTCCACTTGCAGTTAATGCAGTGTACTTAGAAGTTTCTTCTTTCGCATACCACGGTTTGTCACTAAATTCTAATCTTTTTAGCCATTTAACACAAAGGTTTGCTTCCCAACCTGGAAGGAGTAAACGAACAGGATAACCTTGCTCTGGACGAAGAGCTTCACCGTTTTGTCCCCAAACTATCATGGCGTCGTCTAAAACTTTTTCAACAGGAACACTTCTTCCCATCTCCGAACCATCACTACCCTCTGCCAGCATCCATTTAGCTGTTGGCTTAAGACCAAGTTCATCAAGAATAGTCTTTAGACGAACTCCTGTCCACTCTGAAGCACTCATCATCCCTTTTAAAAATTGTAAAGAGTTGAACTGTGGACCTTTCCACTCTCCAGCTCCATTTGAAGGACATTCCAAAAAGTGAATTCTACTTTCACTTGGGTATCTTTTCAACTGTTCCAAAGTAAGAACTATTGGCTTATCTACAAGACCATGAATCATTAGTCTATACTTGTTTGGATCAATTTGAGCTATACCATTATGTGTTCTGGTAAAATGTAAACCATTAGGAGTAATTATACCTTTGAGCTCATGTAATGGTGTCATAGATACAGCAGCATGCATATCACCCGCAGATGACATAAGACTCGATGTTCTTCTTACAACATTGTGCTCATATTTTGATGGCAATCCATAGGGATTCTCATTTAGTTCATTTCCTAAAGTGGTTCCCCACTTTGTATGGTGCACAATGTTTTCATCATCTGCAAACAATGAGCCTGGCGATAAAATCGCCGCAGCTGCAACAGCACTTACAGATGCAGTTTTCTTAAAAAAATCTCTTCTGCTAAGAGAGTTTAATTCTTCTATTTTGAATGTTTTATCCACATCTTCTCCTTTATAATTTTCTTATTTTTTCAATATTTTAACTTTGGATATTTTTATCACAAAGTTGGCACAAAAAAATTATACCCTTTTTAGAATAAAAATTTAGTGTTGTTTTAAAAATAATAAGGCAATAATCAAATATATAAAGAAATTTGGGACATATGTGTTACTAATTGGTACATGCCTTTTAAAACTAAAACTAGATATGTAGTATTTTTAATAACTTAAAAGATGTAATTAAAAAAATGGGCTTTATAAATTTTTTGACTACTTAATTAATCATTTTTGCTTTAATAAATTTTTTTAGTGTGCAACTAATTATTTTTTCTTATAATTAATTAGATAGTCATCAATTGTTTTTAACTTCAAATTTTTACTAAATCTATAATATATCTTTGAGTAGTTTTTTCATAGGTAAGGATACTACTTCGTAGTATAGTATTTGTAGTGTTATAATTTTCAAAATTTCTGATTGAATAAAATTAAAGACTAAAGCGTCTAATCTTTTTGTTGTGATAAAAAGTAGCATCGAAGACGATAACAACTTCTTTTTTTGAACCTTTTGCTTTTGTATGTTTTAAATTACACTTTAGAGAGGTTTTTATACTTTTTTTACAGTTTAATCATAGCAAAGTTTAGTGAGTTTTTTTTTCAAATATGCCAACTATAAAATCTATAGCTTTTCTAAGAATTAAAAGTGTACTATAGATGACAAAAGAGTATAAAAAAGGATGAGCATAGTTTCCTTTTTCATGCATATTGTGTAATCTTAAAAAAGGATCGCTCAACAAATCGCTATGCATTATCAAAGCCAATGCCAGCAGTGTAAACAAATAATAAAGAACCTCTCTTTTTATTACAGGTTTAAATTTTTCTATCATTCTATTTTCCTTTTTGCCGTTCTACAGTTTTATCTTATGTCTTTTGGATATGTAATATTAGATTATTTAGTAAGAGGTTTAGTCGTATGCTGATATTTGAATTATAGGGCAAAAAAACAAGCGATTGTTTAATGCCTATAACGATATTTAAAAATAAACTTCTACTTAGATGTTTCAAAATTACTCTTATTAAGTTGAGAACAAAGCATCTTCTTTCAGTTCGATTATAAGTTCTTGTCGCTTAACTACAAGGTGTTTTAAAATCTCTTCTCCAACTTCTTCCCTTTCTTGCCAATTTAATTCATGAAAAATATCAAAAAGCTTCTTAAAATACTCATAATGTGTATCGCCGCTTGTGACTTTAAAAAAATAAAATCTTAAAAAAAGAATATCATTAATTACACTAATTGCTATTTTTTTACCTATTTCTTGAGGATATACTTTTTCTTTTATCCAAGTTGTGAAAAATTCAGACTCTTTGAGCCAATTATATAAATATAAATCTCTATCTTTTAAAAGATTATAAGTTTGTGTTTGCTCATCATTCAACTCAAAAAGATACACATTGTCATCTTGCTCAAATTTATCAAGAGCTTCATTATAGATAACAAACTCAAATTTTACTTGCATATAAAAATCCTGAATATAAAAAATTATTGCTTAATATTTTCTAAAAAAATATTTTTGCTAAAGCAAAAAGTGATTCCCTTGTTTTGTGAAAGAATAAAAAAAGCGAGAGGAAGAGAAGGGAATTTCCCCTTTCTCTTATTAACTATGCTCTACCAGAGAGCATTCCGTACATTGTCATAGGCTTAAGAGCATATACTTTCATCAACCAAAATACCCATCTCTCAACTAATGGATCAAGAGGAAAAGAAGGTGTTGGCTTAACAGTCCAATCAAACTCAGCTAACATAACAGTACCAATGCTTGTTATCAATGGACAAACCGTATAACCCTCATATTTAGATGGCATTTTTTTCCCTTCCATCTTAGCTATCAAGTTATCTACAAGAACCTTATATTGTTTTCTTACAGAACCACCAGTTTTACCCATTGGCACTTGCGCAATATCACCAATAGCGAATATATTTGGAAATTTAATATGTTGGAGAGTTTCTTTATTTACTGGTACCCAACCCGCAGCTGAACCTATATCAGAATCTCCTATTTCTCTTGGAGCTATCTGTGGAGGAGTGATATGTAGAAAATCATAAGGAACTCTTAGTTTCTCATGCTTTGCAATAACCTCAAAATCCCTCATCATTGGATCCCATCTACCTTTTTCTTGCCATTTAGAATCAAAAACAGCAATTTTATTTTCAAGTTCCACTTCTACTAAGTTATGTCTATAGTGCCACTTAAAACCTTCTCTTTTAAACTGTTCTAATATAGCATCATGGTATTCTGGAACACCAAACATTACCCCACCATTTGGATAATAGGTAAGTTCTGCATTTTCTCTTGCACCAGCTTCTTTGAGCCTAGAATTTGTAAGATAAACAATTTTTTTAGGAGCTCCACCACATTTAACTGGCGTGTCTGGGTCTGTAAATACAAATTGAGTTTTTTTCCCAGATTTCGCTTGAGCTACATACTTTTGCATTTGTTCCCAAGTTTTAGTAGCACCTTCAGCGGTATATATAGAACATACACCACTATCGCCCAAAACTTTAAGAAGTTTTGAATTGTCACCAGAAGAATAAGCACGACCTGCTTCTTCTAAGCCTTTAATTCTTTCAAAATCAAGTTGTAAACCAGTTGCCACAATCAAATAATCGTAAGAAATAGTTTCGCCACTAGCCATTGTTACGCTATTATTATTTGGATCAAATCTTATTGCCTTATCTTTGATGATTTTTACGCCCTTTGGAACAAAGTCATCTCTTTTATATGCGATATCGCTTTCTTTCCAAATACCAGCACCAACTAAAGTTTGTCCTGGCTGGTAAGATACCGATAAAGCTTGAGGTTCAATAACAGTAATATCAGGGCTTGCAAGATTAAGTGTTAATCTTGCAGCAGTTGACATACCTGCAAGACCACCACCCACAATTACTATTTTACCTTTAGCAGTTGAAATAGCTGGAGCTTGTTCAGTAGATGCCTCAACACTAGTAGCACCACCCATTAAAAGACTTGCTCCAGAAATACCTGCTAACTTCATAGCATCCCTTCTACTGAGACCTTTTGAAGATAAATCTTTGTCCATCTCTGCTAACATATTATTAATATATTTATAATCCATGTCTATCCTTTGTACTTAAATTAATTTACACTATTCAACTGTACATTATCGTAAAATATTTAATTTCAGACTTAAATAAAAGTATTTAAAAATAAAAAAACTAAATAGATATCAATTTTACACATTTTTTACAAAAGGCACAGCTTTAAACGCAAATATGTTTATGTCAAAAATTTTATTTAGTATTTTTATTTAGTATTTAATAAGCCTAAAAGAACATATACTTTCTTTTTTTCATCAATATAAAAGGGTATAGTACAGCCTTGATTTTCTATATCTTTTATATTTTCATCATCAAAATAAATTGATTGTTTATACTTTTTAACCTTAGTTTGCATGTTAACTATAATAGTATCAAGATACAACTCAAAACTTTTTGCATTAGATACATTTTCTTCTTCTAAAAGTTTTAAAATTTCTTTTAACTGCTCTTTGTAGAGATTTGAAGCAAGAATGCACATGCCAGGATAGTAAGGTGAGAACTCAACCTTAGAATCAATATAATTTTCTAATTCTTTGTGTAATCGCAATTTTATATTCTGCATGTTTTTAATGAGTAATACTACTCTTTTTCCTTAGTTTGTACTTCTTGCACTAATGGGTTTCCATAAATTCTATCCACTATTGATGACAATGAGTTTATGTCATCAATAGCATCTTCATAAAATTCTATCTTTTTATCAGATTCTTCAGTTTCTCCTGCACTTGCAGAAGCATCTTTTAGTATCTCTTGTATCATGTGTGATTTAAATGGCATACCGTAGTTATAAACTAATTCTCCGCCCATTTTACCTTGAAATAAAGTTATTATCGTGATAGCAACTAGTAAAATTACCGCAACTGCTTCAAGAATAAAGTTTTTCATTTTGCAACCAGCTATTTTTAAAAGAGCAATCACACCCATCGCTATTGCTAAATATAACCCGAGGTTTTTGTGTTCAGCAAGTTCATGTTTTCCTTGCGCACTTAAATAATCAAAAATGAGTGGACCAGCCTCATTTCCCGTGTACCAAACACCAATCATCGCAAGTGCTGCAAAAAGAGTAATCCGTGATGAAATTTTAGACATCCCTTCACTTTTTGTAAAAAGGTATATAAGTCCGAAAACTGAAGCAACAATTGGTAAAACCATTGCAAAGTGAACTGTAGCTGGATGTAACATCATAATAAATCCTTGAATGTTATAAATTTGTCAAATTATAACATTCAATTCAAAAAGTTTATTTAAATATATTTAAGTTACTTACAAATTCTATTATAAAAAAATCTTTTTTAAATTTAATTTAGCTTAAATTGTGAGTTGTTTTTGCTAATTAGTAAGTGGTTCGGGTGTGTTGACTGCTTACTCTATTGACACTATACTAAGTTATAAAGTAACATTTCATTATTAAATTAACGAGTAGAAAGATATTTTTTTAGATAATTAAAGATTTTATGATTATAATAATAGATAAATTTAATTATTTGAGGTTTCAAAATGAAAAAGATTATTCTCTCTGTATTAGTAGCAAGTGTTACTTTAATTGCAGCAGATAGTGCAACAGTATATAGATCAGGTTTGTTGTTGCCAGCAAATGGCGCAGCAATTTATAAGAAACAATGTTCGTCATGTCATGGTGAGAAAGGTGAAAAGATTGCTTTTGCAGGATCTATCGCTATCGCTGGTTTAGATAAAGTTAAACACGCAAAAGAGTTAAAAGATTATAGATACGGAAGTATTAACAAATATGGTTATGGTGCTGAGATGAAAGATAGGCTAGTTGACCTTTCTTGGGATGAAATTGATGCCGTCGCTGAATATGTTCAGGGTTTAAAATAATTTAAGTCATAGTTTACTTTCAATTCTTTGGCATGTGGAAATTTCCACATGCCGAGCTATTCAGCACTCTTTAATTTATCATAAAGTTCAATACAAACTTCTACATCTTTTCTGTTTGGAACTCTTCTGATAGAGAGGTATGTGATATCCCCGTTTGCATTTACTTTTTTCAAAACAGTTGCATGTACCCAATAGTAAGCACCGTCTTTTCTCTTATTTTTTACTATTCCCGTCCAAAAACCTTTGGATTGAATATCATCCCATAAACTTTTAAATGCCACTTTTGGCATATCACTGTGTCTGAGAATATTGTGTGGCTCACCTAATAGTTCATTTAACTTATAACCAGCTAACTCACAAAACAAATCATTCGCATAAAGTATGATGCCCTTAGAATCTGTTTCACTCAAGATATATGAGTCTGCTGGAAAATACCACTCTGCTGATTTTGTGTCTTTATATATTCCTGATAACATCTCGTCTCCTAAGTATAATATTTATAAATGCCACTCATGTTTGAGCCCATATTTAAAAGTAACATATCGGCAATAACTAAAGCAGCCATAGCTTCACAAACAACTGTCCCTCGAATTGCAACACAAGGGTCATGCCTACCTTTGAGTGAAAAATCAACTTCTTCATTTTTGCTTGTTATAGTTTTTTGCTCTTTAAAAATGGATGGAGTTGGTTTAAAATACACATTTACAATTATATCATCGCCATTGCTAATTCCACCAAGAATTCCACCAGAGTGATTTGTTACAAAACCACTGTTTCTTATCTCATCATTATTTTGTGAGCCAAGGAGAGATGTGCTTAGTATTCCATCGCCTATTTCAACTGCTTTGACTGCATTTATACCCATCATCGCATCCGCTAAAACACCGTCCAGTTTATAGTAAAGAGGCTGACCTAAGCCTATCGGTGTGCCTTTAATGACAACTCTTGAAACACCGCCAACTGAATCATGGTTGTTTTTAGCATGTAAAATCGCCTCTTTTTGCGCTTCTTCTTTGTCTGCATCAAGTGCGTAAATAATACTACTCTTGGCATGTGGATAATCAAACTTCTCAGCTTTTATACCATGAATTTCACTTATTCCACTTAAAATTTCTATGTTTAAAGTTTGAAGCATCAACTTTGCAATCGCTCCAGCTGCAACTCTCGCCGCTGTTTCTCTCGCGGATGAACGACCACCTCCACGGTAATCTCGTATGCCATATTTATGAAAATAGGTAAAATCCGCATGTCCAGGGCGGAAAACATCTTTTATATTGGAGTAATCTTTTGATTTTTGATTTGTGTTATAAATAATCATAGCTATGGGTGTACCCGTACTTTTACCTTCAAAAACACCACTCAGTATTTCTACTTTGTCATCCTCTTTTCTTGCTGTTTCAAATTCACTTTTGCCAGGTTTTCTGCGGTCTAATTCACTTTGAATGTACTCTTCATCAATCAAAAGCCCAGCTGGTACACCATCAAGCAAACAGCCAATCGCAGTTCCATGCGATTCACCAAAAGTACTAAATCTTAATTTTTGTCCAAAACTATTCACTACTTTTCCTTTTTTAAAAGCTCAAGAGCCATTTGTGCTGCTTCTTGTTGCGCGATTTTTTTACTCTTTCCTACAGCTCTTGCATACTCTTTGCCTTCTATGACAACTGCGAGTTCAAACTCTTTTTTATGGTCAGGTCCACGACTTGCTATGACATTATATTCAGGAGTTATCCCAAATCTTGCTTGTGTCAGTTCTTGAAGAGATGTTTTATAATCCCTAAAGAGTGAATCTAAAGAGATATCATCATGATTTTTTTCTATTAAATCTATCGCAATATCATTTGCAACTTTAAGCCCAGATTCGAGATAAATAGCCCCAATAATTGCTTCAAAAGCATTGGATAAAAGAGACGCTTTATCTCTTCCGCCATTATTTTCCTCAGCATTTGAGAGAAAAATATACTCTCCGAGATTTATCGACCTAGCTAGTTTATCAAAACCTGCTTCATTGACAAGAGAAGCTCTAATTTTAGAGAGTTTCCCCTCATCAGATTTTAAAAACTTAGTAAAAAGATACTCCCCAACTATCAGGTCTAAAACTGCATCGCCTAAAAATTCCAATCGCTCATTATCGTAGGGCTGTTTATAACTTTTATGTGTCAGCGCTTCGATAATGAGCTTTTTATCTTTAAAACTGTAATTTAAAGTTTTTTCTAAAGCTTCTATATTATTACTCATCTTATCCTCTTTTTATTAACTCTTTTATTTTTTCGGCCTCATCACGAGCCAGTTTATCGCATCTTTCATTTTCCACATGCCCGTTATGGCCTCGCACCCAAATACCATTTACTTTATGCCCAGTTGAAACTTCTATATATAATCTCCATAAATCTGGATTTTTTACTTTAGCAAAATCTCTTTGTATCCAAGCTTTTAACCATTCGTTTATTCCCTTGATAACATAAGAAGAATCGGAAATAATATCCACATGGCAAGGTTCTTTTAAAGCTCTTAAACCCTCAATTACACCAAGCAACTCCATTCTGTTGTTGGTTGTATGTTCCTCTGAGCCTACAATTATTTTTTCATTTGCACCGAATTTTAAAATAGTTCCAAATCCACCTGGTCCTGGATTACCAAGGGCGCTTCCATCACTGAAAAGAGTTATTTTCTTCACTAAAATCCCTTTGATAATTTTTACTTAGAATAATCTCAACACTTTGCGTATTTATAGAGTGACAACTGCTACATCTGCTAAAGCCAAAGGGATACACTTGCTTACAATTGTTACAAACATACTCAAAACTGAGCGTTGCACAGCACTCTTTTTTTAGGTTGATGAGAACATCAAACTCAAAAATAGCACTTTTTGTTGCAAAATCAACATCCCCACGCGCTGTGTATAACTCACTTAAATAGCTATTTTGACGAATTATATCCAAATCTAAATCTTCTTTTTTGAGACGCCACAGCACATCCGTGAGTAAGTTGGCATTTGCACTGTTAAAATTTTCCCATGCCAATTTAGGATTTACTCTAAAAAGATATTCATAAACCAAATAAGTAAGCTGGTAGGTGTGCTTGTAAATCTCGAGTAAATTTTCTATTTTGGAGTTGATTGGCATGTGGATATCATTGATAATTGCTAAAGATTTGATGTATGCACTATCGCTTAGAATATCTTTTTTTAACTCATCTAAAGAGTCTAAAACTTCTAAGGCTAGCTTATAATCTTTCATATATTCATACACTAAAAGCAGATAAGTGAGTGCTTGTGGTGTTCGTGGATTGTTTTTTAAAATTTCTAAAAAAATGTTTTTTGCTCTTTCCAAAAATCCTGCTCTAAAATAAGTCCGTCCGAGTAAAAACATTGTCTCTTTGTAGTTAGATTTATCGCCAACTTTGAGTATTTCATTATAGATCTCTATGCTTTTTTCATAATCACCATTTTTATAGTAAGAATGTGCCAAAAGTAACCAAGATTTTTCAGGTAACTCACCCTTTGTTATAAGCCCTTTGAGCTCTTTTTGTGACGGAAGGGAACGAAACTGTTTTAAAAAAGTGTCAAGATGTCTATAATCCTCTTTTCGTTTATATCTTCCCCACCAATAGGAAAAAAAAGTTATTATAAAAATGAGAGCAAAAAAGATAATAATCGAAAAAAGCGGGTCTCGAAATTCAATGAAAAATGTATTCAAAATATTACTCGTAAACAACTATGCCATAGTCATTTTTTAGATTATAAAATGTTGCGTTTGCTGTTATGTCCAAATCTTTGATTTTACCTAGTTGAATTATGGAGTTTTTCCCTACTCTTATGCCATTTTCTATAAAAAACTTTTTAATGTTTACAAACTTAACATCTTCTACAAATTTGTACTCAAACTCTTTATAAAGTTTCATTTTGTCGTAGGAAAATACATGCTCATTTACATGAAGTCTATCCGAAGCGTATTTGATTGGAAGATGCCCCGAGAGGTCCGAAAGGAAAGGTTCAACGAAGGCATATTTTTGGGGCAAAGTCTCTTTTTGTATAAAAACATACTTGTTATTTAACTTTAAATTGGGTGTATTTTTCCAGTATTTATAGACTGGATTGGATACACCAAGTTTGGAAGAAACTTCTCTCCAGAGCCAAAATGAGTTCAGAGTATTTGGAAGATACGACATCTGTTTTGGCTCCTTTTTCAACTTTTAATGGTGTTGATTATAGTATCTTTTATTAAAGAGTTTTATTAAAAAGTTGCAACAACCCATTTCGTAATTATAAAACCACCTACAAGTAGCCATAAGAACATTGCTCCACCAGTGTAGAGAGGTGCTAATCCCAAGCCTTTAAACTTCGCAAATCTTGTTCCCATACCAAGTGCTGTCATTGCCATTGTTAGTAAAAAAGTATCTATTTCATTGATATATGCAACAAGGTTTTGCGGAACGATTTGTAAAGAATTAAATCCTGCCATTCCTATAAAATAAACCGCGAACCATGGAATTACAAGCTTAACTCCGCTCGAAGCTGTACCACTTTTTCTGTTTGCGTAAGAGAGATAAATGCCTAGAATTATTAACATTGGTGCAATCATAATAACACGCGTCATTTTTACAATAACTGCACTGTTCGCCATTTCAGGAGTTGCCCCGAAAATTGAAGCTGGAACGGCCACAACCTGAGCTACTTCATGGATTGTTCCACCTACATAAATACCAAATTCTTGAGGTGTCATGTGCAAAAAACCAGTTGCTGGTTCTATAACCATTGTGTACATCACAGGATATAAAAACATCGCAATTGTTCCAAAGAGTACAACCATAGAAACAGCGATAGCCGTTTTATGCTCTTCTGCTTTAAGTACAGGTTCTGTTGCTAAAACTGCCGCTGCACCACATACTGAAGCACCAGCAGCTGTGAGCATAGATGTGTCTTTGTCCATTTTAAATATTGTATGTCCTAAATATGTACCGAGTATAAATGTCGAACTCAGCATCAAAAGTGATACCAAAAAGCCGTCAATTCCAACCTCGGCGATTTGCTGAAATGTAATGCGAAAGCCATAAAATACAATTGCAAATCTTAGTATCTTTTTACCAGAAAAAGTTATTCCGCTCTCCCATGCTTTTGGTATTTTATTATGAAGTGTATTTGCGTAGAAAATACCGATTACTATACCCACAACAAGCGGTGAAATACCAAGAGAACTTACAAATTTTATATTTGCAATCATTGTTGCAGCTGCCGCAAAAATGGCTACAAACAGTATTCCGTTGAGAGTTCCATTACGATTTTTTTCAGAAAATGCCATCATTATTCCTTCTATGTATTAAAAAACGAATTATATCAAAACTATTTTACATCAACTTGTAGTTTTGTTTTGACTCTATTTTCGTCATTTTGTGCTTCCCCTATGTCCGCTATTGTGATTCTTGATGCATCTGCACCACGATTAATGACTAAGTAAGACTGAATCGCTTCGGCTCTTTTTTGTGCCAAAATTTTCATCTCCTCCTCTGTTACTATTTGAAATTTGATACACTCTTCAAAAAGTGCGCTCGTGTAAGCTCGTGTTAGCTCTTCACCTTTGTATTGTTTTTTAAGAGTATTTTTTATAATGCTAAGCTTATTGTCATTTGTAAACTCTTTATAAATCTCTTCTAATAAATCTATATTTACTGTACTTACTTGATTTTCTCTATTTTTGATTTTACTTTTTTTAATGACTAAATTTGAGTGTTTCTCTTTTTGTAAGGCTCTTTTATCAAGTTGCGTGTCATATCTTCCACCGATTGTTATAATAACTTTGGGTTTTTTTACTAGAAGTTTTGCAACAGTGTCGAGTTTTTCTTGTTCTGGCGGTAAAATTTTTGTAGAGCCACCTTCAAACTCTGTATATTCCAACTTATCGCCATCTACTCCGATTATCGAACCTAAAATGTTAAACGGTGAAGCAACTGCTTTGAATACCATACGACCAAATGTTTTCCATACTAATGCTCCATATTTAAAATCAGGTGCATCCACATTGCCTTGTACAGGCATGTTTATGTCTATTACACCCTCGCTATCTTCAAGCAAAGAGATTACAAATTTGAGTGGTAGAGAACTTTGATTATTGTCTTTGACTTCATCGCCTAACTCTATGTTTTTAATAATAATGCTATTTTGACCCAAAAGCTCTGAATTTTGTATGTCATATCTTAAGTCAAGAAAGAGTTTTCCATTGTTGATTTTATATCCTGCAAGTGAGGCACTGTAGCCACTCATAGCTTCAAGGTCTAAATTTTGAAAGTTAAAATCCAGACCTGTAAAAGCCTTAGGATTCCCAGTATTGACACTTCCTTTTAGTTTTGTTGAGCCATATCTGTCAACCTCACCTGCTATATCAATATAACTCGTATCATTGGGCATATTTGAAACAGCATAAACAAGCCCATTTAAGTCATGGATATTTGTTTTAAACTTTATTGCCAATGACAAATCAGAAAAATTTGCACTCCCGTTTGTAACATTTATTTTCATTATTTTGACTGGAAAGTTCTCTTTTTCTTTCGTTTGTGTTGCTTCTTTTGTTGGCTTTATTAAAGAAGATAAATTCATCTTTTTATTTTCATCTATGAGGGCATTGATATAAAATGAGTTTACATCGACTTCATCTACAAAAAGTCTATTTGGAAACATTTCATAGGTAAAAGATTTGAGTTTTACATCGCTAAAAGAGAGGAGTGTGGTTTTATTTCTGCTGTCGCTTACAAAAAAATCTTCCAACTTCATTGAACCAACGACTTTTAAATCACTCCTTCTTGAAGACTCTTTATATTTTGTTTTTGCTTTTATGCTCAAATAGCCATCATCAATGCTTAAAAAAGCTTTCTCTTTAACATAAGGAGTGAGCTCTTTAAGAGAAACTTTTTGTAACTCTAAAGTTCCCTCTTGCTCGAGTGGAGTGTGTTTTAGTGAGCCTTTTGATTTTACATATCCGCCTTCGTTTACTCTTAGAGACAAATCATATTTTAATAAACTATTGATTTTAGAATCAATGCCATAGATATTCAAATTTATTGTATCTATTTTATTTTTAGCTCCTTTAATCACTGCCTCATCCTCAAAAGAAAGCTTTGCCTCACGCAGTTGGACATGCCCTAGTTTTAAAGTATATTCTGGCTTTTGCTCTGATTTGTTTGCTTCTTGTTTTGGAACTATTAAATCTACTATGTTGAGATTATTATTTTTATAGCGTTTTGCGTTGATGTCCAGCTTGTCTAAAGTGGTATTTTTTATTTCCACATGCCGTGTTTTTGTGTTGAGTGAAACTTTGTTTATAGCAAGACTATTAAAATTTGCAACTTTCTCCCCTGTACTTTTTTTGTTAAGTGCAAACTTATTGAGATGAATATTCGCATTGTTTACATTTAAAATCATTTCAGGTTTAGCTTCTTTAAGAGTTAGATTTACATCAAAACCCGCGATTAAACTTACTAAATTCAAATCATAAATTTCTAACTCTTTTTTCGCAATTTTATCTATGTAGGGTTTATAATGCACAACATCCAATCCGCTACATTCTAAAGAAGAGTTCACTTCTAAAACTTTATATTTCACAGAACCACTTGAACTACAATTTAAATCTTTGTTGGCGTTCATATTTAACTGATATAAAAGTGGTTCATTTCCCTCAAGTGTGACATTTTGCAAAAAGAGGTTTAAATCATTTATGGCTGTAAGAACACTTGGATTTATAGTCTCATCCTTAAAAGCAACTTTTATTTTTTGAAGTGCTATCGCATCTATAACCATGCTCCATGGAGTTGAGGCATTGGTATCGGAGCTTACTTGAGGGTTTGCATCAAAATTTATTTTGATGGTTTTTATATTTTCTAGTAAATCTATCTTCGCTTTTGCATCTCTTTTAAGCATCGCAGACAAAGAGTCTAAATCTATTTTTTGGATGTGAATAGTTTTATTTATAAGAGCAATAGTTGTATTTTCAAGAGAAAAAAAATCAAAAGAGACAAAATCATTTACAGCCATTTTTTCTAGTGTAATGTTTGGCATGTGGATATGAAGATTGAGGAGTGAACTTGCCTGTAAATCAGTTGTTAAAGATTTTAAAGTGAAGCCAAACTTATCGTCATTTGATTTGAGTGTTATACCCGAAATATTCAAAACAAAAGTAAAAGGATTAAATGCAATATTCTCAATAGAGATAGCAGTGTTTGTCTCTTTTTGAACGCTTTTTATGATTTGTGATTTTAAAACAAAAGGCAAAATTATAAAACCCAAAATGGTATAAGTCGCTAAAATAAAAAGTACTATTTTTTGAATTCTTTTAGACATAGCAAACTCCAAAGCATTATCTTCAAGTTTATCGAGTTGTTGATTAAAATTTTATGAGGAAGAGGCAAAAGCCTAGCGGGTGCTAGACTTCTATTTTGCTGATTTTATAATATCTGCTCTTGGGAAAGTAAAAGTTGATTCTCTAAAAACTACGATTTTATCTTCATGTCCAACCGCATATGCACGAATTGTAATCGGGATAACAGTATCTTTTCTCTCATCATCTACGAGCATTTTTGTTGTACTAAGAACAACGATTTTTTTCTTCTTAATATTTGGAACAGCACTAAACTCCTCTGTTGGTTTAGTAATAATTATCTTACCCTCCATCCCTTTTGGCGGGATAACTTCAAAGAAATATTTTAGTTCTACATTTTCTGTATTTTGAAGTAAAAATTCATAAGAATTATCCACTTGTACGCTATTGTCTGCTAATCTTTCTACAGAATATAAGCGGTTTTCTTTATTGATATTTAAAAGCATATGCTCTTTTTTACTTCCCATCATGGCTAGGATAATTGTTATTCCAACTAAAAGAGCAATGTATGCTAAAACTTTAGGACGGAAATATTTTGTTTTACCCTTTTGGTCAATGATTTCATAATCACTCGACCAAGTGACCAAAGATGGTTTTCCAAGTTTACCCATAACTGTTGTACACGCATCCACACACTCTAAACAGTTGATACACTCCAACTGAAGACCTTTACGGATATCGATGTGCGTAGGACAAACTGTTACACAACTCTCACATGCCGTACACTCTGCATTTGACTGAACTGCTTGTAAATCTTTTTGTTTTGTGAACTGTTTAACTTTATGCTCATCATAAATATGTCCTCCACGATGTGTATCATAAAGTGCCATAACTGTGTGTTCATCATATAAAACTGACTGAATTCTTGAGTAAGGACAAACATAAACACAAAAGTTTTCTTTCAAAAATACGATGTCATAAATGAGAAAGAGAGCTATCCCAATTACAGATCCAAAGAGCGTCATATGTTCTGCAGGGTCTGCTAAATAAGTAAAAAAATCTTCAGGTGGAACAAAAAACCATAAAAAGTCAGCACCAGCAATAATTGCTAAAACTGACCAGATAAGAACGGCTATCACTTTTTTAATTTTGTTTTCTGTCGTGCTATAATCAGGCTCTTGTTGTTTATTTTTGATGCGTTTACGAAGACCTAAAAGAGTTGTTTCAATCAAATCACGATAAATGACACGAAAAACAGTTTGTGGACATACCCAACCACAAAAAACACGACCACCCATAACAGTCATACCAAAGATGCCAAGAAATAGTATCATTAGTAAAAATGGCATCAAATAAAGTTCTTGCATATCAAACTGAATAAATGCAAGGTGTAATTTTAGTTTATCAAAACTGAGTAGGAAAAAATGATTTCCCTCTACTGTTATCCAAGGTAGTATTAGAGCAACTCCTGTAACAAAAGCATATAGGAAGTATCGTTTTATTCTCCACGCTGTTGGTATTTCTAACCCTTTTTTTTCTTGACTCATTTTTTCTCCTGATGTAATTAAGCTGGACAGCTAATTTTGTTGATTAGCTGCTCTTCTGCATTTTCGAGTGATGGATGCACCAATGAACCATGTGCCACTAATTTTAGCTCACGCGATTCTATATAATCCTTTAAAGAGCTTCTGCTTTGCCCTATTTGGCGCGCAATTTCACTCACACTTTTTTTCTCTTTTATACAAGAAATTATTTCATTTACATGCTTATCAAATTTAGAATTTGACTTGCTTCCTTTGGGTCTTCCAGTAACTCTTTTGGAATCATTTTGCATTTTTTGACGAAGCTGGTCTATGAGTCCAAGCACAAGAACAACATTGCTTTGCTCTGATATTATAACAGACTGCTTGATAAAATGTATGCTGAACTTCTTTTTTAGCATACAACTAAACATTTGAATGATATCTTCCATATTTGTACTTAAAACCCAAACATCATACACCAAAAGAGTTGCACCCTCATTACTTTTAAAATAATTAGTAACATGTGTGCGTTGCTCAAGGCGTTTATTTTGAGAAATATGATCTATAAACTCATCATCAATCACGATATTTTTTGAGTGTGCGTAAGAGTTTATAATCTGTAACTGTTCCCCCGCCGCATCAAAGTTTTTATCTGGTCGAATGTATGCTAGTGTCATAATTAACGGTTAAACTCCTCTATTTTTTTGATTTTCATCGTCATTGTACATCTTTTTGACGACTAAAGTCAATAGTTTGTGTGTTTTATTCGTCATTGTTTGACAAATATTTTTTCTTTAATTTTACTTGGCATGTGGAAAAGTTAGTCATAAAATATAGTTATAGAGAGTGCTTGGCATGTGGAATTTTCATAAAGGGTAATAAGTAGCTGGATTATCGTTCTTGCCATTTAAAGATTTCTAAAATAGTAATTTTCTCTTCTTCAATTTTATAAATGATTGTGTATCCATTGTAGATTAAATCCCTATATGCTTCATCCTCAAAATAGGTAGATTTCTTAAATTTATTTGGAAAATTGATCAAATTTTTTATTTTTTTCTCAAGTTCATTTTCAAACTTTTTTGATGCTGACACTTTGTTTTTTTTTATAAATTTTAAAATACTCATCAAGCTATAAATAAATTTTGGCTTTTTTTCGATTATCATCGCGAAGTTCCAAGCTCTTCAACAAAAAATGCATTCATCAATTTATCATACTCTTCTTGAGATACGCTTTGTTGTTGTTCTGCCTCATAGACTCTTTTTCTCACATCTTCGACACTACTCGCAATGAGATGTTTTGGAAATGTATCTTCAATAATTTCAACTTTTTTATCTTTCACAAAACTATCAAGCATAACTTTAAAATGTGGGAAAAAACTCTCATCCACCCTAAGATTTAGCGTTTGCATTCTTCTCTCCTCTCTTTAGTATGTTAATCTTAACACAAAATATTGAATATTCAAATCTATCTTTCGTTATCAATACATTTTTTATGCTCTCTTTAGATAAAATTAGCCCTATTAATTTAACAAAAGATTTCAAACTATGACAACAAAAGAATATATTTTACAGACTATAAAATCGCGTCCACTTATCATAGATGGTGCGATGGGAACGCAGTTGCAACAGCGTGATGAGAAGATTCCACATGCCGCTTGGGAGGGAAATGAGGGGTGTAATGAACTCCTTAATGTTACTTGTCCTGAGGTTTTGAGTGAGATTTTTCATGCGTATTTGACTGCTGGAGCGGATTTTATCACGACCAATACCTTTGGTTCTTTCTCTTGGGTGCTCGATGAGTACCAAATCGGGCATCGTGCGTATGAGCTGACAAAGGCTGGAACGGAGCTTGTAAAAAGAGAATGTGAAAAGTTCAGTACGCTCGAACATCCCCGTTTTGTTTTAGGTTCTATCGGGCCTGGAACGAAACTTCCATCGCTTGGACATATTCACTATGATGAGATGTTCGCAGGTTATACAGAGTTTTGTTTGGCACTTATTGATGGTGGCGTGGATGTTTTTTTACTTGAAACTTGTCAAGACCCTTTGCAGATAAAAGCTGCACTTCACGCGTGTATAGAGGCTTCTCGTCAAAGAGAAAAAGAGATTCCTATCATGGTCTCTGTCACAATCGAGCTAAGCGGAACGATGCTTATCGGAACAGATGCGGGAACTATCGCGACTATTTTGGAGCCTTTTGACATTTTAAGTCTTGGTTTTAACTGCGGAACTGGACCTGAACAGGTTCTCAAACATGTAAAAACTCTCAGTGAACTTTGGGGCAAACCTATCAGCGTTCACGCCAACGCAGGACTTCCACAAAACCGTGGCGGTTATACTTATTATCCGATGGCACCCGAAGAGTTTGCAGACAAACAAGAGGCATTTTTAGATTTTGGCGGAGTGAGCTTTTTGGGTGGATGCTGTGGAACAACACCCCAACATATCCGTGCTTTAGTCAATCGTGTCAGTAACAAAACTCCAAAGGCGGCATGTGGAACTCAGGCGAACTCTCTTGCTTCACTCTTTGCAACCATACCGCTTAAACAAGAACCTGCACCGCTTTTAATCGGAGAGCGAAGCAATGCAACGGGTTCAAAAGCCTTTCGTGAACTTCTTTTGGCGGAAGATTATGAGGGAACTCTGAGCGTTGGACAGCAACAAGTTCGTGTGGGTGCGCATGTTTTGGATGTGAGTGTGGGTTTTGCAGGGCGCGATGAAACCAAAGACATGAACTCTGTTATGAGTCTTTATGCTCAAAAGTTGGCTCTTCCGCTCATGCCCGATTCGACGCAAACTCCAGCTCTTGAAGCGGCTCTCAAACTCATCGGTGGCAAACCTATCATCAACTCTGTAAATCTTGAAGATGGGATAGAGAAGTTTGACACGGTTTGTCAATTAGCTAAAAAATACGGTGCGGCTTTGGTTTGTCTGACCATAGATGAAATTGGAATGGCAAAAACAGTCGAGCGAAAAATAGAAATCGCAGAACGCATTTATGACCTTGCCACCAAAAAACATGGCATAAATCCACAAGATTTGGTTTTTGACTTGCTCACTTTTACCCTTGGAAGTGGCGATGAAGAGTACCGTGATGCGGGAATCAACACTATCGAAGCCATACGAGAACTACGAAAAAGACACCCAGAAGTGGGTGCAGTTTTGGGGCTTTCAAACATCTCTTTTGGGCTTGACAAAGATGCACGACCGTACCTTAACTCTATGTTTTTAAATCACTGTATCGAAGCAGGTTTGACAAGCGTCATCATCAATGTGCAACACATTATTCCCTTAAATAAAATCACTCATGAAGACCAAGAACTATGCGATGATTTGATTTTTAACCGCAAACCAAATGGCGAGGCACTTTTTACTTTTATAGAACATTTCAGCACCAAAGAAGCGGTGGATAATGTGGCGGAAGATGCAGCGTATTTGGCGATGAATGATGCGCAAAAAATCGCGAAACTTCTTATGGACGGTGACAAAGAGCGAATGATTCCACTCGTTGAAGAGGCACGAAAAACCATCGCACCTGAAAAAATTGTCAATGAGATTTTGATTGATGCGATGAAAGTTGTCGGGGAGCTTTTTGGTTCAGGGCAGATGCAATTGCCATTTGTACTTCAAAGTGCAGAGACCATGAAAAAAACGGTCGATTATCTCAATCCGTATCTGCCAAAGATAGACAAAGCGGTCGATACGACGCTCATTTTGGGAACAGTCAAAGGCGATGTGCATGATGTGGGTAAAAATCTTGTCGATATTATCCTCTCAAACAACGGTTTTAAAGTTATCAATCTTGGAATAAAAGTAGATTTGGAAAACTTTGTAAAAACGCTCAAAGAGTCCAATGCAAGTGCTTTGGGGATGAGTGGACTTTTAGTAAAATCAACACAGGTTATGAAAGAAAACCTTGAAGCTCTCAAAGCTGAGGGAATCGCTATACCCGTACTTTTGGGCGGAGCAGCACTTACAAGATCGTTTATAGATGATTTTTGCCGACCTTTTTATGATGGACCGATTTTTTACTGTAAAGATGCTTTTGATGGCGTGACTGCGATGAGCAGAATTGAAAAAGGAAATCTTGATACTAACTTACATGGTAAGGATGATGAAGAAAAAGTTGTCAAAGAGAAAAAAGAGATAATCATTCCGCCATTTCACGAACTCCACATGCCAAGCCGTGAAGTTAAAGTCCCAACTCCGCCATTTTGGGGAAGAAGAGAGATGAAGCTCACACAAGCGCAAAAAGAGTTGGCGTTTGAGTGGGTCAATCACAAAATCCTCTTTAAATCGCGTTGGGGATATAGTTCCAAAGGGATGACAAAAGAGGCATACAAAAAGCAGATGGATGAAGTGATTTACCCTGCGTATGAGAAACTAAAAAAGAGATTTTTGGATGAAAATCTTTTTGACCCGACTATCGTTTATGGATACTGGCCATGTCGCAGTGATGACAATACGCTTCTTATTTTTGATGCAAGTGAGGGGTATAACTCGGCAGATGAAATTAACCGCGAACCACTTGCACATGCCATAGGAAGAGCTACGACAAAATTTACTTTTCCACGACAAAGCAAAGCGCCTCACCGTGCTTTGAGTGACTTTTTTCACTCGGACAGACACGATGTGATTGCCCTTACTTGTGTGAGTGCTGGAGCAAAACTTAGTGAAGTGGAGAGAGAGATTTATGCGAGTGGGAACTACACGGAGTATTATCAGTTTCACGGTCTAGGCGTTGAACTCGCAGAAGCTTTGGCGGAGATGGTGCATAAACAAATCCGACTTGATTTAAACATCTCTGAAAATGAAGGAAGCAAACTTGGCGATGTTCAGATGAACAGATACCAAGGAGCAAGATACTCTTTTGGTTATGCCGCATGTCCAGATTTGGAACTCAACCGCCCACTTTTTGATTTGCTCAAACCCGAAGAGTTTGGCATAGAGCTGAGTGAAACTTTCCAAATCCACCCTGAGCAGTCCACAAGTGCTTTGGTTGTTTATCATCCAAATGCTACTTATTATAATGTGTAAATAATTTCCACTTCCACATGCCAAGCCTCGGCATGTGGAAATTACCTTCTTCTATAACTCAAAGCCTCCAAAATATGTGCCTTTTGTATAATCTCACAACCTTCCAAATCCGCAATGGTACGGCTCACTTTTTGCATCTTTTTTATAGCTCTAAAAGAGAGTGCAAACCTACTAACTGCCATATCTAAAGTAGCTTTTGCTTCATCGCTTAAGATACAAAATTTCTCTATTTCACTATCATTCAGCTTGGCATTAAAGCTCTTTTGCCCTCGATTTTTAGAAAATATATGCACTTCCACTACTTTTTTATGAAACTCTTTGGAACTTAAACTCGGGCAGTCATCCGCATTTGCACTCTGCATGACCACGGTTAAATCTATCCTATCCAAAAAGGGGTCGGAGAGTCTGTTTTTATATCTTTGTATCTCCAAATCACTGCATCTGCACTCAAGTTTTTCATTCAAAAGATTGCCACATGGGCATGGATTCATCGCACCTATAAATAAAAAATCACTTGGATATTCTACTTTTGAGTTCACGCGTGATATGCGTATTTTGTTATCTTGCATAGGTTCTCTTAGAGCTTCTAAAATGTTCTTTGAGAAGTGTGGAAGTTCGTCAAAAAAGAGAATTCCACGATGCGCCAACCCAACTTCGCCAATCATAGCGCGATGTGAACCACCTCCAAAAACACTTGCTAAAGTGGAAGTATGGTGTGGATGCCTTAGATTTCTGTGGGGTTTAAAGAGTGGCTCTTTGGATTCAAGCGCATCGAGTTTTGCGATATCAAGAATTTCATCGATATTCATAGGTGGGAGAATGTATCGAACTCGTTTGGCTATCATACTTTTTCCACACCCAGGACTTCCCTCAAAAAGTATGTTATGAAATCCTGCTGCACAAATTAGGGCTGCTCTTTTAGCGACTTCTTGCCCTTTTACATCTATAAAATCTTCCTCATACTCTTTGGTATAGTAATATTTTTCGCCATCTATCTCATAAAAAGGATAGGCTATTTCACTTTGTTCTATGCTTGGCGTTGCATTGTCTTGATTTTTTAAAAGTTCTATCGCTTCGTTTAAATCGTGAACACCATAAAATTCAACGCTTGGAATTTTGGAAAGTTTTTGAAGTGCGGCATGTGGAACTATCGCTTTTTTAATAATTTTTTGATTTGCAAGAGACAAAATAAGTGGATAAAGCTGTAAATTTTCTTTTATGTTTCCATCAAGCCCCAACTCGCCAAAAACAAACCACTCACTAAAATCACTCTCCAAATAATCAAGAGCAATCATAAGAGCGATACTAAGGTCAAATTGTGAACCGCTTTTGGCGATATCGCTTGGAGCAAGATTTATGGTGATGCGTTTAGGAGGAAATGAAAAATCATTACTTAAAAGTGCCGATTTTACGCGCTCTTTAGCTTCGGTAATAGCAGTACTCGCCATGCCTACTATAGAAAAAGAGGGAAGTCCCTTTGTGAGAGTTGATTCCACTTGAACAACTTTCGCGTCAATTCCTTCGTATGTGGCACAAGCGACTTTTTTCATAAAACTAACCTTTTATTGAGTTAGTCATATCATAGCACTTTCATTTGTTTCTGTTAAAAATATGACTATTTGTCATATTTTTAAGTTTTACTGCGCTAGTTTTGGCAATTCACTTGAAAGAATATCGAGATTTGGTTGCATGATAATCTCTATACGGCGATTAAGTGCTCTGCCTTCTTTTGTGTCATTATCTGCGCGAGGATGGTATTCGCCAAAACCTGCTGCGGATACATTTGTAGATAAAACGCCCTCTTTAACCATAAGGTGTAAAACGCTCAGTGAACGAGCGGTTGAGAGTTCCCAGTTGCTTGGGTAACTTGAACTCATGATAGGCACACTATCTGTATGTCCTTCGATTTGAAAACGACGGTCATCAAACTCTTTTAATACATGTGCAATTTGGGTCAGAGCCACCACTCCCACAGCGTTTACAACGGCACTTCCACTTGCAAAAAGAACATTTTCTGGAAGGTTAATAACAATCCGCCCAGATTCAATACTCACTGTGAGCTGTCCACCATCAATCATTTTTTGAAGTTCTTGTACAAAACGAGCGTAAATCTCATTTCTTTTTTTAGTTTCCGACTCAATCTGGCTCATAGTTAAAAGCTGAGCTTCAGACTCTTTGAGCTTGAGTTGTGAAGAGTTTAAAAGATTTTGTGCATCATACAGCTCTTCTTGAAGTGCTAGTTTTTTTATGTCAAGAGTTGCAAGTTCACTTTTTGTTCGTTTAATCTCTGCATTGTTATTTTTAATTTCAAGATCTTGTTGCCCTATAGTTTCTTCTGCTTTACCAAGAGAATATTTTGTTTTATCTAGTTCTTGGAGTGTTGCTTCATGCGTTTGTTTCATGACACAACCAGAACTAAACAAGACTACAAGACTGAGTGCTACGACTGTTGTTAATTTCATACTTCTTACCTTTTTTAGTTAGTTTACTTTGTAATCGCTTTTGTATCAGCTTTTCAATACGGCTCTTTTTTTCTTTCTGCTATTTTTTTTTCTAATAAAGCTCTTTTTTCTACGCGCATATCTTCTTTTGTTTTGAGTTTCTCTTCTCTACTTACTCTTTTTACTTCACTATTCTCTTTAATTGTTTCTTTTTTTTCATTATATTTTTCTTCTCTTTGCGCACTTTCATCTTTGAGTTGTGCCTCTTTTTCTTTAAACACTTCTTTTTTTTTCTCTTTAACTACCTCTTTAACCGCTTCAGTTGGTGTTGCAACCGCTTCATTTGCTGAGAGTAAACACACTGTACCAAGTAACGCCATTACCACTTTTTTCATTGTTTGTATTCCTTTTTAACTTAAGTTTTATGATTATAACTTATATTATTAAAATCTTTATTTTAAAACCATTTGCGCCATTTAAAATATCCAAGAAGTGATATTGGGATTGAAATCATAAGTATATTCGACCACATATAGGAATTTTCAGATTGTAATATGAGTTCATATTTAAAATTCATACCAAAGTATCCTGTTAAAAATGAAAGCGGAATAAAAATCGTTGAAATAATTGAGAGCGTTTTCATAATCTCATTCATGCGGTTACTCAAAGTTGAGAGGTAAATATCTAAAAAACTCGATACTGTATCTCTATTTCCTTCAAGAATATCGATAATATCAATAACATGGTCATATACATCCCTATAATAAATTTTATGTTCTTGCTTAATAGACTCAGAGCGAAGCAGTACATTTACCACTTCACGCATAGGCCAAATAGATTTCTTCAAGTTTATGAGTGTGCGTTTGAGTGCGTGAACATGTTCTATACTTTTTTTTGTAGGCGTGTAAATTATCTCATTTTCAAGCTCTTCTATCTCATTACTAAGTTCTTCCAGTACGAGATAATAGTGGTCAACAATAAAATCAAGTAGTGAAAAAAGCAGATAGGAACTTCCCTCTTTTCTAATGCGAGACTCCTCTTTTTCAAGCCGTTTTTTGATTTCTTTAAATCGCTCTGGTGAGTTGTCTGCAAAACTAACGAGTTGATTATCTTTTAAAATAAATGTGATTTGATAAAAATTTAGTTCCATCTCTTTATAAACTGCATATTTGAGAACAACAAAAAGATACTCATCGTACTCTTCAGCTTTTGGGCGATGACTTACAGATAAAACATCTTCTGCAACCAAAGAGTGTAATCCAAATAACTTGCTAAGTTTCCAAATAGCATCTTGATTGCTAATGGGTTCGATATGAATCCAAGATTTAGTTTCATTATCAATCTCTGTACATGCTTTTTCAACATCGTGGTAGGAATCATACTCATCGATTTGCACATGCTGTGAACCATACACAATCACCGTCATTTTTGGGTCATGTATCGCAATATCACCCGTATAAATTGCCGAACCTGGAGCTAATCCAACTTTTCTAATCATTCTAAGCCTCTTATAATTTATCGCTACTATTGTAGCAGATTTGGTTGCTCTCTTCGCATATAAAACAATAATTTTTGTTTAAGTTTAAGAGAGATACAATATTCCAAAGGATAATTTTTTTCCTTTATAAATATTAGTTAAGGATTCCACATGCCAACAACAAAAGAAAATTTAGACACAGCATTTAGCGGTGAAAGCCAAGCGTATCAGAAATATAGTGCATTTGCTAAAAAGGCAGAGAAAGATGGATTTGAAAATATTGCAAAACTCTTTCGTACAACTGCAGAAGCTGAAAAAATCCATGCTGAGGGTCATTTAAAGGCAATGGAGAAGATAGGTTCTACTCTTGAAAATCTTGAAGCTGCCATCGGCGGAGAAACTTATGAGTTTGAAAATATGTATCCTCCAATGTACGAACAAGCAGATAAAGATAATCATAAAGCGAAAAAGATGTTTGGGTATGCTCTTGAAGCGGAAAAAGTTCATGCAGAACTCTACGCAAAAGCACTTCAAGCAGTAAAAGAAGGCAAAGATTTGGATGAGGTAAATATCTACTTATGTCCAACATGTGGCTATATTGAGTTAGGAACTCCACCTGAGAAATGTCCTGTATGTGGAGTCAAAGGCTCTACTTTTGTTCAAATATAAGGACACACAATGTTAGTATGTGATTGCAATGATGTTCACTATGATACAATCAAAGAAGCAGTAAAAAAGTTTGGCAACGACCAAGAAGCCATCAGGGAAGAGACAAGCGCAGGAACAGTCTGCGAATGTTGCCTTGAAGAAGATTGCGAAAAAGTAGAACTCCCACTCCCCTTAGCGATTAAAAAAGCCTTAGAAGAACTCTAAAACATCTCGGCATGTGGAAGTTCCACATGCCAAACAAACTTTACCCAAAAAACCTTCTTCGTACTACTTTTTCCAGCTCCATTACTACTATCAATACAAGTGCTATAAGAAGTAAAACCCCCCAGATTTCTAGGCTTACTGGTTGGATATTTAGAAGGGATTGCATAAATGGAATGTACATTGAAACAATGTGTATGCCTTGAGCGCTTAGGATGGAGAGCCAGAGGATTTTATTTTTTGTGTGGTCGATTTTGAAGATAGAGTGTTTTTCTGTTCTTGAGTTAAAAGCATGTACATTTTCAAACAAAACCATCAAAAGCAAGGTGATATTTCGTGCCATAGTCTCTTCATAACCAAATTCAAGTAGTGTGTAAAATACTCCAAAAGCAGAGATGCTCATATACAAACCGCCCACAATAACTCTGCTCATCATGACACGGTTAAAAATAGGCTCTTTTGGGTCACGGGGTTTTCTCTTAAGCACATTTGGTTCTGCCTTTTCTAGTCCAAGGGCGACATCTTGAAAGCCGTTTGCAACAAGGTTGAGCCAGAGTATCTGCACAGGTAAAAGCGGAAGAGGAATAAAAAAGAGCATGGAGAGCAGAACAAGAACTACCTCTGCAAAGCTTGTGGACATCAGCAGATGAACAACTTTTCGGATGTTGTCGTACGCCACGCGCCCCTCTTCTACGCCATTGATTATAGAAGCAAAAGAGTCGTCTGTGAGAATCAAATCACTCGATTCTCTTGCCACATCTGTTCCGCTTTTGCCCATAGCGATGGAGATATTTGCGTATTTGAGTGCAGGTGCATCGTTTGCTCCATCCCCAGTCACCGCCACAAAATGCCCTAACTCTTGAAATGTTTTCACTATGAGTTGTTTTTGTTCTGGGGAAACTCTTGCAAAAACCCGCTTGTTCGTAATCTCCTCTTTATGGACTCCAAGCTCTACTGAGTGAGAAATCTCCGAACCATCCATCACCTCATCTTTACTGAGGACAATTCCAAGTTCTTTAGCGATAAAATAGGCAGTATTTGGATGGTCTCCCGTTATCATCACAACCTCTATTCCAGCCTCTTTCGCCTTTGTGAGGGCTTCTAACACACCTTCTCTTAATGGGTCGGTTATTGCAGCAAAACCAAGATAGTTATACCCCTCTTTTGCGATCTCCGCCTCCGCACTCTCTTTATATGCCAGAGCAATATTTCTAAACCCTTTTCCTGCCCACTCATTTACCTGATTTGAGACTTTTTTTGCATCTGCATCTTCTAATTTACACATGCCAAGAATTACCTCTGGAGAGCCTTTTATAAAGTGTATCTTTTTGCCCTCTAGCACATATACAGCACCAGAATATTTATTGATTGGCTCATAGGGCAGGGTGTTGCAGGGTTCAAGTTTGCCATATTTTTCAAAAAGTGATTTTTCAACTCTAAGTGCATATTGTGCGAGTGCGACATCCACTTGGTCACCCATAAATTCCATCTCTTTATTTTTACTATGCCAACTTGCTTCGTTACATAAAAGAGCGCCTAAAATAATATTTTCATTACTATACTCTTTGGAGTTATAACTCTTTTGGGGTGTCACAAAATGCGCAACGCTTAAAAGATTTTGCGTCATCGTCCCCGTTTTATCACTTGCTATTAGGGTACATGAACCTAAACCCTCTATGGCTGAGAGTTTTCTCACTATGACATTCCGCCGACTCATAGCACTACTCGCCACACTTAAAGCTACGGTAATGGCAACAGGAAGTCCCTCTGGAATAGCCGAAACTGCAAGGGCAACAGTTATAAAAAATATCTCTTTAGGAGGAAACTCTTGAAAAATTCCTATGGCTATAATAAACACAGCGACAATTGCAACAATTTTGACGATGTTGAGTGAAAACTTTTGCATTCGCATGACAAGAGGAGGTTGTACGACTTCAGCCTTTGCTAAAAGTGAAGCGATTTTTCCAACTTCACTCATAGAGCCAATTGCGCAAACAACACCTACCGCTCGTCCTTTTGTAACTAAAGAACCACCGTATAACATATTTTTTCTATCTCCAACAGACTCATTACTATCAGAAGAAATGTAGGAGGCATCTTTGTTGACATCTATGGACTCACCCGTGAGAAGTGATTCATTTACCAACAAATCTTGTGTCTCTATGAGCCTGATATCTGCGGGAACT
The DNA here is from genome assembly GCA_041662265.1 of Sulfurimonas sp. Taxonomy (GTDB): domain Bacteria; phylum Campylobacterota; class Campylobacteria; order Campylobacterales; family Sulfurimonadaceae; genus Sulfurimonas. Next base: position 417,658 of record JBAZSV010000002.1, read on the forward strand.
TTACCACCAGATTCAAAAAAAATCATATCCCCAAGCGTAATATTTTCGCTCTCTAGCACCACTTTGTTCGCATCTCTAAGAACCGTAGCATAGGTTTTTATGATTTGTTTAAGCGCATCTGCCCTCTCATCCGCTCTATACTCCTGATGTGTTCCTACTAACGCATTCATAAGCAAAGCAGCAAATATAAAACCTGCATCGCTAAAATCTTTAATCACAAAAGAGATAGTGCCTCCAAAGAGTAAAACATAGATAACAGGACTTTTAAACTGGTCTATAAAAATATCTAAAAGGGTTCGTTTGATGGCTTTTGGAAGAGAATTTTTACCATAATGTTCAAAACGCAACTTAGCTTCTTGCGTACTTAAACCCTCACGCGTAGACTCCAAATCTCTTAAACTCTGTTCAATAGTTTTCGTATAAAACATAAAACACTCCTTCAAACAAATCAATAAAAACCAATTAATTATAACTTAAATATATATATTTTAGCTCTTTAATGGATAACTATTATCCTTTAAGTTTATTCTTGTACAATTTTTGAATCAATATTTTATATTTAGGAGTATGTTATGGCAGTAAGAGGAAATTCGATTATCAAAGGTATTGAAATTAGTGAGATTATCACTCTTCTAAACAGAGCGTATGCAGATGAGTGGTTGGCGTATTACCAATACTTCATTGAAGCAAAAGTTATCAAAGGGATTATGAAAGATGCTGTTGTTGCTGAACTTACTCTTCACGCGGCGGATGAGCTTCGACATGCAACATTAATCGCAGACAGAATCATTCAGTTAGGCGGAAGCCCACTTTTAAACCCGCAAGAGTGGTTTAAACAGGCAAATTGCGACTACGCAGAGCCTAAAAGTTTTGATGTTGTAGCGATTTTGCAGGACTCTATTAAAGGGGAACAGTGTGCGATTAGCACTTATTCTTCAATTTCAGATATTCTCAAAGATAAAGATATTGTTACTTATAACATGGTTTCTCAGATTTTAGCGGATGAAGTGGAACACGAAGAGGATTTACAAGCCCTTCATGATGACATTGCAGAGTTTGTTTTAGATTTGAGAAAATCAATGAGTTAAACCCAAATTATGCAATAGTATAAAATGCATTTGCGACTCAATCGCATTTTAAGGAGATCTTGCTAAAATTTCGCCTATGAAATTGAAGCTTATTTTATCTCTACTTTTTACTATTGCTACGATTTTCAGTGCTCTGCATGAAGTGGAGCATCTGAAACATCACGACAGTTCCACATGCCAGATTTGTATAGTCGATGACCACTCGGTTTCGGCTGACATCCTAAACAATTTCAAAGAAAATATATTCGTAACTTTTGATGCCATACCTCTGCAAAAAAATCAAATTCAAATTCCACATGCCAAGAAAAATACAAATCATTCAAACGCACCGCCCTTATTTTCCTAAAAACCAATAAAAAAACTTTACAAATAAAAAAATATCATTAAGGATACCTATGAAAAAAATTATATTATCAACTGCACTCTGTGCAACTTTGGCTCTTGCTGGAGAAGGTGGCGGAAGTTTTGATCAATCAAAATTTATACCAGATATTTCACTTATTGTAGATACGAGTTTCGTTCACAGAAATGTAAGTAACAGTGATTTAGACAACAATGCTCCAACTTCAAATTATGGAGATTATGGAACATTTAAAGAGTTCAATACGGACAATGGATTGAACCTCAACTATGCAGAGTTAGCAATGCACAGCAATGTTGACCAAGCTTTTGAGCTTGATGGTGTGTTCCATTTTAGCCCTGAAAGTGTTGAGATAGAGGAAGCTTATTTCACTACAAAAGCTCTTCCTTATAGCTTGAAAGTAAAAGGTGGAAAGTTCAAATCTGATTTTGGAAGATTAAATTCTCAACACGCACATGTTTGGGATTTTGCTGATGCACCACTTGTGTATAACGGCTTTTTGTCGCCTGAGGGTTTAAATGCTCCTGGAGTTCAGCTCCAATGGTTAGCTCCAACTCCATGGTACTTGAAACTAGGAGTTGAAGCATTGCAAAAAGGAAATGGCGGAACATTCGCCAATGATTTTGAGAAAAAAGATGGCGAAGCACTCTATGTGGGATACTTAAAAAATTCATTTGACATCAAAGATGCTTCTCTGCTTTTTGGAGTAAGTTATGCAAAAGGTGTTTCAAATGTAGAAGATGCGGAAACAGCGACGCCTCTTTATAAAGGCAATGCAGAGATTTATGGAGCTGATTTGAGTATCAAAAATTATTTTAATAGTTACAGTTATATTAATTGGCAAAGTGAATTTTTATATAGAAATATGAAGAGTGATGAGATAACAATAGCCGAAGATAAAGCTCAAAGCGGTTATTACACGCAATTGGTCTATCGTTATGATGAAAACTACAAAGCAGGTTTAAGATACGAGGGATTTGTGCAAGATTCAAACGGTGCTAAAACGACTGTGGATGCTGAGTATAAAACAAGTGAATTTGCACAACTGAGAGTGCAATACTCACATGATGAAGCATTTAAGCTAAGCGGAAATAAAAAAGCAATTGATGAAATCATACTTCAATTGACATTTGCTATTGGCGCACATGGTGCGCACTCATTTTAGGAGATGATTATGAAAAAATATATAGTTACACTTTTACTGCCACTAACACTCTTAGCTAACATGAGTATCGCTGTGAGTTATCCCTACATTGGTGCGCTTACAAAAGCAATCGGTGGCGATAAAGTGGATATAGTTGTTTTAGCAAAAGGAAATTGGGACCCACATTTTGTTGTTCCTAAACCTTCGCTTATAGCCAAAGTCAGAGATGCGGATGCACTTATTATGAATGGAGGACAGCTTGAAATAGGTTGGCTTCCTCCGCTCATTAACCGCGCAGCAAATCCAAAAATCGAGACAAATGCCAAAACATTTTTAGACCTTTCACGGCATGTGGAATTTCTGCAAAAACCTGCCAGTGTGGATCGTTCAGGCGGTGATGTGCATCCAGATGGAAATCCACATTTTCACCTAGACCCTAACAATATTTTAGTTTTGGCACAGAGTATCAAAGAGTTTTTAATCTCTATCGATAGCCAAAATAGAACAGTTTATGAAAAAAATTATGCAGAATTTTCTGGCATGTGGAAAGATAAACTTGGGCTTTGGAAAGCGAAAATGGCAGATAAAAATGGGCTTAAAGTTGTGCAATATCATGATGTAATGGCTTACTTTAACCATGCGTATGGATTAATTTCTATAGCATCCATCGAGCCTCTTCCAGGGGTTGTGCCAAGTTCAAAACACACAATAGAACTCATCGAACTTATCAAAAAAGAGAAACCTTGCTCTCTTTTGCATGATGTTTATCACGACACAAAAACAGCAGATTTTATCAGTGAAAAATCAGGGATTAAAGTTATTATGATGCCTCACGATGTTGGTGCATTAGAAAATATCGACGATTTGGTTTCACTTTTTGATTACCTTACAAGTGCAATAAAATGCTAGAAATTCTTTTCGTTCCAATACTTTTAGTGATTATGCTTGTAATGATTCACGCATGGTTTGGAATCAGAATTTTGCAAAAAGGAATCATCTTCACAGACCTCGCCATCGCACAGTTTGCAGCCCTTGGCTCGGCTGTGAGTTTTGGCTATTTTCATGGAGATTATTTTTATCTTTTAACACTTTTCTTTGCACTTCTGAGTGCTTTTTTAATCGCCGTTGCTTCACAAAGAAATCTCAAACTCGAAGCATTCATCGGGCTTTTATATGTTTTGGGTGCGAGTGGAATTATGATGGTTTTAGCAAACTCTTCAGAGGGAATGGAGCATTTCAAATCACTTTTAGCGAGTGATATACTCTTTACACCCACAAAAGATGTACTCAAAAGTGCTTTTATTTACGCTTTCATCGCTCTTATTTTATGGAAGGTTTATCCAAAACTGAGTGGCTTTTATAAAGAACTTTCATTCTTCTCACTTTTGGCACTCACAGTCACATCCTCGGTACAGTTAGCAGGTGTGTTAGTCGTGTTTGTTTTACTCATAGCACCCGCACTCGTCGCAACTTCTTTGAACTTTGCAAATAAACAACTTAGCAGTTTTATTTTTGGTTGGTTTTTTAGCATCACTGCAATTTTTTTATCCTATTACTACGACTTACCTACTGGGTATAGCATAGTATTCTTAGGAGCACTCCTTAGTTCAATTTTTGTTTTGTTTCGTGCTCGAAAACTTTAAACTTTTCCTAAAACTTCTTTTATATAATTTCCAAAATATATAAGAGGTTTAAAGATGAAATTTCCAGACGAGTGGACACAAAAAGAGTATTTACAAAACAAAGTAAAACTCGAAGCTCAGCGGATTAAAATCGTTTTGATTGATACAGTTCTATCCCCAATTGAGGGGGCGCGAACCGTCACTTACAACCCTCCTGAGATGAAAAAATATCCTAAAGGGAGTGTTTTTGTTTTCTACTGCGACAGTGGCAAATCAACATTTTATAGACTTGCAGAGTATAGAAAAAAATTTCCTGAGTATCACTGCATCTCACTCAAAGGCGGGAGAGGATATTGGAGAAAAAACATGTCTCTTTTTGATGAACTAGTATGAGCAACTTTTATTCACCTCATTTGAATAAATATCATCAAATAGCTTGGCATGTGGAAAGTAAAAAAAGTTATCTGTTATAACTCTTTTTTACACATCATACTCTGCCCCAAGTTCGGAGCGTGTTAGTCGAAGTCTTTCCGCTAACACTTGCGCTAGACTTTGCATGAAATGGAAAGAGGCTTTTTTATGAATAGATGAAAATTTTTCAAATGCTTCATTTGTAATTATATACAGATCCGTGTCTGTTCCTGCAATGGCATTTGTATAGTGTGGGCTTCCATGCAGAAATGAAAATTCTCCAAAGAAATTATTTTGACCAACAGTAGTAAGATGGACACTTTTTCTGTTTGCAAATGGAAGCATAATCCGAACTGAACCACGACGAATAAGAAAAATCTCTCCCGTAGAATCTCCTTCATGGTATATCGTTTCACCTTTTTTTACAAAGCGACTCTCTACTAGCTTCTGAATTTCTTGTAATGTATCTTGATTACGACCTTTAAAAATATCAAAATCTTGTAATTCTAAAAGTTGTTCATCTACTCTTTGAATAAGCCCATTTTTTATAATAGTATTTTCAGTCCACTCAATTGCATCGTCTAAATCATCAAAGGCTTTAATTGGACTTAAGTGTTTTAGGAGTCCAACATGATTGAAATAATTTTCTAAATCATCTCCCGTTGGCAGTTTATGTGGCAAACGACATAAGACCAAATAACCACCTTTTTCATGGAGAATATCTTTGATTTGAAGTAAAATATGCGCAGCAGTTAAGTCAACTGTTTGCACTCTTTTTAAATCCATAATGATATATTTTTTATTTTTTAAATCTTCTTGAAGTATTGAATAGAGCTGATTTGCTGTTCCAAAAAAAAGGCTACCATGCAATTCATAGACTGAAAAGCAACTCTCTTTTCCATGCAAAAGTGCTATTTCTTCTTTTGAACGCGCAATTTTGCTATAAGTATCCAATCCATCTATATGGTTATATATGACAGATGTACGAATTTGTTGTGCCATGTATAATACAATTGCTAAAAACAATCCAACTCCAGCTGCAGCAATAAGACTTACTGAAAGGGCAGTTATGGCAACCGCTACAATGATAAAAAAATCAAGCGCTGTTTTGCTAGATCTAAGTAGTTCTATACTGTGTTTATCAATCATTCTAAGACCAATAACAATCAAAATACCTGCGAGTGCAGAAACTGGAATCCACGCGATAAAGTTTCCTAAAACTAGGAATGCAATAATCGCCATGACTCCTTCGATAAGGCTAGAAATATTTGTCGAAGCACCGCTGGAGAGATTTACCATAGTTGCACCCATTGTTCCAGACCCTGGCATGCCACCGATAATCGCAGAAGCGATATTGCTTGAGCCTTGGGCTATGAGTTCTTTGTTTGGGTTGTGAAAAGAATGAGTGATTGAATCAAGAATGACACAGGTTTTAAGTGTATCGATTGAAAGAAGTGCTGCTAAAGTTAAGGCAGGAAAAAAAAGAGTCGCAAGGATTTCCCAAGGTACGCTCGATGCTCCTTCAAAGCGTCGCATAAAAAGTTGCGTAAAATCAACACCTTCCTTTCCACCAAGAGCACCAATGATAAATTTATTATTCGCCTCTAAAAGAGTAGGGTCTATGAGTGCTAATAAAAAATAAGTCCCAACTCCGATACCTAATGCGGAAATAACGGCAGGTACAAGACGAAAGATTTTATCAGCAAATAACATCGTTATCATAGTTATTAAACCAATGGAGATGCTTTGCCACTGCCATAGGGATGGGTCTTGCACACTTTGAAAAAAATGTGATCCATTCGGTACGCCTAAAAATTTCGGCATTTGTGAAGCGACTATATAGAGCCCAACGCCACTAAGATATCCACTAACGACAGGAAAAGGCATATATTTAATAAGCCGTCCCAATCCGACAACACCAAAAAGAATTTGAAAAATACCAGCGAGGAGAGCTACAATCATAAGCAAGATAAATATACTATCAGCATTTATTCCATGCGACATATATTCAAGGGCAAAAGCAGATAAAACGGCTGCTGCTGGTGCGCTTGGTGCAGAAATGAGCTTATTTGTTCCACCCATCAAAGCGACGACAATCCCAATAGTAGCAACCCCTAAAATACCAGCTATCGCACCATAAGCACTATAATGTCCTCCAATAGGTGCATAAATAGACACTCCATATGCAATTGCGGCGGGAAGAGCAACAAGCATAGATGCCGTTCCACCCCAAAAATCGCCTGATAAGTTTTTTATTTCAATCATAAGAAGAATTCCTAACACCTATTTTAAATAAGAAGTGAATTTATTGTAGCAAAAGAAGCTTAATTCATTTTTGAAAAATTATAAATTAGATTAAATACCAACAAAATATTGTATTAACTAGGAATAGAGTCCAACTTTATGATAAAATAAAACAAAATTTTAAAGGTCTCACATGATAGTTGAGCAACTTCATAAAAGTTTTGTACAGTATCTGAGTAACCATCTCCAAACATACAAAAGATATATTTGGCAGGTTATCGACCATAATGACAAACTTATAGGTATTATCGGTGCGAGAGGCGTTGGTAAGACTACCTATATTTTGCAGTATCTCAAGGAGTTAGATATTCCTTTACAAAAAAAGCTTTATTTGAGTGCGGATAATTTGGATATTGCAAATAGTACGCTTCTTGAAATCGCTACAGAATTTGCATCTTTGGGCGGAAAAATATTAGCAATAGACGAGATACATAAGTATAAAAATTTTGAGATAGAGTTAAAGCAAATCTATGACATGCTCGATATCAAAGTGCTCTTTTCTGGCTCATCCGCCATCAAACTAGAACATTCCAAAGCGGATTTGAGTCGTAGAGCTGTTTTGTATAGAGTCAATGGTCTCTCATACAGAGAATTTTTAGAGATAAAATTGGGTAAAAATTTTAAAAGCTACAAGTTAGAAGATATTTTGCAAAATCATGTTGAGATAGTTCATAAAGATTTCGCTTCTCTCAAACCACTTGAACATTGGAAAGAGTATCTTCAATATGGTTTTTATCCTTTTTATTTTCAAAATCAAGATACTTACAGTATCAAACTTCATGAAACGATAAACACCGTTATAGAGGTAGATATTCCCTCTGTTTTTACAATCAAATATGAAAACATAGTGAATCTAAAAAAACTCACAAAACTCATTTGTCAGTCCAAACCATTTAAGATAAATATAAAAGAGTTAAGTGCCAAAATAGGGGTGGATAGAGATACTTTGTATCAGTATATGGAGTATTTGCATAGAGGAAAAATTTTCAATATTTTACGCTCAAAAACAAAAGGTGACAACATTTTTTTGAAGCCTGACAAAATTTATCTTAATAACTCAAATCTGAACTATAGTTATTGTGAGGAACAAAACATAGGAACAATAAGGGAGACATTTTTTGCAAATCAGTTGGCACATTTGTATGACATAGCCGTGCCAAACAGTGGCGATTTTCTGATTGATGGCAGATATATATTTGAAATTGGCGGTAAAGATAAAAGCTTTGCTCAAATCAAAGATTTAGCAGATAGTTATGTCGTCTCAGATGGGATTGAAATAGGATTTGGCAATAAAATTCCGCTTTGGTTATTTGGGTTTTTGTATTGAGACTTGTAAAGTTTCCACATGCCGTGGCATGTGGAAATATCTTGAAGCAGTTTGAAAATGTGCAGAGTGGGAGTTAAATCCCATCTACTCGAAGAAGTTTTGCATTTCCAACCATAAGTTCTATAGTCATGTATGCTCTTTTAAAAACACTCTCTTGACGGTATTCTAAGTTGTGTTTTTTACAAACTTCTTTTACAATCGGTTGCATTTTTTGGTACTGAGAAAGTGGTAAATTTGGAAAAAGGTGGTGTTCTACTTGGTAGTTTAACCAGCCATGTGCAAAATCTATAAGATCTGAACCTGTGTTGTAATTTACACTTCCCATTATCTGTCTGAGGTAAAACTCGCCTTGGCTTTTATGAGGCTCGTTAAACATGTAGATATCTTCAGCAGAATGGTTTGGGACTATCACTAAAAATGAGTGTATATTTGCTACAAATTCAGCCATAACAAGAATAATAAAAGCATTCAGTATAGCCCCTAGTCCAAGTGGGAAAAATAACAAAGGAACGAGAACAAATTTAATAATACCATAAGGCAAATAGAAATTTTTCCATAGTTCTAAACCATTTGCAGTTAATGGGCTAAATTCATAGTGAAGAATTTCTTCTTCTTTTCGTTTGCGTCTCTCTTTATTTTCTAATATTCGCAAAGTGTTCGGAGCATAATAGGTAAATTTCCAAGTTCCAGCAAACAGATAAACAAAGAGATATCTTAACCACATAGGCGCTTTGGACTGAATGAGCCACTGAAGATTTTGCTCCACATTATCTGGATCATCCACTTCGCCTAAATGATAATGATGCATGATGTTATGTTCGTACTCCCAAGCTTCTGGTTTTATCCAATCGAGCCAATGAAAATATCTATTTATTCCTCGTGCATATCCTGCTTTTGTGTATTTATAAGGCACATTAGGAACTTTGTCATACGCTCCGTGAAGAATAGGATGTGTCGTATTTGCCCATCGTGATACATTTCCAACACCTATTAATACAGCTGCTAAAACAGCAATACCCAAAAATTCTAAAGAGGATACGGCATGTGTAATTTCTAAGTAGCTCACTAAGATGATGAGTAAAAAGCCAACAATAGTGGAAGCTCTTCCCCATCTTTGTAATTTAAGAAGATGCTGGAAATCTTCTTCAGTTGGCGCACCAATGGTTTCTTTAATTTTTTCTATATCTATTTGAAGTTGTTCTTTATCAATATCTTCATATCTTGCATATTTTTGTGTCAACTAACTATCCTTTTATCTTAAAAATTAAAGAGATGAATTATATATAATTTAACTTAAGAAATAATACAACACGAATAAATTAAGATTCAAAAAAACAAATAATTAAATTAAACAATTTTTGTGAGCAAATAGAGGAAATACTCTTGGGGTAGCATGATTATTAATACAATATAAACATCATTTTAGATAAAATGCCCAACTTTAGAAATATAATAATTGTCGGAGATTTTTATGGATGCTGCTAAATATATTTGGATGAATGGCGAGTTTAAGGGTTGGTTTGATGCTCAAACTCATGTACTATCACACACATTACATTATGGAAATGGTGTTATTGAAGGAACAAAAGCATATAAAACTGCTAAAGGTTATGCTATTTTTCGCCTTAATGACCACACAATGAGACTTAAAGAGTCTGCAAAAATGACTCTTATGGATATTCCATACAGCGTTGAAGAGCTTAATGCTGCTCAAATTGAACTCATTAGAAAAAATGAGTTTCAAGGTGATAATGTCTATTTGCGTCCTTTGGCATTTTTGGGGTATGGTGTTATGGGTGTGTATCATAAAGGTGCTCCAGTTGAAACGGTTGTAGCAGCTTGGGAGTGGGGTGCTTATCTCGGTGAAGAGGGAATGAAAAAAGGCATTAAGCTAAAAATTGCTTCCATGACACGCCCAGCAAACACTTCAAATATGGGCAAAGCAAAAGCAACAGCGAACTACTTAAACTCTCAAATGGCGAAGTTTGAAGCGATTGATTGTGGTTATGATGAAGCACTTTTACTTGATGATCAAGGATATGTGGCAGAAGCAAGTGGTGCGAGTTTTTTCATGGTAAAAAATGGAAAACTTATCACACCTCCAAATGACAACTCACTCGAATCTATCACACAAAAAACTGTTATAGAAATGGCTGAAAATCTTGGCATAGTTGTTGAGCGTCGCCGTATTACTAGAGAAGAAGTTTATATAGCAGATGAGGCATTTTTAACAGGAACAGCAGCTGAAATCACACCTGTTCGTATCGTTGATGCGAGAGAAATTGGTTGTGGTTCTCGTGGTGCGATGACAGAAAAACTGCAAACACTTTACTTTGATATAGTGTTTGGACGCAATAAAGAGTATGAACATTATCTAACTTATGTCAATTAACAAATTATCTTCCTATGGCATGTGGAAATTTAACTTTTAAAGTAAAACAAAAAAATAAAATTAAGGAAAAATAAAATGGCATCAGATATGAATGATTATTTTAACAAGAAAAAAAGTGAAAGCGGTGGATCTGAAAAAAAATCTAATGGTAGTTCAGGCGGTGGTATGCCGCAGATGCCAAAAATAGATTTGAATTTTGGTGGTGGCAAAGCTGGTGTAGCTTATTTTATAATCACTATTGTTGTGCTTTTAGCTTTGTTAAAACCCTTTATTATTATCGAAGAGGGAGAGAGAGGTATTTTAAGTACGAACGGTAAATATCAAGACCAAGCACTTCTTCCTGGACTTCATTTTATCTTGCCAGTTATTCAAAAAGTTTATACAGTAGATACTAAAGTTCGTATCATAAACTATGCATCCAACACAGAAGTAGGAACTGGCAATGCTGCTGGAATTACAGTAAAACCTGAAATTACAGTTCTTGACAAACGAGGTCTTCCAGTTTCAATCGAGATAACTGTTCAGTACAGATTGAATGCACAATTTGCTGCGCAGACTATTTCAAACTGGGGATTTAGCTGGGAAGATAAAATCATCAATCCTGTTGTAAGAGATGTTGTTCGTAATGTTGTTGGTAATTATGATGCAGAGTTACTTCCACAAATGAGAAATCCTATTGCTCTTGCTATTGAAACTCAGGTGCGAGAGAGTGTTGGAAATCTAAAAAATACACCTGCTGAACTTCAATCGGTACAACTTCGTGAAATTATTTTACCTGTAAAAGTAAAAGAGCAAATCGAGAGTGTTCAAATAGCAAAACAGCAAGTTCAAAAAGCGGAACAAGATGTTCAAAGAGCAGAACAAGAAGCACTTAAACGCGCTGCAGAGTCAAGAGGTATAGCAGAAAAGGCAAGAATTGAAGCGCAAGGTTTAGCAGATGCTGTGACAATTGATGCGGATGCAAAATCTAAAGCGAACTATTTGATTTCAAAATCATTAACTACTGAGCTTTTACAACTAGAGCAGATAAAAGTTCAAGGTCAGTTTAACGATGCACTTAGAGAAAATAAAGATGCTAAGATTTTCTTAACTCCTGGTGGTTCAACTCCAAATATTTGGGTGGATATGAAAGATGCTAAACAGAGAACTTCTACTCAAGAAAAATAAGTAAAAATATGCAAAAAATAATCAATAAAATAGACTGGCAGAAAATTGACCTTTTGCCAGTTATAGTTCAAGATATTCAAACAAATGAAGTTTTGATGATGGCTTATATGGACAGAGAAGCCCTTGAATTATCACTCACTACAAAAATAGCACACTATTTTTCTCGCTCAAAACAACGCATTTGGAAAAAAGGCGAGAGTAGCGGACACACGCAAGAAATCCACTCTTTTAATATCGACTGTGACAATGATACGCTTCTTATAAAAGTGACTCAAAATGGTGTTGCTTGTCACACGGGCAGACATTCATGCTTTTTTACAGAGCTTGAAAGCGGCAGTGCTACCTCAGAAGTAGAGATAAACTCAGAGGAAATGTACGGTGTGATAGATACACTTTATCACACGATTCAAGAACGAAAACTCTCCGACCCAGAATCTTCATGGACAGCAAAACTTTTTGCAAAAGGCGACAATACAATTTTGAAAAAGGTTGTAGAAGAAGCGGGAGAATTTTGTTTTGCATATAAAGATAATGATGAAGCGGAGATGATATACGAAGCAGCGGATTTAACTTATCATATGCTTGTTGCTCTTGCGGCAAAAAATATAGCACCCGATAGAATTAAACAAGAACTTTCTCGCAGATTTAACATGAGTGGTATCGCTGAAAAGAGTGCAAGAGAGTCATAATGAAAGAAAAAATTATGACTTTTATAGAAGGACTTATTCAATTTGATTATATTTTATTCGGTGGCTCTTTTATACTTTTTATACTTTTAATCATTTTATCTATCATTCTTAGAAGGAGCGTAGCTCTTTCTCTTTTTATAGCACTTTTGTCCTTTAGCACACTCTTTTTAGCTCCAACACTTGGATATATAAAAATGCATGAATATCTTTTTAAAAACAACATACAACTTCTTTCTCAGCAAAAGCTTCTTTTTACTGAAGCTGTTGTTGTGAGGGGAACTTTGAGTAATGAGTCAAAATTTAATTTTCAAAACTGCAAGATTACAGCAAGTATTTATAAAGTTACAGGCAATAAAGTCAAAGATTTTATATTTCCATTTACTCCATTTCAAAAGATGGCTATTGAAGAAGAAGATATAAAAATAGGCGAAACAAGAGATTTTAAAATGATTATTGAACCTTTTACCTACGCAAATGATTATAATGTTTCTGTAAAAGCTGACTGTAAATGATAATGTTACAAATGACAAAAGTTTCTCATAACTTACACATAAGGACTATCCATGAGAGAACAACAAACTACAGTTAATTATCCAAGTAAAAATTTAAAATGTGAAACTTATTATGAGAATGGAATATTTGTTACAAAAAATTACTATGATGATAAAAGAGGCTATGTTAAAGAGCTTATAAATTTTAAAGATGATATTAAAGAAATTAAACATTTTACGCCAAACGGTGTCCTCTCAATGTTAGAATATTATCTACATGATAAGAGAGATGGAGTTGAAACAAAATATTTTATTCCTAAAGCAAATAAGAGTATTAAATCAACTAAAACATATAATGACGGCAAACTCCATGGCGAATGTATCACTTATAATGATAATAATAAAATCATAAAACAAGAAGTTTACGCTCTTGGAAAAGTAGTCCTAAAATATTTACGAACAAACAACAATAATAATGACATCACTACTATTGAGATTGTTGATAAAGATAATGTTATCAACTTATCAACAATAGAATATGAAAAACTACAACAAAATCTTAATGAAAATCCACACTTGTTTATAGATTAATAGCTCTTGGCTTGAAACAAATCCAGATTCATATAATCAAAATATTAACAACATGCTATATTTGAAAAACAAAAGCGATGATATTCTATAGGAGATTTGCTTCTTCTAGTTTTTGTTTTATTCTTTTTGCAGTTTTTTCAAATCTAGCAGAGTCATAACCAAATGATTCTGCTAAAAGAGTTGCTTTTTGTATGCTCTCTACAGTTAATAGATTATTTACATTGACTGCTGTGTGAACAACTTGTATCGCATTTGCATACTCTTGTAAGTAGCTCTTTTCTTCACAAGGATTTTCTAAATACTCCATGATGTCAATAAACATCTCATCAAAATTCCAATGTTTATAGAGAAGTATATTCACAGTCGTAGTGGTAGTTCCCGCATACATTCTTTCAACTTCACTTATGTTATCACTCTCTTTAATCTCTTTTTGAAATATAGTTGCATATTCACTATCGTTCAACTCATTTGCTATAAGAATTTTTCCCATTTCTGATAAAAAAACTAAAGGAATCAAAATCTTTGATTTACTAATATCGACGCCCATATACCATTGAAACATCAACATAGATTGTAAGTTGCACATATTTGAATATTCTGCATTACTTAACCCATAAGGTTGAAAATTGAGTTTGAAATTCTTTTGAGTGGATGATGCAAGAGCTAAGGAACGAATAGCAGATGTTCCAAGAAGTGTAATGACTTGTTGTACAGCAATGATTTTTTTTGAAAAACTATGCAGAGGGGAATTTGCCTCTGCTAAAATATCGCTCGTTAAAATAGGGTCAGCTTCTATGATTTTAACCAACAAATTAATATCTGGGTCACCAGCAACATAAAGCTTTTGAATTTCTACAACTGATTTAGGCAGAGGGGGAAGAGATCTTATTGTAGAAATTATTGATTCAAAATTCATTCAACACCCTTTTTACTTGCATTTAGTATTTTAGCCCTATTTTTCTTAGTGCATTATTTATATTTTTAATTTGAGTGTTTTTATTTTTACACCAATTAGGTGCTAAAAGTGAATCATCATCTATCCCCGCCGTTACCCTTTGAACTGAGACATGCTTTGGTTTCATTTGAATTGATTTTACTAAAACATTCAAATACTCTTCTTCGCTAATTGGAATAAAGTTGCCTTTTAGAAAATCATTTGCAAGGGATGTTTTTTTTACAACATAAAGTGGATGATATTTTACTGAGTTTATTCCCCACTCATAAGCCATTTTAGAGGTTTCAAGCATCATCTCTTCTGTTTCATCTGGTAAACCAAAGATAAGATGTCCACAAACATTTATACCTCTCTCTTTTGCTTTTGATATCCATTTTTTAACATTGGCACTATCGTGACCGCGATTGATTTTTATGAGCGTTTCGTCATACACAGATTGAATTCCAAACTCTATCCAAATTTCTTTCTCACAACTGAGTTTTGCAAGATAATCAAGTGTCTCTTCTGTAATACTATCTGAACGAGTGCCGATACTGAGACCTACTACATCATCAAACGAAAGAGCTTTTTCATAAAGAGCTTTGAGTGTAGCAAATGGGGCATAAGTATTTGTAAAAGATTGAAAATAGACAATGAACTTTTGAGCACCATACGCATCTTTTTGTCGTTTGCTAATAGCGTTAAATTGAAGTGAGAGCTGTTGGAGCTGTTTTTCTAGGAATGGATTTTCTTTTGAATGTAAGTTAAGGTGGAAGCCTTTTAGCTCTTGTATTTGATTTGTACTTGCACTAAAAGAGTCGTTTTCGCAAAAAGTACATCCACCTTTTGCAACCGTTCCATCTATATTTGGACATGTAAAACCAGAGATATTTATACCTACTTTGTAAATTTTGGAACCAAATTTATTGTTAAGATAGTTGCCATAGGTATAAATTTGCTCCATATCTAAACTATGTATTCGCCTGTAAAACAAGCTGTACAGTAATCATTTGTCGTATTGTTTACACTTCTTAAAAGTGCAGCAGGATCAAGATATGCTAGAGAATCTGCTTCAATAAATTCACAAATTTCATCTATGGTCATATTTGCTGCAATGAGTTTTTCTTTGTCAGGCGTATCAACACCATAAAAACAAGGGTCAGTTGTTGGAGGACTTGATATTCGCATGTGAACCTCAGTTGCACCTGCTTCTTTGAGCATTTTAACGATGCGTCTTGAAGTTGTTCCACGCACTATTGAATCATCAATGACGATGACTTTTTTTCCTTTTATCGTATCTGTCATAGGTGAGAGTTTCATCTTTACTTTTAAGTCTCTCATCTCTTGCGTTGGTTCGATAAATGTTCTACCGATGTAATGATTTCTCATAATTCCCATCTCATAAGGAATACCACTCGCTTGAGAGTATCCGATAGCCGCAGGAACTCCGCCATCTGGAACAGGGATAACCATATCTGCTTCAACAGGTTTGATTTTTGCAAGTTCAATACCCATGTTTTTTCTCATTTGATAAACACTCTGACCAAATACTTTAGAGTCTGGTCTAGAAAAATAAACATATTCAAAAATACATTTTTTTGGAGTTGGCTCAAAAACTTTTATAGATATTGGCGCTTTATCTTCTTCAAAAATTAGAAGTTCTCCAGGTTCTACATCACGAATAAAAGTAGCACCAATCAAATCAAATGCACATGTTTCACTTGCTACAACATAGCCGCCATTAGCAATGCGACCAAGACTTAAAGGACGAAAACCATGACGGTCACGCATTGCAAACATTTTTGTTCTGCTTAAAAATACTAAAGAAAAAGCACCCTCAATTCTGTTTACAGCATCTATAATTCTATCGATGAGTTTCTCTTTTTCACTTTTTGCTATGAGGTGAATGAGGTTTTCTGTATCCATAAATGTTTGAAAAATTGCACCTTTTTTGATAAGTGCATCACGAACTTCTTGCGCATTTGTTAAGTTTCCGTTGTGAACAATAGCCATTTCGCCTAAGTCGTACCTTGCAAAAACAGGCTGTGCATCGAGGATTGAATCATCTCCAGCAGTTGAGTAGCGCGTATGACCGATGGCACTTGTTCCACTCAGAGTTTTAAGTTTTTGTTCATTAAAAACACTCATAACTAAGCCACGGTCTTTGATAGTGTGAAGTTTTATACCATCTGAAGAGCTTATACCTGCCGCTTCTTGACCACGGTGTTGCAGGGCGTGAAGAGAAAAATAAGCAAGTTTAGAAGCTTCTTTGTGACCAAATATACCGACAACCGCACACTTTTCATTCATATTTTCAAGCAATTTGTATATCCTTAGAAGAGATAGATAAGTAAATAATTCGCAATTATACTCACTAAAACCTATATAAAACTTATGATATTTATTTGAATCAGAAAAGAAAGGTAGTTTCCACATGCCAGTAATTTTTATATGTTATGGCATGTGGAAATATAAAAGTGGAACTTATTTTGCTTTATCACAGTAAAAATATCCAAATAAGGTAGGTAATATGGAAATTGTTTTACGCAATAATCTTATTCTTATCACGACGGGATTCGATACTTTAAATACGAAATGGATGACAGATTTTTTAAATCATCACGCTCGTGGTATGTTATTTTTGCCAAAGGCTGTTTTAGTTTTTAGAAACGAAACACTTAAAGAAATCAGAGAAGAATTTTTACACGAACTAAGTGCTTTTCATGCCAAAACACATGATTTTTCGCATGAGTTTTTTCTTCGTTCTATGCTTCGTTATGGAACACAACCTATCAAAATAGAGCTTGATAAACTTCAAGAGCCTGAAAATGTTAAAGTACATCTTTATGCCTACGATAAGGACACGGTTCTTATATCGTTGGACTCTCCAAACTTATGGGTTTTAAACTATCTTCGTTCACAGCTTGAAGTGTATGTTGAGAGAGGAACTGACCAATCTTTGGTGATTGATGTGTCCGATTATAAAGCAAAAGCACGGCTTGAGAGAGCTTTAAATAAACGGCATATTTTACATTATCAGATTCAATATACTTACGACAACCATTTTATGAGTAAGTTGTACTCAGATTTTGCAAGTTTTAGTTTTGGCGATTTGTGCAAAAATCAAGAGCAGGATGAAACTGTGCAGTTTTACACAGTTCTTGAATGTCCAGTGGGTGCGAGTCAGGATGCACTTAAAAAGAGCTATAAAAAGCTAACAAAAGTGTATCATCCCGATAAAATATTTAATGAAAAACCTCATATGGTTCAGCATTACACGCAAAAATTTCAGCTCTTACAAGAGGCATACACAGCTCTGCGCATAGTTTCATAAATAGTTTTTAGAGAGTAAAAAAATCTTCAACCGACTCATTTTTGGAGCTAAGTTTTACAAGTGCGCTAAACTCTTTTGAGCTATAAAGTGCCAAATGCTTTCCTGCAAGTGTTTCAAGCTCTTTTGAAAACCCTCTTTTTGAAAATAGTACGATTTGAGTAGGCTCAATCCCTAACTTTTCACACTTTTGCTCCAACTTATGGAGCTCTTTTTTATTGACTAAATGATTTGTCCATTTGCACTCTGCAACATATACTTTTTCATTACTCGTGAGTGTTAATATATCTATCTCAACCTTCGCATCCCAATAACTTCCAGAACTTATAATCTGTGAATCTCTAAGATGATAATTGAGTAAAATCTCTGAGAGTTCTTCAAAAACTAAACTTGTGTAACTGTTATGTTTATTTTCAAAATTTTTAAGAACATTGGTAAAATTATTTTCTTCTATCTCTTTTGTAAAAGGGGCAATAAAGTAGAACCAAAACCTCAAAAAAGGCAAAGTAAAGAGAACTTTGTGCGAAATTCTATGTCTTGCCACTTCTCTTTTGAGTTTGCCATGTGGATTTAAACTTTTTGCTGGTTCTTCTCTGGAATACTCTATTTGGATAAGACCTTTTTCTTGTAAAAAGTTGAGTGCTGCTCCGCCATTTGCGTTATTGAGATGCGCTCTGTTAAAGGCTGAAAATATTTTTCTATCGCCAATCGCTAAAGCTCTTAAAAGTCGTTTGTTGTTTTTATTGCTAAGGGTGAGTTGTTCTATTTTTGCGTTTAAAATGTCAAAATTTTGAAGCAGTAACTTTTCAACAAGAAGTGCTATCGGTTTACTTGTATCTATTTCCCAGCCAAGTCCGCCAAAAACAGAAAAATACTCTATTTGAAGTTCCATATCATCAGGATAATTTTTAAAATAAAAAGAGCGAAATTGATCTATGAGTTTGTTTTTTATCATATGGGGATTCTAGCATAATTCACTTCCCCATTTCAATGCATCGATGCCATATTTTCATCTTGTAAACAACTTAATAAATGCTAAAGTGAATAAAATGTAGCATATTGCAAAAGCAAAGAATGGGGTGGAGTATGAAAAAAATATTTTTAGTATTATTATTTTTGGGTGTAAGTTTATCTGCTGATTTAGTTGGGGATGGGGTTATAGAGTATAAAAAAGGCAACTATACTAAAGCAGTTGAATTATTGGCTAGTGCTTGTGAAACTTCGGATATGACTGGATGTTATAACCTTGGAGTTATCTATGCCAATGGCAAAGGTGTAAAAAAAGATTATATAAAAGCAAGAGAACTTTATACTTTAGCTTGTGATAATGGTTATACGGATGGATGCGCTAATCTTGGAGTTTTGTATGAAAATGGCTTGGATGTAAAGATTGATTATCCACATGCCAAAGAGTTATATACGAAAGCTTGTGATGCTGGAAATTTTACTGGATGTCATAATCTTGGAGTTATGTATGAAAAAGCAAACGGTGTGCAAAAAGATTATGCTAAAGCTAAAGAATATTACACGCTATCTTGTGATAGTGGAATGAGTGCAGGATGTTATAACCTTGGAAATTTTTATAGGAATGGAAAAGGTGTGAGACAAAATGAAAGTACCGCAAAAGAACTCTATGGGAAGGCATGTGACTTAGGAAATAGCGACGGATGCAGTCGTTATAAAAGACTCAATGAAGAAGGTGTAAAGTAAATAAACTTTATTTATACTGATTTGTAACATATACATTTTATTTATTTATAATAATTTGTAATATTAATGCTTTCTTATGATATCATATATTTAATTTTTATTTAAAATAATTGAATATCGTGGAGTTTTATCATGCTTAATAGTTTTCAAAATCTAAGCATAACTGCAAAGTTGCAAATTGCGATTTTTATCATTTTATCATTTATGCTTGGTAGTGTTGTTTTTTGGTTACAAGATAAAAATCGTGAAAATGCAATGCAAATGGTTGTCAATAAAGGGGTAACCATTGCGCAAAGTACGATTAATGGTTTAAATATGATGATGCTAACGGGTTCAATTTCTGATGCAACTAATAGAAATCTTTTTTATGAAAAGACTGCTTCAACAGATGAAGTAAAAGGTTTTTATGCTTTTAGAACGAGCGC
Organism: Sulfurimonas sp.; assembly: GCA_041662265.1. Classification (GTDB taxonomy): domain Bacteria; phylum Campylobacterota; class Campylobacteria; order Campylobacterales; family Sulfurimonadaceae; genus Sulfurimonas. Next base: position 437,645 of record JBAZSV010000002.1, read on the forward strand.
ACTTAAAAAAGATTATGGTGAAGGTTTAGAAAGTGAACAAGTAAAAGATGAATTTGATAAAAAGAGCATAGAAACAAAGTCATTAGTTACAAATATTGATGATAAAAACGATAAAACTTTAAGGGTTACTGTGCCATTCATTGCGAGTTCAAACTACAAAGGAACAAACTGTCTTAGTTGTCATAATGTTCCCGAGGGAACAGTTTTGGGTGGTGCTACTGTTTACATAGATATATCGCCTGAACTAGAAGCAATAAAAAATCAAACACTTTTTTTATGGATTGGAGTGATTTTCCTTCAAATTGTTATCCAGTTAGTTGTTTATTCTGGTATGAGAGTGCTTATTGGTTCTCAAGTTAAAAATATTATAGGCGAACTCTCTTCTATGAAGGGAGACTTTTCAAAACGACTTACTATTAAATTTAACGACGAAATAGGACTTATTTCAAAATATGTCAATGAATTTATAGAAGATTCTGCAAGTTTTATACGCACTACAAAAAATGCAGTCGCTACAAACAAAGATGTGGCAGATAAAATAAATAAAATGACAATTTCACAAAAAGATGATATAGCAAAAGGGTGTACTCTTTTAAATGACATGATGGAAAATACAGTAAAAATTGAAATAATTATGAAAGAGTCCAATGCAATAAATAATGATTCTGTTTCGCGTATTGATGAAGCGGATAAGTCACTTCATGACGCACAATATAAGATTGAACTTATGATTAGCGATATAGAAGAAAATGTTACTCGTTCACATAATACAGTGGAACAAATAGGACAACTTCACCAAACTATTCGAGATGTTCAAGATATTTTAACTGTCATATCCGACATAGCAGAGCAGACAAACCTTTTAGCACTTAATGCAGCTATTGAAGCAGCAAGGGCGGGTGAACATGGACGAGGATTTGCTGTTGTAGCAGATGAAGTTCGTAAACTTGCAGAGCGCACTAAAAAGTCACTCACAGAGAGTGATGCAACATTTAGAGTGCTTTCACAAACAGCTGTTGAAGCAGTGGATAGTATAAAAGAACAAGCACACTCTCTTAGTAAACTCAACGAAAATAGTGATGCTGTGAAATCTGTAATCACGGATGTAGCGCAAAAACTGCAAATAACAAGAAGTTCTACGCATACACTATTGGAAAAAAATTCTAAAATAGTTTTAGATATAGAAACTATTCATGCCAGTACCGCTGATGTTCAGTGTGTGGCAGATGGTAGTTCAAAAAGTATTGACGAATTAATTGAACTGGCACATTCTCTTAGTCAAGAGGCTCAAATATTAAGTGAAAAAATTGATAGATTCAATGTATAGAGTCATGTTATAATACTTTCAAAAAAGTGAACTTATGGAAATTACATTATTATTAGAGTCTGGATTAGGTTTAGTTTTAATATTAGGCTTTTTAATCTTCTTACTTTTATTAGCTAGAAAAAAAAGAACCGAGCAGAGTGTAACTGAAGTGAAAATGACAAAAGAGCCAGTAGTAGATTTAGAATATCTCAAAGCAATCATTGAGCATAAAAGAACAACTTCTAAAGAGCTACAAGCGGCGCTTGATTTAGTATTAAAACATTATGGAGTGATTCCTAGTAAGGTAGGAGTTCTTTACCATCACGACTTTCAAATATATATGGATATACTTTTTAGTATTTGTATTCACCCGAATACAAATAAAGATATTATTCTTCGTTTTGATAAAGAGCTAGAGAGGTTAAATCCTGAGTATAAAGTAGAAATTAATGAAGCAATCACAAAAGGGCTAAACTCCAGAGAAGCTTAGCAAATTATGTGTTAGTTGTGTCTAATTTTTCTCTCTTCTTCGAGCATAGCATTTAAGTTTTCTATAACTTTTTTACTTGCTTCTTCTGCAGCATTGAAGTAAGTCATAACATTTTTAGCTTCTTGTGTACATGTTCCATTTTTAACACAATCAACAGCTTTTTTGATATTGTCATGAACTTCTTTATGAGGTGCAGCCATTTTGGAGTAACTTGGGCATTTACCAAACTTATCTTTTCCAACACCATCAAAGTACCATTTTCCAAGTCGGCACTCCGTGTCGGCTGCAAAGTTGCTAGTTGCTTCGTTTTTAAATACAGATTTATAACCATTTGCTTTAAACAATAAGTGGTCAAGTTTGCTTAGAACCATGAAAATCGCATAAGTAATATTCTTGTTCTCACAAGCAATCATCTCTGTATTGGATGAAAGTTCATGTATCCTTGTTTGAAAAACATCCATTTGTGCGTTTGAGCTTTGAGATAACTCTTCCATTGCTCTTGAATGTGTATGAACTTCTTGTGTATTTTGTTTGAGACTTTGAACTGTGATTTCTACTTCGCTTGTAGCTTTTTGAGTTCTCTCAGCTAGTTTACGAACTTCATCTGCTACAACCGCAAATCCTCTTCCATGTTCACCCGCTCTTGCTGCTTCAATAGCTGCATTAAGTGCTAAAAGATTTGTTTGGTTCGAGATATCTTTGATGAGATTTATAACATCAGAAATGCTTTCAACATTTGAGTTAAGTATATTTACTTGCTCATAAGTGCTTGTAATATGTTCAAGTAATGCGTCCATATCGTGCGCTAAGTTATTTACATCTTCAAGCGTACTTTGGGTGTATTCACCATTTTGTTTATTTTTTGTATCCACATCTTCTAAGTCTTTTAAGTTAACACCCAAGTCGCCTTGTATAATTTTTAAGTCTCTTTCACAGCCATCGGTAAGACCTTCTGTTAATGAGTGCATAAGCTCATTCAAAACTTTTTCACCATCAGCACGCCTTACTAATTTTTCCAACTCTGAAATTCTTGCATGTGCATCTTCAAGCTCATTTTTAAGAGAATGAATCTCATGCTCTTTCTTGCTTATAGTCTCTTCTAACTCACGATTATTCCCAAAAAACATAACTCTTCCTTGTCTTCAAATTGTTCTATTATATACTAAAAACTATTAAAAATTATAATAACTCAACCATTTCTGTAGCGCGACCTTGAATAACATGAATATCCTTTTGGACAAGTTTATTCAGTGTCTCCATATCCATAACGCCCGTTGCTATGAGTGAAATGCCAACAGTATCTGTAATAAGTCTAAGAGCAGAAAGTGCTTGGTCACTTTGACTTAAAAAGTAGCTTGTCTCGCCTTTAATATAAGCAGGTCTTAAATCTTGCAGATATTGATAATCTGTACTTTCACCAATAAATTCATAAATTCCCATTTCAATATTGTGTTTTTCAAAGAGCATTTTATACTGTTTAATCTGATCAGAGTTTTTACGAACCAATCTATCTGGAATCTCCATAATAAGTTTAAATGGAAGATATTTTGCATACTCTTTGAAAAGTAAATTGAGCTCATTATAAGTCTCTTGCATGTGTAAATACTCAAATGACAATCTTAGTGAGCATGTTGACCCTTTTAGTTTGACATCAGGTGTCTTAAACATCATATTTATAACATTTTTATAGATTTGTGAACTAAGACCAGCTTGATTTGCAGGTGCCATAAATTGTCCATAATAATATGTTTTCCCATCTTTGTCTTTGAGGTTCAGGCTGAGTGCATTGTGTGCTATTTTTTTAGCTTTTGTATCCACTGCTGTCCATGAAACAAAACTAAAACTATTTGAGCCGAGTGCTTCATTTATGATGCTTCTCCAAGCCTCTTTTCCCATAACTTCAATAGCACTTTCTGCTTTTTCAAGGTGAATGTTTGTGTCACTGAACTTGGCATGTGCAAGTGCATTATCTGAAAGTGAGAGAAGTTGCCCGATGTTTTGTCTGTAGTTGTACTCATAAAGTCCAAGAGAGATAAATGTAGTTTTTGTATCAAGTCCACATGCCGCAATCGTTTCTGTTGCTTGAGAATATATGTGTTGTGCAAGTTTTAAACCATCTTCATCTGAACAATCTGGAAGCAAAATAGAAAACTCCGTACCATTCATTCTCGACACTATGGAGTGTTCATATCTCTCTGTATAATTTTTAAATGTATTCGCTAAAGCAATAAAAAGTTTATCAACATCACGGTGACCTATTTTTTCATTTGCTTCTATGACTCCACTAAGTGCTATCATCATATTGATACCACCTTTTGAAGAGGCATCTATTTTAAGGTACTCTGGAAGTTTGTCTATAAGATATTTACGATTTCTAAGTTTTGTTGTAGGGTCGATGTACTCTAACTCTTTTTGTCGTTTAAGCTCTTCATTCCCTTTGTCAAACATCGCTTTTACTTTTGAAACCATGTTATTCATACCAAGAACAACATCTTTAAACTCTTTTGTATTTGGAATAGTTCCTTGCATGATGAACTCGTTGCGTCCAACGGCTTCTGCTTGTCTTTGAACTTCTTTGAGTGGTTTAAGAATTGCAGCAAGAATTAAATTGAGTATCACAAGTGCTATAAAAGCTATGATGCTAAAAGAGATGAGAAGACCTATTAAAATCGTATAGAGTTGTTTGTATGCGTAAGTTACATCACTTTGAACATTGAGTATTCCTACTTGACTCCATCCAGCTGAAACATTTGCAGATGCAACGGGTGCTTGAATAGTTACTGCGTTTAAAAACCATCTTGGAACATCAATTTGTTGGCTTTCGGCTTTTCGTTCATACAAAACCACATTTTCAACATCCACAAGCGAAATATACAAGTAATTTCCACTATCAAAGTTTGCATTTATCATCGTTGACATAATGCTCTCATCTCCACCAGCAGTTCCAAGCGAAAGGCTCAAAGAAGTTGCGGTATTTTTTGCATCTTCGTAAAGTCTATCTTGAACAGAAGCGTTTGCACTTTTAAAATTAAGTGTCAAAACAGTTGTTAAAATGATGAGTAAAAAGAGAGAGAGCATTAAAGCTATCTGCTTGAAGAGTGTCATATTTTTTTCCTTTGAATGTTGAGGTTGAGTTCATCCCAATTTTTGTGGACTTTTTCATTTTCTACTTTTGCACCTGCTCCATCGCCTGAAGCTTTGTAGAGAGAAGTTCCACTAAAGTTATAAATAGGCGTGAGGTCTAATCTTTTTGAAGCGGGAAGAACCCTGTGGTTGTTGTTGTCCATAATAAGTGGTTCAGCTCTTGCAGTAGCAAAGTAAGTTAAAACCATATGTGCTTCTTTGAATTGCGTCGAGCGAACATAAGTAAAAAAGAGCTTTTTAGAATCTACTCCAAGATAAACGAGGGCAAAATATTTAGCGATAACATAATCTTCACAATCACCCATGTCTTTACCCAAAAATTCCCATGGAGTCGCCCAATAATCACTTACGCCATACACTTTCATGTCGGGTGCATATTTTACTTCATTGTAAAAAGTATTTACCTCTTCCATCTTTTCCAAGTCACTTTTACCAGCAACGGCGTCTAAGGTTTGTTGTTGGTAAAAAAATCTTTTTTTAGCAAACTCATTATACTTTTGTCCAATCTGTGCAATCAAAGCAGCATCAGCATAAGGCTGTCCTGCATGAGTCACAGTAGTTAAAAATAAAAAAAACAGCACTGCTTTAAAAAAATTCATGCTTTATTATACATTAATTAAATTTGTCTTTTGTTAAAACCCGCTGTTCCATCTTTGGCATGTGGAATAAAGTCGTCAGCGTAAGCTCTCAAATACAGAGGAATTGCTCTTCCTTTGAGTTTCATCATATCTTCAAGCATAACATTTGCAACTACTTGAGGAGAAAGATTTTTTAATTCTGTAAGATAGATAAATAACAGTTCCCCAAGTCTTTGAAGTGATATCTGCCATGTGGAATCGGTTTGTTCATATATCCACATGCCGAACTTATAAAAATTTTCATAGACACTTTCATCTTGCCAAATGAGCTGAACACTCTGTTTGAAATTTCCACTATTGTAAGTCAAATCCCAAAATCTTGCAAATCTTTTCATAATCTGTATATCGTTAAAACTAAGCTCATTATTTTGCAAAATATCATAAGGTGGGATATCGCTATACACCATTCCATGCGTAATGTCATGCTGATTTATGAAAGTACCTGAAAGTTTTTTAAGGATGCCTATTTGAATTTCACAACTGCTAAGTTTTACTAATTCGTCAAGATTTTTACCAAAACTCTCTAAAGATTCCCCTGGAAGCCCGACTATCAAATCAAGATGGATATGCGCCTCAGTTTCATGTTCTAAAAAGCTAATATTTTCTTTGATTTTTTCTAAATTGAGTTGTCTTGAAATAGTGTTTGCTACATCTCTGTTAAGTGTTTGTATGCCAATTTCGAGTTGGAGTGCGCCATGTGGAAATTTTGTGATTTTTTCTTTGAGTGAAGCTGGAAAATGGTCAGGAATAACTTCAAAGTGCGCAAAATAGGGAGGCTTTTTTGCTAGAAAAAAATCCAGTATTTTATTGGCTGTTTTTATGTTGATGTTAAATGTTCTATCAACAAACTTGAAATTTCTTGCACCTCTTTGCCAAAGCAATTCAAACTCTGCTAAAACCGTATCCAAATCAAAAGCTCGAACTCTTTCATCCATGGAAGAGAGGCAAAACTGACACTCAAATGGACAACCTCTTGAGACTTCAACATAAATATAGCGGTTTTTTATATCGTCATCTGTGTAGTATTTGTAGGGAAGTTCTAACTCTTTGAGTTTGGGTGTACTTGTTTTTATGATTTTGGATTGAGGAGGATTTCCATCCATTATATTTTTGCAAAGTTTATAAAAAGAGACATCACCTTCGCCTTGAATAATATAATCAGCTACATCAAAATTGACACGAAATGGCGTATGGCTTACTTCAGGACCACCTAAAATAATAATAGTTTTTGGTGCAATTTTTTTGAGAATGTGAAGGAGTTCATGCACCTCGGTAGCATTCCAAATGTAAACGCCAATGCCGATAAAGTCTGGCATGTGGATTAAAAGTTTTTCCGCAATAGTTTGCAGAGCATCATTGATGCTAAATTCTAAGATTTCTGCACTTTCTTGCAACTCTTTTAAGTTGGCATACAAATATCTAAGACCTAATGAACTATGGGTGTATCTTGAGTTTAAAGTAGTGAGGATAATTTTTTTCATAATGAGATTTTAGCATAAAAGTCTCAAGCTCTGTAAAGGGGGTAAGAGCTTGAGAAGGTATTGAAAATTTATAGGAGAGTATCTTTATCTCTATATGAAAGGGGGAAAACATATTTGAGATGTGTGATTATATGTATTATAAATAAATAGTAAGTTAATTATAATAAAGCACTATTTATTTAAGATATTTTTAATAGTTCACTCTTCAAAAACTATTTTGATTGTTCGTACTCTTCTATCATTCTATCAAGCTTGATAAAGAGTTCAGAAGATGCATTTTCCATGATAGAAAAGTTTGCTACTATGTGTTTTGGATTATCAAATTTGAGTGTTGTATGGTTTTGTACAAATTCTAAGTTCTTAAACACTGAATTATGAACTACGGCATGTGGAACATCCATCTCTACAAAAGCTTTTGTTTTACCAAATCTTTCTTGACCGATACCAAGATACCATTTTCCCATACGGCAATTTTTATGGTCCGCAAAAACAGCAGTTTTATCCGATTCTAAAACAGTAGAGTACGCTTTTGATTTGAAAACAATGTGATCCACTTTTACAAGCGTTGTAAAAAGACGATTTTGAACTTTTATAGCTGAGTGCGATGCGTTGTTTGCAAGTGCATTCAGCTCTTTAAATGTATGCTCAAATTCGTGTATTACTGTGTTTGAACTCTCTGCAATATCTGAAATATTGTCAGAATTGCTTCGCATGTCATTTGCTTCTTGTTGGAGCGTTTTTATCGTCATTTCTATTTCATTTGTAGCTTTTTGTGTGCGTTCTGCTAGTTTACGAACTTCATCAGCCACAACAGCAAATCCTCGTCCATGTTCCCCTGCACGAGCAGCTTCTATGGCAGCGTTAAGCGCTAAAAGATTTGTTTGGTCTGCGATATCTTTGATGAGTCCAACAACTGCTGAAATCTCCCGTGAACGACTTTCTAAGTTTATAATACCATTGTGAGATGCTGCTATGAGGTCAACGAGATTATTAAGTCTTTCGCCAATTTCTAAAACTGTTGCTAAGCTTTTTGATGATTCTTGTGCTGTTTTATTTGCAACACCAACAATCTCATGAGAATCTTCAGAACTCAGACTTATATCTTTTTGAATCACAGTAAGACCCGCACTCACACCACCACCTAAAGAGCTTAGATTGTGCGCGAGTTCTCCTCTTATTTTTGTTTCATAACCACTTGCTATAGAAGAGATTGCGTTATTTAAGTTTTTTGCAGTCATGTGGAAAACACCATGAAGACCCTCTGGATAAGTTCTTCTATATGTTTTTCCAGCAGAAGCATTCTCTATGGTTGTTGCAGTATCACGCATAAAAGCTTCGAGTTGGTCGAGAACATCATTGAGACTCCATGCAAAAGCTGATTCTGCAGAGTGATCATCTGGTATCCCAGTAACACGGTCTTCTAACTTGCCATTTGCTGCATTTTGTAATACTCTTTGCATTGCCAATTGTAGCCCTGAAGTAGTTGTTGCACCGCTTGGAACAAAAGCAGAGAGTATTAAAATAAGAAGTATCACACCACTCACGATATAACTTGCAGTAGCAAGAGCAAAAACCGCTACGCCAACAAGTGTTGCAAATAGTAATAGAGTTTGATTATTCTTGAATAGAGATGATAAGTTCATCATAGCCCACTCCTTTTTCACTTAATAAATCTGTCAAAATTTTAGTAGAAGCTTCAACACCGCTTCTTTTTTCCGCTTCTAGCATTTTTGCATAGAGAGGTTTTATGATTTCTATAGCTTTTTGGTTTGGTTTTCTTCTCACTGAGTAGTAACCAACGATATTCCCTTTATCATCGAGAGAAGCGGTAACATTGGCAAATACCCAATAGTCATTGCCATTTTTAGTTTTGTTGATGACGTAAGCAAATACCTCTTCTTTTTTATGAATTCTTTCCCATAAAAGTTTAAATACTGCTTTTGGCATATCAGGATGACGAATAATACTGTGTGCTTTGCCTAGTAGCTCAGCTTCTGTATATTCCCCCATTTGCATAAAAACCTTATTTACATAAGTCATGCGACCATTTAAGTCAGTTTTGGAAACAATAAAGTCATTTTGTTGCATCTCTTTAAGCATATGAACCTACCCCCTTTGTTAATGTATCTAAAATGTGATTGTTTAATTATAACACACATTAAATTATAACATATGCTAAAAAGTAAATATCTGATGCAACCCAATATTTTGATATAATTCACTCATGAGATTCAGAAATATAAAAAAACAATCAAAATTACACAAAGCTGAGCAAATAAAAATTATTCCACATGCCATGTTTTTAGACCGTGCGAAGGCTTTTGTGACGGATGTATTTATGATTGGGTTGCCTGTGGCACTCATAATCATGATGCTATTTGGCTATGATGAGACAAAAAGTGCAGGTGCTTTGGATGTCATAGTACACAATGAAAAAGCAGTCACACATGCCCCCGACCCAATAGCTTCTATAGTTCAAATAGTCCTTATTATGGGCATTCATATAATTTTATGGAGACAAAGCGGTCAAACTCCAGGTAAAAAATTTGCACATATAAAAGTTGTGGATGCTCACACGCTTAAAGAGGCATCGTACTTGAAGCTCATTATGCGTTTTATAGGCTATTTTGTATCAGTTATTCCTCTTGGTTTAGGATTCTTTCTAGGATTTTTTCGAGAGGACAAAAAAACTCTGCATGATTTACTGAGTGGAACTGCTGTCATTTACACGAAACACGATATATACTAAACATTTCCACATGCCAATACTTCTAGGAACTTTTTACTTTTTTTACTTTTCTATCGTTGGTGTTTACATCATCTTTATGCCAAAAGTATTGGCGATGTCTGGGTACAGTGCGAGTGAAATAGGCATCATTTTTGCGGTTGCTCCTTTAGTCCGTTTTTTACTTCCGTTTGCTTTTGTCAGAGGACTTAAACTAGATGTAAAAAGTTTTAATTTTGCCCTTCTTATTATGGTGCTGAGTTCTATCGCATTTTACTTTTCACTTGATAATTTTTATAAACTTTTAGCTTCAAATATCGCCCTTGGCATAGGACTTAGTCTTACTCTTCCCTACATAGAACTCATAGCATTACATACAATTGGCAAAGAGAGATATGGAAAAATTCGACTTTTTGGCTCTGTTGGGTTTGTTTTAGTTGCGCTTGTTTTAGTGAAGTTTTTACACGAGCCAATTGTCGCACTCGAGTTTTTAGTAGTTCTCACTTTTTTAACCGCGCTAGTCGCTTTTAAAATTGCAAGAAAAACAAATAAAACAGAGCAAATAACAGAGAATTTACATAACGATATAAACCTTTTGGCAGATTGGAAACTTTGGCTGGGTCTCACTCTCATGCAGGTGAGTTTTGGAGCGTACTATAACTTTTTTACTATCTACGAAACCGACCATAGCGTAAGTTTAGATATGACCATCTATCTTTGGAGTTTTGGAGTTTTAGCTGAGATATTTATGCTCTATTTTCAAGGAAAACTGCTCCGTGGCAATCTTCTTTTTATTTTGCAAATCACCACTTTTGTGACTGCTTTGCGATGGTTGTTACTCTTTTTATTCCCTCAAAATTTGCTGATGCTTTTTTTCTCTCAAACGCTTCATGCGCTTAGTTTTGCACTTTTTCATTCTGCCGCGATTAGTTATTTGTTTCATCTTTATAAACATAAATCTTTAGCGCAACAGTTTTTCTCAGGAATAACTTATGGTTTAGGAGGATTTAGCGGAGCATTACTCGCTGGATATATTTATGAGTTTTACCCAAAATATCTCTTTTTCAGCTCAGCAATTCTCGCACTCTTGGCATGTGGATTTTTATATTTGTGGAGTAAAAAAATTTTTAAACCTAATTTGTATGCCCATCAATCACAGGAATAGAGATACCTTTTTCATCAAAAGCTAGTTTCACTTTCTCTAACATATCGAAATAAACAGTTCCATAATTTTCCGTATTTACCCATACTTTAAAGGCTAGATTTACACTTCTTGGAGCGAGTTCATTCACTGCAACGAGAGGGGAAGGTTCTGTTAAAACTCTTGCATCGGATGTGATGATGTCCATTAAAGTATCTTTTGCGAGTTTTAAATTGCTGTCGTAACTTATGCTAAAAATAAGGTCAATGCGTCGCTCTTTTCTGTTTGAAAAATTTGTAATATTTTTACCAATTATAGATGAGTTTGGGATGATGATAGTGCTTTTGTCCGCTGGTTCTATGATGGTTGAGAATAGATTAATTTCTTTTACCGTTCCATTCGCTCCGCCTGTTTCTATCGTGTCGCCAATTTTAAATGGTCTGAAGATGATGATAATTACTGCTGCACCAATGTTTGAGAGAGAATCTTTTATAGCCAAACCAACAGCCAAAGATGCCGCACCAAAGATTGCTAAGAAAGAGGAAGTGTTTATGCCTAAAGTATTTAAAGAGGCTAAAACTACCATAATCAAAAGTACAAAATAGACAATACTATGTGCAAACTCTACGAGCGTTTGGTCAATATGCGCTCGCTCCATTAACACTTTAGTAAAATGAGAGATTTTCGTAATAGCCCATTTACCAACCATAAAAATGAGTATCGCAGCTATAATTTTTAAGCCATACTCACTTGTGTACATAATGGCAATATCTGTATATTTGGAAACATCATCCGTGTATTTAACTACTTCATTTATATGTTTTTCCATTTTAGTCCCTCTTATTTTTCAAAAGTATATCAAAGAATTTTATTACTTTGTGCTCTTTCTCTCGTTCCCATCGTCCCCGATGGGAATGCATACAAGACTTACAACCTACGATACACACTCCCAAGCTGGAGCTTGGGAGCGAGGTTCAGTAAAAGAGTGTGGCATGTGGAAATTTTCATTTCGTGAGGATTATAGGGAAGTGTGTCTAATCTAAATTTACTCGTCAATCATATTTTCCGCTAACACAAAGAGTTCAGCACTTGCAACTTCCATTGCTTTGAAATCATGTAAAATTGCATCTTTATTTTCTAAACAAGTATCTTCGCCTTCAACACATTTTATTGCATCAATGACATTATGATGCACTACGGCATGTGGAGCATCCATTTTTTTATAGCTAGAAGAGTGTCCAAAGCGTTTTTTGCCCTCATCTTTGTACCATTTGCCTAGACGACAATCATGGTGCGTTCCAAAGTTTCCAACTTTTCTACCTAAAATAATCGATGAGTATGCATTTGTTTTAAAGAGAATATGGTCAATCATAATAAGATTGACAAATATGCGGTTTTGAATACTTTTTACTTCTTCATCAATTGTTTCATTTGTAGTTTTAAGTTCTGTCATACTTGCGCCAAATGTTGACATCAAATCATTAAATTCTCTTACAACATCACGCATAGATTCAGAGCTACTTGCCATTTCTGTACTTTCTTGTTGGAGCACTTGAACAGTTGTTCTGATTTCTGCAGTTGCTTTTTGTGTGCGTTCTGCTAGTTTACGAACTTCATCGGCTACCACTGCAAAACCTCGTCCATGTTCTCCAGCTCTTGCTGCTTCAATCGCTGCATTGAGTGCGAGTAAGTTTGTTTGGTCTGAAATATCACTGATAAGATTGATGACAGTATTTATCTCTCTTGCGCGTTCTTCAAGAGAGTTTGTTGTGTGTGCATTTGCATCAAGGAGTTCATTGAGTCCAATGAGTTTATCTCCAACATTTTGTGCTTCGTTTGCTCTTTCGATGCTCATTTGCGTTGCATTTTGAACATTTTTTGAAATAACTTCTAGTTTCGCTGTGTTTGCATTAAAACTTGTTTGAAGTGACTGGAGTTGTTCATTGTTTTTATTTATTTTGCTTAAGTCTTCATTGAGTTGTACGCGCAACTGACCTCTGTAATTCGCTTCCATGACTTCAATACTGTGATTTATACTATTACCTGCAAAAGCAAAAGCTGGATTGAGTCCTACGGTATTGAATTTTCTAAAAAATTCATTTTCACCAGCATAGTTTATAGAAGTACGCATCTCACGCATAAAAGTTTCCATTTGGTCGATGAGATTGTTCACTTGATGACAGATTTGTCCTGCTTGTCCATTGTCTGAAATCTCTGTTGCACGACTCTCTAAATTTCCTTTGACTGCTTCATTTAATACAGTTATTGATTTGTGCATACATCTCTTGAGCCCGTGAAGATAGGTGTTAAACAAACTACCCATGCCGACATAAAGAACTAAAAGAAGAGTGTCAACTGTGCTAAATCCATCAATAAAAAATTTACCAATATACCCAACGACAAAAAGTCCAATAAACACAAATCCTAAGGTTTGTAATTTAGAAAGATAAGATGAATTTATCATAACGACCCCCATTTTTTTCTAGTAGTTCATGTACCATTTTTTCAGATGCACCCATTCCACCGCTTCTTTCTGCAGCTAAAAGTTGTTTGTAGAGTGGTTTTATGATGTTAAGAGCTTTTTCTGATGGTTTTCTACGAACGGAGTAGTATCCAACAACTTTTCCATTGTTGTCATAAGAAGGTGTTACACTTGCAAAAACCCAATAGTGGTCACCACTTTTAGATTTGTTTACAACATAAGCAAATATCTCTTTGCCTTGTTTGAGTGTATCCCAAAGTAATTTGAAAATAATTTTTGGCATATCTGGATGTCGCACTATGTTGTGTGGAGCGTGTAGTAAGTCTTTTTCAGAATACCCCGCTAACTTTAAAAATAACTCGTTCCCATAAGTTATTTTCCCGCTGATATCTGTTTTTGAGACAATAATTTCATGTTCTGCAAATTTGATTTCTGCCATTCTTTCTTTCCCCTTTAAATAATTTTTTATAATAACTCAATTAAGCAATTATGATACCAGTGTCACAATTATGTAACAGTATAACCATAATTCATTGTTTTTTTATATTTAAAATTAAAATAAACAGTAATATAAAAAGTGTTGTATCAATAAGAAGCATTCTAAAATAAAAGCATTTTAATTTTATAAGTTTCATTACTGTATCATTTGTGAAATTTAATTTGACAAGAGTAAAACATGACAGAAGCTATCAGTTTATCGTTAATCCAGAGTGTTATAAATTCTCAAAAAGATTTAATCATTCTTTTTAAAGGTGAAAACCATATTTTAACAAACAGAGCTTTTAATAATTTTTTTGGTTATTCATCCCTTCTTGATTATAATAAAAATTATGGTGCGATAGTAGATAACTTTGTTCCGCATCCATCCTATTTTCACAAAGAAAAAATAGAAAAAGGTGAGAGTTGGTTGGATGCAATTCTAAAGCTTGATGAGACGAATCGTATAGTGAGTATGATGACACCGACTTACGACCCTTGTGCTTTTTCTGTTACTATAGATAAAAGTGTAGAAGATTACAGTATCGTTACTTTAACAGATATCACACGCGATTTAATCAAACGCATCATGATTGAAAACAATGTAAACATAGACTTAAAAAGTGGCGCATATGATAAAAAATATTTTTTACAAGTAAGTAAAAGTTTTGAAGATGCGGCGGCTTTCAATGAAAAGATTTTAGGCATGATTTTAGCAACTGTTAATACCTATGAAAACCCAGATTTTGCGTATGATAAAAAAGCTTTAACCGATTTTGTAAATCATTTTAAACAAAGCATACGCCAAGATGATATGCTAGTTCGTTGGGATACAGACAAATTTTTGCTTATTTATTTGGTTGACAATGAACAAAACGCACAGCAAATGGTAAAAAAATTACAAACTTTAGTGGATAGTTCTGAACTTAAAAGCTTAAAATGCACTCTCTCATCGGTAGTTCAAGACGAAAAAGAGAATATGACTTCACTTCTAAGACGCGTTCAGATAGTAAATCCATAGTTTAATTTCCAACGAGACTTAAACTTACTTTCCCTTTTTCGCTGTCTATGGAAATCACTTCTATTTGCGGTAAATATTGGTTGAGAGAGAGAACTTCAAGCGGATGAGAAATCCGTTTCTCGCTCATCTTTGAGATGTGAATCATGCCATCATTTTTAAGCCCGATATCCACAAAAGCCCCAAAATCTGCAATGTTACGAACAACTCCTGAGACAAAACTTCCAACGCTGAGCATTTTAATATCTGTTATGCCATCTTTAAATGGAATAGCAGGTAAATCTTCTCGCGGGTCAAATCCAGGTTTGACAAGTTCTTTGACAATATCTTTAAGGGTTTCAATTCCCACATGCCAAGCTTCTGCTTTTTCTTCAATATTGAGCGTTGTCAAATCCAAGCCCTCAAGTTTTTTAGCAATAGCATAACTCTCAGGGTGAATTCCGCTGTTGTCAAAAATGCTTTTTCCATCTTTGATACGGATAAATCCAGCCGCTTGTTCATACGCTTTTTTGCCAAAACCTTTTACTTTGAGGAGTTGCTCTTTGCTTAGAAATTTACCATTTTCTTCTCTATGAGCGATGATATTGTGCGCAACTTTTGCACCCACTCCAGCGACATACGAAAGAAGTGAAGCAGAAGCGGAGTTGATATCCACACCGACACGATTGACTAAATCTTGCGTAACATCTGTGAGTTTTTTCTCTAAAAGTTTTTGATCCACATCATGCTGATATTGCCCTATGCCTAAAGATTTTGGGTCGATTTTCACAAGCGCCGCCATCGGGTCTCTGAGTCTTGCCGCGATAGAAATAGCCCCTCGAATGGTTACATCAAGGTTTGGATACTCCTCAGACGCGATTTTTGAAGCGGAGTAAACCGAAGCACCAGCCTCTGAGACAACGGTGTAGTTGAGCTTTGCCCCCTCTTCTTTGTTGATTCGTGCAAAAAACTCTTGCGTTTCTCTCGAACCCGTGCCATTTCCTATGGCAATGCCTGTAATGTTATATTTACTAACAAATTGCATTATCTTTTTTTTAGAGTTTTCATACTCTTTTTGAGGCTCTGTCGGATAGATAACAGCGGAGTCTAAATAGTTTCCATTTTCATCAATCACTGCGAGTTTACATCCCGACCTAAAAGCAGGATCAACTCCTAGAAGCACTCTTTTGGTTACAGGCGGAGTCATAAGAAGTTGGTTCAGATTTTTACCAAAAACACTAATCGCAGAGATGTCCGCTTTTTCTTTGAGCTCCGCTTGAACTTCACGCTCTAACGAAGGGAGCAAAAGGCGTTTGAGCCCATCTTTGTAGGCTTCAAAAAGAAGTTCTTTTGAGCTTTGTGCATTGCGTGGGATTTTATACTGTTTAATATTTTCTTCGATGTAATTCGTGTCGATACTTATTTTTACTGAAAGCTCTTTCTCTTTTACTCCACGCATGATTGCCAAGTAGCGGTGAGACGGCATGTGGAAAACTTTTTCGCCCTTTGCATCTTTGCTTCCAAAGTTTTTAAAAGTTCCATTTTCATCAAAAGTTTTTGTTCTTTTTATCTCTAAAATTCCATTGCGCATCATAGAATTTCGGATGGCTTCACGCTCTTTTGGCAAGTCAGCGTATCGCTCTGCTAAAATATCTTGCGCACCTTTGATGGCATCTTCCACCGAAGAAACAGCACCTTTTACAAAACTCTTGGCATGTGGAATGAACTCTTGCAAGGAGAGTTTTGCACTCTCTAAAGTGTTTGCGAGTGGCGTTAAACCGTTTTCTATGGCAACTAATGCCCGAGAGCTCTTTTTCTCTTTAAAAGGTCGATAAATATCTTCTAAAACTCTTAAACTATCCGCTGCATCAATGCTCTTTTTGAGAATCTCAGTTAAAGTTGCTCTCTCACCGATGAGACGAAGTACTTCCTCTTTTCTCTCTAAAAGTTTTTTAGAACTTAAATAGAGTGTTTCAAAATCACGAAGCACTTCATCGTCCGCTCCGCCAGTCATTTCCTTGCGGTATCTGGCGATGAAAGGAATGGTTGAACCCTCATCTAAAAGCTTTAAAATATTTTCTATATACTCAGATTTAAGTCCTGTTTTTTGGACTAAAAGTTTGACTAAGTTGTTCATAGATTAATATCTTTTCCCGATACACTCTATAAAATCTTTCTCGCCTAAATCTTCCACAAGCGTTTTAAAGTTTTTAAGAGCGTAGAGTTTTAACTCCTCGCCTTTCTCATTTTTAAGCTCGTTTGAAAAACCGCTTTTAGAAAATAGCACAAAAATATCAGGTGAAAGCTCCGCTTTTTCGCACTTCTCTTTGAGCTTTGTAAGTTCATTTTTATTTGCTTTTGCGTTTGAGTATTTACATGCTCCAGCTATGATTTTGCCAGATTTTGTTTTTGCTAAAATATCTATCTCAACATCTCTATCCCAATAACTTCCAATCTCTACAATACGGTCTTCTTTGAAACTTTTTTTCAACAGTTCTTTGGATAATTTTTCAAAAATAAGGTTTGAAAAACCACTCTCGCGGTTGGCAAATTTCTCTTTCACCTCTTTGAAATCTCCCTCTTTGATGCTCTTAAAAAACGGCGAAATAAAGGCAAACCAAAAACGCATAAAAGGAACTGAAAAGTTGAGTTTATCGGCAATATCATCATCATTTGGCGGAGTTTCTAATGAACGCTCAACACTCATAAAACCCATTTCACAAACACTATCAATTGCACTCTCTCCCTCTGCACGAGAAATGCGACCTCTCTTAAAAGCCGAATGCGTGCGACCATCCCCAGAAGCAACACCGCTCAGGAGTGCGTGACATACTTTATCACTCTTTGTAACTTTCGTGATATCGCCATGAATATAAGTGTAGTTTTTTAAGACTTTACGCTCAATGAGGTCAATAAGCGGTACGCGTGTGTCAACATCCCATCCCATTCCACCAAATATAGAAAAATATTCAATAGCTTCTTCAAGGTCTTTGGGGTTGTTTTGGTAGTAAAAAGAGCGAAATTGTTCTAAAAGAGTAGGGTACTTTGCCATGGGGAAAACCTTTGATTTATTTTTGTTCTTTGGCATGTGGGAATTTCCACATGCCAAGATGGAGTTAACTAAAAGCTCTATTTAAAGCAGAAAATAGCGCTTTGATAGAAGCTGTAGTTATGTCGTTGTCTATTCCCACACCGAAGCAGGAGAGTATATTTTTACTTTGTATCTCTATGTATGCAACGGCTTCCGCTGAGCTTTTGTCGCCACGAGAGTGTTCAAAGTAGGAGTTGATTGTAAACTCATTTTTATAATCTTTCATAAGCGCATTTTTACATGCGTCTATTGGACCATTTCCCTCGCCGTTTGCTGTTATTGTTTCACCGTTGTACTCATAAGTCAAAGAACAAGTTGAGATTTTTTTCCCTGATGCGAGAGTTACATCGACTAAAGAGATATGTTTTTTCATATCAAAATAATTCTCTTCAAAGATTTTCAAAATCTCTTGTGGCTCTAACTCTCTTCCCTTTTCATCTGTTACGCCTTGAACAGCGCGACCAATCTCTGGATGCATCGTTTTTGGAAGTTGATACCCGTAGTTTTTCTCTAAAATATAAGCGATTCCACCTTTACCAGATTGAGAATTTATACGGATAATACTCTCATAAGTTCGCCCCAAATCTGTAGGATCGATTGGTAAGTAAGGAACTTCCCAAAACTCATCCTCTTTGTTTTTTTGGTAGGCTAGACCTTTGTTTATCGCATCTTGGTGTGAACCAGAAAACGCTGTATAAACCAATTCGCCAACATAAGGATGGCGAGGGTGCGTTGGTAACTCTGTACATCTCTCAACAATCTCTAAAACTTCATTTATATCTGTAAAGTTAAGTTTAGAATCCACTCCTTGCGTCGTCATGTTTAAAGCTAAAGTGATAATATCCACATTTCCTGTTCTCTCGCCGTTACTTAAAAGTGTTCCTTCAACTCTATCCGCACCTGCCAAAAGAGCCAACTCAGTGGCTGCAACTGAAGTTCCTCTATCGTTGTGCGTGTGCGTTGAGATGATGACATTTTCACGGTTATCCAAATGTCTTGCCATCCACTCTATTTGATCTGCGTAAATATTTGGAGTTGCCATTTCAACTGTCGCAGGGAGATTGATGATAACTTTTCGTGTTGGCGAAATACCCCATCTTGCAGTTACAGCATTTGAAATCTCTGCTGCAAATTCCAACTCTGTTCCTGTAAAACTCTCAGGTGAATACTCTAAAAATATTTGACCATCATGCTCTTTTTCATACTTCTTTACTAAATCCACACCTTCCATCGCAAGTGTGATTATCTGCTCTTTTGACATGCCAAAAACTATCTTTCTTTGTGCCACAGAAGTTGAGTTGTAAAGGTGAACCGTTGCTTTTTTCACACCCTGAAGTGCTTCAAAAGTTTTAGCGATAAGATGTTCTCTTGCTTGAACTAAAACCTGAATCGTTACATCGTCTGGGATAAGTTTATCATCCACAAGACGGCGTAAAAAGTCAAATTCTACCTTGGAAGCGGATGGAAAACCTACTTCTATTTCTTTAAAACCGAGTTTGAGTAAGAGTGTAAAAAGTTCAAGTTTTTTTTCCATGTTCATAGGGTTGATTAGAGCTTGGTTTCCATCTCTTAAATCAACGCTACACCAAACTGGAGCAGTTGTTATTGTTTTTGTTGGCCATACACGATTTGGCAAATCTATTTGTGGATAAGGTTTGTATTTACCTTTTGCTACTTGATTCATTTTGAATCCTTTAAAACTTGAAATTTGATAGTACACTCTTACATAACTATCTTAAACGGAATTATATCAAATTTAAAATTATAGAGATGAGTGCGGTTGTTAAATAGTTGGTTGTTGTAAGGTTATTGTAAAAAACGCGCCTCTTTCTGAGTTGTGTACTGAGATACTACCGTTATTTTTCTTTACTATTTGGGCGCTCATATAAAGACCGATACCAGTACCTTTTCTTTTTTTCTTTGTTGTTACATTTGCATCAAATAGAGTGTTCAAAATACTTTGCGGTATTCCCCCTGCGTTGTCTTCTATCTCTATATAAATCTGATTATTTTGTTGATAGCATTTTATATATATGTTTCTTTTTTGTATCTCTTTTTCATTAAAAGCGTCAATTGAATTATTTATAAGATTGATAAAAAGATGTTTAAGCTCATTTTTATTGCCATATATTTTTATGTTTGTATCAATGTTAAGAATAAGATTAATATTTTGAGAGATGAGTTCATCTTTCATTAGAATTTTTATATTTTCCAATGCATCTATGATGTAAAAATCTTCATTTCGAGTGGATGGTCTTAAAAAACTTCTAAATTCATTAAGCGTAGTTATCATGTGCTCTATCTGCAGATGAACCGTTTCATTAACCTCTTTCATGTAGATTTGGTTTACCTCACCTTTTATATAATCGTCTTGTAATATTTCCATAACAAGACTTATTGCATTAAGCGGCTGTTTCCATTGGTGCGCCACTGCGTCTATCATTTCGCCCATTGCTGCGAGTCTTGATTGTTGCTCGATGAGTTTATCTTTTTTCGCATCTTTTTTATTTGCTAAAATATTTCTTCTATCTAATTTTTCTAAAAACAGTTTATTTTCATGCAAAACTTTTTCATACTGTTGCGTTTGTTCGTTATGTAGATTTATGAGAGAAAGAATATCTTTTTGTAACTCTTCATCGCTGTTTTTTGAGAGCGTAACAATATCATCAATAAGTTTTTGATAAAGCTCTTGAGTCATATTTTCTCGTGAAAGATAGTTTTAATTATTATAGCAAAAAAAGAGAGAGTATTAAAAATATTGGCATGTGGAAAAAATATTTAAGAGGAATTTCCCGCATAAAGCGGGAAAATTATAAAAAGTCTAGCACTGGTAAGTAGTTTTAAACTCGTACGCAGTTGGACGACCTTCATCTGGCCATACATCTCTTTCAAATCTGTAGTGTCTGTACGCTTCTAAAAACTCATCTGTAAATACTGGTTTTAAGAAGTCATTATCACGCACAAGTGACTCTAATGAACCACGAAGTGTGTGAGGCATTTGAGGAATACCTCTTTCACGAATTTCATCTAAACTTAGTTCATATAAATCTTCATCCATTGGACCAATTGGAATTTCTTTGTTTACAATTCCATCAAGTCCCGCCATCATCATTGTAGCAAATGCAAGGTAAGGACAAGCAGTAGAATCTGGGAATCTCATCTCAATTCTTGTAGCTTTTTCACCAGCACCATAAGGAATACGGCAAGATGCTGAACGATTTTGCATAGAGTAAGTTAAAACGCTTGGTGCTTCAAACCCTGGTAATAATCTTTTGTATGAGTTTGTTGTAGGATTTGTAAATGCTGCAACTGAACGCGCGTGTTTAAAAATACCGCCAACATAGTTAAGACCCATTTCAGAGATATTTGCATAGTTCCCTTCTTTATAGAAAAGGTTTTTACCATCTTTCCATAATGATTGGTGTACATGCATACCATTCCCGTTATCGCCAAACATTGGCTTAGGCATAAATGTAGCTGTTTTACCATTGAGGTGTGCAACCATTTTTACAACATACTTGTATTTTTGAACATTATCCGCTGCACCGATAATGTCAGAGAAAACGATACCGATTTCATGTTGCCCTTGAGCAACTTCGTGGTGACCTAAAACAACTTCAAGACCAACTTGCTCTAAAATAAGCATCATCTCAGCACGCATGTCAACACCAGAATCTGTTGGAGCTACTGGAAAGTAACCACCCTTCGTTCCTGGACGGTGACCATTGTTATATGAATCTGGATAATTAGTATTTGAGTTCCAACCACCCTCTTCAGTATCTACTTTATATCCTGCTTCATTGATGTTATCAATAAATGTCACATTGTCAAAAACAAAAAATTCATTTTCAGGACCAAAGTATGCAGCATCCGCAATACCTAAAGATTCAGCATGTTTAAGTGCTGCTTTAGCGATTGAACGAGGACATCTCTCATACGCTTGGTGTTTATAGATATCATAAACATCACAAAATACAATAACAGTAACATCCGCAGTAAAAGGGTCTAGAAATGCAGTTGTTGCATCTGCTTTTAAAAGCATATCTGACTTGTTGATTGGTTGCCATGCATCAATTGAAGAACCATCAAATGGAAAACCACCCTCTAAGTTACCAGTGTTTACCGCACTCATACGGTATGTTACATGGTGCCATGTACCTTTAATGTCTGTAAAACGAAGATCCACAAACTGAACATCATTGTCTTCACAAAAAGTAAAAAACTCTTCTACACTGTTAACAAATTTTCCCATTATATTCTCCTAAATTAAATCTCGCACTTAGTATATCTGATTTTTTTTCAATAAAATAATTTAGAGTGATTAAAAAATAGTCATCTTGCATTATTGTTTCGTAAAGTTATAAACTTAAACTTCCACATGCCATGTAATCTACTCGTAACCAAACTATTTTATACTTCCAACAACAAAAAACAAGGAAATCAAAAATGAATAAAATCGTTTTATCAGCTTTAGCTGCTTTAACTATCGGTACGATTGGTGTATCTGCGAGTGATGTTAAATTATACTCAGATGCAAATGGTCAAGTTTTTACTACACCAGCTGAAGGTCGTACAGAACTTGCTTCAAACAAAGAGAGTTCTGTATTTTCTAAAGTGCCAAAACTTGAGTTTAGTGGTGTGCATTACTTTGGTTTAACATCGGCTACTCCTTCTACAGACACAACACAAACTCTTGCAAATGGTGGAGACCAATCAAAATATGCTGCAGCTTCAACAGGTTTTGAAATGCGTCGTAACTATGTGCAAGTGAAAGGTTTTATCAACGAAAAAGATTATTTTCGTGTGACATTGGATGCGACAAAAGAGTTGGCTTCAACTACAAGTTATGCAACTGCTTATGTAAAATATGCTTACCTTTATATGGATAAAGTACTTCCAGCTACTGGTGTAGAAGTTGGTATCGTTCACCGTCCATGGATTGACTACGAAGAGCATAACTCTTGGTTCTACCGTTCGTTTAACAAAGTATTTCTTGAAGAAAAAGGAACTGCAACGGAATCTGGTGTAGATCTTGTAAACTCTGCGGATTTAGGGTTTAACCTTAAAACAAAAACACAATATTTCAGTTCTGAAGCTGGTATGTTTAACGGTGAGGGATACCATGCTGATAAAGCAGGACAAAACCAAACAAATAGTGGAGATTTATCTCTTGAGTGGCGTTTAACTGGTCATATCTTGGGTGATGGCACAAAAGTTGGTAAAAATGATCTTTCTAAAGACACATATTTACATGTTTCAACTTATGGTTTAATGTCTAAAAATCATAAAGATGATAGTGCTACATTAAATCAAGTAAGTACAAGTGCGCTCAAAAGTGAATATGATCGTAAGTTTTACGGTCTTCATGCGGTATATAACCAACCATTATTCCTAATAGCAGCACAATACTTCAAAGCAACAGATGATGCTCAAGATGGCGCAGTAACAGACTGGGGTAAAAGAGACTATACAGGTTTGTCAATAAATGGTGAGATTCGTCCTATTAAAGATTGGACAATCATCGGTCGTTATGATAACTACAAAATGGATGATACTTTAGTAAATGCTACTGACATGAGTTCAAGTGTACAAGGTAAAAAAATCATCGCTGGTTTAGCGTATAAACTCAATAAAAATGTAAGCTTCATCGGTTCAGGTAAATTCATTGATGAAGAATACACAGTTGCTAAAGCAGCAACATACGCTGATGGATCTGACACAGGTCAATCTAAAAAAGTTTACATGCTAACTACTGAAGTTAAGTGGTAAGTCTTAGAAAAAAAGTTTAAAACATGCTCATTTCCTGTATGAGCATGTTTCTGTATAAAGTAAAAAATCAAAATTCATTCATTCCCCTGTTTATATAAAGCCTTTTCAGGCTTTATATTTGCTCTTTGCAACAAAACCCACATGCCATACATTCCATGCTTGAGTAATCCTTGCTATAATACGCAAATTATTAAATCAACAAGAAGATTCCCATGATACAACTTATAAATATTTCCAAAAGTTTTACCTCTCAAGAGCTTTTTTCAGACCTCAATTTTAAACTCAACTCTGGCAATAAAATAGGTTTAGTTGGAAGAAACGGAAGCGGAAAGTCAACGCTTTTCAAACTCATTTTAGGCGAAGACACTCCCGATAGTGGTGAAATAGTGATACCAAAAGGGTATAAAATCGGCGCACTCAAACAGCATCTTGAGTTTAGTGAACCAACCCTTAGAGAAGAAGCGGCTTTAGCTTTAGCCGATGATGATAAATTTAGTCTCTATAAAGTTGAGAAGATTCTTTTTGGTTTGGGGTTTACGCAGGAGGATTTGGAGAAAAATCCTCTCTCTTTTTCAGGCGGATATCAGATACGGATAAATCTTGCAAAGCTTCTGGTAACCGAACCAAATCTGCTTCTTTTGGATGAGCCTACCAATTACCTCGATATCGTTTCGCTTCGCTGGTTAAGAACTTTTTTAAAAGCTTTTGAGGGCGAGATTATTTTAGTGACGCACGATAGAGATTTTATGGATAGCATCACAACGCATACTATGGGGATTATCCGCAAATCTCTCAGTCTCATCGCTGGAGATACACATAAATTTTATGCGCAGTTAAAAGCAAATGAAGAATTGTATGAAAAGCAGAAAATTTCACAAGATAAAAAAGTAAAAGAGCTTGAAGATTTTATAGCAAGAAACAAAGCAAGAGCTTCAACAGCCGCGTTGGCACAGTCGAAAGTAAAACAGCTTGAGAAGATGGATTTACTCGAAGATTTAGGTTTTGATTCGACTCTAAAATTTGATTTTAACTTCAAAGATACCCCTGCAAAAGTTCTCCTTGAAGTGAAAGATTTGAGTTTTGGATATACGCCAGAAAACATTTTGTTTAAAAACATCTCTTTTGCTCTTGAAAAAGGGGAGTGCCTTGGGATTATCGGAAAAAATGGTAAAGGAAAGTCAACTCTTTTAAATAATATCGCAGGGGAATTAAAACCTCTGAGCGGAGAAGTAAAATTTCATACAACAACTGCACATGCCCATTTTGGACAAACAAACATCGCACATCTTAACCCTAAAAACAGCGTGATGGATGAGATTTATGTAGGAAACCCTAACCTCTCAGAATCCAATGTAAGAAGTATTTGTGGTGGAATGATGTTCAGCGGAGAGAGTGCAAAAAAGAAAATCTCACTGCTTTCAGGCGGCGAAAAAAGCCGTGTCATGTTGGGTCAGATTTTAGCTCGAAATGTGAACTTACTCTTTTTAGATGAGCCGACAAATCACCTTGATATGGACTCTATCGAAGCTCTGACTGTGGCTATTCAAAACTTTCAAGGTTCAGTTATCATCGTAACGCACTCCGAAGAGTTGCTTAGGAGAGTTTGCGATAGACTTATCATCTTCGCAAAAGAGGGCGCGGAGTATTTTGATGGCGGTTATGAACTCTTTTTAGAAAAAATCGGTTGGGAAGAGGAAGAAGCAGTTGAAAAAGTGAAAACTGCTCCAAAAGTAAATAAGAATGAGAATAAAAAGCTCAGAGCAACGCTTATTCAAGAGCGAAGTAAAGCAACTGCTTCACTAAAAAAAGAGGTTGAAAAACTTGAGAAGTTTATAATTGAGAGTGAAGAGATGCTGGAACTTTATCATGCAGATTTGGTTAAAGCTTCCAATAAATCCGATAACTCAAAAATCATGGAAGTTTCACAACTTATTTCTAAAACAGAAAATGAGATAGAAAAAAAGTTTGAACTTTTAGAAGTGGCTCAAAATAAATTAGATGATATTTTAAAGAGTTACGATGAAAAATTAACTGCGTTGGAGGGATAAAATGGAACTCTATTTTTTACGCTCAACAGAACAAAAAATCGCATCTGACATGCTTCACTTTGCATATCGACTTGATGCATTACAGAGGAGCGTTGAAGATTTCCCTGCTTTAAAGATATATACAAACGAGTATGGCGCAACGCATAAAGACATGGGAATATACGCTCTCAAAGAGCATAAAATAGCAGGTGCAGCATGGATTCGACTATTGGGCGAAGAAGCGAATGCTTTTGTGGATGAAAAAACGCCTATTTTAACCATAGCTCTCAAACCAGAATTTAGAGGACGAAGCATTGGTTCTGCGATGCTTGAACAGCTACTTTTAGAAGCTGGAACGATGTATGAGCAGATTTCAGTGAGTGTTTTAAAAAATTCTAGAGCAGTAAAATTTTATGAAAAGTTTGGGTTTATGGCTTTAGAAAACTCGGATTCAAAAAGCCCTATGGATGGCTCTGAAGTGTTTACGATGCTAAAAAAACTACACATAAAAGAAGTTGTACGCCCGAGTGATGGGTATGACCCAAGAAGATGGATGGATTAACCGAGTAAATTACATTGTTAGAACTGATATGATTAAAGTTAATATAAAAATATATATTTTATGTTAGCATATATTAACATGTTTTGTGAAAGGAGTTCTGTCATGCAATATATCTGTTTTTTTAATCAACTTAGCATTAATGATGTTGCCAAAGTAGGTGGTAAAAATGCTAGTTTGGGTGAAATGTATCAACATCTTACTTCGAATGCTGTAAATGTGCCGAATGGTTTTGCAACCACAAGCGATGCGTATTGGCTACTGCTTGAAGAAAATAAAATAAAAGATAAAATAAAAGATGCGCTTGAAGGTCTTGATATTTCAGACACTGCCAATCTTCAAAAACGAGGAAAAAAAGTTCGTGAACTTATACTCTCCTCAAAACTCCCACAGGTATTAGAAGAAGAACTTTTTGAAGCGTACAAGCTTTTATCGAATCAGTATGGCTCACAAAGTATTGATGTTGCAGTTCGCTCTTCAGGAACGGCAGAAGATTTACCAGACGCTAGTTTTGCAGGACAGCAGGAGACTTTTTTAAATATAAACAGCAGTGAAAAACTTTTAGAGAGTGTGTTAAAGTGCTTTGCTTCACTCTTTACTGACCGTGCTATCAGTTACAGAACAAGCCGTGGGTTTGACCATTTCAAAGTAGCTCTCTCTGTTGGCGTTCAGAAGATGGTTCGAAGTGATATCGCATCAAGCGGAATTATGTTTACAGTTGACACAGAGAGCGGTTCACAAAATCTGATACTTATCAATTCCATCTGGGGTTTAGGCGAAAATGTAGTGAGCGGAAGAGTAAATGCAGACGAGTTTTTTGTTTTTAAACCTACACTTAAAGAGGGTAAAAACACCATTTTAAAACGCGCACTTGGAAGTAAAAAAGAGAAGATGCTTTATGGAGATGAGAAGAGTCAAACAC
Source organism: Sulfurimonas sp. (assembly GCA_041662265.1). Taxonomy (GTDB): domain Bacteria; phylum Campylobacterota; class Campylobacteria; order Campylobacterales; family Sulfurimonadaceae; genus Sulfurimonas. The sequence continues at coordinate 464,894 of JBAZSV010000002.1, forward strand.
AAAATATAAAAACTTCAATAGAGGAGCAAAATAGTTTTTCTATAGATGATAATGAGGTAATAGCTTTGGCAAAAGCAGCGCTTATTATCGAAGAACATTACAAATGCCACATGGACATTGAGTGGGCAAAAGATGGAGTAGATAATAAACTCTACATTGTTCAAGCGCGACCTGAAACAGTGCAAAGTAAGCTTCATGATGAGATAAGTATAGAAAAATATTCACTTCAAAAGAGTGCAGATGCAAAAGTTTTAACATCTGGAAGAGCAGTCGGCGATAAAATTGGAAGTGGAAAAGTAAGGGTTATCCATAATATAACAGAGTTTGGCACATTTGAAGATGGTGAAGTTTTGGTTGCAGAAACTACAAACCCTGACTGGGAACCAATCATGAAAAAAGCCTCAGCTGTAATAACGAGCCGTGGAAGTCGTACTTGCCATGCAGCCATTGTAGCTCGTGAAATAGGAGTACCCGCAGTAGTTGGATGCAACAATGCAACAGAGCTACTTCAAAATTGTGAGAGTGTTACCGTGAGTTGTGCAGAGGGTGATGAGGGTTATATTTATGAGGGAGAGATACCATACTCTGTAAAAACAATAAATATGAGTGACCTGAAGCCGACAAAAACAAAACTCTTTATGAACATAGGAAACCCAGCTGAAGCGTTTAATCTTGCAAAAATGCCAAACGATGGGGTTGGACTTGCTCGAATGGAATTTATTATGAGCCACTCTATTAATGCGCACCCGATGGCACTTGTTGATTTACACAAAGGTACTCATGTAAAAGATGAGAATGAAATAGTCTCGTTTGCTGCAGGTTACAGCGACATGAAAGAATTTTTCTTGCAAAAAATAAGTGAGGGCGTCGGTACAATCGCCGCCGCTTTTTACCCAAAGCCAGTCATCATAAGAACAAGCGACTTTAAGAGTAATGAGTACAGAAATATGAAAGGCGGATTTGTGTATGAAGCGGAAGAAGAGAACCCGATGATTGGTTTTCGCGGTGCTTCAAGATACTATGATGAGAGTTCTAGAGAATCATTTGAGTGGGAGTGCGAGGCTCTCAAGCGTGTGCGCGATGATATGGGACTCACAAACATAAAAATTATGATTCCCTTTGTGCGAACACCAGAAGAGGGAAAAAAAGTGGTGGAGATTATGAAAAGTCAAGGTTTGGTTCAGGGCGAAAACTCTCTTGAAATATACGCCATGTGCGAAATTCCTGCCAATGTAATCCTAGCCGATAAGTTTTTAGAGATATTTGACGGCTACTCTATCGGCTCAAACGACCTGACACAGCTTACTCTTGGAGTTGACAGAGAGAGTGCGAAGATAGCACACATTTTTGATGAAAGAAATGAGGCAGTAAAGAGAATGTTACAAATGGCGATAGTAGCATGTAAAAAAGCAGATAAATATATCGGCATATGCGGACAAGCGCCTTCAGACTATCCAGAAATTACCCAATTTTTAGTCGAAAATAAGATAGATTCCATCTCGTTAAATCCAGACTCTTTGTATAAAATGCATGTGGTTGTGAGTGAGATTGAGAGTAAGCTTTAAAAGGCTTACTTGTTACGCCCACTCCTCAATTTTCCCCTCTAAATCCATCTGCGTAAGATAAAGTCGTAAATCAAATTCCACTTGATGATAAGAAGGTTGCATAAATTCACAGAGTTTGTAAAACGCTTTGTTATGCTCTTTTTCTTTAAAATGAGCGAGTTCATGCACAACAATCATCTTTAAAAACTCCTCAGGAACACTCTTAAACATCGAAGAAATTTTAATCTCATTTTTGGCTTTAAGCTTTGAGCCTTGAACCCGAGAGATAAAATGATGTGTGCCAAGGGCATTGTGAATAACATTTATTTTCCCATCATAGACAACTTTACTAAGGGGTTGCGACTTTTTTAAATGTTCGTTTTTTAACTCATTCACATAAGAAAAAAGTGCTTTGTCATTTTTCATGGCATGTGGAAGTTTGTATTTGTTGAGAAGATGCGTTTTAAGTCTATCTTCTTTTATAAGCTTATGAACTTGTGCTTTTGTTTGTTCATGGTAGTGGTTTATGTATTTGAGTTCTGTCATTTTTGCTACTATCTCTATTATATATTCTAGGTGTGTTATCATACTCTAAAAAACTCTTAGAGAAAGAATAAAATGTGATGTTAGGCACTAAAACATTGCTTGTTTTTAAAAAAGGTAATAACACGATTTGACACAAAAATGACATAGTAAGTTTTTAACTATTGTGAAAATATCTATTTTAGGGAATTAATCAAAGTGGTGGTGGACAGTGGGGGATTCGAACCCCCGGTAGGTTACCCTACGCTACCTTTCCAAGGTAGTAGATTCAACCGCTCTCCCAACTGTCCTTTTTTGAAGAGTGTTATTATAACTAGTTTGATTTAAATTTAAATTATAAGTTTAAAAAATATCACTGTAATTATACTTCGCTATATCAATGTAAAGCTTTTTACCAAGCACAATAACTCTTTTATCTGTTTTAGCTATGTTTTTAAATTTTTCTTTTATTTTCTTTTGTTTTTTAAGAGAATAATCACTCTCTTTTAAATATTTTTTTAAAGAGATTAACTGATTCTCTTTTTTTATCTCTGCTTCGTCATCTTCTATCTCTGCTTCCACATGCCCCTCTTTTGGAGTTTCTTGCATTGGAGTGCCCAGCATAAATTTTGAAGAGATTGCATTAAGTATATTTTTTAACTGCTCATCTTTATCTCTATAAATTTGTTCTATTTTTATTCGCTCTTCTATGAGCATCTGCTCTTTTTGGTCTCGAAGTGTTCTTGTCTCGCCTTCGAGTTTTTCTACTTTTTCTTGGAGTTTACTGTTTTGCTCTTCTAAAAATTTGTAGTATTTGTCATCATAGTGCGTGTTAGTTATTTTCTTTGTTTGTGTTTTGTTAGCGGCATGTGGAATAATTCCATCTATCTCAACGAGTTTTATTCCATTCTCTACAACACTCACGATTGAGCCTCTTCTGATTCTGTTGTGAATTGCTTCTTTTGAAACCCCAAAATGCGTCGCAGCATCTTCAATGCTCATTTTTGGCATGTGGATTATCTCATGTTTTCAAAAACAAGTGGAGCTTCCCATTCCATACCGCGGATTGCGGCGATTACGGCTTGTAAATCATCAAGTTTTGCACCTTTTACTCGTATAGAATCTCCCTCGATTTGGGCATTTACTTTGAGTTTGAGGTTTTTGATTTCAGCTGTTATTTTTTTTGCCTCTTTTGATTCGATGTAATCCACGATTTTAAAAGTTGCTTTTCTCGTTCCGCCACTTGCATCTTCCACTTTTTGCTCATCCAACACTTTTGATGAAAGCCCTTGTCTTAAAAGTTTTGCGATAACTACATCTTTAAGAGCGTCAAGTTTATTGTCACTTGAAGCTATTAAAACGAGTAATTTATCTTTTTCTTTATAGGTAACTTCATAGTTTGTTCCCTTAAAATCATAACGATTTGCAACCTCTTTATCAACTGAATTGATAGCATCTTTAAAACTCTGCATATTTATCTTTGCACTAATATCAAATGAATACTCTTTTGCCATTTTAAATCCTTTTTTTCATTTATTGCTCTGATTATAACACATTTAAAATGTTAGTTTTGTGAGTTGTTTTAAAAACTAGGGCTTCCATCGAAGCCAAATTCACCACCGAAGTTTGCAAAACTAGGGTCAGAGTATCCTTGCATCGCTGACTTAGAGCGAAGTTTTTCGATGTCGGCTTTACTTGAAATCCCTTGTGGACAGACAATCGTACACGCGTTGCACAAAGTACAATCCCAAACACCGTTTGTTTGAATGTTATCTATCTTTGCACTCACACCCTCTTCTCTCGCATCACTCACATATCTCCAAACTCTCGTAAGTGCAAAAGGCCCTAAAAACGCATCATTCACTGCATAAACAGGACAAGCACTATAACAAGAACCGCAGAGAATACAGTCACTTTGCACCTCATTTCTCTTTTCATCCTCTTGCGTCAAAGCGATATTTTTTTCCTCTGTTTGCCACGCTTTTGCTTTTTGGTTAAACGCATAGGCTCTGTCCATATCCACAACCAAATCACGAATAACAGGAACATTTTTAAGAGGTTCAACCAAATCTCCCTCCTGCACTTTATATCCACATGCCAGAACTTCTTTGCCATTAACTCGCACAGAACAGCTTCCGCAAACGCTACTTCTGCATCCGCTTGAGTAAGTGAGCGTCGCATCTTGCTTTGTTTTTATCTCATTTAAAACTTCTAAAAGTGTCGCATTTTCAAGTGCAACTTCATACGCAACAACTTCTTCTCTTTGAATTTTAATCTTCATAAACTACTCCATAAAGTCTGCACAAAGCACATCATTTTCTTTCCAAGTTATCGTATGAGCCTTGTATGCACTATCATTTTCTTGTGGTTTATCAACTCTAAAATGTGCTCCACGACTCTCATTTCTACTCATCGCACACACCAAAATTATTTCACAAAGTTCTACCATATTTCCAAACTCTATAAACTCAACAAGGTTTGTGTTATACACTTTCGATTTGTCTTTTGGACCCATAATAGGAAGCTCTTTTTGAATCTGAAGCACAGCATCTAAAACCGCTTTTAACCCCATTTCATCTCTGCTTATTCCAGCATTGTTATAAAAAATATTGCCAATAAACTCTCGTTTTTGATAAAAATCTATTTGGTTTGTAAACTGTTTTACATCTGTTATAAAGTTGTTAGCACTGTTTGTTTGTAAAGTTGTATCAATTGTTTTAGTAAATTTTTTAGCATACTCTGTGGCACTTTTTCCCGCTTGTTTCCCAAAAACCACAAGCTCCAAAAGTGAGTTTCCGCCAAGTCTGTTTGCACCATGCACTCTATGGTTTGCACACTCGCCAACTGCAAAAAGTCCTTCGAGTTTTGTTTGAGAGTTTTTATCCACTTCTATACCGCCCATTGTATAGTGTGCAACTGGTTTTATAGGGATTAACTCATAAACAGGATCAACATTTTCATAAAGAATGGCTAGTTTTCTCTCTTGTGGAAGTTCTTCATCTATAAATGCTTCACCCAAATGACGAATATCCAAAAAAACATTCTCACCTTTTTCTATCTCATTATGAATGGCACGGGCAACTTCATCACGAGGCGCTAACTCGTTTGTAAATCTCTCGCCCTTGGAGTTTAAAAGATGTCCACCTGCTCCTCTAGCACTCTCTGAAATAAGTATGGAGGAGTTTTTGAGAGCAGTCGGGTGAAACTGGATAAATTCCATGTCACTGAGTCTCGCTCCCACACGGATTGCTGCGGCAATTCCATCGCCCGTTGTGCCGACTGCATTTGTGGAGTGTTTACCAAAGATTCTGCTATAACCGCCCGTTGCAACGATAACCGAAGCACTTTCATACGCTTCAACTTCGCCCGTTCGGATATTGAGAACTGTCGCTCCACATGCGTACGGTTTGTTATATTTGTCTGTGTTTGTTATAATATCTAAGAGGTATCGCTCACTTAAAATTTCAATTCCACATGCCAAGACTCTGTCATAAAGTGTGTGAAGAATTTTCAGACCTGTGTAGTCTTGAGCATAACAAGCCCGTGGTGCAGAAGCACCGCCAAGCGTTCTTTGGGCAATTTTTGCATCTTTAGTTCTACTAAAACAGACCCCGATACTATCGAGCCAATGGACTGCGGTGGGTGCTTGTTCACACATAAATCTGACTGATTCTTCGTTCGCCAAACCGTGAGCGGATTTTAAAGTATTTTGCACATGGGCTTCAACGCTATCTTCACTCGCATTTGCCAAAGCTGCATTGATGCCACCTTGAGCCATACTTGTTTGGCTTCTTGTTGGGTACTCTTTGGTGATAATTTTTACTTTTGCACCCGCTTCGTGGGCATGTATGGCAGCAACTAAACCTGCACCACCTGCTCCAATTATTAAAACATCACTTCTCATACGATAACCTTTACAATATTTGTGCTAAAAAATAGTATCTCAGAACTCTTAAACTTCCTGCAATTATAACAAACCAAACAAACCTAAGTCTTATAACACCAGCAACAAGTGTTAGTGGGTCGCCGATGAGTGGAAGCCATGAAAAGGGCAAAATAAAATAGCCATACTTGTTTCCACATGCCAAGCTTTTTGAACCGATTTTGGATTTTGCAAGTTTTGTTTCTGTTTTTTCATAGAGCCAATAGCCAAACCAGTAGTTGAGCATAATGGCTAAAATGTTTCCAGACGAAGCAGAAATCATGGCATGTGGAAAACTCATTCCATCGGAAAGTGCGAGTAAGAAAGTGGCTTCAGAACTCAGAGGAAAAATTGTCGCTGCAAGAAATGCGGAGAGGAAAAGGACTAACTCTGGCATGTGCAAAGATAATTTCTCGTTCCCAAACTCCAGCTTTCTCTCGTTCCCATCGTCCCCGATGGGAATACATACAAATATTTATTTTCACATCTGAAATTTATGTATGCATTCCCAAGCTGGAGCTTGGGAACGAGGAAAGTTGTTCCCATATTTTACGCGTCTTTTATCTTTTTGATTAACTCTCTTGCTTTTGCGAGGGCACTATCCACTTTATCAAAAACAAGAGCAACCGCTAAACGACGACCTTTGTGTGCTTCTGGTTTTGAGAAAATTCTCACAAAACTATTTTGGCTGAAGAGGCTCTCATCCACCTCAACAACTGGAGCAAAGCTATGTGCTTCGGATTTAAAAGCAGCACTCGCTCCATCGCCATAAAATGTAAATCCTAATGGAAGCCCTAAAACTGCTCTTAAATGAAGTGCAAATTCGCTTTGACTTTGAGTAATGAGCGTCACCATTCCTGTGTCATGTGGACGCGGAGAAACTTCTGAGAAATAAACTTCATCGCCCTTAATAAATAGCTCCACACCAAAAAGACCTTGACCACCAAGACCATCTGTGATTTTCTTCGCCATATCCTGAGCTTTTTGTTTTGCAACTTCACTCATCGCCATCGGTTGCCACGAAAAGACATAATCTCCATCTCTTTGCTCATGCCCGATAGGCTCACAAAAAACAGTTTCTTTCCCATTTCTAGCCGTTAAAAGTGCAATCTCATAGTCAAAATCAACAAAAGCTTCCACGATAAGTTCACTCGAATCACCTCTTGCCTCTTTTGCCATCTCCCATGATTTTTCAATGTCACTAGCACTTTTTGCCACACTCTGACCATGTCCAGAACTACTCATAACAGGCTTGATAACACAAGGAAATCCCATGCGTTCTGCTGCAGCTTTTAACTCATCGAGTGTTTTTACAAACTCGTATGCACCAGTTTTAAGTCCCAACTCTTCCGCTGCAAAACGGCGAATATTTTTACGGTTCATTGTTTTATTGACCGCTTCAGCATTTGGGATAACATTAAACCCCTCCGCTTCCGCTTCAAACAAAGCAGCAATGCTGATAGCTTCAATCTCTGGAAGAATATAGTCAGGTTTTTCTCGACGGATAATCTCTAAAAGAGCCTCTTTGTCTTGCATGTTTACAACATAAGAGCGGTGTGCAACATGGTGTGCTGGAGCATTTTGGTATCTGTCCACTGCGACAACTTCAAGCCCCAATCTTTGAGCCTCGATAACGACTTCTTTGCCTAGTTCACCAGAGCCAAGTAACATAATTTTTTTAGAGTTTGATTTGAGGGGTGCAGAAAATTGCATAAAAATTCCTTCATATAGATGAAGGAATTATAGCAAAAATGGATTAAACTAGTTTTTCAATCCAATCAAAGTTTGTAGAAGCTGATCTGAAGTGGTAATCGTTTTACCATTTGCTTGATACCCTCTTTGAATAATAATAAGCTGTGTAAGCGCACGAGATAAGTCAACATTCGAAGCTTCAAGTGCAGCTGACTGGATAAATCCACGCCCCGCAGTTGCCGCTGTACCGATAATTGGCTCACCAGAGTTGGCAGTTTGGATGAAAACATTTCCACCCTCAGTTGATAAACCTTCGTTGTTTGTAAATTTAGCCATAGCAATTTGTGCAAGACCAAAAGAACGACCATTTGAGAACGAACCGATTAAAGTACCACTCTGATCTATTCTAATCCCAACTAAATCTCCACCCGTAAAACCATCTTGAGAGATACCAGAAGTTGCACTTTTTGAATCAAAACTGGTCATACCATCAAAGGCATTTGAAGTACCAAAACTAAGCGCTACTTGTTGGTCTGGCGCTGAACCATTATTTCCTGAAAATGAAATATTTGGCGGACTATATGTTGCTAAAGAACCATCATTATTAAAACGGACTGAACCTGTTTTTTCTGAAGTAGTTGCATCTGTGTCAATAGTAGCTGGTGGCGGAACACTCACTGTTAAATCCCACGTACTTCCCGTATTTGGATCAAGTGCAGTTTTTCTAAACTCCATTCTCACAGTATGTTTAGAACCAAGTGAATCAAAAATATCTATAGAACTCGAGTGTGTAGCAGCATTAAAACTTTGTGAATATGCTTTACCACCACTTGCTGTTGGTAAAACTGAGTTCAATGCTTCCATATTTCTCGTAAATCTTACATTTTCAGTTGTTCCAGTTGCAGTATAGGCTGTAATTTTAAGATTCATATCATAGTTATCAGCAGGTAAAACTGCACCTTTATTTACAATTTCAATTTTACCTTGAGCGTTCACTTTGATTTCTATTCCACTTCCTGTCAGAGCAGCATCGCCATTTGCGTCAACTGCATTAGCTTGAAGTTCCATCGCGTATCGTAAATCAGCTAAACTTGTAAAAGTTTTATCTGCACCCGCTGCTGTAGCAACCGCTGCTGGGTCATATGTATATTTATAAGCTGTAGTAACTGTACCAGCCGTAATACCACTATTTACATTCCCTACAGCAGACACATTAATATTATGTGACGCTGAAGAACTTCCATTTGTATTGACTAAATTGATTTTATTATTTATCACATCATATACAGCACTTACTCCTGTGGTGGATGTTTGCGCATTTATTGCAGCTACATATCTATTCGCATTTGTTGCAGCAGAATTTCCAGCTACCCCACCTGTAGTCGTAATCGCTGGAAAAGCTGTACCATCATCTGCAGTAAGCGTTATATTAAGTTCTACAGCACCACCTAAAACTGCTCCACCATCAGTTTTTTGAGCACTTAAAAAAGATGCCCAAACACCTTGCCCTGATTGTAGTGAAAAAGCCTCTCCTACTTCATTAAACATTACACCTACATCACCTGGAGCTATTTGATTGCCATTTGCATCTATTCCATCCAAATCACCAAGAGTTGTAACACTCGGTGGAGTACCGCTTGCAACTTGATATGCTGGAGAGATACTTTCATTAAGTGCACCTGAATTTAAATTTGCTTTAAGAACAATTTCAGCACTAGGACTCGCTGGAGTTGTAAGACCTGGAGCTATGTTGATACTTGTAATCGGAGCGGTTGAATCTACTTTTCCAGTTACGCTATCTCTTAGCCAACCTTGAGATATAAAACCATTATTGTCAACAAAGTTTCCACCAGCATCAAACTTAAAGTCTCCCGCACGAGTATATTTGTAAGTATTTCCACCATCTGGAGAGATTATAAAAAAACCATCACCTTGAATAGCGACATCCGTATTTTTATCAGAGTTTTGAATTGAACCTTGAGAAAAAATACGCGTCATTGAACTTATTGAAGAACCAAGTCCAACTTGTACAGCATTTTTACCACCAAGAGAACCTTGAGGAGCTGTAGCAATTGATTGCGTTTGTGCTAAAAGATCTGAGAAGTTTGCACGAGAGTATTTGAAACCTGTTGTATTAACATTGGCAATATTATTTGACTCAACATCCATTGCAACTTGATGTGATTGAAGTCCTGATACACCAGAATAAAGTGATTTTAACATTTTAAATCCTTTTCATTTATTATGCGTAAAAGGAAACGCTTCCCTTTACTCTGCTAAGGTCTCCAAGACCACAAAAGCTAAGTTTTTTTTTACAAAGCCAGAATTTATAAACTCTATATATTAAATATATTGAGCATTTAGTGTTCCAAAATTATTTATGCATACTTAGAGCTTTTTGTATCATTTGATCTGCTGTCGTTATACATTTTGAACTCGCATCATATGCTTTTTGATATATAATCAATTCAGTAAGTCCTACATCCATTCTCACATTAGAAGCTTCTAGTTTAAAGTTTACAAGATTTGTACCTATAATATTTTTACCAGCCACATCTTTATAAAAGAGGGCATCTCCACTGTTGCTTGATTGCTCAAATCTTGTTCCACTGATTCTTTCTAAGCCTTGGTCATTTTGAAAGTGATAGACAGCAATTTTTCCAACACTACTTTGCATACCATTTGTAAAAGTAGCCATCACTTCTCCATTCTGATTTATTGCATAGCCTTGAAGATCTCCACCTATTGTTCCATCCGCTATGCTTGAGCCTGATTCATAAGGTCTGTTGATGGAAACTACACCATTAAATCCACTGCCTAAATCCATTGTGACGGATGCACCATTATTATCTATAGTTGTTAATGTATGAGAAAGTAACTCACCAGCTGCACTAAAATCTGCTGTGCCAGTTTTTGTGTCATATATAGTTTGCCCATCTAAAGATTGAGTCGTTGCGACTACATTCCACTGGCTTCCTGGAGGGGTTTGTACAGAATTTTTTGTGAATTCTAACCGTAAATGGTTTTTATTGCCTTGTGGATCAACAACACCCGCTCCTGCGGACACAGGATCTGTTCCAACACCGATATTAGAAAAAAACTTAGCATTTGTTGTTGCTTCTGGTGGATAAGTTAAAAATTTTGGAAATTGTAACTTTTCTTGACCGCCTACATCTTTAAGTGGTACTTCACTAAGCACAGAGGTAAGAACACTGTTAGAAATATTTCCACCCATTGTTCCTAGCACATGAAAGCCATCTGTAGTTACTAAATCATCATTCGCATCAAAATTAAAAGCTCCATCACGAGTGTAGAGTGGTTTACCCGAAGATTGTATGCCAAACCAACCATCACCATCAAGTGCTAAATCTGTACTTCTATCTGAGAGAACAAGTGAACCATTTTGCGTATTCATCGCCGTTGCTTGGACTCTTACACCAACTCCAACTTCATTATTTACACTTGAACCTTCTGAAGAGGCATGAAGAGCATTTTCAAAAAGTGATGTAAATTCCGATTCAGATGCACGAAATCCATTTGTACTGATGTTTGCTAAATTATCAGATATGACATCAATCGCAGTTTGATTACTTCTAAGACCAGAAACTCCCGTATAAAAAGCTTGAGTCATCATAATGAGCTCCTTTTAGTAAACTTCTACAACATTTTCAAGAGGAACATAACTTGAACCAAGTTTTACAAGAGTATTTCCTTGATCAAATCGAACCGATTCAATTGGATATGCTCCAAGTCTCGTTTTTAAAGCATTTCCACTTGGGTCGCTGTAACTTGCATTTACATGATAAATACCGCTATCAGAAGTAGTTCCTGCGCTATTTTTTCCATCCCATGTGAACTTATAAACACCAGCTTTATTTGTACCAACATCCAATGTTCCAACTGTTTTACCATCTGCATCCGTAATATCTACTGTACCATTTTTTACATCTTTTGGAAAATAAACTTCAAAAGTTGAGCTAGTTCCCTTATCAAAAGAGATAGCATCACTCCCTAAATCAGCCATTTTTCCAATAGCTGAAATTGTAGAAAACTGCTGTGAACTTCCCAGTGATGTAGCCAAATCTGCTAAGGCTTTATTTGTTTTATCCGCCGCTTCTAAACTTGCTAACTGAGAAGTTTGCGTTAAAATCTTCTCACTATCCATTGGTTCTGTTGGGTCTTGATACTGAAGTTCTACCAAAAGAAGTTTCATAAAGTCATCTTTTCCTAAAGCCGTTTTATCTTTTGCTGCTGTAGTTGCTGCGGCAGTCGTTGCTGTTGCAGCATTACCGCCTGTTGGTGTGATTGCCATAATATCTTCCTTAATCTTATTTTATATGTATCTTGGAACGACTATTTCTAAAGAGCTTAAAACCTCTTCACTATTTTCTTCATTTTCAAAGTAGTTATACTCTTCATGCGCCCGTTTTTCATTTTGTTTTTGACCTTGTTGCTGAGAAGCACCAGAACCATCCGAGTTGTTATTAAAGTTTAGCGTAGCATTATTTATTCCATTGTTACTTAACTGCGTTTTTAGTTCTGTTGCATTCATAGATAGCGTATTAATAGCAGTTGTATTTGAGCTAATATTTACATGTAAATTTTTACCTCTTTGGACGATTGTCAGCTCAACATCACCAAGACTTTCAGGGTTAAGTTGCACTTTTACTCTCGTAAATGGAGATTTATAATCTTCGATTGCAGTTTTAACATCTGCTGAGAGATAACGAATCATCTGTTTGGCTTCATTAAGTTTTACTTCAAAACTATCTGCTTTATGCGTTGTAAGCCCATCAACTTTTGAATTTTTAGAACTATCACTACTTGTTGGTGTATCTCCATGTAAAAGTTTTTCAAATGATTTTTCAACTTCTGTTGTAACAGCTGGTGTCACAGCTTTTTCAGATACAACAGAGGCATCCATGGCATGTGGAATATTTACATTAGAAGGTTTCTCTCCACGAAGAAGTTGTTGCAGCGTCTCATCGGCTCTACTTTTTGTAGCTTTATCTTCGGTTTTAAATACTCCACTCGCTTTGGAATGGACTAATTGTTCTGTGCTATGTTCTGCAGATGTATTCACTGTAAAAAGATTAGTGGTAGTTTTTGTCTCTTTCACTTTAGAATCTTCATTCATTATTATTTTATCTAACTGAAGTATATCTTTGTCGTTTTGAACTTCAATTTTTGTTTCTTGTTTGTGTGAAACTTTTGGTTTTTTTTCTTTTGTTTGAGGAGCTTCTTGAATATCTTCTTTAATCTCTTTTGTTTGTGGAAGTTCTGCTTTTATTTCTTTAGCATGTGGAAGTTCTATTTTTTTAAGCTGAACATCTTCAATAGTTATCTTACTCACATCAATTCCAAATTTTTGTGCTACTTCTGCGAGTCCTTTTAATGTTTTAGGAAGCTCTTTTATCTCTGATTTTTTATAATCATCACTACTTAAAATTTTACTTTTCAAATACTCTTTCGCATCTGCTATTAAAGTTTTAAGCTCTGTTGCACTTAAAGATGAAGCTAATTTAGGATTGAGTTCTAAAGATTCTTTGAGCTCTAAGGATGTTTTATCTTCATTTTTTAAAAGTGCTAAAAACGACTCTTTTTTTGAACTTGTTTTTATTGTTTTACTATCTTCATTCCCAAGAGCTAGTACTAAAGTGCCATTTTGGACAACTTTATCCTCTTTTTTAGTACCTGCTCCTTTTAATAACTCTGCAAAAGAGAGAGTAGGCACTTTATCTGAAGATTTAGAATTTTTTGACTTGCCTGAGGCTGGAGTAGATTCTGGTTTTACATCGAATGAAATCATCTTATTCTCCTATTTTCTTCTTTTATGGAAAGAATTTTTATAAATGTAGCATATAGCATTCCATTATTTTATTTCATTCTCTAAAGTAATTTTGCACACCGCCGATAGTGCGTAAATGAAAAAGATTTTATTTGTATTATTGCCAATTTTATTACAAGCTCTGAGCCCTTTTGAGTCACCTGAACCGAATAATTTTAATTTAAGTGTTTTTAATACAAATAAAAATATTTTAAATGAAAAAGCAAGTGAAAATCAGAAAATTAAATGCAGATATGTATGTGATAAGAAAGTATATAAGGAGCAAGAAATAGCAGATGCTATCTCTTTTTATAAAAATTCAAAAGAGTATAAGTTTAAATAACCTTAGCGAATCTGTCTAAGCAGTGTAACTCTTCTTTCCAAAATGTAAGAACACTATCCTGCATTGCTCCTAAAATATCTTCTGCATTTTCTCCATCTACTGGGTAACTAAGTAAAAAAGATTTTACAAAATCAGCAAAAAATTGATCAAACATTTTTTTAACAATTTCTGCACCGTATTTATCAGTGTATGGCAAGATAAAAAAATAATCTGATTCATAATTTACAATCGAATCAGAATTTCTGAGTATCACTTCTAATGAACTATCAATAACTTCTTTTGGAATTTGAGAAAAATCACAATAAAGAAGAGTAAAACTCTCCGCACGATTCTCATCTAGTCTTTGTGAAAGACCAATATTGAGTCTAAGAAGTTGTTTAAAGTCATCAAATTGAAAGTGTATGCCAGCCATAAAATACCTTTTATTTAAAGTTTTATTAGGAGTAGTAGTATAACAAAAGAAAATAAAAAAATATAATCTTTTACAAAGTAAAAGGTTTTATCTCATCTCTTGAAGAAAACGGCGCACCACTCATCTGTACACCATCTATGGTAACAATATAGTTCTCATTTATATTTGTTTTACAATAAGTTAAAATGATTTTTACCGCTAACTCTTTGTCAGATTCACTTGCAGATTTGTGAAGCATGGCATGTGGACCTGGAATAAGAGTTTTCATATGGAAATATTTATCATTGTTGATATTTTCTAAATGCTTATTGTCAGCTTGATCTCTTCCAACTACAAGTTTTGCACCACCACTTAAACGCAGATGGCGACCATACTTCATAACAAGGATATCTCTTACTTCAAATGTATCATGTTTTATAAAGTCAAACATCTTTTTAGCGAAGTTTTCATCTGTTAATAAACAGCCACCACCTGGGCTTTCAAAGTCTGCCAAGCCTATCTCTTTAGCTAACTGCATCTGTCTATCACGACTTCTTCCTGTAATACCTTCAAGTTTTTCTCTATCCACCCAACCATTTATCTCAGCTATCGTAGGAACTAACGATTTTGCAGACAATGGACGAAGAAGAAGCCCCTCACAGTTGCTATCATCTAAAACTTTTTGCAAAGACTCTTTATTTTGGCTCATCGGGCGTTGTCCCATCACTTCACCACTTATAAGAAATGAAGCACCTTCTGCTTCCATGATGCGTTTTGCAACTGCAAACATCTTCGCATGACAATCAATGCACGGGTTAAAGTTTTTTCCATATCCATGTTTTGGGTCAAAAAGAACATCTTGAAGGTATTCGCTTTGAATATCTATGATTTTAAGTTCTGCGCCAACTTGGTCACACATACTTTGCATGTGAATAAGTCTGTCTTTTGTACTTCCAAAACCTGTGTTGATGTTTACTGCTAAAACCTCTATTCCTTGGTCACGAATGAGTTTTATAGCTAGAGTAGAGTCGAGTCCACCGCTAAAGAGTGCGATTGCTTTCATGTTTTTTTCCTTGTTGTTGGCATGTGGAATCTTGGCATGTGGAAATCAATCTCCAAAAGCCACCAGTTCGCCTCGTTTTAATTTTGCAATTTTACCACGAAACTTTCGTATATAAAAAGCTTTCTCCTCAAAAGAGATGCTAGTTTGGTTATTTACTTTTTTTAACTCTCTCTCGTAATGCTTCGATAAAAAAGCTATAAGTTCATTTTTGAGTGCTTCTTCATCTTTAAGCGCGTTAATATTCTCATCCACTAAAATTGCCATAAGTTGTGGTGCATCGCGATAGCCTTGAAGAGCAAGTGAAAATTCCGATGAGTGGAACTGTAAAAGAGAAGGGTCTAAAACATCTAAAATTTGGTCTATAAAATGCGGATATTCTAAAACTGTTTTGATAAGACTGAGTTCCCACATATCTTTATGTGCGCTTTTTTGCATAACAGGAGCGTTTTGCTTGATGTTAGTTTGGTTTGTTAGTTTGATGTAAGATGGATTAATTCCGAGTCTTTGAGCAAAATAATTTTTGTATTTATCTTGTAGGATTGCAGAGAGCGTTTTTATATAGGCGATTCCCTCATGCATAGAAGTTTCTTTCTCTTTTGGGTCACTTAAGTTATAACCCAAAAGAAGTTCATCTAAAACAAATTCTATAAATGGTTTTGGTTTTCTAAATATATTCGCTAACTCTTCAACCGCACCTTTTGCAACCATATCGGCGGGATCTAGTCCGCCACCAAAGATAACAACACCGCCAGAAAAACCTGAGACACTCAGAAGTTTCGCAGCTTTGAGAGCAGCTGCGCGACCTGCATTATCACCATCATACGCCATGATAACTTTTGCTTCGCCTTTTCTTAGAAGCGGTAAATGCTCTGGTGTTAAAGCTGTTCCAAGCGTTGCAACAGCATTTGTAAAACCTGCTTGATGGAGCATAATAACATCAAGATACCCTTCGGTAATGATAATCTCTTTATGTTTGTAAATCTCATGTTTTGCGTGATGATACGCATATAAAAGTCTGGATTTATTAAAAAAAGGCGTCTCTGGGGAGTTTACATATTTGGCTTGATGCCCAGTAATGGTTCTTCCGCCAAAACCGACGATTGTTCCATTTGGAGAGTGAATCGGGAAAGTAATCCGTTCTATAAATCTGGCAAAATATCTCCCGCTGTCATACCCGACAACACCCATCTCTATGGCTTCGCTGATATTAAAGAGCTGTGATTTTATGAAGTTGATAGTTGCATTCGAATCAGGAGCATACCCAACACCAAACTTTTCAATACTGCTCTCATAAATACCTCTTTCTCTCAAATAATCAGAGGCGATTTTATTGGAACTAAGAAGATTTTTGTACCAATCATTGACTCTGTCCATGAGGTGTGAGCGAGGTTTGTTTTGTTTGTTATCGCTGTAACCTAAGGAAAAGTTATAAGTTGAAGCCAATTTTTCGATAGCTTCTGGATAATTTAATTTTTCAAACTCCATAACAAATTTGATACTATCGCCACCCACTCCACAGCCAAAACAGTGGTATATTTGTCTTTGTGGGCTTACTGTAAATGAGGCGGTTTTTTCGCCGTGAAAAGGGCACGGTGCTTTGAAATTTGCACCTGACTTTTTTAACTCCAAATACGAGCCAACAACATCAACAATATCAAGTCGTGCTTTTAAAGCTTCTATGGAATCTTGGGTAATCATGAGGGAATTATATCTTTTAGTGAATTAAATGCTTATATTGTGGTACAATTTCGCTTCCAAAAATCTTAAAGAAAGTGGGTGATGTGATATGCCTGGTATTATACTACGAAGCGATGACAATTTTGACGCTTCTTACCGCCGTTTCAAAAAGCAAACTGACCGTAACTTAATAGTTACTGAAGCTCGTGCGCGCCGTTTCCATGAAACAGCAACTGAAAAGCTTAAGAAGTTCAAAATAGCATCTCGTAAAAAAATGCTTAAGCGTCTTTATATGATGAGACGCTACGAATCACGCCTCTAATAACCAAAGCCTTCGGGCTTTGATTATCTTCTTCAAAAAATTTTCCACATGCCGAACATTTAAATAATTTTACTTTCAACCAAATAAACTTTTTCCATACCCCAAGAGTACTTCCTCGCTTTGCTCACAGCGCTACCGTACTAAATTATAACTTTCCATACATCTCATTATAAAAAGCCATCGCGTGTCTATCGCTCATATTTGCAATATAATCCGCTACTACTCTGTGTTTATTTCGTACAGCCAACTGCTTATAATAAAACTCAGGCAACATTTTTTCTTCTTCCATAAGTCCTTTATAAAGACCTTTTATTGCCTGTTTTCCTGCGAACATTTTTATAACTATGTTTTTATTTTGATAGAGTTTATTGAAGAGGAGTTTTTTCAACTTTTTGATTTTTGTCTCTAGCTCAGGTTCAAAACCGATAGGAATTTCACTCTTGCTGTCTATTGTTGCACTTAAAATCTCACCTGTTTTCACTTTATCTTTAGAAAATTCTAAAAGTGAATAGATAAGGTGATTAATAAGATGTGAGCTAAAACGATAACGAAACATCTCATCATTTTCAAGTTTAACTCCTTCATGTGCAACTTTTTCTAAAATTTCACAGATAAGTTCACTCTCCTTGAGATCATCAAAGCTAATAAGCCCTGAGTTGACACCATCATCGATATCGTGGCTTATGTAGGCTATCTCATCGGCACGGTCCACAACCATCGCTTCTATGGAGGGGTGTGTGTCAAGATTAAATTGTTCATGAATGAAAGAAGGTAAAAAGCTTTTTTTATAAGGATAGGAGTGTTTTAAAATCCCCTCAAGCGTTGCAAAAGAGAGATTGAGTCCATTATACGCGTTGTATCTTTTTTCTAAAAGTGAAACAACACGAAAACTCTGAAAGTTGTGTTCAAATCCGCTTGAAAAACCATCTTCTTTTAAACACTCATCCAAAGTGTCACCACCGATGTGACCAAAAGGTGTATGACCCAAATCATGTGCCAAAGCAATCGCTTCTGCCAAGGCTTCGTTAAGACCAAGTGTGGAGGTAATAGAACGAGCGATTTGTGAAACTTCTATGGAGTGGGTGAGTCGGGTACGAAAAAAATCACCCTCTTGATTGAGAAAAACCTGAGTTTTATACTCAAGTTTTCTAAAACTGCCAGAGTGGATAATTCTATCTCTGTCTCTCGCGTACGCAGAGCGAAAATCATCCTCTATCTTGTAAAATCTTTCGTAAGGTTTCATTATGCTTTTTTCAAAAACTCTGTTTTGAGGAAGATTTTTGTACCATTTACTCTTCCCTCAATGTGGTCATCCATATCCGCAGGAAGGGCAATTCGAGTTACAGTCGTTCCGCGTTTTGCAGTAAAACCAGCACCTTTTACTTCTAAATCTTTTAAGATAACTACGCTATCTCCAGCTTGAAGAATTACGCCATTTGCATCTTTATAAACTAATTTATTTGCACTTGCACTAAGAGCTGAATCTGCCCATTTTTTTTCATCTTCTTCCAAATACATCATCTCTACCAAATCTTGACGACCTAGTTTGTTAAGTAAAATGTAGCTCATTACTTTGACCGCAGGAACTTCACTCCACATGCTGTCATTTAAACAATTAAAATGATTTTCATCAAGTGTTTCATTTTTGATTTGTTCTTGGCATGTGGAACAAGCGTATATTGACTCTTCAGAACCACCAACTTCTAAAGCACTTAACTCTTCACTACTTCCACAAAGTTCACATACACCGCCACTTCTTGCAATTAACTCTTTACTCATATACTCTACCTTTTTAATTATTAAACTTCTTGCAAAACTCAGATTGCTTCGTCGTTCCTTCTTGGCACATGACAGTCATTGCGAGCAAAGCGAAGCAATCTTATTAGAGAGCTTTGCAAGAAATCTCTTGATGAAATTATACCTAAAAAGCCTCTCTCAACCTTTGATTACCTGATTTCTTCCTGCTTCTTTAGCTTTATAAAGAGCGTTATCTGCTCGTTTCATAACTGCAAATGGGTCTTTATCTTTTTGAGAGTTTTGGACTATTCCAGAGGAGATATTTATATAAATCGTTTTAACACTTTTTTTATTTCTTACACTAAAAGGGGAAGTAGCTATTTTTTGTCTTAGAGTATCAACATACATAAACGATTCATCTACTTCTTTGGATGGAAAAAGAATCACAAACTCCTCTCCACCGTATCTATAAGCTTTCCCATCTCCACCAACATCGACAAGTTTTGAAGCAACCATTTTTAAAACTTCATCACCTGTATCATGCCCATAAGTATCATTAAATTTTTTGAAAAAATCTATATCTATCATGGCAAGGGAGTATTTTCTACCAAGTTTTGCCATATCTTCGACTAATGCCCTTCTTCCAGGCATAGAAGTTAGCTCATCATAAAAAGCTAATCTATAAAACTCTCGAATAAGCAAAGCAAAAACAATAACACTGATTGCAAGTAAAGAGATTTCATTGGCATGTGGAGTTTTGAGGAAAAAGAGACCCATGTAAAATGTGATTATTATAACTAAAAACGCGCTGTTGTACATCAGATATCTATTAAAAACAACCACTGCACCCATAATCAAAACGGTAAGTATTCCCACAACGGCCGTAATATCTTTGAGTGGATAAAAAGAGACAGCAAATATTTTTACCTCAAGCAACTCTTTAAGTCCGGCATGTGGATAAAAAACAAAATACATTACAATCGCTATTTCAAAGGCAAAAAATCCTATCTTAAAGATACCCCAAATAGAAAAAAGCCCTCGCTCTTTTAAAAATAAAAATAAAATGATGTGCAGAGGATATAACAAAGAACTATACAAAAATAAGTCAGTAGCCCTTTGCGCACTCAGGTATTGAAACCCTATATGCATAATAATGAGCGGTATGATAATAAATATAAATCTATTACGATTAAACTCCCAAGAAACCCATAAAATAAGCGCACTCACTGCATAAAATATATAGGGAGTAAGGCTAAATAGGATACTTGGTATTTTCGCGCCATTGGCTATCAATAGTATAAAAACTAGAGATATGAGCAAAGGCATTAATAAATTGAGGGCTATAGATTTTAAAGAATTCATGACAACCGCTATCTTCTACCTTTGGGAGCTGGACGAGGTTTGTTACTTGGACGAGACCTATTGTTCGAGCCTGAACCTCTTTTTTGCACGATTGGTTCAGCTTTTATGGATGGGTCAGGTGCAAAACCTTTGACTACAAATCTGTGTATATCTTTTTTGATGAGTTTTTCAATATTTTCAAGAAATTCTTTTTCATCAATACACACAAGCGAAAGCGCTTCGCCTAAATGTCCAGCACGACCTGTGCGCCCAATACGGTGAACATAATCTTCAGGAACATTTGGAAGTTCAAAATTCACGACATGTGGAAGTTGGTCTATGTCTATCCCGCGTGCTGCGATGTCCGTTGCTACAAGAACTCTCACAACATTATCTTTAAAGTCCGACAATGCCTTTGTTCTTGCATTTTGACTTTTGTTTCCGTGAATAGCACACGAAGTGATACCCTGTTTTTCGAGGTATTCACTGAGTTTATTTGCACCATGTTTTGTTCTTGTAAAAACAAGCACCTGCTTCCAATCACCCGCTTGTATAAGATGTGAAAGAAGTTCTTTTTTTCTCTCTTTATCCACTGGATGGATAACTTGTTTTACTTGTTCCGAGGACATATTTGCCCGTGCGACTTCTATAAGTGTTGGTGCATTAAGCAGAGAGTCTGCTAGTTTTTTAATCTCTGGGGAAAAAGTAGCTGAGAAAAGAAGATTTTGTCTGCTTTTTGGCAAAATAGCTAAAATTTTTCTAATATCGTTGATAAAACCCATATCGAGCATTCTATCTGCTTCATCCAAAATCAAAAAATCCACTTTGGATAAATCAATAGTTTTTTGAGAAATATGGTCTAAAAGTCGCCCTGGAGTGGCAATAACAATATCTACACCTTTTCTCAAAGCTACGAGTTGTGGGTTTATCTTCACACCGCCAAATATGACAGTCGATTTGAATGGGAGATGTTTTCCATAAATTTCTACACTCTCGGCAACCTGAGATGCAAGTTCTCTTGTAGGAGTTAAAATAAGCGCACGAATATCTGGTCTTGCATTTGTATGTTTATGTTGGCTTAAAAGTTGGAGCATAGGAAGTGTAAAACCAGCTGTTTTACCCGTTCCAGTTTGTGCACCTGCAAGAATATCTTTCTTGGCTAAAATAACAGGGATTGCCTGTTTTTGAACAGGAGTTGGTTCAGAATAACCTTGTTCTTTAAGTGCTTTTAGAAGTGGCTCAATGAGCCCGAGTTGTTTAAATGACATTAAGTACCTTTTTTTTAGCCAGTAAGAGGCTAAATTTGGGGAATTATAGCATCTTTTAGGGCTAGTTTTAAAAATGGGATTCCTAGAGTGCATTTACGCTATAATTACGCAACTATTTTGCAATATATAAAATCTATAATTTGCAAATCACCCAAGGATTTTTATGCCATCTACTGCACCCGCGCTCAAACGCCACAATCATCGTGTTCATCCATGTGAAACAGAAAAAAAACAAGAGCTTTTGAATATTCTTCTTGCGAAAAACAGCGAAAAAAGTATCCTTGTTGTTACTTGCGATGAAAATGACTCTCTTGAAAATCTTAGCAATGCGAAAAATGTTCTGTTCATTAGCGATGATGTCCTGCTTAAATCTCCAGAGCTTCAGGCTGAACTTGTCATCAGTTATGATTTACCAGACAAAGCGATTGCTTATATGGCTCGTATTGCACATGCAACTACTTATGCGCTGATTTTACTTGATTTGACTGAGGAAAAACTTCTTTACCCAATAGAAACACTCATAGGCAGAACTATCATGCAAGAGCCTATTGATGGATTTGGACCTATTATAGTCGTAAAAGAAGAAGTTGTAAAAAAAGAGTATAAGCCAAGAGATGATAAAAAAGATTTTAAACCTAGAAACAATGATTTTAAAGGTGAAAAGAAAAAGTTTGGCGATAGACCTTCAAGAGATGATAAACCTCGTTCTGCAAAACCTTACGACAAAGATAAAAAAGATGAAAAATCAGGGTTTAAAAAGCCATGGGATAAAGACAACAGAGATGACAAACCAGCTTTCAAAAAGCCTTATGACAAGGACAAAAAAGATGATAAGTTTGGTGCAAAGAAACCATGGGACAAAGATAAAAAAGATGATAAATCAGGGTTTAAAAAACCTTATGATAAAGACAACAGAGATGACAAATCAGCTTTCAAAAAGCCTTATGACAAGGACAAAAAAGATGATAAGTTTGGTGCAAAGAAACCATGGGACAAAGATAAAAAAGATGCTGGAAAATCTGAGAGTTGGGCAAAAAAAGATAACAAAGGTTCAAAATTTTTAGGCAAAGATGAAAATGGAAAAGCAATGTTTTCAGGGAAATCTGGTGAAAGAAACCATCGCCATGATGGTTCTAAAAGAGAGTCAGCTCCAGTTCTTACAGGCAAAAAGATAAATATCAAAGCCCTTAAAAAACCAGAGAATAAAGAGTAAAAAATACCTCGAAGAAAGCAGTAAACTTCTTGCAAAATTGCAAAAAGTTTACTCTTTTTTAAACTCCAAATCTTCTTTCGATTCTCTTTTTTTCGATGTATTCTCAAACGCTTTTTGAGCCTCTTCTTCGCTATACTTCACACACTCTTTAGGGATTGTTGCCAATGGGTCTCTTGCAATCTCATTACACATTTGAGCATTAAATGTCATGTTTGCGCATCCACTAAAAATAAAAACCGTTACTATATAAAATTTCCACATGCCAATACCTTTTATTTTTTAATAATCAAATCTAAATATTTTGAAGGCGTTACCCTCATCATCTCTTGTGCTAACCATCGTATTTGAAAATACGCCGCACCACTGTCTCTGAGTGTAAAGTAATTTTTTAAACTTCTAAGGTTAAAGGTTACAACCATATCCACTTTTACATTGTCTGTAATGATGTGCTTAAAAGCATCGCCTACATTTCTCTTTTTTTTACCACTCTCTAAGGCTTCAAAAAGTGCTGATGCGTTGCCATTAAACTCTTCTATAAAGACTAAAGAGCTTTTCGCTACGGCGATATCATGAAAATCTTCCACTCTTTGTGACTGAAACTCAAGTTTATCATAAATTGTACCGATTTCGATTGTATTGTACTCTTTATCCGTAGTTACAAACATATCAAAATCTAAGATTTTATTTATAAAAAAATCTTTATCTCCTCCATGTTTGGATGCAACAAAAGCATTGATAACGGAACTCATCGTATAACGAGTGCTTCGTACAGATATAGCTTGAATGCGGTGTCTTGCATGTTCTTGAAGTACGCCTCTTGAAGTGCCTCGAACTAAAAAACTAAGATTTGCATGTTCTAAAATGCTGTGATGAAAGTAAGTCCAAGCCAAATCGCTTAAAAGATTTGAATCTTCGATAGAATTTATAGCATCACATGTATCTGCTTCTGGCATGTGGGTTTCAATGTATTGGATAGCCTCATTTTCACTATTTTCAAATGAGTCATAACAAGTCCGTGCAGCAGCTTCCGCCACGCCAATGCCTGTATCTTGAAGGAGAACTACTTTTGGTAGTGAGTATTGTATGCCGTACATTTCCATAAACTTTGTCCTAAATTGAATAAAACTTATTTTACAATAAAAAACTTTATGTTACTGCTTCTGTATTCCATTTAAGATTGGAACAAAATCACATGCTTCTAATTCAGCGCGTTCTATTTTTGTGCCATTTTTTTTAAAACGGGTAATAATTTGTTTGTTGCCTTTATCCATCGGTGCTATCAAAATCCCACCATCACATAATTGGTCAAAAAGCATTTGGGGTATCTCTTTTGCAGAAGCGGAAAAAAGTATTCTATCGTAGGGTGCATACTGTTTCCAGCCACTTTGTCCATCATCTATTTTAGTATGAATATTTGTAAGGTTCAAATCTCTAAAACGAGCTTTTGCTTCAAACATCAAGGATTCGATTCGCTCTATCGTAAAAACTCCACGAAACATGTGGGATAAGACCGCCGCTTGATAACCACTTCCACACCCTATTTCTAAAACTTTATAAGTGCTATGAGGCTCTAAATACTGACTCATTTTTGCAACAGTTAAAGGAGAACTTATCCACTGTGCAGAACCCATCGGCAGGGCATCTAGCTTATACGCATTGTGCTTGAGACCTGTTGGTACGAAAGCTTCTCTGTTGGTACTTGCTATCGCATTTTTCACTTCACTACTCAAAGGAAATTTTTGATGACACTCCTCGGCTAAACGAGTTGTTTTTGTAGCCATAATTCTATCCATCAATACCCACATCCATATATCGTCTCATCAAAGTTATCTCTTTTTTGTCATATGCCTTCTCTAAGCAAGGCGTATTCCCATTACGAAAAACTTTGCCATTTGGATAGATAATTCCACTCATTTTTGTGCAATCTTCATTTAAACTATCACTTGCAACAACAAAACATTGATTGAGTATTGCTAAAGCTCTTGTGAGAGTTTTAAAATGTTCCGTTCGTAAAACTCCCCACCATGAGGGAGTAGCTATCACATCACACCCCTCTAATTTTTTCCACAACTCTTTAAAACGAAGCTCAAAACAGATAAGAATGCCTATCTTTATTCCATCAATCTCAACAATTTTAATAGCATCATCACTTCCTTCAACAAAGTAGTTATCTTCACCACCAAAACGAAAAAGTCGTGCCTTCGCTCTCTCATAAACTACTTCGCCATTATGAAAGATTTTAGCAAAATTAAAAACTTCATCGCCTCTTTTTTCAATAATGGTAAGTATGATGATTTTGTTAATCGAAGCTTTTTTTATCTCTTGCACGGCATGTGGAGCTGAATCACAAACCTCATTCCACATGCCATAATCAAACCCAGTTAAACAAACTTCAGGTGCTACAATAAGAGAATTCTGGGGAGTTTTTTCGATGAGTTTTAAAAATGTTTGTAAGTTAGTGTTATAGTTGTTAGTTGTTATAAATGAGAGTGAGCATAATTTATACATGCTCACCTACTAAAAATCATCATCGAAGCTGAGACTTCCTTTTGAGTAATTCGTTACTGTTCCTTCAAAAAAGTTCGTTTTTTGGTCATTGAACTTTGCAAAGTCATTTACCCATTTGATAGGGTTTGTGACATTATAAACTTTATCAAATCCTACAGCATTGAGTCGCTCATCGGCTAAAAATTGAATATATTGCTCTACGATATCGTCTGTTAAACCTAAAATTTGACCTTGCGTGATGTATCTCCCCCACTCAGTTTCAAGTTTTACAGCCTCTTTAAACATCTCAATAACTTCTGCTCTTAGTTTATCACTAAACAAATCTGCTCTTTCTTTACGAAGTGTGTTGATAAGATTTTGGAAAAGAACAAGGTGCGTCACTTCATCTCTTTGGATAAATCGAATCATCTGAGCAGAACCGAGCATTTTTCCAGAACGAGCTAGGGTATAAATGTAAGTAAATCCACTGTAAAAGTAAATTCCCTCTAAAATTTGATTTGCAAAACACGCTTTTACAAAGTTGTATTCGGATGGATTCTTAGCAAGTTCCAAATAAACTTTAGCGATTGCATCATTTTTTCCCTTGAGCATCATATCACGACGCCACAAGTCATAAATCTCTGCCGAATTTGTCGAAATACTGTCCACCATAACCGCATAACTTTGTGAGTGAAGCGCCTCTTCAAAGCTTTGTCGCACTAAAATAAGGTTAATCTCTGGTGCAGTCACATAAGGATTTACATTGTCAATTAAATTATTTGTTTGAAGTGAATCCATAAAAATAAGTTGCGAGAGAGCCTTGTCATATGCCGTTTTTTCAGCATCTGTAAGGTGTTTGTAATCATTCACATCACGAGTCATATCCACTTCTTTTGGAAACCAAGTGTTGTTTAACATCACTTCCCAAAGATTATATGCCCATTGATATTTTATGTTATTTAACTCAAAAATGCCTGTTGGATTTCCACCAAAAACTTTTCTATCATTTACATTTTCATTTGAATCAGGATTATATATTTTTTTTCTGTTCATTATTGACTCACTTACACAAATTTATTGTTTATGATTATAGCATTTGAAGTTTTTGTTTTATTGAAAAAATTTGAAAAAAACTAACTAAGGAGAAAAATTCCCACATGCCGTGGCATGTGGAAGTGAGAAGCAAAATATTATTTACGAGAGTATCTTTTTCTTTCCGCTTCTGTTAAATATTTTTTACGAATACGAATAGATTTTGGAGTTACTTCAAGAAGTTCATCATCTTCAATCCACTCTAATGCGCGTTCAAGAGACATATCACGAGGTGGAATAAGTTTAATAGCTTCATCCGCACCAGATGAACGAACATTTGATTGTGCTTTACCTTTAATAGCATTTACAACCAAATCGTTTGAACGAGAATGCTCACCAACAATCATCCCTTCATATATTTTAGTTTGTGGGCCAATGAATAAAACACCACGGTCTTGAATGTTAAAGAGTGAATACGCTAATGTATCCCCATTTTCCATTGAAATCAATGCACCATAAGTTCTTGACTCAACCGTACCACTATAAGGACGGAATTCTAAAAATGAGTGATTCATTATTCCCTCACCCTTTGTGTCTGTTAAAAACTGTCCACGGAATCCAATAAGTGCACGAGCTGGAATTTCAAACTCAATTCTTTGAAAACCTTGTCCCATTGGAACCATTGCTTTCATCTCTGCTTTTCTTTTTCCAAGTTTCTCAATTACTGCACCACTAAACTCTTCAGGAACATCGATAACTAAGTGTTCAAATGGCTCACATTTTACACCTTCAACATCTTTTACGATAACCTCTGGACGGCTTACACCAAATTCAAAGTTTTCACGACGCATATTTTCAGCGAGAATAGTTATTTGTAACTCTCCACGACCTGAAACTTTAAATTTACCCTCTCCAACAATCTCTAACTTCATAGCAACATTTGTTGTCATTTCAGCTTCAAGACGGTCTTTTAACTTATTTGAAGTAACATGTTTTCCCTCTTGACCAGCAAGTGGAGAATCATTTACAGAAAATACAACTGTTAAAGTTGGCTCTTCGATGTGCATTGGATCAAGTGGCATTGGATTTTTAGGATCACAAATAGTATCACCAACATCCACTGTTTCTAAACCAGCAAATGCAACGATATCGCCCGCTTCAGCTTCTTGAATTTCCATACGGTTAAGACCATGAAAACCAATAAGTTTAGTGATTTTACCTTTAACCAATTCGCCATCAGCTTTTGCTAACATAACATTATCGCCTTTTCTGATAACACCGTTGAAGATACGAGAAATACCTATCTTACCAACATAATTATCGTAGTCAAGTGTAAATACTTGCGCTTGAGTATGATTTTCTCTATCGCCTTCTGGCTCAGGAATATGCTTTAAAATAGTTTCGAAAATACATTGGAAATCTCCACCCTCTTCATCCATATCTAATTTTGCAATACCATCACGAGCAGCAGCATAAATAATAGGGAAATCTTGTTGATCTTCTGTTGCACCCATAGCTGCAAAAAGGTCAAACA
The DNA here is from genome assembly GCA_041662265.1 of Sulfurimonas sp. Taxonomy (GTDB): domain Bacteria; phylum Campylobacterota; class Campylobacteria; order Campylobacterales; family Sulfurimonadaceae; genus Sulfurimonas. The sequence continues at coordinate 492,809 of JBAZSV010000002.1, forward strand.
TTTCATCTACAACACGCTCAGGATCTGCTGAAGGTTTGTCAATTTTGTTAATAACAACAATTGGTTTTTTACCAAGTGCTAACATCTTTTTAACAACGAACTTTGTTTGAGGCATAACACCCTCATACGCATCAACGAGTACTAAAACACCGTCAACCATTTTAAGAACGCGTTCAACTTCTCCACCAAAATCCGCGTGACCCGGAGTGTCGATAATGTTAATTTTGTAATCTTTATAACGAATAGCTGTATTTTTAGAAAGAATCGTAATACCACGCTCTTTTTCTAAATCATTACTATCCATAGCTCTTTCATCATGTTGTTCATGAGCGCCATAAGTTCCTGATTGCTCTAGTAATCCATCAACCAGCGTAGTTTTACCGTGGTCAACGTGTGCGATAACTGCAATATTTCTAATCTTTTGCATAAGGTTTCCTTGTATTCGTTTCTTATCTTTATATGAAACAAAGGGTAAAAATTTTCGCGATTATACCCAGTAAAAGGTTATTTTTTCATAAAAGTAGTGATATACTTGGCAATTAAACCAAAACAATGAAAATGAAAATGATTAAATATCCAATTTTTTTAAATAAAATCTTTGAAAAATTGCACAATAATGGCGCGAGATGTATTATTATTGGTGGATTTGTCCGTGATTATTTTTTAAATAAAAAAGTGCAAAGTAAAGATATAGACATTGAAGTTTATAACATAACATCTTTTGAAAAACTTGAAGAAATTTTAAAAGAATTTGGAAGTGTAAACAGTTTTGGAAAGAGTTTTGGTGTGTGTAAATTAAATGTAAAAGATTTAGATATCGACTTCACGCTCCCAAGAGTTGATAGCAAAATATCTTCTGGGCATGTGGGTTTTGATGTTAAAATTAAGTCTGATTTAGATTATATCACAGCCACGAGCAGACGAGATTTTACAATCAATGCCATTGGATATGACATACAAAATAAAAAAATTATAGACCCTTTTCATGGAATAAGTGATTTAAAAAATGGAATTTTAAGAGCTGTAGATACAAATAAATTCTCAGATGACCCACTAAGAGTTTTAAGAGCTGTGCAGTTTTGTGCAAGGTTTGATTTAGAAATGAATGAAGAGCTCTTTACACTTTGCAAAAAAATGATAGCAAAAAATGTACTCAGTGAGCTTCCAAAAGAGAGAGTGTTTGAAGAGATAAAAAAACTTTTATTAAAATCTCATTGCCCATCTGAGGGATTTAAACTGCTTAAAAAGCTTGGAGGACTAAAATATTTTTCTGAACTTGAAGCATTAAAAGAAAAAGATTGGAAGGAAGTGTTACTTAGTATTGATGAAGTTGCTAAACACAAAACTACAAACAAATTTACAAACACTGTTTTAATGTTCTCCGCTGTTTGTTATAAATTTAGTGAAAAAACTACTACAAGTTTTCTATCAAAACTAACAAACGAAAAAGAGTTACCAAAAAAAGTTTTATCTCTAACCCTCAATACAATTACAAAAAAACAAAGTCATTCAGAGCTTTTTAGACTTGCAACAAAAGTAACTATAGAACAGCTTTTAATTTTAAATAGAGCAATCTATATAAATTCAAACAATGAACTTTATATAGCTTGTAGTGAAATAGAAAAAGAAGCAAAAAAGTTAAATATTTTAAATAAAAAAGCTTCTCCTTTTTTAAGAGGCAGAGATATCTTGGCATGTGGAAAAACAGCTTCAAAAGAGTTTTCAGATATATTAGAAACTGCTTATGAAGCGCAAATGAATGAAGAATTCAACTCTTATGACGAGGCAATGAAATGGCTGAAAAATTATTTAATTTTTTAACACATTCTGCTTTCTAGTAAAATCCGCTTTTATACTTATTAGCGATATTCCTTTTTCGATTGCATCTTTGAGTTTTGAACCATATATTTGTTTATTTGTCGTGTCATATTTTAAAATTATATCACTATACATTTTTAAAAATTCCTGCATTAACTCTACCGCATCAATATTAATTCTTTTATCTTCAGATATAGCCAAAACTAATTCAAAAGCATTTTTAATTTTGCTATCCATATCATCTAGTTCTACAAATCTCTTATCAGTGCTACTGTTAAGCGTTGTCAATTTTCTTAAAACTTCAACAAGTCCTTCTTCGGAGACTTCAAAATTTTCCATCTTATTTTTTATATAAGCCCTCATATCTGTCAAATTCATTTTAGATATTTTGTCTATGAGTTCTGCATTTGACTTGCTTGAATTTTCTTCTTTGCCTTTTAGTTTCCCCATAATCTTTCCAAACATACTAACCCCTTAGTAATTTTTAAAATTTAAAGCTTTGAACTATCTATCTCTATAACGGTGTGAACATTCCCTCTTGGATTATAATCTGCTACAACTTTCATATATTTTGGTTTTAATTTTCTATCTAAAACTTCATATATTTCATTAGCAGAATTTTCATGAGAGATATGTCTATCGCGAAAACTATTTATATAAAGTTTTATAGCTTTTAACTCAACAACTAACGCATCTGGTGTATATTCAAGATAAATTGTCGCGTAGTCAGGATAGCCACTTCTTGGGCAAAGACAAGAGAACTCAGGAAGGGTCATTTTAATCAGATAGTTTCTTTTATGTTCATTTGGCCAAATTTCTAAATCTTTTTCAACATCAAACTCATTTACTATTTTTTCGCCATATTTCATTTTTATCCTTTTTTTTTAATATACTAAAACATGAAACTGTTTATTATACTATTATAATTTCTCTTTTTTATCTCTTTTGTTTATGATATCAAATTATTGTATTGTGAATGGGTATAAGAATAAAACAGTAAAAACTGTTTTAAAGTAACTCTTAAAACAAGTTTTTATTTATTTAAGTATGGCATGTGGAATTAAACATCTAAATGTTTAACATCCTTAGCATGAGTTTCTATGTAGTTACGACGAGGCTCAACTTCATCGCCCATAAATAGGGTAAATGTATCACTTGCAAGTTCTGCATCATCAATAGTTATTTGAAGTAAAACACGGTTTTCAGGCGTCATAGTTGTTTCCCAAAGCTGGTCAGGATTCATCTCTCCAAGACCTTTGTATCGCTGAATATATGCACCTTTTTTAGCGTATTCTTTAATGTTTTCTAACTCAATAATGATATCATTTTCAAAATCTATGTTCCATTCCATAATCTTTCTATAAACAAAGTCTGCTTCACTAAAGTGAGGAGCTGCAAAAAGATCATCATTTATAAGTAACTCTTCCATTCCACCTTTTGTTTGAACAAAAATGTGAATATATTCAGGAGTTATTGATTTTGTAAGAATATTGTTACCTGTACTCACTAAAAAGTTTTCAACTTTTTCATACATACTTGTTGTATCAAGACCTATAACATCTGGATTTTCTATAAAAAATCGAATCAACTCAACGAGGGCATATCTTCTTTCAAGTGCTTCTAATGAACCTCTGTAGTGGTCAACCATTCTAAAGTATGAAACTAAATCATTATTTCCTACACCATCTATTTCTAATGACTCTATTCCGTTTTCAATGAGGTAATCATTCATAGCACGGTCATCTTTAAAGTAAATCTCTTTTTTACCTTTTTTATAACGATAAAGCGGTGGTTGTGCAAGGTATAAATACCCTTTTTCAACTACATCTCTAAAATGACGGAAGAAGAATGTAAGTAAAAGAGTCTGAATATGAGAACCATCCACATCGGCATCGGTCATGATGATAATCTTGTGATAACGAAGTTTATCTTCATTGTAATCATCACCTATGCCACAGCCCATAGCTGTAATCATATTTGTAATCTCTTCTGATTTTAAAACTTTATCGAGTCTTGCTTTTTCAACATTTAAAATCTTACCTTTGAGTGGTAAAATCGCTTGAAAAACGCGGTCTCGTCCCATTTTAGCTGAACCACCCGCAGAATCCCCTTCCACAAGATAAAGTTCACAAATACTTGCATCTTTACTTTGACAATCAGCTAGTTTTCCTGGAAGTGTTCCAACACTCATGGAATCTTTTCTTCTTGTAAGTTCTCTAGCTTTTTTCGCAGCTTCACGACCACGAGCCGCCATAAGAGATTTTGAAACTATTGCTTTTGCTTCAAGTGGATTTTCTTCAAAATATTTTGATAGAAGTTCATAAGTTAGTTTTTGAACCAATGGTCTTACATAAGTATTTCCAAGCTTCCCTTTTGTCTGACCTTCAAATTGTGGTTCAGGAACACGAACAGAAACTATAGCAATAAGACCTTCACTTGTATCTTCGCCACTTATTTTTAAATCTTTTTCTTTCACCGCACCATTTTGGGTGTTGTAATTTGATATAACACGCGTAAGTCCAGCTCTAAAACCAGCTTCGTGTGTACCACCATTTGGCGTTCTGATGTTATTTACAAAAGATGCAAGTTTTTCTTCGTAAGTATCGTTATACATGAGTGCTATATCGAACTCTATATCTTCGATTTTTGCTGAAAATGAGAACACTTGAGCAACAACAGTTTTTTTATTCATATCTGCAACATATTGCGCTATACCACCTTCAAAGTGGTACTCTTCTTTTACATTTGTTCGCTCATCTTTAAAAATTATTGTAATAAAAGGATTAAGATACGCTAACTCTTTAAATCTTTTAGCTAAATATTCATATTCAAAAGTGATTGTTTCTGTAAAAATACTCGCATCTGGAAAAAATTCTATTGTTGTTCCAGTTTTGCGAGTTGTTCCAATAGTTTTTAAAATTTCTTGAGGAATACCTTTTTTAAAGTCTTGTTCAAAAATCTCACCATTTCTATAAATTGTCATTTTAAGGTCGGATGAAAGAGCATTTACAACAGAAACACCAACTCCGTGAAGTCCACCTGAAACTTTATAAGTATCTTTATCAAATTTACCACCAGCATGAAGTACCGTTAAAACAACTGTTGCAGCTGACATACCCTCAGTTGGGTGCATATCTGTTGGAATACCACGACCATTATCGGAGACTTTACAAGTTCCATTTTTTGTAATAGTTACATTTATCGTATCACAATGACCCGCCATAGCTTCGTCAATAGAGTTATCGATTACTTCATAAACTAAATGATGAAGACCCCTATGACCTGTATCACCAATATACATCCCAGGTCTTTTTCTAACAGCTTCTAATCCCTTAAGGACTTTAATATTACTAGCACCGTAATTTTCCATTAAATACTCCATAGCCATTTTGGCATAATTGTGGTTATTTTATCTAATTTTTGCTAAAAGGAAGTTTTATGGGATTTGTGGATTGGTTTGGCATGTGGGAAATTAATTGATGTTATACACCTAAACGAACGCGTTCGTCTAGGTTTTTGTTTTAGATAACTATTGGCATTACAACTGTTTTAAAATTGTCATCACTTAAAATAAAAGGTAAATTTCCTTCATTTAGACCTATAGCAAATTCTGAATTATTTATTGTATTTAAAAAATCAAGCAAATATCTACTGTTAATGGCTATTGTAAAAGGCGTAGAAAATCCTGTATGAAAATTTATTTCTGTTTTAGCCTCAATGTTATCATCACTTAAAGATTCAAAAGTAATTAAATCATTTAAAAATGTTATTTTAACATCTGTTGAAATAGTTGTTATTTGTTTGATAGATTCTATCATTGTAGATTTTGGCAAAATAAGTGTATTTGCTATCTCTTTTGGAATGATTCTTGAGTATTCTGGAAATTTACCATTGATGAGTTTTGTAAAAAATGTGTACTGATCAGAGTGAATAATAAGATTTGTTTTATCATAATAAAGTTCTATATTATCAAAAAATAGTTTTTGAATTTCAATAATAGCTTTTCTTGGCAATATGATAGATAACTCATCACTGTTATTTTTCAAAATTGTTACAACAGCTAATCTACGCGTATCTGTTGATGCAAAGTTGATGCTGTCTTGTTTTATATCTATTAATGCTCCATTGAGTTCAAATTTAGGATTATTAATATCTATTGCTGGAGTTATTTTTCTAAGTGATTCAATGAGAAAATGAGAATCTATCGAAATTTGAGATTTTCCTTCATAACTTGGAAATTCTGGAAAATCATTATGTGAAAAAGTTGGTAATTTAAATTTAGAATGTGATTGTGAAATATATAACATATCATTTTTAACTTCTAAGCTTATTTCACCATCTTTTAAAATTTTAATAATATCTAGAAATTTTTTACCATTTGCTGTAACTGCTCCATCACCAATAACATGTATTTTGTCTGTTGTTACTAAATATCCTATTTCATAATCTGTAGCTTTTAATGTTAGTGTTGCATTTGAAACATTTAGGTAAATATGGGATGTAATTTGTGAAGTATCTTTTTTTTCTAAAAATGATTGCGCATGAATCAAAATGTTTTCTATGATTGATTTTGAAATAGTTATTTTCATATGAAATCCTATATATTTTTATAATTTTTAGTATGTAGTAGTAGGGGGAAGTGAATATGTGAATATCACTCATTTGCCCCTATTTTAAGACTCTTTTCGATGTTACTAAAATGAAAGACTCTTTTCACACTTGTTCACTTTAGTAATTATATCTTTTTTTTTATATTTTATGAAGATGATGTTATTTTATTGGTTAATTCTTCAATTTTCACTTTAAAATCTTCATCATTTTTCATAAGTTCATTTATTTTTTTAAGTGTATGACTTATCGCCGTATGGTCTTGCATACCGAAGTATTGAGCGAGTTGAGGCATAGTATTTTGCGTGAGTTCGCGGCAAAGATATATGGCAATTCTTCGAGCATATACAAGGTTTTTACTTCTTCCTTTTGAGCGAATCTCACTTGGTTTTATATTTAAATCTTTTGAGACACTTTGTACAATCAAATCGAGTGTTATGTTTGCACGATTTTCTTGAAGTTGGTCTTTGAGTACATTTTTTGTAAAAGGTAAATCAATATCTACATTTATAAGTTGAGAATAGGCATGAAGCTTCGATAAAATACCTTCTATTTCACGCACATTACTATCGATTACAGTTGCTATATAATTTATAATATCTTTAGAGAGTTTTACTTTATTTATGCGACATTTATTTTCAATAATAGCAATTTTTGTTTCAAGTTCTGGCGGATGAATATCTGCAACAAGCCCATGTTCAAAACGGCTTCTAAGTCTCTCTTCTAATCCTGCAATTTTTTTAGGGTGTTTATCTGCTGTGAGAATTATCTGTTTTCCTGCACCTTTTAAAGCTTCAAAAGTATGAAAAAATTCCTCTTGGATACCCTCTTTATTGCTTAAAAACTGAATATCATCGATAAGAAGTACATCACATTTACGATATTTTTCCTGAAATCGTTCCATAGTTTTATTTCTCAAATGTCTTATAAAATCATTTAAAAATTGTTCAACAGTGGTGTAAATGACTACTTTTCCCTGATTTTGCAATACATTTCCAGCCGCCTGCATAAGGTGTGTTTTACCAAGTCCTACACCACCATAGATAAAAACAGGATTGTAAAGAGTTCCTGGTTTTTCACTTACACTTTTAACGGTTGCATAGGCAAATTGGTTTGAGCCACCAACCATAAAGTTATCAAACGAGTGAGATGGATTTAAAAGTGAATGTTGCGTTTTTTCTTCCGTGACTTTTTTACTTTTTTTACTATCTATCTGATTTTTCAGCGTTATCATAACACTGACTTTTGAACCTGTTTTTACTTCAAAAAGATGTGCCATTTTTTCTGTATATTTACTTTTAATCCAGTTTAAAACTAAAGCATTTGGAGCATAAAATATTGCTAAATCACTTGTTGACTTTTTAATATCATAAATTAAATGTTTTATATATCTGTTATATTCAACTTCTGTTATCTCTTCTTTAAGAGATTTTAGTACTTCTTGACCGATGTCCATCGAAAGCCTTATTAATTATTTATATGTGAATAATATCTATTTTTTGCATAAATTGAGTTAAAAAAAGTGTGAATAACTAAGATGTGAATAGTGTGAATAGTATAATTCTTTGGCATGTGGAAGTTATTTTGTATATAATAACTTACTTATTCCACATGCCAAGAGAAATGAATGATAATACTCGGAATTGACCCAGGAACACGAAATATGGGTTATGCTCTTATATCTTTAGAAAAAGGAAAACTTTCACTTGTCGAAGCAGGGCTTATAAAGATGAAAGCCGAAGATTTACAATTTCAAATACCACAGATGGTTGAAGGATTGAGTACGATATTTGCTAATCATAAAATAGATGAAGTTGCAATGGAAGATATTTTTTATGCACATAATCCCGCAACTACGATTAAATTAGCACAATTTCGTGGTGCAATTATGCTTAAACTTCTTCAAGAATTTGGGCAGTTTCATGAATATACAGCACTTCAAGTTAAAAAAGCTCTTACGGGAAAAGCAAAAGCCGCTAAAGAGCAAGTTGCGTTTATGGTAAAAAAGATTTTAAATATAAAAAAAGAGATAAAACCTCTTGATATTACTGATGCAATGGCGGTTGCCATAACACATTCGCAAAGAGTTAAGTTTAATGAGGGAAAAACAGTATGAATGTTTTAATTATAGAAGATGATGCGCTTACTGCTAAACAACTTTTACAACTTTTAAAAAGTGAAAAATACAGTTGTGATGTGGCATGTGGATATTTTGATGCAAAAGAGTATTTGGATAAAAACAGTTATTCTATAATATTGCTTGATTGGAATTTGGGTGATGGCGATGGATTAACTCTTTTGCGTGAAATTAGAGATACCAATTTTGTAACCGCGCCCATACTTATGCTCTCAGCAAACTCTGAGATTGATGGGCGTGTACAAGTTCTTGATTCTGGTGCGGATGATTATTTATGTAAACCCTATTCAAATATTGAGCTTTTGGCGAGAATGAGAGTGTTGCTTAGAAAAGGTTCAAAAGAGAAATCTTCTCTTATCAGTGTAGATGATATAACTCTCAATATTGCAACACATGAGGTTTTTGTTGGAGATGCGCTTATAGATTTAACTTTAACAGAGTTTGATTTGATGGAACTGTTTATGAAAAATCAAAATATAGTGCTTACAAAGTATCAGTTGAGTGAACATTTAAATAAAGACAACTACTCAATTAAACATAGTAACCTTGTAGATGTACATATAAAAAATTTGAGAAAAAAATTAGATAGAAAAGATTTTATAAAAAATGTTAGAGGTGTAGGGTATAAAGTAAATAAATCTTTATAAAATTTAGCTTTCTAGTACTTTGATTTTAAGTAAAATATCCTCTTCATTTTTAAAATCCACATGTAGTAAAAACAGTTGTGAAATACTTTTTTCTATGGTTTTATCAAACCCATATACATTAAAACTATTTATTTCCCCAAGATAATCAACACTAAATTCACTATCGGTGCTCAATGGATAGGATAATCTTTTAAGTGATTCTAGTCTGTAAAGTTTAAAATCTTTTACAATATAAGCTATGTAAGGATTGTATCTGTTATGTAGAGAATTTGAGCTTTGCATAAGCACTGCATTTTCTTTGGTGTTTTCATTTAAGATAGTTGCAGATTGACCCAGTACTAAAGAAAAATCTAAAAAAAGAACTTTTTTTAAGAGTTGTTGGTCTTTTATCTGTTGCACCTCTTTTTTATAGAAGCTGTTGGAGTGGTTCAGAGAAGCATAACTTTTATATAAAAAGAGCATCATTATGGAAAGAATAGTAATAGATATAAGTAACTCTATGAGAGTAAAAGCTCTCTTCATTCTAACCTCAACCTAAAAAGAGCGATAGATGATTTATCTGTTTTTAAAACTGTTTTTCCTATTTCAAAAATCATGCTGGAATTAACACTTTTATCTTCTTTATTTAATTCTAATTTTTCTTTTTCTCTGTTTTTATCGTCATATTCACTCATATCAATCTGCTCAGTTTTTTGATACACAATTTCAACTTTAGAATTTTTTAGTTCACTATTCAGGGCATCATTCACTTTAAAATCACTTACCAATTCATTTAAACTGACACTTTTTGTCTCAAAGCCATAGTCTGGATTTGCTAGAAAAAGTGAAGCGTATTGATTTATTTTTGCTTGTTTTGTGAGTTGTGAAAATATATGTGTGTTATTTGCAAACATTTGTAAAAGAGCTAAAATTACAACGGAGATAATCATGACCGCCACCATAACTTCTATGAGAGTAAAGGCTCTTCTAGTTTTTTTGCACATGCCCTAAACCAATCCTAATTGCTTCATCCAAAGATGTTTCACCATGAAGCAACATTTGTGAGAGTTGCGCGGAGATTGTTTTGAGCCCATCTTTTTCTAAAGCTATTTTGATAGTATGCTCATCCGTTGAAGTAGTCAATAAATCTCTTACTTTATCATTCATAACCAAAAGTTCACCGATAGAACGACGACCTTTATAACCGCTATAATTACAAGCTTTACAACCAACACTCTTAAATATTTGAGCATTTTCTTCTAAGTTGTAATACTCCGCAAACTCCTCAGCGATTATGTCCTCTTCTTTACACACATCACAAAGCACACGCACAAGTCTTTGAGCTAAAATACCAAGGAGCGAAGATGAGATAAGAAATGGTTGTATTCCCATGTCTGAAAGCCTAGAGATAGTCGCTGCTGCTGAGTTTGTATGAAGTGTTGAAAAAACTAAGTGACCTGTGAGTGCTGCACGAACAGCGATTGCAGCTGTCTCTTCATCACGAATCTCTCCTATCATGATAACATCAGGGTCTTGTCTTAAAATCGAGCGTAGAGCCGCTGCAAAGGTAAGTCCTACTTTTTCGTTTACTTGAATTTGAGAGATGTTGTCTGACTTGTATTCCACAGGGTCTTCAACTGTTAAAAGATTTTTTTCAGGCTCTTCAACTTCTCGCAAAAAGGAGTGAAGTGAAGTTGTTTTACCACTTCCAGTAGGTCCTGTTACGAGTATGATTCCGTGCGAGGAGCGAAGTAATTTTTTTACATCTTCTATAATCTCATTATCAAATCCAAGTTCGGTTATATCTGGAATTTGAGAACTTTGCATAAGAAGTCTCATAACAACTCTCTCACCATAGAAAGTTGGCAAGATAGAGACCCGCACATCTAAACTCTCTCCAGCAATTTTTATTTGCGTTCGTCCATCTTGAGGAATTCTTTTTTCTGAAATATCAAGGTTAGAGATAACTTTTATACGGCTCACAATCAGATTTACCACTTTTTTGTCTAAATCAGCATTTTTTATCAGCATTCCATCTATGCGAAATCTCACTTCTCCGCGTTTTTCCTGCACCTCTATGTGAATATCTGAAGCTCTTTTTTTGATAGCCTGATAAAACAGAGCATTTACAAATTTAATAATCGGAGCGGACTCTTCTGAGGTTAAAATATCGGATGAAGTGCGTAAAAAATCTGTTAAAGAGAGTTCATCTTCACTCTCCTCTTGATTTTCCTGCATTGTCTCTATGGCTTTATCGGTTCGGAGTTCTAAAAAGCGGTTATAGAGTCTTTCATAGGAGTCTTCATCAAGCATATACAGAGGATATTTGTTATCTAGTTTTGAGTAAAAATTACTTGCTTGAACTAAGTATCTCTCACACATAAATGCGCAAACTTCACCATGAAGTTCACTAAAAAGAAGATAGTTTTTTACACTTACATCTGTGACTATATCCGATGGCTCATAAACTTCTAGTTTTATGTTGTGAAGAGGTTCAAGAGAGAGCATTTTTATTTGTCTCCAGAGATAGTATTCACTTGGTTTGTACTATTTTGTGTATCCGAAGTTTCTATTTTGCCTCTCTCTTCTATTATCTTGAAAACTTTATCGTTATACTCTTTTTGAAGGTTTGCAAGTATGCCTAAGTCTTGTTGCAATTGAGATAATTTCTCACTTTTATCTATAACGAAAGGTGTTAAAATGACTATCAAATTATCCTTTTCATTTGTTGTGGATGTGGATGAAAAAAGGTACTCGCCAAGCACAGGAATGCTTCCTAAAACAGGAACTTTACTTTCACTCGTCACATCATAATTTTTTACAAGACCCCCGATGATGATGCTCTCTCCATGACGAAGAATAGCTTGCGTTTTTACCTCTTGCTTGGATGTAATAGGTTGTCCAGTTGTATTATTTTTCCCATCATCTAAAATATTTTCTAGTTTCGTTTCTACATCTAGCGTTACTTTATCCACAGATGAAACACGAGGTTTGATTTTTAATGTCAGACCTACTTCTTCTCTTTTGAAGCTATTTGTGAGCCCTACGCTTGAGATGGAGTTGGTGTTAGAGATAGAACCAGTTGCAATAGAGATAGTTTTACCCACATAAATAGAAGACTCTTTGTTGTTTACACAAAGAATAGATGGGTTGGATAAAGATTTTGAAGCACCGTTGGTTTGCAAGAAATCTATCGCTGCACCTAAAGCAAAACCAGAGGTTAAGTTTGTTGGGAGGCTTATGAGTGTGGACGCTGCTTTGGAGATGGAAGCACCACCAAAGTTTGACGATAAAGAGTAGAGTCCACCGCTCGAACTCACAAGTGCACCATCAAAGCCCCACTTTACGCCTAAAGCTTCAGTATTGTTTTTATTGATTTCTATTACTCTTGCTTGAACATATACCTGATATTTTTCCATATCGAGTTCATCAATGATATATTTTATACCTTTTACAGCCTCTGGTTCGCCAACCACAATAATGGCATTTATCTCTTCACTCATAGATACATTTGGTTTGAGTGATGGATCAGGATAAACTTGCTTTGAGATGATTTCAGTAAGACTAGCTAAAACTGCCTTTGCATCGGAGTTTTTAAGATTAAAAATCTGAACACTGTTAGTAATATTTGATTCCACATCAAGTTTTTTTACAAGAGCTTCTACAACTTTTGAATTCTCTTTATTTGCAACAATGATGATTGAGTTTGTATTGTCATCCAAAATGATTTTTACTATATCTGCGGCTACTTGCTCATTAAAAAGTGACTTAGATATATCTGCAAGTTTTGCTTGAAGCTTTTTACCCTCTGCAAATTTAATGGGTACTATTTTTACTGTTGCTTGAATATTTGTATCTATATCTTGAATAACTTTTTTTATCGTTTCAATATTTTTAGGATAGTCCGTAATGAGGAGCGTATTGCTCTCTTTCATCGTCATGAGTTTTGCAGTTTTTGAGATAAGATAACGGATTTTAGCCGCTATAACATCTACATTTTCCCCATTAATTACTATGGCTTGGGTAACCATAAGTGAGCCATCAAGACTTTTTCCCTGTGACACGACTTTGAGATTACTTTGCGCGGCATCTGCTGAACGCACGATTTCATACAAAGAGCCATTTTGTACAAGAGTAAAACCTTTTGATTCCAAAACAGAGATTAAAATACCCATAAGTTCATCATCATACACAGCGGTTGAACTCACAAAATCAACAGTACCGCTCACTTTGTTGTTAATCAAAATGTTTTTGTTTGTAATTTTTGATACCAACTTGATAAAATCATCTATCTCTAAATTTGAGAAGTTGACATTTACCTGCTCTCTTGCTGAAACAACTAACACTAAACAAAGTGTTAAAAATAGCACTCTAACGAATTTCATATACTAATTCCTTTTCTTGATTTTCTCTTATGACTACGATTTGTATCGTGTCTATTTTCTCTATATTGTTATAAACTTCTATGGCATCTTTGTAGGACTCAATGGTTACATTATTTAACTTGATGATTAAGTCATTCTCTTTTAACCCTAAAGAAATAAACTTTGATTTAGGATTAATTTTTGTGACTTTAAATCCAGCTATTTTATCTCCATCTTTTACTTCAATGATGGAGATATCTTTCCATATTTGTGCAGGGTCTTTCGCAAAAAAAGCTATGTCTGCACGAGAAACATTGCTTGGGGCAACTTCATCTACTCCGTTATTATTTGATTTTGCAACATTTATAGAAGTTTTATCCATATTTTCAAGACTAAGAATAAAATCTTTTCCTTGTCTTTGAAAGATTGCATTTGTTGACTCGATTGACTTTAAAGTATAACCCTGATACTCCTCTTGTATTGCTACAATAGTCGCATCTTTAGGAGCAGATTTCATAGCAACGATGACATATCCAAAGGTATCAGTTTTGTATAAGCCCTTTAAAACCATGTTTGTAATGCTAATATTCTCAGTAGAGTTTATACCACCTAAAACACCATTTTTATCCTTGCTTTGGGCTTTGCTGATCATATTTGCAAAATCAACTTTTTGATATTTTGGTTGATAATTTTGTTTTACATTTAGTTCCACTCCATCATTTGGAAGATACCACCATAAAAGAAGTGCAAGAGCTTTGGCTATGGCTAAAAGTATCAGCAGTTTTGTAAAAATTGTAAGAAGTTTAGAGTGAGATATTTTTATCATAAATATACTCCCCGTTCTCATTTTTACTCATATTTTGGAGTGTGCTTTTATACTCTTTGAGCATCAACTCTGAGGGCATTACTTTAAGATGAAGTGCTCTCTCAAGTAGATTAAACTTTACATCCGCTTCGCCAAATGCACCATTTATTTTGGCTACAACATTGAGTGGATTTAAAAGAGTATATCTGATGTCTGCATTTTCCACATGCCGAGGAATAAATGCTTGGGCGGCACTAGAGAGAGTAACATCTTTAAACGCAACTCTATTATAAAAAGCAAATATTTTTACATTTGTTTCTGCTATATTTGCACTCTCGACGGATTGAACAGAGATATTTGCATGATTTACGCTAAGCGTAAAAGCATTGTCAATGACCGCCTCTGAATTTATAGCTACGGCATGTGGAATAAGCCTAGTTTCTAAAAAATAATAGACACTTGCCTTAGGCGTAAAATACATAAGTGCTAAAATAAAAAACAGCGAATATCCAAGAAATTTTGTCATTTTTTTCACCATAAAACCTCCACAAAGAGAGTGGCATTTGTTTGATTAATCTTTTTGATATCCAATGCATTGATATTATACGAGCCATTTAAAAGTTTACTCAGAAGAGAGTTCAAAATATCTGCATCTATACTTTCCGAGCTTAGAGTGATTCCTGAATTTTTTACCTCTTGAACTATTTTCGCCGATTTGATAGAGGGTTGTTCCAAAATTTTGCTCAGTGCTTTTTTAACTTTTTCTTTATCATCATACACCTCTTTGAGTTCACTAAGATGAGATGCAAGAGCAAGAGTCTCTTTGTGTAACTCTTTAGCCTCGGTCAATTCACTTTTTGCACGGCTCAGATTAAAAACTAAAAATAGCAAAACTACAACTAACAATATTCCAATATGTAGAGGATTTATGCGGTTCATATTGAAATCTCCACATGCCATGATTTATCTTTAAAAGATGATTTAAACTCTATTTTTTTGTCTTTAAGTATTTGCGTAATGTGTAACTCCTTGCCCTCTGTGATGCCATTAAATTTCGCCTCTAAAACATTGTTTTTAAATTTCAGTTGTGAAAGTTCTTCTGAGGGATTGAGCTTTAAAGCTAAAATGTAGGAGATAGTATCTCGAAGTTTCATCTGCTTTGTGTGAAGTGCATCGTATTTTTTGAGTAGAGATGTGTTTTGTAAGAGAGTGGGCTGGAGATTATATTTTGTAAAGAGGTCATCTTTTAACTTTGTGATTTCTTGAAGTTTATGAGCTGTAATAAAGTACTCTGTACCAAGTAGCAAAGACAAGATAAACATAATAACGCCTATTTTGTATAAACTTTTACTATCCACAATATGCCCAAACTGCTGAAGTGTTATGGAGTGTTTTGAGGCTTTTATCTCATTTAAGTCCAAAGTACTGCTCGTTTGCACCCAAGAAGATGGAACAACAAGAAGTATTTCATCTTTTACATAGATGCTCTGAGAGGCATTTATTTTCATTGCGTCCTCTATGTGACCTAGCACACTTTGAGCAAAATAGACATTTGCTACGCTGGATGTTGGAATGTTGTTTTGAGATAAAGTGTCTAAAATATGTTTATCTTCATAAGCAAATATAAAAAATTCGTTATCACTTTTATAGGCTGTATAGCTGTAGTTTCCAGAGGGCAGAGTATCTTCAAAAAGTGATGGTAATAATTTTTTCACATCTCTTACATTTTTGAGAGGCAGAGATACTTTTTTGACCCAATAAAGCGATGGAGAAAGTACGATATTTATTTTTTCATTGCTGTTTGCACCCAATAGTGAGAGTCCACTCTTGGCATGTGGAACTTCAGCTTGTGGATCTAAAAATATATATTTATATCGTTTTTTAAATTTCGTAAACAAAATTCGACCCCTTTTTTGTACTCATATCGTATTCAAATTCTATTTTCGCATTTTGAGAGTTTTGAGAAATTTCAACTGAAACATCTAAATAAGGCTCAAAGTAGCTTGTTTTAAACATGGAAAGCGCTTTTTTCTCTTCCTCGCTCAAATCTAAACTCTCCAAAAGAGTATATCCACCTCCGCCTAAAGTCAGCTGTTCTGCTCTTGATATATCACAGCCAAGCATCATTTGCCATGTCTGAGATGTTGCATAATTGAGGTCAATTTTACTACTTTTATCTTTAGTAAAATAAAAAAGATTTTCAAAATTTATATTTTTTAAACTGTTGTCATGATACGATTGCATATAAAAATCGTTAACCTCATTTAGGTGTTTGCTTGAAGTAATAAAGTCTCTAAAAAGAGAAGGTTTCTCATTAAAAATAGCACTATTGTACGACATATCTTCTTTAATTCCACCCATTGTATCGAGTAAAATATTTACATACTCAGCACGAATATTGTTGCTAAGCATATACTGCGTTAAAGCATTAGTTGTTGCAATGTTGGCTGTGTTGTTGTTCTCAATTAAACTATTTGGATTAAATTTTTTTCTTGCACTGTTTATTTTTATGCTCACTTTCATGCCTGAATTCTCAAAAGGAATAAACGATACACTTGATAAAAAAGCAAAAAATCCCTCAACAGATTTCTCTTGAACTATCATATCTAACTCTTTTGAAGTTTTTAAGATATTTAAAACATCCTCTAAAGTAGTACTTGTTTGAAGCATAAAGTTTTCATTTTCCACATGCCAAGATGCTTCTTTAACTTGTTTAAGCCCAATGCCGATAGCAACTGTAATCGCCATAACAAAAAGGACGGTTATGAGCAGGGCGATGCCTCTTTTTTCTAGTTTCCACATGCCAAGTTTACCCAACACTCATAGAAAAAATCGGTAAAAGCATGGCTGCAACTATAAAACCTATACTTCCACCCACAAAGAGCATGAGTGCTGGTTCAAGAAGGGTTAAAAGCATACTGATTTTATCTCTGTTTTCTTCAAAATAGAGTTCTGAAATATTTGTAAGTACGCTTTGAATCTGTGAAGTCTCCTCACCTAGTGCGACCGATTGGATAAAAGTATAATCTATTTTCGTGCTGGAATCATTCAAAGCATTGGAGAGAAGTTTTCCCTCCACCACTTTTTTTGCAGCAGAACTAAAAAGCTCTTTTAAAACCAAGTTGTTTAAAATATTTGCGCTCAGTTGAATCGTCTGAACAAAAGGTACGCCCGAGCGAGTAAGCAAAGAAGCGATGTAGGAAAATCTTGCAAGTTCACTTTTTTGTGCTATTTCGCCAAAAAGAGGGAGTTTTAAAAGAAACTTATGCACACTGTATGCAAAACCATAACTCTTTTTCATAAGAACTACAAAGGTTACGCTCAGAGTAAAAATAAGAGCCAAAATGGTTATAAAGTTATCGTTAAAAAAGTCTCCCATTGCGATGACGACTTTTGTAGGAGTGGGGAGTTCTTGGTGCATACTTGCAAAAATGCCTGTTATTTGAGGCACAACAAAGGCTAACATAAACGATATCATAAGAAGTGAGATGATAATCATAAAAGAGGGATAGGCGAAAGCAGCTTTGATCTCTTTGTTGATTTTATCTTGCTCTTTTAAAAATCGTGAGAGTTCCATAAGCACCTCATCGAGTATGCCTCCGCTTTCACTTACTTTGATAGACTGCTTAAAAAACTCTGGAAGAATGACTATATTTTGCGATTCAAGCGCTGTAAAAAAGTCTTTTCCCTCATCCAAATAGGTACTCACCGTATTTAAAAAGAGTTTCATTTTTTTGTTGTTTTCATAATGTGTTTGAACGATTTTAAGCGCCGATACGATGCTGATTCCAGAGCGAATATACATAGCTAGTTCTCTTGAGAGACTTGCTAACTCTTTTGTGGGAACTTTATATTTTCTATTAAAATCAAATTTTTCATAAAAGGCTAGAGTCTCTTCTTCTATACTTTGATAAATAATTTTTTTGGATTTGAGTTTGCTTTTGGCTTCAGCCATGGAGATAGCTTCTACTTTATCTCGTACTTTATTGCCCTCAGCGTCAATGCCACGGTATTTAAAAATCATCGAAGCACCTCTTGCGAGAGTTTTTCTTTGGCATCCATCGCCTCTTGTAAAGATTTATAAACATTCACAGGAGTAAGATAAGTTGAAAAATCATAAACTGCACCATTAAATTCTATAAGCACCTGTTCCCCCAGCCCTTTTTTATCAACAGAGTAAGAAAAACAAACTTTTTCTTCTACTGAATCTTTGTTAAAATAAATCTCTTGAGGGTGTTTAGACACACCTAAGAAAAAATTATAATCATACACTTTTACACTTGCATCTAAAAAATCTTCAAGTGTTGTCTGAACCTCTCCATCTGCCATAACTGTGCATTTTGAACAATCATCAAGACATAAAAGTTTTACATCCTTGGCATGTGGAAATGTTTGTAAATACTCTTTTAAATTTTCTAACTTTACTTTTGTGGACGCTTCGCCAATCTTTTGAAAATTACCCACCGCCAAAGTATATACAACTCCAATAATGACGATAACGATAAGAAGTTCTATAAGAGAAAAGGCTTTGCGCATAAAGCTTTATTTACACTCACTCATTTTGATATCGGCAGCTTCATCTTTTCCGCCCTCTTTTTTATCTGCACCGAGTGAGATAAGTTCTACTTTACCATCATCATTTGTGTATATAAACTTATTGCTCCAAGAATCATTTGGCATTTTTGCATCTTTAAAGTAGCCACTTTTTGAGTAGTTTGCATACTTTTCTGCATCAGGATTTTTCACAAGTGCTTCTAAACCCTCTTCCGTAGATGGATAAACACTGTTGTTTATCTTGAACATATCCAAAGCACCGTTGTAAATGCTTTTCATCTGAACACACACTAAATTTCTTTTCGCTTCTTCGCCCTTGCCAGTTAAACTAGGCATAACCATCGCCGCTAGGAGTCCTAAAATGACGATAACTATCATCAACTCTATAAGTGAAAATGCTTTTTTTGATTTGTTTTTCATATTAAATAACCTTTGTTTTATTGATTGAATATTATAGTAAAAAAATGAAGATATCATGAAGATTGGTAGATTCTTATACTATCTTCATGATATCTTCATTCTTGTCATGTAAAGTTTCGCCATATATAAAAGGAGGATTTTATGAAATCTTTAGTTTTTTCTCTTTCTGTTACAGCATTTTTGCTGAGCGGATGTGGTAGTGGCGGTGGCGGTTCATCTTCTGGTGCTACAACTGCATCTGTTGCTAGTGTTGGGCAGTTTGTGGATGCTCCTGTTGCAGGTTTGGGGTATAGTTCTACATCTTATAGTGGTCTTACAGATTCTACTGGTCATTTTAATTATAAATCAGGCGAAGAAGTAACCTTTAAAGTAGGAAAAGTTACTTTGGGTAAATTAAATGTTACTGCACAAAATAGTGTTGTTACTCCTCTTAGCATAGTTTCAAATAGTACTATTAATGATTTAAGAGTTGTTGAAATGCTTAGAGTATTACAAACCTTAGACAGTGACAATAATGCTGCAAATGGAATTACAATTGCAGCATCAACAAGCACTCCAACTGCTATGGATTTATCAGCAAATCATACTCCATTAAGTGATGATAATTTAGCCTCTTTGATAGGTAAAGCACCAACAAATTTAGTTTCAGTAGAGAATGCTAAGAGCCATTTTAGTGGCTCATTGACTACTCTAGCAAATGGTTCAAACACTGAATCTACAGAAAATTCTGGTTCTGACGACAACGACAATGATTCTAACGATAATGATTCTGATGGTGGCAATGGCACAGGAACAAGCTCAGGTGGAACGACAAACGGTGGAATAATCAGACCTCCATCAGGTGGAACAACAACAGGTGGTACACCAACAACAGGCGGAACATACACCCTTCTCGCTTGGAATGATTTAGGTATGCACTGTTTTGATGGGAGTGATTTCTCAGTTTTTTCAATACTCCCGCCATATAACAATCTCAATGCACATTTAATTAATAAAGTGGGAACCTCAAACAAACATGTTACAGCAGGTGTAACACTCACTTATGAATCACTTACTTATAATGGGCATACAAATACACAAAGTAGTAATAAAACTAATTTCTGGAGCTATTTAACAATGCTTTTCCCAGGTGCATCGAGTGTTAATGATGTTGGTTTGACAGGAAATAGCACTCCATCCACCGTTCCACATGCCATGAGTTATAATGCAACTCATAGCTGGTGGGAAGCTGGTGGAATCCCAATTGTGAATCGTGATGACAATAATGCAACAAATTATTACCCAATGGTAAGAGTTGTAGCAAAAAACACAGCGGGTACGACTTTGGCAACAGCAGATGTTGTACTCCCTGTGAGTGATGAGATGGATTGTAAAAAATGTCATGCAAGTACAGTAGCTTCAACCGCTGCAAAACCAGTTGCTGGGTGGGAAAATAGTACAGATGCTTTAAAAGATTATAAACTTAATATTTTGAAACTTCATGATGAAAAACACCCTATTAATTCGAGTGATTTGAATGCTGTAAAAGCGAAAGGTTATACAAATTATCAGTTAAGTTTGTATGACACTGCAAAAGCAGGGACACCAATTTTATGTGCATCTTGTCATAGTTCAAACGCATTAAGCACTACAAGTATAGGGAATGCGAAATCTCTTACTGCCTCTTTGCACTCAAAACACTCGGGTGTTACAGACCCAAGTAATGGCTTAACTCTTAATAGCTCTTCAAACAGAGATGCTTGTTATAGCTGTCACCCTGGAGCTGCTACTGAGTGTTTACGAGGTGCTATGGGAAGTGCTAAAAATCCAGATGGTACTCAAATGATGCAGTGTCAAAGTTGTCATGGAACAATGAGTGATGTAGGAAATACAAATCGTACAGGATGGATGGACCAGCCAAATTGTCAAGTTTGTCATCAAAATGGACAAAGATATACCTCAGCACTTGTCAATGGAAGTATGAGAACAGCTTTGGACACTAAATTTGCAACAAATCCAAACACACCTGCTGCTGGAATCAGTTTATACAGATTTAGTACAGGGCATGGCGATTTACAATGTTCCTCTTGCCATGGTTCAACACATGCAATTTTTCCAAGTAGTCACGCTGAAGATAATGTAATAAGCACTCAGGTTCAAGGTCATAGTGGAACAATTGCAGAGTGTACGGCGTGTCATACAACTATGCCAAACACAACAACTGGTGGACCTCATGGAATGCATAGCGTTGGGCAGGGATGGGTGAGTTCTCATCAAAATGTAGCAGAAAATAATCCAACGCAATGTAAAATATGTCACGGAGCTGATTACAGAGGTTCAGATTTATCCAAAACATTTAGTGCAAAAACATTAAGTAAAGAGCACGGAACGAAAACATATGCTAAAGGTGAGAAAGTTGGCTGTTATGATTGTCATAATGGTCCAAGTGGTGACTAAGAAGTAAGTTTAAAAAAGAACATGCTACTATACTAGAAAAAAGAGGGGTATTTTTGCTTAAGATTATTGCAATTTTATTGCTATTGTCATCTTTGTATGCGGAAGAAGAGTATCAATTGGGCGAGGGGATGCAAGTAGCATCTCTTCCTCTTTTTGTTGGGGGTTATTTTTCATCAGACTATAGAAATATGAATAATGAAAATAGATATACTTTTGATGACTTAGCAGTTATGGGCTATGGTAACTATGAGAAATTCTCTTATATGGCCGAATTTGAGTATAAATCATTTTATGTTGAGACACATACTAGTGACACTTCAAATATTACAAGAGATACAAAAATACATACTGAGAGAATTTATCTAGATTATAAATTAGATGAAAATTATATGTTTAGAATGGGTAAGTATAACAATCCTATAGGGTTTTGGAATCTATTGCCTGTAAATGTCTTAAGAGATACAACATCTAGCCCAATGAGTACAAATATTCTTTTTCCTAAGTTTACAACTGGAGCTGCTGCTTCGTACTCATCTTACAATGGTGCTGAGACAAAAATAGATTTAATGCTTCAAAATAACAATGATTTAGATGCCAATTATAATAATTATACAGTGGATAGACACTATGGTTTTAATCTTTCTTATGAAAAAGATGACTATACTATAAAACTTAACGGCGGTTACTTTCGTAACATTATGTCTTATTCTCCTGCTGAACCTAATGAGCCAGATGAAATCCATGAGCCTTTGATACATCCTGAAGACCTCTACTATTTTCTTCTCTCTGGCAAATATGATACACAAAAATATCAATTTTTAAGTGAAATAGGTACGCAAAGAAAAAAGGATGAACATACTACGAATTATGCAGGATATATTCAAGGCTTATATCGTTTTACTGAACAGCATGTGGGAATTGTTAGACTTGAATCTTATGATGACAAACTTCACAATAAAAATGATGACATGGCAATAGTAGGTTATACATACAGACCTATTTATCCAGTAGCGATTAAATCAGAATATCAATTTCATTCTCTAAGTGTAGAGAATCAATTTTTATTTTCTTTGTCGATGATGTTCTAATGAAAAAAATTACCATAGCTTCAACTTTACTTCTATTCTTACCACTCTTATCTTTTGCAAATGAGTATGTTGTTATATCCAACAAAAACATGAAAGAGTTTTCAGAGAGCGAAATAAAAGCAATCTTTATGAAAAAACTAACACTCAAAGAGGATGTTACACTTGTTCCATTAAATTTGGAAGCTGGAGATCCTTTGAGATTAGCGTTTGAAGAAAAGATACTTAACATGGATTTTGAAAAACTTAAATCTTATTGGACAAAAGAGCACTATCTTGGGCATAGACCGCCGATAAGCATGAAATCGCAAGAGAGTGTTATAGCTTTTGTGAAAAAAGTGAATGGTGCTATCGGATATATAAATGCAAATGGTGTGGATGATACCATCAAAGTTTTATATAGATGGAGGGATTGATGGCAACAGTGCTTTTATGTGATGATGAGTTAATGAATAGAAAAGTTGCTTCAAAAATTTTAGAAAAAGAGGGTTTTAGTGTTATTGAGGCTATAAATGGGAAAGAAGCACTAGAAATTTTAAATACTGCAAAAATAGATTTAATTTTGATGGATTTGATGATGCCTGTAATGGATGGTTATGAAGCTACTAAAATTATAAAAGAAGATGATGAACTCTCGACTATTCCACTTATAATCATTTCTGCACTCTCAGACAAAGAAGCTATTACAAAGGGTTTAGAACTAGGCGCGGATGAGTATCTGACAAAACCTTTTGATATAGTTGAGTTTAGACTTAGAATAAAAAATGCGATAAAAATAGGCATCTATCAAAATATGCTCAAAGACCATAAAGTACTTTTAGAAGTTCAAGTGAAAGAGAAAACTAAAGAGTTACAAAATGCACTTGATGAAGTGCAAAAAAGTGAAAAAGATATTATTTCTATTTTAAGTAAAACTGCTGAATATCGAGATAATGAAACATCAGCTCATACTCTACGGGTTGGAGAAATGGCAGCTCTAATGGCTAAAAAATTTGGTTGGAGCGAAGAAGAAGTTGAACTTATCCGTCTTGCTGCTCCCATGCATGATATCGGCAAAGTTGGCATAGAAGATAGAGTGCTTTTAAAACCTGGCAAACTTGACGATGAAGAGTTTGCAATTATGAAAACACACTCTGCCATAGGGCACTCTATACTTTCTCAAAAAGAGACACCACTTTTAAAATTAGCAGCAGAGATTGCTCACTCTCACCATGAAAAATACAATGGTCAAGGATATCCAAAAGGGCTTAGCGGAGATGAAATACCTCTTTGTGGAGCAATAGTTGCAGTTGTAGATGTTTTTGACGCACTTTTGAGTGAGAGACCTTATAAAAAAGCCTTTACACTTGAAAAAGCACTTGAAATCATAAACAATGATTCAGGTACACATTTTCATCCTAAAGTTGTTTCATTGTTTATGGATAACATTGATGAAGTTTTAGAGATAAGAAAAAGATTGAATGATGTTTAATTTTTTTCAAAAATCATTACGAAATAAGCTTCTTGTAACATTCATAGCCATTGGTTTTTTACCATTTCTTACACTTCTTATTTATACGCTTTTTTTGAGCGAAAACAAAATTGTTAATAAGATTGTTGTAGAACAGTTTGATAGGACAGAGGCGGTCATAAAGCTAGTAGATAATCATTTATCATTATTAAAAAAAGAGGTAAATTTTTTAAGTTCACTTGATTTAATGGATGATTTTTTAGCAGAAGATATTGATAAAAGAATTTCGAGACTTTTAGTACAAAAATCAAATGATTTGAATCTAAATTTAACTCTCACGGCTGTAAATATGGATGCTAATATAATTTCTTCTTCAAGTAGCAGTGCTACAGTAAATAAGTTTGATATAACAAAATTTACAAACACACACGGAGAATATATTGAGGGAAAGAAATTATATATTTATTCAAGTGTAAGTGCTTCTTTTGACGAAAGTAAGAGACTTGGCTTTTTAGTTTTAGAGTATGAATTAGACAATTTAGATATATATCTTACACATAAAAGTAGTATGCACTCCTATATAATAAATCCAAAAAATAGCCTCACAATAGGTGAAAATTTACTTTTAAATCTTAATTTTAATCAAGATGAGAATAGCGTTATCAATGATGAGCATGTTATTGTATATAAAAAGTTATCTTCGATTATGAGTGATTGGTACATTGTTTATGCAGTGGATAAAAGTGTTGCATTGGCATTTTTATATGATTTTATTCGTTTTATGCTTTATATATCTGTAGTTATTTTCGTTCTCATTATTTATGTTTCTGTTAAATATTCTAAAGGTATTGTCAAACCCATAGAAGAGCTAACAGCTATAACAAACGAGATAACAAGCACCCATAACTATTCGGTTGAGTTGCAAGTAGATTCTAAAGATGAGATAGCAATACTGACACACTCTTTTAATGAAATGCTCAAAACTACCTCTTTCGCCCTCGCAAAACTCGAAGAAGAAAACAAATTGAGGCTGAAAAGATTTATTCAACTTATAGAAGTTTTTAATACAATTATCCAAACAAAAAATGAAGATGAGTGTATGGACATATCCATAAAGCAGATTAAAATACTAACAAACAAAAGTGATTTGCATTTCAATAAAGAGATATCTCAGCATGTGGAAAAGGAGTGTATTGCTCTTTTTGTAAGTGATTTTGAGAAAAATGAGAAAGTCTATTTTGGTTCTATAGAGTTGGGATTAGATAGTTTTGAAGATAAAAATGAGAAAGATTTTTATAACTCAATTGCTTCGATGATTACTTTACAGCTTGATAGAATTAGACTTATCGAACGAACTATGTCAGCTTCACGCGCTAAGTCTGCATTTATATCCAATATGTCGCATGAATTAAGAACACCACTTAATGCGATTATTGGATTCACGCAGTACATGATAGCCTATGAAGAGTTAAATGATGACCAACTCGATACTATGGGAAATATTGAATCATCTGCACACTATTTACTTGGTATGATAAATGAAATTTTAGATATCGCAAAAATTGAAGCTGGGAAGATGGAAGCGCATATCGAAGATGTAAATATTTTAGAGTTAGTTCAAAGTTCACATGCCATGTTACAACCCTTGGCGAAAGATAAAAAGTTAGGTTTTGATTTGATTATTGAGAATTTTGAAAATAAGTATTATAAAACTGACCCTAAAATGTTCAAACAAATTGTTATAAACCTTCTTTCAAATTCCATTAAATTTACACAAGAGGGGCATGTGGAATTGGAGCTCTATACTAACGCTAACACAATTTTTGTGAGTGTAAAAGATAGTGGTATTGGGATTTCTAAAGAGGACATGAAACAGCTTTTTAATGACTTTACTCAGGTTGAAAATGTAATGCAAAAACAGCATAAAGGTACAGGATTAGGACTTTCTCTGAGTAAAAAAATGGCGCATATTTTAGGTGGAGATGTTGTGTTGTGCAGTGAAGGTGTGGGACATGGAACAACATCACTTTTTTCAATTAAAATAGTATAATACCCGCAAAAAAAAAGGTAAAAAATGTCAAGTTTTAAAAATGTAAGTGTAGTTAAAAAAGCGAATATTTATTACGATGGAAAGGTTACGAGCCGTAGTGTGGAATTTGCTGATGGTTCTGTAAAAACACTAGGAATTATGCTCCCAGGTGAATATACTTTTGGAACGAATGAAGCGGAAATTATGGAAATTATGAGTGGTGATTTGGATATAAAACTTCCAAATGAAGAGTGGAAAACTCTGCACACACCAGAGACTTTTGAAGTTCCTGCAAATGCATCTTTTGACTTAAAAATTAAAAGTGTTACGGATTATTGCTGTTCGTACATAAAGTAGTTAAATATTGGCATGTGGAAGTTCCACATGCCAAGAGAAGTTCCTACTCTGACTTACAACGCATGTCAAAATATTTTAAATAAATTCACGAACCAATCGATTTAAACTTGCTTCATCCAAAGCCCCAGAAACTCTGTGAACCTCTTTTGAATCTTTAAATATTATGAGTGTCGGGATACTTCTGATACCAAATCTTGAGCCTAACTGCTGTTCTGCTTCCGTATTAACTTTAGCAAAAAGAACTTTGAGCGGGAATTTTGTCGCACTTTTTTCAAAATTGGGAGCCATCATCTTACATGGTCCACACCAAGGTGCCCAGAAGTCGATAATTATAGGGATGTCACTATTGACTACAACTTCGTCAAAATTATCACTCGTAAGTCCTAGTGGCTTAGTATCAAGCAGTGATTTCTTACACCTTCCACAGTTAGCTTTCGCGTAGGACTCTTTTTTAGGGATATTGTTAATACTTAAACAATGAGAGCAAACGACTCTCATTGTTTATGATTTAAATGACTTTATACTTTCCGTCATTCCAAACTCTGGATGTCTTTTAGGGTCAAGAACAGCTTGAGCTACTTTTTTATTATCATTATTAACTATGATAGGTGCCAAAAAGTTTATAGTAGAATTTTCAAGTGGTTTTTGAATTACAACTACATTATAAACATTAACATTAGATTTTTCACTAATTTCCAATATTACTTTAATATCTGTTGGTACATCAAATGAATACTCTCTTAATGCATAAGGATTTACAAGAGTAAAAGATATATTCTCATTGTTAGTATCTTTCATTGTTGAAAAAAGCTCATCAATTGCAATAACTTCTACATTTACAGTATCTTCGAAACCTAAGATATTTCCTCTTACTTCATAACTCATTTTGTCCCCTTTTTATTTTAAGATTAAAACGCACCCTCTTTAAACTTTATATTAGAACATACTATAAAGCATGTGGAATTTCTAGCGCTTGAGATATTATAGCACTCATCTATTCCAAAAGCAAATAAATTATCATCATTTATAATACTTGCGCCATTGCTCATGTCAATGAGGTTTAATTTTGAACTTTCTATAATTCTTGCATCACTTACGGAGCTAAATTCTAGTTCTACACTTATCCAATCAAAGTATCTCGCACTATCTTGTCCTACGAGGGTCATTCTTATTGTTGTTGGTGTTATGACATCAATAGAGCGAATTTCTCCGCCTCTAAAGCTGTCAAATCTTTGTAAAAACTTTTTTAATTCCGTTGCTAAAAGTGGTTTCATAATGACGATCCTATTGGCAACCAACACATTCCATAGATCTATCTTCAACATCGTGCGCAATTTCTGGCGATTGTGAACGCAGATAGTAAGTTGATTTAAGACCTAGTTTCCATGCTAACATATAGATGTCATTGAGGTACTTTCCACTTGCTTTATCAAGAGTAATGAATATATTAAGGCTTTGACCTTGGTCTAACCATTTTTGACGGATTGCCGCTGCTTTGATAAGAAGCCTTTGGTCTAAATCATAGGCTGGAGTGTAGTAGCTCCATGTTTCAGGAGAGAGATTTGGAACGACTACTGGAATAAGACCTGAAAGATTCTCTTCAAACCATTTTCTTTTAAATACAGGCTCAATCGCTTGTGTTGTTCCTATTAAAATAGAGATAGAACTTGTTGGTGCAATAGCCATGAGATAACCATTTCTCATGCCCTGTTTTTTCACTTTTGCACGAAGTTCATCCCACGCATAGGCTGAAGCAAAAAGTCCACCACGATCTACAAGGTTTTTAACCTCTGCATTCGCGTGATCCATTGGCATGATACCTCTACTCCATTTTGAACCATTAAACTCAGGGTAAGCACCCTTTTCAAGAGCGATATCAGAAGATGAAGATATTGTGTTATAACTAACAGCTTCCATAATTTCATCTATTTTATCAAAGTGTTCTTGACTTCCCCATGCTATAGATTGCTCTGCTAACATCTGTGCTTCACCCATAACACCAAGACCGATAGAGCGACTTCGCATGTTTGTGCGTTTTACTTTTTCTATTGGGTAGAAGTTTAAATCTATAACATTGTCTAAAGCACGAACTGCTATTGGAACGATTCTGTCTATATCTTCTTTTGTGTTGATACGAGACAAATTTACAGAAGCCAAATTACAAACAGCAGTAGCACCATCAACTTTTTCTTTTTCAACTACATAAATTGGTACTCCACCAAGAGAGTCAAGTGCAGTTACTTTTTTCGCTGGTTTTGTTAGTCCACTATCAACAGTTACGAGTTCATTTTCTTCATAACTCACACTTGTTCCATCTTCAAAAATAAACTTTATTTTATAGTGGTTAGGCTCTGTGTTTTGAAAAATTTCTGTACAAAGATTTGAACTTCTAATAACACCATAATGGTCATTTGGGTTAGCTTTGTTAGCACTATCTTTAAAACAAAGGAAAGGGCTTCCAGTTTCAAAATAAGAAGTTAATATCTTTTTCCATAAATCTTTCGCTTTGAGTTTTTCTTTGATAATGCTTTCATCTTCTTCAAGTTGCATATATCTTTCATTGAACTCTTTACCAAAAAGTTTAGCCAAATCTGGACAATCATAAGGGTCAAAAAGTGTCCAAATACCATCTTCTTGAACTCTTTGCATAAACAAATCATTGAGCCACATTGCTGGAAAAAGGTCATGCGCACGGCGACGCTCTTCTCCAGAGTTTTTCTTTAGATCTAGAAAATCATTTACATCTATGTGCCAAGGTTCTAAGTAAACAGCGATAGCACCTTTTCGAGTGCCCAATTGGTCAACTGCAATGGCAATATCGTTTGTAATTTTGAGAAATGGAACTGTTCCACCCGCAGCATTTTTGTGTCCATCGATATATGAACCCATAGAACGAACACCCGTCCAATCCCAACCAATTCCTCCACCAAATTTAGAGAGCATAGCCATCTCTTGGTAGGAGTCAAAAATACCTTCGATATTATCAGGAGTAGAACCAATGTAACACGAGCTAAGTTGGTGTCTTGTTGTTCTTGCGTTTGAGAGAGTTGGAGTCGCTAACATAACTTCAAAAGTAGAAATCATGTTATAAAACTTAATCGCCCACTCCTCTTTTTTCTCTTCTCTTTGCGCTAAAAACATTGCGATAGCCATGAACATATGTTGAGGAAGTTCTATCGGGTCTGAGTTTCTATCTTTGATTAAATATCTATCATAAAGAGTTTTAACTCCAAGATAATTAAAGAGTAAATCTCGTTCTGGTTTAATATGTTTTTCTAACTCAGCAAGATTGTACATATCTTTTAGACCTAAGAAAATTCTTCCTTCTTTTTCGCCTCTGATAAAATATTTTTCTAGTGAAGCATAACCAGAAAAACCATTTACTTGGTGATAGAGGTTAAATAAAAAAAGTCTCGAAGCAACAAAAGTCCAGTTTGGAGCATCAATATCTATCTTATCAACCGCAGTTTTTATAAGTGTTTGTTGAATCTCTTTAGATGTTATCCCATCACGAAAGTGAATCTGTGCATCGACTTCTAATTCACTTTGAGATACATTCGCCAAACCAGAAACAGCAGCAGAAGTATATTTCTGAATTTTACTGATATCGAGTTTCTCTGTTCTACCATTTCTTTTTATAATTGTTATCATTTTAGTATTCCCATAGAAATTAATATTGTTCCTGATAGCACCATTACTATAATAGCACCAGCTGTAAATGTTATATTGACATTAAATACATTATCTTGTATTTTCATATATACTCCTAAATGGTTATTTAAACACTCTTGCAAAAATTTTATCTACATTTTTTGTGTAATAATCAAAGTTAAAACATTCACGAATTGCTTCTTCACTGAGTGAATTTCTTAACTCTTCATCTGCTAAAAGATGATTCAAATAGAGACTTTCGCCTTTTTCATTTGTAGTAGGTTTGCCCTGTTGAATCTCTTCCCAAACTTTCATAGCATTTCTTTGAACAATTCTATACGCATCTTCTCTGCTAACACCTTTGAGTGGAAGCTCTAAAAGTACTCTTTGTGAAAACACTAACCCACCCGTGAGGTTTAAATTTCTCATCATATTTTGTGGATAGACTGTTAGGTTCGCTATAACATTGTTCATGCGGTGTAACATAAAGTCAGTTGTTATAAATGAATCAGGTAACCAAAATCGCTCAGTCGAAGAGTGGCTGATATCTCTCTCATGCCAAAGTGCTACATTTTCCATAGCAGGGATAGCATACGCTCGAATCATACGAGCCAAACCTGTTATGTTTTCTGTGAGTATAGGGTTTCGTTTATGTGGCATTGCAGATGAGCCTTTTTGCCCTTTTGCAAAATACTCTTCACACTCATAAACTTCTGTTCGTTGCCAGTGGCGAACTTGAACAGCAAACTTTTCAATAGAACTTGCCATAAGTGCTAACGCAGTAGCTAACCTTGCATATCTATCCCTTTGGATAACTTGGTTAGAAGCAGGAGCAGGTTTAAGTCCTAGCTCTTCACAAGCGTACTCTTCAAGCTCTAATGGGGCATGTGCAAAGTTACCCATCGCACCACTCACTTGTCCAACACTTATAACAACAAGTGTTTGCTCTAAGTTCTCTAAATGTCTTGCCATTTCGTCATACCAAACAGCTAACACAAGACCAAATGTTATAGGCTCACCATGGATGCCATGAGAGCGCCCAACAAGAAGAGTCATCTTGTGTTCCATAGCTCTTTTTTTGATAGATTCCATCAACATCTTCACATCTTCTATAACTAACTCTAAAGAGGATTTCATCTGAAGTGCTACAGCAGTGTCCACTGTATCTGAACTTGTCATACCATAGTGAAACCATCTGCTCTCTTCACCTAGAGATTCTGACACGCTTGTTGTAAAAGCAATGAGGTCGTGGCGTGTTACGGCTTCTATCTCATCAATTCTTTTTATATCAAATTGTGCATTATCTACAATCTTCACTGCATCCACATCTGGAATTAAACCTAATCTATTCCATGCTTTTACAACTGCCAATTCTACATCTAGCCAAGCTTGATATTTTGCTTGCATAGTCCATTTGGAACTCATCTCTTCTCGCGAGTATCTCTCGATCATATATTAAACCCTTATGATTATTATTTTGTGTATTATGATAGAATTCACATAAATTAAAGTCGTTTATTTTACAGAAAAAATGATTAAACAAGGATGAAAATTTGCCATTTGTTATAAAGAAAATGACGGCTCACAAAAAGCAAAAAGCTTTTCTCTATTTGATTAAAGAATTAGATTACACACAAAAAGAGGCGCAAAGATTAATTGCGAAAGGTCGTCTGTTTGTAGATGGTAAACCAATGACAAGAACTTCTGGAGAGGTAGAAGGTGAATTTGAATTTATTTACTTTAAACCTATCACAAGAGGGTTAGTTCCACATGCCGTATATGATGAGTTTGTTGTGTTTGATAAACCAAGCGGAGTTCTTATTCATCCTCAAAATAGAAATACAGACTATTCACTTATAGATGAGCTAAAGCATCAGTTTGGACGAGATGCGAATATAGCGCATCGTATTGATCAAGAGACAAGCGGACTTGTTTTGTGTGCCAGAAATAAGGTAAGTGAGAGAGAGATCAAAATGATGTTTCAAGAGCGAGATATGAAGAAGAAGTATTTGGCTATGGTTCATGGAGAGTTTAAAGAAACGCTTTGTGTTGAAGCTCCACTTTTAAGAGCTGAGGATGATAGTGCGATTGTTCGAATGGTTGTAAAAGTACACGAGAGTGGAAAAGCTTCTAAGACAGATTTTGTGCCTCTAAAGTATTTTCCACATGCCAATATGACTTTAGTTGAATGTGCTCCATACACAGGAAGACAACATCAAATTAGAGTGCATTTGTTTCACGTGGAACATCCAATAGTTGGTGACCCGATTTATGGACAGAGTGAAGAAAACATTGTAAGATTTTTAGATAAAGAGTTAGACGCAGAAGAGAGAATAAAAAATAGCGGTGCGAGTAGATTGTTGCTTCACGCTAATGAATTAGAATTTGAACTCTATGAAAAAACATATCATATAAAAAGTAAAATAGATTTTGAGAAAGTTTGTTTTGAGAGTATTCAGCTTTAAAATTGCTTTATTTTTAATCGTGGAGTGAATAACTATCAATGATTTTTTGCAGACATTTTTATAGAGGAAGTAATTTATACGATATAAGCGCATAAAGCCCATAAATAGGGACTTTATGCAAGATATGAGTGATGTTTGTTTCAGCTTATATTTATATAAATTTATTCTTAAAAAAGTAAAGAATTGTCAAATTCATCTTCTTTAAAGCTTAAGATATTCACTTGTTAGAACAATGTGTGAATAATACACACTCTGAAGAAATTGAAGTAAATTATTTATGATTATATTTTTTTTAAGAGTAAAAAAGAAGTTTTTGAAGATTATTTTTTTATAAGAAAACTAAGGTATTATTATATTTATAAACGACCTCCCTGGTGTGTTGGTCGTTTACTTTTTTTCCTCTTCATTCGTAGCCGCTCTGATAAAACCAATAGCTCCAACCGCAAATACAAGCACTAAAAAAACTATCTGAAATATTTCTATATAACCCACTATAAATCCTTTTCTGTCTTTTCTTTTAATTGTCCACATGCCGCACTTATATCTATGCCCTTGGAATCGCGTATAGTACATAATAAGCCATGATTGACCAAGTACTCTTGGAATGCTACCATATCAGCTCTTGTAGGTCTCTCATAGTCCGTTCCAGGATATGGATTGAAGTAGATAAGATTTACTTTTGCTTTGATGTCCGTTAGGAGTTTTACGAGCTTTTTTGCAGAGGTGATGTCATCATTTTTATTTTTAATAACTAAATACTCAAACATAACTCTTTTTCTAGTATCGATAGGAAATCTTTTGACTGCTTCTATGATTGAAGCGATGTTATGTGCTTTATTCATAGGAATAAGCTCAGTTCGTAGTTCGTCATCTACCGCATGAAGAGAGATAGCTATATGCACGCCTAAATCCATTGCACCGAGCTTGTCTATCTTACTGCTTAAACCACTTGTAGAAACAGTTTGTCTTTTGCCTGATATGCATAAGCCCTCTTCTTCTTTAAATATCTCAATTGCTTTTGCGAGGTTTTCTAAGTTATCTAGCGGTTCACCCATTCCCATATAAACTATGTTTATTTTTCGATTGTGTTTATGGTCGTTATCTCTTTTTAGATTTACAACTTGCGCAACTATTTCACCAGCAGTTAAATCTCTTGTAAAACCACCTTTAGCTGTTAAACAAAAAGAACACCCTACTTTGCATCCTACTTGCGTTGAAACACATATAGTGTATTTCGCTTCTTGCGTTACATTACCATCTTCATCACGAAGCTCTTCTTTCATCTTTAGCCAAACGGCCTCTACGGTTTTCCCGTCTTGAAGTTCAAAAAGATATTTTATAGTTCCATCACTTGATACTTCTTTTCTAAGTATCTTCATGGGATTTACGATATATTTTTGTGCTAGTTCTTCTTTAAGAGCTTTTGGAATATTTTTCATAGCATCAAAGTTTTCTGCATATTGATGATAAAGCCAACCATAAATCTGTTTAGCTCTAAAGCTTGGTTTGATAAGTGCTGTAAGTTCTTTTTGCGTAAAGTCTAGTAATGATGGTTTGAGTTCATTCATCTTGAAGTGAGTTCCTTTATTCTAGTTTCCACATGCCGAGATAAAAGCTCTTTCGCTTTTTCATGATTTTTTAAAAAGTCACTGTGCGCATCTTTGTTAGTAAAGTTTGTTATACAAAAAACTCCACCCGCTGGAATATCAAACTCCTGCGCAACTCTTAAAACTGCAAAAAATTCCATATTTTCTATCTCTACTCCAAGATTTAAAAACTTTTTTGTAAGTTCTTGGCATGTGGAAATATAGTTTGAAGAGTTTACAATTGTCTCTTTTTTGTTAGTCATGTTAGTAGAAATAACATTATCCAAGGGTGTATAAGCATCTCCAGTTAAAAAACCTAACTCAATGTTTGAAGCTGTTTTTGACTCAACTATGTCAAAAATATTGTGATTTCCATAACTTCCTGCACTTCCAACAAAAAGTAAAAATTCAGGTTTATCAAAGAGACATAATCGTGTTAAGTTCATCGCACATTCAATGAGTCCAACTCCCATAGGTTGAGCAAAATCAAATGTTTCATTATTCCCAGCGCAGATAATCATAGGCGAACAGGAATTCCGTTATCGTGTAAATAGTGTTTTAAATCCATTATATCTATCTCTTTGTAGTGAAAAATACTTGCTGCAAGAGCTGCATCTGCACCGTGAAGGAATGCTTCTTTTATATGTTCCATCGTTCCAGCACCACCACTT
Source organism: Sulfurimonas sp. (assembly GCA_041662265.1). Lineage (GTDB taxonomy): Bacteria > Campylobacterota > Campylobacteria > Campylobacterales > Sulfurimonadaceae > Sulfurimonas. The sequence goes on from JBAZSV010000002.1 coordinate 527,871, forward strand.
GCAATGACTGGAACATGAACAGCACGGCTTATTCGCTCAGTGATGTTGAGCTCGAAACCAGCTTTTGTACCATCGGCATCCATGGAAGTTAGAAGTATTTCTCCGCTTCCACGATTGACTACCTCTTTTGCCCATTCTACTGCATCAAGCCCTGTATCTACTCTCCCACCATTTAAAAAAACATGGTAATTATTGCCAACTTTTTTAACATCAATAGCAGTAACGATACACTGAGAGCCAAATCTTTTTGCACCCTCATCAATGAGTTCAGGTCTTTGTATGGCCGCTGAGTTCACACTTACTTTGTCACATCCAACATTTAAAAGTTTGTATATATCTTCTAGTTTTCGTATGCCACCACCAACAGTAAGCGGAATAAAAATCTCTCGTGCAACTTGTTTTACGATATCTACGATAGTATCTCGGTTGTCGCTCGAAGCTGTAATATCTAAAAATGTAAGTTCATCCGCACCCTCTTCGTTGTAACGACGAGCAACTTCTACTGGGTCACCAGCATCTTGTAAACCAACAAAATTTACACCTTTCACAACGCGTCCATCTTTAACATCAAGACAAGGAATAATTCTTTTTGCAAAATAGTTCATAGTTTATATACCTTGATTTTATTATCTGAAATTATACACTTTCGTGCTTATATTAAGGTTATCAATAAAGAGCTATAGAATGTTTCATGTGAAACATTGATTCTAAAAGAAATTTAAAATTTTATATAAATGTTAACTAACTGTAAGCAAAGTTACTATAAACTCACCCTCATGAAAAAAAATAGCATTGTGGCTAAAAAGAAATTTGGACAAAATTTCTTAAAAGATGAAACAGTTTTAAGAAAAATCGTCGAAGCGATGCCCAAAACAAACAATAAAATTGTAGAAATTGGGCCTGGCTTAGGTGATTTAACTAAGTTTTTAGTTGATGTCAAAAGTGTAGAAGCTTTTGAGGTAGATACCGATTTATGTAAACTGTTACAAAGTATATTTAAAGAAGAGATTGCCACCAAGCGGCTTCACATAAATTGTGGAGATGTTTTGAACGCTTGGCAGAGTAGCTTAATTGATGAGCCGTATGATTTAGTGGCAAATTTGCCTTATTATATAGCGACAAATATCATTTTAAAAGCACTCGCAGATCCAATGTGTAAAAATATACTTGTAATGGTACAACTTGAAGTAGCAGAAAAATTTTGCGCTACACATGGGGAAAAAGTATTTGGTTCTTTGAGTGTTATAACTCAAAGTTTAGGAGAAGCTCACATTGTTGTGAAAGTCCCACCAACTGCATTTGAGCCACAGCCAAAGATTGATTCTGCTGTTTTTTTGATACAAAAAAGTAGTGATAGAAATGATGAGAATTTTGAGAATATGCTCAGAGTTGCATTTAAGCAACCTCGAAAAACTCTTATGAAAAATCTATCTGTAGTGTATGAAAAAGATTTACTTCAAGAGGCTTATAAAGAGCTTGAACTTACATTAACCGTTCGACCTCACGAGCTTTCTACCCACGACTATCACCAACTCTATAAATTAACAAATACAAGGAGTTTGGATGGCAGAAGAGAATCAGGAAATACAAGCAAGTAATCCTCAGGAAAATCGTAAACCAAATAATAATAGAAGACCAAATCATAATAACAGTAATCGTAAGCCAGAAAGCAGTGAGGGTTCAGAGAATTCTCAAACAGTAGCTACAGCTAATCCAAATAAAAATAATAAAAACAAAAATAGTGGTAATAGCAGTCGTAATCGTCGCCAAGTTACTCCTATTGATGAAAATTTAAAGCTATTTGTAACTAAAAATCAAGAAGCGCATAAACAAAGATTAAATCCACACTATAAATTAGATTTGAATTCTAATGCAAAGATTCGTATAACTCCACTTGGTGGACTTGGTGAAATTGGTGGTAATATTACTGTTTTTGAAACAGAAAAAGAGGCAATTCTCGTAGATGTTGGTATGAGTTTTCCTGATGAAGATATGCATGGTGTTGATATATTAGTGCCAGATTTCACTTATCTTCGTGAAATAAAAGATAAAATAGTTGCTGTAATTATTACACATGCTCACGAAGATCACATCGGTGCTATGCCTTATCTTTATAAAGAGATGCAGTTTCCTATCTATGCTACACCTCTTCCGTTGGCTATGATTGGCAGTAAATTTGACGAACATCACTTAAAAGAGTTTAGAAAATATTTTAACCCAGTTGAAAAAAGACAAATTTATAAAATTGGGAATGATTTTGAGATAGAGTGGATGCATATGACTCACTCTATAGTTGATTCATCTTCGTTAGCAATTACTACGAGTGCTGGAACGGTTATCCATACGGGTGACTTTAAGATAGACCATACTCCAGTGGATGGATATACAGCAGATTTACATAGACTTGCTTATTATGGAGACAAGGGTGTTTTATGTCTTTTAAGTGATTCAACAAATTCTTACAATACAACACCTACTCCATCAGAATTAAGTGTTGCTCCTGCGCTTGACAGAGTCTTTTCTAAAGCTGAAGGCAGAGTTTTACTATCTACTTTTAGCTCAAATATTCACCGTGTGTATCAAGCTATCCAATATGGTCTTAAATATGGAAGAAAAGTATGCATCATCGGTCGTTCTATGGAAAGAAATATAGAAGTTGCTATGCAATATGATTATATAAAATTTCCAAAAAATATATTTGTAGATGCAGATGAAGTTTCTCGTATGAATGATAAAGATGTGCTTATAGTTACAACTGGCTCACAAGGTGAACCAAATTCAGCACTTTTTAGAATGTCTATAGGTGAACATAGACATATTAAAATTAAACCAACGGATTTAATCATTCTTTCTTCTCGTGCTATCCCAGGAAATGAAAGTTCGATTTCTGGAATGTTAAATCATCTTCAGCGTGCAGGTGCAAAAGTAGCATCTGATAAAGATATACATGTTTCTGGTCACGCAAGTATAGAAGAGCAAAAACTTATGCTTCGCCTTGTAAATCCTAAATTTTTCTTGCCAATTCATGGTGAATATAACCATGTTATGAGACATAAAGAGACGGGAATGATGTGTGGTGTTCCTGAGAGAAATATTTTACTTATGACCGATGGAGAGCAAATAGAAGTCTCTCCAAAGTATATGAGAAAAGTTAAAACTGTTAAAACAGGTAAAACATATATAGATAATCAAAATAATCATCAAATTGATGATGATATAATTCTTGATCGCCAAAAACTAGCGACAGATGGTATTGTTATGCTAGTTGCACAGGTGGATGGTCAGCATGGTAAAATGGTTGCTAAACCAAAAGTGACTACTTTTGGAATCGTAGCCGATAAGCAAGATAAGTTTTTTGCTAAAGAGATGGAAGAGATAATAGAACATTTCTTACTTCATCTTAAAGAGGGCATGATTGAAAATCCTAGAGCTTTAGAAAATGATCTTCGCCAAATTGTACGAAAGCATATCTTTAGAAAGATGAAAAAATATCCATTAATTGTTCCACATGTGCTAGTGTCTTAAGAGAAATTAGGGGAAATATTTTGAGTAAAGAAGATACGAATTTTGAAAATGCAGTAAAAACTATGATGCTTCATGTTGGGGAAAATCCTGAGCGTGAAGGTCTTCTAAATACGCCTTCAAGAGTGAGAAAAGCGTATGAATTTATTTATGGCGGATACAAAGAAAATCCTAGAGAAATTTTAGAAAAAGCTCTTTTTACAAGTTCAAATGATGAAATGGTTCTTATAAAAGATATAGAATTTTACTCTACCTGTGAGCATCATCTCTTGCCTATCATTGGTCGTGTTCATGTTGCTTATATTCCCGATGGAAAAGTTGTAGGTCTTTCAAAAATTCCTCGTGTTGTAAATGTTTTTGCGCGTCGTATGCAGATTCAAGAGCAACTTACAGAACAGATTGCCGATGCAATTATGGATATTATAGCTCCAAAAGGCGTTGCAGTTGTTATTGCAGCGCGTCATATGTGCATGGAGATGAGAGGCGTTGAGAAGATAAATTCAACGACAACATCATCAGCTCTTCGTGGTCTGTTTAAAAAAGACCAAAAAACAAGAAGTGAATTCTTCTCTCTTATTAATTCACCTACTGGCACGCGTTACTAACTCTTAAGTAGATTTCCACATGCCATTCAAATCATTAAAAAATAAAATTTCTTCTAAAAATTATTCAGTAGCATTTGGTGAAGTTGTTAAAATAAATGCTACGATAATCACTGCAACAGGGTTAAAAGTAAGTATTAGTGATATGGTAAAAATTGTTTCTACAGATACCGCTCAAGAAACTTTTGGAATGGTAACAGAGATAGATGGTTCTACATTTTTTATAACACCATTTAGTTTTGTAGAGGGATTTTGTTCAGGGGATAGAGTTTTTTTAGACCAAACTGGTATGAATATTCCTGTTGGTACATCTTTGCTTGGGCGAGTGGTTGACCCATTTATGCGACCGATTGATGGAAAAGGTGCTTTAACTGACACAATATTATCTCCAATCATAAAAGCTCCTATTGCTGCTATGAAAAGAGGAATGATAGATGAAGTTTTTAGTGTGGGTGTAAAAAGTATAGATGGTCTTTTGACATGTGGAAAAGGTCAAAAGTTAGGTATTTTTGCTGGAAGTGGTGTTGGAAAATCCACGCTTATGGGAATGATTGTAAGAGGTGCGGATGCTCCGATTAAAGTTGTTGCACTTATTGGAGAGCGTGGAAGAGAAGTTCCTGAGTTTATAGAAAAAAACTTAGGGGGCAATTTAGAAAATACAGTCATTGTAGTGGCAACTTCGGATGATTCGCCTCTTATGAGAAAGTATGGAGCTTTTGCTGCTATGAGCGTTTCAGAGTATTTTAAAGATCAAGGTATCGATGTTCTTTTTATCATGGACTCCGTGACAAGATTTGCTATGGCTCAGCGTGAAATTGGACTTGCTCTTGGTGAACCACCTACCTCAAAAGGATACCCACCCTCTTCTTTAACGCTTCTTCCACAACTTATGGAGAGGGCAGGAAAAGAGGAAGGAAAAGGTTCGATTACAGCCTTTTTTACCGTTTTGATTGAGGGCGATGATATGAGTGACCCAATCGCCGATCAATCTCGCTCTATTTTAGATGGGCATATTGTCCTCTCACGCGAACTTACTGACTTTGGTATCTATCCACCTATCCATATACTTAATTCAGCTTCTAGGGTAATGAATGACATTATTACAAAGGAACATTTGAAGGCAGTTTTAAAATTTAGAAGATTATATACACTTCTAAAAGAAAACGAAGTCTTAATCCGCATAGGGGCATATACAAAAGGAAGCGATAAAGAGCTTGATGAGGCTATTGACAAAAAAGAGATAATGCAAGAGTTTTTATCTCAAAATTCGCAACTTCAGAATGATTTTAATGATACGGTTACCACTTTAATGACTATTATGGGTATTAAGAATTCATAATCATTTCAAAATTTATCCAGTTATCTCTTGTTTGTCTGCTATTATCTGATATCGCTAATCTTGTATTTGTTACATTTTCATACAATCTTATAAGAGAATTTATCTCCATATCTGTCCCAAATATGTCTATGTAGGAGTAAATAATATTTTCTGCGTTCTTAAAACTTTTTTTGGTCATAAGTATTTTTATTTTAGTATGAAAACTGACTCTTAAAAGGTCGCCTATCTTATCTCTTCGAGTGCTTAAATATATTAAACCACCTAGTGTTACTTTTATATCTTTTATATTCCCTCTGAGTGCATACTCTTCGCATATATGAATAAGTTCAGACCATTTTTTTTCTAGTGACTCAGCAAGTTTTGTATAGCTTAAGTTGTTTTGTGTGTCTAAAATTTCGTAACATACAATCAAATTCCCATCTTTATAAGCCTTTTGAAGTTTATGCATATTTTGATATTCTTGAGTAAGTTTTTTAATCTCTGTGGTTACGGATGCAAGTCCTTCAAATTTTACAAGATTCTCTTTTGCTGCGTCTGTATCGCCTTTTTTAATAAAATCTTTTATCTCCAATAAACCATATTCTATGTCATTTTCAAGTAATTTATAGGTAGGAATTTTTGTAAAAGCTTCATTCGTTTTAACTATTTCATTTACCTTGAGAAAGTTTTTTGCTTCTACTGCTTTGAGAAACTCTATAAACTCTTTGTTATGATTGAGAATGAGCCGTATCATGGGTCGTTTAGAAAGTATTGTTACATATTCTAAGAGAAGTGATTTTGCTATTTCATCTCTTCCTAAGAGAATCTGTTTTTGAGCATTTATAAAAGCTTCTCTCCATAACTCTTCCATCTTTTTATATTGAGATGTACGCTCTAACGCTGGAAACTTAGCACATAAAGCATAGGCAAGGGCATATTTTTTTTCTAAAAAAAATTCTTGCAATCTGGGATAATGCTCAAAAGATTTAAAAAGCAGTGCAATTTCGTCTTTTTTGGATGGTATATTTTTAAATGTTTCAAGAAGTTTAATAGCCTCTGTTTTTTGTTGATTTACTAAAAATTCAACTGCTTGTTCATATATTTTGTCATAACTCTCTTGAAGTTTTTTGTATTCAAGTGACTCTTTTATCATACAATCTTTTTCGCATAAATGAAAAGCAGCATCTAACTTATTGTGTAAGATAAGTGATTTTAGCTTTGCAACACTTGGCAATTGAACTTGCACGATATTCAAATTATCAATAACAGCTAAAAGTGTAGTATTGTTTGTAAGTGCTATTTTGGTAACTTTTCCTTTAAATTCTAAGTATTTATTATGCACAATTTTATTGTTTTTGATGTCATATAAAGATACATAATTTGCATCGCCACTTATCATTATATAATTTGGGTTGGGCATCCGTATTATTTTACATATGGTTTTAAACCCTGTACTTATCTGCTTAGATTTTTTCTCATCCTCAAGATAGTTTATAAAGAGCGTTCCGTCTGCATTGCCACTTATGAGGGTAGTTTCGTCTAAAAAGCACAGTGCATTCACACGAATAAAACTATTTGTTAGAGAGGTCTTACTTAGCCTTGAGTGTATGTCTATGATAAAAATATCACCATTATGACTTGCACATGCCAACCTATTTTTATAAAAGGCAATGGCACTTATAAAACTTAGGTCATAGTTTTGATTTGATTTTTTAAATGAGCAGAGTCTCCCAAGTAAAGATGAGCCATCATATCTATACTGGAGTACTCTTCCACATGCCGTACCTGCGATAATATACTTTGACTCTAAATCAAAAGAGAGTATCTCTATCTCTTCATTGTCACAGTTTATTATTTTTATGACTATGCTACTTGCTATGTGAATGATATAAATTTGTGTTGTAACACAAAAGGCTAAAAATGCACCATTTGGGCTAAAAGAAGTTGAAAATGTATTTGGATGAAATAACTCATGTACATTGTTGATACTGAGTTTAGTAGAACAATCTTCACTGGAAATAATTTTGATACCATGATTTTTTGTACTGTAAGCTACTAAATTATTATCTAAAATTTTTAATTCTGTGACATCTGAAAGATTGTTTTGGCACTCTGAGATTTTAGGCATTAGTATTCCAAAGTATCTCTTTTAAAGACCATTTTTGGTTTAAATCTTTTTTGAAGAGTAATTCTATATTGTTAAACTCTTTTTGTTTGCAGATTATGGTTTCTTGGAGTTCTTGGCATGTGGAAAAGGTATTTTTATCGAGTAATGTGCCCATTTTAATGTTAAAAGGATTCTCTATATAATCACTTGTTATGGATATATTTTTTATATATTGTTGCGCATTCTTATCTGCAATTGTTGGAGTGATTATCATTACTTCACGAGAATTATAAAGAACTCGCATTACACTCACTGATGCCCCATTTTCCCTCGCACTGAACATTTCTACCTCATAACTTAAAAGTTTTTGCATTATTTCATTCTGAGAAAAAAGTGTTTTTGAATCTAGGGAGCTAACACCAATATTTGATAAGACTAGTACGATTGAAGGCATTTTGTTCTCATGTGTACAACCGATAAAAGACAAAAGTAAAATGAAGTGAATTAGGATTGATTTCATAGTTAATTATAAATAAAATATATAGTGTTAAGGCTGAATTTTGAAGAAAAAGTGGAAATTTAAAAGAGGTTAAATCACTTTAACCTATGCATAAGGCAAGGTAAAGCGATTTAAAATTATTTAGCAAGAAGGAACATTCCCGCTGTCACTACCGAATTCGTGGAAGAAATCGTAATAATCTTCTAAATAGTCTTCTTTAACAGCATCGTCTTTTAGACCTGCACAAATACTCTTAAGTTCAGTAGCTATTTTACCACCTTCTTTAAGCGCTTTCCACTCATTTTGAGTATGTTTACCAGCCATCGCCGCACCAGTCATGTTACAAGCTGCTTTTAACTTTTTAAGATACAGCTTCTGACCTTTAGCAGAATCAGCACTAAGTGTTACAGCACTCATACCTAAAATAATTGTTGCACTCAGTGCAATTTTTGCGATTTTATTCATTCTCTCTCCTCGTAATTTTGTAAGATTCTAACAAAGTAATAATAAAAACAGTATTTATTGCAAAACTAATTTATATTACTCACATAAAATGTAACTTTTTAACTAATCCTCAATCGAGGACTAATTATGCTTTACCAGATAACATTCCGTACATAGTCATTGGTTTAAGTGCATAAACTTTTAATAACCACCATAACCATCTCTCTTTTGTTGGGTCAAGTGGGAATGATGGAGTTGGTTTTGCACTCCAGTCAAATTCAGCAAGCATAACAGTACCAATACTTGTGATAAGAGGACATACTGTATAGCCACCATAAGCAGCTGGTAATTCAGTTTTACCTTCCATAGAAGCTACCATGTTTGCAACTAATACTTTGTATTGTTTACGGATTGAACCACCTGTTTTAGCCATAGGAATAGCAGCAACATCTCCGATAGCCCATACATTTTTAAACTTAACATGCTGGAGTGTCTCTTTTGTTACAGGAACCCATCCTTTTTCTGAACCAACTGGAGATTTTCCAACAACATCAGAAGCTTTCATTGGAGGTGTTACATGGATAAAGTCATATTTAACTTCAACTCTTTCGTGAGTAGTAATCATTTTAGGTTCGCCAGTATCTTTATCTATCTCCCCTTTCACTTTTGCATGATGGTCAAATACAGCTACTTTGTTTGCAGTATCTACTTCTGTAAGGTTATAGTTGTAGTTCCATTTAAAACCTCTCGTTTTAAATTGCTCTAAAATAGCATCGTGATACTCAGGAACACCAAACATTTTTCCACCATCTGGGTAGAAAGTAAGTTCAACTTTATCAGCAACACCAGCTTCTTGAAGTCTTGCATATGTAAGGTACATGATTTTTTTAGGAGCACCACCACATTTAATTGGTGTATTTGGGTCTGTATAGAGAGCTTTAAGTTTTTCAGCTCCTGTGTGCGCCTTAGCTTTTTCAACTAATTCTTGAATTCCAGCCCAAGTTGCTTCTGCACCATCTGCAAAATAGATAGAGTGAAGACCATCTTTACCAACTTGTGCTTTTGTTTCTGCATTGTTAGCACCTGATGAAGTTATAACGCCATTTAAGCCTTTAATTCCAGCGAAATTAAGCATTAAACCAGTTGCAATAATAAGTTGGTCGTAAGATATTTCTTCTTTTCCATCCACTGTTACTTTGTTATTTGCAGGATCAAAAGCTGTAACGCTTCCGTTGATATGTTTTACACCTTTTGGTAAAAAGTCATCTCTTTTATATACAATATCACTTTTTTTCCAAAGACCAGCAGCAACAAGTGTTTGACCTGGTTGGTACGATGCAGAGTTAGGGTCTGGCTCAATAATTGTAATATCTGCATTAGATAAAGTATTATTAAGTAATGCTGCAGTACTAATACCGCCTAATCCACCACCAACTATAACTATTTTACCAGTTGCATTTGAAGCAGCTAGTGTCGTAGCACCTGCTGTTGCACCTGCTAAAATCGATGCCGCCATAGGAGACACACTTAAATACTTTAATGCTTCACGACGAGACATAATCTCAGGATGCTTATCGACTTCCGCTAGAATTTCTTCTAAAATTTTGTTTTTCTTCATGCTTATTCCCTCTTTTATTAGATAAAGTTATCCAATAGTACAAGTTTAAGCCTTAATATAAGTTTTAAAGAGTGATTTTTTTTAAGAAGTGTATCTAAAGTAAACAGATTCTTTTAATATATTTTATTGATTAGAAGTTGTAATGAAACTCTGTTGTTAAATTCATTTTTTGTAACAGTATAGCTACATGTGAGCTTTTTATCTTCTGGCATTTCTAAAACGGTTCTAAATGCTATAAGTTCTAAAGTTTGTTTGGCATGTGGAAATTGTTTGACTTCTATTTTTGAGTGTGATTTATCGCTTCCCATAAGTTTTATACCTACAATCTCAGCATCACGAAGTAAAAATTGAGGGCGAAGATTTCCTTCTCCATATGGTTCAAAACTCTCAAGTAAATTGAGAAGTTCAAAATCAATATCTTGTGTGGACAATATTCCTATTATAGAATCCTTCGGTAAAAAATCTTCAGAGGGCAATTTAGAAGCAGTTTTATTAATAGCAATTCTAAACGCATCAATATCTTCTTCTTTAAGTCCCAATCCAGCTGCCATTTTATGTCCACCAAATTTAGTTAAGAAGGACTCTTGTGTCTTGATAAGCTCATAAATACTTACTTCACCGATACTTCTGGCACTCCCTTTTGCGACACCATTCTCACAACTTAAAACTATGGCTGGTTTGCCAAAATAATCAACCAATCTTGAAGCAACTATTCCAACAACGCCTTCATGCCAATTTTTACCTGCAACAACTATAACACTGCAAGAATCATCAACACATGCTATCGCTTCTTTTGTACACTCTGCTTCGGTTTCTTTTCTTAAATCGTTGAGTCTGTTAAGAAGTTCAAATTGCTTATATGCTTCATTTGTTGAGGTAGCAGTAAAAAACTCTAAAGCAATACTTGCATCTTCGAGTCTTCCAGCAGAGTTTATTCTTGGTGCTATGGCAAATGCGATATCTTCTGAAGAGATAACGGTTTTATTTAGAAAGTCTCTTATTATGATTGAAGATGCTCTTGTTGAAGTTGTTAAAACTTTTAGACCCTCTTGCACAAGCGTTCTATTTATATCTACGAGAGGCATAACATCTGCGATAATTGCGATGCAGAGTATGTCTAAGAATTTTTTCATATTGATTGAGAGATTTAACTCTTTTTTTACAAGTCCTAAAAGTAACCAAGCTACTTGCGTACCACATATCTCTTTGAAAGGATATTGGCATGTGGAAAGTTTCGGGTCAACGATGGCATAAGCATCTGGAAGCATATTTGAAGGAGTATGATGGTCTGTAATAATTAAATCAATATTTCTCTGTTTACATATTTTAGCAGCTTCAATTGCCGAGATTCCATTATCAACAGTGATTAAAAGGTCGGTATCGATTCTTTCTAATACGCTGGGGGAAACTCCATATCCATCGTTAAAACGGTTCGGTATGATTGCCTCTAGCGGATAAGGAATTTGTCTAAAAAAATCAACCATAATCGCAGTAGAACTCACTCCATCTACATCATAATCACCAACTACGGTTATTCTTTTATTGTTTCTTATGGCATGTGCAATTTTTTGTGCAGATTTTGTAGCATCACGAAGAAGAGCTGGATCTGGAATTTGTGATAATCTTTTATCTTCTGTTTGAAATCTTTGTAAGAGTAGCTCAAAAAGAGCTGACTTGCTTAATTCTGGAATCGTGCTGAACAAATATTTTTTCTATTCAGCGTTTAAAGATGCTTCAACAAATGCCAAAATAGATGGATTTGGAGTTTGAAGTCTTGATGTAAACTCTGGGTGAAATTGAACACCTAAAAACCAAGGATGATTTTCAATTTCAACAGTTTCTATAAGCCCGTTTGATTCACCAGTAACTATCATTCCAGCTTTTTCGAGTGCAGCGCGGTACGTTGGATTTGCTTCATAACGGTGACGATGTCTCTCAAATATAGTTTTAGCACCACCATACGCTTTTCTTAAAATAGAACCCTCTTTTGTATCACAAGGATACTCGCCAAGTCTGAGTGTTCCACCCATAGGAGATTTGTGTGTGCGAAGTTGCGTATTGCCACTTTGGTCTAAGAAATTATCTATGAGATAAATCATAGGATAGGGTGTATTTTCATCAAATTCTATTGAGTTTGCACCTTTGTATCCAAGAACATTTCGAGCATATTCTACAAGTGTTAATTGCATTCCAAGACAAATTCCAAGGTAAGGAACTTTATTTACACGCGCATATTCAATAGCGAGTATTTTACCTTCTACTCCACGACTTCCAAATCCACCAGCAACTAAAACAGAATTACAATCTTTTAAAAGAGCTTCTGCACCTTTTTCTTCTATCTCTTCAGAATCAACCCAGCAAATTTCAACTCTTGTATCTAGGTGTGCACCACAGTGAATAAGTGATTCAGTTAAAGATTTGTAAGCCTCTTTGAGTTGAAGATATTTTCCTACAAAGCCCACTACGACTCTGTTTTTTGGCTGAACTATTTTTTTAACAAGTGAATCCCAGACTTGCATATCAGGATTTAACTCTCCTAAACCTAACTCTTTGGAAATTGGTTTTAAGATATTTTGTCTTAAAAATGTAATAGGAATATCATAAATAGTTGCCGCATCAAGTGCTTCAATAACACAATCCGAATGAACATCACAACTCATAGCAAGTTTTTTCTTGAAAGTTTTTGGCAGTGCATTTTCGCTTCTAGCAATAATCATTTGAGGAGTAATCCCGATGCGACGGAGTTCTTGCACAGAGTGTTGTGTTGGTTTAGATTTTAACTCACCTGCTGCTTTGATGTAAGGAATCAGTGTAACATGAATAAAAAATGTACCTTCAACTTCATCGTCATGCTTCATTTGACGAATTGCTTCCATGAAAGGTAATCCTTCAATATCGCCAACTGTTCCTCCAAGTTCTACGATAAGGATGTCATGATCAACACCTGCTTCTTTTATACGCTTAACTATCTCTCCGACGATGTGTGGAATAACCTGAATCGTTTGACCAAGATATCCACCAGCGCGTTCACGCTCGATTACACTTAAATAAACTTGACCAGTCGTGAAGTTACTAGATTTTAGATAAGAAGTATCTAAATATCTTTCATAATTTCCAATGTCTAAGTCAGTTTCTGCTCCATCTTTTGTAACAAAAACTTCGCCATGTTCAAGCGGACTCATCGTTCCTGGGTCAACATTTATATAAGGGTCTATTTTTAGCATTCCTACTTTTATGCCAGAGTGTTTAAGGAGTGTTCCAACACTAGCAGCCGTAATCCCTTTGCCAAGAGAACTTAAAACGCCACCAGTCACAAAAATGAATTTAGTCATGTAAAAACTCCATAAATAGTTAAATAATAGACGCGATTATAGTAGAAAATTACTTTTGAAGAGTTAAATTATTAAATTAGTTAGGGGAATTTATTGGCATGAGCAAAACTTAAAAAGCAACAGATGTATGTCATTTTAAACAATGATATTTTTTAAAAATTATAATAGAGTTTGGGAAAATTTATTTTATTATATAGATTGATTATATATAATATAAAGATTTACTAAACAAGGGCAAAAATAAGCATGGAATATACACTTCTTTATATAATTATGGCTTTGGGTATATCTATAGTTATAAATATTTTTTTGAGGCGTTTAGGAATTTCTCAGATTATAGGCTATATTTTTACAGGTACGATTGTCGCTTATGCTTTTGATTTAAGGGCTGTTAGTAATTCACATATTCTTGGGCTTGTTGGTGAGTTTGGTATAGTTTTTTTGATGTTTACTATTGGGCTTGAGATATCTTTAGCGAAGATGGATACAATGAAAAAAGAGATATTTGGCAATGGACTTATGCAGGTTGGTTTAACTGCTGCAGTTGTGTATATTGTTGGCTATTATCTTTTTAATCTTGATGTAAAATCATCTTTAATAATCTCTCTTGCTTTTGCACTCTCCTCGACGGCTGTGGTTTTGAGTCACTTGAAAAGTTCAAAAGAGATATATACTCCTTATGGGCAAAAAGCTACTGGCATACTTATATTTCAAGATATTGCAGTTATTCCTATCTTAATTCTTATGACAGTATTAACCAATGAAGGAAATGAAAGCATTTATGTAATTTTGCAGGATACTTTTTTGAGTGCAATCTTCGTTTTTGGACTTTTATTTATTGCTGGAAAAAAACTTATGACATGGCTTTTGCACTTTTCCTCTTCATCTAAGCTCGATGAACTTTTTATGGGCTCAGTTTTATTTATAGTTGTGAGTGCATCACTCTTAGCACATTATATGGGTTTTAGTTACTCTTTGGGTGCTTTTGTAGCTGGGATGATTATAGCTGAGACAAAGTATCACCATAAAGTTGAATCCGATATAGCACCATTTAAAGATTTACTACTTGGAACTTTTTTTGTGGTCGTTGGTATGAAAATAGATATCGCACTTTTTATAGAAAATTTAGGATTCGTTATAGGGTTATTTTTCATTGTCTTAATTCTAAAAACTGCTATTATGTATTTACTTTTAAGGCTTAGTTCTTCAAAATTAACCTCTTTAAAAACAGCATTGGCTCTTTCTCAAGTAGGTGAATTTTCTTTTGTTATATTTGCAGTTGCTAGTATGGGTGGATTACTTGATGATAGTTTGGCTCAATTTTTAGTACTCGTTGTAATATTTTCTATGATTATTACTCCATTTTTTATTACTAGAATTAATAAAATAGTAGAATTTTTCATAAAAGAGAAAGATACTGTAACGGATATCTCCTTTTTAACTACAAAAAAGAATCATGTCGTAGTTTGCGGATATAGTATTATAGGAAAATTTGTTGCGATGCATCTTGACGAGCTTGATGCTCCGTATGTGATAATAGACAATAGCCATAAGCATGTGGAAGAGGCTTTTTTAGATGGCAGAGAAGTTTATTTAGGCGATATGTCAAAACTTTCAATCTTAAATGCTTTGCATGTGGAAGATGCAGCTGCTGTTATAGTTACTCTTGATAATCTAGAGAAGAAACGACTTATCTGTGAAACAGTTTTGCAACATACAAAAAATGTAAATCTTATTGTAAAAGTTGTTTCTTTGGAAGAAAAAGAGGCACTAGCGGACTTAGATGTTACTGTAATTGTGGATGGAAAACTTGAAGTAGCAAGAGTTTTAGTAGAAAGGATGCTCTCTTGTCAACTAAGGTATTAATAATATATTATAAAATAGGTGCTACAATATTGGCATAAAGATTATTCCAAAAAAAGGATTTATCATGAGTTTTTCAATTAATACAAACACAACATCAGCGAATGCTAATGTGCATTCTAATGCCGCAAATGGTGGAATAAACAAAAGTTTGTCTTCCCTCGCGTCAGGTTCTAAGTTAAATAGTGCGTCATTTGATGCCGCGGGGCTTTCTATTGCCAATAAACTTTCAACGCATGTTTCAGGTTTAGGTCAAGCCATAATGAATGCAAATGACAGTATTGGGATGCTTCAAGTAGCAGATGGGGCACTGAGCGGATATAACGACAATATGGATAGAATAAGAGTTTTAACTCTACAAGCTTCCAATGGTACGATGAGTGATGATGATAGAGGAATTATTCAAAAAGAGATAGATAGCTTACTTGAATCATCTGATGATATAGCAAAATCTACAAGTTTTAATGGAATTAAGTTACTTGATGGTTCTGGTGGAAGTTTTGGCAATGGCACTTTTGTAACACAAACAGGTGCAGACGGTGGAGTTACTCAAAGTGTAAAAATTGGAGATGCTAAGGTTGCGTCTTTGGTTGGAACTATTGATGTCACAACACAAGCGGGTGCATTAAGCGCGATAGATACCGTAGATAATGCTAAAAGCAAGATAGATGATATCCGCTCTACAATCGGGGCATCACAAAATCAACTTGAATCAACGGTTAGAAATATATCGGTAACACAACTTAATTCTGCTTTTGCGGAGTCACAAATGAGCGATGTTGATTTTGCGGCTGAGAGTGCAAATTTTTCACAGAAAAATATGTTGTCTCAAATAGGTTTATTTGTTCAAAGTCAGGCGAATGCAAGTGCTTCAAATGTTCTAGGATTACTGCGTTAAAAACATAAAAAATAAAGAGGGCTGTTTTTGCTCTCTTTATTAATTCCCTCTTGAACCAGGTTTAATAGCTTCACTTCCATCTTTACATAATGGACAAGAATCAGGGGAGTGTATTTCAAATGTAAAATCTTCCAATGCAAAAAATGGAATATCTTGAGGGAGTTTACAGTTTGCTTTTGTTGCAATATTACTATTCTCGCGTTTACAAAAACCACGGTTTGCTAATGCTGCCACACCGACAATTACACCACCAAGACTTTTTACAACTGTAGCTGCTTCCATAGCTGAACCACCAGTTGTAATGATATCTTCACACATTAAAACTCTTTCACCCTCTTTTATTTCAAATCCACGGCGAATACTCATTTCGCCATTAACTCTCTCAGCAAAAATAGAACGACAATCAAGTGCTTGTGCGAGAGCAAATCCAGCTATTAATCC
The DNA here is from genome assembly GCA_041662265.1 of Sulfurimonas sp. Classification (GTDB taxonomy): domain Bacteria; phylum Campylobacterota; class Campylobacteria; order Campylobacterales; family Sulfurimonadaceae; genus Sulfurimonas. Next base: position 544,515 of record JBAZSV010000002.1, read on the forward strand.
TCCAAGTGCAGGAGCGCAAACTGTATCAATTTTAAGTCCACTCGCTCTAATCTGTTTTGCAAGTTCATCTGCTAGAAGTTTTGCAGTTTTAGGGTCTTCCAACACTTTCGCAGATTGAAGATAATACTGTGAATGATTTCCAGAGCTTAATTTAAAATGCCCCTCTAGAAGAGCATCTGCATCCATATATATTTCTTTAATGTCCATTATTTATTCCTTCGTTTCGCATTTCCACATGCCAAGCTTGGCATGTGGAAATAAAAATTATACTTTTAAAATTTCTACTTCTTTATCTTTGAGTATTTGTTCAATATTGACTGAGTATTTGTCTGTAGTTTTTTGAATAACTTCTTGAGCAGATTTGGATTCATCTGCTGTTATCAATTTATCTTTTTCAAGTTTTTTGATTTTATCATTTGCATTTTTTCTATCATTTCTCAAAGAGATTTTTGCATGTTCGCCCATCCCCTTCATCTGTTTTACAGACTCTTGTCTTTGTTCTACTGTCATTGCGGGGAAAAATAGTTTGATTTGAACACCATCATTGTTTGGATTTGCTCCAACATTTGCTTTAGAAATAGCACTATCGATAGCAGCTAAAAGGTTTTTTTCCCAAGGATTAATTACAATTGTTGTAGCATCTGTTGCTATAATTGAACCTACTTGGTCAAGGGCAGTCATAGTGCCATAATAGTCAATTTTTACATTGTCCAAAACAGAAGTAGTAATTTTACCAGTTCTAAGTGTTTTAAAGTCTCTTAGCATGTGGTTTATGCTTAATTGCATTTTTGTTTCGCATTCGCTATATATTTCATTTAGCATTTTTTTTCCTTGAGTAAATAATTATGTAATTGTAGCAAGAAATATTTTAATTGATATAAAAGTGATTTTGTTGATGTTGCATGCGGAGTTAAATGAATAGTTGCAAAAGATGCAACTATTTTGTACTATTCTGTTCGTTTGTACTGTTTAATTCTTTGTTTAGCGCAGGTGCTGTTTCTACTTTAGTTGTAGGAGCTACAACATTTGTTGTTTCTACAAGAGCATCGATGACAGAGGCATTTTTTGATTGAGAGTATAAGTAACCAAGAACAATTGTGTTAATTACAAATAAAAATCCTATGACAAAAGTAGTTTTTGCCAAGAAACTCGCTGGACCTTTCGCTCCAAATACAGACTCATTTGAGCCACTATATGCACCAAGACCAATGCTTGAGCTCTTTTGTAATAGTACTGCTATCACAATCATTACAACTAAAACAATTTGTACAATAAGTAAAAAACTAGTTGTCATTTATTAATTCCTAAATATAAAAAGTTGCGAATTATATCTAAAAAAAGTAAGATTACAAAATAGGGTATAATTTTGGAAAAATAGAGTATCTCGTTGGTTGTAAATAAAATGGAAATAAGCTCAGAATTTTCTAAATATGCCGTTTCCTATGGCTCTAATAATATAATCCAAAATAAAGTTGCAAAAAAATTACTTCAAAAAGTTGTACATAAACCTAAATATATTTTGGATTTAGGTTGTGGTAGTGGAGCATTATGTAAAGATATAAATTGGGATTATGAACATTTTTGTGGAGTTGACTTTGCCCAAGGTATGTTAGAATTACATCCAAAATCAGGCAAAATAGCTTGTGTGCATGGTAACTTTAATGATATAAACTTTTTTCAAACTCTTTTAAAAGATAAGTTTGATTTTGTTTTTTCAGCATCAGCTCTGCAATGGGCAGAAAATTTAGAAGAAGTGTTTAAGAATATAAAACTTTTAAGTGCACCAATTGCTTTAGCCATTTTTACTGCAAATACTTTTAAAACTTTAAATCAAACAGCATCATTAAATCCATTACTTCGAACAGTTGATGAAGTTTATAAACTTCAAAAAAAATATTTTGAAGCTGATTTTGAAGTAGTTGAGTATAAGCTTGAGTTTGAATCTACACGAGATTTATTTAGATATATTAAACAAAGTGGTGTGAGTGGTTCGAGAAAAATTTTAGATTACAAGCAGACAAAACAACTTATGAGAGAATACCCAATAAATTATCTTGAATTTGAAGTAGTATTTATCACCTCTAAAATGGAGTCACTTTTAGTTTGATTTGGAGTTGAGCATAACTTCTTTTTCGAGAGTATAAAGCTCGTACCTTATATGTTTAAAGTTTTCACTATAAGTGGCATTTTGAAGTTTAAAAAGTTCTTCTAAAACTCTTGAAGACTCTTGCGCTCTTTTAAAATTAGCAGTAATTATACTTTTTATATCACTACGATTCAGTTCACTTTTTGTAGTTGGACGAAGAACATCATTCACGCTATCACGATATTGCAATAACAGTTCTTGTTCTTCAATGCGAGATTTATGTCTTAGTTGTTTGAGTTTAGAGGACAATTCTTTGTTATTTTCAAGATATCTCATAATATCTTCAACAACTCGTATTCCCTCTTTAAGGCGGTTGAGGTTTGCATCAATCACCCGAAAAAGTTCGGGTGAAATTTCTTTAGTCGTCATTATTTCCAAAAATACCAAATAACTGTAATAAAGAAGTAAAGATATTTAAAAAATCAAGATAAAGTGCAATCGCACCATCAATTGGAGTTTCGTATGAACCATTCATGATATTTTGAGTATCATAAATCACTAATATACTAAAAAGCACAACAACAGCTCCAGAAATGATAACATGTAACATAGGGTTACCTAAGAATATGTTGATAATCGAAAAACCAATAATTACAAATAAAGCAATCATAAGAGGCTTGCCATAACTTGTAAAATCTTTCGTTGTTTTGATAGCGTAAAAACTCATAGCACCAAACACAACAGAAGTCATTGCAAAAGCATTCCCTATAATAGCCCCACCACCACTCATACCAAGTGTACGAGAAAGTAAAGGTGCAAGCATCAAACCAGTCATAAATACAAATCCAAACATTACAGCTAAATTAATACCTGGTTTATGTTTAACAAAGTGTAAGCCTATTAATAAACCAATTTCTAAAGCAAATAGCGGCCACATATAAGCTGCAATAGTTGCAGCCATTGGTACACCAACATAGGCACCCACTGCACCAGCCATCATAGATGCTGCAAAAAGTTTATATGTTTCTTTTACAAAAGAAATTATTTGTGTATCACTTTTGGAAGCATTTTCATAAGCAAAAGAGTTTCCTCTTGCGTAATCACGATTATATAGTCCCATCATTATTCCTTTATTGTGTGCTTTTCATTAAAACACATTTAGTTTTGATAAGGAATTCTATATATAAAGAGTTAATAAAAAGCAACAAATAGATGAAATAGCAAATATAAGAGCAAAATTCTATATATAATGTAAGTGTAGAATCTGATATATAAGAAGATGTGATGAAAAATAAACACTTTTATATAAATATTTAAATTTCTTTAAAAAAGCATTGACAATAGGATTTGTTTTGTCTATAATTCCCATCCACAAACACAGAGACCTAAAGTTTAGGCCTAGAGAGACTTCATGTAGAGGTAGCTTGAATGAGTTTGAGATCATTGAAAACTAAGCAAGTAAATAGACTTAATAACAACAAT